>NZ_AUBS01000090.1 GCF_000429365.1 Pseudodonghicola xiamenensis DSM 18339 | reverse complement strand
GTATCTGATACGATTGAGCATGGATAGGAGAGTCTGATGCCAAACGTCCACCTGACCGAACCGATGCAGAAATATGTGCAGGCGCAGATCGAGTCTGGCGCCTACGCCAATCTGAGCGAAGTCGTGCGCGCCGGAGTAAGAATGCTGATGGAGAAGGATGGCGCACGGCAGTTCTACGCCCTCAAGGCCGATCTCGAGATGGCAGCCACCCTGGCCGAGAATGGGGATTTCGCCGAGTTCGATGCCCAAGCCTTCGAACCGGATGCGTTTGATCGCTGACCCGAATGACGATTCGGCTTTCCGGACAGGCCAAGTCCGACCTTGAAGAGATACGCACCTACACCGTCGAAACATGGGGCAGGGACCAATGGCTCGTCTATTACCGCCAGTTGGTCACCGCCTTCGAGCGGATCACTGGGGATCCCGACGCGGGCCGGGACAGGAGTCTCTTTGTCCCGGGGATGCGGTCCGTCAATTGCCAGCGACACGTGATCTTCTACAAGCGGCTCGATGCGGCGGATGGCGCGGCAGTCATCCTGCGCATCGTGCATCAGCGCCGCAACATGCCCGCACTCGTCTACTACGAGGATCTCGACGGCGGTTAAGCCCATGCGGTTGCTCAGTCCAATAGCTCGATCAGTCTTCCATAGTCTTCACTGACCTCGCGCGCCTCCTGAGACGCCCGTTGGCGCTCGGCATCAAGACAGCGGAAGTATTCCTGAATGTCGGCAATGTAGCCCTCGAAATCAGAACGCAGCAGATCGGCATAGGCACGAATGTCTTCTCGCGACTGAGGCAAGAACGGTCGTTCGGGAGGTACGCAATCTGCTGCCGCGGCTATCGGCATGCTTCCAAGCAGGAACGCGAACAGCAACGGTGCGTTGCGCGCAATAAACAACCGCAGGGCAAAACTCCTTTGCCGCCTTTAAGATTATCATTCTGTCGGCTATCACCGTTATCGGAGCAAGGCGAATTTCGTCAACACGTTATTATTGTCTTGCTATCATTAATGTTGTTTTGTATCGCTCACGGTGTTGCGACCCCGTGGGCCTGATACTGCACCCAGGCAGAACAAGGACCCAAGGGAAGGC
>NZ_AUBS01000089.1 GCF_000429365.1 Pseudodonghicola xiamenensis DSM 18339 | reverse complement strand
ACTGGCAGAGAAATGATATCAACCAACCCGATCAGCAGATGCAACGAGTAGCTTAAATTACACCAGATCCTGTCCAAGAGATGGGGAGTAGCTCAAAGAGCGACAATGCAATCATGATCGGAGCAAGGCCGAGCATGAGGGTCAGCATCATCTTGGCGAATATGAGGACGATGCCGGTCATGAAGCCAAGGAGGCTCAAAAGAATAAGCCCGATGCCGCCTAGGATCGCGCCCGTCATCCAGTTCAGGTTGCTGCCGATGGCATTCAGGTACTGGCTGAATTTTTCGATCAGGATGTCGAATTCGCCGGCAAAGTGTGTGGCTCCGGCTCCTCCGCCGCCAACCGAAGACACCAGTGCGCCAGCGACGTAGTCCAAGCCTCCAATGACTGCGTTTGCTACTGCATTGAAGTTTGCCCAATTGAAGGCGAACAGACCGATAAGGGTCAGCTTGATCAGGTACCAGAAGAAGCTGGCCCCATCCATGCTGCGGAACTGGAATGCCATGTTGATGCAGACGCCGATTAGCGAAAGCGTGACCATCAGCAGGACGATCGTGCCGGTATTGCTTGCCACGGCCCCGAACTGGGACTCAGCCACATCGACAAGGAACGCGTCTGCCGTTCCGACCATCCAGCTGACGACGCCCATTACCAGTTGCCTTGAGCTTCGCAGATTGTACGCACGCTTGGCTCGAGTTGCTTCCTTACTTCAATCCAGTCGCGGCGAAACGCTGAATGCTCGGCTTGGCTAAGGCCTGCATACCTTTCATGATATTCGCCATCGGAGCTATCCCAAGCGGGAAAGCGGGTTTCACAGCTGCAGTCGCCAGATTCAGCGATCTCCTCCCAGGCCCGAATTTCGTACAACTCCATCAAAGCTGCTGCCTTGTAAGCTTCACGCGGATTGATTTCGTCCATCCAAGTCGGTCGCGCCGGACGATCGTTGCAGATCCGGTATTGTTGAGGCGACATATCGACTGTGAGATCGTTTGAAACCTGAGGCGAAGTCTGCGCCACAAGGGGGCCCGCCAAGGCGGCAAGCATGAGTGCGAGAATTGGTTTTCGCATCTGGGTGGCATTGTTGCAGAACTCTGGCTAGGAAGGATTCACATCGTGAATCCATGGCGTTAGATGGTTCGGATGAGCAAGCCCACAGCCGCCCGCTATCG
>NZ_AUBS01000088.1 GCF_000429365.1 Pseudodonghicola xiamenensis DSM 18339 | reverse complement strand
CATCAATCGGTCCAAGATCTCTTTATCGATGCTCATACGTGGGTCTCCTCTTCGAGCAGTTACCACGTCAGCGCACAAAATTCAGGATAGTCCCCCCCGTATCTCTCTGTCTCCTGGGCCATCCCTTCGACTGACAATCCCCTAATCCCGTTCGGTCTCCTGCGCGCAACCCCGCGTCAGTCCGGGCCGTGTTAGCCGCCTTTGGCGTCCTGCCCGCTCCACCCCGGTCCTCTGGGGGTGTCCGGTGTCCATGCTGTCCACCGTGCACGCGTCACCCGACGGGCTTTTTCAGGATCTTGTCGAAGGGACGGTCCCGAAGACAGGACACACAGGAGCTTATCATGCAGAACATCGTCATCCTCGCCGGCAACATCGGTCAGACCCCCGAAGTTCGCACCACGCAAAGCGGCACCAAGATCACCAACTTCAGCCTCGCCACCTCGCGCCCCCGCCTCTCGGAAGGCCGTGTGATGCGCGACGAGAACGGCTACCGGGTCATGGACACCGAATGGCACCGCATCACCTGCTTCAACGGTCTCGGCAAGACGGTCGCTGAGCATTGCGAAAAGGGCATGAAGGTCCTCGTCCACGGCCGCATCCACTACACCAAGTGGATCGATAGCATGGGGAACGACCGCTACGGCTGCGAGATCATCGCCGAAAAGGTCGACTTCCTGAGCCGCCCGAAGTCGGCCGAGAACGAAAACCTCGAGCTGGTAGACCGTGACGATGAGATCCCGTTCTGAGGAACGGGGTCTTCCCCTTGGACCCGGTGGGGCAACCCGCCGGGTTTCCCCGGCTCCAACCGAACGGGACCTTCCTGATTGGCGCGGCAACTTCTCATTCTTGAGCCCAACTTTTCCGGTTCGGCCGGAGAAACGAACGTCGGCTTCAGGGAATACGGTCCGGTCGCAGCATGGTGCCCCGAATACCCTAGCCTTGCATGATCAAGAGTTCCGAACGCCAAGAAAGACGCTACTGTAGCGGTTGATCCAATTAATTCAGCCGTTATTGACGGGCGCACTATCTGACAATGCAGCTATAGCCTGAATGCGCTCCTCTTCCCACCTCTCGACCTGCGCTTCGATGTTGTCGGGCAAAGGCCCATTAGGTTCAGGTAGGTCTCGAAGAAAACTCCAACGGCGGTCGAGTTCGCGGAGTGAAACCTCATCGGTACCGCCTCGCTTGGCGAAGGCGTTGAACATCTCCGCCAGTTCTGGGGACAAGGGCTTTCCTTCTTCTCGCCTCTTCGCGACCCAAAGGACAACGTCGACAAGTTCCAGGCCGGCACTTTCGTCCCCGGGCCGAAAGTCTGGCGGAACCTCAGGCATGTTTGTCATGTCCATCTCGTGAGCTACTCCCCATCTCTTGGACAGGATCTGGTGTAATTTAAGCTACTCGTTGCATCTGCTGATCGGGTTGGTTGATATCATTTCTCTGCCAGT
>NZ_AUBS01000087.1 GCF_000429365.1 Pseudodonghicola xiamenensis DSM 18339 | reverse complement strand
CATGGCAAAGGAAAAGTTTGATCGTTCGAAACCGCACGTGAACATCGGCACGATTGGTCACGTTGACCACGGCAAGACGACGCTGACGGCTGCGATCACGAAGTATTTCGGCGACTTCAAAGCCTACGACCAGATCGACGGGGCGCCGGAAGAGAAAGCGCGCGGGATCACGATCTCGACGGCGCACGTTGAGTATGAAACCGAGAGCCGCCACTATGCGCACGTGGACTGCCCCGGCCACGCCGACTATGTGAAGAACATGATCACCGGCGCGGCGCAGATGGACGGCGCGATCCTGGTTGTGAACGCAGCTGACGGCCCGATGCCGCAGACCCGCGAACACATCCTGCTGGCCCGTCAGGTCGGCGTTCCGGCGCTGGTGGTGTTCCTGAACAAGGTCGACCAGGTCGACGACGAGGAACTGCTCGAGCTGGTGGAAATGGAAGTCCGCGAGCTGCTGTCGTCCTACGACTTCCCGGGCGACGATATTCCGATCGTTGCAGGCTCTGCGCTGGCGGCGATGGAAGGCCGTGATCCGGAAATCGGCGAAAACAAGATCCGCGAACTGATGGCGGCTGTGGATGAATACATCCCGACCCCGGAACGCGCGGTGGACCTGCCGTTCCTGATGCCGATCGAAGACGTGTTCTCGATCTCGGGCCGTGGCACCGTTGTGACCGGCCGTGTGGAACGTGGCGTGATCAACGTTGGCGACACCATCGAGATCGTCGGCATCAAGGACACCCAGACCACCACCTGCACCGGTGTGGAAATGTTCCGCAAGCTGCTGGATCGCGGTGAAGCTGGCGACAACATCGGCGCGCTGCTGCGCGGCATCGACCGTGACGCGGTGGAACGTGGCCAGGTTCTGTGCAAACCGGGTTCGGTGACCCCGCACACCAAGTTCGAAGCCGAGGCCTATATCCTGACCAAGGAAGAAGGCGGCCGTCACACCCCGTTCTTCGCGAACTACCGTCCGCAGTTCTACTTCCGGACCACCGACGTGACCGGGACCGTGACGCTGCCGGAAGGCACCGAGATGGTGATGCCGGGCGACAACCTGAAGTTCGAAGTCGAACTGATCGCGCCGATCGCGATGGAAGACGGTCTGCGTTTCGCCATCCGTGAAGGTGGCCGCACCGTCGGCGCCGGCGTGGTGTCGAAGATCATCGAATAATCGCGGCGGGTTTTCCCGCCGGGTGGGCGGCAGTCGCTTTTCATGGAAAAACGACGAGAGCCCGGAGCGATGAATGTTCAAATGGAAAGGGCCTCCTTCGGGAGGCCCTTTTCCCATGCTGAGCGCAGCCGACAGCTTTCCTCCCCCCCCCTGCGCCACGGTCACGTGCGTCCGATCTGCCGCCCGCGACTGCCCGAATGCGGCCCATGCGCCCTTCGGCCTTTTTCTGGCTGCCAATATCCTCGGGGGTGAATTGGCCCATCGGGCCAAGAGGGGGCAGACAGCCCCC
>NZ_AUBS01000086.1 GCF_000429365.1 Pseudodonghicola xiamenensis DSM 18339 | reverse complement strand
GTGGCGACCCGCTACGACAGATGCCCGAAGGTCTTCCTCTCCGCCGTCGCTCTCGCCGCAACTGTGATGTTCTGGTTATGAGTCCTGAGCCTAGCAGGCGGCGGTTGTTGAACCAGTCGACCCATTCGAGGGTGGCATACTCGACGGCCTCGAAGTTGCGCCACGGCCCGCGACGATGGATGACCTCAGCCTTGAACAGACCGTTGATCGTCTCCGCCAAGGCGTTGTCGTAGCTATCTCCGACGCTGCCGACGGAAGGTTCGATGCCAGCCTCGCCCAGCCTCTCAGTGTATTTGATCGACAGGTATTGCGACCCGCGGTCGGAATGATGGACGAGCCCTGCGCCCTTGACGGGGCGGCGATCACAGACAGCCTGTTCGAGGGCATTGAGAACGAAACCTGCGTGCGCTGTCTGGCTCGCCCGCCAGCCAACGATGCGGCGCGCGTAGGCGTCGATGACGAAAGCGACATAGACGAACCCCCTCCAAGTGGCGACGTAAGTGAAATCGCTGACCCAGAGCATGTTCGGAGCAGGCGCGCGGAACTGCCGGTTCACCTTGTCCAGGGGACACGAGGCCTTCTTGTCGGGGATCGTCGTCCTGTGCGGCTTGCCCCGGATGATGCCATGAATGCCCATGTTCTTCATCAGCCTGGCAACGGTGCAACGGGCGACATGGAAGCCTTCCCGATCCAGCTGACGCCAGACCTTGCGCACGCCGTAGACGCGCCAGTTCTCTTCGAAGACGCGCTCGATCTCGGGCCGCAGGACTTCGTCGCGCCGGGCGCGGTCCGACAGCCGGGCCGGATCGGCCCGCTTCGCCAGGTGATCGTAGTAGGTAGACGGGGCGATCGGCAGAACTCTGCAGATCGGCTCGACCCCGTGCGCCTCACGCTGATCGTCCCCTCTCGCGCATGCGTGCATGCGCTGCCGGGCAATGGATGAACCCGACCATCACTTCGACCGGCGGTCGAGCTCCGCCATCGCAAAATATGCGCTCGCCTTACGCAGGATCTCGTTGGCCTGGCGCAGCTCCCGGTTCTCTCGTTCCAGCGCTTTCGTTTGGCCCTTCAAATGATCCCCCGGATCATTTGATCGCCTTGCGATCGGTCCGCACTCTCTGCCATGTCGGTCGGGATGCCCGCGCGCTTGCCGCTGTTGACCTCGGCCTTCTTGACCCATTCGTTCAGCGTCTGCGGCGCACAACCAATCTTCGCGGAAATCGACATAACTGCCTGCCAGCGCGATCCATGCTGCCCCTCATTGTCGAGGACCAAACGCACGGCGCGTTCGCGCACTTCTGGGGAAAACTTGTTCGTTGTCTTGCTCATGATGCTCCACCTTACTCAGGAGTTGGAGCCTCCGGCAAACCCGGCGCGGTTCATCCAAGCCAAGCAGCGATCTCGCAGCCAAGCATTCAGTTCGGCAAGGCTTTTGAAGCGCGGTCGCGGCACGAAGAAGCGCCGGCGCACCACACCGA
>NZ_AUBS01000085.1 GCF_000429365.1 Pseudodonghicola xiamenensis DSM 18339 | reverse complement strand
ATCAGAACCTCGCCCGCCTTCGGGCCCTCAAGGTTCACCTCCATGATTTCCAGCGGCTTGCCGGCCTCAAGGGCTACGGCGGCTCGGGTGCGCATATTGTCATCCTCTTTCGAATTTCTGTTCCAGCTTGGCGATCTCGCGGCGGTGCCCGCAGGCAAAAGCACCAAAAGACGCAGCCCCGCCCGGCGGTCAGATCGCGACCGTGACGGCGGACGGGATGCCTCGTCCTGCAGGGTGTCTCATATCCCGCGACGATGCACCATCTGGACGTTCAGACGAATTCGGACAATTAACCCCCAGATCACCCCCTCCCCTGCCACAAGATCAAGGGCCACCATCCCATGCAAAACGATCCCCCGCATGATCACCACCAAGCCGCGACGGACCTGAGTGTCGATATCGTCATCTATCCCGGCTTCAAGATCATGGAGGCCGTCGGGCCGGTGAATGTGTTCACCGCCGCGAACCGCTATCTCGCCGCCGCCTCGCATCCGGCCCGATATGATGTGCGCCTGGTCAGCCCGCAGCCCGGCCCCGTCGTCTCCGACTGTTTCCTCACCCTCGAGGCCCCGGTGGCGCTGGCCGATTGCACCCCCGGGGACACGGTGATCATCGCCGGCGCGCTCGATATCGAAACCGCGCTGCGGGACACCCCCCAGATCGTCGACTGGTGCCGGCGCAAGCACCAAGATGTCCGGCGCTTCGCCTCGCTATGCACCGGCACCTTCTTTCTCGCCGAGGCCGGCCTACTCGACGGGCGAAAGGCCACCACCCATTGGAGCGTCGCCGACCGCCTGCAACAACGCTATCCTGCCATCCAGGTCAATGCGGATGCTATCTTCCTGCACCAGGGCAATCTCTACACCTCCGCCGGGGTGACCGCCGCCATCGACCTGGCACTGGCCTTCGTCGAACAGGACTTCGGCCGCGATCTCGCCCTGTCGGTGGCGCGCGACATGGTGATCTATCTCAAACGCCCAGGCGGGCAGTCACAGTTCAGCTCGCTCTTGACCCGGGAAATGCCGGCCCGTTCGGGGATGGCCGACATCCAGACCTGGATCCACGCCAATCTCGACCACAAGCTGCTGACCAGCGACCTGGCCAAGCGCGCCGGGATGAGCGAACGCAACTTCGTCCGCCACTTCATCCGCGAAATCGGCCAAAGTCCGGCAGATTACCTGACCGATGCCCGCTGCGAACGCGCGACAACCCTGCTTCTGGAAACCGCGCTACCGTTGAAGACCATCGCCCACCGCGTTGGGTTTTCCTCGGACGATCAGATGCGAAAGGTCTTCAGCCGCAGGTTCTCGCTGACGCCGCGCGAATACCGGGATCGGTTCACAACCTCGACCAGCGCCCCCCTCCCCGACTAGGACCAGGTCAGAGCCCCCCTTTTTCTGGCCCGAAATATCCCGGGGGAGACGCCCGCCAGGGCGGCGGGGGCAGCGCCCCCTGCCAGGTTTGCCTCAGCCCATCCGCTCGGAGGCATATTCCCCGGGGCTCGCCGGGAACACCACGGTCTTGTCGCCATTCAGGAACACCCGACGGTGGATGTGGGCGTGGATCGCCCGGGCCAGCACCTGGCTTTCCACATCGCGGCCCAGAGACACGTAATCGCTCGCCGATTGCGCATGTGTCACCCGCACCGT
>NZ_AUBS01000084.1 GCF_000429365.1 Pseudodonghicola xiamenensis DSM 18339 | reverse complement strand
CCCCGTTCGCTCGCCGCTACTAGGGGAGTATCAATTGATTTCCTTTCCTCCGGGTACTTAGATGTTTCAGTTCCCCGGGTTTGCTCTTAAAACCCTATGTATTCAGGTCTTAAGTACCTGTTTCACCCAATTATTGAGAACCTTGCGGCTAACAATAACTGAGTATCAGGTGGGTTGCCCCATTCGGAGATTTCTGGATCAAAGCTTATTCTCAGCTCCCCAGAACTTATCGCAGAGTATCACGTCCTTCATCGCCTCTTACTGCCAAGGCATTCACCAAACGCCCTTCTCGCGCTTGATTTGATCCAGAAAAAGACAAACTCCATCATGCCCTACCGCTTCGCTACTTGAGGGCTAGGCCGCTCGGAACAAAGCTCGGGCGAAGTCCATCACGCATCACGCTGGTTCGAGTGATGCTGTTCTTCTGAACCAAAAGCATACTATCCCGCTCGACCCTAAGGTCGAACTTTTGGTTAGTGTACTTGACTTGGACAACATTGCTTCGTTTCAGCCGGGATATGCGCAGCGGACCGAGGAAACAGTCCGAAGAACACCTTCCACCCGAGGGTGGAACCAACTGAGATCAGGCTGTCACTTCAGCCGATCAAAGCAAGTTGATTGATTTCTCTCTATACGATGTCAATTCGTCTGTGGAACAGACGTTCAAACAGTCTCGGGACTGCTTGAAGATATGTTCCAACGGGGTGGTTGGTGGAGCCTAGGAGGATCGAACTCCTGACCTCCTGAATGCAAATCAGGCGCTCTCCCAGCTGAGCTAAGGCCCCAGATAGGCTCTCGTGACATCTTGCTTCCGCAAGATGCACTGCCGCCTATCACTTATCGGTTTCACCGAAAGTGATTTGGTGGGTCGAGGAGGACTTGAACCTCCGACCTCACGCTTATCAGGCGTGCGCTCTAACCACCTGAGCTACCGACCCAGACAGACCGGTAGGCCTGTGATTTCCTGAAGAGATATGAGGACGGCCTGGACCGTGAGTTTGACCAACATTTCTTGTTGATCTCTGCTAAGTGCTTCACGTGATTGGCGAACCAATCATCTAGAAGCATCCTTAGAAAGGAGGTGATCCAGCCGCAGGTTCCCCTACGGCTACCTTGTTACGACTTCACCCCAGTCGCTGAGCTCACCGTGGTCCGCTGCCTCCTCGAAAGGTTGGCGCACGGCCTTCGGGTGAACCCAACTCCCATGGTGTGACGGGCGGTGTGTACAAGGCCCGGGAACGTATTCACCGCGTCATGCTGTTACGCGATTACTAGCGATTCCGACTTCATGCCGCCGAGTTGCAGACGACAATCCGAACTGAGATAGCTTTTTGGGATTAACCCATTGTCACTACCATTGTAGCACGTGTGTAGCCCAACCCGTAAGGGCCATGAGGACTTGACGTCATCCACACCTTCCTCCCGCTTATCACGGGCAGTTTCTTTAGAGTGCCCAGCCGAACTGCTGGCAACTAAAGATGTGGGTTGCGCTCGTTGCCGGACTTAACCGAACATCTCACGACACGAGCTGACGACAGCCATGCAGCACCTGTCACTAGGTCACCGAAGTGAAAGCCCCATCTCTGGGGATGTCCTAGGATGTCAAGGGTTGGTAAGGTTCTGCGCGTTGCTTCGAATTAAACCACATGCTCCACCGCTTGTGCGGGCCCCCGTCAATTCCTTTGAGTTTTAATCTTGCGACCGTACTCCCCAGGCGGAATGCTTAATCCGTTAGGTGTGTCACCGACAAGCATGCTTGCCGACGACTGGCATTCATCGTTTACGGTGTGGACTACCAGGGTATCTAATCCTGTTTGCTCCCCACACTTTCGC
>NZ_AUBS01000083.1 GCF_000429365.1 Pseudodonghicola xiamenensis DSM 18339 | reverse complement strand
GGGTTTCATCTTCGTTCCTTCGTCACTACGACGAAGCCCAAATCCTCCTTAAATCACAACCTCAAATCTGTGCCATTGGCGCTGACGGGGGACAGACGAAGACGGAGCGGTAGAAGTAGCTGCCACATCCATTCGGGATGCTCAGGCCGGATGCGGCCGGCACTTGGCCCACGTTGGATCTTGTCCATCGGTAATCGCCTTGCACTCCGTAGGACCCCAACTGCGTGGAGTCGCTGCGATTGCAGTCACCATCTCGGTTTTCGTGCTGCCGGTACTGGATGTGATACACGCGAATGCTCCGAACAAAGTCAAAGGCGTCGCCTGAGATGTCGATGTCGGCTTGTTCATCCGCTTGGACGCGAACAAGGGGTATCGGAGTCGATTCCTGCGGTTCGGGCGGATCGCGGAACGTGATCTCATAAAGGCGTTCCATGGGCGACATCGGACTGGGATCGTTTAACGACACACCCATCGGACACCGCCAGATTTGCAAGGGCGGCTCGATCGGCCATGGCGTGATCCGCCGAATGAAGACCGCTCTAGCATGCGCGCAGGGCGCGGAGGCAGGCCAGCCCCCCGCAAGGCAGAGGAGGATTGCACAGTCCACCTGATAGGCCTGAGCCGGACCTGACGAGGCCATTAGTCCGGATATGCTTATTGCCGTGGCTGTAGCCACGCCGTGGATCACGTGCTTCATGATGCCGACTCCATCTATAATGGTGCAGCGATACGAAACAACATTAATGATAGCAAGGAGATTTGATTGATTGCCGCGCGCAAGCGTTCGCTTTCTCCGCTTGAAGGCTTTCGAAATCCGAACCCGGTTTTGACTACCTTGGCCTGTCGAAAGCGGCCAAAACACCGGCCTCCCGGCGCGAAATTTTGAGAACAACAAATTGGAACGAAATACAAAACCGGAGACCCAATGCGGTCAAAAAAGCGGTCACGGAAGAATTGACTGCGTGGGCCACGCGAACGCTGTGTCCCAGCACCCATAGTCTTGGGCGGGGCCGTTCGATCTTCGTCGGGTCAGTCGTAACGCCTGATTGGCGGGCTCGCTTCGGTTATTTCAGAGACGGTCCTTGAGATGCCGCATGAACTCCATCCGCTCATGCAACACCGCTATGATGATCGGGCGCGGCCCGGCAAGCCACACGATGAAGTGGTGTTCGCAACGGTAGATTCTGACATCACTTGGCAGTTGTTCGAACTGATGCGCCTGCGCCCGGCCGGACGCCACGGTATCAAAGCACGTCTCAATCTGGTCGAGATACCGGTCAGCCTGATCGGCGCCCCAGGTCTCATATGTGTAGGCCCAGATACCGCGCAGATCTTCTTCTGCCGCATGCGTCAGGTCGTAACCAGCCATTGGAAACCTTACTTCCCGGCCTGTTCACGTGCTTCGCGTTTGATGTCGCTGATCGACTTTGAAGAGAACTCACGGCGGCGGGCCTGCTCGATGCGCGGCTCAATAAACCGTGCCAGGGCATCGAAGGCTGCCTCTTCGCTCTTCCCCTCCAAAGGGGGAGCATCACCAAGTGTCCGATTCAGGACGTAGTCCTTGATGCTCTGACCTCTCAGGGCCGCGATGGCCTTGAGCTTCTGATGTTCTTCAGGGGTGATATCGATCGAGAGTCTGGGCATGGAGAGACGATAGCCATTTCTGACCCACAAAACAACATTTGTTCATTCAACAGCATTCTGGAACCTAGTATAGTGCCCTCTGGCTTCGCAGGCTTTTGCAAAAGGCGCAGGCGAGCCCGGTTCTTCGGCTGGACTCCGGTGCAGAAGGACGGGAGGGGGCAACGATCCTGTGTTGTGGCCTATGTTGAGATCGAACATGCGCTTGAAGATTTATGGCAGTATCTGATACGATTGAGCATGGATAGGAGAGTCTGATGCCAAACGTCCACCTGACCGAACCGATGCAGAAATATGTGCAGGCGCAGATCGAG
>NZ_AUBS01000082.1 GCF_000429365.1 Pseudodonghicola xiamenensis DSM 18339 | reverse complement strand
CATCAATCGGTCCAAGATCTCTTTATCGATGCTCATACGTGGGTCTCCTCTTCGAGCAGTTACCACGTCAGCGCACAAAATTCAGGATAGTCCCCTAACCCTTTTCTTAACGGACGGACGAATAGACCTCGACACCAATCCAGTCGAACGTCAGTTCAAACCGATCATCCTTCAGCGCAAGGGTAGTCTCTTCATCGGTAGTGAAGAGGGTGGTCAGACATGGGCAGCGATGTCGTCGTTGGTTGAAACATGCAAGCTAAACCGAGTGGACACGTACCGCTATTTTTCTTGGATGATTGACGATCTAGCAGAGATGAGAACGAACAATCTTGATGGGGATATCGATTACAGTCGGTATTTGCCATGGAACGCGCCAGCACACTGCAAGGTGAAACTGCTGCCAGTGAAGTAGGACGAAGAGCCGACCTTAGCTGCAGGTGGCAGGAACGGCAGCTGAGCGCAAAAACGGGCCGGGGTCCCCCAGGTTCTCGCCGGCCAATGCTGTTCTGCTTGGACAAACCTGTCCGGTGAGGGGCCGGAAACGAACAGAACGCCTGTCCTATGTGTCCGTTCATTCCAAAGCGGCATGCGCACATTCAAATTAGGCGGCTGCGCATGCCACCGAGCCACGCTATTCGCTCGGATCGCGCGGACTGGCATCAACCTCGTACTCCAACTCTGCGGCGAGTAACCTGATGGAGTCCTGCTTTGCTCGCGGTTTTATCTCCATGGGACTGCACCTGAGACCCGCAAGCTCGAGGCCACGCTGTTCCGCGGCGTGCGCCGCAGATTCCACCATGTGAGCGGTGAAAGTGGGCACCGAGGTGTTCGGACAGCTTCTGACCGGCAGACGGCGGACCTTCGATATCAAGGCTCCGGCGGAGGCGGATCTGCGGGGCGGATAGGCAGCTCCCACCTTCTAAGATTCTTCGGTTGGCCTTCTGGCCAGCCTCCCAAGTGGCCGATCAACTAGTGATAAATTGCAGTGGTTCTGCAAACATCTGTATAGTGACAGGGCTAACCAGGGATATTTAAATGACAATTTCTTTTGACGAGCACGAAGGCTTGACCCAGAGAGACATCTGCTTTGAGTGCATCGGGGACTCCTATCTCTCCGGCATTGTCGAAAAGGATGGTCAAAACGCCGAGTGCTTCTATTGCAATGAGGAGCAGGCCTGCATCTCGCTCGAAGAACTAGCTGACAGAGTCGAAGGCGCTTTCGAGACGCATTTCGCACGCACCGCAGACGAGCCCAACTCGTTCGAATACGCTATGCAAAACGACCCCGAAATCAACTACGAATGGTACCGCGAGGGTCGGGAGACCGGCTACGCGATCATGGATGCGGCCAGCCTGCGGGAAGAAATTGCCATGGATGTTCGTGACATCCTTGAGTTTCGACACGAGGACTGGGACAGCGCTGCAGCGGGAATGGAATGCGACTTTGCGGCTGAGGCCCACTACGAAGAGATCATGCCCGAAGATCACGAATGGCACGAGCAGTGGAACGAATTCGAGAAGCTGATCAAGACCGAGGCGAGGTTCTTCAGCCGCACCGCCGCTGCCCATCTTGGCAAGCTGTTCGACCACATTGACCAGATGCGCACAAGGGATGGTGAAACCCTCGTCGTAGACGCCGGACCCGGTACCGCGATTTCCGAGCTCTATCGCGGCAGGGTGTTTCAATCAGAAGCTCCGCTACTCAAAGCCATGAAACGGCCTGACCTTGAACTGGCAGCCCCTCCGGCCTGGGCGGCCGGCGCCGGTCGCATGAACGCGCGCGGGATTTCGGTTTTCTATGGCGCAACCTCTCCCGAAATCGCACTCGCCGAAGTGCGCCCGCCTGTCGGCAGCAGGGTGGCGATGGCGCGGTTCGAGATTATCCGCCCCTTAAAGCTGCTTGATCGGGACTATCCTGAATTTTGTGCGCTGACGTGGTAACTGCTCGAAGAGGAGACCCACGTATGAGCATCGATAAAGAGATCTTGGACCGATTGATG
>NZ_AUBS01000081.1 GCF_000429365.1 Pseudodonghicola xiamenensis DSM 18339 | reverse complement strand
ACCGCAAGCTCGCCGCCTAACATCAATCCCCAGACGAAGCCCGCACTCCGCTAATCTACGCCGCGAAGTGTGCCAAATGTTCTGACGACGGACAGATCGTCGGTATCGGCGCATCGATGACGCTGGTGTTCTTCGCAATCTGACTGTCGAGGCTCAGAGTGGAGCCGAGATCGCCGCACTGGTAATGGAGACCTCCTTTGCGGCTTTCTACATGGGCTACGCCTTTGTCTTCACCTGGGGTTACGATACCCTTTTCCCGCCTTCGAAGACCGAGGCGAAGAGCGGCGTGTCGATCACAATGCCGATGAACTCGAAACCGAGAGCTTGGCGAATTCGGTCTGCGGTGCTGCGCATGATGGCTCCGATTGTTGTTCGGGCCGTCCCGCGTGTTGACCATCTGGCCGGGCGAGGCCGTCCTCGCTTGTCGAGTCAAGCGGCCTTCATGCCGCAGAACGTTCCTCTGCCCCAGCAAGCAGTAGTCGCATGATATCAGATCGGGTCAGGATCCCGACCAGTCGCTGCTCCCGGGTCACCGGAACAACCTCGCTTCCCTGCGCCGCCAGCCTGTTGAGGAGCACGCCAACGGGCATATCGTCCGGCACCGCACGGTCGGCGGGTCGCATCACGTCTGATACGGTGCGACGCGGAGATCTCTGCCGCCAGGCCGCCGGGCGGTCCTGCGCCGCGAAGACGTGCAGAAGATCGGCCTGGAGCACGAGGCCGCGCAGAATCATGTCTTCGTCTACGACCGGGAGGCTCTTGATGGAATGGCTGCGGAAAAGCCGTGCCGCATCCGAGAGCGGCGTGTCGGGTCGGACCGTGATCAGGCCGGTGGTCATGACGTCAGCACAGGTTGTTCCGTCAAAACGATGCTGGGCCGCCTCTGCTTCGGCGGCGGCCAGCAACCGGCCGAGGTCTTCCACACCGAGGTTGGTCGACTGGTTGAAGCGGTCGAGCAGCTCACCGAGTTGCTCGGTCGTCAAACCCAGGCGCAGCGCGCGATTTCCCTCCTCGTCCGTCTCGGGCTGGCGGAACGGATATACCCGCCCAGTTGCCCTGTTGTAGACGATGGCGGCACCAACCAGCACGGCGGTGGTCAGCCCGACCGGCATCAAGGCGAAAAGCGGTCCCGC
Source organism: Pseudodonghicola xiamenensis DSM 18339 (assembly GCF_000429365.1). GTDB lineage: Bacteria > Pseudomonadota > Alphaproteobacteria > Rhodobacterales > Rhodobacteraceae > Pseudodonghicola > Pseudodonghicola xiamenensis. The sequence goes on along the minus strand of NZ_AUBS01000081.1, from coordinate 1,160 downwards.
TTCCCGGGCCACGCCGGGATCGAGGGCGGTCAGCAATGCCACTGCCCCTCCCGGCGGGTGGAGCGCCCGAACGAACATCATGGCGGTGATCGCTGCGCCGACGGCGACGCCGACAGACCATGGAGCGGGCACGATCCGGAGGACAAGGAGAGTGACGAGTGCTGCCGTCACATTGCCGACGACCGCCGACCATGGTTGAGCGAGGGGCGAGTTCGGAACGCAGAAGACAAGCACTGCCGTCGCCCCGAGCGGCGCCATCAAAAAGAAGGACGATGCCCCCAGCCTGGCAGCCAGGCTCACTACGAGAGCGCACAGGCTGATCCCGAGAACCGCGCCGAGCCCGGCCCGCAGCTGCTCGCGGGCGTGGAATGCCGGCAGCGCCGGGTAGAGATGATGCCATGCCCGCATTTGATAAACTCCTGCGTCGCCCGAAAAGAGGGCAACTTCCGCCTCCTATGCCTCAAACAATAGCGGAATGTGAACAGTCGCATCCGACGAAAAGGACATTGGTCCTACCTCCAATTGAATGGGGGGATCGTGGTCCCGCGTAGACGTCAGGATCGAAACGACCGATCGCACGCAGGCTCCCGCTTGTTTTCAGCGGCAAATGGTCTGCATATTGGCCTGGATGGGGGGAATGGCATGCGAACAGGCAAGGATGCGGCACGGGCGCGGCTCTGGCAGGTTCTCGAGGAACGTGCGCCGGCCTCGGGAGATCGGTTACCACCAGAGAGGGTGCTGAAGGGTCTCGTCGGATGCAGTCGTGAGACGCTTCGCGGGGCGCTCGCCGCCCTCGAGGCGCGCGGCGAGATCTGGCGCCATGTCGGTCAGGGGACCTTTCGGGGCCGGGCGCCCTTGGGCCGTCCGGTGAAGGATACGCTCCTGCTCGAGGCGACAACACCCGCGGACCTGATGGACGCCCGCCGCCTACTTGAACCGCAGGTCGCAACGGCTGCCGCGATGCGGCGTGCGCCGGAGGACATCGCCCTGCTGCGACAGCGCGTCGCCAACGGACGTGCCGCACGATATCGCGCGGAATGCGAGCGTGCGGATGACGCCTTCCACCGGCATTGCCAAGTTATCTTAGCGTGGCCGAAAAGAGACGCGGTCGCATCCAATCACGCGGTCATCTCGGTCGCATAGTCGTTCCACAGACTGAA
>NZ_AUBS01000080.1 GCF_000429365.1 Pseudodonghicola xiamenensis DSM 18339 | reverse complement strand
GGGTTTCATCTTCGTTCCTTCGTCACTACGACGAAGCCCAAATCCTCCTTAAATCACAACCTCAAATCTGTGCCATTGGCGCTGACGGGGGACAGGGTTCGCCGTGTTTGATCACGGCGTGTACAGTGCGCGCCATCTTGGCCGCGATCGCGGTGTAAGCCTTGCGGCGCAGATGGGCGTCCTTTGGATCGTTCTTGTCCCAGCTGTTATGTAAGGCCTCGCGCGTCCGAGCCAATCCGACAGAAGAGATGAGCTTCAGGTCGAACCCGGCTTGGCCAAGATGGTGTGCCAGAGGGCGGCGATAATTACCGGTCGCCTCGAACCCGAGCCGTACCGGCAGTTCGTAGCTGGCAAGAGAAGTGGCCAGGCGCTGAAAGTCCTCCAGCGTGTTTGTGATCGTCAATCGGCGACGGCGCTTCTTGCCGGGAATGCTAATCAGCACCTCGTGCCGGTGCTTGGAAATGTCGATGGCGACCAGCACGGTCGAAGCAATAGAATGGGTGGCGGTCATAGCCGGTCTCCTCAGCGGTGTGGTTTACGCAAAACCACTGTTGAGACCTGAGACCCGGTTATGGCCACCCGCTACGCTATTGGGGGGCTGCGCGCGTGGCCATAACCTCTCTGCGGCGCTTCTTCCCGACGTGCTACGGGACCGAGTTCACCAGTCGGGCCATCCTGAAATGGGCCGACGAGAATAGCGTGCCTTGGCACTACATCGATCCGGGCAAGCCGCAGCAAAACGCCTTCATCGAAAGCTTCAACGGCAGCCTACGGGACGAGCTGTTGAACGAGGAGAGCTTTGACAGCCTGGATGACGCACGGCGCAAGCTGGCCTTGTGGCGTTACGACTACAACTCGGTCAGGCCGCACTCGTCTCTGGCCAACCGGACGCCACAGCAAGTGCGCCGAGCGCTTGAGCAATTTGAAGGCTCCGCGCCCGGCGCGCTTGCACCAGACAGGGAACCCGAATACCCAGATCCAACCTGCAGACTCTCGTTATGAATGAGGGACCAGCAGGGGGCAGGTCACCCGCACCATGGGCAAAGACCTGCCGATATGTTGTGCCGAAGGCTTGGCTTTGCCAGTACAGAAAGATAGCCATCCACAATGGTGAAGAAGATATCCACCTTTGTTGTTAACCGGTACGGAAAGATAATCAGCCCCAATGCTGAAGAATATATCCACCTCTGTTGTTGAATTGACCGCCGCAGAAGACATCCGAACGCTAGAAGAATCCCTGACTCATGCCGTCCGGGATGTGGGCTTTGTGACCTTCAACATAAGCTTGAACAAACGTCACGCAGAGGAATTCATGGAGGATCCGACGCTAACGACGTGGTCGCAGCGCGATCTCGACCTCTACATGAGAGACGGCTGGGCAAACCGCGATCCGCTTTTGCACAACGCGGTAACGGCGAGTTCGTCGTTCCTTTGGTGCGCCGACGACTGGAATGCCAAGGGCTTTCACGAATATGCCGAATACCTAGACATCAGCGGGCTGAGCGGCGGGGCGACCATCCCGCTGAATCGCCCCACAGGTCAGTTCGGGGCGATGACGCTTCTTGCGGTGGACCAGAAGCCGCTGACGGACGATGCGCTGCAGGCAACGCAAATCCTGGCCCATATGGCCATGGCCCGTGCATCGGCGCTGACGGAAAGGATCGCGACCTCTGGCGGAGTTCTGCGCCGCATCCGGCTGCTGTCAAAGCATCAGCTTGAAATCCTGCGCTGGGTTGCGCGGGGCAAGACCAACCGCGAGATCGCAATCATCCTCGGCAGTACCCGCCGCACGATCGACTATCACATGCAGCAAATCCTCAACAAGCTCGAGGTCTCCTCCCGCGCCCAGGCGGTTGCGGTCTTTGCCAGCGCCGAGCCCTGAGCCGCCCTTGCCCGAAGACAGAGCGCCCGGCCCCCACCCTCGCCACCCAATGCCCCTGGGCAGACTGTCCAGCGGCATCTGACAGATCGGCGTCGCGGCATCGCGGTCGGCCCCGATGCAATCGCCCCGGAACCGCGCCCTCCGCCCGGGCCGGGGTACGAAAGAGGCAAGCCGCATCGGCTGACTGAGGCCAGAGGCCTGTCATCGGTCGCGCGAAATCCGGGGGCTTCACCTCCCCGCTCGACACGAAACCGGGCTTTCGCTTCTTCGCCATCGGCAAAGATGCACTGGCCCGGACAAGCGAGAGCCCCGGGCCAATGTGGAGCGCTATGACGAGTTGCGGTCTCGCGATGCTGGAGGCCGCCATGCGTCATGACCCAGCCAGCGGTGCCATCGTGATCATGCTGCGCAGCCTCAAGATGTACGGGATGGCTCAAGCCGTGACCGACCTGATCGAGCAGGGTGCGCCGGCGTTCGAATCCGCCGTGCCGATCCTGACGCAGCTCCTGAAGGCTGAGGTCGCGGAGCGCGAGGTGCGCTCGATCGCCTACCACATGAAGGTGGCGCGCTTCCCGGCCTACAAGGATCTGCCCAACTTCGACTGTAAGCGTTGCATCTGACCCCGTGTTTACCCTCTAAACCTGACCTCTTCTCATCCGCTAGGCTCAGGACTCATAACCAGAACATCACAGTTGCGGCGAGAGCGACGGCGGAGAGGAAGACCTTCGGGCATCTGTCGTAGCGGGTCGCCA
>NZ_AUBS01000079.1 GCF_000429365.1 Pseudodonghicola xiamenensis DSM 18339 | reverse complement strand
GGCACGCTGTCAGAAGTCAGCTTGCCATCATGTTCGAAGACCGCTTCCCAATGGCGTAAAAAAACGCGTCAGGCACAAAATTCGGCACAGTCTCCCTTCCCCTCGAATTCGCGGGCGTCGCGGAAATCGTGGGCGTGGACGATGCGGCCGTTGAATTGGGAAAAACCTTCGTATTCCGGCACATTCGGCGAGGAGAAGTGACCGGATGCGACGATGACATTGTCGAAACGCTCCTTGTAGACGCGGTCCTCGACCATGTCGTGCACGGTGACTTCGAAATCGCCCGTCTCAGTGTCATATTCGACCCAGCGGATCACGGAAGAGAAGCGGATCCACTTGCGCACGTCCGCCTTGATCACCCGGCCTTCGATATAGTCGAACAGGACGGCGCGCGGCGGGTAGGAGGCAATCTGCTTGCCGAAATGTTCCTCAAAGGAATAGTCGGCGAACTCCAGTCCCTCTTTCGGACCATTGGACCACAGGTAGCGGTACATCGACCCATGCACCGGCTCGCCGTTCTCATCGACACCGGTGCGCCAAGTGTAATTCCACAAGCCGCCCCAGTTCGATTGCTTCTCGAAACAGACGATTTCCGGGATCTCGGCGCCGGTCTGGGCCGCGGATTGGAACGCGCGCAGTTGGGCAAGGCCGGAGGGGCCTGCTCCGATGACGGCGACTCGTTTGGTCATGATCGTAACTCCTGTTGTCTTGTTTTTGGTATGAACCAATATTTTGAATTGGTTCTGTTTGACTATTTTGGTTTGGTCCAAAATTTTTCTGGTGGTCAATGAATTTTCTTTGCAGGAATATAAATTTCGAAGTGCGAAGCGGTCGGTTGGCATGGTTTTGAGCTGGAGATGAAAAAATGAGCACCCCTTCGCTGGCGCAGAGGCTTGCCGTTGCCGGAGCGCTGCCGCGCCTAAGCGTTCAGGACAGGGCGCCTATCCGGATTGGTGCCCTGGTGCCCATGTCCGGGCCCGAGGAACGCTGGGGGCGCCCCGGGGTCGAGGGCTGCCATCTTTGGGTCGATTGGATCAACGCCCATGGCGGCATGATGGTTGCCGGGCGCCGGCATCTGATCGAGCTTATCGTTCATGACAGTGCCGGTGAGGCGGCGGCGACGCTGGAGGCGGCCCGGCAGATGGTCGAGACGCAGCGGGTGCGGCTGGTGCTGACGCTGGGCGGCGGCGATCTCGGGCTGGCGTTGGCCTATCTGATGGATCGCCGGGTACTGACCGCGACGCTTCTGCCCTCGGATCTGTCGCCGGATCACCCCACGCTGATCGCGCCGGCCGAGGTGCATCCGTTCTTCAATGTCACCGGGGTGGAGTGGCTGGCGCGCAATCGCCCGGCCGCGAAACGCGTGGCGCTGTGTTCCCAGACCGATTTGATGGGCTTGCCGTCGCTGGCCACCTATCGCGCCGCCTTCGATGTGGCGGGGCGGCAGATCGTCAGCGAGGTGCTTTATGATGCCCAGGCGGGCGCGGCCGAAGCGATCGTGGCGCAGATGCTCGAGGCGCGTCCGGATGTGCTCTGCTGGTGCTCCTCTGCGCCGCCGATGATCGAAAAGCTGACGGTGGCGGCTTTCGAGGCAGGTTTCCGGGGCGAGATCATCGCCTGCACCTGCGACAATTATCCTGAGCTGATCGCGTGTACCTCTGTTGCGTTCATGGAGCGTTTCACCTTCCAATTCCCCGATTTCGACGATCCGCGACTGGCTGAGACCGCGTTCTTCTTCCATCGGCCGAAAGCGTTCTTCGACTCCTACAATGCGCGTTTCCCGGGGCATTGGTCGGCAGTGAGTTGGGAATATGCCTCGATCCTTGACCTTTGGCACGAGGCGGTGGAGATGGCGGACAGTCTGGGGACCGGGCTGGTCCTGGCGGCATTGAAGCGCGGGCGGCGGATGCCGCATGTCTTCGGGTTGGCCAACTGGTGGGGTATGGAGGTCTATGGGATCGACAATGCGCTGGTCGGCGACTGGCCGGTGGTGGCGATCCGTGACGGCAAGGCGCGGATTCAGGAGTTCGGCTCGGTGCTGGATTGGCTCGACGCGCATGGCGGGCGATTGGTGGACGAATTGGGCGCGCTGGGGCAGCTATGGCATCAGCGGGTCAAGCCGGATCTGGCACGGGCGCTGGCCGAGGACGGGGGCGAGACCGGAATGAAAGACGAAGAAAGAGGAGAGCGACGTGAAGAGTGAACAGGGTATCTTGCGGCAGAATCCGCATGCGGTGAAAGAACCGCGTGAGAAGAACCTCGAGGTTGCGATCGGGCGTCAGGTGCGTGAATTGCGCAAGCGGGCGCGGATGACCGGCTCGGATCTGGCGCAGCAGACTGGGCTGTCGGTCGGGATGCTGTCGAAGATCGAGAACGGGGTGATTTCGCCGTCGCTCAATACGATCTCGGCGCTGGCCCATGCCCTGCGGGTGCCGTTGGTCCAGCTCTTTTCCGGTTATGAGGAAGAGCGCGGCTGTGTGCATGTGAAGGCCGGCGAGGGGGTCGAGATCGAACGCGCAGGAACCCGCGCCGGGCATCAGTACCACCTTCTGGGGCATATCGGGTCGAACAATTCCGGAGTAGTTGTAGAGCCATATTTGATAGTTTTGGACAGTGAGAGCGATAGATTTCCTGCGTTTCAGCATGAGGGGATAGAGCTGTTGTATTTTC
>NZ_AUBS01000078.1 GCF_000429365.1 Pseudodonghicola xiamenensis DSM 18339 | reverse complement strand
GCGCTCTTGCCTGACAGCTTCTCTTCAAAGACCTTATCGACCTGCCCGAGGTCCTGACGGTCCAAGTTCTGACCCACACTGCTAACGCGACGATAACCCACAACAGCCATAGTAACCTCCAAGGTGGTAACTTTTGAATCTAGACTAATGTGATTCTAGTATCATTAGCAAGAAAAATGATCCTATTGTTACCACCAATCCGGTAACAAGCACCAGTAACGCTAGGCTCTACTCAAAAGGTATCCGGGAGAGGCGAAGGCAGGCAGGGAACCGGCGTCTTGTTCCAGCTTGTGGCACGGTCCAGCGCGTGGCCTTCAAGGACTGACAGAACTGCCCTCAACCAGCACAACTAATTCAATAACTAGAATGTATTTGACTTTCTCTGCACCCCATACTAATTATCGAGAACGCGCTCGATAGCATCAGGAGAGACCTGAGTTTAGCTCCAGCGCAATAGGCTATAAGCCACCCGGAACCCGCCCCGAAAGGATCGCGGGATTTTCTGTGTCAAATGCTTGGGCGCGTGAGCGGCCATGCTTCCCTACATCATTGATTGAATAGCCCTGAGGCCCAGCCTCTCTGAAGGGCCAATACCTATTGGAGAAACCGAATTTGAAAGACGAAACCAAAACACCCAAGATCAAAGAGTCAAAGTTCTACGGCGAACTATGCAAAGCTGACATAGTAGTTCCGAAGGCCTTCAAGCCGAAGGACGAATACACAAATGGATATGTAGATGGCCTTCTTGAGGAACTTGGCTTCAGGCTCAAAGAGATGCGCAAGACAAGCCGAGACAAGCACCACTACATCATCTCTGATTTCCTCATTGGTTGCAGGTGGGCGCAAACAAAGAATGGCCTGATCTCATGGGTAGGTAGGAGCGAGTTCTACTCAGGCGGGGCCTATGGTGCCGACACCATGCGAAAGGTGAAGGACGCTCTCGAAAGTAAGGGCCTGATCTGGATGGTGCAGAAATCCTCAAGATTTGATAAGTTGGCACGGGTTTATAGCTATGACTCGGAGCTGGCCCCAGACTGGCTTGAGTTCACACATCATGGCCTCGGTGAATGCGTTGAAGTCCGAAGTGCCAAGGACACATGGGACACTGGCAAGACTGAGACTGGCGGAAAGAGGATTCCCCGCAAGAAGTTCTTGGGGCAGATTGAACCTCTGGAAGCCCAGATGAAAACGATTAACAACTGCCTACTCAAAAACCCCTTACAGTTCTGGGACGGACGTGAGTTTGCTTGGTCTAGGAGGATTTTCAACAATGGCCGCTTGGATCATGGCGGCAGGATTTATGGGCCTTGGCAAACTGCACCTGAAGAGGAAAGGCTTGCATCCACGATCAACGGTTTCGATGTTTGTGAGATAGACTTAAAGGCTAGTTATCCATCTATCATCAATGCTGCCCTAGATTATGGATATGATCTTGGACCGGACCCGTACAGCACTATCCGTTTCATCCAATCAAACAAGGAGTTGAGAAAACTAGCAAAAGACTTGGTTTCGGCCCATATTTGCAGCAAGAGCGGGCTATCCAGATTTCCCAAGGGCATCAGAAAAAAGCACAGCCTGAAGCGAACAGACAAGCTTTCAGACTACATGAACGACATATTCGATGCCCTGCCTTTCCTTAGAGGCGTACACTCTCGTGGTATTAATTGGATGTACATTGAATCCGAGTTGATAGTTGCAACACTAGAGAGCTTGGCCCTGAAAGGCATCCCAGCCTACCCGGTTCATGATTCAATCATCTGCAAGAAGAAAGACCAAGACATTGCTGTTACCACCCTCAGGGAGAAGATGATCGAGAGCTTTGGAGAATATATCCACCTCGATGTGTCATACTACAATGAAGATAATAACATCATTCAAGAAGTTCTTGAGAATCCAACACCACCCAAGACCTCTACCAGCCCAAGATTCAAGTTTTCAAAGTATGATTGGGGTGTCGAGGATGAAGACCTTTTAGAGGATATAGACCTAATAGAATGAATATATATTAAGAAGGATTACATTAACTTGAGTTTATCTCTGTAGTAGTTGTTGTAGTTGTATAGGGAAGGAAAACTCCCCCTACCCCCAAATCGGAGCAATCCCACAACTCGCAGGGGCTGACACCTATTACCGCCCCAAAACAACTGTAGCCTAGGCTGTCATATCCGACTCCAGACTTCAAACAAAAAAATGAGAGGGGGCTGAAATATACTCCCTCTCGTGAACCCCTCCCCAGCCCTAAAATAGCGCCGTTGAGCAGCATTCAGCATTCCACAGGGAGGGGTCAAGCGAACAGCCGCGCCCCTCACAAGACCCTCACAGAGCCGCTCAGGCACCTTTCCAGTCAATTACTACCCGCCCTAGCGCCTCCCTCTGGCGTTCTAGATTGTAGCCATGCCCATAACCTGCACCAACCCCAAGATTGGAAGTCCACCCCCCTATCTGATCTACAAGCTCAGGCGCACAGCCAGCATTCCTGAGCCGGTCCCTGAGAGTGTGCCGGAAACAGTGACAGGTAAGATCGCCGTAAAGGCTTCGGATGTACTTGTTGAGCGTGTTGCTTGCGTGTGTCGCCACCACTCCTGAGGGCTTCACCCATCTTGGAAAGATGAACTCTTCATCCTGACGGGCGAGAAACGCGCGAAAGTTGGTGATGCCCCGAGGGGCGGCATATCATGGCGGTGTCTAAGCGCCGTCAATTCTCAACCGAGAAAGGGATATGCCAC
>NZ_AUBS01000077.1 GCF_000429365.1 Pseudodonghicola xiamenensis DSM 18339 | reverse complement strand
GTCTCCCACTTCTCTAAATGGGAAAAGGACAACACACTCGATATATGACCCACAACACCCAAAACGCCTACCGCTGATCCCTGGCGGTGCTACGCCCTGTCCGGTTATCGGACGGGGCGTTTTCTTGCGCTTCGGTGGTTTGAGGAATAACAGGTTCCCCGGAAATCGACGGCGGCGGCATATCTCTTTTATATGTGTTGCCTGACAGAGATTGTTGTATCCTGACGAGTACTTAGGGGAACCCGTGCAAAAGTTCGATCAGGCATTGATCCTGGATGATATGGGGCGCCCGATCCGTCAGGAGGGGCCGGTGTCGTCGCGCGATTGGGACGAGGTCGAGGCCTTCTGCCGCCAGGTTTATCTGCCGTTTCAGGTGCGCCCGCTCGGGCGCATGTTGCGGCCAGAGGCCACCATGCGGCAAGCGCGGATCGGACGGATCGTGGTGACGCGGTTCTCTTACGGGGTGCCGATCCACCTGAACGATACCGATGTGTCTTCGGGCCATGTCATCGTGCTCAATACCCTGGCCGGGGCGTTGCGGCACAAGCTCGGCGGGCGCAGCGATACCGTGACCCGCGCCGGCGATAGTTTCGTGGTCGATTGTAGCCGGGTAGACCACTGGCTGGATGCGGATGCGGATCACATGCAGCTCAATCTGACCATCCCGCATGATGTGATTGCCGACGTGGCACGGCGCTGGTTCGGTTTCGTGCCCGATGACCGGCTGTGGACGCGGCGGCTGGCCTTCGGTGAGCGCGGCTCGCGCTGGATGTCGTTGCTGGGCTATGCCGTGCGCTGCATCGGGGCCGACGGGCTGGTCCGTGGGGACAGCCCGATGGCGCGCCATCTGGAGGAGCTGCTTTGTGTCGAGCTGCTGCACTCCTGGGCCCTGGGCAGCGGGCTGGCGCTGACGGACGGGGCGCGGGCGGCGGCTCCGCATTATGTCCGCGAGGCCGAGCAGATCATGGAGGCCGAGGCCTGCGAGGCGCCGGCGATCAGCGATGTGGCGATGCGTGTCGGCGTGTCGGGCCGCACCCTGTCCGAAGGGTTTCGTCGGTTCCGGGGCATTACTCCGCGCGATTTTCTGCGTGACCGCCGGCTTGACGGGATACGGGCCGCGCTGGAACGCGCGCAGCCCGGGCAGACGGTGACCTCGATCGCTTCGGATTGGGGCTATGTCAATTTCGGCGCATTGGCGCGTGCCTATCGGCAGCGGTTCGGGGAAAACCCGTCGCAGACCCTGCTGCGACATCGGTAAGTCTCCGATTTCGAACAGGGCCTGCCGGTCGGAGGTGGCGCCCGGTCGGGTCGCACGCCAGCTTCGAGGGGGATGTACCACTCAGACCGGGGGCAAAAATGCGCGAGTTCAGGGACGCATGTGATGCGGTGTTGCAAAGCGTGACCGAGGATTCCTTGCGCGTGCCGGGGGTGGTGGCCATGGTTACCGGACGCGATGGAATTCTATATTCCGGGGCCGCGGGAGAGCGCCGTATCGGTGGCGAGGAGATGGCCGAGGATACGGTCTTTGCCCTATCCGCGGCCACCCAGCCGATCACCGCCACCGCCGCGCTGCAATGTGTCGAAGAGGGGCTCCTGGAGCTTGACGCGCCAGCGCGGGAGTATGTGCCCGAGCTGGGGGAACTGTCGGTGCTGGAGGGGATCGACGCCAGAGGGGTGGCACGGTTGCGACCGCCGAAGACCGATCTGACAACGCGTCAGCTTCTGCTGCATACCGCCGGTTTCGGCAGTGCGCTGTTCAGTGACGATTATCGGCGGCTGGTCGATGCGGGTGTGCTGCCCAGCCTGGCTTCGGGCCGCCTGGCGGCGTTGCAGGCGCCATTGCTGTTCGATCCGGGTACACGCTGGGAATATGGCATCGGCATCAACTGGGTCGGGCTGATTGTCGAGGCAATCCGCGGCAAGCGCTTGGGAGAGGTACTGCGCACGCGGCTCTTCGATCCCCTGGAGATGCGCGAGACCAGCTTTGCCCGCGGCCCGGAGCGGCGCGCGCGCAGCGCCGTCTTCCATCGGCGCGAGGCGGATGGCAGCCTGATCCCTGCCGGTGAGGAGGAGGACAACCTGTTCGGCGCGTCAGAGATCGACATGGGCGGACACGGGCTTTTCGGGACGGTGCCGGATTACATGCGGTTCATCCGCATGTGGCTGAACGACGGCGCTGGCCCGCAGGGGCGGGTGCTGCGGGCCGATACGGTGGGTTGGGCAGTGCGCAATGGGCTGCGCGGAGAGGTCGGCGTGCACCGCCTGCGCAGTGCGATGCCGTCGCTGTCCTGCGATGTGGACCTGTTTCCGGGGCTGAAGAAGGGCTGGGCCTATCCCTTCATGCGAAATGAGAAACGGGCGCTGACCGGGCGGGCGGCCGGATCGCTGGGATGGGCGGGCCTGGCCAACAGCTTCTACTGGATCGACCGGCGGACCGGGATCGGCGGCTATTGGGCGACGCAGCTCCTGCCTTTCGGGGACCCGGTCTCTTATATCGGGGCACAGGACTTCGAGGCGACGGTCTACCATTATCTCAAGCGGCGGATGCTGCAGCCGCCCCAGCCCGCCTTGCCCGAGCGGTTGCTGGATCGGGTGTGACGACGCGACCGGGCCGGGGATGGACCCCGCCCCGAAAGCGTCACCGCATGACCTGCGTTGCCGGAGGGGGTCAGCCCATCCGCTCGCTGGAATAGGAGCCCGGAGAGGCTGGGAACACCACGGTCTTGTTGCCATTGAGGAACACCCGGCGGTGGGCATGGGCGTGGATCGCCCGGGCCAGCACCTGGCTTTCCACATCGCGGCCCAGAGACACGTAATCGCTCGCCGATTGCGCATGTGTCACCCGCACCGT
>NZ_AUBS01000076.1 GCF_000429365.1 Pseudodonghicola xiamenensis DSM 18339 | reverse complement strand
CGACATATATTGGGATATTGATCGCTATAGAGAGGAATTAGAGCGCTTATTAGGACTGGCGGCGACCTACTCTCCCACGTCTTAAGACGCAGTACCATTGGCGCGACAGCGCTTAACGGCCGGGTTCGGGAAGGGACCGGGTGTTTCGCTTGTGCTATGACCACCAATCCGAATAAGGGCTCTACGTCGCGAGGTATTTGACCGTCGCGACGGGCAGGATGCATCGTATTTCACGGAGTAAAATGCGAGTTCCTGCTCGTTGATCAATCGTGTTGTCGAAGTCAGTACACTGTTGGGGTATGCTTTTGATTTTACAGTAAGTTTGTCTATTACTGGAACAAATCAAGCCTATCGGACCATTAGTACCGGTCAACTGAACATGTTACCATGCTTACATCTCCGGCCTATCGACGTGGTGGTCTACCACGGTCCTCAGGGATACCTTGTTTTGAGGGGGGCTTCCCGCTTAGATGCCTTCAGCGGTTATCCTGTCCGATCATAGCTACCCAGCACTGCTATTGGCATAACAACTGGTCCACCAGTGGATCGTTCACCCCGGTCCTCTCGTACTAGGGGCAACTCCTCTCAAGTATCCTACACCCACGGCAGATAGGGACCGAACTGTCTCACGACGTTCTAAACCCAGCTCACGTACCTCTTTAAATGGCGAACAGCCATACCCTTGGGACCTGCTCCAGCCCCAGGATGAGATGAGCCGACATCGAGGTGCCAAACACTGCCGTCGATATGGACTCTTGGGCAGTATCAGCCTGTTATCCCCGGCGTACCTTTTATCCGTTGAGCGATGGCCCTTCCACTCGGGACCACCGGATCACTATGGCCGACTTTCGTCTCTGCTCGACTTGTCAGTCTCGCAGTCAGGCTGGCTTCTGCCATTGCACTCAACGAGCGATTTCCGACCGCTCTGAGCCAACCTTCGCGCGCCTCCGTTACGCTTTAGGAGGCGACCGCCCCAGTCAAACTACCCGCCACGCAGGGTCCCGGATCCAGATGATGGACCGCGGTTAGACATCAAGAGTGCGAAGGGTGGTATCTCAAGGGAGGCTCCACAGAAACTGGCGTTTCTGCTTCGAAGCCTACCACCTATCCTGCACATCACAATCCTGATGCCAGTGCGAAGCTGTAGTAAAGGTGCACGGGGTCTTTCCGTCTAACCGCGGGAAGCCTGCATCTTGACAGGCAATTCAATTTCGCTGAGTCGATGTTGGAGACAGCGGGGAAGTCGTTACGCCATTCGTGCAGGTCGGAACTTACCCGACAAGGAATTTCGCTACCTTAGGACCGTTATAGTTACGGCCGCCGTTTACCTGGGCTTCAATTCAGAGCTCTCACCCCTCCTTTTAACCTTCAGGCACCGGGCAGGCGTCAGACCCTATACGTCGTCTTGCGACTTCGCAGAGCCCTGTGTTTTTAGTAAACAGTCGCCACCCCCTGGTTTGTGCCCCCAGCCCCTAGTTGCCTAGGAACCGGGCCTCCTTCTCGCGAACTTACGGAGGTATTTTGCCGAGTTCCTTCAACATCGTTCTCTCAAGCGCCTTGGTATTCTCTACCAGTCCACCTGTGTCGGTTTAGGGTACGGTCCTAAAGTGGGGCTATTTCCAGGGACCACTCAGCGGCCCGACCAATCCGATAAGGTCGAACAACATCCGTGATCCGTCACCACCACACGGCCCAGGAATATTAACCTGGTTCCCATCGACTACGCATTTCTGCCTCGCCTTAGGGGCCGGCTTACCCTGCTCAGATTAGCTTTAAGCAGGAACCCTTGGACTTTCGGCGGGAGTGTCTCTCACACTCCTTGTCGCTACTCATGTCATCATTCTCGCTAGTGATCTCTCCACCGGATCGCTCACGCGCCGGCTTCACAGAAAGCTTCGAGCCTCTAGTGACTTCCGGAGAAGTCTAAAGAGGCATGAAGCTATGTCACACTACGCTCCGCTACCATGCCTTACGGCATCCTCAGCTTCGGCTCATGGCTTGAGCCCCGTTACATCTTCGCCGCAGGACAACTTATTTAGACCAGTGAGCTGTTACGCTATCTTTAAAGGATGGCTGCTTCTAAGCCAACCTCCTGGTTGTTATGGTCGTCCCACCTGCTTTCCCACTTAGCCATGAATTGGGGGCCTTAGCTGGAGGTCAGGGTTGTTTCCCTCTCGACGACGGACGTTAGCATCCGCCGTCTGTCTGCCATCTAGTACTCCCGGGTATTCGGAGTTTGGTTAGGATCAGTAAGCCTGTGGGGCCCCATTACCCATCCAGTGCTCTACCCCCCGGGGTATTCGGATGACGCTCTACCTAAATAGATTTCGCGGAGAACCAGCTATCTCCGAGTTTGATTGGCCTTTCACCCCTAGGCACAACTCATCCCGACCTTTTTCAACAGGTGTGGGTTCGGACCTCCAGTTGGTGTTACCCAACCTTCATCCTGGTCATGCCTAGATCACTCGGTTTCGGGTCTGATCCCACGAACTCGACGCCCTATTAAGACTCGCTTTCGCTGCGCCTACACCTAACGGCTTAAGCTTGCACGTGAGACCAAGTCGATGACCCATTATACAAAAGGTACGCCGTCAGCTCGCTAGGAGCCTCCGACTGATTGTAGGCGTCCGGTTTCAGGTACTGTTTCACTCCCCTCGTCGGGGTGCTTTTCACCTTTCCCTCACGGTACTGGTTCGCTATCGGTCAGTAAGGAGTACTTAGCCTTCGAAGGTGGTCCTCCGATCTTCAGACAGAATTTCACGTGTTCCGCCCTACTTAATACGTCCCATTGAGCTTCCTATACGGGGCTGTCACCCGCTATGGCCATGCTTTCCAGCATGTTCTAGTCACTCTCAAGGCTCGGCTGG
>NZ_AUBS01000075.1 GCF_000429365.1 Pseudodonghicola xiamenensis DSM 18339 | reverse complement strand
CCGATGCCGATGCCGATGCCGAAGAAAACCGACTTCAAATCGTGGCGGCAGGAATAACGTCCTTCAAGGCCGACTTCTTCAGCAGCCTGTTAATGCCGGAATGAGCAAGACACTCATGAGCGTCATTCATCGACCTTCGAATGACGGAATGCGGAGAACCTAACCTCCGCTTCGGGCAATGATAATCGGCGCAATAATTATATGACTCATGATCTCCCTGCATGAGTAACCCGACTTATTGCCTGCTGCGTTCACCCCCGCTCTCGCAGCGCCTCGACCACGACCCCGAAGGCCGAAGAGGGGCGCTGCCGGCTTGGGTAATACAGGTGAAATCCAGGAAAATACGGGGAATATTCCTCAAGACAGGCCTTTAGCGCTCCGCTTTCGAGATGTGGCGCAGCCAACCGGTCGGGCACCAGTGCAAGGCCATGCCCATCAAGCGCCGCGCGTTCGACGAATGCTATTGTATTGAAGCAAATCTGTCCGGAGACCTTCACCCTGATCTCATGACCCTCGGCGTCTTCGAACTCCCAGGCATAGAGAGCACCATGAGTCGAAAGGCGTAGGTTAATACATGCGTGATCAGTCAGATCATGCGGTGTCTTGGGGATGCCAGCCTTCTCGAAATATTCCGGCGCCCCGACGCACAGCATCCGCTCGTCGGGACCAATCCTTGTCGCGATCATTCCTTCGCTCACGCTGTCCCCATAGCGTACCCCCGCATCACATTGCGCGGAAGCCAGGTCGGTGAAGCCATAGTCCATCACCAGTTCAATATTGATTGAAGGGTATTGCTTCAGGATTGGGGAAAGTTTCGGCCACAGGACTGTCTCGATGGCATAATCGGTCGAAACGATCCGGACCGTACCCGTCGGCTGATCGCGGGCATCATCCAGCGCGCGCAGCCGCGCCTCGATCATGTCGAAACAAGGATTGAGGGTCGCGAGCAGGTCCTCTCCCTCAAGTGTTGGCGCGACTGAACGCGTGGTGCGGGTCAGCAGACGCAATCCAAGGCGCTGTTCCAATGCTTTGATTGTGTGGCTAAGCGCCGATTGCGACACGTTGAGTCGTGCAGCCGCCTTGGTGAAGCTGCGTTCCTCGGCCACGGCAGCCAAAGCGATCAGATCGTTGATATTTTCACGCAACATCGTTGATGCCTCGGTTGGTTTCCCTAGGGTCATTTGGCTGGTCAGTCTCATGGTATATGCGCTCAGCTCATGATTTCCACAAATTATTCGAACAGGCCCGGGGCACGCATTCTTTCGCGCATGACCGCGCGGGCAGCTCTCTCTGCATTACCCGACAGTGAACGAGATGAGCCTGGACGATAATGCGCCGCAGTTCGGATATTCTCATGAGCGCGGCTCATGGATGTTGTGCGGCAAGAGACAGTTATTTTGCTGATCCTGTGAGCGCATTTTGAAAGACAGACGACTCCGGACCGGAGCCGTTATTGTCCGCACTCAGGAGAGGAAGATCGGCATGTGCCAGTCCTGCAATGATAAGCCTGAAACCCTGACCCGTGAGGGTGCAAGCCGCCGAGATTTCCTGCGCAGCGGGGCGGTGCTTGCTGCCGCGCCGGTCGCCACATCCATGATAGCGGCGCAGGCTGCAGCTCAGACGACAAACGGAACTCTGGCGGAATCCAAGGTTCAGGCCTGGGCCGCGCACGACACCGAGGGAAACTTCGCACCCTACACCATTTCGCGCCGTGCGGCAGGGGCGAAGGATGTTGTCATCGAGATCATGTACAGCTCGATTTGCCATTCCGACGTTCATACGTACAAAGGCGACTGGGGTATGCCGCACTTCCCGCTGGTCCCTGGGCACGAGATGGTCGGCCGGGTGGTCGGCACCGGCCCCGAGGTCACAAAATTTCGCGAAGGCGACATCGCCGGCGTCGGCACCATGGTCGACAGCTGCGGCACTTGCGTCAACTGTCTTGCCGACCGAGAACAGAACTGCCTCAACGGCACGACGTTCACCTATGATTCAGCCGACAAGATCTCGGGCGGTGTGACCTATGGGGGCTATTCCAGGAAGATCGTCGTGAAGGAGGAATTCGCGCTTCGCATTCCGCCGGGTGTGGATTTGGCCGGCTTTGCCCCGCTGCTTTGCGCCGGGATCACCACCTTCTCCCCGATCAACCACTGGAATCTTCAGCACGGCCAGCGCTATGGCGTGATCGGCATGGGCGGCCTGGGTCACCTTGCGGTGAAGCTCGCTGCGGCCAAAGGCGCCGAAGTCGTGGTCTTCACCACATCCGAGGACAAGATCGCTGATGCCAAACGCTTCGGTGCGGCCGAAGCCTATCTGTGGTCGGACGACGCGGCGATCGGGCGTCAGATGGGAACATTCGATCTGATGTTGTCCACCGTGCCGGTCGCCTATCCGATGCAGCCTTTCCTCAACCTGCTGAAACTCGACAAGACGCTGGTCAATGTCGGCGCCCTGTTCGAGGTTCAGGGCGCGCAGGGGATGCTGATGGCCTTTGGCCGTCAAAGCCTCGCCGGGTCGCTGACCGGCGGGATCGCGGAGACCCAGCGGGTAATCGACTTTGCCGCGCATCATGGTATCGCGGCGACCTATGAGATGATCACCCCGGATCAGATCGGCACAGCCTGTGAAAAAGTCGTCAACAAGGAAGCGCGCTATCGATATGTCATCGACATGACGCAGGTTTGATCTGGCATTTCCTGGAAGCGGCTCACCCATGATAACGCGGCGCGAGGGACCAGCGCCTTTGCACCTGACGTGAAGAGCCGCACAAATAAGGGGGCTGTAGATGCGACCCACAGCAATCGGCACATTTCTTGCCGCAATAGGCCTCGCCGCGGGGCTGACCAGCGCACGAGCAGGAGAAGGAGAGAACATGACCCGGATCACGGTGACCATCGGGCAGAAGGTTCTGACCGCGACCTTGGACGACACCCCTGCAGGTCGCGATTTCGCTCGCCTCTTGCCGCTCCATCTCGAGTTGACCGACTATCACGGCATCGAGAAAATAGCGAACCTGCCGCGAAAGCTCGACACCTCTGGAGCTCCGCGCAGTTACGAACCGGCGCCAGGCGACATAACGCTCTATGCGCCTTGGGGCAATCTCGCGATTTTCTACAAGCCGTTCAACAAGACTGCAGGTCTTGTCCGGCTCGGCGCGTTCGATGGTCCGCTCGACGCGCTGATGGGCAATCCGACCGCTCGCTTCGATCTTGCGGAGTGACTATGGATTGAAGCAAAGGAGGGGGCGACAATCGCTCCCTCCTTCTTATGGGTCCGCAGTGCTTGTAAGCTTTGTGTGTCCGTTGTCCTGGGATTGGGGACAGAAGGCTGGTTTCGCACAAAGGGCCTAGGCTCAGGACCCATTAATCGGCTTGCGGCGCCACTGGCGGCGTGATTCACGCTCTCCAACTATAGGAGGG
>NZ_AUBS01000074.1 GCF_000429365.1 Pseudodonghicola xiamenensis DSM 18339 | reverse complement strand
CATCCTATGGGAGTGGGCAAGCTAGGCTACTCGGGCGGTTTGGATTGGCACACATTTTGGCACACATTGGCACACATCTTGCGGTTTTCGGCCCCAAGGTGCTATCAGTGCGTTGGATGCAATTGGATCATGGTAGAAGTCGGCTGAACCGAAAAGCCCTTTCTTGTAAGTGTCTTAAGTGAAGGGGCCGCGTCCCTATAGCTCAGCTGGTAGAGCAGTCAGGTCCGCGGTTCGAGTCCGTGTGGGGGCACCATATCACCATAAAATCATTGATTTTCTGTGTGGTTTGTCCCCGGAGCCGCTCCACGTCCTCCTGCGGTTGGCAAAGGCCCAACACCTGAGCAGGACCCGTTCATGGCTGGCGGCTCAGCAGAGAGCAGGTTGCCTTGGAACAGACCGCGAACGGATCTTTAACTGTGCCGCGATCCGCGCTAAGTTCCCCGCATGAGCAGTTACGACGATCTTGATGCCTTCGAGGGGGCAGCGCTCTCGGCCCGGGCCATGGCGGCGCGGCCGGCGCCTTACCTCGACGATCTGAACCCCGCCCAGCGGGAGGCGGTCGAATGTCTCGACGGCCCTGTTTTGATGCTGGCCGGCGCCGGCACCGGCAAGACCAAGGCGCTGACCGCGCGCATCGTGCATCTGCTGAACACTGGCCGCGCCCGGCCGAACGAAATCCTCTCGGTCACCTTCACCAACAAGGCCGCGCGCGAGATGAAGGAGCGGGTCGGCCGCCTGCTGGGGCAGGCGATCGAGGGCATGCCCTGGCTGGGCACTTTCCATTCGATCTGCGTCAAGCTGCTGCGCCGCCATGCCGAACTGGTGGGGCTGAAATCCAATTTCACCATCCTCGACACCGACGATCAGATTCGCCTGCTGAAACAACTGGTTCAGGCCGCCGGCATTGACGATAAACGCTGGCCCGCCCGGCAATTGGCCGGCATCATCGACGGCTGGAAGAACCGTGCGCTGACGCCCGACAAGATCCCCACCGCCGACGCCGGCGCCTATAACCACCGGGGGGTGGCACTTTACGCGCAGTATCAGGACCGTCTGCGCCAGCTCAACGCTGTCGATTTCGGTGATCTGCTGCTGCACATGGTGGTGATCTTCCAGACCCACCCGGACGTTCTGGCGCAATATCAGCGCTGGTTCCGCTATATCCTGGTCGATGAATATCAGGATACCAACGTGGCCCAATACCTGTGGTTGCGGCTGTTGGCCGGGGGGCACAAGAACATCTGCTGCGTCGGCGATGATGACCAGTCGATCTATGGCTGGCGTGGTGCCGAGGTGGGCAATATCCTGCGGTTCGAAAAGGATTTTCCCGGCGCCCATGTGGTGCGGCTGGAACAGAATTACCGTTCGACCGCGCATATCCTCGCCGCCGCTTCGAATGTCATCCGCGGCAACCAGGGGCGCCTGGGCAAGGAGCTCTGGACCGAGGCTGAGCATGGCGAAAAGGTCCGGCTGATCGGCCATTGGGACGGGGAAGAGGAAGCGCGTTGGATCGGTGAGGAGATCGAGGCGATGCAGCGCGGCACCCGGGGGCTGCGTGCCTTCGGTCTGGATGAAATCGCCATCCTCGTCCGCGCCTCGCACCAGATGCGCGCGTTTGAGGATCGGTTTCTGACCATCGGTCTGCCCTATCGGGTGATCGGCGGCCCGCGCTTCTACGAACGGCTCGAAATTCGCGATGCCATGGCCTATTTCCGGCTGGTGGTCAGCCCGGATGATGATCTGGCCTTCGAGCGTATCGTCAACACGCCGAAACGGGGCCTGGGCGACAAGGCGCAGCAGACCATCCAGACCACGGCGCGGGCCAATGGCGTCAACCTGTTGGAAGGGGCCCGGATCGCGGTGGACGACGGGCTGATCAAGGGCAAGGGCGGTGCGGCGTTGCGGACCTTGGTCGAGGATCTGCGCCGCTGGGGCCGGATGGCGGGCGATCCCGATCTGACCCATATGGAACTGGCCGAAATGGTGTTGGACGAAAGCGGCTACACCACCATGTGGCAGAACGACAAGACGCCCGAGGCGCCGGGCCGGCTGGAAAACCTAAAGGAACTGGTCAAGGCGCTGGAGAACTTCGAGAATCTGCAAGGCTTCCTGGAGCATGTCAGTCTGATCATGGACAATGAGCAGGCCGATGCCGATCAGAAGGTGTCGATCATGACGCTGCATGCGGCCAAGGGGCTGGAATTTCCCGCCGTTTTCCTGCCGGGCTGGGAGGACGGGTTGTTCCCGTCGCAACGCAGCATGGATGAAAGTGGTCTCAAGGGCCTGGAGGAGGAGCGGCGCCTGGCCTATGTCGGCATTACCCGCGCCGAAGAGATTTGCACCATCTCCTTCGCGGCCAACCGGCGGGTCTTTGGCCAATGGCAATCGGCGCTGCCGTCGCGTTTCATCGACGAGCTGCCCGAGGAGCATGTCGAGGTTCTGACCCCGCCCGGTCTTTATGGTGGTGGATATGGCGCGGCGGCGGCCCCGGCCAGCGCGGTACGCGGGACGATCGAAACCCGGGCGTCCGAGGCGAATGTCTATAATTCTCCCGGCTGGAAGCGGATGCAGGCCCGGGCCGGCGAACGTGGTACGTCGCAACCGCGCGAAAGTCGCAACACGGTGATCGACGCGACTGCTGTCTCCAGCTTCACCGTGGGGGAAAGGGTGTTTCACCAGAAATTCGGCTATGGCACGGTGACCGGGATCGAAGGTGACAAGCTTGATGTCGATTTCGAGAAAGCCGGGCCGAAGAAGGTGGTCGGTCGCTTCCTCTCGGCCAGCGATGATATCCCGTTCTGACTGCGCAAAAGCGACGCGGGCCGCGGTTCGCTGGTGCATCGGGTCGCGATCCTGTACTCTTTCTGTCGTGAGGTGCCCCCTTCGGGGGGAGAATTGGGAAGCCGGTGCAAGACCGGCACTGCCCCCGCAACGGTAAGGATCGGGAAATTCCGGCAAAACCACTGAAAGCGCCTGCTTTCGGGAAGGGTCGGAACAGGGCCGCGGGCCCCCCATTGTCCAAGTCCGGAAGCCAGCCTTGCATAACGTCAAATCGCGGGCGGCGATCCTGGGCGGTGCGGGCGACGGATCCCGCAGGCCTTTCTTCGTACCCGTGCATATTGCATCTGCCGCGGGGCGCGGCGGAGAAAGGAACGAAGATGAAGTGTAATCCCGATCCATGGGACGCAGGGCGATGATGCTATCGGGGATCTTGCTGGCATTGCGCGATCTGCCGCCCGAAGCCGATGGCCAGGTTGCCGCGCGGATGGGCTTTCTTGAATGGCTGATGACCCTGCCCGAGGACTGTTCCGAAGCTGCGGCGGCGCAGGCGGCGGAATGCCGTGCGGCGCCTTTGGCCGCGACCTCGCCATCGGTGGCGCTGTTTTGTGATCACCTGCGGGCATTGCAGCATTGCGCAGACGATCTGCCTGCGCCGGCTCGGCGCGGTGGGGCTGGTCGGCGACGATCATGATGGCGGATGACAAACGGGAAAAACGAAAACGGCGGCACCAGGGAGGAGGAGAGGTGCCGCCGTTCTCTTGTAACATCGAGCGCAGGGAGGAGGAGAGCGCCCGATGTATTCGGTTATGTCGTTTCCCCATTTCGGGGGTTGGAGTGGCCGGCAACGCAGGGAGGAGGAGAGCGTTGCCG
>NZ_AUBS01000073.1 GCF_000429365.1 Pseudodonghicola xiamenensis DSM 18339 | reverse complement strand
TTTGCACGAGGATGTCGAGCGTGTCGCCGTTGGCATCCAAGGCCCGCCAGAGCCAGTGTTTCCTGCCGCGGATCGAGATGACGACCTCGTCCAGAGGGGTCTGTTCCGGCTGAGTGCAGGATGACACCCTAAGGGTCTCGTTCCCGACCTTCTTCCCCATTTTGAGCACTGTGGTGGTCTTCGTGGTGGCAATGATCGTGGTGCGACTGTGACGGTGGCAAGATATAGGGGTGATTACTTCACAAGCCGGCCCCGGTTTTCTGCCGCCACCTGTATTCGCCAGTGAGCAGGATGTGGGCCCAGCCAAGCGGTGAGATGTGCGCCAGCAGATCGGGCTCGCAATTCAGACCGGCCCGCCGCCGCGCGGTCACGGCCTGACCGAGGTGCTTGGTGTTCCAATAGATGATGATGGCGGCGAGCAGGTTGAGGCCTGCCATGCGGTAGTGCTGGCCCTCAGCCGTTCGATCCCGGATTTCACCCTGCCGCCCGATGCGCAGGGCGTTTTTCAAGGCGTGGTGCGCCTCGCCCTTGTTTAGCCCGACCTGGGCCCGGCGCTGCATGTCGGCGTCGAGCAGCCACTCGATGATGAACAGCGTGCGCTCGATGCGGCCGATTTCGCGGAGCGCCACGGCCAGCTCGTGCTGACGGGGATAGGCGGCGAACTTCTTGAGCAGCTGACTGGGCGGCAGGACGCCCGTCGCCATGGTGGCCATGGCACGCAGGACGCCCGGCCAGTTCTGGACGATGACGCCTTCGCGGATCTTGCCGCCGATCAAGCCGCGCAACGCGTTCGGCGCGGTGGCGGGATCAAAGAGATAGAGCCGCGTTGACGGCAGATCCCGGATGCGCGGGATGAACCGGTAGGACAGCAGCGCGGTCACGGCAAAGACCTGGTCTGTAAAGCCACCGGTGTCGGCATACTGCTCCGAGATATTCCGCCCGGCCTCGTTCATCAGCAGCCCGTCCAGGATGTAGGGCGCTTCGCTGACGGTGGCCGGAATGTTCTGGGTGGCAAAGGGGCCGAACTGGTCGGAGACATGGGTATAGGCCTTGAGGCCCGGCTCGGAGCCGTATTTCGCGTTGATGAGGTTCATGGCTTCGCCCTGCCGGGCGGCGGGGAAGAATTGCCCGTCACTGGACGCGGTGACGCCGCCACCCCAAAACTGGGCCATGGGCAGCCGGGCTTGTGCCTCAATCACCATGGCGAGGGCCTGGTTGATTGCATCGCTCTCCACGTGCCAGCGGGACAGGCGGGAGAGCTGGAAGTAGTCGTGTGTGCTGGTCGCCTCTGCCATCTTGCTGAGACCGAGGTTCAGGCCTTCAGCCAGCAGCACGGTCAACATCCCGATCTGATCCTTGCAGGGCGCGCCGGTATGCAGATGGGTGAAGGTCTCCGTGAACCCGATATCCGCATCGACTTCCTGCATCAGCTCGGTGATCCGTATGGCGGGCAGCCTGTCGTAGAGATCGAGCACCAGCTCGTCCGCCTCTTCGGGAACCGCCGCGCTCAGGCGCTCGATCTTCAAGACGCCGTTCTCGATCGACCCGCCCGGAATGGCCCCTGCGCGGGCCGCCTTTGCCAGTCGCGCCAGCCCTTCGGTCATGCGCGCCTTGCGGTCGGCAAGCCAGGCTTCCGGATCGAGCGGCACCGCCAGTCTTGGTGCGTCCTTCACCGCCTCAGCGGGAACCAGGGCCTGTTTCAGATCACCGTAGCGCCGGGATTGGGAGAGCCAGATATCGCCGGAGCGGAACGCATCCCGCAGATGGAACAACACCGCCACTTCCCAGAGCCGGTGGCCGTCCTCCTCCTGCGCGTTCAGATGGCGATGCCATTTCGAGCCACGACGCAGGAAGCCCACCGGCCATGTTTCTGGTTTCTCGTCGTCTGCGATCAGCGTACTGGCGTGCAGCAAGGGCGCCGCGACATCCGCCGCCTCGATGTCGAGAACGCGCAGCATGCGCGGGGCATAGCGCCGGAACCGATGATAGCCCTGGCCAACATGGGCCAAGGGGTCAGCGGCCATCGTGTCCGTCAACTCGGCGGCGGTGGCAACTAGCCCTTCGAGCCGATCCCATCCGCAGGCCAGCTCTGTCGCCTGATCCAGGGAAGCCCCATCGCTTCTGGCGTCCAGCAGGGCCAATCCGAGAGATTTGAAGGCGCGCAGGGTGTCCTGCATCGCTGTCTTTGCGTCCGTAATTTTGGCGTCACAAAGCTTCCTCGCGCCCTGCCAGGTTTTGCCGACGATACGGTCATGGGTCTCGACCACCGCGTCGGAAATCGCGGCACACCACTCAACGGCACAAACCGCGAGAATGGCCTGGCGGCGGTCGCTGCTGATGTCACGCAGACCATCGGCAAAGTAGCGTTCGCCCTGACGCCGCAGGCGGGTCACCCGATGGGGTGGAATGCCCGCGAGGATATCTGGCGAGATGTTCAGATCCCGCAGAACCTCCAGCCGATCGAGGAGGCGGCCAACATCGGCCGAGTTCTGACCAACCTCGAATTGGCGCAGCCAGACGAACCGGCTGACCGTGCCGTCGACCAACTCCGTGAGCAGGTTGTCCAGGCGGGTCTTTCTATCCTCATCCAGCCGGTTCACGATGGCACTTTCGATCCGGCGTTCCGCCGCCACGAGCGCATCCGCGCAGAGGCGCTCGATCACGGACACGCCCGGCAGGATCGTCTGGGTCCGGCGGCACTCTTCGACAAGACGGCGGGCCAGATCGTGGTTGGACGTTGCCACCTCCGCCTCGCATGACAGCCAAGCTTTCAGTTCCCGGGCACGGCGCCCAGAGAACATCTTGAACCCGTAGAGTTGGCGGAGGGCATGGAGGTGCTGCTGCCGGGTCTGACGACGGGCTGCATATGGCAGAAGCTCATCCCCCGTCATGCCCAATTGAACTCCGATAAACCGGACGATCGGCTCGGGGATTACCTCGCCCGCAGAAAGTAGACGGCCTGGGTGCCGTAGAGCGCATAACTGCAAGGCAAAGCCGAAGCGGTTCTCTGGACGCCTGCGCTCATTGATGTGTTCGAGGTCATCATCGGACAAAGTGTAGTGGAAGAGGATGCTGGCCTCGTCGGTGGCGAGGTCGAACAACGCCGCGCGTTGGCGTGCGGTCATGATGGTGCGATGCGCCATAGTTCTTTTTGCTTTCTGAAGGGCGTTTGTGTACCTTTGATTTAGATAGAGAATAGGATGTAGCGGGCGCTGGAAATACAAGCTTGTCCCGGACCGCATCCCAAACGATCGTTTAAGATATGACGATGTCCTACCGCTCCGCTACCTGAGGACAAACCATGCTCATCGGATATGCCCGCGTCTCAAAAGCCGATGGCAGCCAATCCCTCGACCTGCAACGAGACGCCCTGATCGAGGCAGGGGTGGGAGCCGATGGGATCTACGAAGATCAGGCCTCTGGAAAACGGGACACCCGTCCAGGCCTTGACGCATGCCTCAAGGCGCTGCGCAAAGGCGATGTCCTCGTTGTCTGGAAGCTCGACCGGCTAGGTCGTGATCTCCGTCACCTCGTGACAATCGTACAAGAACTGACGGATCGAGAGATCGGCCTGCGCGTCCTTACCGGACAGGGTGCGCAGATCGACACCACCACCGCAGCAGGGCGGTTGATATTCGGCATCTTCGCCGCCTTGGCGGAATTTGAACGTGAGTTGATCCGGGAGCGCACGGTTGCCGGTCTCAAGGCCGCCCGCGCCAGAGGGCGAAAAGGCGGCCGAAAGTTCGCGCTGACCAAAGCCCAGGTGCGCCTCGCGCAGGCGGCCATGTCGAACCGCGATACATCCGTCGCGCAGCTCGCCGCAGAGCTCGGCGTCAAACCCGTCACCATCTACAGATATGTCGGCCCAAACGGTGAACTCAGGGACAACGGGAAACGTGTCCTAGCCGCTTAGGGTGTCATCCTGCACTCAGCCGGAACAGACCCCCGGTAGGGGATGTTCACGGCCAAGGTCTTCTGGCGGCGAGATAGCGTGCTGAAGTCGGGCACCGTCCAGTTCAGGCCGACCAGCCGTAGCAGGCTCTCGACGACCCCGGTCGTCTGCCGGAGCGCCATGCCGAACAGCACTTTCATCGAGAGGCACGTCTGGATAGCGGCATCTCTGTAGGTCTGCTGGCGGCCACGCCTGCCTGTCGGCGCGGCATCCCAGCTCATCTCGGGGTCAAACCAGATCGTCAGCGAGCCCCGGCGCTTGAGTGCTTCATTGTAGGCTGGCCAGTTCCTGGTCTTGTAGGTCGGGGGTATGGGTCTGCTCATGCATCCCAGCTACCACCCTGGATTCGCGAGATGAATCCCTCACCCGATTTGTGCAACAGAGCCGTCCCACACCATCCACTTCGCCGGCAAGAAGTCCCCGACG
>NZ_AUBS01000072.1 GCF_000429365.1 Pseudodonghicola xiamenensis DSM 18339 | reverse complement strand
ACTGAGGCATGGGTCGCGTTCGATCGCCGCTCGCCACGGAAATCGACTTCGGCATTGCGGTTGCGGCGTGTGGGGCGGACCATAGGTTCGGGCTCGGCGGTGGATCGGTCAGGGCCAGATGCGGGCGGCACACCGCCATCCGGCGGGGCGCCGGGATCATCGTCCCGGTCGGGCGCCACATCGTCCTTCGGCTGAAAGCGCTTCATCGAGGCCCAGGCCTTTGCCAAGGTGCCATCCACCGGGAAATGATCGTCCGACAGCAGCGGCGCCACCTCCCGATGCGCCAGGATGGCGGCCATGATCTTGCGGAACATGTCTGTCGTCAGCAGCCGATCGCGGTTCTTCGTGAACACCGTCGGGACCCAGACAGAATCGTCGACGCCGAGACTCACGAACCATCAACAAATTATAATCCATCTGCTCCATCAGTTGCCATGTCGTGCCGAAGGCACGCCTCCGGCGCTACGCGGACCGAGAACAGGATTTGCAGCAGGCTCGCACGGATCAGCCGTTCCGGCGCGATGGAGGGGCGGCCGAAATCGGCATAGAGCCGATCGAACCCGCCATCGAGGCTCGCCAAGGCGTCATTGACGACCCGCCGGATCCTGCACAGCGGATGCCGGGCGGGGACCCGCTCTTCGAGATCGACATAACTGAACAGCGATCCGCTCGTCTCGTCCGCTCCGCGCATGCCTGTCTCCGCCATTGATCCGCAGCAGGTCAAGCATGTTCTGCAATCGGCGTCGAGGCCCAACTATTTCAGCAGCCTGTTAAAGCACTCACTTACGGGATGCAAAAGTCACGGTTTGTTGGCGCCTTCCTCAAAGCTTCGCCGTCCCGCCGCGACCAGCCAACGGCGGACCGTGAGTTGCTCCTCCTCAGAGAACCCTTCCGCCAATTCGATTTCGAGCGCGTATACCAGCCTTTTTGCCCGGACAAGAACCTGTCGCCCTGCATCTGTCAGCTCGATTCGCCGCTTCCGCCCATGCTCCTGATGCGGGTGGCGTCGGATGAGCGCCGCATTTTCGAGATTCTGCAGGATTGTGCTCATCGTCTGCGGGGTCAGCAGCGCAATCCGCGCCAGATCGGCGCTCGAATGTTCGGGATAGGCGTCCAACATGGTCAGTGCGGCGAATTGCGGTTGCGTCAGCCCGGTCTCGCGCAGAGAGGTTTCCACTCGATGCCGATAGCCGTTCGCCGCCTGGCGCAGAAGATAGCCCAAGTAGCCGTCCGGTCCGCGCTTGCCCGTACCTTCGCCCGGAAGAACCTTTGCCGCCTTGCTCATTGTCAGAACTCTGATATTATTGTCAGGGCTCTGACAATAGAATTAATGAAGATCTTGTCCAAGATGAAAACCGACCGAAACATGACCTATTCAGATTTCGAGCGGGACCATCCCGCAGCGCTGGCTGCGCTCCTGGCCATGAGCAAGGCGGTCGATGCCTCCGGGCTCGAGAAAGCCCTAACCGAATTGGTAAAACTACGCGTTTCCCAGATAAACGCCTGCGCCTTCTGCATCGAACTGCACCTGAGCGTGGCGCGACGCGCGGGCGTGGATGCGGCAAAGCTCGACCTGCTGCCGACCTGGCACGACAGCCCCGTCTACAGCGCTCGGGACCGCGCCGCGCTCGCCTGGGCCGAACATGTCACCCTGACGCCGACAGCCGCCCTGCCCGCAGAGACACGTACAGCGCTCGATACGGCCTTCGACGCGTCCGAGCAGGTCAATCTGACCGTCGCGATTGCCAATATCAACGCCTGGAACCGCATTGCCGGAGCGCTGCATTTTCCCACCCTGACCCCGGCGGCGGCCTGATGAGCAAGATCGTTCCGGTCGAGGATGCCGCCACCGTCGCCGCCTGTTTCGAACTCATGCGGCAGCTCCGCCCGCATCTTGGGAGCGCCGCCGAATTCGTGGCCCATTGGCAAAGCCAGAGCGCCGAAGGCTACCGGCTGCTTGCGATCCACGAAGGCGGCCAGCCCGTGGCGTTGGCTGGATACCGGTTTCAGGAGAACCTGATACAAGGGCGGCATATCTACCTCGACGATCTCGTGACGGATCAAAGCCATCGCAGAAGCGGTCTTGGTCAGCGCCTGCTGGAACATGTGCAGGAGATCGGTCGGGCGGTGGGCTGTGGCCGGCTGAGCCTCGATACCCCGTTGTCGAACGCCTTGGGCCATCGCTTCTATTTTCGCCAAGGGATGCTCGCCAGTGCCCTGCGCTTCAATATCCCCTTGACCGGCGTGGAATGAGTACGCTTCTCCACATCAGC
Organism: Pseudodonghicola xiamenensis DSM 18339; assembly: GCF_000429365.1. Classification (GTDB taxonomy): domain Bacteria; phylum Pseudomonadota; class Alphaproteobacteria; order Rhodobacterales; family Rhodobacteraceae; genus Pseudodonghicola; species Pseudodonghicola xiamenensis. The sequence goes on along the minus strand of NZ_AUBS01000072.1, from coordinate 2,184 downwards.
GCCACTTGACTTAGCCGTTTGAGACTGATGTCTCAGGTTGCCTGCGCCTCCGCAACGGCCAGTTTCGCGGCCAGTTCGCGCGTGCGGGCTTCAGCCGCTTCAACCGACGCCCGGTAACGGTCGTCCTTGAACTCTTGATATTCGATGGCGACCGTCTCGATGTCATTCCGCGCGACGCCAAAGTAATGCGCACAGGCTGCCAGCGCCGGGTCAAGCGCGTTAAGATGCGCCCGAACACCACCCGGAGCAAAGCCGAATTCACCGCGCGACGACAGCACCACCAGCCGTTTGCCCGACAGGGTCGGCTCGATCGGCGTGTCGCCACGGGCCAGATCAAAGGAAAAGGTCTTGCCGATCCGCGCAATGTGGTCGATCCAACCTTTCAGGGCAGTCGGCATCCCGTAGTTGTACATCGGTGCCCCCAGAACGAGGATATCCGCTGCGACCACCTCATCGACAAGTTCGTCGGACAGCGCCAGACGTTCGTTCATCCACGGCTCGCGTTCCTCGGGCGGGGTAAAGGCGGCATGGATGAACTGATGGTCGATTGCCGGAATAGGCTTCTGCCCGACATCGCGGGTGATCACCTGCGTTTCCGATGCGTTGGTCAAAAATGTCCGGGTGAACAGCCCGGTCAGATGTCGTGTCAGGGAACGTTCTTCAAGCTGGGCGCTTGCATCAATCCGCAACAGAGTGGCCATGGAAAATCTCCTGTGTTCATGCATTTCACGTTTCACCTACCAAGCGACCAACCCTCTGGCGAAAGCGAATTTTTCATGGCCTAGTTGAATGGGAATCATCTGACCTCCAATCAGAACAGAAAGGATAGAACCGATGCGGCGCCTGCCACCGCTCCACGCGCTCCGCGCTTTTGAAGCCGCCGCTCGGCATCTGCATTTCGCCCGTGCCGCCGCTGAGCTTCACCTGACGCCGACCGCGATCAGTCACCAGATCCGCCAGTTGGAAGAGATTTTGGAGGTCAAACTTTTTCACCGCTATCCGCGCCCTATCCGCCTCACGTCGGAAGGAGCGGGATTATACCCGGTGCTGCGCGAGAGTTTCGACCGCATGGCCAGCGCCATTGCCAAGATTTCGCAGCCGGATACGGACCGCCCGTTGACGGTATCCGTCACCGTGGCGTTCGCCAGCCTCTGGCTCATACGGCGCCTGCCTGCACTGCGCAGCGAGGCCGGGCTCAATCTTAAAGTCGAAGCCGATAACAGGCCGGTGGACCTGTCCGGCAGCGATGTCGACTTTGCGGTTCGCTACGCAGCCCAGCCAGAGCCAGAAGACCAATGGCTGCCGCTGTTTGAAGATAGGCTGATCCCGCTCTGCTCGCCGGACCTGCTGCGCCGGACACCGGTCAACGACGACCCCGGTGTTCTGCGCCTGCCGCTGATCCAATACCGCTGGAATTGTGGCGTGGAAGCGCCGCCCAGCTGGCAGCGCTGGTCCCACGCAGCCGGGCTTGGAGGGGCCGCGCCGGAGATCACCCAACACTTTTCCGAGGAAATCAATGCCATCGACGCGGCGCTTGCAGGTCAAGGTGTAGTACTGGCCTCCAGCGTATTGGCCACCTCCGCCGTTGCAGCCGGTCACTTGGTGCGCCTGTCTGAAACGGAATTGCCTGCCAGAACATTTTGGGCGGTGAGCCGCCGGGATCACCCGCGTTTCGCAGAAGTGGAGCACTTTGCTTCCTGGGCGCGTGCTTCCGGGTAAGTCTGCACATTATGTGAGTTCGTATTCTAAATTTGCAGCGTGCTGCCGGAACCGCTGCTTCTCCTTCTGCCAGGCAGCGAATGAAGCCCGACAGTGCCTAGCAGGCTGCTGAAATAGCTGGGCCTCGACGCCGATTGCAGAACATGCTTGACCTGCTGCGGATCAATGGCGGAGACAGGCATGCGCGGAGCGGACGAGACGAGCGGATCGCTGTTCAGTTATGTCGATCTCGAAGAGCGGGTCCCCGCCCGGCATCCGCTGTGCAGGATCCGGCGGGTCGTCAATGACGCCTTGGCGAGCCTCGATGGCGGGTTCGATCGGCTCTATGCCGATTTCGGCCGCCCCTCCTTCGCGCCGGAACGGCTGATCCGTGCGAGCCTGCTGCAAATCCTGTTCTCGGTCCGCGTAGCGCCGGAGGCGTGCCTTCGGCACGACATGGCAACTGATGGAGCAGATGGATTATAA
>NZ_AUBS01000071.1 GCF_000429365.1 Pseudodonghicola xiamenensis DSM 18339 | reverse complement strand
GGAGTAGTTGTAGAGCCATATTTGATAGTTTTGGACAGTGAGAGCGATAGATTTCCTGCGTTTCAGCATGAGGGGATAGAGCTGTTGTATTTTCTGGAGGGTCGGGTGAGCTATCGTCACGGAGAGATGCTGTATCTGCTGGAGCCGGGGGATGCGCTTTTGTTCGATGCGGATGCGCCGCATGGGCCTGAGGAGATTTTGGAGCTTCCGGCGCGGTATCTGTCGATCATCACCTATCCGCAGGCGCGATGAGGAGGGAGGCTGGTTGCGGGGGGGGGGCGGTTTTGCGCGAGGTTTGCGTGAAAAACAGGCATCTTTCCTGTTGGTGAGGATTTTTTCCAGGTAGGCGCAAAACTTTCTTGATGGGAAAATAGGTTTCCCTTTAGTGATGTCTCGACGGCGCTGCGACGCCGAAGACGACCACTAAGGAGGAACCTATGTGTGGCATTGTAGGCCTGTTCCTGAAGCAGGAGGCGCTGCGCCCGCGGCTGGGCGATCTGCTCACCGATATGCTGATCACCATGACCGACCGGGGCCCGGACAGCGCCGGGATCGCGATCTATGGCGATGAGGCCGAGGGCATGGTGAAGATCACCGTGCAATCGGATAGGCCGGCGGAGGCATTCGCCGATCTCGACGCTGCGATCTGTGCCGCGGTTGACGCGCCGGTGACGATCAAGGTGGTCGACACCCATGCGGTCCTGACCCTGCCGGCGGCGGTGGAGAAGGCGGCCATCGCAGAGCTGGAAGCGCAGGGTCTGCGGATCATGGGCTCTGGCGCCTCGATGGAGATTTACAAGGAAGTCGGGCTGCCGAAGGATGTGGCGGCCCGTTTCGGTCTGCGTGCTATGGGGGGCTCTCATGGCATCGGCCACACCCGGATGGCGACGGAATCCGCGGTGACGACGATGGGGGCGCATCCGTTCTCCACCGCCGACGACCAGTGCCTGGTGCACAATGGCTCTTTGTCGAACCACAATCAGATGCGGCGCAGGCTGGCGAAGAAAGGCGTGTTCACCCGGTCGGAAAACGACACCGAGGTTGGGGCGGCCTATATCTCGTCGCGGATTGCCGAGGGGGCGAGCCTGGGCGAGGCGCTGGAGGGCACGATCGAGGATCTCGACGGGTTCTTCACCTTCGTGACCGGCACCAAGACCGGTTTTGGCGTGGTGCGCGACCCGATCGCCTGCAAGCCGGCGGTGATGGCCGAGACCGAGGATTACGTCGCCTTCGCCTCGGAATACCGCGCCTTTGCGGATCTTCCGGGGATCGAGACGGCCCGGGTCTGGGAACCCGAGCCGGCCACCGTCTATTTCTGGGAGCGTTGAGCCAATGACGATGACATTTGAGAAGACGGTGCTCGATATGGCCACCACGGAGCTGCGGGAGGTCAACAGCCGGCTGCAGGCTGCGGCGAAAGCCCAGGCCAACACGGCCTATGAGATCGCCAATCCGCGCGGCGCCCATGCGGTGGCGGTGGGGCTCGACGGGCCGCTCGAGGTGAGGGTGAAGGGGTCGGCCGGCTATTATTGCGCCGGCATGAACAAGGAGGCCTCGGTCACGGTCGAGGGCTCTGCCGGGCCGGGGGTTGCCGAGAACATGATGTCCGGTGTGGTGACCATCGAGGGCGATGCCTCGCAATATGCCGGTGCCACCGGGCATGGCGGGCTTTTGAACATCAAGGGCAATGCCTCGTCGCGCTGCGGCATCTCGATGAAGGGGATCGACATCGTGGTGCATGGCAACATCGGCCATATGTCGGCCTTCATGGCGCAGAAGGGCAATCTGGTGGTGCTGGGGGATGCCGGCGACGCGCTGGGGGATTCGCTTTACGAGGCGCGGCTGTTCGTGCGCGGCACGGTGAAATCTCTGGGCGCCGACTGCATCGAGAAGGAGATGCGGCCGGAGCATCTCGAGCTGCTGAAGGTGCTTCTCGACAAGGCCGGGGCGGCGGCCAGGCCGGAAGAGTTCCGGCGCTATGGCTCTGCCCGCCGGCTCTACAACTTCAACATCGACCACGCCGACGAATACTGAGGAGCGCGACATGGACAAGACACCGCAGACCGACCCGCGCCAGAGCTGGACCTTCTCCAGGGAGATCAATTCCGAGATCCGCCGGGCGGCGGCGACGGGCATTTACGACATCCGCGGCGGCGGCGCCAAGCGGCGGGTGCCGCATTTTGACGACCTGCTGTTCCTGGGCGCCTCGATGTCGCGTTATCCGCTGGAGGGCTATCGCGAGAAATGCGACACTTCGGTGACGCTGGGGACGCGCTTCGCGAAGAAGCCGATCGAGCTGAAGATCCCGATCACCATCGCCGGGATGTCCTTCGGGGCGCTGTCGGGCCACGCCAAGGAGGCGCTGGGACGCGGCGCGACGATGGCGGGGACCTCGACCACCACCGGCGACGGCGGCATGACCGAGGAGGAGCGCGGCCATTCCGAGAAGCTGGTCTATCAATATCTGCCGTCGCGCTACGGGATGAACCCGGACGATCTGCGCCGGGCCGACGCGATCGAGATCGTGGTGGGGCAGGGCGCCAAGCCGGGCGGCGGCGGCATGCTCTTGGGTCAGAAGATCACCGAACGTGTCGCGGGGATGCGCGATCTGCCGGTGGGGATCGACCAGCGCTCGGCCTGCCGGCATCCTGACTGGACCGGTCCGGACGATCTGGAGATCAAGATCCTCGAGCTGCGCGAGATCACCAATTGGGAAAAGCCGATCTATATCAAGGTCGGTGGCGCGCGGCCCTATTACGACGTGGCGCTGGCGGTGAAGGCCGGGGCCGACGTGGTGGTGCTGGACGGCATGCAGGGGGGCACGGCGGCGACGCAGGACGTGTTCATCGAACATGTGGGTCAGCCGACGCTGGCCTGCATCCGGCCGGCGGTGCAGGCGCTGCAGGATCTGGGGATGCACCGGGAGGTGCAGCTGGTGGTCTCTGGCGGTATCCGCAGCGGTGCCGATGTGGCCAAGGCGCTGGCGCTGGGGGCGGATGCGGTGTCGATCGGCACGGCGGCGCTGGTGGCGATCGGCGACAACGATCCGAAATGGGAGGCGGAGTATCGCAAGCTGGGCTCGACCGCCGGGGCCTATGACGACTGGCACGAGGGGCGGGACCCGGCGGGGATCACGACCCAGGACCCCGAGCTGATGCAGCGGCTGGATCCGGAGGCGGCGGGGCGCAAGCTGCGCAATTACCTCAATGTGATGACGCTGGAATGCCAGACCATCGCCCGGGCCTGCGGCCACAACCATGTCCACAACCTGGAGCCCGAGGATCTGTGCGCGCTGACGCTGGAGGCGGCGGCCATGGCGCGGGTGCCACTGGCGGGGACCGATTGGTTCCCGGGGAAAACGGGGCTGTGAAGGCCCGAGAAGAGGGGCCGCGGGCCCCTCTTTCACCGACAGGGAATAGGAAAGACAAATGAGCAAACTTGCCGCATTCGCCGAGGAAAAGGGCGTCAAATACTTCATGATCTCCTACACCGATCTGTTCGGGGGCCAGCGGGCGAAGCTGGTGCCGGCGCAGGCGGTGGCGGATATGGAAGCAGAGGGGGCGGGGTTTGCCGGCTTCGCGACCTGGCTGGATCTGACGCCGGCGCATCCCGACATGCTGGCGGTGCCGGATGCGGCATCGGCGATCCAGTTGCCGTGGAAGCCCGAGGTGGCCTGGGTCGCGGCCGATTGCGTGATGGCCGGGGCGCCGGTGGAACAGGCGCCGCGCAATGTGTTGAAGGCGCTGGTGGCGCAGGCGGCGGCCGAGGGGCTGCGGGTGAAGACCGGGATCGAGGCGGAATTCTTCCTGCTGACGCCGGAGGGGGATCAGATCTCCGATCCCTTCGATACGGCGGCGAAACCCTGCTATGATCAGCAGGCGGTGATGCGCCGCTATGACGTGATCGCCGAGATCTGCGATTACATGCTGGGGCTTGGCTGGGGCCCGTATCAGAACGATCACGAGGATGCCAATGGCCAGTTCGAGATGAACTGGGCCTTCGACGACGCGCTGGTGACGGCGGATCGCCACAGCTTCTTCAAGTTCATGGTGAAATCGGTGGCCGAGGCGCATGGGCTGCGCGCCACCTTCATGCCGAAGCCGATCGAGGGGCTGACAGGCAACGGCTGCCATGCGCATGTCTCGGTCTGGGATCCGGACGGCAGGACCAATGCCTTCGCCGGCAATGCCGGCGGCCAGATCGGCGAGGTGGGCCTGTCCGAACAGGGCGGGTATTTCCTGGGCGGGATCATGAAACATGCCGAGGCGCTGGCGGCGATCACCAATCCGACGGTGAACAGCTACAAGCGGATCAACGCGCCGCGCACCATGTCGGGGGCGACCTGGGCGCCCAATACCGTCACCTGGACCGGCAACAACCGCACCCATATGGTGCGGGTGCCCGGCCCCGGCCGGTTCGAGCTGCGGCTGCCCGACGGCGCGGTGAACCCCTATCTGCTGCAGGCGGTGATCATCGCCGCCGGCCTCTCGGGCATCCGCTCCAAGGCCGATCCCGGCCCGCGCCATGACATCGACATGTATGCCGAGGGCCACAGGATCGAAGGCGCCCCGCGCCTGCCGCTCAACATGCTCGACGCCATCCGCGCCTTCGACGCCGACAGCGGCCTCAAGACCATGATGGGCAACGACTTCTCGGCCTCCTACATCAAGATGAAACACTCCGAATGGAACGCATTCGTCTCCCACTTCTCTAAATGGGAAAAGGACAACACACTCGATATATGACCCACAACACCCAAAACGCCTACCGCTGATCCCTGGCGGTGCTACGCAAGGCCCGGCTTATGCCGGGCCTTCGGGTTTTCGCAGGACCGAGGGGGCCGTGCCGAAGAGCTTGCGGAAGGCGTCGGAGAAATGCGCCTGCGAGGAAAATCCGGTCATCTG
>NZ_AUBS01000070.1 GCF_000429365.1 Pseudodonghicola xiamenensis DSM 18339 | reverse complement strand
CAGCAGCCGGTCGCGGTTCTTCGTGAACACCGTCGGGACCCAGACAGCATCGTCGACGCCAAGACTCACGAACCATCGGAACAGCAGGTTATAATCCATCTGCTCCATCAGTTGCCATGTCGTGCCGAAGGCACGCCTCCGGCGCTACGCGGACCGAGAACAGGATTTGCAGCAGGCTCGCACGGATCAGCCGTTCCGGCGCGATGGAGGGGCGGCCGAAATCGGCATAGAGCCGATCGAACCCGCCATCGAGGCTCGCCAAGGCGTCATTGACGACCCGCCGGATCCTGCACAGCGGATGCCGGGCGGGTAATGTCCCAACGCTTGGTGTAGGAGGCCGCGCGCGGAGCCTCCGGTGTAGCGCAGCGCTCGGCCGGGTGTGACGCTGGCGGCCACGGCCGATCTTCGAGAAGGTTCGGGTTGCGAGACCTTGAACCAAGAACGGAGATGACGATGACCGATGACGGAATGACGCTGATTGAGCTGGTTGAGAAGCAGGCCGATGGCGATCTCGTGCGCGAGATGCTGGCCTTCACGGCCGAGCGGATCATGGACGTGGAGGTCGAGGCGCGAACCGGTGCCGGGAAGGGCGTTCGCTCTCCCCTGCGGGAGGTTTCGCGGAACGGTTACCGGGACCGCGACTGGGACACTCGTGCCGGGCGGATCACGCTGGAAATCCCGCGGCTGAGAAAGGGGAGCTACTTGCCCAGCTTCCTGGAGCCGCGACGGACGGCTGAGACGGCGCTGGTGGCGGTGATCCAGGAGGCTTACGTCCACGGGCTCCACGCGCTCCGTAGACGATCTGGTGAAGGCGATGGGCGCTGGCGGCATGTCGAAGAGCCAAGTCAGTTGCCCTTGTGTCGAAATCGACGAGCGGGTGAATGCATTCCTCTCCCGGCCGCTCGAAGGCGCCTGGCCCTATCTCTGGCTCGACGCGACCTATGTGAAAGTGCGCGAGAGCGGGCGGATCATCAGCCGCGCCGTGATAATAGCGGTAGCTGTGAACGAGGACGGCAAGCGCGAGGTTCTCGGCGTCGCCACCGGTCCGTCCGAAGCAGAAACGTTCTGGACCGACTTCCTGCGCTCTCTCGCCGACCGTGGCCTGCGCGGCGTGAAGCTGGTGGTCTCAGATGACCACAAGGGGCTGCGGGCTGCCGCGCGGCGGGTGTTCAACGCGACGCACCAGCGATGTCGCGTTCACTGGATGAGAAACGCGCTTGCCCATGCTTCGATCAAGCAGCGCACGGCAGTGGCGGCAATGCTGAAGACGATCTTCGTCCAGGAAAACAAGGCGGATGCCGAAGCCCAGTGGAAGGCCGTGGCTGACGCGCTGCGCGAGAAGCAGGCGAGGCTCGGCGCCCTCATGGACGCCTCGCGCGACGACGTCCTCGCCTACATGGATTTTCCGCGTGAGCATTGGGCCCAGATCGCGTCGACGAACCCACTGGAGCGGGTGAACCGGGAGATCAAGCGCAGGTCCGACGTCATCGGCATCTTCCCGAACGACGAGGCAATCCTCCGCCTCGTCGGCGCGCTGATGCTCGAGGCCAATGACGAATCGACGGTTGCACGGAGATACATGTCTCTTGAAAGCCTGGCGTGTGTCACCGACACTACAACCGTCAGGCTGTCCGCCGTGGCGACCTGATCAGCCTCGGACCTCTCCGAAGATCGGCGCTCTTACACCATCTCTCCGGGCACTACCTGCCGGGCGGGAACCCGCTCTTCGAGATCGACATAACTGAACAGCGATCCGCTCGTCTCGTCTGCTCCGCGCATACCTGTCTCCGCCATTGATCCGCAGCGGGTCAAGCATGTTCTGCAATCGGCGTCGAGGCCCAACTATTTCAGCAGCCTGCTAGACATGCCATCGCCGAACATCGCGCCCGCAGCTCGTTTCGGCGACATCGAGAAAAGCGATCGGCACCGTGGCCAAGGCGCCCGATCCCCGGCAATTCGCGCCACACCGCGACCGCTACCTGGGCAGGTAAATCCGTTGCTGGAAAAGATCCGCCCTTCGACCTGGCTCCTCCGCATCCTATTGCCGTGAATGGTGTCATTCATCTCCGTCCCGCTTCTTCTCGTGTCCAATACGGCGGGGGTGAATTGGCCGAAGGCCAAGAGGGGGCTGGCCCCCTCCCCCAACCGTCGCTGCATCAGATAGCTGCATCAGGTTTACGTCGGGCCGCTCTCTCCCGGCGGGGGCAGCAGTCCATCGATCTTGCGCCCCGGTTCGCCGGGCAGGCAAGACAGATGCGGTCATGGCGCTGCAAGGCCATATCGTTTGCCCCCACCCCGATGAGGTCCGGCTCCGGTGGACGCCCCCAAACGGGGCCCGCGACCGGCAGGCCTGACAGCTGCCACGACCGGCTATGCGCAGAGCGTAACCCTGGTTTGCCATAAAGAAATCCCGGTTCCTCCGGCAGGTTTCGCGGTGCTAGTCTCGATGAGATTCAACCTTCAGCTCGGGGGCGCATGCCCACTAGCGAAAGGAAAAGGAGTACAGGACGGCATGTATCGGATCGGCTTTCTCGGCACCGGGCATATCGCCGCGCCAATGGTCCGCTTTCTGGCCCGCACCGGCCACGACATCACTGTCTCGGACCGCAATGCCGAGATCGCCGCTGCGCTCGAGGCCGGGCACGGGGTGGCGGTGGCGCCCAACCAGAAGGTCGTCGACGGGTCAGAGGTGGTGTTCCTCTGCCTGCGGCCGCATCTGGCTGAAGAGGTGCTGCAAGACATCCGGTTTCATCCCGGGCAGCGTATCGTCTCGGTCATGGCAGGCATCTCTCTCGACCGGCTCAAAACGCTCTGTGCCCCGGCCGGGGACATCACCATTACCATCCCGTTGGGCTTTCTGGAACAGGGCGGCTGCCCATTGCCGGCCTATCCTTCCAGTGACATCCTGGACCGGCTGTTCGAACCGGAGAACACCGTTTTCGAAGTGCCGGACGAACGCGCCCTCAACATGCATTTCGCGATCTGCGCCATGGTGCCGGGGCTTCTCGATCTCATGGCGACGGGGGCGGAATGGCTGGGGCACGAGACCGGAGAGCCGGAGAAGGCCGAGTTCTATACAACGCAACTCTTCTCCGGCTTCTTGGCGGCGATGACCCGCAAACCGGGCGCATTGGCGTGTAAACGCGACGCGCTGGCCACCCAGGGCACCATCAGCCTTCAGATGACCGAGGGGTTGCAGGCCGGAGGTGTGCACACGGCGCTGACCCAGACCCTGGATGCAATCCGCGATCGGCTGAACGGCCAGAGCTGACACCACACTCAAGGCCGCAGTCCCGCATTGCGGTCCCACATTGTCGGGCCAAACTTTCCGGCGACAGCGTCGGACAGGCAGTGTCTGGCCGCCTGTCCGGGATGCGTCACTGCGGCCGGATCAATGTCCAGCCGTCGTGGTGCTGCTGCTGTTGTCGTCGCTCAACGCGACACCAAGCAGGACAGTGCCGATGCCGATTCCGATGGCTTGTTCCTGGGTCAAACCGGTGTTGCCCAGCATAGCGGGGGCCGAGGCCGCCGGCGTTTGCGATTCTGCCGGAGGCGTGGGCTGTCCACCTGCGGACTGGGCCAGGGCGCCCGAGGACATCCCCAGCGTTCCGGCAATCAATATGGCGATGAAACCTTTCATCATGAACTCCTTCTAACACACGCGCTTCAAACGCGCCCGGAGGTTAGGTCATGGTTAGGATGCCGATAAAAGAGGCCGGGATGGCATGGGATGAAATCGGCGACGAATTGCCTTCGGGCTCGGCCTACACGGGCGGTGAATCGCCGAGATCGCGGAAGACGCAAGGCGGCGCGGCTTTTGCACCCTTGCTGTGGCGCACCATCCGACACCGCGTGACACTTACCCGCCCGCCCCTGTCATCGAGGATTTCAACCGTATAGGACCCGTCGCTGAGATCGTGTGCAACTTCCCGGCCCGAAAGGCAGTTTTTGCGATTGCAGCCCACGCCGCTTTGTCCTATACGCCGGGGACCAGGCACCTGTAGCTCAGCTGGATAGAGCGCTGCCCTCCGAAGGCAGAGGCCAGAGGTTCGAATCCTCTCAGGTGCACCATTTTCCATCGGATACAGATCAAAGTCGCTGCGCGGAGACGCGGAGAGGTTGATATCGCATATTCCGGGGAAATGCGCGCCCTGAGGGCCGGCAACATGGCGCTGTGCGGGCCGGGAACGCCGCATTACAGGCGGGGACGCCTAAACGAGATTATTCCGCGTCCATGCCATCATCGCGGACAAAGCATAACCAGCACAGATCAGGATCGGTGCCGGGGAAAATCACTCTTTCCATTGAATATTGTTCCTGACGGCCCGTGCTGGAACACCTACCGCCAGGCTGTTGGCGGGAATCGTTCCATTGACCAGCGATCGCGCGCCGATCACAGAACCATCGCCAATTTCGCTTCCTCCCAGAAGGATCGCATCTTCGGCAATCCAGACATGGTTGCCCACGGTGATCGGCTGCGGAGGATTCATCCGCTCTCCGGTGGTGATATCGCGAATCTCATGGCTGTCGCTCGGCCTCATCCGCACCGATGAGAACAGGCAATCGTTACCGATTTGCACCACGCAATCGTCCTCGGCGAGATTTACGAAAAACAGTGAGTTGCACTTGGATCGTTCCCCGAACTCCAGGCGGCAATCATTCCCCTTCAGATACACCTGCATCTTGCCACGGTTTTCGCCGTGAAACTTCACATTTCCACGATCTTTGTGAAGTTTAAGGTGGCCCGACAGTTGACAGTTTTCTCCCAGAAGAACGGTATTGTCGGACCCTATGGGCGTTGTTGCGCAACGCCGGCTTAAGGCGTGACTTCCCCTTTCCCCATTGGTGTCATGCCACTCTGACGATCTCGGCGGTGCCGAGGGCATTGAAGCGGTTCATAAGTGCGATGCGGATGTGGATTTCGGCGGTTTGACGGTCGGGGTCTCTCGCTGCGATCCGTTCGCCGAACGCTTTGAGGCAGCGCATCTTCGCCTCGATCCGGCTTCGGGTGTGGTATCCCGTCCAGCGCTTCCAGAAGGCCCGGCCGTAGTGCCGGGTGGTGCGCAGGGTTTCGTTCCTGACCCGCGCAGCCGGGCAGTCTTCTTTC
>NZ_AUBS01000069.1 GCF_000429365.1 Pseudodonghicola xiamenensis DSM 18339 | reverse complement strand
AGACCGCACAGCTCTTTGGGCTACCGGCCCCCAGCGCCGAAGAGCATCGTCCCGATAGACCAAAGGCCGACCATGCATTAACATTCAAACTGGACCACTCGATGGGGGCACTCCAGGGCCGCGGCCGAACAATCCGCTGCTCTCCGTGCGGCCTGCATCTCTGTCATCGACGCCCATGTCGAGGCGATCGCTCAAAGCCGCAGCTACAACAGCGCGGCGCATCTGGCGGGCTATGCCAACAGCACCGTGCCGCAATGGGCGGCCGAGGTCGCCACGTTCATATCCTGGCGCGATCAGGTCTGGCAGGCGGCCTATGCGATGCTGGCAGAGGTCGAGGCCGGAACAATCCCGGCGCCGACGCCCGCCGAGGTGGTCGCAGCGCTGCCGGTGATCGCCTGGCCGGATATTCACTCATGATCCTCCCCCCCCCATCGGCCAGCTAAAGCCCTTCGCCTGCAGCTATCTCAACGATGCTGGCCTGTCGATGTGGGTCACGTTCTGGGCGACATCGGAGGAGATAATCCTCAGCGCTCAGCACCCCCTCCACGATCTGCGCGTCGATGGCGTCCTGATCGCAACTTACACCCTAGGAGATCATGATGGATATTGAGGTCGCAAAGCTATTCGAGCTGCTGGGACGCGCGACGGCGGAGGCCAGCCTCCTGCGCCAGGCAATCGCCAAGCAGCAAGCACGCATCGCTGAGCTTGAAGGGCGGTCAGGGAGACAGCAAGGCGAATTGAAGGACTAGAGGAATCCGGGAAACCCCGGCGCGGGGCCAAAGCCACCTGTCAGAGAAATTTCTTGTCCATTATCTGCAGCATGAACATCCAAAATCCGCCGCGCCGCTACAGGGATATGCTGAAATACCGTTCCATCCCAGTGTGCTAGAAGAAACCTTCGATACGGCACCCCAAGTCTCTTGACAGGGGGTGTGCATGAAAAACGCCAAATCGTGCAAGCTTATGGTGCATTGGCTATTGCTCGACATCCAAAGGCCGCTCCGGCACAAAATTATATTGTTTATAGTCAATGTGTTAAGTTTTTGCCCGACATCTCGAATACCGTTCTGCCGACATCGAAAACCCGTCTTTCGACATCGTTTTCCCGGCCTGTCCTGAGGCCCCTGCGGCGAGCAGGCAAAGAAAAAGGCCGCCCAGGGGGCGACCTTCAAGCGGATTGATGGGGAAGGAAGCTGATTACTTCCGTTTGCGCGGCTTCTTCGTTTCCTTCTTCTCTTCATAGAAACGATCCATGGCACGGGTCGTATCGATCCCCCACCAGTGATCGGACAGGAACGGGTTGAGTTCGTCGTCGCAGTTGGTCCGGACGTAATAGGCCTCGGCGAAATGATCGAGGGTGACCTGAGCATCCCCCATTTCCATCGCCTCTGAGAGCGCTTCGATCGTGATCTCGACGGCCAGACCGAACCGATAGGCTGCGGCGTGCATCATGATCGGCATGAATTCTGCGAGACTGAACAGGCCATCGTCGGTCAGGCCGGATCGTCCCAGGAGCTCTGTCATCGCGTCTCGAAGAGCGGGGCCATCGATTGCGGGCGTCATCGCCAGGATCTCGACAGGACGCAGTCGCCGCGACAGTGTCGGATCCTGATTGATCAGGTTTTTTGCCTCCAACGTCGCCGTCATGATCAGTGAGATCGGCCAAGGTCCGACCTGCATCAGGTTGCGGAACCGCTTCGCGAAGGCAGACATCGTCTCTTCGGTCGCGTAGCGCCCTGCGTCCTGGACCTCATCGAGGTGAATGGCCGCGATACGATGATTCTGAAGCTGTGTCCGCAGGCAGTCGATCAGGTAGTTCTCGGTCCGGTTGCCGTGGGTCGGGTAGCCGATTTCTCTGAGGATGGCGCAGCATGTGTCCTTCACGCTCGCCTTGCCAGGCACGATGGCACTGACGATCCTGTGGCCGAAGGCCCGGCCGCCAGTGGCGACCGCCGTCTCCTCGTATTCGCGGATAACTCGTGCCATCATCGTGGACTTCCCGCTCCCGGCAGGGCCGATCAAGGCCGCCCCTTTCTGCTCGTAAAGCCCGCGCGCCAGCCGGATCTCCCGCGCCTCGAGGACGCCGAACACCCGCTCGCGGATCATGCGGTAGGTCCCGGTTTCACAGAAGAAGGTGTCTAATGCAGTGGTTGCGGCCGCTTTGGTGCGCGTTTGTTCCATCACGGCCAGGGCTTCATTTGTGGTCATGGATTATCTCCGGATCAGGATCTTGGGCGGCGTCGCGCGCCATTGGAGCGGAAGCGATCGAGAGGATCTGCTCCATCGGGGTGTTCGGCGGCCTCGGCCTCGGATGAGGGCGTGGGCGCGGATGCGGTGTGACTGCCACTGGAACCGGTCGCGTAGCCGGTCTGCAGCGGATCGATGAACTCGTCGCGGCCGACAAAGGGCTTTTCATGCGCGCCCTTGCCGAACTCCAGTTCCTTGCGAAGACGCGCCGCCTCCTCGTCGCCGCGACCTTCCATGGTGACGCCGGCAGAAGTGGCGATGGCTTTTGCCTCCCCGCGCCAACTCTCCCGGGCTTCAGACTGCGCTTCGGAGTGATCGGCAACATCAAGTGCGGCTTCAGCCTTGCGCCGGGTCTTTTCCGCCTTCCACCAGGCGAGTGACTTTCCAGGCATGGTCTCGTCGAGGCAGGGAACGGAGATCAGCTCGTCCTTGGCAACGACCGAGATCGCCCCGAGGTTCATCGGGTCGACGATGATCTCCAGCTTTTCCCCCGGTTGGGCGATCCTGTCCACGCCCGGCGCCTTGCGCTGGTTACGGATGAAGTCATTCGAATAGACCAGCCCCTCGAACCGGATGCCGGCTTCCGAGGCGCCAACGGCATGGGAACTGCCACAAGCTTCGCGCAGTGCCTGAGACCCAGGCAGCGCGAAGGGATCGAACTGTTCATGTTTCGACAGCTTCGCCCATGTCCCGGATGGTGTCGCTCCGCCGAGACCGCGGTGGGGCGATGCGTTGTAATCCGCCACGAATGTGACGAAGAGGCGATGCAGATCATCATCCGTGAGACAGGCCTCGCGCCCAGGATTCCGATCATTTCTCAAATGGGGCGCACCGGCTGTCCAGCCCGGCAAATGCCGCGCCCATTTCAATTCGAAGGTGCGAAACAGGCGTTCGATGTGAGCGCGAAGCTCGGCCACGCCGGTCACGGCATTCAGAAGTGAGCAAGACAGGATCCGAGCCGCCTCGACGAACCTTGACCCACCAAAAGGGTTTTTTCCGAACTCGCTCCCCGAGTCCGTCGAAACCATGTGGATAGGAGCCCTGTTGTCCCATGAGGATTTGAAGAGCCCCGCCTCCCTGAGGAGTGGCGTCTTGTCGGCAAAGCACATGCGCAGGCAGGCAAGCGAGGCCTCCTGGTTTGGCGCGGGGCAGAACGCGAACCCCAGGATCATGCGCGTGGCGACATCGATCGCAACGACGACCCAGCGGCGAACACGCTTTACCTTGGTGCGCTGCTCGGGCGTCATGTTGTTCCAGGCCGCTCGCGACACGTCCAGTGACAGGACATGAACCTGCCAAGCATCGAAGATGACCAGCTCTCCCGGAAAGCTGGCTTTCAGTCCCTGCTCGACGCTGCGGAATTTCGCTTTTGCCTTCGCCAGCCCCTCGCGTTTGACGGTGACCGTGAACGGGTCCAGGTATTTGTCGATCCATCGCTCATAGGTCCTGGCCGACTTCACGTCGATCAGCACCGGGAAGCCTGCGGCGCGGCGACGCTCGTTTTCTTTCTCGACTTCCGAGACGGTGTCAGCGGCCACTTCGGATTTGGAGAATGCCGGATTCAGATACTGTTGCAGGCACCGCAGAACGAAGTTCAGGTCTTCAACCGCCTGTTCGTCCAAATCCTCCGATCGAGCGCGCGGAGGGCAAAACACCTTCGCCTTCTGACCACCCTTTCGGAACTTGCGATAGTATTCAAGCAGAGTGTCATTGCTGGGAAGCGGCTTCAGGCTTTGCGTCGCATTCGCAGTTTCCGTCCCATAATCCCGACGGGCTTGATAGGACTTGTAGTCCCGATCCAACTTGGCACGCCAGGTCTGCACCCCATCGCGCGTCAAGATCATTCCGAGCTCGCGGTAGTGAGACATCCGCTGGCAGAGGAACATGATCAGGTCAATGCGCGCGCGCCGTTTCTTGGTGGCCCCGAACATCTCGTCCGCGCCGAACATGGCGCGATCCATCTGCTGTGCCGGGCTGTAGTAGCCGCGCTCGACAATCAGCAGTTCGCTCTCGAGCAGATATGGAATCTCGTCCGCCCGGAACTTGCGGATATTCACGCCATGCTCGGGGTTCCGAACCGACAGCAGATAATGCGTGACGATCTCGCTGCCGCGATCCCTGACCTCGCTGGTCCTGGTGACTTCGGCTCCCTCGAAAGTGACTCGATCCGTTGCCTTGAGGCCCGCGAAATAGGTCATGCCGCCACCTCGCAGACGAGGCCACTCTCGAACCGATCCAGCGGGTGTTTGCGAATGTCGCCATCCCCGATGAGCCGGACGGCCGCACGCCACCCCCGGTTGTCGAGCCGGGAGGCCTCGATCAACCGATCCAGCGTGAACCGAGGAGGCAGGTCGTTCGCCGCCTCCAGAACGATGCGGTCTGCTTCCGGGTCCCAGCCCCGCCGCGCGTAGTGGATCTTCTCGGCGCAGTCCCGCCACGCCGGGTGGAACGAATAGCGGGACAGTACCACGAACCGATCGGCGACATCCCGCGAGCACTGCGCCGCGATGTTTGCGACCTCGGCCAGATAGGAAGCGCGCCGGGCCTTCTCATCGTATTTGACCGAGATCAGGACTTCTTCACCGGAGGCCAGCAGAACGTGGGTGTCGATCTTGGTGTAGCTCTCGTCCCCGTCCAGATCCACGAAGTCGACACGCGTGAATTGCTCCTTGAAGTTCAGCACGCCGGGATGGGCCGCGAGGTTCTTCTTCACCTCGGCCTCTTCCATCGAGGCGCACCAGAACTCCTGCATCACGGCCCTGCGGTGCAGGCGCGTCACGAAGGACAGCCTGGAGCTGCCACGTGACTTGCCGAGTTCCATCTTCTGCAAGTGCGAACGATGGACCTGGAAGGGGTGGTCTGGATCTGCCACCGAAGGCGGGCTGATCCGAGACACGCGTCCGGTTGGGCAATCGCCCCCTACATGGGAATAGGCGCCAGATGTGCCATCGTGATCAAACATAACTTCTCCGTTCCCCGGATTCGATGAATCCAGAGTTCCTGACCCGGCTCCGTCTGGCGGGCCTTGGATGCGATTTCGGCTACGGGCTATCGCCCAGGTTTTGTTTCCAGCGGTGCTGCTGATCGAAGATTTATGCGCTTTCCTCAAACGCACCAGAGCCCGGCTCGAGAAGGTTGTGGACCAAGCCCACCTGAAATTCAGATTTCTAAAGGAATGGCACGATCCTCAGCTTCTTTTCGAAGCCAGACCAGGAAATCCGGCGATCCAGGTGTGGTGCCTCCAGGCGGCTTCACCGGATTGACCAACACCAGCTTTCCAAGAAACCCCTGATCCCCATTAGGCTCAGGACCCATTAATCGGCTTGCGGCGCCACTGGCGGCGTGATTCACGCTCTCCAACTATAGGAGGGTGTGGTGAGCAATCTTTTCTGGCTGAGCGACGAGCAGATGGCGCGGCTCGAGCCGTTTTTTCCGAAGAGCCATGGCCGCCCACGGGTCGATGATCGTCGTGTTCTGAGCGGGATAATCTTCGTCAACCGCAATGGGTTACG
>NZ_AUBS01000068.1 GCF_000429365.1 Pseudodonghicola xiamenensis DSM 18339 | reverse complement strand
CAGGAAACTGACAAGGCCAACGATGGTTTTGAAGTCGCGGAGCTTGAGGACGCTTCGGCTGGTGACGAGCATCTTATCGTCACGCCCATCAGTGGCGACGGCGCGGATGACCCACGAGCCGTACCAGCTGTTATGGCGCTTCTCTGCTCTCTCCTTGCAGACCACCTCAATGAGGTAGCCCTCGGCGAGCAAGCCGCGCAGTCCGTCTTCTGTAACCACATTCGGGGCTTCTTCTATCATGGCCTTCCCTTGGGTCCTTGTTCTGCCTGGGTGCAGTATCAGGCCCACGGGGTCGCAACACCGTGAGCGATACAAAACAACATTAATGATAGCAAGGCAATAATAACGTGTTGACGAAGTTCGCCTTGCTCCGATAACGGTGATAGCCGACAGAATGACAATCTTAAAGGCGGCAAAGGAGTTTTGCCCTGCGCTTGTTTATTGCGCGCAACGCACCGTTGCTGTTCGCGCTCCTGCTTGGAAGCATGCCGGTAGCCGCAGCGGCGGACTGCGTACCTCCCGAACGACCGTTCTTGCCTCAGTCGCAAGACGACATGCGTGCCTACGCCGATCTGATCAGAAGCGATTTCGAGACCTACATTGCCGATGTGCAGGACTACTTCCGTTGTCTCGACGCCGAGCGCGCTCGCGCCTTTGTTGAGGCGAGGGAGGTCAGTGAAGACTACGCCAGGTTCCTGAATGCTCTCGAGTAAGCGACTACGGGTTTGTGCCGCCAGTAGAAATCAACCGTTAGACCAACGCTCCGTCAGTCTCCAACGCAATGATGTTTTTTAAGCGGGCGATCATGTCGTCACCAACTGCGACATCCACGCTCGCACATTCATTGATCGATTAGGATTTCAGCAGTTTTTTTCAGACTTCTACGAAGAATGTATGAAAAATTTGCCCACACGTTTTGGTGACTTGCCGACATTTTGTTTCAGCAATACAGCTTCAAAAATGATGTACAGGATTCGGGCCTTTTTTGGGATACTCCAGATTGCCTCCATATTGGTGGCAGTGACCCTGATGCCGTCCAATGCATCAGCCATGGTTTCGTGCTCTGTTGAACAAGTCGCCCAGGAGTCTTCAAACGAGCGCCACCATCATGAAACGGACATTCCGGCTGCAGATATCGACCATGGAGCAGACCACTGTGCGTCACATATCTGCGTGGTCGGTGACTTCGTAGGTGCCGAAAGTTGCACAAAGCAGTCCGCTAATGTTTCCCTCCGGTCCTGGGATATTGCGTCCCTAGTCCGTTCGGCCACACCCGAAGGTTTGCGGCGCCCTCCTCGCGCCTGATGCACCTGTAGCCGCAGTTTGACTGCGACCATCTGCATCTAACATTTCGAGGAAATCTAAGTGAAAATTCTGCTTGCGGCATCCTTGCCGCTGTTCGGGGCCGCTTGCTCGGCGCTTCCTGAACTTGAAACCGTGCCAGCGCTTACGGCGGCGGTTACATCGCCTGTGGTCGCGTCTGCGCAACCCGGGCCTGTTGTTGCTTACGCGGGCTACTCGGTCGGAGAACCGGCCGAATGGCGGATGCTGAATGATGAACAACGGGAGGGTGGCGAATGAAACTGCCTCTTCTCATGGGGTCCATGTTGCTGGTGTCCGCCTGCGCCAGTCCTGCCGTTCTTGAGCGTGCAAAACCAGATCGCGCGGGCTTTGGCAGTGTCGAGACGGGTGCACGCCAGGCTCTAGGGGCCACACCGATCTGGAACCTGTCTGCCGCGGACCTTGAGGAAACGCGCAAGAGGGTTCACGCCATGGTGCATGGTAAGACCGTCAGCGCCGACACCGCAGTGCAGGTTGCCCTGATAAGCAGTCCCGCACTTCAAGCCAGCTTCGCTGAGCTAGGTCTGTCCTCAACTGACTTATGGGAAGTGGCTATGGGGCCGGTGCCCTCGATCGGTGTGTCAATCTCCGGGTTGGCTGGCGATGTCACTCGCACACTTGAGGCAACATTAATCAACTCCCTGCTCGACGTGGCAACATCCGCACCGCGGACCCAACTTGCGGAGATTCGCTTCAGACAATCCGAACTTGCTGCGCTCGCCGACACGATAGACTTGGCCGTTGAAACCCGCCGGGCCTGGATTGAGGCGGTTGGCGCTTTCGAAGCCGCTGCACTGATCGCTCAAACTCAGGGCACTGCCGAGGCAGCGTCCGAACTTGCTGTGCAACTGGGCCGTACCGGCGCGATGAGCAAGGCCGATCAAGCAAGGGAGCATGCCTTTACTGCTGAGCTTGCCGCCGAACGTGCAGCCGCCCAATTGGAGGCGCAATTGGCCAAAGAAAAACTGCTTCGGCTGATGGGGCTTTGGGGTAGCGACACCACTGTATTCGTGCCGGACTCGCTGCCCGCCTTGCCTGGTGGCCCGCGCGTTGCAGGAAATATCGAACAGCTGGCACTGGCAAACCGCGTAGACCTGGCATCTGGAAAGCTGGAACTCGAGGCGCTCGCGCTGGACTACCGTCTGACCGGGCAAACCCGTATGGTCTCGGACGTCCAGTTGGTGGCTGGTTTCGACCTGGAACGTGCAGCCGGAGAAACCGAGGCCAATCCAGCGCTTGCTCTAGATTTCGAGATCCCGCTCTACGACACCGGTCCGCTGGTGTCGAAGCGTGGCCGCATGGCCTATCTGCAGGCAGCGAACAGGCTGGCCCAGCAGGCCGTCGATGCGCGTTCGGACGCACGCATGGCCTATAGGGCCATCACCGGTCGCCATAGCATCGCGCGGCATTGGCGCGACTCTGTTTTGCCTCTGCGACGCCAGATCGATGACGAAGCGCTGCTGTCCTACAACGGCATGCTGACCTCGACCTTTGAATTGATCGCTGATGCCCAGGAGGGGCTCGCTTCGCGCCTCTCTGCCGCAGAAGCGAAACGTGACTACTGGCTTGCCGAAACAGACGCGACCGCGGCGATTTGGGGCGGGGCAATTACTCTGACCGGAGGTAGCGAAGAATGATGAACCGTCGTCAATTACTGGGCGCGGGATTGACCGCGAGCGCTGGAGCTGTGCTGGCGAACGCCGGGGCCGCGCAAACACGCTTTCGCGATCTGCCCGAGGCCGCCTTTACCGACAGCCCCTATACACAAGTTCCCCCAAGGCCTTCGGATCGGTTCGACTACAACCCCGTTGTAACACTGAACGGATGGTCTTTGCCGTATCGCATGAACGGAGATGTAAAGGAGTTCCACCTCGTTGCAGAGCCTGTTGAAAGGATTATGGCGGACGGGATGATTGCGCGGCTCTGGGGCTACAATGGCCAATCCACCGGACCCACAATCGAAGCGGTCGAAGGCGAGCGGGTGCGTATTTACGTAACCAACCGTCTTCCGGAACATACCAGCGTGCATTGGCACGGACTGATCCTGCCATCGGGAATGGATGGAGTTGGTGGTTTGTCGCATCCCGGCATCCCGCCGGGTAAGACCTTCGTCTACGAGTTCGACCTCATCAAGTCCGGCACCTTCATGTACCACCCGCATGCGGACGAGATGGTACAGATGGCCATGGGCATGATGGGGCTCTTCATCGTGCATCCGCGCGACCCGGCGTTCATGCCGGTGGACCGGGATTTCGCGTTCCTCCTTGCGGCCTATGACATCGACCCGGGGACCTACATCCCGCGCGTGGCCGAGATGACCAATTTCAACATGTGGACCTGGAACAGCCGGATCTTCCCGGACATCGATCCTCTGGTGGTCAACAAGGGGGACCGTGTCCGTGTGCGTTGTGGCAACCTGACGATGACCAACCACCCAATTCACATGCATGGCTATGACTTTCAGGTCACCTGTACTGACGGAGGCTGGGTGCCGGAAAGTGCCCGTTGGCCCGAGGTCTCGATCGACATTCCTGTAGGCGCCATGCGCGCCTACGAGTTCGACGCGATTCACGAAGGTGACTGGGCGATCCACTGCCACAAGTCGCACCACACCATGAATGCTATGGGCCACGACATCCCTACATTTATTGGCGCCGACAAGTCCCGCCTGACCCAAATGATCCGCCGCCAGCAGCCTGGCTACATGCCGATGGGCACGGCGGGTATGGCGGATATGGGCGAGATGTCGATGGAGATCCCCGAGAACACCGTGCCGATGATGACCGGATGGGGGCCGCATGGCCCATTGGAAATGGGTGGCATGTTTAGCGTGGTGAAGGTTCGCGAGGGCATCGACCGCGACGATTACAGCGATCCTGGCTGGTACGACAACCCGCCCGGAACACAGGCCTACGAATGGACGGGCGAGCTGCCCGAACATGCATACAACACCAGTCCGAAAACCGTGATCACGCCGCGCGGCGGCGTGCGGCAGGGCTGATGCCAGAGCACAGGAGAAACACGCTCATGAAAACTGCACTTTTGACATTGGGGCTGGCCCTGATTCCCGCCCTCGCAATTGCGGACGCCGGGCACGGCAACGGTCAAATGGCCATCGGCATGCCTGCGATGCATGGCCATGAACCCACGCGAACCATCGATGTGATAATGCGTGAGGACTACGACAAGGACGCACCGTTCGTCTTCGAACCCTCCTCGGAAATGACTTTTTCTGAGGGTGAAACCGTGCGCCTGCGCATCACGAACATGGGTGAGGAAACCCACGAGTTCGTGATGGATTCGATGGCACAAAACGCTGAACACAAAGAGCTGATGGCCAAGTTCCCTGAGATGGAACATGACGACCCTAACGCTGTGCGCCTTGAACCAGGTGAAGAGGCGGAGATCCTTTGGACTTTCAACAAGGCCGGCAACTTCGAATTCGCCTGCCTGCTGCCCGGCCACTATGAAGGCGGCATGCACGGCGCCCTTACTGTCAACTGATCTCAAATCAAAGGAAACCAATCATGACCAAATTTTTGACGCTCGCCGCTGCCCTTCTGATGACCGCTGGAACTGCAATTGCTGCTAGCGATAGTGCCATGTCCTCGGGCACGGTGACCAAGATCGATGCCAAGTGGAACAAGATTACTGTCGACCATGGCCCGCTGGAAAACCTCGACATGCCAGCAATGAAAATGGTCTTCGTTCTCGCCGATCCCGCGATGCTGGAAGGGCTGAGTGAAGGCGCACAGATCAACTTCGTTGCCGACCGTGTGAATGGCAAGCTGACTATTACAGAGCTGGTGCAGTAACTACAGGTCGCGCGCCCTGTCTCGCAGGGCGCGCGATTTCATTCGTCGTCGGAGATCATGAGAAAGTTGCGTCGTCTACGACAGAAAGATCCGCAAGAATTGGACAATCCGGTCGGTGATCGCCAGCACACTGGTGCACGAGAGACGAAAGAGTTTCTTTCATCGACATGAGTTTAGAGATCTTTTCATCAATCTGGCGCAGGTGCTCCTCTGCGACGGCCTTTACCTGCGCACTTTCTCGATTGTCATCGTTATAGAGCGCCAAAAGCGTACGGCAGGAGACTGTGCCGAATTTTGTGCCTGACGCGTTTTTTTACGCCATTGGGAAGCGGTCTTCGAACATGATGGCAAGCTGACTTCTGACAGCGTGCCATTCGCGCACCGAACGCTTCCATTCGGTGGATGTAGCATTGAGCGCCAGATAGATCAATTTCGCTGCTGCCTCATCGCTTGGGAAGTGACCGCGGGTTCGGACGGCGCGCCGGATCTTCGAATTCAATGCCTCAATGGAATTCGTGGTGTAGATCAGCCTGCGCACCTCGGGCGGGTAGTCGAGGAACGGGATCACCTCGTTCCAGGCCCGGCGCC
>NZ_AUBS01000067.1 GCF_000429365.1 Pseudodonghicola xiamenensis DSM 18339 | reverse complement strand
CCACGCATCGTCACCCTCACCACCGCTGCCGTGCCGGAAGTGAATCATGTTCTCAAAACCGCGTCGAGACCGGCCTTTTTCAGCAGCCTGCTAAACAATGGAGAAGGCCGGGCTCAGCTAGCGGTGGACATTTTGGACCGCGTTCAGCGGGTCACGTAGCCCCATCAAAAACCGCCCATACACCCGGTCGCCCCGTCGCGCTGCTCATCGCCCCCGAACGCCCGACAAGCCCCCTGTGACCGCGTCACAGCGAGGCTCTGGGCGGTCATGCGATCACTCGAGCGTCCATTCTGAATACGAGCCGTCGCCCCAGTCATAGGTTTCCACATTGAGGTGAGCGAGGAACGCAGCCCGTGCGTCTTGCAAAGGGGGCAGATGCAGGACCCGGAATTGTTGCGCCGACTGGCCGTTGACGGAAATGCGCTGGCGGGACTCCCCGAGCGCCACGGGCTTGAAGACCTTTCCGGGCTGGGGCGGCTTATAACCGATCTTGAGGTTATACTTGTTGAAGTAGTCGGAAAGCGCCGTGTTACGCACCAGCCAGTGCGTCCCATTGAACTGCGAGCAAACGGGTAAACGCCCATCTTCAAGGAAGCGCCGCAATATGGCCTCCGGCCCTACAACGGATTCCATTTTCTGCGCGTCCTTGGCCTCCGTGTAGGGCACGCGTTTGGGATTGAAGCCCGAGATGTCGCGGGTCTGTAAGGCGTGCATGAAGGCCTCAATCTCCTGTGGATACTGGTCATTGAACGGCCCCCAGAAATTCGGGTCGTTGGCGTGTTTCGGGGACACACGCAGCACGAACCACCGCCGATCATGGCGCGGCAGATGCGCCACCTGCTTCGCGTTCGAAGTGAGGAATACCCGCGCGTAGTTTCGGGCGGAAATCGCGGCAATGTGTTTGGGGTTGTAGGTCAGAATCTCATTCGTGATCAGGGCCTTGACCTTGCTTTCCAGAACCCGGTCGTTCGGGGCAACAGCTTCCTCGAAATGCAGCAGAACCTTGTTCATGGCCGCATCATTGTGCTTCCCGACAAGGGCTTCCGCGTCGGGCGTCGTTACACAGTATCGCGTCCCGAGTATCCGACGCAGCAGGTCAATGAATGTGGTCTTCCCGGTCCCTTCTTCCTCGCTTTGCAGTATGATCGCCGCTCCGGGGAGTTGCTGGGGCTTCTGCACCATGTGGGCGAGGTAGTTCAGCAGGTATTCAGATGCGACGTCGTCGCCGGAGCAGAGCACATGGCAGATCAGGTAGCGGATTGCTGACCAGTCACCTGCAACAGGGGTAGTCGCCCAGCCTCGGTAGAGATTGAGGACTCGCCCTGTTTCCACAGTGATTTCGCGCTCGGTCGTCTCGAAGTGCATTTCCTGGGCGACGTAGCGCCGCGAAGAGTCCGACTGGACCCAAGCCCTCGCCGCCGAAGTCAATTGCGGGCGTTTCTCCTCCTTGCTGAGTTCCCAACCCGACAAAAGCTTGTCGTTCATCTTCGCTTCGCAAAAGGCGTTGATTGACCATAGTACCTGCGCCCCGGTTTCGGGGTGGAACTCATCGCGAAACACCTTGGCCGATCCGCCGTAATTCTCCACGATGTAGTATTCTCGATTGTATTGCTTGAACCGATTTTTCCGGTTGATCTTCGACTCCTCGACCGCGCATCGGTTCATATACGCGTTCAGGTCCGCCACTTCCGTATCGGTGTCGCTCATGGTCAGAACGCGGGCGTCAGTCAGGGTCTTCGCAAATACCTCATCAACCCTTCGCAGCTCGTCCTGCAAGCGGTTCATCTTTTCGGGCCGCAGGTAGCGGAACAGCGGCGCGAGGTCTTCGGCAGGAAGCCCTGCGATCAGCCCTTCGGTGATCATGTTGATAGCGCGATCTTGCACCATGAATTGGACGTAAGGACTTTGCTGCCAAAGGTCCGTGAGCGTCAGGGGCTTGGTCGGCATGGCTGTTGTCTGGTTAGCTCGCCGCGTCGGTTCCGTGCGCTCAAGGGCCTTGGGCCATTGCGACGACCAAAGCCGTTCGACCTTCGCAAGCCGCGTCTCCCCGCCCTTGTCCTCGGCCATTTGGACGAATTTAGAACGGGACAGAACACGGAGGACAAGCTGCTCATCCGTGCAGAACTCCGCAGCGGTGTTGAGCAGGGCCGCGAAGGTGCCGGACCAATCGTTGATGCTCCGCCCCGTACGGAACGCCTCGCCGTGCTTGAACCGTTCGGCTGACAGGATGCTGATGAGCCGAGCCTCATCGCAGTGCGCGGGCGTCAGGGCGTCCACAGACGGGAGGGCCGCAGCCTCAGGGGGCGACCTGCGGGTCATGCTGTTGAGGATCGTGCGGGTCTGCGATGAAATGTCTGCGATCTCGGTGGTGCCTTCGCGGTGATCGCCCGTCAGCACGAGGCCGTGGCGGAACAGCAGGTCAACGTGAAAATGCGGATGTTTGGCATACGCTTTGTCGTGGCTCACATCGGGGGCGACCCCGATATAGTGCAGCCCGTTTCCCGAGCGCGACACTTCGCAGTAGGTGCCCGCTAGTCGTTCCTTGATCTGGCGTTGATACTCGTTTGCGTCGGCCCGATGCTCGGGCGTGACCTTGTCCAAATCATCAAGGTCGACGCAGACAAAGCTGTTCCCGACGCCGAGCACGAAGAACAATTCCACCCCGTCATTTCCTCGGCTCACGGCTGCAACCGCGTCCTCGAAAGAGCAGTGGTTTGCGGGGTCGTGCGGATCGGCTTTAGCCAAGCCATGTAGATGCCCGTTGCGGGTCACGCGATGCGGGACCTTGTTGATTGACGCCATCCACGACGGCGCAGACCGCAGCGCGTCGGGGACATGCTGATAGCGGGTCGCGCCCAAGGTCTCGGGGCTATCTGTGGAAACTTCGGGAAGGGGGCGCGGGGCGATTGCTGCCGCGTCAAATGGGGTGGTGAGTTTCGCCATGCTGCTGCCTCGAAAACTGAGCAAAACTGGCGATTTGTCTGGCATATGTCTGCGCGAAACACCTGCCAGAGCTTAAACCGTTCTGCTGGAGGGATTTATTGGTTTCGACCACCTGATGTGTTGTCAGGAAGTCGGATTTTGCGCCTTGGAAAGCTCGTGTTCGGCCTCTTCGACCATTTTGCCTTCGGCGATCTTGTGGAAGTGCGCGAGACGTGCCTCGTTGATGCCTTGCGTCATGGCGACTTGCTCAAGGGAGACCCTGCGGACCGCCGCGTCACGTTTCATCTCGCTCAGTCGCGTGCTGATGTGAAGCTGCATGTCCTTCGCGTGAGCCAGCGCATTGGCAAGAGCGTCGGGGCTACCGCCATTCACGCGTTTCGGCAGCGCAGCCGGGGGTGTGCTGACCGATCCGTCCGCAGGCGCGAACAGCACGGTCCCGTCCGATCCCACTAGCCGAGTGCGCTTCAACACAGCATCGGTGACGAGCGGGGCGAGGAAAGGGTAGTCGCTCACCATGTCGTCCATCGGGTTCACGGGGGACCCCGGCGTGGGCCGCATGTTGAACACCCGCGCTTCCTCTCGAAGCTGGACGGCCTCGTGCAATGCAGTGGCCAGAGCAGGCAGGCTTTCGAGAAACTCGGCCAGCTGCTTGCCGACCACATTGCGACGTTTCACCAGCCGTTCGTAGCGAGCCTTTTGGCGCTCATCGCGTTCCTGCACGGTGATTTGGTCCCGCAACTCGTGCAGACGTGGGATCGCACCGCTCAAACGTTCGAGCACGATTTCCGATGCATTCAGCCGCTGCTGGGCCGCGTCATGATCTTCGTCCGTCGCCGCAATGTCACCCAGGACGAGCTTGTCAGCTTTCACAGCCTCGGCCAGACGTTGGGCTTCTCCCTGCGCATCGGCGATCAGCCGCGCGATGCTTTCGCTGGTGTGCGAACTGCACTTGGTCAGTGCTTGGCGGATTTCAAAGGTGATATTGGACATTACCGCGCCGCCTCTTCCAGAGAGTCGATCCAGCCGACAATATCCGAGTAGCGCCATGCCACCGTGTTTGCGCTCGTCTTGAGGGGTTTGGGGAAGGCCCCGCGGCGGATCTGCGCGTAGAAGGTTGAAATCGACAGGCCGGTCATCTCGGCCACCTCTTTCGCCCGCAAAAGTTTGTGTTGTGTCATGTCCTTAGCCCTTGGCTGATTGCATGAAACAACGATAGGCGCCCCTTCGTGCGAGCGCGTCCCTCAAGTGCTCGCGACGATATGAGGGACAGAATTGCGGGCGATGGGTTTCCACAGTCGGGGGCCGCAAGCTCCCCCGGACACGAGAGTCAGGCGCGATGCGCGTCCCGCTCGTCCCAAGCTTCTTTCGCCATCTTCTTGGACAGCTTGCGATGCCGTTCCCAAACGTTCCGCGCACTGCCGTGGGACAAATTTAACGCTGGTCGTTCTCCGCCCTCATGGCGGGGGCCGATCTTGGGAAACTCTTCGTTCAACACGCGGACAACGATGCCGCAAGCGTCGTTGTCGGGGAGGCCGAGGCGCTCGTTTGCCTCGACCGTTGCGCGACTGGCGACTGCTGATAGCCCAAACTCGACCCTAAGGATATCAATCAGGTTCAGGATGAGTGCGTTGCGCTCTGCATCCATACCGTGCGCGTCGTCGGGCCTGTCTGTCTGGCGCAAGGTTCGAAAAAGAACGGACATGAAGGGTTGGGTGAGCCGACAGCTAAGGGCGACCTCATCGTATAGCCACGTTGCCGCATCATGGACTCGCGCGATTTCGCGCGAATGCTTGACCAGTTGCAGAAGGATGCGTTCCTGCTCGACGGACGATTGCTCAATGAAGTGCTGGAATGCGACGTTCGGTCCGCTCGGGAAGGGGAACCCGATTTCCGAGAACAGGGCGTCAATCTCCGGGGAACCGCGCCGTAACTCGATGTGTGCCCCGAACGGTTCGCGCTCAGAACGTGGCACCTCGGCTTCGGCAGGACGCCCCGCGCGTTTCGCCAGATAGGTTCGCACCCGCTGCTCTGCCGCCTCTACGGTTTCAGGGGACACGCGGCTCATGACGCGATGCTCACGACGTCTGCGGTTTCCTGCGTCACGAGCGCGGCCCAGTGGTCGAGGACGGCGGCGCGCGGCTTCAACTGCTGGGACTGGTTATAGACCCGGGCAACGGCGCTCGCTGCCGACCCGCTGGCCGCGTGGTTCAGAATGCGGTCCACGACGCTCTCAGACGCACCCGTCTCGGCCATGATGGTTGCGAACGCGGTGCGCAGGTCGTGGAAGGTCCACGGCTCCATGTCCTCGGGCAGTAGTTTGTCGAGTTGGCTCTTCACCTTTGAAAAGCCCGACACCGGGGTCGTGCCTGTGGTCGTGAAGAGCAGGTCCGGCGGCGTCTCGTTGTCGTTCTCAGGCTTGAACGCCTCGACCAGCGCGAACGCGGGGTCGGACAGGTGGACGATATGCGGCTTGCCGTTCTTGGTGCGGGCTGACGGCAGGTCGATCCGCTGGCGCTCGAAGTCGATTTCCCCATACCGCAGACCCGCAATGTCGTTGCGCCGCTGGGCTGTCAGGATCAGGAGGCGAATAAGGGGTTTCCACAGGGGAGATATGAGTTCGGTCGCGTCGTAGATCGCACGGACTTCCTCAAGCGTCAGCACCCGGTCACGGGGCTTCTCGCGGGTCGCGTTCGATAGGCCGGCCCCGATATTGTGGTCAGTGTATCCGCGCCGCCAGGCGAAGCCGGCGAAGGCACTCAACGCGGCCTTGTAGCGGTTCGCCAGAACCAGCGTTCCGGCCCCGGCAGTCTTGTCGATGAACTCTTGCAGGTGGCGACGTTCCAACTTGGAAATCGGTTCGTTGAGATGTTTCGCCAGTGCGGTGTTGAGCTGCCTGCGACGTTCCTTGCCCGTGCGAAGGTGTTCAAGGTGCAGCTTCTCATACGTGTCCAATACCGTGGAAACCGTCTGCTTGGTCGCGGCCTCGGCCTTGCGGTCGATGCCCTCCATCGCTTCCTTCTCGAGCGTCAGGGCCTTTTCACGTGCCTCGCCCAAGCTGATGACCGGGAACCGTCCGAGCGTATGGCTGCGCAGTTGCCCGCCCCGGATGCGCTTTTCGAAAACCCAGGTCTTGTTGCCGCTCGGGGCTACTCGCACCCTCAGGCCGACCCGTAGGCTGTCGGATACGTCGTAACGCTTTTCCTTCGGCTTCAACGCCGCCACCGACCGATCCGTCAATCTCACTCGGGACATGAGCCACCTTCCTGTCCGGTGTCTGCTCGAAGACATATAGCAGACAAATTTACACATCACGCGACGTCTCCGCTCGCAATGAATCGTAAGGCGCTGCAGTGTGTCAGACAAGGAAAAAGAAGGGTAATCAATGCACTAGATGGAGGTGGTCGCAACGTCTCGGAACGCATCGCAATGCTCGGACCTCATGCTTTGTAATCAGTAGGTCCGCGGTTCGAGTCCGTGTGGGGGGGCATTGTTGCAGAACTCTGGCTAGGAAGGATTCACATCGTGAATCCATGGCGTTAGATGGTTCGGATGAGCAAGCCCACAGCCGCCCGCTATC
>NZ_AUBS01000066.1 GCF_000429365.1 Pseudodonghicola xiamenensis DSM 18339 | reverse complement strand
AGGCTATGATGCCGATTGGTTCCGCGAAGCCTTGCAGGACAAGGGGATCAGGGCCTGTATTCCTGGCCGCAAGGCGCGCAGGAGCCCCATCAAATACGACAAGCGTCGCTACAAACGCCGCAACCGCCCCTCTCGTGACATTGCTCCGCAATGCACTGCCGGGCAGCGATACGAGATCATGTTCGGCAGGCTCAAGGACTGGCGACGCGTGGCGACCCGCTACGACAGATGCCCGAAGGTCTTCCTCTCCGCCGTCGCTCTCGCCGCAACTGTGATGTTCTGGTTATGAGTCCTGAGCCTAGCGTTCTGCAGGACGTGACGACTGTTCCCCGCATGTCCGGGGATGAACCAACAGTATTGGTATGGGTGAACCCATGGCAGTCTGTTTTCCTCGCGTATGCGGGGAGTAGTTCTGCTGAAAGCGGATCGGGAGACCGGGGCAATGCCCCGGTTTTTCTCGTTTTACAGGCCCGGTTCCATGTCATCGAATGGGCTTTGAACCTCGGGCCTTTCGTCCTCCGCCTCCCTGCGCCGCGCCGTTCGCGCGGCTCCGGTAGCCTCGGGGATGTTCCGCATCCAGCCGCTTCCTTCGTCGTCATCGAGATACGTGAGTGCCGCATCCTCGGGCGGCGCGGGAAACTCGTCTGCCAGCCGCCGGATAAGCTGTCGGGCAGCCTCGCCCAAGGCATTGCCCTGGGCGAGGTGTCCGGTCTCGTCGTCGGTCATCGTCGCGCCGAAGGCGTCACACCACCGGAGCCAAACCGCCGCCCTTCGACAGGCTGTCGCGTCGAGTGGATCGCGGGCAACCGTGGCTGAATCGAGAAACTGACGAATAGCGTCTGTGTTTCGCATGATGATACCCCGTCAGATCAGATCAAGAATAAGCAGAACAGCAACGCCCCCCGCGCCGATGGCAGCGCCGGTGAGGCTGGACAGGAACGCGGTGATCCGGGTTTCTCATGCGATAGCCTCGGCCCGTGCCAGAGGCTCCGAGAGGGCCTGTGCGATGTGCTGGCGGGCCTTGTCGATATCGCTCCCGATATGAACCGTGACGCCCTCAGCCTCGCGTTTCGCAAGGGCGCGTGAGGTGCGGTTATATCCTGTAGACACGTCGGTGAGGGCTTCCCGCGCGGCGGTCAATTCATCTGTGACGCGCCGCTGTTCTTCGATCAGATCGCCCGCGTAGACGATGAACCGCCGGATATCATCGGCAGGCGGCAAATCCGCATCGTTCTCCGGCGCGTCGGCTTTCTTGATCCGTGCCATCACGTCACTCCGTGGGAAATCGTGGCGCTGTCGCTCTCAGATCGCCACTGAAATTCGTGAGGGTCTGCGACCAGTCGGCATTTTCCGGCGATGTCAGGTGCGCTCGCCAGCGCGTAGAACATCCATAGGAGATTGCGCCGGGGCCCGTGACCTGACGCCCGGTGCTGTGTCCCCACGCTGCGGGGATAAGATCACCGACATGGATCGTTTCAGAGGGGTTTCCATCGGTTGCGGGCATGTAGCCGCCGCCGAAAGTCGTCTCCTCCTCGCCGATGATATCTCTGAGATGACAGTCACCTTCCGCCACTTGTACGGAAAGGTTGTAAACGGTCATCACGCTGGCCTCTTCCAGATAGAAGCGGAAATCTGCGGGTGCGACAGGCGTTATCGTTCGATATCCATCTGTCGCACAACCACGTGTCCCGTCTGCGGCAAGGGTGGGCGTGTCGCAGGTGTAGTAAAAAAGGTTCGGGTCGGCCTCGCTGGTGGCGAAGGCGGTCAGTCGGGCATAGACGAACGGCAGGGCGGCAGGCTCCGTGTCCGAGAGTGTCGCGAACAGTGCATCGACGTATGATTTCGTCACTGCGTCCTGCGGCTGGATCGGGTCCGCAATGTCGGCAACCCTGCGCCCGCGCCCTTGGTTTCCGACGCTGAGGACTGTTCCCAAGTCCATCGACAGCGCCCCGATCTGGTCGGACAGATCAGCGTGAATCTGATCGACATAATCTTTGTTGGCTGCCTCGTCGCCGCGCGTTGGGAGAGACAATCCGCGCACGGGATGGCCCTGCATTTGCAGCGTTTCCGTCGCGGTGTGCCGCCCCAGTCCATCGCCTGCCGGTCGGAGGGCGTTTGGGTTGTAACCGGGCGCGTTCACATCACCGACGTCGGTTTCGCTCTGCGGCAGCCCGGCCCGCTCCCGCGTGTGGGACAGGTCGCGGTTGTGAGAAAACCCGTCCTGTGCGGCGATTGGTGAGGCCAGCGAAATGAGGGCGAGTGTCATGATGTTGCGCATGGCTGTTTCTCCTAGAGCCGAGGTGCATGAGAACGCCGTGGGCGTCGTTGCCGTCGTTGCGAAAAGTTGGGAGCAAGGAATGGCGCGAGTGCTGCTCTTGCGGCGATACGGGCGGATTTGCCGAGTTCCCGACGTGCCGCGCGCGCGACCCGCATCCGCGCCTTCTTGATAGCCTCGGGGTCGCGGCCCAGTCTTGCGCGGAGCTGCGTTAGCGTAGCTGCACGGTCGATGCGGCCTGCGCCGACTTTCTGACCGTCTGGCCCGGTCAAAAGCGCCCCGCTGCCTCTCCCTTTTTGCACGATCTCAAACGTCCAACCCGTGGCTCGGATTTGCGTATGCAAATCGTGCCAGCTTGTGGCCGTCAGGAGCGCCTGCCGGACACGTTCCGGCACGTCCGGCTGGTAGGGTTCCCGGCTGCGCCGATGGCCGCGCATCCGCTCTCCCGTTTCCGGGGCGGGGGCGTTCCGACCTTCGACGGCGGTCCATCCGCGCTCCGTCTCGATCCTGCGCAACGCGCCTTCAATCCGGGAATAGCTGTTGCTGTCGGAAACAGTTTTGCCGTCCGGTCCGACTCTGTTTACCGCGATGTGAAAATGGGGGTGGTCTTTGTCATCGTGAGCGATGACCACGGCCTGATTTTCGGACAACCCGAGAGAGGAGAGGACGCGCCGCGCATCCGCCCGCATCTGCTGCGGGGTGGGATGTTCTCCCTCGGCATAGCTGACAGAGATATGCATGACAGGCTGCGTTGTCCGGGTGCTCTGCGCCGCCGCAACGGTCATTTCAGATACCGCCGCCTCGGGGCTGTCTGACGCAAGATTGTGGAGCGCCAGAAGCCGCCCCCGATCGTCCTTTGTCAGGTATCTAATGAGCCTGCCGAAATTTTCCCCTTTCCGGGTTTTTGCGATCATTGCGGATTGACCTCGGCAGAGGCTTTCCGGGCCGCACGGCGGCGGCGCGGCGTGTCCGCGACGTAGATCAGACCCCGGACGAGTCCGCCGATCATCAGCATCATGATGCCGGTGAAAACAAGAGTGATGGTCCGTGCCATTGCGGTTTCGGTTGTCATTTCAATCTCCTGTTAGGTCTGTTGCAATTTCAAGAATGCGCTCTCGCGCGGCTGTCACCCGCCCGACCTCAGCCGCCGAAAAGGTCTTCGATGAGTTGCCAACACGGGCAATTTGATTGAGCAACGCACCGATGCGATTCAGCGCCGCTACTGCTTCGACGGTCACGCCCGAGGCTCGGGGTTTCGGTGGCCTCTGCGTCAGGATGAATGATCGGACATAGCTGCTCATGGGCAAGCTGACTGATCCGGCCATATCCGATATCCGGTTCCACTCGTCATCATCGAGACGGATTGCCAAAATGTTCTCGCGCATTTTCTCCCTCCTCGGACCTGTCCGGAAATCGAAGCCGCAGGCGACTATCGAAGCCACAGGCGACCGGCGCAGCCGTTTTGTTAAACTTCTGTTTATACAAAACATTGCTTGCTGTTCTTACTCTGTTCACTTTATGTTAAAAGCATTAACATCGCAAGAGAAACTGGGATAGACCAATGGGCATGAAACGCTACTGGCTGTGTGCCGGAATGAGTGTGGCGGCTTTTTTCTACACAGGGCTGCGTGTCTATGTCCGTGAGTTTCCGGAAAGCGATCCGGGCGATGTGATGGTGCGTGGTCGGGTGATCGGTATCAGTACCGAGGATGCACAGGACGTAGCGACGGCATATGCTGCGACACGGCGAGGTTGCGCCCTGATCGCATACCACAGGCTCCCGGAATCCCGGAAAGAAGCTGTCCGGGCCGAGGCGGCGGCGTACCGTGAACAGTCAGCCAAGGCGAAATTTTTCGCCCTGGCTGACTGGGAAATCATCGTAGCACTTGCACTGTCGGATCATCCCGGAAGATCGCCGGAGTTGATCGGGCTGGGAAAGTCTGCGCTGGTGCAGGGCGGTCTTATTTCTTCTGCATCCGCATTCTTGTTGATCCTGCCATTTCACATGGTGTTAGCGGCGCACGGGACCATCGTCGGGCGCGATAGGAAATCTCGGGACTAGGTAGCCACGAGATTCAGGGTCTTGGTGCCGGTCACAGGTGCTCCCTTATTGAGCAGCATGAAACCGGAAATATAGCGCGTCAGGGCGTAGATGAAGGCAAACAGCAAGATGAGGTATCCGACGATGAAGAACGCACCAACAATCCCCACGATGACCATCAGGAATGTCCACCAGAACGTGCGAATTTGGAACTTGAGGTGTGTCTTGACCAATTCGTCAGACTTGTCTGACAGGTACGCGACGATCAAAGCGACGATTGTGGATATGGGCAGGATGAACCCTACAAAGTTCATAATGTAGACGAGTTTTGCGGTGCCTAGATCGCGCGCGCCCACATGGATTGATTGGTCCGACATTCTTACTCCTTGTTTAACGTCAGTAGTCTCTTGAAATCCGAAACATCTACGGCTCGGGCGGTCAGCGTTCGCAACTCAGGGACAACCCTGAAAAGTTGAGTAGGAAGTGATCGCCACTCAACTCGTAGATGCCGCCCATCTGCCCATCGCGGAGAACAACGTTGAAGGCGGTCCCGTTGCGGCCAATCGGGCTAACCTTCTCGTATGAAATCCGCGTTCCCATAAACGCAATGTTCACGTCGTTCTCAGTCAGCGACAGGTCGGTGAGCGCCTCTCCGGTCGCGCTGTCGGCGCATGTCCATTCCCCTTGGAAGGGATAGCGTAAGGCGGAATTCTGTTCGCGTGGCTCTTCGGGTGCAGGAGGAGCGTCTTGAGCAATCTGCTGCTCTTGCGGTGCCGGGGTCTCCGGCGCAGCCTCGGCGGTTTTCTTGCAATCGAATGTGTCGCCACTGGCAGGGGAGTGCCACTGCATAGAACTGCTGGTGATGTCGAAAAACGCGATGCGATATCCGTCGGTGAACATGACGCCCCGCGCGGTGTCGGAAATCTCGACCACCTCAGATATCGTGAGTGTCGGCTGCTGTCCGAAGCTGTAGGTTTCCGAGGTCAGTTTGACTTCGCTGCCATCGCAGTCCCATGTGCCTTCAAATGGGTAGTTTCCGGCGTTCGCGGCGGTGGCCATGATCAGCGTCAAGGCTCCGGCGATCATCACAGAGGGTATCGTATGCGACATGGGAAGGGGCTGCCTCCGGTAGGACTGAACAATGATCGAACACATACTAAAGTATCGATTCGATAAATTTACTTTACTAAAGTATATGTCCAACGCCCGAGGGGCTAGAAGGTAAGCCTTTCCTTACCTCCCCTTTTCCTATCCCCTCTCAATGCACTGGGGGTGCAGGGGGCCAGCCCCCTGCTCGAACGGCTGTGACAGGTTCAGTGACGGGTTCTGCGTAGCAGGTTCGGTCACAGGTTCTGTCACGACGGATCGAAACTCATAGTGTTATCCATATGGATGTATAGAGAAGCCCCGCCATGGCGGAGCTTCTACTCTTTATTCCGGAGACCCCGGCACCGCTTTGAGCGTAAATTTACCTCGGGCTTGGGCGGGGTAGGCCTTTCGGTCACGGTTGTGAACGATAGCAACCGCGACAACATGCTGCCCGATGGCCTCAACGCCTTCGGTGATGCGGGCGAATTCCTCTTCGATCAGTTCATACAAATCGCGACCATTTAGCCCCGGCATGTTCTCGACGTTTTGCAAGGCGTCCGCCGCCTCGCTCGGATATTCGCTTTCGAGTTGATCAAACGTCAGGTCGTAAAGTTTCATGTGGTTCTCTCCTGTGAAGTGTGGGCCGCTCACGCGGCCTCCCGGTGCTGAACTTGGTTGGTGCTGATGTAGTCCACGGCCTTCTGTGCCGCACTGGCGGCGCTGAAAATGAACCTCTTGTCGCCCCGCAGGGCCTTAAGCCAGCCCTCGATATATGCGCCGTGACCTGCCCGAAATCAGGGGTCAGACCAAGAGAGAGGCAAGCCATGCAAGCTCCAATCTCCGCGACCAATTCCTCCCTCGCGTAGGCTTCCCGGTCGCGGCCTTTTGTCAGACGGTCAAGGCGGCTCTGGTGGCCGGTCCAGTGGATGGTTTCATGTGCAAGGGTCGCGTAGTAGCCGCCTGCACCATGGAAGGTGCCGACCGGGGGCATGTGGATCACGTCACGCCCCGGATGATAGAAGGCCTCCGGCGCTTCGGTGGTCTCGATCTGCGCGCCGGTCGCAGCAAAGAAAGCATCAAGCTCAGGGTCGCCCTCGGTCCCGAGGTCGCGGGCCTCCACGGCGGCAGGGCGGTAAAATTCCTCGGGTAGTCCGTCGATCTGATCCGCGTTGAAAACGCGGTAGCCCCGCATGTAGGGGATTCTGACCTCTTCCCCTGTGGCTTCGTCCTCTGTCTCCAGCGTGTTGTAATAGACCACGGAAGCGGATTTCTCCCCACGGCGGACCATGCCTCCCGCAGTCTTGGCCTGCTTGAATGTGAACCAGAACGGCGAGGCGAAGCCTTTCTGTCCGGCGATAAGCCAGAGCATCAGCGTGTTGATACCCCGGTACGCCTCGCCGTTGGCCCGCAGGGGGAACGCCGCCCCGGCCTTGCTCCCTGTCCACGGTTGACGCCACGGGGGCGTTCCTGCCTCCATCGCCTCGATGATCGAGTCTGTGACATGTTGTTGAATATCGAATTGTTTAGGCTCAGGACTCATAACCAGAACATCACAGTTGCGGCGAGAGCGACGGCGGAGAGGAAGACCTTCGGGCATCTGTCGTAGCGGGTCGCCACGCGTCGCCAGTCCTTGAGCCTGCCGAACATGATCTCGTATCGCTGCCCGGCAGTGCATTGCGGAGCAATGTCACGAGAGGGGCGGTTGCGGCGTTTGTAGCGACGCTTGTCGTATTTGATGGGGCTCCTGCGCGCCTTGCGGCCAGGAATACAGGCCCTGATCCCCTTGTCCTGCAAGGCTTCGCGGAACCAATCGGCGTCATAGCCTCGGTCAGCAAGTAGCCACTGCGCAGCTGGCAGGCCGCCCAGA
>NZ_AUBS01000065.1 GCF_000429365.1 Pseudodonghicola xiamenensis DSM 18339 | reverse complement strand
GACATAATATGCCGCGTCAGCATTATGCTGAGTTCGGGGCTTCAAGCTGTTGTTCTGGTGATTCATTTTCAGGTTTCCGCTTTGGATAATCATGATGCCTCTGCTCTCAACCGCAGAAGGACATCTTCCATGAACTCCCCCTCGAACTCTCCGCTCGCCGACCGGGCCGGCGCCGACGAACTCGCTCTGGTCCGCGCCTATTTCGCGGACAATCCACGGCTTTCGGCAGGCGCGCTGAGCGCCGCCCGGCATTTCCTGAAGTGGGCACGCGCCCGGAAGATCCCGATCAGAGATTTCGATGCATCAGCGGTGGACAAGTTCTTGCGCCATCGCTGCCGCTGCGGCCGCTACAGCCCTGCGCAACTGCGCAAACCTGTCTACGCCACCGATACGCGCAGGTTCCTGAGCTATCTCGAAGCCACCGGTTTGGTCATGATTGCCGATGATGTCGCGCGGCTCGGGCAATATCTGGAGGCCTATGCCGGGAAGCTCAGCGCCGCCGGTTACAGCAAGGTGACGCATTCGATGCGACTGAGTCAGGCGCGCCATTTCGCGGAATGGGCGCGGCAGATGCGTGTTTCGGTTCGTGGAATCGACGAGGCCATCATTGTCCAATTCGCGCATCATGATTGCCGTTGCGGGATCAAGACCAAGCGCGGTAAACGGGTCGAGGGTTCCGGCACCTGGGGTCGTCGTCGTGGCGCT
Source organism: Pseudodonghicola xiamenensis DSM 18339 (assembly GCF_000429365.1). Lineage (GTDB taxonomy): Bacteria > Pseudomonadota > Alphaproteobacteria > Rhodobacterales > Rhodobacteraceae > Pseudodonghicola > Pseudodonghicola xiamenensis. The sequence continues at coordinate 7,750 of NZ_AUBS01000065.1, read as the reverse complement.
CGTGCTTTTGTCCGGTTCCTGCGGGAAGAGCGTCTGATCCCCGCAGAAGCGCGTGACTGCATTACCGCCTACGATCCGCGCCTGACCGAGTTCTCGGAATGGCTGCGCCGCGAACGTGGGGTGACGTCAGAGACTCTACGGCGTTATTTGAACGAAGCCGGCCGCTGGCTGGAACGCCTGGGCGCAACCCCGAAGGATTACAACGCGGCGGCAATCCGGTCTATCGTTCTGGATCAGGGCGAAGAGCGTTCCCGATCATCTGTGCGCATGACGGTCACCGTGCTGCGCTCCTTCCTGCGATTCACCATCGTTCAAGGTCAATGCTCCCCGTCGCTTCTCCATGCGGTGCCACCCGCTGTTCGGCGCAGGCTTTCGACCGTCCCGCGCACCATACCCACCGCGAAGATCGAAGAGATCATTGCCTCCTGTCGCACCGATACGCCCGTCGAGATACGGGACCGTGCCATTCTCCTCCTCCTCGCCCGGTTGGCCCTGCGCGCGGGAGACATCTGGCAACTGCGGCTGTCCGATATCGACTGGCGCGCGAGCCGCTTGCGATTGCACGGCAAGGGTAGACGCGGAGAGATGATGCCCCTGCCGCAGGATGCAGGCGATGCGCTGCTGGCCTATATCGAGGATGTGCGTCCGGTGGTCGCCACGGACAGGATTTTTCTCCGAACCCAGGCACCGTTCACTCCGCTGCGATCCGCTGCCGAGATCGCCGGGATCGTTTCCCGTGTCCTGAACCGGAGCGGTTTTACTGGCTTGCCGACCGGCTCACATGTCTTTCGCCATTCGTTGGCGTCGGCCTGGTTGCGCGGTGGTGCGGATCTTGACCAGATCGGTGTCGCCCTCCGCCACACCTCGCGCGATACCACCGCGATCTACGCCAAGGTTGATGTCGAGATGCTGGCCGGCGTGGCTCAGCCATGGCCGGGGTGCGCATCATGATGCATCACCATGTCGACCGCTTCGTCCAACTGAATCGTGCCCTTGGAATGAAGTTTGCCGCGCAGGAGACATCCTTGCGCGCCTTCGCGGATTTTGCCGCGGAACGGTCCATCACGCACGTGACGGCGGCGTTGATACTGGAGTGGGCCGGTGGCGCATCGACGCCGGATGCCGCGCGGGCCCGGTTTGATCGCGCTCGCGCGCTGGCGGTGTTCCTGCATGCGGAAGATGCGCAGCACGAGATTCCGACTATGGGTCTGCTGGGCCGTTCACGACGCCGGCGACCTGCTCCGCATATTCTGACGCAGGACCAGATCAGTCGGATCATGCAGGAGGCGCTGCTGGTGCCCGGCCTGACGCCGATCAGCCCTCTGACCTACCACAACCTGTTCGGGCTGCTTGCCTCGACAGGCTTGCGGATTTCGGAGGCTTTGTCCCTCCGGCGCGACGACCTGACGGAAGATGGTCTCATGATCCGGAAGGGAAAGTTCGGCAAGAGCCGTCTCGTGCCCATACATGCCTCGACCCGCGCCGCGCTGGAACGGTATCTCGAAGCCCGCTGTATCGTGCGCAATGCTGGCGACGATCTTTTCGTTCTGGGTCATGGCCGCGCTCCAACGGCGACCAGGGTTTACGTGGTCTTTGTTCGGATCGTGCGGAAGCTCGGCTATCGCAACCCGACAGGTCCCGGCCCCCGGGTGCACGATCTGCGCCATACATTCGCGGTGCGATCTCTGGAAGCTTGCGGGAATGACCCGCAGGCTGTCTTGCGGCACATGAAGGCCCTGAGCACCTATCTCGGCCATGTCGATATCGCCAACACCTATTGGTACCTCGAGGCCACGCCGGTCCTGCTGCAGATGATCGCGTCGACCGCCGAAGAGACCTGGATCGGAGGTGCCGCATGACCCCGCTCGCTCCCGACCTTTCAGCCTTCCTGCAAACCCACCTCCCGGGCGAATGCGGAGCAAGCCGACATACCATCGCGGCCTATGCGCATGCATTCACCCTTCTCCTGCGGTTCGCCGCCGAACGGCTCAAGCGTTCCCCTTCGGAACTTGCCATCGAAGACCTTGATGTGCAGATGATCAGGGCGTTCCTTGACCATATCGAGGAAGGGCGTGCCAATTCCGTCCGGTCCCGCAACGCGCGGCTGGCGGCAATCAAATCGTTCTTCCGTTTTGTCGAACATCGCCACCCGGCATGTCTTGAGCAGGCAATGATGATCCGGGCCATGCCGATCAAGCGGACAGATGCCAAGCTTATCGACTACCTGACCAAGGAAGAAGTCCGCGCCTTGCTTGCCGCGCCGAACCACCACACGCCGGGCGGTTTGCGCGACCGGGCGATGCTGCATCTGGCCTATGCCGCGGGGCTGAGGGCGTCCGAACTGCTCGCGGTGCGAATGGGCGACTTTCCCGCAGGGTCGTTTTCCAGCGTGCGGATCCTGGGCAAGGGGCGGCGGGAGCGCATCCTGCCGCTCTGGAAAGAGACCCAGGCCGCCATTCGCACGTGGCTGGCCGTCCGCCCAGGCGATGCGGGGCCGGAGTTATTCCTGAGCCGCGACGGCCGCAGGATGACGCGGGACGGGTTCGCCTTTAGGCTCAGGCAACACGTGGCGACCGCCGAACGCTCGGCACCCTCGATTGCCGCCAAGCACGTGACCCCCCATGTGCTGCGGCACAGTTGCGCCATGCACACGCTTCAGGCCACCGGCGATATCCGCAAGGTCGCGCTCTGGCTCGGCCATGCTAGCATCCAGACGACGGAGATGTATCTGCGCGCGGACCCGACCGAGAAGCTCGCGCTCTTGGATGCCCATCACGCCCCGCTGATCAAGCCGGGTCGGTTCCGGGAACCCTCGGACAAGCTAATGCAGGTCTTGGCCGTCGCCACACAGAGATCCTGACCGACCGGGCAGAATTGGCGTCCCGCTTTCGGCGGGGCGCTATTCCATCACATAGCCAAGGGCCCGATAGCCCGTTCGTCGCTTGGCGGCCATTCTGGACAGGACGGGCACCGAACTGTCGACATAGTCGACCACCAGCACGTCTTTCTTTTCGTCATGCCGCCGATGCAACCTGCCGACATATTGCGCCAGCGTGCCTTTCCAGGCGATCGGCATCGTCAGGAACAGGGTGTCGAGCCGGGCGTCATCGAAGCCTTCGCCGATATAGCGTCCTGTCGCGAGGATCAGCCGTTCCTCGTCGTCATCGACATTCAGCGCCGCATGCGCGGCCTTCCGATCCTTTGCAGACATGCCGCCACGGAGCACGACGATGTTCTTCGCAAATCGGGAGAACCGCTGATGAAGATGCTCGAGGTGATCCTTCCGCTCGGTCAACACGATCGGCGAGCGTTTGGCCTCCAGTGACTTCAGCACGTCGTCGAAGATCAGATCGTTTCGGGCCTCGTCCTCCGCCAGAGCGGCATAGATCGCGGGCATTGACGGGCGCTCGGCCATGGCGAGGGCCTCTGGCAGCCGGAATCTCGTGTGACGTTCCCGCGCCCGATGGTGAATGCCGCTTTCGGCGGCCTGTGATTTGGCGCTCACTTGATGGCGCACCGGACCGCATTGCATGAAGATAATCGGGTGATGCCCGTCTTTTCGAGCGACCGTTGCCGACAATCCCGTGACATAGCGCGCCTTCGATCTGCGGGCCACAAGCTCAAAGCTTGCAGCGGACAGGTGATGGCATTCATCGACAACGAGGTGACCGTAATCGGCTACGACGTCGTCAACTTCGCCTTTGCGAACCAGGCTCTGGATCAGCGCCACGTCGACCACACCGGTGGGTTTGCGCTTTCCGGCGCCGATGGTGCCGATCTGCTTCGGGTCGATCTGCAGAAAGGACCGAAGGCGCTCGACCCATTGGCTGAGGAGTTCGCGACGGTGGACCAGAACTAGCGTATTGCGGGCACGATGTGCGATCAGCGCCGAGGCCACGACCGTCTTGCCGAATGCAGTCGTGGCGGCAAGCACGCCGGTATCGTGTTCGGCCAATTCGTCAAGCGCTCGCGATTGCTGCTGGCGAAGTTCGCCACGGAAGTGAACCGTCCCCGGCAAGCGGGTTCCGTCTTCGCGCAAATCGTCCAGATCGGCTGTCGCACCGTGATCGGACAGGAACCCGATCGCTTCGTCGAAGCTGCCGCGCGGCAGGGCGACGTGTCGGGGATGCAGTTCGGCACAGGACACAATTCGCGGCTTGCCGAATGTCGGCAACCGCATCGCCTGCGCACGATAGAATTCAGGGTTCTGGAACGCGGCCAACCGCACCAGTTGGGCAATCATGGCCGAAGGCAGCTCCGAACGGTCGATATAGATCTGGTCTGCGACCGTCACCTTGATGGTCGGTGGAACGGGAACATCGAGGCGGCGCGGCGTGCTGCGGCGCGAGGGGGGCATTTTCCAGGGTTCGTCCGCCTGTTCGTCATCCACCGGCATGCGGACGCCCAACACCCGCCCGGAAAGCTCTGCCGCTTCGACAAGGTCGGTCACCGCCGCCGCCGACATTCTCGGCAGGGAGGACAAATAAGCCCACTGATCGGCAAAAGGCCGCATGTCCGTGTCTACAAAGACGCTGTTGCCCGTCTTGCGCGCAGTGTTCTGGAGCGGCAGTGCGATCAGATTCCCGAAGCCGCCGAGCGGCATGATATCCTGGTTTGGAAACAGCCGGTCATAGGAAGCAAAGCCGATTTCCGGCCGCCTTTCCATCGTTTCCGTGATCAGGACCGACCCGAGCTGGCGCGCCAGACGGGCGGCGACCGGTTCGGAGAAGAAGATCCAGACATGACCTCCGTTCCCCGACCTCGATCGTTCCAGCGCTGCGGGAACTCCCTTCACCCGGCAGGTTTCGAGCAAGGCATTCGCGTCATCCGTCCAGGATGCCTTGTCAAAATCCGCCGCCAGGAACCAGCATGTATCACCGGGCAGCAGCGGATAGACGCCGGCGACAAAATCTCCGCTTCGGCCATCATCACCGCGCAGGTGTTTTTCCATGATGCTTTCGTCCGGCGGGATGAACTTCTGATGGGGGCATTCGCCACATTTGACCTTCGGCTTGCCGCAGATGCCCTTCACCCATTCGTTGGCACAAGCAGGCGAATATCCTGAGCGACCGGTCTTCCTGTTTTCCCATCGCACCGGGAATACGTCAGGCCGACCGGCGAACAGGCGGCGGAACAGATTGTCTCGCGGGTGCAGAGCGCGCGGTTCTTCAGCGAAGAGAATGCTCGCGGTGGGCGGAAACTGAGTGCCTTGTGGGATGCCGCCCCCGAAGCCGAAGACGGCCGCGCCTTTATCACCTGGCTGATGCCACTGCGAAGCAGGGAAGCGGGCGAACATCTTATCCAAAAGGTGGCGGGGCTGCGTGACAACGCCATCTTGTCCCCGCGGCCGCTACTAGAAGACATTCGGGGCGCCCTTGATAGTAGTGTTCCTGCCGTCATGCGCCGAAGCTTGCAGGCTGCGGCCAGTGAAGGAGATCGCATCGCGCTTGCGATGCGTGACTACCGGCAGCGGGGGCACGCTCGCGCGACATTCATTATTCCGTCTCAAGCGGCACTAGCGCAACTCTTAGCGTCCGGCACCGTTTTCAGGATCGACCCCGTGAGTCCGATCACCAGCACGGCGCCAGGAGATGGGGCGGAACCAAACCGCCCTTTGCCCGCCGACATGTCGGGCCTGCCGGTCGTCGGGGTGGTGGACGGGGGGTTGACGGCTAATTCCTACAAACCGGCCGAAGCGTGGCGGGCACCGGCATTTATCCCTGACGTCCATGCTGACACGAAACATGGCAACCAAGTCACTTCGTTGATTGTGCAGGGTCACGACTGGAACAACAATCTGGCGCTCCCGCCGCTTTATTGCCAGGTCGGGACGGTACAAGCTGTCCCGAAACATGGCTCGTCCATCTTTGTCGATCCGCAAAATCTCGTCGCCTATCTCGACGGTTTGATGGGGGCGGCGACGAACACGCGAGTCTGGAATTTCTCGTTGAACATCAAAGAGGATTGCCCACTCGATGGCGTAAATTCTCTGTCGCATGACATTGCAATGCTGGCACGCAAGCATGCGGTACTGCCGATCATTTCGATCGGGAACAAGCCCGGCGGCCACATCCAACCCCCTGCCGATTGCGAAGCCGCGATCACGGTTGGGGGCCGGCAGCATGATGCCAACGGAAAGCCTGCCGGAGAGTGTGGAGTTAGCCTGAGCGGCCCTGGGCCCTCCTGTATGCTGAAGCCTGATCTAACCAATTTCTCGAAGGTGCGGGTGATCGGCGGCACCGTCACGGAAGGATCGAGCTTTTCCACAGCACTGACCTCTCCGGTGGCGGCACATACTATGGCGCGGCTTCGGGACGCCTCACCTGATTTGGTCAAAGCACTGCTTTTGCACAATGCGGATCGGGACGCTTTTGATGCCAAACTGGGGTTCGGAACACCCGCGGTCGATCCGTTGCCTTGGGAATGTCGGCCAGGATTTGTTACGCTACAATGGACAGCGCAGCTCCGGCCAGGCGCGGCGTTCTATTGGGAGCTTCCGATCCCCGCTTCGCTTCGCAAGACAGGTAAGCTGAAGGGTGCCGGAGCGCTCACTGCCATCCTTAACCCGCATCCTATGGTTTCCGAGATTGCTGGGATGAACTACTTCAGCGCGCGCTTGGAAGCCGCGTTACAATTCGAGCGCGGAGTAACCTCGAACGGCGATGCAAAATTTCATAACTTGCTCGGGTCACTTGAAAAAGAGCGCCTGACCGAACAGCAAGCGCGAGAATTGGACCACAAATGGTCGCCCGTGCGCCACCACAAGAAATCTTTCGCGCGCGGCGTCCAGTTTGATGGTGAAAACCTGCGTGTGTATGCCCGCCTCTTCAGCCGCGATCTCTACCTCTACGGAATGAACAATACCGAAGAAGTGCCCCCGCTGGAGACGGTCTTCGTTCTTTCGATCGGTACGGGTGATGAAAACGACGATGTTTATAACGAACTCCGAGACGAACTCGGAACGTTCGTGGAAGCTGCCGTCATCGACACTGAGATTGATGTAGAAATCGGGGACAGCTAACCTTGCAGCATTCTCGGTTCGGTGAAGGATTCGAAAAGGTCACTATTCGGATCCTGTGAGGAACATGTCGCCGCCAATGTTCCTCCATTTGGTTTGGTAGATTGTACGATTTGTGTCCTTTGCGCCGAAACAAAACTCAATCAGAGAAGCTGAGCGCGGCGCTATTGCCCTAGTCGCTTTGCCCTCTCCGCCATCCTGACCACCTGCGCGCTCGCCGTCGCCGCGGCGCTTTTTACCGCAGCAGGAGCGTGTACAGTTCCACGTCCAATCGCCTCACCCGTCGTGAGCGCCCCTATCCGTGCCCTGCCCTGGACACCAGATGTGTTAGCCAGCCCTCGCAGTACCCCTGCGGACCCGCTGACGATCGCCGGTGCCGCCGCCACCATTAGGTTTCCCGAGATGCCGCGAACGATCAGGGGTGTTGCTGCTACAAATCCTTTGGCCAGGAAAACCATGACGAAGAACGGCACGAGCGATCCGATGTTGGTTGCCGAGTTCGGATCACCCAGCTGGGCTAGCAGCGAATTCGCCATGCCGACGACGGTCGAGAACATTGCTGCGATTACGATGGGGTAGAAGGCATAGCTGACTGTCGTCGAGACCCATCTGTGGAAGAAATCTTTGGTTGCGTCGAAGTGAGCTACCCCCCGAAATTCGGACACTGACATAAGCTACGATTTGCAGTCTGCTGATCTTCGACGAGAAGGAGATCAGAGATGTCGAAACGGA
>NZ_AUBS01000064.1 GCF_000429365.1 Pseudodonghicola xiamenensis DSM 18339 | reverse complement strand
GGCCATCGCACCGAGCTGGCGCCGGGCCTGGAACGAGGTGATCCCGTTCCTCGACTACCCGCCCGAGGTGCGCAGGCTGATCTACACCACGAATTCCATTGAGGCATTGAATTCGAAGATCCGGCGCGCCGTCCGAACCCGCGGTCACTTCCCAAGCGATGAGGCAGCAGCGAAATTGATCTATCTGGCGCTCAATGCTACATCCACCGAATGGAAGCGTTCGGTGCGCGAATGGCACGCTGTCAGAAGTCAGCTTGCCATCATGTTCGAAGACCGCTTCCCAATGGCGTAAAAAAACGCGTCAGGCACAAAATTCGGCACAGTCTCAACGGCTTTGAGACAGGTTCTGGGCCTTGCGAATGGCAGCCACATCCACCGAGATCGGCTCAAATGCCGCTGGAGGTTCCAGCTTCCCTTCCGCGATCGCCAAAGCCTCCTTGGCGCTTGTAACCAGTTCTTCTCCAAAGGACATATCTGCTCTTCCGGCTGCGCGTAGGGGACGTCTGTCACAAAAAAATATACGGCATTGCCGTATGCTTGCCAAGGCGCGCTTCGGCAGCTGCATGAATCATGGATCCGAAGGCATGGCCGCAACATGCAGCGAGTCCCCGCTTTCCTAGATCACCTTATCCTTTGCACAGCATTGGTGATGCCGCCGCGATAGTGATTGTGCGGACGGATAGGTAGCTGCAACCAATAATCCAAATTTACTGGACAGACCTCAGCAAACCTCTTTAATGAGGTCCGCTGCGCGGAAAATCACAACGTCACCCACGGAATCTAGTATGCCGGGAAGTTCCCTCATCATCGCCCAAGCATGTAGCCGACGAGAAAAGTGATCATGATTCAGGCCCCAACCTTCATCAAATTCTTCGAAGAATTCGGTGACGCCAATTGAGCTTTTGGCGAGCCTTATCTCGTCCGCAGGGCGAAACTGAATTACTCCCCTTTCGCCCGGACCTCCCCAGTCGCGATAATTTTCAGCGGCCTGCCTAGTTCGTGCAAGCCATAGAGCCTGGTCGTTGTTGAGCTCTGGTTTCTTCCCATGGAAGCCGTGCCAAAGGCTATCAACTTCAGTGACGGACGCCGCAGGTTTTTCTAGAAATAGACGTCCATCTAGCCAAATAACCTGCTCTTCTGTTAGAAAATATTTGCGCGCATCTTCCTGTTCTCGCATAGCGCGACCCTGCGCCTTCCAAATATCAAACATGTCATACCCTTGGGGGTTGAAAATTAGAGGGGTGCCAGTGTCCACCTCTCTATTAGGCAAGGGATGGAGAGGGATTTTCGGCTCAAGAATTTGCCGCCACAATTTTTTAAACCTCGACAATATTCTCTTCCCTTCTTCTCCTGCTAGCCGGATGTGAGTACTTCCAACACTAGTCGTAAGTGATCGTGTTTCCAGCTTGATTAGAAGATTAACATCTCTACTTCACTTCGCACCCGGTAATTTCCGAAGCTAAGTCATCTAATACCTGATCAAGTGTGCGGGTGAGAAATTCGGTCAGAAGCCACCCGTACCTATTATTGAAATGCCTCGACAACTTGTCGGGGTCATATCTGGATAACTCGCTCAATCTATGCATGGCTGCGAATGCAATCACGCACGGATTCTTGTCAATCAGCCCATCTGATATACCGCTTGCTGTATCCCTCTTGAGGTACCACTTTTCCTGAGCGTCGAATATCTGAAATATATTTCGACGAAGCTTCCGGTGATACTTGCTAAGGTTGGTAATTTTTACCTTTTCGCTCTTTCCCTTCCATTTGAACCTCTTTTTTCTACGCACGGCTAACGCTCCCACGTCTACAGTCGGATCAATTTCGAAGCCAGACGGGAGTTTGTTTTTAGTCCTGTTAACGCTCCATCCAGGTGTCAGAGTTCCCCTGAAGAAGCACTCGCCCGTTCCGTCAATTCTATAAAATCCACATTCCGCCAGTGGAATGAATAGTTCCTTCTTACTCCTGCTCGGAATCGTCATGCAATATGCGCGGTGGATGTGCGGGAGATTGTAAAGCAAATCCAATAACGTGCACTCGTCACTCCCAGACACAGGTTCCTCGAAATATCTGCTCAGGTCTGACAGCACCCCTGAGAATTTAAACTTTACATACTCATTAGAAAGAGCGGTTTTGGCTCCGGCTGAGTAGCCTGATACACCATGCTGGACGCGAGCCATGTCTTTTCCCGTACTGACGAGAAGAGCCTTAACCATATTGAGAATGCAGTAATATGAGGTGAGAGGCTTAGCAAGTTCATCGACCGCCAAGTTTGCGCGGTAAAAATTTGCAGCCTGCCTCCAGTATACTAGCGCCGATTTTCCATTCTCACCTGACTGCCTCAGCCACATATCAACGTACTGAAAACGATCAGTGACATGAGCCGCCTTGGCTTTGAAGTCTGGCTTTGAGAACGACTTATGCGGAGCCACAGGCTTACTCGAAAGCGTAATTCTTGATGCTGGCAAGGCCACACTACTCCTGACGATATCAACTTTTGAACGCTAAGGAATTCACGCTTCATGTGCCAGACACATTGAACCTGACGCAAGAGGCGACCGAGTTCATGAGGAATCCCGTTAAGGATGAAGGCGCGAAGGGGATGGCCAGGTCAGGTGACACCACCTGTCAGAACTCCCAAGTGAAATGCTGCACTCATACCCGAAGACACTAGGATCACCTCGCTTCGCCAGTTCGAAATCACCCTCGAATTTCTAACTGAGATTGTCTGCGCTCATGGACGCCACATGCTTTAGTATAACGTCCTACCATCTCTTTACACTTTGTATGTTTTGTTAAGAGTTGTTCAAGGCCAAGCCTTACCAGGCCGAGACTTGTGAGAGGCACCAGAACCATGCCCACCCGGCGAAGTGTCAAGAGTGTGGATGACCGGGCGACCGACGCCCATGTGCGGAGCCGTGACTACCTTGGTCAGCCGGATATCGACCGGCTTCTCGCTGCCGCCAAAAAGGGCCGCCACGGGGTTCGCGACCACCTTTTGATCCTGATGATGTTTCGGCATGGTCTGCGCGTCTCCGAAGTGATCGCGCTTCGACAGCGAGATGTGGATCTCGCGCAGTCGCGGATCTGGGTCACACGGCTGAAGAACGGGCTCAGCGTCGAGCAGCCAGTCGCTGGCGACGAGCTGCGGGCTATCAAGCGCTGGCTCGCGCGCAGGGACGATGCACTACCCTGGCTCTTCGTCTCCGAGCGCAAGCTGCCGCTCACACGGCAGGCCGTGAACTACATTGTCGGGACCGCCGGCACCCGTGCCGGACTCGAGCGCGTCCATCCACATATGCTACGCCATTCCTGCGGTTTCGCGCTGGCCAACAAGGGCCGCGATCTGCGAGTCATTCAGGACTACCTCGGCCACCGAGATCCCCGACACACAGCGCATTACACGCGGACGGCGGCACACCGGTTCGACAACCTCTGGTAGGCGGAAGCTGCAGTGCCTAAGAAGAGGAGGAAGGGGCGGACAACCGACATTCACTGCGGACGCAAGTTCATTCTCTACAGGACGGGTTACAGGTAAAACTACGTGCACTATAGAAGGCCGAAACGACCTGTACTCGGATTGCCCGTAAACACAGTCAGAGCCACCTGGTCCGCGATGCGCTCCGGCGGATGCTGGTTTTCGATGATGATGATTTGACTGTCCTGGCCGTGGTGCTCGATGAGATAGTCGTAGAAGCGTTCTTTCAAGTCTGTGCCTCTCAGAGCAATATCTTCTTCACCTTCCGGTTTGAAATAGGCGAGCAACGGGGAGTCGAGGACCACAAAGCCAGGATGGGATAGACCGTTCAACTGGCAGTATTCGAGCAGGGCAATGTTAACTGCGGCATGAGTTATTGCGCGAAGGCCTTTACCACGACTCGACCTTGGTTTTCCGTCAATAACGAAATCTGACGAGTCCTTGTCGTAGTACACGTGGCATTCACCGGGGAAACTCCAGGCTTTCAATATCTCGGAGACCGTTGAAGAAAACTCGTGCGCAACGGATTCCGGTATGCCGGTCGCCACTTCTGAACCTGTAGTCTGAGGACTATCGTCATCTTCGACCAAGCAGGTTCTTTTGGCGACGAGCTTGTCGTATCGGACATATAGATCAGCGGCCCTTTGGGCACTGGAGCGCTCCTCCACGAGTGCTGAAAAGGAAGCCCGCACCTCGGTGACGTCAGGTCCAACGGTTTCCTGAATCTCTTTACTCAGCGTGTCGTAGTCAGCTTCGACAATCTCCAAATCGACCGCAAGTCCTTCGGCTTCCGCCGTCAAGTCCGCAGCCGTCGTCTGGAGTTCTGCCTGGAGGCGTTGGATTTTTTCGATCTCCGCCGTCGCCGCAGCAACGACGGCCTCGACATCGCCATCGCATGTTTCATCAAGGTGCTGCGCGTCCGGGTCTGCGCCGCAAAGCGGACAGGCCACCCGCTCGACATGGGCAAACATCGAGCCGCTCTCTTGAATAGCTGTCAGCCTCTTGAGATCGACATCATAATGCTGGGAAAGCAATCTGAAGCGGGCGAGAAGATCCCTGATTTCGTCGAGCCTCTCCGATGCTTCCTGCTTTTCTTCGAATAGACGCCTCCGCATACTAACAAGCTCGTCGAGGATCTTCTGTGAAGCAGAAAGTTCTTCGCGTCGGGTTTCGATAGACCCTTCCAGTCTCTCGAGCTGCTGTTCCAGCTCTTCCTGATCCTCGCCGAGGTCTTCGATCTCTATCTGTAGGTCCGAGAGAAGCTCGTCGATAAGCGCGATCTGGCGAGAATTGTCGGGGGATTGATCGGCATCAGGCACAACCGCAGAATCGTCGATACCGGTCAGCAGCAGTTTGACTGTCGCGATCTCTGAAGTCTTTGTTGTGTATTGACCGCTCCAGAAAGGCGATCCAGCATACTGAATTTCACCTTCCTGAATTATCACGAGCCTCGCAAGATTTCTGAAGCTCAGACTCTGGGTAGTGCCCTTCGCTTTGCTCTTGAGGATGCGCTTTCCGAGGAGGCCGATCTTGTCGAGGAGATATCCTGAAAGGTTGTCTGTTTTGTCGTGCGCGTGTTTCTGTTTTAGCGTCTTAGGCTCGAGTTTATCACCTTCGCTCAGATCAAACACCTGAAAATTGCCGCCGGACATCGAGCGTTTCAGCTTGAAGTCTACGTCTCCGATCGCCGTGAGACTGAGGTCGAGTTGGTCATACTTTGCCCGTTCCGGAATTTCCTTAAGTGAAGACCCACCCAACATAAAGTCGATTGAATCCGCGAGAAATGATTTTCCGGTGTCGGAAGCACCGCAGATCACGTTGACACCGGAATGAAACTCGAGCTGTGCCTCGGCCTTTGGACCCCGAAAATGTATGTTTCTAAGCTGGAGATAGCTGTCGCTCATACGCCATCTCCTAACTTCTGGACGGACTGGAACTGGCTCGACCAGCCCGCAAAGAACTGATGCGTAAAGCGTCGGACTTCATCAGTCGGCATATAGGCAAAGCGTTGCACAGCCCACAAAGCTCGCTCTTTCAGGTTCACAGAATACTCGTCGCTCAATGAGGCGATGAACGGAGCGGCAACCTCACCGGCGACATAGGTGAATCCCTCCTTTGTAGGCAGTCTTCGCACGAGACCACGACTCATCATCAGAATCAGGCCCTTTTCAATCAGGCCACGCCGAACGAGCAACTCTCCGGCACGCAGCGGCAACGGGGCATGCAGGCTTTCCGGGCCTTCGGCGTCACCGGAATGGACGACCAGATAGTCCATCTCAACCAGACGCTGCAGATCGAACGCCGCGGGAAAGGCGGCATGCAAGATTGCCAGCGACCGTACACCGGTCTCCAACGGGCTATTGAACGGTGTGGGTCTGAGATCGCTATCCATTGTCCGGCACCCAGGTCAAACGGTCGTCGTTGGCCAACTGGTGACAAATCCCCTGACAGTCCTGCTTCTTAGTTACAGACGAGAGCGGGTTTGCCGTGAGCGAGAGCGCAGCCGCCTGTGTTAGCGTCGTGCGCATCCTTTCGAACCCGTCTTGATGATGACTCTCGCAGATATCGATGACCCCGTGCCAAACCTCGTCTTGTAGCGCTGCGTAAGTTCCTTCCGGCACCGTGTCACGCGCAAAATTGCGCAACGACTCGGCATGGTAGAAGCGCTCTCTCTGGCGCAGGAAGTCACGCTTTATGGGAGCATGGGCCTCAAGTGCAACCGGATCGCACATGGCTGTCCCGAGCTGATCACCATAGGCGTCCAGAAGCTGTCTGATGTAGCGACTTTCTGTTTCCTCCGGTGTCGTTGGCGGCTTGTTTGGGTGGGGACGTGGTGGCAAACCTCCACCGAAACGGACGGCGTGATAGCCAGTCGTGCTATGCCCTTCGATCAGCTCGACATGAGACTTTGAGGTGAAAATCCTGAAGTCAAAAGCGTCAAAGTGATCTTCAAGAGCGCCGGTAAGAGGAATCTCTGCGGTCGATGTAATCTCCTTCTCGCAATGCTTTTCCCAGTTTTCGCGTGTCTTGGCTTTGAGCGTATCAGGTTTATTGAGCAATTTTTCGAGCGACGTGCCAATACCTTGAGAGGCAACGAAAAAGTGCCGCCTTGGCGGCAGGTACTCATTTTTGAAAGAGTAGTAGATGATCTTTCCTAATTCGACCCAGATATCACTCGGTCGTAGGGGGTGATCATAGCGCTTACACTGGTAGTTATCCCAAACGTCCTGGAATCCATTCTCGGAAGTGAACCCGGCGATGTCTACACCTAAATCGCCCGATCCACCGAAACGCCTGACTTTGACGTAAGCACCCGATAGGCTGGTAGACCATTCTTCGATAAAGTCTTCCCAGTCGTCGGGACTGAAAGTGCGGATACGCATGGCCTTGGGGATCGGCACACCGCTGCTCACATGTTCCGCTGATGCTACGGAAGCCAGAGGCTTTGGCTTGATTTCACTCAAATCACAATCTTCAATCAAGCCGCGCAACCTCAATCCTTTGAAACCGTAATTGAACTACCAATGGGTGCCCGGGTCCCAAAGATCAGATGGTTCCGAAGCAACTTTGCCTTAGAGCAACTCGAAAGGTTGCGTCACTCGGAACATTGTCAGCCTTTGAGGAGATCGTCAAATCGAGCTTCCCCAATCAGGTCGCCGCTGCAGTGCAGCTCTTGGTGCAACACGAATGTGTAATCTGCCTCAGTTCCGGACAGGCCCGACCAAGGCGCTGAAAGCGCCTTCCTGCGCCGCTACATTGTCCATAATGACAGTTTTCCTCTTGCGCCGTCCCATTCCTCTCCCTGCTGAGAGAAGCCGACTTTCGAGAGTATGGTCTTCATCGAAGAATCGTCAGTGGTGGCGTAGCAGGTCAACCGATCCTCCGTAATCGCCGCCTCCACAAGCCGCTGACCAAGTTTTTGCCGCCTGTAATCTTCATGTACGGAGACGTAGCCAACTTCTGGCGCGTTTGAGTGATGAGAGATATCCACCTTAGCTTTCGCAAAGACCCTTTTTCGGTAGCTAACTTCCGGCTCCTTGATTGATACGACACCCACGATGACCGAGCCGTCTCGACATAGCCCAAGCTTTCGCGATTTTCGCAGCCGTAAGGCAATTGTGTCTTCATCGGTGGGTAGAGCCCCACCTATTTTGACAAGGTGCGCAGCAACCGCGATATCCGCGTCAGAAAATTCACTGGGTGCCTTCAACTCTATATCGGACATTGTGCTCCTCTGCCTTCAACGCAATAGTAACAGAACTCCCTAAGCGTCAGACGGAAGCTTCCTAAAATCTGCGATGCAGCACAACCCAGCATCTTACGGTCGGTTTCTGGTCGGCGCGCCTCGTTGTCCATTCGCAGAAAATCCCCGCTCGACCGGTGCCGACCCTGCACGACGTTGAGAGAGACCAGTCCCGTGAAGCTGCTGCGCAGTATTGCACACCATTGCGAAGGTCCGGCAAGGGCCGTCGGCTTCAGGGAGTAGGAGGCAGGAGGGAGCTGCGCGGTTTGTCCGCTTCAGTAGGTTCTCCGTTCATCTCGAGAATTCGGTCAATTTGCCAGTTGCGCACAGACAAAGTTGGCGCGTGTTGCAATGTCGGCGCGCGGCAGCTCCGTGATTTGGTATCCGAGGGCGCTGTAGGTCTCGCGCATGACGGCGCCTGTCGCTTCGGCTTCAGCGCGGGTCTGCTTGAGAAACGCGCGAAAGTTGGTGATGCCCCGAGGGGCGGCATATCATGGCGGTGTCTAAGCGCCGTCAATTCTCAACCGAGAAAGGGATATGCCACATGTCGGAAGATACCATCACCACCCTGCCTGATCCATCCGGATTTTCTCCGGACCCTTTGACCGGAGTCATCCGGGATGGGGCCCGCAAGCTGATCGAACAGGCGATCGAGGCGGAACTGGCCGCGCTGATGGCCTCGTTTGCCGGAGACAAGCTCGAAGATGGCCGCGCCAGATTAGTCCGGCACGGACATCTGCCGGAGCGCGAGATTTTGACTGGGGTGGGTCCGGTG
>NZ_AUBS01000063.1 GCF_000429365.1 Pseudodonghicola xiamenensis DSM 18339 | reverse complement strand
AGCCCTTCTGGGCGGCCTGCCAGCTGCGCAGTGGCTACTTGCTGACCGAGGCTATGACGCCGATTGGTTCCGCGAAGCCTTGCAGGACAAGGGGATCAGGGCCTGTATTCCTGGCCGCAAGGCGCGCAGGAGCCCCATCAAATACGACAAGCGTCGCTACAAACGCCGCAACCGCCCCTCTCGTGACATTGCTCCGCAATGCACTGCCGGGCAGCGATACGAGATCATGTTCGGCAGGCTCAAGGACTGGCGACGCGTGGCGACCCGCTACGACAGATGCCCGAAGGTCTTCCTCTCCGCCGTCGCTCTCGCCGCAACTGTGATGTTCTGGTTATGAGTCCTGAGCCTAGCGTTGTCCGGCCGGGGAAGAACTGACCTAACGCTGCACCCGAGAGGAGGGCGGCCTGCAGGTCCGGCGCTACTGGACAGGCGAATGCCGCGACTGCCCCGTCCGGAGCCGCTGTACCACAGGCAAGGAGCGCCGCATCGCCCGCTGGGAGCATGAGCATCTGGTCGATGACATGCGTGACCGACTAAGCGGGGCCGAAGACCCTATGACCTTGCGGCGCTGCACGGTCGAGCATCCGTTCGGCACAATCAAGGCCTGGATGGGCGCGACCCATTTCCTGACCCGCCGGTTGAGAAACGTCCGCACGGAGATGGTGTTGAACGTCCTGGCCTATAACATCAAACGAATGATCGCGCTGGTCGGTGTCCGGGGCCTGATGGCCGTGATCCCCGGCTGATCCGGGAGAGCCAAGCCTTCGATTTCGCGCATCGACCGCCAGCATCACGAATTCACCTCGAAATCGCACGGCCGGCCTCAGGCACCCGAGTTTCCACACAGCCTTGGCCGTTAAGAACTGTCCTGGGACGAAACGTCCAAGGCCATAAAAGCCGTCGTCAGTGGGGCGAACATTCCACTCAAGGAAAAGAGGTAATCGTCCCGTTCCCGGTGCATTTCTTGGCAGGGTATCTGAACGAGATCGGCAGGGCGGCTGGTGCCCTTGCTCCACATGAAGCCGACTCCGAGCTCCTGCGTCACCGCATCGAGCACTCCGTCGCGCGTGTCCATCACGATCGAGGCGCGTGGGGCGATGCCGGCACTGCGAAAGGCGTCATCCACTACCCTCTGGCTCGAGGATCCGGAGGTGCGGAAGATCAGCCGTTCGCAGACCAGTTCGGCACAGGTGATCATCGTGCGGGACGCCAGCGGATGTGTGGGCGGTACAATCGCAACAACGCTTTGGCTTTGGACTTTGCGGCGTTGAAATCGGGCCTGTTCAGGCGGCTCGGGCAAGACGCCCACATCGACACGGCCTTCACCAACGGCTTCGACGATTCGCCCCCAACTGCCCATTTCGATCTTAACCTCGACCCCTGGAAACATATCACGGAACCTGCGGATCAGCGCCATGCCGGGCAGCGGATTTCCGAGCCCCACGCGCAGTTCCCCGACCTCCATGCTTTGATGCTGGCTTAGGAGTTCGGCGATTTTTGAACCTCCACCCTCGATCTCGCGTGACAGCGGATAAATCTGTTGGCAGAGCCCCGACGGCACCATGTCATTCGCGGCGCGTTTGAACAGAACCGTGCCCAAGGCGCGTTCCAGATCGCGGATCTGTTGGCTCACCGTGGCTTGCGACACGGTCATCCGGCGGGCAGCGGCGGAAAAGCTTCCGGTTTCCATCACGGCATTGAGCGCGCGCAGGCGGGAGAAGGTCAGGGCGGACAGGACTTCTTTCGGAGACAGGGTTTTCATGCGGGCGCTATAGGGGATGCCTGTAACTGTAACATGACTGTCGCAGAAACTTCCTATGACGCGCCTCGAACGATGTTTGAGAGGCCCCTATGGCAACCGTCCAGCTCCACGAAATCGAGAAATCCTTTGCCGGCACCGATGTGCTCAAGGGGGTGAGTCTCGACATTGCCGATGGTGAGTTCCTGTCGCTGGTGGGACCGTCGGGCTGCGGCAAGTCCACGCTGCTGCGCATCCTCGCGGGCCTCGAGACCCAGAGTTCCGGCACGGTGTCGATCGGCGGGCGCCTGGTCGACGGGCTGCGCGCTGCGGATCGCGATCTGGCGATGGTGTTTCAGAGCTACGCGCTTTACCCGCATTTGACCGTCGCCGAAAACATCGCCGTGCCGCTCACCATGCGGCGGCTTTCGGGGGCGCAGCGTTTGCCTGGGATCGGGTCGTTCCTGCCGGGCAGCCGCGCTCTACGCCGGGAGATTGCGACCACGGTGCGCGAGGCCGCAGAGATGCTCGACATCGCGCATCTTCTCGACCGCAAGCCCGGACAGCTTTCAGGAGGGCAACGTCAACGCGTGGCCGTCGGGCGGGCCTTGGTGCGCGAACCTGCGGCCTTTCTGCTCGATGAGCCTTTGTCCAACCTCGATGCGAAAATGCGGGTGCATATGCGCGCCGAAATCGCCCAGCTCAACCGCCGCCTTGGCGCCACCTTCGTCTATGTCACCCACGATCAGGCCGAGGCCATGACCATGTCCGACCGGATCGCGGTGATGATGGAGGGCGAGCTGTTGCAGGTCGGCACGCCGGATGCGCTTTACGACCACCCCGCCGACATTCGTGTCGCGCAATTCATCGGTTCCCCCGCGATCAATATCCTGCCGGTGGAGACGGACGAGGCCGGCGTGATCCGGCTCTACGGGGCGCAAACGGGATTTCGTGCCGGGAGCGCACGGATCGAACATCTCGGCGTGCGGCCCGAAGCCTTGATGCCTTGCGATGACGGTGAACTTTTGTCGGGACGGGTGCGGCTGATCGAGAACCTTGGGTCCGATCTGTTCGTGCAACTCGATGTGCCCGGTATGCTGCGCCCGGTGACGTTGCGCCTGCCGCCATCCGCGCGGGGCAGGGTGCGTCCGGGCGATCTCATGCATTTGCGCGTGGACAGCGACCGGATCGTCGGATTTGACGCGGGCGGCAAGGCGGCGCCGCTTCTGCGGGCGGAGGTGCCTGCCCATGTCTGAGATTCTGACAACGCCGCTCACGTCCTCTCGGCGTAGCGCCAGACCGGAGGCCCGCCAGGCCCGCGCTGGGGCCATTCTGGTCTCGCCCGCTGTGATCCTTCTGATCGTCATCCTGATCCTGCCGGTGGCGGTCGCCTTCGTGCTGTCCTTTTCCGATTACACGCTGGGGCGGGATAGGCTCACTTGGGTCGGGTTCGAGAATTACGCCGATATCTTCACCCGCTCGAGTTATCGCAAGATGATCGTCGCCACGGTGCTTTATGTGGTGATCACCGTGCCGGTCTCTGTCGGGCTGGGCCTGGGCGCGGCGCTTCTGATCCGCTCGCTCAAGATTGGTCAGAGCCTCTACAAGACAGTCTATTTTCTGCCCGTCATGGCCTCTTTGCTCGCCATGGCCATCGTCTGGGAATTCGCGCTGCACCCGACGCTCGGCATCGTCAACCGCACCTTGGCGCTTGGCTGTGGTAGTCCGCTGGAGCTTTGGCCTTGGTATGCGCGCAGTTGTGCCGACGGTTTCCCGCTTTGGCTCGGGGATCGCGATTATGCGCTCTGGACGCTGGCCTTCATCGGCATCTGGCAAAGCTTCGGTTTCAACATGGTGCTCTATCTGGCGGGGCTGACCGCCGTGCCGCGCGACCTTTACGGCGCGGCGGAGATGGACGGGGTGCGGTCCGGCTGGGAACGGTTTCGTCTGATCACATGGCCAATGCTGGGACCGACGACGGTCTTTGTCTTGACCATCACCACGATCCGCTCGTTTCAGGTCTTCGACACGATCGAGGCGCTGACCCACGGTGGTCCGGCGAAATCCACCTATGTGATGATCTACGCCATTTACGAAAAGGGCATCGCCCAGAACCTCGTGGGGCTCGGTGCGGCGATCACCATGCTGTTCCTCGGCTTCGTCATGCTGATCTCTGTGGCGCAGCGCCGCTTTGTCGAACGCAAGGTGCATTACCAATGACCAATCGCTTCTCCACCCGCCAGACGCTGGCCCATCTCGTGCTGATCCTCGGTGCCGTGATCGTGCTGCTGCCGTTTTACGTGATGCTCACCACCTCGTTCAAATCCTCTGCCGAGATCGCCTCCGGCACCGGCGGCCTGTTCGGCGCGCAGGAGCTGGTGCTGGACCAAAGCTGCGTGAACCTCGGCGGTTCTGAACAAGATTGTCTCACCCGGCCTTTGGTCGACAATTACCATCAGGCGTTTGCCGCAGCCCCGCTCTGGCGCTACCTGCTCAATGGCGTGATTGTCACCGCCTCGATCTTTGTGCTGCAAACATTGATCGCCGTGCCTGCGGCCTATGCGCTGGCGAAGCTCAGGTTCTGGGGGCGGGATGCGGCCTTTGGTCTCGTGCTCTTCTGCCTGCTGATCCCGGTGCATGCCATTGCCCTGCCGCTCTATCTCATGCTCGCCAAACTCGGCCTGACCAACAGCTATGCCGCGCTCATCCTGCCGTGGATCGTCTCGGCCTTTGGTATCTTTCTGATGCGGCAGTTCTTCATGACCGTGCCCGATGATCTGATCGACGCCGCGCGCATGGACGGCATGGGCGAATTCGCGATCATCTGGCGCGTCATGTTGCCGACTGCGATCCCGGCGCTTCTGGCCTTTGCGATCTTCTCGGTCGTGGCGCATTGGAACGACTATTTCTGGCCGCGCATCGTCCTGACCGGAGATCGCAACCTGTTCACACCGCCGCTTGGTCTGCGCGAGTTCAAGGGCGATCTCGATGGCGATTTCTACGGGCCGATGATGGCCACCGCCACGGTGATCGTCACGCCGCTCGTCGTGGCCTTCCTCCTTGCCCAGCGTCGCTTCATCGACGGCATCACGCTGACCGGCATGAAATAACTGCCCTTCCTCTCCTCAAAAGGACTGATCCGATGAAATACCTTCTGCCGTTGGCGGCCTCCGCCACGCTTCTTGCTCCGGCTGCTTATGCGGTCGATATCGAGGTGGCCTATGCCTATTCCTCTGTCTTCGATCCGACCTTCGAGCGGATCATGGAGGCCTTCGAGACCGCGCACCCCGACATTCATGTCACCTTCCGCGCGACCTATGAGGATTACGAAGACGCCACCAACACCATCCTGCGCGAGGCCGTGGCCGACACGCTGCCCGACGTGTCCTTTCAGGCCCTGAACCGTCAGGCGCTGCTGGTCGAACGCGGGATCGCCAAGCCGCTCGATCCCTATATCGCCGAGGAAGACGGGTTCGAAACCGCAGGCTATCACAAGGCGATGCTCGACCTTTCCACTTTCGACGGGCAGATCTACGGCCTGCCGTTTTCGGTCTCTACGCCCATCGGGTTCTACAACATGGACATCCTGCGCGCCGCCGGTGTCGAGACCATCCCGACCACATGGGACGAGGTTGTCGAGGCCTGCCGGGCGATCAATGCCAAGGGCGATCACGATGCGATCTTCTGGCATTGGGACATTTCCGGCAACTGGCTGTTGCAGGCGGCGATGTGGTCGCAGGGCGTGCCGACGATCAAGGGTGGCAAGCTCAACATGGACAACCCGGAGGGCGTCCGTGCGCTTGAGACCGCCAAGTCGATCTTCCAGGACTGCGCGATGAAGCCGGTGTCGGGCGGCGATGCCTCGAAACAATTCGCGGCGGGCGATCTGGGCATGTTCTTCAGCTCCACCGCCTATGTCGGCTTTGTGGATCGCTCAAAACTTGGCGACTGGAACTTTGTCACCGCGCCCTATCCGGGCATTGATGGCGCACCGAAAGCGCTGCCCGCGGGCGGCAATTCCGCCATGTTGACGTCGGGCTCGGACGACCCGGAAGTGCTTGAGGCCGCATGGCAGTTCATCAAGTTCACCACCTCCGGCGAAGGCGCCGCAGCCGTGGCATTGACCACCGGCTATGTGCCGCCGAACAAGGTGGCGAACGCGCTGCTGATGGATAATTTCTATGCCGAGAACCCCAACAAGCTGACCGCCGTGAACCAGCTTCCGCTGTTGTCCGAATGGTTCGCCTATCCGGGTGACAACGGTCTGGCGGTGACGCAGGTGATTGAGGACAGTTTGGAGGCCATCCTCGTGGGCGATGCCGACGATATGGAAGAGCTGCGCGACGAAATGGTCGACGAGGTCAACGCGCTTTTGCCGCGCTGACCCCATCATATCGGCGCAGCGCCCGCTCCGTGCTGCGCCGGTTTTCTAAAGGATTTCCTATGACCACACCCCTCCGCTTCGCCGTCCTGACGGATTTGCATTTTGTGCCCGCGGGCCAGACGATTTACGGTTTCGATCCGCGCGAGAGCCTGCGCCGGGCGCTGGCTTTCCTCGACACGTTGCCACAGGTCGATTTTCTGCTGATCTGTGGCGATCTCACTGACCGCGCCGAGCTTGCGGCCTATGAAAGCCTGCGCGATGAACTGGCCGCACTCCGCCTCCCGGTGATCCTCATGCTCGGCAATCACGACGCCCGAGCGCCGTTCCGCGCCACTTTCCCGGAGGCGGATGACGTCGGTGGGTTCGTGCAGGGGCTGCATGTGTTCGAGCAGGCCAGCCTGATCACGCTCGACACGCTGGCCGAAGGCGAGCCGGGACATCACGGACGTCTGTGTGACAGGCGGCTCGCGTTTCTCGAAACCGCATTGAGCGAGGCCCCGACCGACCGTCCGGTTCTTCTGTTCCAACACCATCCGCCGATGGAGCTGTCGATTCCGCCGATGGACGCGATCCGGCTATGTGATGCGGCGGCGGAGCTGGCGGTCTTCGAATGCGCGGGCCGCAAGCCTGACTATCTTTTCATGGGCCATGTGCATCGCCCGATCATCGGGCTGTGGCAGGGTATTCCCTATCACATCCAGCGCGCGCTGATGCATCAGGTGCATCACGAATTCGACCAGCCGGGGCGGATCATGGGGGCGATCGAGGCCCCGGATCTGGCCTATGTGACGGTCAAGGATGGGGATGTCCTGATTCACGACTGTTCCTTTGCCTATGACGGGCCGGTGTTCGATCTCGAGAGCCCCGAGGCCGCCGCCGTGGCCCACCCGCAGGATCTGGAGCGCTATTGATGCGGCTCGACGACTATGACGCGATCCTCTGTGATCTTGATGGGTGCCTGATTTCCGGGACCACGGTTTTGCCGGGGGCGAAAGACGTGCTCGATGCAGCGGGGGACAGGCTTGTCATCCTCAGCAACAATTCCACCGATACGCCGGAGACTCTTTCGAGGCGGTTGCAGGCGATGGGGCTATGCGTGCCCCCTGAACGGATCGTGCTTGCAGGAACCGCAGCGCTCGATCATCTGGCCGGGTTTTCAGACGCCCGGATTTGCCTTTATGGCTCTGAGGCCCTGCGAGACTATGCACACAGGCTTGGACTGACCCTGACGCGCGAGGCGCCGACCCATGTGGTACTGACCCGGGACGAGACATATGGCTATGCCCAGCTTCGGGAAACCCTGGGTCTCATCGCCTCGGGGGCACAGCTCGTGGTGGCCAATCCGGACGTCAGCCATCCGGGCCCCGACGGGACGCCCGTGCCGGAAACCGGAAGCCTGCTGTCCGCGATCCTGAGTGTTCATCCGGAACTGCCTTATGTCATCATCGGCAAGCCGGAACCCGGGCTTTATCGGAATGCCCTGACGCGTTTCAAAGAGGGTGTGGGGCGCGTGCTGGCGATCGGAGACAACCCGCGCACGGATGCCGAAGGTGCGGCGCGCCTTGGCTTTGATTTTGCGCTTGTCGGTCCTCATATCGGCATAGGGAGTGGTTTGCAGTGGTTTCTCGATAATTGGGTAAGATCAGGGGCTTGATCATTCAGTGTCAGAAACGACCTTTTTGAAGGGGAGCGAATGGCCGGTCTGGTGACGCTACGCTGCAGAATCTGGCTCGTTGAAAAATGTCTCCTTCTCTAATTGGGTGTTTGGGTCAAGCTCGTTTTCCCTACTGGTTGGGACCATTGTCACTCATCCGGGTCACGCTTCTCTTCGCAGTCGGTTTGATGCCGCGTGGGGCATCGCTGCACGAATGTGTCGGATTGGTTGTGGAGAGCCTCGCTTTGAGACGCGCTTTCGAGGCGCAGCAGACATTTTCGGCTTCATCTATTACCCGGCAGGCGCATCGCATAGCGATACCGCCGAGAGGGCACGAACCTCGTCCGGTGAGGACGATCCCGTTCAGATTGGTGTCGGGCGTTTAGATCATGCCATGCCCTCTACCTTTTCTGAACGGAACTCAGTGCCGTCCACCCACATACGGTGAAGCAGGACGGCCAGTTTGCGCGCAACAGCCACAACCGCACGGCGGCGTCCTTTGGTGCGCATCAAGCGCATGCCCCAGGACTTGATCTGCGACCCGGCCATGGTTCGCATGAGCAAGGCATTGGCGGCGGCGTAGAGCGTCGCCCTCACGTCTCGATCCCCGGCTTTCGATATACGGCCAGGATTGTCGTGCTCACCAGACTGGTATCGTCGGGGCGTTAGACCAAAGTGGGCGGCCACGGTGCGAGATCGTTTGAACCGCGCAGGGTCATCGACCGCCGCCTTGAAAGTCAAAGCCGCGATCGGGCCGACCCCGGGCACAGTCATCATGCGCATGCAGACCTCATCCCGACTGGCGGCGCGTTTGACCCGTCGGTCGAGCTCCAGAAAGTGCTGATACAGAACCAACCGGGCGTCGAGCAGCGGCAGCATGGCATGGGCCAGCACCTCGTCCATCTCAATCATCGGCCGGACCACACCGTCAAAGCTGCCATGCTTCACCGTTTTCGGCAGCCGAACGCCGAATATCTTCAACAAGCCACGCACTTCTTTGGTCAGATCGATGGTCTTGCTCAGCAAAGCCTTCCGCGTGCTCAGAAAGGCTCGAATCCCATGTGCCTCCCGGCTCTTCATGTTGTCCGTCGTCAGAACATTTGGCACACTTCGCGGCGTAGATTAGCGGAGTGCGGGCTTCGTCTGGGGATTGATGTTAGGCGGCGAGCTTGCGGTGCTGCAAGCGCCGATATTCGATGGTCTGTCGCTTGATCCTTTCGCGCTGTTTGATGATGCCCGGCGCCCTTCCGAAGTAGGCGTCGGCAGGGGTCACGTTGGCCAGGCTCTCGTGGTAGCGCTGGTGATTGTAGTGCTCGACGAAGGCCTCGATCTGGGCCTCGAGGTCGCCGGGCAGGAAGTAGTTCTCCAGTAGGATGCG
>NZ_AUBS01000062.1 GCF_000429365.1 Pseudodonghicola xiamenensis DSM 18339 | reverse complement strand
TCCCGTTTTCAGGAGGACGCCGAGATGGCAGGCAAACGCGAGAAGCCCGAGGATATCGTGCTGAAGCTACGGCAAGTTGAAGTGCTACAAGGCCAAGGGAGTTCGGTCCAGGAGGCTGTGCGCCAGATCGGCGTGACGGTTCAGACCTACTAC
This sequence comes from Pseudodonghicola xiamenensis DSM 18339, assembly GCF_000429365.1. Classification (GTDB taxonomy): domain Bacteria; phylum Pseudomonadota; class Alphaproteobacteria; order Rhodobacterales; family Rhodobacteraceae; genus Pseudodonghicola; species Pseudodonghicola xiamenensis. The sequence goes on along the minus strand of NZ_AUBS01000062.1, from coordinate 9,087 downwards.
CGATGGCGCAAGCAGTATGGGGGGACGAGCCGCGACCAGCTCAAGCGGCTGAAGGAGCTCGAGGCCGAGAATACCCGGCTTCGTCGCGCCGTATCTGATCTGACCTTGGACAAGATGATCTTGGCCGAGGCCGCACGGGGAAACTTCTAAGCCCTTCCCGCCGCAGGCAATGCATTGACCATGTGCGGCAGACCCTCAGCGTATCGGAGCGCCGGGTGTGCCGCACATTGGGTCAGCATCGCTCTACGCAGCGCAAAGTGCCCTGTGGTCGGCCGGACGAAATTCGGCTGACCGAGGATATCATCGCGCTGGCCGAAGAGTTCGGCCGATACGGATATCGCATGATCACCGGGATGCTGAACAACAGTGGCTGGCATGTGAACCACAAGAGGGTCGCGCGGAACTGGCGGCAGGAAGGGCTGAAAGTCCCACGGAAGCAGCCCAGGAAGGGTCGTCTATGGCTGAACGATGTCTCGTGTGTCCGGCTAAGGCCAGAACGCCCGAACCACGTGTGGTCCTATGATTTCGTTCAGGACCGGACCCACGACGGGCGGATCTTCCGCACGCTGAATATCATCGATGAGTTCACCAAGGAGGCGCTGGTGATCCGGGTCAAACGCAAGCTCAATTCAACGGATGTGGTCGATGCTTTGACGGATTTGTTCATCCTGCGCGGGCCGCCGGAATACATAAGGTCGGACAATGGAGCCGAGTTTATTGCCAAGAAGGTGCGTGCCTGGATCGGGGCCGTAGGCGCGAAGACCGCATTCATCTCGCCGGGATCGCCGTGGGAGAATGGCTACTGCGAGAGCTTCAACGCCCGCTTCAGGGACGAGCTGCTCAATGGCGAGGTCTTCACGACGCTGCGCGAGGCCCAGATCCTCATCGAACGCTGGCGACGTCACTACAACACGGTCAGACCGCACAGCTCTTTGGGCTACCGGCCCCCAGCGCCGAAGAGCATCGTCCCGATAGACCAAAGGCCGACCATGCATTAACATTCAAACTGGACTACTCGATGGGGGCACTCCACGGAATTAGCCTTCAACTTGGCGTCCACCTGATCGGCGATCAGGTCGGCAAGGGCGCGGTCCTGCTTCATCATAGCCCCATGCGCTCACGGTGGTCTTACCCTGCCAGACCATACTGCGCTGCACAATGGATGACCTGTTCAGGGAAGCAGCAGCGCAGCGGCGGGCGGCCCCGGGAACGGCGGTTCTGGGCCGGCCGCACATTTTCTTGGGCGCAGCATCAGCCCATAGAGCCGGCGGCGACGTGCTCAGCGCCGTTCGGCCAGGAGACACCCGCAGGACCGGCTGACCATCCGCGCCCCTAACGGACCCTGCAATGAGGAGAGCCTAGAGACGGCCGGAGGGGCGCTCCAGCGCCCTCTCTGGGCTCTCTAGGGCAATCAGACCGAAGGCACAGCCCTAGCGCTTGCCACGCCGCCAGTCCCAGGGCATCACGAATTGGCTGGCCCAGATGCCCCGCTTTGCGGCCTTGGCCTCGCTCTCCTGCGAAACATAGTCCTTCCCATATCGGCGATAGGCGACCGCCCAGCCTGCCACCACCAGCCAGGCATTGAGGTCCTGGCCCCGCTGGAAGCACTTGGCGACGAAGCGGCCGTATCGGTCCTTGTCCGTCACGCGGCATTCGACCGGAGCCTGTCCGATTTTCTCAGCAAGGGCCTTTGCGGGATTGGTGCCACATCGCCATTCTGACCCATCTGACAGAAGGCAGCGCTGACGGCTTTCGATTGCGTCAATGGCATGCAGCCTGATCCGCGCGCGTGGGGGGGGGGCATCTGCAATCCGTTTGCAGATAGCATTCTGTGCCCCCGGTGTGCCCCAGCCGCAAAACGAGAAAAACCCCTTTGCGGGGGCTTGCTCATAAATCTCTGTATTTTCAGGGATTTTTGGCTCCGGCGGTAGGGCGCGGAGCAAAATTCACCCGATTCGTAAGTCATTGATAAGACTGGGTAAGGTGCTGCGTGGGCCGTCGTCTGTGCTACAGGTTTGTGCTACAGTTGTAGCACAGGGTGAAGGTACCGGATTCTTCCTGGTGAGCAAGCGGTTACCGAGGGCCCCAACTCACTCAAGGATGTTCGTCCCCGGTGGTGCGAGGTCGGCGAGCAGGCGCTGCAGATCCGCCCTCTGGAGTTCGCGAGCCTCCATAAGCGCCGTTGCGAGGTCAGTCAGCTTGGCGGTATGCGGTTGCAGAAGCCTCTCAGCCCGGGTGGTGGCTTGCGCGAGTTTCGCGCGGATGCGCTGCTTTTCGCCCTCGGTCAGCCGGCGCATGTCGGCGGCGCCCAACCAGGCATCACCATTCTTTCCGAGCCCCAGCTCACGATCCGTACTTAGGACAAGCGCGGTGGCCTGGGCGATGTCGCTACGCGCATCTCCGCCGGCTCCGCCCGAGATGGAGCCGATCAGCAGCCTTTCGGCTGCGCGACCGGCCATATGGATGACCAATTCGGCCGCGATCTCCTCGACCGTCAGTTGCCGCAGGGCGATCATACGTTCGGTCAGGCCGCCCTTTTCAGAGATCGAGACTCTGGAGACAGAACCCGGAACGAGACATTCGGCGGCCAGGAGGTGTCCCGCCTCATGCACGGCGATCCTGTGGAGCAGTTTGGGATCGGTCTTGGCCAGCCCGAGCTGGGTGCGGAGGAAGTCAGTGGAGAGTGGCGACTTGGCACGACGCGCCACGGCCTTCGCTGCCCGGACCGCGGCATCGATCTCCGCCGGCGTCTTGCCGACCGCCTGTCGCGCGAGTTGCCGGATATCGTCCGGGTTGAGCGCTTCCGATACCCCCTTCGCAAGGATCCGGGTGATGTCCAGACAGGATGGGAGCGGCATCTGCACGACCTGGTCAAAGCGGCCCGGTCGGGTGATCGCGGGATCCAGACGGTCCCACTGGTTGCAGGCGCCGACCAGGATGACGCCGGGAGTGACGGTCAGCCGGTCGATCTGCTGGAGAAAGCCGTTCACCACTTGTGCCCGGTAACTCATTCCGTGTTGGTCCCCGCCGAAGCGCGAGCCGACCGCATCGATCTCATCAATGAACAAGATGCTGGGAGCCCGCGAGATCGCATCATCGAAGCATTTCCTCATCGCCGACAACATCTGCCCAAGATGGCCCTCTGCCTGCCAGTTGGCGAAGCTGCCCTCGACCAGGTCGACACCAGCGGTGGTCGCCATTTGTCGCGCCAAGTAGGTCTTTCCGGTTCCTGGTGCGCCGTGAACCAGAAGTGACCGGGGCATCTCGGTCCATGCGATTTTGCCGTCTTTCCACAGTTTGAGGTCTTCTACGGCGTGTTGGGCTGCCCGATGGGCAGGCGTCGAGCCCTCGATGTCGATAATGTCTGGTACTTGGGGCTGAGGTTCCGGGGAGGGCGAAGTACCGAGCATGACCCGAATCCGATTTGCCACGCCTGGCGCCGTCCGGGCACGATAGGCGACGGCGAGCTGTTCGGGTTCGAGAGCGGCCAGCGCAGCGTCACCGGGCAATGCGGATCGCACAGCGTCTTCATTGATCTGGCCCGTCGCGCTGTGACTGGCCGTCAGCATCGCGATCAGGATGTCAGCATTCATCTCCGCCAGCGTCAGAACACGAGTGCCGCATGCGGTTGAGGTTAGAAGTGGTGGGATGTCCTCTCTCTTTTTCACAGGCAGCAGGATTGGTGCGTGCAGATAGAGGCAGCGCTCGAGCTCGTTGCCCGACGGGGGGCGTTCGGGAAGTTGCAGTACCGGGAGCGCTGCCGTCCGAGGTGCCCGACTGAAGGTGTTCCAGTTAGCAGGCAGCATCGTTCCCGTCAGCAGTTTGCCGAGCCCCAGGCTCGGCTCCAGGCCGATGATGATCGTGACCGCTCCCGGATGGAGGCTCTCCTGAAGTCCGCTTTCGTCCCGGAATGTCGCGGCCAGCCGCGTGAGAAGAATAAGGTCCGGAATGGGCAGCGCGACATCGGGCAGGCTGTTGCCGTCGGCGGCGGTGGCGAAGGGATCTCCACCTGCGGCAAGAATAGTGTCCCATTCTTCCGGGGAAAGGAGTGGACAGGGTGTCGCCTCCGTCATCAAGCGTGCGACTGAGACCCCGCCCGTCGCCGGTCGCGTATGAGAGGGCGGCGTGGCCGTATCGCCACCTTCGTAGTCGAGGAGGCTGTCCATCGCCTGGTCGTCGCCATCTCTGGCGCGCCGCTCGAGATGGGCGAGATCGCGTTCGATTTCGCGCATACGCGCGATGCAGTGGCGGGCGAAGGCCCACCACACGGGGCGCTCCGCGCCTCCATTCTTTGAGGGGAAGGTTGGGGCCGAGGGGGAGGAGGTGGTCATGGGCGTCTCCACTTACATCGATTTGTTAGGTCAAGGTTTGGGCGCGGGCATCCCGGACAAGTTCGCCGAACGGTTCAGGGATGCCGGCGGACGCCCATCCGGAACCCAGCGGCGGCTTTCGGTCGCTGGATCAGCGGTTATCCGGAGAAGATCGGCTGTGTCTTATGATCGAGGAGAAGGTCTGATGCTTGTTCCCCTCAGATTTCGAGGAACAATGAGGGGAAGTGATGTCGCGTTCCGGGACGCGTTTGACGCATCCCGGAATGGGATGCGATCTAAGCGTCGCAATCTTCCGGGATCGCGTTCAGATGCTCGAGGATGATGCGTTCCAATTCGATCCCATAAATTTCGGTCTTGACCGAAAGCCAGTCCCGGAAATGCTCAGCGGGGACCGGCGCGTCGGGGTGTTCGGTTTTCAGCTTCCGGTGCAGGGCCTTCTCTCGGCACATGGCGGCATGACCGGAGGCTTGCTGAATGGTCTGGAGCAGTTCCGCCTGGATCCCCGGCTTGAGCAAAAGTTGATGCTGCAGGCGCGAGTGCGGGTCGCGCGAGAATCCGAGCTTCATGACCCGGAGGCCGGTCGGCAGCTCCAGACGGATCGCGTAGAGATAGCTTTGCGCCGCCGACCATGTTGCTCCACAGCCGTGACAGCCGAAGCGGCCGCTCTGCATGTTTGCCCGCGCGATGCGTTGCTCAGCGCCACATGCGTGCCGGTAGAGGCGGTAGTTCTGATTGCCTTGAGGATCAGCGCCCAGGAGCTTCCATCCCCGGACGGTCGCTTCTTCCTGCTCTTTCGCGCTGTGGCACGTTTCGCACCGAAGCCTGCAGCGGCCTTCGACAATACGCTGCACCAAGCCGAACTGCCGAACAACCTCATGTCCGCATGGCGCACGGAAGAGGCCGCGATGGCGCTTTTCCGGATCGTATCCCAGAAATGACAACCCGGCAATTCGTGCGTTGGTCTCGATGCTCGTGTGCTGACATGCGGCGCAGGCAGGTTGTGCCTTGCGCATGGTGTAGAGCTTCTGCGCTGTGAGGGCTCCGCAGCGATGGCATTTCAGCGCGATGTGATCCTTGTTGCGGATCCGCTTGACTAGGTCGAACCCTTTTTCATTTGCCAAGTCGCGCCAATGGCGATGGATTGGGCCAGGGTAAGCCTTTGCCCAGTCACGAGGGCTCACCTTCCTCGATCCACGCGGTAGGTAGAGTTTGGTCCCGGGGCTGCCGATCAGAACATACGGCAGTGCGGGGCTAGGCTTGATCGTCCTGTGAGTAGAATAAGTCATTTCACGACCTCCGACGGGAATGTGAGGAATATGAGCATGCGCATGGCTGCGCCGCCCTCTGGCCTGTCGAGGCGAGAGCTGCTGCGGTGCCAGGCGAAGAACTGGGAGAGTTATGCGGCGAACAGCTCGGGGGCAGGTTCGGCTTGATCGACAGTCACGTCGCTCGGGGCCTCCAACCCGTTCAGCATGTCGAGGTCGCAGAGTTCGTCGAATTGTTGGCGGGCACGCGCGAGCAACTGGGAGATCCGGCGGGCTTCCGGGTCATGACCGCGCCAACGGAACAGGTGTGGATGGCCGGCAATGATCTGGCGGGCGGTGGAGAGCTCGGCTTGAGTTTCGCACCCGATCGTCCAGTGGAGGTGACGTGCGAAACGTTGCAGCGGCACATCGCTATGGCGAGTGGCCGGTGCCTCGAATGCTGCACGGCACAGGTCTGTTGCCGTCTGCCACGCAGCTTCGGCCTCCGCCAGCCAGTGGTCGAATGCGGGGTCGGACCACAACCCGTGCTCGATGTCGCGTTCGGCTTCAATCGCGACACCGAGAGCGGCGACAAAGTGTGAAAAATGTCCCGACGTCGGGGAGTGCTTGAAGTACGCGGTTTCATCCGCGCCCCGGCGCGTGGTACAGAGCTTGTCAGCCATCGTCGATCTCCTAATGATCGGTGTGGTTAGAGCGTGGCGGGAAGGTCAGAGCTCCCGCTACGCTTGACAATATGACTTTATGACGCCATGTAGTCAACAAATTTTTTCAGGAGATTCGTCATGGCCAAGATGGGGCGCCCGAAAGTCGACACTGAACCGTTGAACATCCGGATGGACCGCCAGATGTTACAAGCGATAGACGACTACCGGCGTAGTCAGAAAGATTTACCGTCACGGCCAGAGGTTGTACGGCGCGTTCTGGCTGAGTGGCTTGAGCGGCAGGACGGCGAGCAAAGCACAGATTGATATTCCACCTGCTCTACGCAGGTGAGAGACTGCACAACTGCGCATGGAAAAGTCGTAAGCGGTGTGCCGATCACACGGTGGCGGCGTAATTCCACGGGAGCAGGTCGTTGATCCGGCTTTGCTTGTGGCCTTGGACGATGGCGGTGAGTGTGGCAGACAGCCATGCGTGGGGGTCGACGCCGTTCATTTTGCAGGTCTCGATGAGCGAGGCGATGGTGGCCCAGTTTTCGGCTCCGGCGTCATGGCCCGCGAAGAGGGCGTTCTTGCGGTTCAGGGCGATGGGGCGGATGGTGCGTTCGACGGTGTTGTTGTCGACCTCCACGCGGCCATCGGTGAGGAAGCGGCCGAGGCCGTCGCGGTATTTGGCGATATAGGTGAGCGCTTCGCCCAATGGGGACTTAGCCGAGGCCCGGGCGCGATGGGGCGTCAGCCAGTCATCGAGGCGCGCGAGGATCGGGGCGGAGCGATCCTGCCGAACGGACAGGCGGGTGACAGGGTCACTGCCGCGGATCTCGGCCTCGATGGCGTAGAGATCGCGGATGAGGGCCACGCCTTCCTCGGCAATCGGCGCGGATCCGGTGCGGGTGATCTCGATCAGCTTGCGACGCGCGTGCGCCCAGCAATAGGCGAGCTGGATGCCCGGACCGATCCTGTCCGCTGCGATCAGGCGGTTGTATCCGGCATAGCCGTCGACCTGCAGAATGCCGCCGAAGCCCTGCAATATCCGCTCGGCATGTTGCCCGCCCCGACCGGGGGCATAGGTGAAGACCACGCCCGGTGGTGACGTGCCGCCCCAGGGTCGGTCGTCGCGAGCCAGTGCCCAGAAGTATCCAGTCTTGGTCTTTCTCGCCCCCGGATCGAGGACTGGGACACGGGTCTCGTCCATGAAGAGCTTGGTGGACCGCTTCAGGTCCGCCATCAGCGCGTCGTAGACGGGGCGGAGTTCGAAGGCAGCGCGGCCAACCCAATCGGCAAGGGTGGAGCGGTCGAGATCGACGCCTTGGCGGCTGTAGAGCTGGGCCTGACGGTAGAGCGGCAGATGATCCGCATACTTGCTGACCAGCACATGGGCGACTGTGGCTTCGGTGGGCATCCCGCCCGGGATCAGCCGCGCAGGGGCCGCCGCCTGAACCACGCCATCGGTGCAGGACCGGCAGGCATATTTGGGACGGCGGGTGACAATGACACGGAACTGGGCGGGCACGATGTCGAGCCGCTCTGAGACGTCTTCCCCGATACAATGCAGGCAGCCGCCGCAGGCGCAGGTCAGACTCTGCGGCTCGATGACCTCTTCGATGCGCGGCAGGTGTTTCGGCAATGCACCACGGTTGGCGGCACGCGGTTTGGCGGGGCGTTTGGCGGCGCGATCCTCGGCATCCTCTTCGGCATGGATCACTGCCATAGCCGTTTCCAGGTCTTCCAGCGCCAGCTCGAACTGGTCCGGATTGCTCTTCTCCGATTTCCGGCCGAAGACCGCCTGCTTGAAGGCCGCGACCAGCTTTTCCAGCCGCGCGATCCGCTCGTCCTTGCGAAGGTCGCGCGCTTCCGCGGCGATCAGCATCGCCTTCAGCGCAGCAATTTCTTCAAGCAGATCAGCGGCATTCGGCATGGCCGGGTTTTACCAAACCGCCATGGCCTATGCCTCTGGAAAGAGCACGATGAGTCATCCTGCCGCAGCCTTGAACGGCTCATTCCACGGCTTCGGGGGCCTTCGCCGCGATGGCCCGAACCCGCCGCCAATCGAGCCCCGCAAACAGCGCCTCGAACTGCGCGTGGTTCATCACCATCAGTCCGTCCTTTACCGCAGGCCAGGTGAAGCTGTGCTCCTCCAGCCGTTTGTAGGCCATCACCAGACCGGTGCCGTCCCAGTAGAGCAGCTTCAGCCGGTCCGCCTTCTTGGCCCGGAAGACAAAAACCGTTCCGGTGAACGGATCCTTGCGCAGCTCGTTCTTCACCATCGCGGCAAGGCTGTCGTGACCCTTGCGGAAGTCGATGGGCTTCGTGGCAACCATGATCCGCACCCGGTTCGACGGGAAGATCATGAGCAGGCCCGCAGCGCCATAGCCAGTTCCGCAACCCGTGCCGCAGGCGTGGCTGCGTTCAGCCGCACCGTCACCGTCCCGACGATCAGATCAATCGACGCCGTCGTTGCCGCTGCCGCGACCGCCAGCGGAGACGCCACGGGCGCTGCAAACTCTGCCCCCGCAACCTCAGGCACCACCAGCTTGCCCTTCCGAGCCAGCGTCCGCCAGGACGACAGGTGGTTGGCCTTCAATCCATGCCGACGCGCCACCTCGTTCACCGTGACGCCTGGCACCAGCGTCTCCGCCACCATCCGGCCCTTCGCCTCGTCAGACCATCGCCGCTTGGCCGCCGGAGCCGCCAGAAGCTCCACAAACCCAACGGCCTCCATACTGCGCTCCCGATGGACTCCCAAGGACACCTCCCGTGCAAATCTCCACACAAGGGCGCATCGCAGATTACGGATTCAGCAGGAAGGTGGGAGCGGAACAGCGCTTACGA
>NZ_AUBS01000061.1 GCF_000429365.1 Pseudodonghicola xiamenensis DSM 18339 | reverse complement strand
AGCATCGGATCGAAGGTGCCGTTCCGGTCGCGGGGGATGTCCAGAACGACCTTGCCGCTGTCGGTGGTCACGGTCTTCTGACTGCTGCCATTGCGCCGATTGGCCGGCTGATTATACCCCTCAGGGGCTTCCTCGGCGCGTTCTTCACCGAGATGGACGTCCATCTCCGTGCTCAGTGCCCGTTCCGCCAGCGCCTTTGTCAGCTCGGACAGAATGCCGTCCTTGCCAAACAAATCACCAGGCGCGCGGCCTTCCATCAATCGGTCCAAGATCTCTTTATCGATGCTCATACGTGGGTCTCCTCTTCGAGCAGTTACCACGTCAGCGCACAAAATTCAGGATAGTCCCGGGGAAGGATGTGCTGCTGATGGGCTCCTCCTACTCCGCCGAAGACATCGGGTCCCAGTGCTGGAAGTACGGCGCCAATTCCATCACCACCTGCTACCGCTCTGCCCCAATGGGGTTCAAATGGCCGGACAATTGGGAAGAAAAACCCGCGCTCCAGAAGATCGAGGGCAAGACCGCCTATTTCGCCGACGGCACCACCAAGGATGTCGACGTGATCATCCTGTGCACCGGCTACAAGCACTATTTCCCCTTCCTGCCTGACGACCTGCGCCTCAAGACAAAGAACCGCCTGGCTACCGCAGATCTCTACAAGGGCGTGGTTTACGTCCATAATCCCAAGCTGTTCTACCTGGGCATGCAGGACCAGTGGTTCACCTTCAACATGTTCGACGCCCAGGCCTGGTACGTGCGGGACATCATCCTGGGGCGCATCGAGGTTCCCGCCAACAAGGCAGCTCTCGAGGCCGACGTCATGGAACGTATCGAACGCGAAAACGCCTCCGATGATGTGAAATACGCGATCAACTATCAGGCCGATTATATCAAAGAGCTGATCGCCGACACCGATTACCCGTCCTTCAATGTCGACGGCGCGACCGAGGCCTTCTTGGAGTGGAAGAAACACAAGGCGAAGGACATCATGACCTTCCGCAACAACTCCTACGCCTCAGTGATCACCGGCACCATGGCCCCCGTCCACCACACGCCGTGGAAAGACGCGCTGGACGATAGCATGGAAGCGTATCTTCAGAACTGACACCTCCCCTGATCCGGGGGACCTGTGCGCCCCCGGTCTTTTTATTCAGACCGATGGAGATCCGATTGACCCTTGATCCTTCCGGCCTTCCCTTTCGCCCCGGCGCCCCGAAGGGCAGCTTTGCCCGTCGCCCCGCCGCCTTCACCCTGCGCCCGAACGAGGAGCGCCACAGCCTGCGCGGCGGCGGCGCCATGTTGCTGGAACTGAAACCTGGCGACCGGATCACCATCACCAATACCGAAGGCGGCCAGATGTGCGAGCTTCTGGCCGCCCATGACGACGGGCGCATCGACGCCGGTATACTCGGCTGCGTTACCAACACTTCAGGCGAGGGGCTGCGCGCAACCGTCAGCAGCCCGCGCCCCGGCATGGCGCGCCTGCGTCTCGGCCTCGCGAAGCGTCTAATCGAGCTTGCGGCGGCCAAAGCCATCGGCCTCTTCTCCGCCACCAGCCCGGCGGGCGAAAATGCGAGTTTCACCGCGCAGACGACCGGCTGGCTGCTGATCGCCGCCCCCGCCCCCGAGTCGGACTTCGAGGCGCAAACCACCGCCACGCCGCTCAGCGTGACGATCACCCGTGCCCAGCCCCGCCACGCCGGGTCCTTTGCCCTGCCCGACCCGTTGGCCGACACACTGCAAGACATCCGCATCGCCTCGGCCACGGCGCAGGCCTATCGCGTGAAAAAGGGCGAATTCATCCAGATCATGGATGTCGATGGTCGCCAATGCACCGATTTCCAATGTTTCGACGCGCGCAAGGTCGACAAGGGCATTTTCCACCCGCTCGACGTCACCACCACCCGCACGATCCAAGGCCACGCCTATCCGATGCCGGGCCTGCATTCGAAATATTTCGACCATGACCTGACACCTTTGGTCGAGGTGGTGCAGGACACCTGCGGTCGTCACGACGCCTTTGGCCTGGCGTGCAATGCCAAATATTACGATGACATCGGCTATCCCGGTCACGTCAACTGTTCCGACAATTTCAACGCGGTTCTGGACCCTTACGGCATTCCCGCTCGCCCCGGCTGGATGGCGGCGAATTTCTTCTTCAACACCGCGATCGACGAACATGGGGTGATGCTGGCGGATGAACCGTGGTCCCGCCCCGGCGATTACGTCTTGCTGCGCGCGCTGACCGATCTGGTCTGCGTGTCGTCGTCCTGTCCCGATGACACCTCTGCTGCCAATGGCTGGCATCTCACCGACATCCATGTGCGCACCTATGGCCCCGAGGAACGTTTTTCCCGCGCCACCGCCTGGCGCCCGACCCCTGACGAGGATCCGATCATGACGCGTGAAAGCGCCTTTTACGCCTCCTTCGCCGCGCTGACCCGCGATTTTGCCGACTACAACGGGTTCTGGCTGCCGAATTCCTTCCCGGAGTGTGATCCGGTGGAAAGCTATTGGGCCTGTCGCGAGGGCGTGGTGGTCATGGACCTCTCGGCCCTGCGCAAATTCGAGGTGACCGGCCCCGATGCCGAGGCGCTGATGAACTGGGTTCTGACCCGCAATGTCGAGAAACTCGCCATTGGTCAGGTGGTCTATTCCGCCATGTGCTACCCGCACGGCGGCATGATCGACGACGGCACCCTGTTCCGTCTGGGCGAGCATAATTTCCGCTGGATCGGCGGTTCGGATGAGGGCGGCGTCTGGATGCGCGAAGAGGCCAAGCGTCTTGACCTCAATGTCATGATCCGCTCCTCCACCGACCAGATGCACAACCTCGCCGTTCAGGGGCCAAAATCGCGTGACTTGATCAACGAGCTGTTCTGGACCGCGCCGCACCATCCTGAATTGATGGAAATGGGCTGGTTCCGCTTCACCCCTGCGCGTCTCGGCGATCACGAGGGCATCCCCGTGGTGATCTCGCGCACCGGTTACACCGGCGAGCTGGGCTATGAGATTTTCTGCCATCCGAAGCATGGCGCGGAGATTTTCAAAGCCGTCTGGGAGGCCGGTCAGAAGGTCGGCATGAAACCCATGGGGCTCGCCGGCCTCGACCTCGTCCGCATCGAAGCCGGGCTGGTCTTCGCAGGCTATGATTTCTCCGATCAGACCGATCCTTTCGAGGCCGGTGTCGGTTTTACCGTGCCACTCAAGTCCAAGACCGCAGATTTCGTCGGGCGTGACGCGCTCCTGCGCCGCAAGGAAACGCCGTCGCGCAAATTCGTGGGGCTTGAGATCGAGGGGCAGAACGCCGTCGCCCATGGCGATTGCATCCGCGTCGGTCGTGCGCAGGTGGGTGAAATTTGCTCTGCCATGCGCAGCCCCCGCACCGGCCAGTGGATCGCGCTCGCCCGCATCGACGTGGCGCATGCGGAGGAAGGCACGCAGGTCGAGGTTGGTCAGCTCGACGGGCATCTGAAGCGTTACCCCGCACGGGTGAGCGCCTTTCCGCATTACGACCCGAAAAAGGAACGGCCCCGTTCCTGACCGGCATGGGTCAGGACGATCCGGAGCCCCCGCCATCTTGCAGGCCATCGGCGGCACAGCCCGCCGGTGCCATGGAAATCGGCATCGACATCCTGCCACGCGTAAATTATCTATAATTTATGGCACAGACAGAAGAAACCCAGGCCGCGCGGATCGCACGCATTCTGGCCGACCGCATCATTTCGGGAGAGCTCTCCCCCGGCACGCGGCTGCGGCAGGATCACATCGCCGCCGAATTCGGCGCGAGCCATGTTCCCGTGCGCGAAGCCTTCCGACAACTGGACGCACAGGGGCTGGCGGAAAATCTACCCAGGCGCGGTTTTCGCGTGACCGACTTCGACGTGGCAGAGCTGCGCGAAGTGGCCGAAATGCGCTCCAGCCTCGAATCCCTCGCTTTGCGCCATGCCGCCCCCAATATGACGCGCGCTATTCTTGAGGAAGCAGAAGAGGTTACGCGGCACTGCGACAGCGCAACCTCGGTCCGCGACTGGGAGGCTGCCAACCGCCGCTTTCACCAGATGATCCTGGCACCCTGCCGAATGCCGCGACTGCTGCGCAGCATCGACGACCTGCAAACAGCCAGCGCCAGATTCCTGTTCGCAGCCTGGCGCCGGGACTGGGAGGCACGCACCGATCACGATCACCGCGCCATCCTGGACGCCCTGCGTAAGGGGCGGACCGATCTTGCCTGCAGCACCCTTGCCCGCCATGTCGGCTGGATCGGCAAACGCAAAGCAGCCAGGAAAAATGCTGACCCACGAGAGACTTATGAACTTCTTGGATAATTATCTATAATCCGAATTGCTTAAACCCTCACCTCCCTCCGTAATTATAGATAGATTCGACAGCTATCTTCGGAGGACAAGCCGATGGCATCTTTCACCCCCTCTCTGACACGATCCGCCCCGCTCTGGCGTGGGCTTGGCCTGGCACTTTGCGGCGCGGCGCTGATCACGCTGGGCGCCAAGGTCCAGATCCCATTCTGGCCGGTGCCAATGACATTGCATACCCTGGCCGTCTTTCTGGTCGCCGCGGCACTGGGCCCGCGTCTGGGCCTGGCCGCAATGGCCACCTATCTGGGCGCCGGGGCGATCGGGCTGCCGGTCTTCTCGGGTTCGCCCGAACGCGGTATCGGTCTGGCCTATATGGCGGGGCCGACGGGCGGTTATCTGCTGGGCTATCTGCTCGCCGCGCCGCTGGTCGGCGCCCTGGCGCAGAGCCGCAGCATGATCGGTGCGGCGCTGGCGATGGTCGCGGGGCTCGCCGTGGTCTATGCCGGAGGCCTCGCCTGGCTCGCCAGTTTCGTGCCGGCGCCGAAACTTCTGGCGGCAGGCTTCACCCCGTTCATCCTCGGTGATCTGGTCAAGATCGCGCTGGCCTCCGGCCTGATCGCGGCCGTCGCCCGTCTGAGAGGTCGCGCGCAATGATCCGCTCAGAAATCCGAACCGACTGGACCATGGCAGAGGCGCGCGCGATCCACGCCCTGCCCTTCGCCGATCTGATCCACCGCGCCCAGACGCTCCACCGCACGCATTTCGACCCCAATGCGATCGAGACCGCGAGCCTTCTGAGCATCAAAACCGGCGGCTGCCCCGAGGATTGCGGCTATTGCTCGCAATCGGCCCATCACGAGACCGGAGTGAAGGCCACTAAGCTGATGGGAACCGAGAAGGTTCTGGCCGCCGCGCAGCGTGCCAAGGCCTCCGGCGCGCAGCGCTTCTGCATGGGGGCCGCCTGGCGCAGCCCCAAGGACCGCGACATGGACAAGCTCTGCGACATGGTGCGGGGCGTGTCCGATCTGGGGCTCGAAACCTGCATGACGCTAGGGATGCTGTCGCCCGAACAGGTCGCGCGGCTCAAGGCGGCGGGCCTGGATTTCTACAACCACAACATCGACACCTCGCCCGAGTATTACGCGCAGATCGCCAGCACCCGGACGATGGAGGACCGCCTCGACACGGTCGAACAGGTCCGCAAGGGCGGCATCAAGGTCTGCTGCGGCGGCATCTTGGGCATGGGCGAGGCGGAGGAAGACCGCATCGCCATGCTGGTGACGCTGGCGACGCTCCCCGCGCATCCCGACAGCGTGCCGGTGAACCTGTGGAACGAGATCGAGGGCGTGCCGATACAGGACCGGGCCAAAGCCGTCGATCCCTTCGCGCTGGTCCGCACGGTGGCGCTGGCCCGCATCCTGATGCCAGCCTCGGTCGTGCGGTTGTCGGCCGGGCGCACGGGGATGAGCGATGAGCTGCAGGCGCTGTGCTTTCTTGCCGGGGCGAATTCGATCTTCGTGGGCGATCAACTCCTGACCACCGGCAACCCGGCGGCCTGGAAGGACCAGGACCTGCTGGCGCGGTTAGGCATGCGTGTCGCCCCAGCCCAGCCCCGGCGCGCGGTCGCGGCGGAATAGGTCAGCCCGGAAAGCTCCGGGCGGGGCTCTCACCCGCCCGGGCAATCTGCCCATCGCCCCTTTGCCCCCCAGATGGGAGGCCACGACGCCGGCCCCTTTCCACAGCGCACCGCGTGCCGGGCAACAGCGTCACTCCCGCTTGCCCGGCCCAGAGCTTTCCCCCCCGCATCAGCGCCTTGTCGGGCACCCGTTTCAGTTCCCGGGCGCTATCGGCAACAGGCCAGAGCCGCCCCTCCGGATCAAACTCGAGACAAAGGTGACCAAACGCCATCTGTGAACCCGTTCAGTCATTTTTTCCAAACTGGATCTTTCAAATGGGCCATCCATTTGCCAAACCTCCCACAGATGAAAGAGGCCCGCCATGAACACCGCTACCGCGCTGCCCCCGCAGATCACCCTTTTGACCGGGCGCATCGCGCCGCTCTCCGACAGCGACAAGCCGAGCGGTATTGTCAAAACACCGGTGGATCGCCCGCTTTCGCTCGGGCCCGAGGGGTTCACCGGTGATGAGCAGGCCGACCGGCGGGTCCATGGCGGTGTCGAGAAGGCGGTGCATCACTACGATTTCGGCCACTACGCCGCCTGGCGGAACGAGCTGGGCCCCCTGCCTGCGCTGAGCGCGCCCGGCGGCTTCGGCGAGAATATTTCAACCAGCGGACCAACAGAAACCACTGTCGCGGTGGGCGATATCTTCCGGCTCGGCACGGCACTGCTGCAGGTGTCGCAGGGGCGGCAGCCCTGCTGGAAGCTGAACAAGCGGTTCGAGGTGCCTGACATGGCGCGCCGGGTGCAACAAACCGGGCGCAGCGGCTGGTATTACCGCGTGTTGCAACCCGGGACCGTAGCCCCCGGCGACAGGCTGGAGCTGATCGACCGGCTAGCGCCGGAGTGGACGCTGCACCGGCTATGGCATGCGCTTTATGTCGACCGGATGAACCTGCCCGAGCTTCAGGGCATCGCCGCGCTGGATGTGCTAGCAGAGGGCTGGCGCAAATATGCGATCCGGCGCCTGGAAAGCCGCCAGGTCGAAGACTGGAGCAAAAGGCTAAACGGCAGCGCCTGACCCGCGGCAGCCAACCGGACAGCTGCGGCTCCCCGCGCCCTCACTCATTTGATCGCACAGGAGGCCTTCCGTCCGCGGAAGCTGTGTGCCCCGGCCCCGGCGGCCCCACGCATGGCCATTTCGAATCATCCCAAAACCCGATTCTCATCTGCAATGCGATGTCAGGAAATTGCCCACAACCTATGAGCGCGCATCCGGAACAACTGAGATCTGTATCTTCAAACGACCACTCGCGCGCATGGCGAGGCATCCCGCGACCGGCGCCTTCGGTGCCACCGCGATAACTCCCTGACACGGATGGATTATCCGCCCCTCTCCTGCCGGATCAGGCAGATTTCACAACATGCGTCGAGATTGAGCAAAATCGCCTAAATATTGACAGATTTGTAAACCCGACATTAACCTGATCATTACCACCTCTTCATCACGGCACGCTCAAAGTGAGGTGCTTGGCCGACAAGCCAAGGGCACAGAACCACTGTGCAGATTTCGTTCAACTGAGACGTAAAGGCGGGTCACCCTGTTCGCTGGCCCGACGGAGGACTTGTGCCAATTCAGGATACTGTTCCTCCTTCGGAGCGTGAAGGACCGGCGCCCCTGCGCCCCTTCTTCTGACGACAGGCTCTTCGAAATGATCCGCTAACCCTTTGGGAGGATTGATCATGGCCGAGGAGCTGAACACCGTACTCCAGTCCGATGCCGAGCTTACCGGCACCGGCGATTTCACTGTCATCACCGACCAGGCGGATTACAGCCCCGGTGACACTGCCACGATAACGGCCAGCGGCGTCGCGACCGGCGGATCTGTCACCTTCGAGGTCGATCATGTCTCGGATCCCGGGCCAGATGGCATCTATGGCACCGCCGACGACACCACGGTCGATCTTGGCGGAGACGGGCATGAAAGCTGGACGGTGGTGGACGGCGGTGAAGGCGATCTGGACGGCATCGCCAACGGCGTGATCGTCACCGAATGGTATGTGAACCCCGACGATTCCCTGAACGAGACCTTCTTGCTGTCGGCCAGCACCAACGACGGCCAGACCAGCTATACCAGCTTCACCGACGGGGCGAGCTATAACCTCGACCAATACAAGAACGGACCCGATATCTCGCACCTCGACAATGACGGTGACAGTTGGGTCAACGGCAACCTGAATGAAAATCAGGCCCATTATTATCAGGGTGACTTCGTCCCCTACCGCGCCACGCTCAGCGATCTGAGCCATGGCACCTATTTCCTGACCATTGAATATGACGTGACCCAGAGTGGCGAATTCTCTCTCGACTATCTGGGCTCCTATGACGCCAGCTATGTGACCGGCGCCACCCACGAAGGCGATCTCTATCCCGATCCCAAGGGCGACGGTTCTTCCCCCGACAGCGAACTTGCCGTGGCGCTGAGCCCGATTGTCGATGCCGGCCTCGACCAGACCGAGGGCACCGCTGACGACATCGCCCAGGTTGCCGGCAATATCAGTATGTTCGACGCCAGCCTTCTGGGCTTTGCCCTGGCCGGCGCCGATGGCGATTTCGGCACGGCGGATGATGTCTATTACCTCGCCGGCAACGGCAGCTGGGGCGACGGCGACGAGGCCATGGTGACCGGCTACGCCACCTTCATCTCCGGCGCCTATGCGTTGACCGATACGATCACCTCGGAAGAGGTCGGCGACGCGGTCTATCATTTCAGCGGCAGCCTGGGCGGCAATTCCCAGCAATCCGTCACCGTGATGTTCGACTATTCCGGCCCCGAAGGTGCAGATGCGGTGATCGCCTGGGGCGGCCACATCGCCACCAACCAGGACTGGGCCGACAGCGCCAATCCCACCGGCTCGCCCTATCACATGCGCCTGCTCGATATGGAAGCCTACAAGGACAACGGCGACAGCATCCAGGTCACCGGCACCGGCAATCAGGACCGGTCGCTGTCGCGCAGTGCCATCGTCGTCTTCAACCCCTCGATCGAGGTGATCAAGACCAATGGCGGTGTCGAGGACTTGGACGGTAACGGCGATGATGCCGGCGATCAGATCGTCTACAACTATAGCGTCACCAACACCGGTGACGTGGTTCTGCTCGACGTCACCGCCACCGACGATCTGCTGGGCGCCATCAGCCTCAGCGGTCTCACCGACGAGGATGGCGACGGGATGGCCGATGACCTGGCCGTCGGCGCCACCGCCACCGGCACCGCCACCGAGCTGCTCGATCAGGATCAGGTCGATGACGGTTCCGTCACCAATGTGGTCACCGCCGAGGGCACCGATCCCGCCGGCGATCCGGTCGAGGATGACGACACCAACACCGTCCCCATCGACCAGACCCCGGCCATCGAGGTGATCAAGACCAATGGCGG
>NZ_AUBS01000060.1 GCF_000429365.1 Pseudodonghicola xiamenensis DSM 18339 | reverse complement strand
ATATAATCGATCATGTCGGCATAGGTCATTGGCACATCGGTTTTCAGGGCGGCGATGGCGAGGCGGCGAACAGCAAGTTGTGGGGTCTCGGCATGCAGTGTGGTCAGCGATCCACCGTGGCCGGTGTTGATTGCCTCGAGAAACGTCATCGCCTCGCGCCCGCGGACTTCGCCTAGGACGATCCGATCGGGTCGCATGCGAAGCGTTGAGGCCAAGAGCACATCGGCACTGCGGGCATCCGTGTCCCGGTCAGCGATCAACGTCACGACATTGGGCTGCTCGGGGTGCAGCTCGGCTGCCTCCTCGATGGTGATGATCCGCTCTTCGGGCGGGATCAGTGAAAGGATCTTGCGCGCCGCGACTGTCTTGCCGGTCGAGGTGCCGCCCGAAACGATCATGTTGAGCTTGTTCTCGACGCAGAAGCGCAGGGCGGCATCGATGTCGCCGGAGGCCACCACATCGCGCAGCGCGGCGTTACGTTCGCGGCGCAGGCCTTCGAGGCTGCGCTCCTTGCCATAGAGAAACCCGAGCTTGATCGCCTCGAGCGGCAGGGAGGAGAAGAATCGCAGCGATATGGAGAACCCGCCTTCTACTGCCGGCGGCTGGATCACCTGCGCGCGGATTGGCCGGTCGCGATAGAGGATCGAGACCGAGACGATGGGCTTCTTGGTGCTGAGTGTGGTCGAGGCGGCGGAGGCGATTTGATTGCCGAGGTCCTTGATCTCGGTCTGGGTCAGCGGGCTGCCCAGTGCACGCATGAAGTGATCGCCCTGAAACTCTCCCCAGACTTGTCCGTCAGGATTGATGCAGATTTCGATCGTGTCGTCGCGCAGGACTTTGGGGCCGAAACGGTCGAGCGACGCTTCCAGATAACTTGCAGCCATGTCAGAAAATCTCGAGGTCACGATCAACCATGACCGTGATCCGTGTACCCTGGTCGACATGTATCACTGGCCGGATCGCCAGATAGTCCTGCATCACGCTCTGGGTGCTGTCGCGCAGGTCCGTGCCGACATCGCTCGCGACATCGGCCGCCGCCTCGCTGTCGATCTGACCCGCTGCAGCCGCAGGCAGGGCGCCGATCAAGGAGATCAGCGCGGCGGAGCCGAAGCGTTGCGCGAAACGGGTGTCGACAAACCCGGTGGTGCCAGTACGGCCGAGTTCGTCTCCACCGAAGGCGCTGATCTGCACGGTTTGATTATCGGGCAGGATGATCCGGTCCCATGCCACCATGACGCGCGATTGGGCGAGTGCGACATCGGAGCGGTAGCGCCCGATCAGCCGCGCGCCGCGCGGGATCAGGATACGCGTTCCATCGAAAGAATGGACGTCTTCCGAGACGATGGCGCGGATCGCGCCGGGCAGTGTGCTGTCGAGGGCCGTCTCTGTCACAGCCTGAATCATGGTGCCCTGAACAACCGTGTTCGATGGGTTAGCGATCACTTCGGCACGTGTCGCCTGTGCAGGTTGCGCGCCCGAACGAACAAAGGTTTCATCTGCATTCAGACGTGCGGCTTCCAGCGTGTTCTCCCTATCCGCACCTGCGCCCATCCCGGAGAAGGCGATCATAGGAGACGCGATACGCTCTGCGCGGGCCTCGGCTTCGGCTGCGCGCCGCCTTTCGAGTTCGGCCAGCCGCAATTCTTCTTCACTTGGTCCCAATGAGGTCGGCTCTGGTGGTGCAAGCCTTGCAAGTTCCAAGTCCATTCGGAGCTGATCCAATTCGCGATCCCGCTCTGTCAGTTGCCGCTCGAGGGTACGCTGCGCCTCGGCGGATGCTTCCTGTAAGGTGGCAATTTGCGCCGTCAGGTCCGCAATCGCCTGCTCCGCCCCGCTGTCCGCGGCCTCGGCCGGTCTTGCGCGCAGTTCCTCGAGTTCCGCTCTCAATGTCGCAAGACTTTCTATCAGCGCGAGTTCTGACTCGCTCGGACCTGTGTCCGCAGGCGGGGCTTGGCTGGGCTCCGGGGCAAAAATCGGCGCCAGATCTCCGAATCCGGGGCCGCTGCTCTGGAACTCTTCCGGCGCGGCGGTCGCCATTGGTGTTTCTGCCGACGGCTGTAGGGCAGCCCACGCCAGACCACCTGCTGCCGCGATGCCGACGACTCCAAGGATCGCGGCAAGCGGCGCAGGCCGCTTGTTGGCCTTCGCTTTGCCTGTCGAACCTTCGAGAGCCGCGAGGCGCGCGGCGAGGTCTTCCGTACCTTCGGTCATGATGTGGCCTGCCCTGCGTCCTGGACGCAAATCACCTCTTCGCCAAGGCGAAGGACCCATTGTCGGTTGACGCCGGACACGCGGATGACGCCGTCACTTGTGGTGTGGCTGTTCACCGCGCGTTCCCTTCCGTTCGAATATCGGAAGATGGCGGGCACCGGCGCGTTCCGTGCGAACCGGAAATACGTGAAGGTACCATCATCCCAGATAGCCGTCGGCGTGAACTCTTCTCGGGCGCTGACCGCATAGTTCGCGTTCGGCGCATCGGCCGCAACCGCCCTGGTGGGTTGCACGCGGTTTTCAGGGTAGCGGAACTGCACGACATAGTGCGGCGTCTCCCGGGCTTCGACGACATGGAAGTAGTAGGAGCGGCGGTTGGTGTAGACGGTGATGTTGGTGGCGACGCCAGATGCTGTCGGCTTGATGGCGAAGGCACGGCCACCCGGGACACCGTCGAATTGAAACCCGACCGTATCGCCGGCGATGATCGAGCGGATGGTTTCCCCCTCACCGAATTCGACTGTGGTGACGCGGGTCAGAGTCGTGACGACACGGTAAACCTGGCCTTCAGTCCAGGTCGCTACGCGCACGCGGTTGTCATGAGAACCTGGGCGGGGCGTGGTCTCGGCCAAGGCAGTCGATCCCGCGAACGTGAGAAAACTGGCGGCCAACAAGGTAAAGATTGGAGTGCTAGTCATTCGGAACGGTCCGATCGGATGGCATATTGGGTGACGGTGAAGCCGAAAGGGTTTTGCCAGACATCGTCGATCGCGCGGGTCCGCTCGGGCCGGAATTCGAACATCAAGGTGGCAGTGAACGATCCATCCTGTACCCCCTGCGGGCTTGTCAGGCGCTTTCTGAGCCGGACCTGGGCGCGGTTATCGCCAATAAGGGTGATCGATGCGATCTCAACGGTCATCTCGGCCGCAGCCCCGTATCGCGTCGGCGGATAGTTGTCCTGCCCCGATGTCCACATCGCGCGCATGCTGGCCTCGGCCGACCCGGAAGACTGTGCCAGGACACGGCGGACACGAAGATCGTTGTCGAGCTGGTTGTAGGTTTCGCGGTCGATAATGTAGCGGTAGATTTGCGCTTCGATCACGGCAGGGCGTTCGGCGAGCGACACGGTTTCAACCGTGGCATTGGGAAGCGCCATCCCGGTCGCGGGATCGTAGGGGACAACCACGGGAGGCGGCGTCTCGACCATCAGCGCGACAGCCGCAGCTGTCAAACAGCCGAATACGCCAAAGCCTGCTCCGGAAATGCCGATCATCCGCCAAAGCTGTTCCCGGCGCAGGGCACCGTAGACAAGTTCCTCTTCCACGAGCTCGCGCGCAGTCATCACTCCTACCCCACTCATGGCTCAAGATCCGGCAGGGTGAAGTCCATGTAGCGGCGTTCTTCGGCAACGGTGGCGGCGTCGACCACGCCTGCATTGCCTGCGCCTAGGGTTTGGATCGCTTCCAGCTCCCACATCCGGGTCATGGCGATGGCGAGTTCCGCCGTGACGCGTGTGTTATGATCCATTGAGGCTTTGAGATCTTCCATGTCGGGGATCATCTCGACCAGACGCTCCACCCGTTCGAGAGACTGTTCCGCCTCTGCGTGGCTGTTCTGCGCCGCTGCCGACATCACAGCACCTGTGGTTGCCCGCGTGGCCACGCCTTCGGCGCCCGGATTGCCGCTGGTGGCGATCTCGCGGAGTGAATCCTCGTCGAACCCGGCGCTTGCCAACGCCTGTTCCATCTGCGTGCGCATGGGCCCGGCATTGGGCCCGATGAGCGCGCTCCAATCGCCCGCCTGGATGCCTCGGATCAGGCCAGGGATGTCTTCGAAGTTGGCCTCAAGCAAGGTGTCGAGGTCCCCGCCCATGGCAAGTCCGAGGATGCTGCGCGGCCCGGTGAGCGAGGCATACATCTCGTTCAGCTGATCGAGTTGGCTTTGCAGCATGTCCAGTTGCTCCAACGCATTGTCCAGAAGATCGGTCTGGATCCCGAAATCCTGCAGCATCTGTTGAAGCTGGCGGATTTCCTGGGCAATGTTCTGAGTGTCCACCGTGGGCACACCCTGTGCCGCGACAGGTCCGGTGACATTGAGGGCAAGCGCGAGAGCGATGCTACCGGCGAAAAGGGAACGGGGCAGGCGCAGGTTCAACGCAAATCCTCCTGACTGAAATCCATGTATTGCCGCTCGGCAGCCTGGGCCGCCGCCAAGGCGATCTGCTCGGCGCTGAGTGGCTCGGTTCGGGCGGCCTTGATCCGGGTCCGGATTGCGACCAGCCGGGCCAGTTCGGCCCGGGCATAGGTGTTGAGCGCGATGGCCTCGTGGAGATCCTCGGTCTCACCAATGCGGGTGATGATGTCCTGAACCCGCAGGGCGGCGGCACGGACCGAGACCAGCGAATAGTCGCCATAGACCCCTGCGCCGTGGGCCGAGAGGCTGAAACTCGCGTTGGCGAGGAGCACGGGGTCGATGGTGCCGAGCGCGTCGATGCCGCCTACGGCGGCGAGGTAGCTGTTGTACTGCTGCGGGATCACCACGACATAGTGTTGGGTTTCCGCGAAGGGCGGCACACCGCCATAATCCTGCACATTGCCCGGACCGGCGTTATAGGCGGCGAGCGCATGGATAATGTTGCCATCGAACATGTTCAGCATCTGGGCGAGGTATCGCGCGCCACCGGTGACCTGCAGATAGGGATCGTCGTAATAGGCCGGGTAGATCCCGAGATCGCCTGCGGTACCGGGCATGATCTGGGTAAGTCCGAAGGCTCCCACGGGTGAGCGTGCGCCGATCTGGAATCGGCTTTCCTGCCAGATCAGCGCCTGCAGGAGGCAGCGCCATTGCACGAGCGACAGGCCGGCGCGGCCGACTCCGGGCAGACTATGGGTGTCGCGTGCTGCGCGGATGATCAGCTCCTCGATCCCCTCCCGGGCATCGCCGAACATCCGCGCGGCCGCTGGGTTGTTGTCCTCGGGTGCATAAAGGCTTGCGGCTGCGCTTTCGACGTCGTCAACCGCCCCCTGCCCCGCCTCGAGCCCGGCTACGGTTCCGGCCACCTCTCCAGCGCCAAGCGACATGGCATCCATGAGCCCTTCGAGGGAGGCGAGTTGCTGGCGCTCGATTTCGGCCAGTTCCTCCTCGCGGCTTAGCCGGTCTTGCTGCAGTGTCAGGTCCCGATCGGTCTGCTCAAGGATGGCCTGCCGCTCTGCGAAGAGGCGCAGGTCGAAGGTTGGCACGCCTTGGGCGATGGCTGGCCCCGCCGTGGGAGCTGCCAGCGCAAAGCCGATCATCGAGAGAGGAAGCCAGGTCCGCATTGGTTCAGCCGCCCGCCCCCAAGAGGACGAAATCGCAGGCCGTGTCGCGGCGCGTGACCTCCGCCCCCATGGTCGAGATCGTGGCGGTGGCGGTTCCTGCCTGCGCAGGAGCCTCGCGAAAATTGAAGCAGTTGGCTTGCGGGGGGTTATGCTGTGCACAGGCTGTCAGGGTCAGGCCGAGCCCGAGCAGCACGACGCTGCGAATGATGGTACGGGTCATGTCACTCTCCAGAAATCAGGACGTTCGCGATAATCGGCGCCGACAAGCGCTTCGCCCTTCTCCATTCCGCCAAGGATGGTCACGAGCGGGCCGAGCGCGCTGAGATCGGCATCGATCACGACGGAACCACGGTCGTCGCGTACAAGTGCGAGCCGCGAGGCCGAGCCGACGCCCAGAAGCACGTCGAGCTCTTTCTCGGTCAGGCCGAGCATCGCGTATTCTGCGGCGGAGGCCCGGATGTTGGGCAGGAGCACTTGCGTCGGGACGGCTTCTACGATGGTCTTGCCGGTGCGGGTGCGCTCGAGCTGGCTGGCATATTGGGTCATCATCACGACGACGGCGTTCTGCTTGCGGGCGGTCACCAGCCAGTTGCTGAGTCGCTCCGCAAAGTAGGCGTTGTCGAGGGCTTTCCATGCCTCGTCGATGACGATGATGGTGGGCTTGCGGTCCTCGATCACGCGCTCGACCCGGCGGAAGAGGTAGGACAGGACCGCCATGCGTTCCCGCTCGCTCTCGGAATCGAGGATGCCGGTGAGGTCAAAGCCCGCGACTTCTCCATCGATGCTGAAACTGTCCTCGGCATTGGCCCCGAAGATCCAGCCGTAGCGACCCTCGGCCGTCCATTCCTGCATACGCTCGAAGAGATCGCCCTCGTCATCGGTCGAGACCAGCAGCGAGGCGAAATCCGACCAGTTTCGTAGGCCCGCATGTCCTGCGCTGGCGTTCTGGCGCACGACTTCTTGCAGTCGGTTGGTCTGAATCGGGGTTAGCGGTCGATCGCGCCGCTCCAAGAGGCTCGCGAGCCAATCAGCAAGCCATGCTTGGCCCCGCATGTCGATCTCGGTCTGGAGCGGATTGAGGCCCGTGGGGCGTCCGGCCCGTATGGTCGAATAGCTGCCGCCGAGCGCGCGGACGGCCATTTCCATGCCGGCGCGATAGTCGAATACGAAGACCCGCGCACCTGCGCGGCGTGCCATGGTCATCAGGAAGGCCGCCAGTACGGATTTGCCGGAGCCGGGACGTCCGAGGATCAGGGTGTGGCCTCCTGTGGGCTCGCGATCTGGCGCGCCCTGTTCGTGGAAGTTGAAGCGAAAACCGCTGCGCTCGGGCGTCGGGAAGAGTGTGATCGGCACGCCCCACGGGACTTCCCTCCCTGTCTTTCCGAGCGGTGTGCGGTGAAAGGTGGCGAGATCGGCGAAGTTGTGGTTCGTGATCGCGGCCTTGCGGCTGCGCGCCCCTGTGTTCCCGGGGTGCTGCGCCATGAAATGCGCCCGTGCCCCGAAGGCTTCCGAGATCAGGTTGATGCCGGAGGTCGCAGAGATGTTGCGGATCTCGGCTGCGATGTCGTCGAGGGCGGCTTGGGTCCGCGCATAGACCGCCACGGTCATGTGGTGCTCGCCGAAGATCAGGCGTTTGGATTCCAGATCGTCTTGGGCGAGTTCCAGTTCCTGGGCGAGGCTGACGGCTCCGTCATTGGCGGCCTGCATTAGGCGCAGCTGCCGTTTGATCCGGCCCGCCATGATGTTGGCGTTGATCGGCACAAAAGAGTGCGTGACCACCATGTCGACGGGCAGATTCAGCTCGTCGAGCATCAGGCTGTCGGTCTTGGCGGGGTAGTTCTTCACCGCAAAGATCGCCCCGAGCTTGTCGCCGACGGCACCGTCCGAGAGCGCGATGGTCGTGCCGCGGAAGGTGACGCGGGTATTTGCTAGGTCCTCGGCGATCACACCGAGGCGCGACCGGGGGAAGAGCGGGTGCTCCTCGCCTGTGTTGAGTGAACCGAGGAAGCCCAGAAGCTCGCCGGTGCTTGCGGCCAGCAGGCGGGGCTTCAGCTCATCGAAGGACGACAGCAGAAACCCCACAACCTCGTCGAGCTTGCGCAAGCGGCGGGTGGTGTCGGCCGCATGTCGCGCGCGAGACGCCCCCAGTCCGAAGGGCAGGCGGCTGCTGGTCTCTGGTCGCTTCAGCACGGTCAGGGTCAGTGTCTTGTCGCGCAAGCCCGCTTGGCCGAGATGCGCGTGCCATTGTTTGTCGACGGCGGCCGCAAACCCTTCGCCCGGAATGGGCGGCAGGGTCACATCGACAGCTTTCGAGACCTTGTGCAGGTAGAAAGAGAACTCCGTCCCGACCTGCGCCACGATGCCAGCCAGCAACCCTCCGATCCGGTCGAGATGCCCGTCCTCGCTCGTGGTGCTGTTCACCCCTTCGAGGCGGATGCATTGCATCAGTTCGTTGCCGCGTGTCCGGATCGTTCGGTCGTTCACGAGGCTCACGTAAGGCAGCATCATTGAGAGCCGCTTCTCGCCCTTGACCCATGAGGGTAGCGCAGTCAGCGGATCGATGGCGTTCTCCACGTCATTGGCAATTCCATCACGGGGCATAGCTGTCGCCTCCGTGCAGCTTGCGGTTCGTCGTGGGCGGGGTTTCCTGCAGGGTGATCACCAGGACATCGAGGAAGTTCGGATCCCAGTCTGCGGCTTTCCAGAGCGCCGGCCAGGCCAGCCCCGCGAAGACGGCGACCACCCAGCTCTGCACCCAGAGGAACAGGAGCGTCGAGCCGAAGAGCCAGACCATGGCGTACATGATCGGCAAGCCCATCAGCTTGGGTGGCCTGAGAAGGCCGATGAACACGCGAGACTGGTCGGACATCGGTCTTGCTCAGGTCGTCCAGATGGCGGCGACGATGGTGGGTGCTGCGGCGATGCCCGCGATTGCAACCACGACCCAGAGCGCCTGGCGGAAGTCGAGGATGCCGAAGAGCCAGGAGAGGAAGACGCCGATCAGGGCGAGCGTTCCGATCACGATTCCCAAGGGGCCGGTGATCGCATCGACGATGCCTTGCAGAAGGGTTTGCACGGGCGACAGGTCAATGCTCTGGGCCAGCGCCGGGCCCGCCAGCACAATGAGAGCCATCGCGCCAAGCGCGACAAAGGAAGATTTGGACGTCACGAAAGGTCTCCTCTGAGCCGCTCAAACACGGCGGTCACACGGGCCACATGCCCTTGGGTTTCTCGAAAAGGGGGGATGCCGCCGTGGCGTGTGACCGCCTCAGGGCCAGCGTTGTACGCCGCAAGGGCCAGAGAGCCCTCGCCGAACTGGTCGAGCATCATCAGCAGGTAGCGGGCTGATCCGTCGAGGTTCTGCGCAATGTCATGTGGGTCGACGCCGAGGTCGCGGGCGGTATCCGGCATAAGCTGGCCGAGGCCTATGGCACCGACAGGGCTACGTGCAGCCGGATTGTATGCGCTCTCGACTTCGATGTTGGCTCGGTAAAGGAGCGCCCAATCAGTGACTGAAAGCCCTGCGCGACGCAGCGCACCATGCCCGGCATACCGCAGAGCCGTGGTCTCGATCGCATGGAGGATTTCTGGGGTGGCGCGGGCGGCGGATCGAGCCGGGATCGCTGTCTCGCTCGTTGCGTCAGGAACGCGAGGTTCTGCGAAGAGAAAAAGGCGCCCGTTTGTCTCTTGAGAAGAGGAAATCAATTGGCCGTCTGGGCCAACCGAAAAGATGAAACCGTCGGCCAGGGCCGGGGGCGCGGAACAAACGCCTGTACCCAAAGCAACGACGAGCGCAGTCGCGCGGTCAGCTGCCTTTGACCGGAGGCGCGGCGTGGCGCTCGCGGCCACCTTCTTCAAGTGGGATGCTAGCGGTCGTACAGCCCATGTCGGTCAGGAAACTGACAAGGCCAACGATGGTTTTGAAGTCGCGGAGCTTGAGGACGCTTCGGCTGGTGACGAGCATCTTATCGTCACGCCCATCAGTGGCGACGGCGCGGATGACCCACG
>NZ_AUBS01000059.1 GCF_000429365.1 Pseudodonghicola xiamenensis DSM 18339 | reverse complement strand
GCCGATTGGTTCCGCGAAGCCTTGCAGGACAAGGGGATCAGGGCCTGTATTCCTGGCCGCAAGGCGCGCAGGAGCCCCATCAAATACGACAAGCGTCGCTACAAACGCCGCAACCGCCCCTCTCGTGACATTGCTCCGCAATGCACTGCCGGGCAGCGATACGAGATCATGTTCGGCAGGCTCAAGGACTGGCGACGCGTGGCGACCCGCTACGACAGATGCCCGAAGGTCTTCCTCTCCGCCGTCGCTCTCGCCGCAACTGTGATGTTCTGGTTATGAGTCCTGAGCCTAACGGCTGTGGACAACAATGGTCGTCTTTTGATCTTTTCCAAGGGTATTGCCGATATCCCGCACCATCGCCCGAAGGCTGACGAACGGAAACGGTCGGCTTTTCGCGCCTCGTCCCAAAAGGTTTGGAACGATGACGGAATGCCCCATTGCTTCCAGTCGTGGTGCAACCTTGTGCCAACACCATGCACCATGCCAGCTGCCGTGTATCAGTAAGAACCGTGTCATTCGACCCTCCGTTTTGGAAGCCATATAGGAAGGCGAGACCGTAGGTGTCATACCGTTTCTTGCTCTTTCAACCGGTGTTCCGAGCGTCAATTGACAGAGAGGACTCAAGCTTTCATGCACGGCCCACAGCGGACCTTCGTGCGAGGCGCAGCGGAGGACCGGTGTCAGCCCGAAATGGCCCTTCTTGTCCCGCCGGCCATGACACCTTGGCACGGAGCGCGGGGCGAGAAGCGGATGTTCGCTGTGCAAGCGGGCGACTATTGGGTCGGCGGCTCAAGCTGGCTTTCAATCAAACGTGTCGGCCGAAACCCAACGTCGTCGATGAGAGGCGCGAAAGCGACCCCGTAGCCGAAGCTGCTCACTCACTCTGCGGAGATTTCGCAACCCGCCATGCAGTGTCATCGGAAGCAAAGACGGTTGCTTGCCTCTTCGCATGACAGGGCTGTCACTGCCCCACAAGGGCGCGCCCCCTACGCAGCTCAGCCCCTGTGACGTAACGCCTCCAGGACGGCCCTGAACGCTGGCGAAGGTTGGCGCCGGTTGGGGTAGTAGAGGTGGAAGGGATCGAAGAACGGACAGTAATCATCCATCACCTGCACCAGGCGCCCCGCCTTCAGATGGGGTTCGGCCAGCTCCACCGACATGTAGGCGCAGCCGAAACCGGCAAGCGCTGCGTCGAGCACGAGGAAGATGTTGTTGAACGCCAGTGGCCCGTCGACCCTGACCCGCAGGTCGTGCCCGTCTTCGCGGAATTCCCAGGGGAAGGTACGTCTGGCCGATTGCAGGAGGAAGTTGATGCAGGGAAGGTCAGCCAGGTCACGGGGGTGCGTCGGCCTTGGATGCGCGTCGAATACCTGCGGCGCAGCGACGACGATGTAACGCAGCGGCTCGCCGATCCGGGCCGAGATCATGTCCTTGGCAAGGTGTTCGCCCCGCCGCACGCCCGCGTCGAAGCCTTCGGCGACGATGTCGTTGAACCCGTTGTCCTGCGTGATCTCGACCTTGATGTCCGGGTTCGCGCGCAGCAGCGGCTGCAACTTGGGCCAGAGCACCTGGCTGATGCCAAGCTCGGAGGACACGAGGCGGACGGTCCCCGCGGGGGTCTCACGCAAGCTGCCAAGTTCTTCGAGCTGCGCGTCGATTTCACCGATGTGATGACTGATGCCGTCAAGCAGGCGCTGACCGGCCTCGGTCGTGGAGACGGCGCGCGTGGTCCGGGTCAACAGGCGCAGACCGAGCCGTTCCTCCAACTGGCGGATCGTGTGGCTCAACGCCGATTGCGACACGCCAAGGCGGGCGGCAGCGCGGGTGAAGTTGCTTTCCTGCGCCACGGCCAGGAAGGCCCGTAGGTCGTTGAGGTTTTCGCGGGGCACCGTCTGTCTTTCATTCAGGCTGGCCGATTGATCAAATGCGATTACATCCGATTTATGGATAATCAGCAAGACAGACAGAAAGGCACGGCATGGCGCGCATCTTCGTAACGGGTTCGACGGCGGGCGTGGGCCGCAATGCCGCAGAGGCTCTCGTGAATGACGGGCACGACGTCGTCCTGCATGCGCGCAATGCCGAGCGTGCGGGGCATCTGGGGCGGTTGGCAGACAGGGCGCAGGTTCTGACGGGGGATCTGGGCGATCTGGCCGAGGTCCGGCAGCTGGCCCGCGACCTGAATGCCATCGGGCCGATAGACGCGATCATTCACAATGCGGGGATCATCGACGATCAGCGTGCGGAGACGCCGGATGGCCTGCTTCGGGTGTTGATGGTCAATGCGCTCGCGCCCTATATGCTCAGCCTGCTGGCGGATCGCCCCGCGCGGCTGGTCTTCACCGGCAGTTCGATGCACCGGGGCCACGACGGGGCGCTGGACGACATGGCGTGGACCCGCCGCCGCTGGTCGGCGAGCAGTGCCTATGGCGAGAGCAAGCTGCTGGTCACGGCGCTGTCGGCGGCCTTCGCGCGCAGGGTTTCTGCTGTCTGCCACACGGTCGATCCCGGCTGGGTGCCGACGCGGATGGGCGGTGCCTCGGCCAGCGATCCGCTGGACCAAGCGCATGTGACGCAATGCTGGCTGGCGACGAGTGCCGAGGAGGACAGCGGCGGATACTGGCACCACATGCGCCGACAGCGCCCTGACCCCAAGGTCGAGAACCTTGCGTTTCAGGACACCGTGCTGGACCGGTTCGCGCAGATGACGGGCGTTCCCGCGCCCTGATCACAGCATCTCGATGCGGACGGGATAGGTGCCCTTGTGCAGCAGGGGCGCCACGTCGCCTTCGATATGGCCCAGCCGGATCAGGTCATCGCGGAAGGTGTAATCGTCGTGGAACAGCGCGAGGTTGCCCCAGCCGAGGAAGTAGCACAGATCCCCCGGCGTCTCGTCGTGGAACGCCTCGAAGCCGCCTTCGTCGAGGCGACGCGGCAGATGCACGATCTTCTCATTGGTCGAGAAATCCCGGATCTCCAGCTCTGCGGGCAGCATCGAAACAAGGTCTCGCGTAGTCGGATTGTCGAACAGCTGATAGGTCACTTGCTGATCGTCGAAGCTGACCCGCATCCGCATCGCCCCCGAGCTGGATTGCGCGCGGGCCACGGCGGGGATCATCAGCGCGGCGGCGCCGGCCAGCACGGCGCGGCGGTTGGGGTGGGTCGTCATGGCTCAGCTCTCCGTCTTCGGTTTCAACAGGTTACGGCCCGTGCCGGTAATCGCAAGCGCGACGATGGCCAGAACGACACTCCCGGCAAAGGTGGCCTCGATCGCCCACAGGTCCAGCAGGAAGCCCCCGATGACACCGCCCAGCAGGATCGACGCCTGGATCACCGCGACCATCAGCCCGCCCGCAGCTTCGGGCAGGTCATCGACGTTGCGCGACATCCAGCTCATCCAGATCACCGACATTGCGGTGTTCATCGCACCCCAGATTGCCAGCAGCAGCCCCGCCTCGATCACCGATCCCCCGGCGATCAGCAGCGCGGCGGTGCAGCCGCCCATCACCAGCGCCGGCAGGCAGAGCATCCGCTCGACCCGGCCCCCGACCATGCGCCCCGAGAGCGACGAGCCGACAAATCCGGCCGCGCCCAGCACCAGCAGCAGCACCGACAGCAGATCGACACCCACGCCCGTGACCTGTTCCAGGAAGGGTCGCAGGTAGGTGAACATGGTGAAAGCCGAGCCCCAGGTGAAGGTGATCGCCACCAGTCCGCGTCGGAAATAGCGCCGTTTCAGCAACGTGCCGAAGGTGGCAAAGCTCGCGCGCGCGCTTACCGGCAGCGAGGGCAGCGCGACAAGGTGCCAGACGAGGTTCAGCGCCACCACCGGCGTCAGTGCCCAGAACACGCCGCGCCAGCCGACGATGTCGCCGAGATAGCTTCCCAGCGGCGCGGCAAAGGCCGCCGCAATCGCCTGTCCGCCATACATCAGCCCGAGCGCCCGGGGCACGTCGGCCTCTGGCACCAGCCTCATCAGGATCGAGGTCGCCAGTGACCAGAACCCGCCGACGCAGACGCCAAGCAGTGCCCGCCCGGCCATCAGCACCGCAAAGGACGGCGCCAGCGCCACCACCACCAGCGAGATCAGCATCAGCGTGGTCAGCACCACCAGCACGGTCTTGCGGTTGATCCGCCCCGCGATGGTGGTGATCGCGAGGCTGGTTACCACCGCAAACAGCCCGCTGATCGAGATCGCCTGCCCGGTCTGCCCGGTCGTGGCGCCCAACCCCTCGGCCATCGGCGTCAGCAGGCTGACCGGCATGAACTCGGACGCGATCAGCATTGCCACACAAAGCGACATGGACCAGACGGCGGCCCAGGCACCGCCTGTCGTATCGTCTGGCTCTTCGAGGGGGATGTCCGTCAAGGTCTGCTCCGTCTGTCTGTCTTCGGCCTCTTCTATCCGCTCGGGATGCGCGCGTTTATGCAGGAATCCGGCATGCAGTGATGCATGGGATGGATCAAAGCCGCATCTGCGCCCCGCGCATTGATGAATAGACCTCATCACGACATTCGGATTGATGGGGCTAATCGCATGGTCCCGCGGCCCCATCTTGAGTGCAGACGAAGCAATCGAATGGATCAAAGATGACCGACGCACCGCAAACCCCCGCTGAAGCCGATGTCACCGATGAAGGCCGCCGCACCCTCCTGAAGATGGCAGGCGTGGGCGCCGCCACCGTTGCCGCAGCTTCCTTCGGCAACCCGCTGCGCGCGCAGACCAGCGACTGGGACAAGACCTTCCCGAAAAGCGACGCGGTCGAGCATTCGAAGGTCGAGTTCACCAACCGCTACGGCATCACCCTCGTGGGCGATCTCTACATGCCCGCCGATCGGCCCGACGGCCTGCTGCCCGCGCTGGCCGTGGCCGGCCCGTTTGGCGCGGTCAAGGAACAGGCCGCCGGGCTCTATGCACAGACCATGGCCGAGCGCGGCTTCGTCACGCTGGCCTTCGATCCGTCCTATGTCGGTGAAAGCGGCGGTCAGCCGCGCTCGGTGGCCTCGCCGGACATCAACACCGAGGACTTCATGGCCTCCATCGACTTCCTCGGCCTGCATGACGCGGTCGACCGCGAGCGCATCGGCATCATCGGCATCTGTGGCTTCGGCGGCATGGCTCTGA
Source organism: Pseudodonghicola xiamenensis DSM 18339 (assembly GCF_000429365.1). Taxonomy (GTDB): domain Bacteria; phylum Pseudomonadota; class Alphaproteobacteria; order Rhodobacterales; family Rhodobacteraceae; genus Pseudodonghicola; species Pseudodonghicola xiamenensis. Next base: position 4,622 of record NZ_AUBS01000059.1, on the reverse strand, counting down.
ACGCGGTGGCCGCCGACAAGCGGGTGAAGGCCGTCGCGACGACCTCGATGTATGACATGTCTCGCGTTATGGCGAAGGGCTATTACGACAGCCTTACCGACGAACAGCGCGCCGAAAACCTCGCCGTCATGAGCCGTCAACGCTGGGAAGACGCCGCCTCGGACAGCCCCGCTCTCGCCGGTGGCCTGCCCGACAGCCTCGACGGCATCGATGATCCGGTCACCCAGATGTACTTCGCCTATTACAAGGACCCCGAGCGCGGCTATCACCCCCGGTCGGTGAACTCGAACGACGGCTGGACGGTGACCAATCCGCTGTCCTTCATGAACATGCCGCTGCTGACCTACGTCGACGAAATCAGCCCCCGTCCGATGCTGGTGATCGCCGGCTCCGAGGCACACTCGCGCTATTTCAGCGAGGATGCGGTGGCCGCGGCGTCCGAGCCGAAGGAGCTGATGATCATCGATGGCGCCGATCACGTCGACCTTTATGATCAGGTGGACATCATCCCCTTCGACAGGCTCGAGTCGTTCTTCAGCCAGAACCTCGCCTGAAGCGGGGCGATTTACGACGGGGTGCGGCCTGCCGGGTCGCACCCTGTTTCATTTCGGTGGTCCGGACATCGAATGGCCAGCCCGACGGTCCGCGCCCAGCATTGCCCGAACAAGCGACGCGAGATCACTCCGAGACTGTCCGGTGGGCGCTGCGCTTCGGTCCGAGTGAATCCGGCTGCTAAATCGAGCCTCAGGGTCGCTCGGTCATGCAATCATCGCGCTGTTGCCCAGACCCGCATCGTCCACATCGCCGTTGCGCTGCCATCAGGGTGAGATGTGCGCCTTCTCCGCGAACTGGATCTCTGCCCTTCGAACGCGCTTCGCGGTGGAAGAATGACCGCTTTCCTGAAGCTGTGGCGCAGGGTCGGCGACAATTCTTGGACGGCCGGTATGTCGGGGGCGCCTGTAAAACCGGCGCACCAACTCAACCGGGCACGGCCGCTTTCTGCGCATCGCGGTCATTCATACGATGCGCAGCGAATGACCGCTTCCCGCCGATGCTGTTGAAAAAGTCTTTGTTGCAGCGCGGCAAGTCCCTTGATTCACTCGATTATGAGGGGATTGGAGGATTTCGTCATGATGGGCACCCAAACGGCACCGGCACAGCTGTTCTATGACTTCGATCTGGAGCGTCATGTTCCTTCCGATCCTATGCTTCGCGAGATCGATCGGTTCCTCGACGTGGATGGCATGAGGGAGGCCGTGCGCCCGTTCTACAGCCACCTCGGGCGTCCCTCGATCGATCCAGAGCTGATCATCCGCATGTTGGTCATCGGTTACGTCATGGGCATCCGATCGGAACGTCGCCTCTGCGACGAGGTCCATCTGAACCTCGCCTATCGCTGGTTCTGTCGGCTGGGCCTGGAGGGGAAAGTCCCGGATCACTCGACATTCTCGCGGTATCGCCATGGCAAGTTTCGCGAAAGCAATCTGCTGCGACAGGTGTTCGAAGCCACGGTCGAGCGTTGCCTGAGGGAGGACTTGGTGTCCGGCGAGGGCTTTGCCGTGGATGCCAGCCTGATCTCCGCTGACGCCAACAAGGCCCGGTCAATCGCAGCCGAGGACTGGAGCCCTGAGGTCGCACGCGAGGCTGGCAACCGGGCGGCGCGGGAATATCTGGACACGCTGGATGATGCCGCCTTCGGCGCCACGTCACCGACCCAGCCGAAGTTCGTGGCCAAGTCCGACCCGGCGGCGCAATGGACCCGCGCCGAGGAAAGTCGCCCCTATTTTGCTTACGCCACCAACTACCTGATCGACACCAAAAGCTCGGCAATCATGGATGTTGAGGCGACGCGAGCCATTCGCCAGGCCGAAGTCGGGGCGTCGCGCACGATGCTCGACAGAACCGAGAAACGGTTCGGGATCAGGCCGGATTGGCTAGCGGCCGACACGGCCTATGGCAACGCAGAGAACCTCGGATGGCTGGTTGAGCAGCGGAGCATCGTCCCCTTCATCCCGGTGATCGACAAGTCGGAGCGGACTGATGGCACTTGGTCCAGATCCGACTTCGAATGGGACGAGGCGAATGATCAATACATCTGCCCTGAAGGGCACGCTCTCAAGCAATATCGCCGGAACTACTCCGATCCGAACCGGGGTCAGGACACCGGCGGGCGGAAGAAATATCGTGCCCTGAAGGCGACATGCCAGACCTGTCCATCCAAGGAAATCTGCTGCCCGAAAGCGGAGGCCCGATACGTCACCCGTGAACCCCACGAGGAAGCACGCGAGTTCGGCCGCGAATGCCGCAAGACCAAGGCCTACAAGGTATCCCGAGACAAGCGGAAGAAAGTAGAGATGCTCTTCGCACATCTGAAGCGCATTCTCGGCCTGACCCGGCTACGCCTGCGCGGCCCCAATGGTGCGAAGGACGAATTCCTCCTCGCCGCCACCGCCCAGAACCTCCGAAAGCTCGCAAAGCTGCGGCCTCAGTGCGCCAACTCGGAGGCCGCGGCATGATCTAAGTGGCCAGATAGTCGCTACAAGGCGGCGCGACGGGCGATTGTCCGAACCAAACGGCGACACCCGAACCTGAGGGCAGCTCAAAACGCGTTCTCAGGCCGACTTTTTCAACAAAATCGGCCCTTCATGTTGACGTGGCGCATCATGCCGCGTCTAGCGCAACCGTGCGCCAAGGCCAGACGCCGGCCACCTGACGCGCCCGGCCCGAACGGCGGCTGTGATCCGCAGGCCGCCAGAAGGCGAGCCCCCACATTCACCACTCAATGCGGCTGCGGGCTGCTTGCCATCGCCTCTGCCCTGGCCAGCATGCGGGACACATGGCGCAGATTGAGCTCATGCGCCTCAGCAACCTGGTCGATCACCTCGCAGATCGCCCCCAGGGCAGCATCACCCAGCCCCCGTCGTGCGCCCTCGCGCTCCGCGAAGGAGATGAGATCCCCCTTGCCGGGACCGGCAAGGCGCAGGATGTCCAGGCGGCTCAGGAATGGTACTGGAAGCCCACTCAGGCTGTTCGAGGTCAGAATCCAGCTGATCCACGACATGTCAAAGCCGACCTGGTAATAGGGGCACTTCCAGGCGACCGCGGAAGACCGCTCCAGCAGCGGCAACAGCCCCTCGGTCAAGCCGTAGGTCTGCCCCTTGGTCGAGGTCGGCGTCCCGGCCTTCTCGATCTCGTCGATCACCACAATAGGGTTCGCGCAGAGGCTCTGGACGATGGTTTGCAGGGGCCGTCCCGGGAAGGCCGAGCCCCAGCCCCGTTGCGAGCCGTTCACGACGAAAGAGGCCTGCTCGGCGGTTCCCTCGATCCCGCAGCGCGGGACACCTAGGTGGCGGCCTAGTTCGCGTGACCATACGCTCTTGCCGATCCCCGGCGGGCCGTCGAGCAGCACGGGCGGCAGACGGAAGCCTGGCTCCCCCACCCGCACCGAGCGGCGCATCGCCTTCCAGAGGAAGTCAGTGGCGGCCGCCATCCAGGGCATCTCGGCATGAATGGCCGCGGCGATCTCATCGGCGCGGTGGTCGCTCGCGATGCCGACCAGATCGGCCCCGCCACGGAACGCCTCAAGCGCGCGTCGGTCATCCGAGCTAAGATGGCTGAGCCCGGAAGCCTTGGCGCGCGCGCCCATTACCCGGCGCGCACGGCGCAGCACCTTGTTGAGGTCCTTTTCCGAGAGCCGCACGGCGATGAGGTCCTCGTTCCAGCGCAACTCATCTTCAAAGTCTCCCGGAACCTTTGGGGACACCCCGTCCTGAAGGGCACGGAGCTTGCGCAGGTGCCACTCGAAGCGGCGCTTGAGGGCGAACTCGTTCTCGTCGGGATCGGCGAAGCGGGCATCGATGAACTTGATCTTCGTCATGGAGGTGGAGGTCCTTTCTGGCGCGTTGCGCCATGCCCTCGGGCAGAGGTTCTGCTTGAGGGGGAGGTTGGAAAGAACCCGGCCGGATTTGCCCTGAGGGATGCCGAATGCGCCGCTGGCCGTCAACGGCGCCCAACAGGGCGGAGCACTGCCACGACGCATCAAAGGCCGCAAATCCGCCAGACGCGCAAGTGTAGGACCCACCTAAAAAACGCCATTGGGGTCACTCGACCGAACTGTAAGTCATTGAAATAACTCACTCCAAGGAATCCCCTTCGCACCGGCGGCGGCCAGTTTGTCCTTTTGGCACAGGATTAATGTCCATCGATTTTCCAAGAAAAATGCCGCCTTTCGGCGGCATCCTATTCAAAGTCGTCCGTGTCCAGATCAAACCTTGGGCAGGTCTGCCCTTTCATAGATGGCAGCACCGAACTCCCTTGGGTCCCAGATCGGCTTGACCCCACATTCCCGAAGCAACTTCTCGATGGCGAGCGGTCGCGCGCCCATGATCAAGGGCAGCCTCTTCTTGGTCACGTATTTCTGCCGGAAGTTCTCGAGCGCCGCGGGCGAAACCCAGACGTCCTCGCCGTAAGGCTCGGATGCGATCAGCGGTGCCGCTTCGGGATGGCAGAACACTCGACGGCCTCGAGAGGAGAAACGCGCGAAAGTTGGTGATGCCCCGAGGGGCGGCATATCATGGCGGTGTCTAAGCGCCGTCAATTCTCAACCGAGAAAGGGATATGCC
>NZ_AUBS01000058.1 GCF_000429365.1 Pseudodonghicola xiamenensis DSM 18339 | reverse complement strand
GTCTTGGCTGGACCGTATTCCTTCGGTGCATCGCTCCAGCGTAACCCATTGCGGTTGACGAAGATTATCCCGCTCAGAACACGACGATCATCGACCCGTGGGCGGCCATGGCTCTTCGGAAAAAACGGCTCGAGCCGCGCCATCTGCTCGTCGCTCAGCCAGAAAAGATTGCTCACCACACCCTCCTATAGTTGGAGAGCGTGAATCACGCCGCCAGTGGCGCCGCAAGCCGATTAATGGGTCCTGAGCCTAGATCATGAGCACATTCGACAGCACGAAACTCCCGCTTCCGCAGGTGCTGAAGGACATCACGGATGGAGTCATCCAACTCCCGGACTTCCAGCGCGGTTGGGTGTGGGACGACGAGCATGTGAAATCCCTGCTGATCTCGATCGCGCGGTCTTTCCCGGTGGGTGCGGTTATGATGCTGGACACGGGCGGAGAGGTGCGGTTCCAGGTTCGTCCGGTGGAGAACGTCGAGTTCAGCGGGGGCTTGCCCGAGCCGGAAAGGTTGATCCTTGACGGCCAGCAGCGCCTGACCTCGCTGACGCAAGTGCTTGCTCTCGACAAGCCGGTGAAGACCTTTGATGCCAAGGGCAAGGCCATCGACCGGCACTACTACATCGACATCGCGTTGGCCCTCGAGGAAGATCGGCTGGAGGATGCCTTTATCTCGGTTCCGGCTGATCGGAAGATCAAGGAGAACTTCGACCGGGACATCGTGATGGATCTGTCGACCACGGAGATGGAGATCAGGAGTTTTCACTTCCCTTGCTCCCAGATCCTGAGTTCGGACGATTGGGAAGAGGCGCTGCACGAGCACGCGCCGGAACTCTTCGGTGAGTTCATGAAGTTCCGCAAGCAGGTGCTGGCAGCGTTCAGGAGCTATCAGTTGCCGGCGATCACGCTGGGCAAGGCGACCTCGAAAGAGGCGGTGTGCCTCGTATTCGAGAAGGTAAACACCGGCGGCGTCCCTCTGTCCGTTTTCGAACTGGTGACAGCGACCTTCGCCGCCGACAACTTCAATCTTCGGGACGACTGGTATGGGAGCCGTCTGCGAAGGGTTGAAGGCAGGGTCGAACGACTGTCGAAGGAGCCGATCCTGAAGGGGATCGAACCTGCCGACTTTCTGCAGGCGATTTCCATCCTCCAGAGCTCGGAACGCCGGAAGGCCGACATCGCTGCGGGCAAGACCGGAAAGCAGATCTCGGCCGTCTCCGCGAAAAGGTCGACTGTTCTGTCCCTGTCTCTCGACGACTACCAGACCTGGGCTCCCGCAGTGGAGGCCGGCTTCATCCTTGCGGCCAAGTTCATGCGCAAGCAGTGCTTCTTCACAGGGCGGGAACTACCGTACCGGACGCAACTGGTTCCTCTGGCAGCGGTTCTCTCCCAGATCGAGAACCGTTGGCTGGAGCCGAAGATCTATGACCGGTTGTCGAAGTGGTTCTGGTGTGGGGTCTTGGGCGAGCTTTATGGCGGTGCGGTCGAAACGAGGATCGCGAACGACTACGAGGAGTTGATGCGATGGGTGATCGATGGGGGCGAGCCCGGGGACACACCACGGACCATCGGTGATGCCGCCTTCCAGGAGAGCCGCCTCGACACGCTCAGATCCAGAAACAGTGCAGCTTACAAGGGCTTGAACGTGTTGATTCTTCGAGAAGGGGCGAAGGACTTCTTCTGGAAAGCGAGTATTCAGGAACTTGATGGGGAAGACATCGCCCTCGACATTCATCACATCTTCCCGAGGGCGTGGTGCGAGGACGAAGGGATCCCTGCAAACACATTCAACTCCATCGTCAACAAGACCCCGATTTCCTACAAGGCAAACCGAATGATCGGTCGTAAGGCTCCCTCCGAATACCTTGCATCGCTGCAGGCACATAAGCAGGTCGGCCTGGAAGACATTGAGATGGACGCCATCCTCGCTTCCCATCGGATTCCGGTTGCGCAGCTGCGTTCGAATGAGTTCGCGGAATTTTATAAGGTCAGGAAGACGAACCTGCTGCAGCTCGTCGAGATCGCCATGGGTAAAGCCCCACAGCTTGATCAATCCAATTCCGATCGGTTGCCTTCTCAGGAAGCCGACCAAGACGAACTCGTGTGAAAGGACACTGAATGAACACCGCACCGATTATTTCCAAGGTCTGGTCCTTCTGCACGACGCTGCGCGATGACGGGGTCGGCTATGGCGATTACCTTGAGCAGCTCACATACCTGATCTTCCTGAAGATGGCGGACGAATATTCGAAGCCGCCCTATAAACGCGATATCGGCGTGCCTGTCGAGTACAACTGGGAAAGCTTGACCGCATTGGTGGGCGCGGATCTTGAGGCCCATTACGTCAAGGTGCTTCGCGAATTGGGCCAGCAAAAAGGCATGCTGGGACAGATCTTCACCAAGGCGCAAAACAAGATCACCGATCCCGCCAAGCTGTTCCGGCTCATTGCCATGGTCGATGGCACCAAGTGGATCATGCTGGGCGCCGACGTGAAGGGCGACATCTACGAGGGACTTCTGGAGCGGAACGCCGAGGACACCAAATCCGGTGCGGGGCAGTATTTCACGCCGCGTTCGCTCATCCAGGCGATGGTGGAATGCGTCCGCCCTGAACCCGGCAAGACCATCGCCGACCCGGCCTGTGGGACTGGCGGATTCTTCCTGGCGGCTCATGATTTCCTGACGGATCCAAGTAATTACGCGCTCGACCGTGAACAGAAGGAATTCCTGAAGAACGGGACTTTTCATGGGAATGAGATCGTCGCAGGCACGCGTCGCCTATGCCTGATGAACATGTTCTTGCATGGCATCGGGGAGATGGCGGGCGAACCGAGCGTTTCGCCCGCAGACGCCCTGATCTCATCGCCGTCCGACACAGTTGATTTGGTGTTGGCGAACCCGCCTTTCGGCAAGAAAAGCTCCATGACCTTCACGAATGCCGAAGGCGAGCAAGAAACCGAGGACCTGACCTACAACCGGCAGGATTTCTGGGCCACGACGTCAAACAAACAGCTGAACTTCGTTCAGCACATCCGCACCATGCTGAAGACCACCGGGCGGGCCGCAATCGTGGTGCCGGACAACGTGCTGTTCGAGGGCGGTGCGGGCGAATCGATCCGCCGCAAGCTTTTGCAGAACACCGATCTGCACACGATCCTGCGGCTGCCGACAGGGATCTTTTATGCGCAAGGGGTCAAGGCGAACGTCATCTTCTTCGACAATCGCAGCGCCAGCAAGGAGCCGCAGACCTCGCATGTCTGGTTCTATGATTATCGGACGAACGTGCATCACACGCTCAAGCAGAAGCCGATGACCTATGCCCATCTCGAGGATTTCATCGCCTGCTACAATCCCGCGAACAGGCATGAACGCGCAGCGACTTGGACCGAGAATTCCCCCGATGGGCGTTGGCGGGCCTATACGCGAGAAGAACTTCTGTCGCGCGACAAGGCCAGTCTGGACGTGTTTTGGCTCAAGGACAGTTCCATGACCGATCTCGACAGCTTGCCCGAGCCTGACATCCTGCTCGAGAAAATCCTCGAGAACCTCGGCGCAGCGATGGAGAATTTCGCGGCGGTCCGGCAAGCGAGTTGAGGCTGAAGCGGCTTTTCAGCCGCAGAAGCACTCCACCAAAGCGGTATTCCCAGAAATAGTACGGGCGCCCATTGGGCGCCCTATATCTTGATCGAAGCATGTCTTCGCGGGATCCTTGCCCCGATTTCGAGACAACTTTGCCCCGATCTACAAAAGCTCAGTGCGTCCAGGGGACGCGGCGGTCGTTGGCGAAGTTCTCGCCATAGCCGCGCGGGCGGATGTTGGTCTTGCGCTGATGCGGTTCGATCACCTCGGCCTCGATCCCGTTTGCCTGCGCATAGGCGAGCGCGGCTTCCTTGGTCTCGAAACGCAGGTGCACCTGGCTTTGCATGTCGTTGGAGGAGGTCCAGCCCATCAGCGGATCGACCTCGCGGGCCGAAGCCGGGGCGTATTCCAGAACCCATTTATGTGTCTTGGCCATGCCGGAGGTCATGGCGTTCTTGGCGGGGCGATAGATTCGTGCGGGCATCGCTGGTCTCCTTGCTTGGGGTCTTATCGGGAATTTGGCCCGACAGGGCAAGAGGGCGGGGGGCCGCAGGCAGGCCGTGGCAGGATGAAAGCCACAGGTTTCGCCTTGCCAGCACGATCCTGTCGCGCGGTGCATCTTGAACTCGGCGGCTAAAAGAACACAATAGGAACGGACAGGAGCCCTGCGATGTATAACGATACCCCCGACCGGATGCCGATTCTGGATGCCCCGCCCGCCGATGTACGGAAAAGGGAGAAGCTGGAAGGCGGCAAGCGCTTTGTCATGCACAGCGGATTCGAACCCGCCGGCGACCAGCCCACAGCAATCGCGGAACTCTCTCAGGGAGTGATCGGCGGCGATCACGATCAGGTGCTGCTGGGGGCGACAGGCACCGGCAAGACCTTCACCATGGCCAAGGTGATCGAGGAGACCCAGCGTCCTGCGATCATCCTGGCGCCGAACAAGACGCTGGCGGCGCAGCTCTATGGCGAATTCAAGGGGTTCTTTCCCGAGAACGCGGTGGAGTACTTCGTTTCCTACTACGATTACTATCAGCCCGAGGCCTATGTGGCGCGCTCGGACACCTATATCGAGAAGGAATCCCAGATCAACGAGCAGATCGACCGGATGCGCCATGCCGCCACCCGGGCGCTGCTGGAGCGCGACGACGTGATCATCGTCGCCTCGGTCTCCTGCATCTACGGTCTCGGATCGCCCGAACTTTACATGGCAATGACCCTCGATCTGGAGGCGGGCAAAGAGTATGATCAGCGCCAGATCATGGCCGATCTGGTGCAGCAGCAATACCGCCGCAACGATGCCGCCTTCAATCGTGGGGCGTTCCGGGTGCGCGGCGACAGTCTTGAGATTTGGCCCGCCCACCTGGAGGATCGCGCCTGGAAACTATCGTTTTTCGGTGAGGAGCTTGAAAGCATCACTGAATTCGACCCGCTGACCGGCAAGAAGACCGACAGTTTCGACAAGGTGCGTGTCTACGCCAATTCCCACTACGTCACCCCGAAGCCGACGATCAGACAGGCCATCACCGGTATCAAGGCAGAGCTCAAGCAGCGGCTGGCCCAGCTGACCGGTGAGGGGAAGCTTCTTGAGGCTCAGCGATTGGAACAGCGCACCAGCTTCGATCTGGAAATGTTGGAAGCCTCAGGGTTCTGCAACGGGATCGAGAATTATTCCCGCTATCTGACCGGCCGTGCACCGGGCGAGCCGCCCCCCACCCTGTTCGAATTCATCCCCGACAATGCCATTGTCTTCGCCGATGAAAGCCACGTCACCGTGCCGCAGATCGGCGGCATGTACCGGGGCGACTATCGCCGCAAGTTCACGCTCGCCGAACACGGCTTCCGCCTGCCCAGCTGCATGGACAACCGGCCGCTCAAGTTCGAGGAATGGGATGCGATGCGGCCGCAATCGGTCTTCGTCTCGGCGACGCCTGCGGCTTGGGAGCTGGAGCAGACGGGGGGCGTCTTCACCGAACAGGTGATCCGGCCCACCGGCCTGCTGGACCCGGTGATCGAAATCCGCCCCGTGGATACCCAGGTCGACGACGTGATGGACGAGATCCGTCGCATCTCGGCCAAGGGGTTCCGCACCCTGGTCACCACCCTGACCAAGCGGATGGCCGAGGATCTGACCGAATATCTGCACGAACAGGGCATCAAGGTCCGCTACATGCATTCGGACATCGACACCATCGAACGGATCGAGATCCTGCGCGATCTGCGTCTGGGCGCCTTCGACGTGCTGATCGGCATCAACCTGCTGCGCGAGGGGCTGGATATCCCCGAATGCGGGCTGGTGGCGATTCTGGACGCGGATAAGGAAGGCTTCCTGCGGTCCGAAACCTCGCTGATCCAGACCATCGGCCGTGCCGCGCGCAACGCCGAAGGTCGGGTGATCATGTACGCCGACCGGATCACCGGCAGCATGGAACGCGCCATGGGCGAGACCGAGCGGCGCCGCGCCAAGCAGATCGCCTATAACGAGGAACACGGAATTACGCCCGCGACGGTGAAGAAGAATGTCGAGGATATCCTCGCCGGTCTCTATCAGGGTGATGTCGACATGGCGCGCGTCACCGCCACGATCGACAAGCCGCTGCATGGCTCCAATCTCGAGACGCATCTGGAAGGCCTCAGGACCGAAATGCGCAAGGCCGCCGAGAATCTGGAGTTCGAGGAGGCCGCCCGCCTGCGCGACGAGATCAAGCGGCTCGAGGCGGTCGACCTCGCCATCTCCGACGATCCGTTGGCGCGGCAATCGGCGGTGGATCAGGCGGTGGAGGACGCCGTGGGCCGCAAGGGCCGCTCCACCGCCGGGCGACCGGGACAGCGTGGCGGGGTGAGGCGGAAGGGAAGGTGATGCCTGAGGCAAGCGTCTGAACGTCGCCGTGAGGTCACTGGCAGAACACGGGCCCGAAAGACCAATCCCTGCGGTTCAGGGGACGCCATCTCGCTCAAACGCTTTGCAGAAGACAGCCCCGCAGTTCCCCGAAGGGAGCAGGGGCGACATGCGCGCGCTTTGTCGCGGAGGGTCGCCTCATTCCCGCTTGCATTCGCCGCTGATTTGGTGAATCTACACCCCCATCGGGGCCTTAGCTCAGCTGGGAGAGCGCGTCGTTCGCAATGACGAGGTCAGGGGTTCGATCCCCCTAGGCTCCACCAAATTTCCCGTACAATGCACCAGATAGTGATGCCGTTTCGTCAGAGAACGTGTCTATGGCCGTGCATCGGGCATCACGGCCCGCCATTCGCTGCGTCATGCTTGAAGGTCCGCGATGCGGACAAAGCGACCTTGAGACAAGAGCTCAGCTGTGACTGATGCTAGCCGAAAGCCGTCGGTCGCCCCGGGACCGACGGCAGGTTCTTCCTGCTTCTCTTGCGCCGTTATTCGCCTAGGCTTGGCTCTCCGTGGACCGCCGAGGATGTCTCGGGAAACCCGGGCCGGGAAAGGGCGTCGCAGCTTGGGAAGAGATCCCTTCCACTTGGAACCAACCTTGGCTTCCCGGCGGCTTGACCAGAGGCCAACTGAACGTTTGGTCAAGAATAGCCAGGGTTTTTGAACCTTGACAACAAGTGGCCTGTCTGTCCAGCTTGGACGGCTTGTGCGCAAGCTTGTCGCTCAGTCACTTTTCACGTTATGGAGTAGATCAAATTCCCTTTAGAAGAACACTCTCACTGTGCCGTGGCATCGCCTTGGCCGCTGCGGTGTCGATCGCGGCTGCTCCAATTGCCGATGCATGTACGCGTGTTGTCTATCACGGACCCAATGATCGGATTCTGACAGCGAGATCGATGGATTGGAGTCTGCCCATGATCTCCAACCTCTGGGTGTTCCCGCGTGGAATGTCCCGAAATGGCGAAGCAGGCCCCAACTCGAAGGAGTGGACATCAAAATACGGAAGCATGATCGTGTCCGGTTATGACTTCTCGACCGTCGACGGCATGAACGAGGCCGGGCTGGTCGTCAACATGCTGTGGCTGGTTGCGTCCGAATACCCCGAAGATGATGGCGTCACGCCCAAGGTTTCCCTTTCCATCTGGGCTCAGTACTTCCTGGACAATTACGGCAGTGTCGCCGAAGCCGTGGCTGACATGAATGATGATCCCTTCATTGTCGTGACCGCCGAAGTCCCGGACCAGCCGGGCCGCCTTGCAAAGGTCCACCTTTCCATCTCGGACTCCTCGGGCGACAGTGCCATCCTCGAATGGCTGGACGGCGAACTGGTCATCCATCATGGCTCGGAATACCGCACCCTGACGAACGATCCGCCCTACGATCAACAGCTGGCGCTGGTAGATTACTGGAAAGGCGTAAACCCACGCGAGGTTCTGCCAGGCACGAACCGTGCCCCCGACCGGTTTGTGCGCGCCAACACGTATATCGATATGGTTGTGCAATCCGATGACCCGCGGATTGCCACTGCGGCTGCGATGAGTGTGGTGCGAAATGCGTCCGTGCCTTTTGGGATTACAACACCCGATTCACCGAACCTGTCAACGACCCGGTGGCGCGTGGCGGCCGATCACAAGAGCAAGCAATTCTACGTCGAGTCCGCACTTTCACCGAACCTCTTCTGGGTCGATCTGGAAAAGCTTGACTTTTCCCCCGAAGCTGACGTTCTCACGCTCGATCTAGGAGTGGACATGGTCAAGCTGAGGTAAGCGTTACAACCGCCCCCCATTTTGACCTCTATTCTGGACAAAGCACGGTCTCTATATTGGCGCATAGCGCCAATACGAAACATTTCACATAGGCGCTTCGGCCCTCTGCGGACCTCAACGCCAGGCGCAGCGGATGACCAGTCCCAGCCCCTTCCACGACATTCGGGCCCCGCGCAGTGTCCGACCAGCCGCGGTGAAGTAGATCTGATCTGCCGCAGTGATCGGGTTCTTCAGGGTGGTCGTCTGGACATGCCTGGCTTCGATCATGCGTTTCAGAGCCACCGGCTGCCAGATGCCTACCGAATTCGCAGGGTCTTCGATGCCCTTTGCATCAAGCAGGTCGGGCTGCAGTGCGGCCACGACGTCATCGCGATAGACATGGGTGAGCCATGAAACTCGTCACGCATTTCGAGGCGGCGTTCCGCACCACAGATGAACTGCACGTTTTGCTCCGCGAGGCATTGAACGCCTTCGCAGCCGCACCGCGCGGTAGCACGGAGCGCCAAAATGCCCTGCATACGATGCAGAACATCGCGCCCGAGCTAGCGGCGCGCGCAAGCTCTCTAACATAACGCGACTGGCCGTCAGCCCGGTCGCCTTTTGCTTTGCTTCAGAATGGAGGCTCTCTGCTTTCAAAGCGGTAGCGACTGACAGTGTGGCTGTCGGTCTCGATCCTGACTGCGCTCACTTCATCAACGCGCACGGATCCCAGGTCAATCCTGAGAGACACATCCCTTGGGTCCAGTTCGCGAGGATCAACCCAATGCTCCATCGTGAGGTCGAAGGGGGTGGGTTTCTTCTTCTCTTCCTTCTCTTCGACGGGCGGCACTTCTTCGGTCACCGAGTAGTCAGGCTCGGGGCCTTCCTCATACATCGAGTAGGTTCTTGCTCGGATTTCCGTGCCCGCGGGGATATCGAGCACTTCGGCGCGAGAGGCTTTGTGAAACAGAACAACATTGAGACCATTGCCGCCGACTTGAACGGACGGGAAGACAATGCCTTCCAAAGGCACTTGCCCCTCGGTCGAAAGGTAATCGGCGATGGCCTGGGTGGGCAGATACTCCATTTCCTGATCGTCGGGCATGACGGGGCGGGCCATTTTGTTGCTGAGGGTACCTAGGAAACGCATACGCCCGAGACGGTAGGCGTAGTCTGGATCGAAGATGCTGCCGCGCTCCATGACATTGCCCAAAGCCGCTAGATCAAGCGAGACTGTGCCGAATTTTGTGCCTGACGCGTTTTTTTACGCCATTGGGAAGCGGTCTTCGAACATGATGGCAAGCTGACTTCTGACAGCGTGCCATTCGCGCACCGAACGCTTCCATTCGGTGGATGTAGCATTGAGCGCCAGATAGATCAATTTCGCTGCTGCCTCATCGCTTGGGAAGTGACCGCGGGTTCGGACGGCGCGCCGGATCTTCGAATTCAATGCCTCAATGGAATTCGTGGTGTAGATCAGCCTGCGCACCTCGGGCGGGTAGTCGAGGAACGGGATCACCTCGTTCCAGGCCCGGCGCCAGCTCGGTGCGATGGCC
>NZ_AUBS01000057.1 GCF_000429365.1 Pseudodonghicola xiamenensis DSM 18339 | reverse complement strand
AAAGCCGGCCCGGCTCGCGACCGTCGCCATGGCGAACAAGACGGGGCGGATCATGTGGGCGGTGCTGACCAGGAGCGAACCCTACCGCCCGCACACAGCCTGAGACGTAGAGAAACAGCGAGAGAGCAAGACCGACGATGTGATGGTGTACCCTTCAGCCGCAATGATCAGGACGCTCCGCTGAATGTCCCGGGCGCAAATGCCCGCGAAGCAGATAGGAACCTGATCTGCGGATCCCATCAGGGCCAGCGGTGTGAGCCGCGCAAACAGGCCGGACACAAGACCGCTTCTGAAAAGGTACATGAGATCATTTACGACTTGCTATGCGGGAGCCATCCACACAAGGTACAGTCGACGATAGCCGAAGCGCCGCCGTTCGCTGGAAAGCGCCTTAAGCCTCTCTCGCAGTCCGGTGTCTGCGGGTCTGGTTGATCCACGCCGATACACACGCGGATCGATCCCGGCCAGGGCGCAAGCCCGCCGCTGGTTGTAGCTTTTTTCTGTCATGGCCCAGTCCACAGCGCGTCGCCTTGCACCGGGCTTCAGAAGCGTCCGCAGGCTCACTCGAACGCATGGCGTTCGCCTGCTCCCATTCCCTGCATCTCCTTGAGCGTGGCAACGTCGAGCATGTGTTCCGCCAGCATCTTCTTGAGCTTCGCGTTCTCGGCTTCGAGCGCCTTCAGCCGCTTGGCCTCGGACACTTCCATGCCGTCATACTTCGAGCGCCATTTGTAGAACGTGCCATCACTGATGCCATGCTTCCGGCAGAGCTCCTTGGCGCCTATCCCGGCTTGGTGCTCCTTCAGGATGCCCCCTCTCGGGACATTGCTGCGCAATGCCCTGCCGGGCAGTGAATGATCTGCTCTTCGCTGAAACGGCTTTTTCGCATCGTCTGTCTCCTCGTTTGGAGAACAGGCTAACTTCAAACTGCGGACACCAGGGGGAACAGGTCACTTAGTGTCGCAACAAGGGCTCCGGCGTGTCTTCCTGCCTCCCGTGACGCGGGGCAGGGGCCGGAAAACGACCGCTGGATGGGGGTCTCTTCGGTCAAACCGGCGCGGCGCGAGCCAGCATGCCGAAGAGATCGCGGGGATCATCCGGGTCGGCCAGCAGGTCGAGCGGCTGGTACAGGTCGGTGCCGGCGATCCGGTCGCGGATGTAGCGCAGGGCGCTAAAATCCTCGATGGCGAAGCCGACACTGTCGAAGAGGGTGATCTGATCGGTCGAGGTCCGCCCGGGCGCCTGACCGGTGATCACCTGCCACAGTTCGGTGATGGGGAAATCCGCGGGCATCTGTTGCAGCTCTCCCTCCACCCGCGTCTGCGGCGGATATTCGACGAAGACCGTCGCCCGGGTCAGGATGCCCGGCGCCAGTTCGGTCTTGCCGGGGCAGTCGCCGCCGATGGCGTTGATATGGACGCCGGGCCCGATCATGTTGTCGCCGAGGATGGTGGCGGCGCGCTTGTCGGCAGTACAGGTGGTGATGATCTGGGCGCCTTCGATCGCCTCTTCCGCGCTGGTGCAGCGGGTGATGCGCAGCCCCTGACCGGCAAGATTGGTGGCACATTTGGCGGTGGCGGCGGGGTCGCTGTCATAAAGCCGCACCGCCGCGATGCCGCAGATCGCCCGCATGGCCAGGCTCTGGAATTCCGACTGTGCGCCGTTGCCGATCATCGCCATGGTGTGCGCGCCTTTCGGCGCCAGATGACGTGCCACCATGGCCGAGGTCGCGGCGGTTCTGAGTGCGGTCAGCAGGGTCATCTCCGACAGGAGCACGGGGTAGCCGGTCGCCACATCGGCCAGCAAACCGAAGGCGGTGACGGTCTGCAACCCCGCTGCGGTGTTCCTGGGGTGGCCGTTGACGTATTTGAAGCCATAGGCTTCTCCGTCCGAGGTGGGCATCAGTTCGATCACCCCGACATCGGAGTGGCTGGCGATGCGCGGCGTCTTGTCGAACCGCTCCCAGCGGCGAAAGTCGTCTTCGATATAGCTGGCCAGCCCCTTCAACATCGGGTCCAGGCCGATCCGATGCACCAGTCGCATCATGTGATCGACCGAGACGAAGGGGACGAGGGCCTTGTCCGAGGGCTGGGTCATCCGTAGGCCCTCGTCGGGCGGTCGAAGACGCGGCGACCCAGCGCCGAGGCGCAGAGATCGACCAGCAGATGAGCGGTGCGGCCACGTTCGTCGAGGAAAGGGTTGAGTTCGACCAGGTCGAGCGAACTGAGCAGGCCGCTATCACAGATCATCTCCATCGCCAGATGTGCCTCGCGCACAGTGGCGCCGCCGGGGACGGTGGTGCCGACCGCCGGGGCGACCGAGGGATCGAGGAAATCGACGTCGAGCGAGACATGCAAAAGCCCGTTTGCCGCGGTCACCCGGTCGAGGAAGCGGGCCAGGCCACGGGCAATGCCGTTCTCGTCGATATCACGCATGTCGTGGCGGGCGATGGGGCTGGTCTCAAGGGCCTCGCGCTCGGCTGGGTCGACCGACCGCAACCCGATCAGGCAGACATGTTCCGGGGCCACCGGGGCGATCACCGGGGGAAAGCCGTCAAACCCCGCGCGCCCTGTGACATAGGCGATCGGCGTGCCGTGCAGATGGCCGGAGACGCTGGACTGCGGTGTATGGATGTCGCTATGTGCATCGAGCCAGAGCACGAATTGCGGCCTTCCGATCTGCGCTGCGTGTTCCGCCACTCCGGCGACCGAGCCCAGCGAGAGCGCGTGATCTCCCCCCAGAAAGATCGGCAGCCCCTGGGCCATCGCCTCGCGCGCGGCGGTGCGCAGGGTCCTGGTCCACGCGATCGTCTCGTTCAGGCGATAGAGGTGGGCGGTATCCTCGTCCGGGCGATACGGGCGGGGGATGAGGTTGCCGCGATCCTCGACCTGATGGCCGAGGTCCCGCAGCGCTGCGCCAAGGCCGGCGGTGCGCAGCGCATCCGGGCCCATCAGGCAACCGGGGCGACGTTTGCCGCAATCGAGCGGCGCCCCGATCAGAATGCAGGTGTTTTCAGGCATGTGCGTATCCCCATCGTGTCGACATAAGGATCGCGCCGAAATGCGTTGAGGTATACGGAGCAATTTGCGCAATATGGCAAATGCATTGTCGAAATGGATTATTGAATTGGACAAAACGGATGAACGTTTGTTGGCGGCACTCAGGCATGACGCGCGCGCGTCGCTGTCCGATCTGGCGCTGCGATTGGGGCTGTCGCGCAGCACGGTGCGCACGCGGATCGACAGGTTGCAGCGGTCGGGTGAGATTCTGGGATTCACCGTGGTACTGAAGCAGGATGCGCTGCGCGACCCGGTGCGCGCGCTGATGATGGTGGGGATCGAAGGGCGTGGTGCCGCGCGGATCACCCGTCAGCTCACCGGCATGGCCGAGGTGCGGGCGGTGCATTCGACGAACGGGCGCTGGGATCTGATTGTCGAACTCGGCACCGAGACGCTGGAGGAGCTGGACCGGGCGCTGGCGCGGATCCGCATGCTCGACGGCGTCGCCACCAGCGAGACCAGCCTGTTGTTGTCGACCAGCAAATCATCCTGAGCCGCCGCGGCTCAGGCCTTGGTGCGGGCGGCGGCGATCCAGATCAGCGCCAGGATCAGCGCACCGATGGCGTTCCAGCTGGCCATCGACAGGTTAAGGAACTCCCAGGCAACCTCGTCACAGCGGATCAGCGGGGCGGCCATGATCTTGTCGAACAGCTGATCGGCCGAAAGATTGCTGACGGGGGAGGAGGTGCAGGTGGTCGGACCTTCCCACCAGGCACGTTCGACGCCGGTGTGATAGAGGCCGAGCCCCGAGGTGGTCAGCGCCGCCAGGGCGCCGAGCCAGGGAAGGAACCGGCCGCGGATCAGCAGCGCCAGCGCGCCGATGATCACTGCCGCCAGATGTGGCCAGCGCTGTTCGATGCATAGATCGCAGGGCGGCAGCCCGCCGATATACTGGAACCCCAGCGCCGCGAGCAGCATCGCGGCCGAGCCACCGGCGGCGATCAGGATCAGGAAGCTACGCATCACAAATATCTCAGCAGGAAGAAGCCGCCAGCCAGCAGCAGGACGAGAAGGGTGAAGACCAGGCCCAGCCGGCGTTCGATGAAATCGCGGATCGGCGCGCCGAAGACGCGCAAAAGCCCGGCTAGAACGAAGAAGCGGATGGCGCGGGCCAGGACCGAGGTGGCGACAAAGGTGCCCAGCGGCATGCCGGTCCAGCCCGACATGATGGTGATCACCTTGTAGGGGAAGGGGGTGATCCCCGCCGCCAGCACCGCCCAAAAGCCGAAGTCGTTGAATTTCTCGTTGAACTGGGCCATGGCGTCGGCCTTTCCCATCGCCTGCAGGATCGGCTGGCCGATGCTGTCGAAGAAGAAGGCGCCGATGGCATAGCCCAACAGCCCGCCCAAAACCGAGGCCAGCAGCGCGACCCCCGCGATCAGCCAGGCACGACGCGGCCGGGCCAGGATCATCGGAATCATCAGCACATCCGGCGGAATCGGAAAGACAGAGCTTTCGACGAAGGACACTGCCGCGAGTGCCCAGAGCGCGTGGCGATGTTCGGCGAGCACGATGGTGCGCCCGTAGAGGCGTCTGAGCATAGGCGGTTCCTGCAACGGGCGCCGTCTTTGGCGCCACGGATGGCAAACCACGGTGCTGCCCTGCGGTCAAGCTTTGGCCGTTCACCTCAACGCGAGGGCTTGGGGTTTTCCCTCTGGACGCTGTGCTCGCCTTGCGGTATCGGAGGGGCGTGGCCCAAGTGGCGGAATGGTAGACGCAGGGGATTCAAAATCCCCCGCCTTCGGGCGTGCCGGTTCGAGTCCGGCCTTGGGTACCAAGGACTTAGCGGGGTCCTGCCACACTCACCCTCTGGCCTGTCTCCTGAGCCAATTCATCCTTTTCGGTTCTGTCCTGGTCTGGAAGACGGGCTATCCGCGCTTTGTCTGGGCGGCGCGGCTCATCAGTTTATGCGAGGCTCTGAACCGATAATAAGCGGCCATTTCGGAGCTCTGGTTGGTCTCTGATTGGATTTCTGCATCGCTGCACCCGGCTCTGCCAGATCGATAACCGCGAGATCGCGCAAGCCATGCGGGCTGAATCTGGTGGCTCGCTCGCCCAGGCTTTCCTGTACGCCGGCGGCGAGGTTGGTCACGCGGATGAAGATCTTCGTCTCTGCGGTGTCGCGGGTCATTCGGGCGTCCTTTTGTTGGGGTCATATCCCGGCGCCTCCTTGTGCATTTCAAGCGCCGCCTCTTCTTCAGGAATGTCGTCCTTGTCGCGCTCGTGATCGGCAATATCGGCAGCCATGCGGTGGCGGTGTGACCCCGTATCACGACATCGAGGGGCGGCTCATCTGGTGCAGCGGAGAGGCCGAGGGTGTGCCGAAGGCGCGCCATAACTCTAAGGAATGCGACGATCTGTTGGGCCGGCGTTTGGCCGATTTCCTATCCGCAGTCTTGCCCTGACGGCCCGCGGACACACCGCATCGGACGCGTGTTGCCTTCGTCTCCGCCGCTGACAATCTCAGGGCCCGGGTCTTCTGTGGCTTCTGCATGTCGCGCAGGGCGTTGGCGGGCGATCTGCCGGGAGGCGTTGCTGATGTGGGACATGGGCGCGTCAATGGGGGCTGCAACGTATCCATCCGTGGCTTGACCGTCCGGCGGCAGCAAGAGCTTGCGCTGTGCCTCAGTGGTCTGGGCGATGCGGGGCGAAGAGCCCCGGAGTGACTGCCGCCCGCCTGTTTCTTTGCCTTTCACCCCGCAATCGGCTGGTGGGCTCGGGCCTGAGCCATTGATCGCGCGTAGTTGCGCGAGGCTGCGGAGCGTGCAGCGCTGGTGGCGCGGATCGCGACGATCTCTGCACGCGCGCGTGCAGCAGCACAGGCGTTGGAAGCGGCGCGGGCAGTCCGCGAGGGCAGGGGGGGAGGCGCTGGAAGATGAAGCCCCCAATGATCCCACTGCTGATGGTCGTCTGCCCAGCTCTGACAGCCTGCGTCGTCTCAAGGCCCGCTGGGCGTGGACTGAGCCGCCGGCGGTCTCGGCCCTGCGCTTCTGCCGCCACCCGGCAGATTTCTTGCTTGCGGTGGGAGAGGGCGATTGGGAATTGATCGTCGACCGGATCGGGGATGGACGATCCGGCGCGAAGAGGACAAGTCGCTGTTGGGGAAGTGGACGAAGGCGCTGGCGGCGGTCTTCGAAAAATGAAAGCGCGCCCCGTAGGACGCGCTTTAATGTGGTGCTACTTCGAGCTTGTTAACGGCTCGACCGCGAATTCTGAACTTCAACATGATTTCACCACACACCTGAGAATTCAAGTTGCAATTGACAGGGCCTCGTTCGATTTTGTTCCAGATTGACTTTTATTCTGGATGATCCGATGCGCCTTGGTTTGGATATTGGAACGAATTCCATTGGCTGGTGGCTATATGAGACCGATGGCCAGGGGGCATCTGCACGTATCGTCGGCGTTATTGACGGTGGGGTTCGCATCTTTTCGGATGGCCGTGATCCAAAATCCAAAGCGTCCCTCGCGGTTGATCGTCGTGCTGCACGGGCAACGCGGCGCCGTCGTGATCGTTATTTGCGTCGTCGCGCTGCGTTGATGAAAGTGCTGGCGAAATCGGGCCTGATGCCTGCTTCGCCTGCGGAGGCCAAACAACTGGAACTGCTGGACCCTTATGAGCTCCGGGCCAACGGCTTGGATGATGTTTTGCCACTTACACATTTCGGGCGGGCACTGTTTCATCTTAACCAGCGCCGCGGCTTCAAATCGAACCGCAAGACGGATCGTGGCGACAACGAAAGCGGAATGATCAAAGACGCGACAGCGCGGCTTGATCTCGAAATGATGACCAACGGCGCGCGGACTTATGGCGAGTTTCTTCATATGCGGCGGCTGCGAGCCAGCGACCCGCGGCATGTGCCAACGGTGCGCACTCGCCTCTCGGTCGCCTCGCGTGGCGGGCCGGATGCCAAGGAGGAAGCAGGCTATGATTTTTATCCTGACCGGCGTCATCTTGAAGATGAATTTCAGGAGCTCTGGAGGGCTCAAGCGACCTGTCATCCTGAGGTCCTGACGGATGCTCTGCGCGATCTGGTATTCGAGAAGATCTTTTACCAGCGCCCTCTTAAGGAGCCAAGGGTCGGGCTATGTCTGTTTACAGCCGAGGAGCGCCTTGCCAAGGCCCATCCTCTGGCCCAGCGACGTGTGCTTTACGAGACGGTGAACCAGTTGCGCGTTACGGCGGACGGCAAGGAAACGCGTTCGCTCACGTTGGTAGAACGCGATCAGGTCATTCATGCGCTCGACAACAAGAAGCCTGCGAAATCGCTGTCTTCCATGAACTTGACGCTGAAGGCTCTGGGTAAGGTGCTGAAACTGCGGGATAACGAGCGCTTCACGCTGGAGACTGGCGTGCGCGATGCCATTGCCTGCGATCCCGTGCGCGCGGTGATGATCCATCCAGACGCCTTTGGACCGCGCTGGTCCGAGCTTGACTGGAAAGCGCAATGGGAGCTCATCTCTCGCCTCCGAAAGGTGCAGAGCGAGGCGGAGTTTGACGCTCTTGTCGACTGGCTTATGGCAACGCATGAGCTAGACAGAGATCATGCGCAGAAGGTCGCAAACGTACATCTTCCCGAAGGTTATGGCCGCCTTGGATTTACCGCAACGCAACGTATCTTGGAGCAGCTCAAAGCCGATGTCGCGACATATTCCGAAGCGGTCTCTGCCTGCGGTTGGCACCACTCGGATCAGCGCACGGGTGAATGCCTCGACAGGTTGCCCTACTACGGTGAAGTTCTCGACCGGCATGTCATTCCGGGCAGCTATGACGAGAACGATGACGAGATCACCCGCTATGGCCGTATCACCAACCCCACGGTGCATATTGGGCTGAACCAGTTGCGTCGATTGGTGAACAAGGTCATCGAAGTGCACGGTAAGCCAGATCAAATCGTCGTGGAACTGGCGCGGGAGCTTAAGCAATCGGAGCAGCAGAAAAAGGATGCGATGCGGACCATCCGCGAAACAACCGAGGCCGCGAAGAAGCGAAGCGAGCAACTGGAACAATTAGGACAACCCGACACGGGGCACAATCGGATGCTCTTGCGGCTTTGGGAAGAGCTTGGCCCTGCCGTCGGTCCACGCTGCTGTCCATACACAGGCGAAACGATCAGCGTCACCATGCTCTTCGACGGGTCCTGCGATGTAGATCACATCCTGCCCTATTCACGTACGCTCGACGACAGTTTTGCTAATCGTACTTTGTGTCTGAAAGAGGCTAATCGCGAAAAGCGCGATCAGACGCCTCATGAGGCCTGGGGCGGCGATCCGGTGCGTTGGACAAAGATTGAGACCAATCTCAAGAACCTCGCAGATAACAAAAAATGGCGATTCAGCCCGGATGCCATGGAACGCTTCGAAGGTGAAAACGACTTCCTCGATCGCGCACTCGTGGATACCCAATATCTCTCGCGTATCTCCCGAACCTATCTCGACACGCTCTTCACCGAAGGCGGGCATGTCTGGGTTGTGCCGGGACGGATGACCGAGATGCTGCGGCGACATTGGGGATTGAACGCGCTGCTGAGCGACAAGGATCATGGGGCGGCCAAGGCCAAGAACCGCACCGACCATCGTCACCACGCCATCGACGCCGCCGTGGTCGGCGGCACCGATCGCAGCCTGGTCAACCGGATCAGCAAAGCCGCGGGGCAGGGTGAGAAGGCCGCGCAATCGGCCGAGTTGATCGCTCGGGACACGCCCGCCCCGTGGGAGCATTTCCGATCGGACATTGCGGCTCAGCTCGACAAGATCGTGGTCAGCCACCGCGCTGACCATGGCCGGATTGATGTCGAAGGCCGGAAATCGGGCCATGACAGTACGGCGGGAAAGCTTCACAACGATACTGCCTATGGGATCATCGACGATATGACCGTCGTCAGCCGTACGCCTCTTTTGTCGCTCAAACTCTCTGACATCGAGTGGACGACCAAGGGCAAGAACATCCGTGATCCGCAATTGCAAAAGGCGCTAGCCGCAGCAACCAAAGGCAAGGATGGAAAGGCGTTTGAGGATGCTTTGCGCCAATTTGCGGCCAAGGATGGCCCCTACCAGGGTCTGCGCCGCGTGCGCCTTGTCGAGACCTTGCAACGTGCGGCCCGGGTCGAAGTTGGAACGACCGACAAGGGGCGGCCTCTTAAAGCATACAAGGGCGACAGCAACCATTGTTATGAAATCTGGCGGCTGCCTGATGGGGCAATCCAGCACAGTGTCGTCACGACTTTCGACGCGCACCAAGGCAAAGAGAATAGGCACCCCGCGGCGAAACGTCTTTTGCGGCTGCATAAAGGCGACATGGTGCGCGTGGAGAACAGCAAATTCGGGGCAGTGACCGCAACCGTCGCAAAGTTCAATGGCAACGGGGTTATCGAACTTGTGCCTCATGCTGAAGCAAACGCCTCCGATCGGTATAGAAAAAACAAAGAGGATCTCTATATTCGCTTAAGCGCCAAGTCGGCCATGAAATCTGGTCTGCGCCGCATTATCGTTGATGAAATCGGGCGCGTCCGTGATCCCGGTCCGCCGAAAACCTGAGCGGAGTCGCGCGAATCAGGGATTTATGCCATGCTTCCAGTAGTTTGGAGTATGCGCATTGGACCGAGTCATTGATATCGCCAACGATGGTCGGCACCTGTCGCGGGAGCGTGGTTTTTTAGCAGGCTGCTGAAGAAGTCGGCCTTGAAGGACGTTATTCCTGCCGCCACGATTTGAAGTCGGTTTTCTTCGGCATCGGCATCGGCATCGGCGGTGGTCGCGGGTCAGAGTTGCCTTCTCCGTCAGGCCGTCAGGAGTTTCGGTAGCCTCGCGAGGTTGCAGGCCGCCATCGTCATCGTGAACTGGGCGCAGACCCTATCGAGCCCGCGGTGAACGGTCTGGGACATGCCGCCGACGGTCTTGGCCCAGCCGAACGGTTCCTCTATCTTCTTGCGGCGCCGCTGGGACAGGGCGTAGCCGAGGTGCCGGGTTGTCCGTCCGTCGATGGCGGAATGCCGGGC
>NZ_AUBS01000056.1 GCF_000429365.1 Pseudodonghicola xiamenensis DSM 18339 | reverse complement strand
GCTAGGCGGTATCCGGCCATCGCACCGAGCTGGCGCCGGGCCTGGAACGAGGTGATCCCGTTCCTCGACTACCCGCCCGAGGTGCGCAGGCTGATCTACACCACGAATTCCATTGAGGCATTGAATTCGAAGATCCGGCGCGCCGTCCGAACCCGCGGTCACTTCCCAAGCGATGAGGCAGCAGCGAAATTGATCTATCTGGCGCTCAATGCTACATCCACCGAATGGAAGCGTTCGGTGCGCGAATGGCACGCTGTCAGAAGTCAGCTTGCCATCATGTTCGAAGACCGCTTCCCAATGGCGTAAAAAAACGCGTCAGGCACAAAATTCGGCACAGTCTCATACGGGGAGCCCATGCCAGACCATGACCCCTTGCCAATCGGACTGTTTGACCCAAAGCCCAGCACCCCACCAGCGGCGCAAGTGTCGATCACCGGCTCTCGCCCCCCTGCCCTTCCCTGCAGGGGAATGCAGGGCCTTGCCGCGGCAGGCTATCGATACCGGAATATTCAGGACACGAACCGCACCAACGGCTGATTTCGATCTCGGGACATTGTCGCCCAACGCTCTGCAGAAAATGCGGAAGAAAGTCGCTAGGTCAATCTCCACGGTCTAGGATTGGCAGATGGCGAAAGGTTGCACCAAGACGGAAGCCATCGCCACGGGATGAACCACTTTCTGGCCGAACTGATCGGGGAGAATTGAAACCGCTTGTGCGCCGGCATCTCAGGGTTTCCGGCACCCTGAGCTTTTGGCGGCGACCTGGTCCGGTCACGGCTGAAACTACGGCTGTTCGTCAATGTGGCGAGGATAGATTGACGGCAGACGACATGGCTGCATGGAAAACTCCGGGTTCAGTCCGGGTTGGACGGATCAACTGCGTCCAACTCGAAAATCGTTGCCTCGGGTTTTGGTCCCATCACACGCGTTGGCAGATTAGGCGCAGGCAATTGCCCTCTGTGGTGCCCCTTCACCAACACAACTTTACCGCTGCGATAGCGCCGCTCATGTTCGCTCACCCAATGGCGAACAGGGCCGCTTCGCCCGTCCTGGACCTGACGCTCGAACTCAAGGCGAGCCTGCCGCTCCTGCATGTGAGCCGCGGCCTGCGGACCAATGCGGATTGTAAGATGGGATTTCTGCGCGTCTAGAATCCAGGACTTCCCGAACTTTCGAGCGGTCTTTGCATCCTTGGCTGTGAACGTCTCGTTTTCCGTGGGAATGATGCCACCCAAGTCCGGGGAAACCAGCATCGCAAAGAGCGCGTAAGGGATAAACAGGTCGTAGCCTGTTTCAACTTGGTGCACCGTGCGCCGACCGTTGATCATTTCCATCGTATCACCGCTCCGCACACGGAATTCGACCATGGAATGGCTCAACTCGACTTCGACGTTGTCGTAGTTCAACTCGCCTGTCGGAATTCGCTTCACGAGCAAAGCGCAGATTGGATCGACGACCCGCGAATTCTCGCGGCGATGGAACATCGTGATGCGCAAGTGGCCCTTGTTTCGATCATCGATGAGATAGCCGCGTAGACCAGTGCCTACGGGTTTGTCGTCATGTCTCGTTACAGGTGAAGCCCGTTCAAAGCGCGCGACACCCAGCTCTCGATCGTCGAATTCGACCCAAACAACGTCGGCGGGGAGCTTTACCTCACCCAGAATGGCCATTGCGGGAAGACCGGTTTCCGAAGCCTGCTTGGCGACTGCGTCATGAAGCGTATCGGCATAGGCTGCAGCCATATGGTCGAGCAGGTACACTTTCGCTTGCTGCAGGGCATCGAGCGCATACTCGCGAAAAAGCCTCAGATCCTCGGACGGCGTAAAGTGCCAAACCAAGTCGTCAGCAGGAGCCGATCTACCCGCAAGCGATGAACCGTATAAGGAAATCAATGATTTGTAGAGCATGCGACGTGACCCGAACCAAATACAACGCAGTGTCCGACGAACCCTGACGATGTTCAAGCTGCATTCATTGCACTGCAATTGACCGCTGATGTCTGTGCAAAGCCAGATTGGCTGACGCTCGAGCTTGTTTTCTTAATGCAAAGGCATGCCGACCATCGTCGGCTCAGTCTGCCGGTCGGCCGGAACGGTGGACAAGCGAAAGGCCCGGATCGGAGCTTTGCCCCGAGCCCGAGCCGTCTTCGACCCCGTGGGCTTTACGCCCGCGGGTCGATCTCACCCACCACCTGTACCTCGTCTCCGTCGATTTCATCGGCGGGGACGGCGCCGAAGGTTCCATCTCCTGCCTGGAAGACGACAATCGAGACCATGAGCGTGGCGGCTAGGGAGGCTGCGAAGGCGTGAGCGTCTTTGCGGGACATCTGTTTGGCTCCTGTCTTGGAGGCGGGGGACCATCCCCCGCGCGACAGGACCCCGCAGGCCCGAAGACTGGCTGACATCACCGGGTGCGTTCGGCTCGTCCGAATCCACCCGGCGGCACGGGCTCGCCCGTAGTCCGACCCCTCGCGGGTTGATCTCGAAGACGGGATTCGGGGCAAGGAAGGGAATGGCGAGCGGGGGATTGTGCGACCGCTGACTGGAGCCGGGTGTCCCGCTGATGCCATCGGTGCCAGCCTCCCGGGCAGGCTTTTCAAGGAATACGTCATTCCGTGTTGGAATGGATCCTATGGTGCCCCGCGATCTCGCAGGACAGGATCGTGATGGGTGAGAGGCCCGCGCTCTGGCGGGCCCCTTGGGTTCTACATCGGCTCAGGCGGCAAAATCCGCGTCCCCTGCCCTGTCGCCGTCCTCGCTGCCGACGATCTCCAGCCGCGCGTTGCGATAGCCTTCTCTGGCGATCCAGAGTTCGGCAGCCGTGACAGACTCGGCCAGGTGGAGCAGCTCCGTGCAACCGCCGAAATCCAGCAGGACACGCACCTGCCCAGGCTGTGGTTCCTCAGCGACCTCGAAGGTCAAGGCGCTATCTGCCGAATGGGTCCGCATGATCGTCACGAGAATGACCCCGTCCGAGGAGAAGTTCCCCTCGTGCAGCGTGAACGAAGCCGGCGCCGTCCAGGTTGGATAGGGTCGCGGCGGCTCCTTCTTGACGAGACGGCCGACGCCGTTCGAGCGCTCCCAGGCCGCGAGCTTCTTTGTGAACCGGGCGGGCGGTTTCGTTGTGCTATCGGTGTAGCGAATGAGCGCGCCCAGGGGCGCGGTTTCGAGAATGGTGGTTGGAGACATGATTCCTCATCCTGAATGCGTCATTTTGCATTCATCTTATTGATATTGTTGTATTTTATGTGATTGAGCGCGGGTTTCCCCGCCCTCGGATGGCGCAGATCACTCTGCGGCCATCATCGACGCATCATCACCCGGCAGGTCAGCGGTGAGGAAGGCGGGAAGGTCGACATCCTCGGTCTGGCCGGCGTCGGAAACGGGCTCAGGCGCCCCCTGCCCTTCTGCGTCGTCGAGTGCTGCCAGATCGTGACGGCGAAGAACCTCCGGCAACCAGCCGCTGCCTTTCAGCAGACGCTCGGCTTCGGTCGCCATCTCGCCCTTCTTCAGGTGATCGAGGAGTTGCGCCGTCCCCTCCCCTTTCGCCTCGCGCACAGCCTCGAGTATCCGTGCCTTGGGCACGCGGTTCAGGTAGGTATCGGCCGTCGGCTCCCAACCCGCCTCGACCATGTCGAGTTCGACCGCCTGTGCAACCAAGTCGGACTGGGTCATCCGCTTGGTCAAGCCGCTGGCGGAGATACCGGCACCATAGGGGTTCACCTTCTCATGGAGCGCGTTGATCCCGAAGCTGAGGCAATGCGCGAGCAGCGAAAGCCGGCTCCCTTGATCGAGGGAAGCCAGGTAATCCCAGAGAGCGGCATCGTCGCCGAGCGGCAGGTCGGCCTCCCACTCCGCATGACGATCGTCAACCAGCTTGGCTACCACGCTGTCCTTCAGATCGCTCGCCTGCGCCGACATATAGACGTGACGCACCGAGGCCTCGAGGCAGCTGCCGGCCGAACTGGACGTCCGGAAGGTGTCATTGACGAGCTTCAGGAGCAGCAGTGTCAACGCGACGTCAGGTGAGCGCCCGACAGCTTCCCGCAGTGCCAATGTCCGGTGCGCCGTCAACTCCATGATCAGCCGCTCAGGCAAGGGCTTCAACGCACCATCGTCCTCGTCGTCGGGCATAATTCCGCCAAGCGCCTGACCGGCAGAGGTGATCACCGTGCCATGGCCGACACCGTCCGCGCTGCGCCCCGCTGAAAGCTCAACGCCCTGCCCGTCTGCCGCCTGTTCACCGCTGTGGACGTCGGCATCTTGCCGAGGTTCATCCTCGGGCCGGACAAAGCCCCGATAAACTGAAAGCTCGCCATAGCGGTCAAGCGTCACGAAAGCCCCTGCCCGTACGATCTCCTCCGCGTCGAAGATCAGCGGCCTAGCCTCCAGCTTCTCCATCGCGACTTCCAACTCGCCAAGACGCGCGTCGATCTCTTCGGGGAATTCATCCTGGCCCTCGTATTCCTCCTCGAGCGCCCGGTACTCGGCAAGCAGCTTGGCATGGGCCGCGCCTTCGTCATCTGTCATCGGAGCCGGGTCTCCGCTCAGCCGCCGCAAACCATGGCTGTAGCCATAGGGCAGGTCGAGCGAGACCTCGATCCATTTCCAACCTTCGGTCGCGATCGCTTCGGCTTCAGCCTGAAGC
This sequence comes from Pseudodonghicola xiamenensis DSM 18339, assembly GCF_000429365.1. GTDB lineage: Bacteria > Pseudomonadota > Alphaproteobacteria > Rhodobacterales > Rhodobacteraceae > Pseudodonghicola > Pseudodonghicola xiamenensis. The sequence goes on along the minus strand of NZ_AUBS01000056.1, from coordinate 8,270 downwards.
TTCTCGCTGACCAGACGATCGAGCAGGGCAGGGTCTTCCAGCCAGCCGCCGTCATCGCCTTGGAAGAGGTCATGCAACATGGTGCCACCAGCCGTCTCGTACGCCTCGACGCCTACAAAGACGGCCCGACGGTCAGAGGCGCGTACCGAGGTTTCCGTCAGCATCCGCCGGATCTGATAGGGCTCCTTGTTCCACGACGACTTGATCGCATCCCAGACCTGAACCTGACGCTCGTGATCCGGATTGACCGTGAAGGCCATCAGCTGCTCCAGCGTCATCTCGTCCTCGGCATAAAGCTCGAGCAGGGCAGGGGCCACGGCGGCGAGTTTCAGGCGCTGTTTGACCACCTGCGGCGTGACGAAGAAAGCGGCCGCGATCTCTTCATCGCCCTGACCCTTCTCCCGAAGCGCCACGAAGGCGCGGAACTGATCGAGCGGATGCAAGGCAGCGCGCTGCATGTTCTCAGCGAGCGAGTCGTCTTCGGCGAGGATGGTGGAATTGGCATCCCGAACGATGCAGGGAATGGGCGTGGTCTTAGCCAGGCGTTTCCGCTTCACCAGGAGAGACAGGGCCTGGAAGCGTCGGCCGCCAGCGGGGATTTCGAACTTGCCGGTCTCGGAACCATCATCCGCCAGAACGGGCCGGACGCTCAGGCTCTGCAGCAACCCGCGGCGGGCGATGTCTTCGGCCAGTTCCTCGATGGAGATGCCGGCCTTGATGCGCCGAACGTTGGACTGGCTCAGCACGAGCTTGTCGAAGGGAATGTCCCGGGACGGGGACAGGGTGACTTTCTGGGCAGATTTCGCCATCAGATCTTCTCCACGACGGGCGCCGGAAGCCACTCTTCCGATCTCACTTCCCGTCACCCCTCAAACCAACAAACCTTTCCCTCTCTTATTCTGACGCTCCCGAGACAGGACCTTAACAGCTGTTAAGTCGTCAGTCCCGAGGTGGCGGAACAGTACGCAGTCTCTCAACCTTAACAGCTGTTAAGCTGCAGATCGTCGCCCAATCAATGCCATGACCATCGGCCCACAGGAAAACTCACCGGCCGCAGCTTTGGCAGTCAGAGCTCGCAAGTATCCACCAGGCGATCTGATGTCCTCAAAGCGTTCCAGCATGGCAGCAACGACGATCGACGCTTGCTCCGGACCCATGAACCGCTGGGCTTCTTCCCATGCAGACGCACTGATCCCCATAGCTGGCCGCACATGGCATGCCGCGTCAAAAAGCTGATGCCAATGCCGGATTTCGCCTTGGTAGAAGGTCTTGAGCGAGGGACATGCCGCGATCACTAGGTGCAGCGGGATCTTTGGCAGGAGTCTTGTGTCCCGTTCATCGACGTCAGCAACAGGCTCATCCGTGTTCACATCTGGCACGCCGGCCGCCGCCCCGCTTTTTTCTAAAGCAGGTTCAAGATCTATAGATTCTTTATTTGAATTATGATGGTGACGCTCAGATCGGGCATCATTGGTGTTCATTTCTTCTGTTTCAGGACCATCAATGATGTTGCGTGCCTGGTCGAGGAGAGCTTCAAGATCGGCTCGATAGGCCGCGAGATCCTCAATTGAAAGCTTGCGGCGAAGCGCGCGCGCTGTGAGGGCGGCCGTGTCACGAAGCTGATCCCAGAGGCCAAGGCCTGGCTGCATCTCGTCTCCGAACTCCGCGAGGGCCGCGAGATCACGCCGCATGAGGCTTACGACCTCTCTCAGACGCCTGACGCGCTCCTCAGCCTCACGCACGGCCTCTGCAGCCCGTGCTATCTCCTCGGACTGGCAGTAGAGCGGGGAAAGATCGAAGCCAAAGGCGACGCGCTCTTCGCCGTGCTTGCGGACGTAGCGCTTCCCATTGGGGCTATCACGCCGCTGGAGCAAACCAGCCTCGACAAGACGCGCAAGGTGACGACGCATCGTGGAGCAGGGCATACCATTCAGGCGCTCACAGATCGCCTTGTTCGAAGGGAAGACTACCATCTCGGCATTCCCGCCAAGCGCATCGTCTGGAAAGAAGCTGAGGAGCCCCTGCAAAACAGTCAGATCACGTTCCGACACGCCAAAGGCCGCTTGCGCCTTGGAGAGCTCGCGTAGGAGTTCCCACTTGTTGACGGGTCTGGCCGGAACAGATGCCTCGGGGCGCTCGATCACGCGCAGATGGGCGTGCGAGATCGGCCGCATAAACGGCGAAATTGGTGTGTACTCCATGAAAACGTTCACGAAGGCAAAATTTCTACGGCCCGCGAATCGCTTTGCGCTTGCGGGGTAGGGGCCAGAACGCTACATTCAGAAGTGCGAAAACTGAGATTTTGTAGCGGGCTGATCCCGGTGCGAAACCTTACAAAGGTCTCGTGAAGCTAGCTTCTCGGGGCCTTTTTCTTTTTTGCCTGTATCGTGCCTCCTTCTTGTTGGTTGCTCTTCCTCAGTCTCCTGAACGCTTCCAGCGCTCATGAAGCTCGGTAATCAGCTTTGGGGCATTGCCCTCCAACCAGCTGACAAAATCAGGTTCATCCGTGGTCAGATCGAGTTTTAGCTGCTTGCCTTGGCGACCGGTCTTGACTGTGGCAGCTCCGACGCCGGGGATCGCCAAAGCAGGCGCGCCCTTGCGAGGCGGACTTGCTTTCCTCTCCGCGTTCTTTGCAACCGCCAGAACTGCGAGAAACGCACGATCAGAAACCTCATCGACCGAGCCGGAATTTTCGGACTTGGCTGCATGAGCTACGGCTTGCATTTGGGCTCGATCACCGTCGTAGGCACCCAAGGCCTTTTTGAGCTCTTCCCACCTCGGGCGACCAATCCCGGGAGCTGCACCAATTGCCTGGATGAGTTCCTCGCCGACCGTCCGAACGACACTCAAGAGTTGTGAAACCCCAGCTTCGTGGAGGTTAAGGACTTCGGCGACACCTCGATTGGTGCGCTCAGCCCCTTCCAAATGGTCACCGTCAAGAAGCGCCGTCGCAACAAGCGCACGTTCAATAAAGCTCAGATCACGACGCTCTTGGTTCTCGAGAAGCTGATCTCGAAGCGCTTGATCACCCTCAACTTCCGTGACGATGGCTCGAACTTTGATACCGAGTTCGCGACATGCTTCCAGGCGTCTGCGGCCATAGATCAGGTTGTAGCGATCGCCTTCCAGTGGGCGGACCAAGATAGGCACACGCTGACCGTTCTTGGAAATAGAGTTCTTCAGGCCCTCAACTTCAATCTGAAGCCTGTCATCTAACCGTCCTTCGGTAACAATCTGCGCCGGATCGATCTCAAATACACCGCCACGCAGTCGGCGCCCTTCAAGAGCGTCAGGAGCGTTGCGAAGGGTCTGCAGCGGCAGGCCAAGTTTAGGCTTTCTTGCCATTCCGCCCCCATGTGTTCTGGATGATTTCAGCGATCTCATCGTTCACTGCGTTCATGGATTCGATCGCACGATCAAACGTCTGACGCGTGAAGTCCTTTTTGTCAGCTTCGTAGAGCGTTTGCTTGGTCAAGCCGGCATCAGAAATTGCGGTCGATTCAACCATGTGATTGGTCAGGACCGACCTCCCAAACAGCCCGCGAATGAAAGCGATGACTTCGGTTTGTGGCGCGTCGCCGACTTTGTATCGCGTTGGCAAAAAGCGCAGCCAATCGAAGCGCAGATTTGCGCCTGCATCCCTGATCACTCCCAGGAGATCCGCAGTCATTCGCAGGAATTGGGACATCGACATGAGGTCAAGCATCTGCGGGTGAACCGTCACGAGGACACCCGAGGACGCGGAAAGTGCTGACATCGTCAAGAAACCAAGCTGCGGCGGGCAGTCGATCACAACAACGTCGTAGTTTGCTTCAACACTATCGAGAGCATCATGAACTCTCGCAAAGAACGCCTTGGCTCCTCCTCGCTGGATAGCAGCAGGCGTCTCGTGCTCGAACTCCATGAGTTCAAGGTTGCCCGGGATGAGATCAAGGCCGCGGATGTAGGTCTTGCGGATCACTTCGCCGATCGGAACCGGATCGTCGTAGCGAACTGCATCATAGAGGGTTCCGCCCTCCATAAGGTCGAGTTCCGGCTGGATTCCATGAAGAGCTGAAAGGGATGCTTGAGGGTCGAGATCGATCGCAAGAACCCTGTACCCCTTTAGCGCCAAGCGTTGAGCGAGGTGAGCAGACGTCGTCGTTTTACCGGACCCGCCCTTGAAGTTCACCACTGAAACGACTTGAAGCTCGTCACCGTCGCGACGTCCAGGCACGTAAGTTCCAGACTTCTTTGCATTTCCTTCAAGCGTCTGACGGATTTCCCAGATATCGTCGAGCGTATAGCGGCGATGACTTCCAGCCGTCGTCTCGACGTCAACGATCTTTCCTTCTCGATGAAGCTTACGAAGATAGGTATGATCGACGCCAAGGAGTTCAGCAGCTTCGCCGCTGGTCAAAGTGCGCATCACCTTCTTTGCATCCGGCGGGAAGTGGGCAGCGCGCTGAGCATGCAGGTTCGACGCGAGAAGTTCCGCGTAGCGCCCGATGGCGATGTCTAGATCCTGCTCTACTTCGCTCATGTCTGCCCCGATCCGTGGGCGCGTTTTTTATGTAACCGCGCGTTATTTTTCGAGACTATTGCCCGACCAACCAGATTCGTGCAAGCACTTTCTAGATTTAGTGGCAATCGGTTAGGCCAACACAAGTGCCATCTTCAGAGGAGCCCCAGCTTTTCAGCGCGCTCCAGCAGCATTCTGACTGAGGAAGGCTGCCAGCTGGTGCGACCGCGAGGGGTGCGCTCACGCATGGATTCCAGTCGGTCACAGATTGCCTGCAAGGTGATCTCGGGGTCAGCGCCTTTGATTGCAGCGACAATCGCAGGCAGGCGATCATCGGTTTCGCGACGTCCAGCGCGCCCAAGCACTTCAGCGGGCAGGAACCCGTCCCGCACATATGCTTTCACAGCGCGGAGCAGGCGGCTTTGCGTCCAATGGCGGCCGTGGGGTAGGGGGCCATTAATGATCCGCAGCACGTCTTCCCAAGCCATGTCGGGGCGCAGGCGGCGCACATGGGGCACCCACTCCTGCGCTGACTCGTTGAGGCGCTCCATGTAGCCATCCTGTCGCGCAAGCCGTACCTTTCGAAGCGCGGCGGGGTCCTTGGTGCGAAGCCCAGGATTGCCACCAACGCGACCTTTGGCGCGCGCAGAGGCAAGACCCGCCTTGGTACGTTCGCGGATTAACGCGCGTTCGAACTCGGCCGCTGCGCCCAGAACCTGCAACGTGAACTTGCCTTGCGGCGATGCAGTGTCGATCGGATCATGGAGCGAACGGAAGAAGGCTCCCTTGGCCTCCAGGCGCTCGATCACTTCCAGCAAGTGCGACAGAGACCGCGCAAGCCGGTCGATCCGCACGACAACCAGGGTGTCGCCCTTGCTGATCTTTTCAAGCACCCGTGCGAGCACCGGCCGCGCCCGATTGCCACCTGAGGCGTGCTCTTCAAAGATCTCTACGCAACCCGCAGATTGAAGGGCTTCCGACTGGGGCAGGGGGGTCTGATCTTCGGTCGAGACGCGCGTGTCGCGTAGCCCTTAATTGTGAGATGGGAAATCCAACGAAATCAACGGCTGATCTTTGCCCTTAAATATGAGATTTTGCCTTTAATTCTGATATTTTTGCCCTTAAGCCTGAGACAGGGTTCACAGACATTTGCGGCAAATATCGATGAATGATGATGGCGAAGACTCCGTTGCCGTTGGTGCTGAAGAGGCGCGCAGGGCCGCGGTGCTGCGCCCTCTTGTTCAGGCATATCTCAATGGGACTGGCAGCCTGGAACGTGGCATCAATGACGCCGTTTGGGAGCTTGGTGTCAGCAGGGCGACGGTCTGGCGTTGGATAAAACGGTTGGCGGAAGAGGGTGGGCGCACCAGCGCTCTGGCTCCGCGGAAACGGGGCCGCCCGACCGGGACGATGTTAATATCCAGCAAAGTCGAAGCGGTAATCGAGGAGCACCTTCGCCGCTATTTCTTGCGCCGGGAGCGTTCGAGCTTGTCGCGCGTCGTGACAGAAATCCGCAGCGCTTGCTGGCAGGAGGGCTTGCAACCGCCGACGCGTCGGACGGTTCAGCGCAGGCTGGATGCAATGGACGCCCGCGCAATTGCCAAGGCACGCGAAGGCGCAAAGGCGGCCCGCCAGAAATTTGCGCCGGTCGTAGGCGACAACAAGGCAAACCGGCCACTGGAGGTCGTGCAAATCGACCATACGCCTGCGGACATCATTCTCGTCGACAGTTTTGAACGCCAACCAATTGGGCGGCCTTGGGTCACGCTGGCGATCGACGTCGCAACGCGGATGGTGACCGGATATTACACCTCTCTCGAGGCTCCTTCGCGTCTGTCGGTGGCGCTTTGCCTGACACAGGCTGTGGCCCCCAAGGCGGAACTTCTGGCGGAATTGGTGTGCAATGTTCCTTGGCCCGCGCAGGGTAAACCACATAGCATCCACGTCGATAACGGGCGCGATTTCCGGTCGCATGCCTTTCGGTCGGCATGTGCGGAATGGGGGATCGATCTGGTCTATCGGCCGCCAGGCAGTCCTCATTTCGGAGGGCACATCGAACGATTGATCGGCACGATGATGGGGGCCGTGCACCTGTTGCCTGGAACAACGCAATCCTCGGTCGTGGCCAAGGGCGACTACGATGCCGAAGGCATGGCCGCGATGACTTTAGGCGAATTTGATCGCTGGTTTGCCCTGGAAATCTGCCGCTACAACAACAGCATTCATTCAAGTCTTGGCTGTACGCCCGTCGCCAAATGGGAGGTGCTCTCAGAGGAAATGATGGGCGACATCCCCTTCGAGATGGAAGCCTTTCGGGTGAGCTTCTTGCCGAGCGAACTGCGCAAGGTCAGGCGTGACGGCATCCATCTGTTCCAGATACGGTACTGGTCGGATGCGCTTGCAGGCCACATTGGGCGCGGGGATGGGAAGGTGGTCGTTCGCTACGACCCTCGCGATATCTCAATGATCTGGGTCGAATTGGACGATGGCCGATATGTTGAGGCGCGTTACAGAAACTTGGAAATTCCGCCCGTGCCGCTCTGGGAATATCGCGAAGCCATGAGGAAGGCCCGTGCCCTTGGCAAATCCGGGTCCAATGAGCTGGTCCTGGCTGAGCTGATCCGACAGCAACGCCAGATCGAGTTTGAAAGCCGGGGCCTAACGAAGGCCGAACGCCGATCCCGTGAAAGAAAAGGGACATTGGAGGGCACCAACTCGGCTGTCTCGAAAACCGAAAGGCTGCGCCCGATCGACACGGGTGATACATCGCGCCCATTGTTCAAAGTGGAGAGATGGTGAATTGAGGGCAGGGACAACAGAGGAAGACGGTCGGATCGCCCTCATTCAATCGGATATCTGGATTGGCTTTCCGCGGGCCGAACAAGTTCTGGACCGTTTGCAGGGTATGATCGAAGCGCCAAGGCAAACCCGTATGCCTGGCCTTCTTGTGCATGGCGCGTCTGGGATCGGCAAGACGATGATCGCCCGCAACCTGTCGCGCAGATATGCACCGGAATATGACCCAGCATCGGGAATTACGCGAACGCCGCTCTTGCTGTTACAAGCACCGCCAGCTCCCGACGAACGGCGGTTCTATCTGCACATCCTGGCGTCCGTCGGGGCACCGGCCACGGCACTGGGCGCGCGCGCTCAAAATGTGGCCTCCCTCGAAGTCCGTGTTATTGCGCTTTTGCGCGACCTTGGCCTGCGGATGATCATGATCGACGAGGTCCACAACCTCTTGGCCGGGACCCACCGCGAACAGCGACGCTTTCTCAATGTTCTTCGTTATCTCAGCAATGAGCTCGAGGTGTCACTGGTCTGTCTTGGGGTCAGCGAGGCCGTCGACGCCATCCGTGGTGATATCCAGCTTGCCCGACGGCTGGACGAACATCACTTGCCAAACTGGCGCGACGATGCCGAGTTCTCGGACATGATCCAGACCCTTATTGCTGCCATGCCACTGGAAAAGAAGTCCAACCTGAAGGTCAAGTCACTCAAGCAGATACTTGCACTGACCGGTGGGGTGACCTCGCGCATTTTCGCCCTGATCAAGGATCTTTCCATCGACGCCATTGTAACAGGTGATGAATGCATCACCGATGACGCAATCGTAAAATGGACGCCGGTTTGGTCGCGCCATGCGAACCCCCATCGGCGGCTCGAGAAGTCCGGGGTGTGAAGCCGCACCCGCTGCCCAAGACTGTCGCGCCGCTGCCAGACGAGTTGTTGTCAGGTTGGTTGTCTCGGCTGGCGGCGGCCAACTACT
>NZ_AUBS01000055.1 GCF_000429365.1 Pseudodonghicola xiamenensis DSM 18339 | reverse complement strand
CGGTAGGGGATGTTCACGGCCAAGGTCTTCTGGCGGCGAGATAGCGTGCTGAAGTCGGGCACCGTCCAGTTCAGGCCGACCAGCCGTAGCAGGCTCTCGACGACCCCGGTCGTCTGCCGGAGCGCCATGCCGAACAGCACTTTCATCGAGAGGCACGTCTGGATAGCGGCATCTCTGTAGGTCTGCTGGCGGCCACGCCTGCCTGTCGGCGCGGCATCCCAGCTCATCTCGGGGTCAAACCAGATCGTCAGCGAGCCCCGGCGCTTGAGTGCTTCATTGTAGGCTGGCCAGTTCCTGGTCTTGTAGGTCGGGGGTATGGGTCTGCTCATGCATCCCAGCTACCACCCTGGATTCGCGAGATGAATCCCTCACCCGATTTGTGCAACAGAGCCGGTCAACGTGAAAAGCTGGAAAAAGAATGGGGCGAACAACCGAACTTCTTCCTGAAACTCCGCGAGAAAGCAGAACGAGTGGAAAATCCGCTGGCGATCGCCACCTCAGTCACCGGCAAATTAGTCTCGGCCAGCAGCATCCTGGCATGGGCTAACCGCCGCTCCGATAGGTACTGCGCCGGGGTGATTCCCAGGTGCTTGCGGAACAGTCGCTGCACCTGACGCATCTCAACCCCCAGGTGCTCGAGGCAACTGGGCACGTCATGGCCCAAGTCGAAGGTCTCGTCAAAATAGGCCGTTGCTACCAAGATAGTCGGGTTTCGAGTCGCCATGCGGGCCGCCGTGGACGAAATCTGGCCTGCCCCCTCGGCCCGGTTATGAGACAGCAAGCACATTTCCATCACCTTGCGCGCGAGGTCCGGCCCACACCAATGTGCGATCAGGTGCAACGCTAGGTCGGCCGAGGCCACGCCCCCCGCGCTGGTCAGGATCCGGCCGTCGATGCAGAACACCTTGTGCAGCGGTTGCAGCGCCGGGAAGGTCTCGGTGAAGCCGGGGATATTCTCCCAATGCAGGGTGAAGCGGTGCCCGTCCAGGATCCCGGCGCGCGCCAGCGCATAGGCCCCGGTGCAGATCCCGCCGACATTGCGCCCGTGCCGCCACTGCACCCGCAGCCAGTCGCCGATCGACTTGCCCATGGTCAGATGCGGTGTCACCCCGCCGCAGACGAAGACGTAATCCTCGTCCACCTCCCTGGGCAGTGTGCCGTCCACGGCCAAGCTCAGCCCGGTCGAGCTTTGCACCGGCTGGCCGTCCGCCGAATAGACCATCCAGCGGAACAGTTGCTTGCGGGTCAGCTGGTTGGCGATGCGGAACGGTTCCACCGCAGATGTGAAGGCCAGCATGGTGAACTGCGGCACCAGCACGAAGGCCAGCGCCAGTTCCGGCACATCCGCCACGCTGGGCACATGCGCCGCTGCGCCCGGCGCGACGTAGCTCCTAGTCGATGCGGTCGGATCGGCCATGGCGAACCCTCAGGTCTCGGCCACCAGCACGCCCGCGTCCGGCGCCCAGCAGGCCAGGACCTCGGCCCCATGCGCCATGACCTCGGGCCCGCCCACCCCCGGCGCCGGCACCCGCGCGACCAGCCGCAGCCCCGCCTCGGTCTCGACATGATACTCGATCGCCACGCCGTGAAAGGTCGCCAAAGCCACCCGGCCCGACAGGGCATTCTCGTCTCCGGCGGGCTGCCCCGTCCGCAGGGTCACTTCTTCGCCTCTCAGCGCCAGGACACAATCCCCCTGGATGCTGCGATGCCCCCGCAGGCGCAGCACCGGACCGGCCCGGGTCACGAAACCGTCGCCCCGCCCCGTGTCCGACCCAGTATCCATCCTCGTCATCCGCCCCGGCACCAGATTGGCGACCCCCAGGAAGCCGGCCGCGAAGGCGCTGCGCGGACGACTGTAAACCTCGGCCGGCGGCCCCGCCTGTTCGACCCGGCCGCGATGCATCAGCACCATCCGGTCGGCGGTGCTCATCGCCTCGTCCTGATCGTGGGTCACGAAGATCGTGGTCAGGCCGAGCGCCTGCTGCAACTGCCGGATCTCGATCTTCATCTCCTGCCGGAGCGAGGCATCGAGGTTCGACAGCGGCTCATCCAGCAACAGCACGTCAGGCTCGACCACCAGTGCCCGCGCCAAGGCCACCCGCTGTTGCTGCCCCCCGGACAGCTGGCGCGGATAGCGGTCGCGGAAGGCGCCCAGCCGCACCCGCTCCAGCGCGCCGGTCACACGGGTCTCGATCTCGGCCCGGCCGAGCTTCCGCATCTCCAGCCCGAAGGCCACGTTCTGCGCCACCGTCATGTGCGGGAACAGTGCATAGTTCTGGAACACGAACCCCATGTTGCGCCGGCTGGGCGGCAGGGCCGAGACATCGCGTCCCCCCACCGTGATCAACCCGCTGCTCAGCGGCACGAAACCTCCGACCATCCGCAGTGTCGTGGTCTTGCCGCAGCCCGAGGGCCCCAGCAGCGCCACCAGTTCACCGCTGCCGATGCGCAGCGACATGCTCTCGACGGCAACCGTCGCTCCGTAATGCTTGGCAACCCGGTCCAGGACGACGTCCGACATGTTCTCTCCTCTGGGGCCCTCAGAAGGCCCGGTGCAGTTTGACGTAGCGGCTGGTGACCAGCAGCAGCAGGGTGACAAAGGTGATCTGGGCGGTGGCCACGGCCCCGATGGTCGGGTCGAAGTTCCACTCGAGGTAGTTGATCAGCGCGATTTGCAGGGTCGTCCGCCCCGGCCCGACCAGAAACAGCGACTTTTCCAGGTCGATGAAGGAATTGACGAAGGCGAACAGCCCTCCCGCGACCACCCCGGGCCAGATCATCGGCACCGTGATGCGCAGGAAGACCACCCGCGCCGGCGCCCCCAGGCTGGCCGCCGCCTCCTCGACCGACTGGTTCATCCCGGTCAGCGCGGTGGTCACCAGCTTGACCACCCAGGGCAGCGCGATCAGCCCATGCGCGATGATCAGTCCTGCCAGCCGGCCGGCCACCTGCACCCCGCTCAGCAGCTCGACCTCCAGGTAGAAGACGAACAGAGCGCTGCCGCCGACGATCGCCGGGACCAGCATCGGTGCCATCAGCAGGGTGGTGATCGTGTCGCGCCCGGGGAAGGACCCCCGCACCAGCGCCATGCTGGCGGGGATGCCCAGCACCAGCGCCAGCACCGTCGCGCACAGGCTGATCTGCAGGCTGGTGAAGAACCCGCCGCGAAAGTCGCTCATCGACCAGGCGCGGCGGTACCAGTCCAGCGTGTATCCCTCGGGCGGGAACGACAGGATGGGGTTGGAAAAGAAGCTCATCCAGACGATCAGCACCAGTGGCAGCACGATGAAGCCGATGACGATCGTTGCGATGGCGGCATAGGTGAAACGGATCATGCGGCGGTTTCCTTCAGGCCATCCAGCGGCGGTAGCGGCGCTGCACGGCCAGGGTCAGCCCCACGGTCAGGCCCAGCGTCATCCCCATCAGCACGAAGGCCAGGGCGGATCCGAAGGGCCAGTTCATCGCCTCGGTGATCTGCTGGTAGACGGTGGGCGCCATCATGTGAAACTTGGGCCCGCCGATCAGCACCGGCGTCGCATAGGCGTTCATCGACAGGGTGAAGCACAGCACGCAGCCCGCCAGGACCCCCGGCAGGGTCAGCGGCAGGACGACGCGGCGCATCGTGGTCAGATGGCTGGCCCCCAGGCTGCCCGCCGCCTCTTCCAGGGTGGTCTCGATGCCCTCGAAGACGCTGTTCAGCGTGATGATCATGAAGGGCAGCAGCACCGAGACCAGGGCGATCATCACCCCGCTGGCGGAATACATCAGCCCCAGCGGCCCGGAGATCCCCAGCCGCGCCAGCCCCGCGGCCAGCACGCCGTGGTCATTCAGGATCAGCATCCAGGCCGAGGTGCGCACCGCATTGCCGATCAGCAGCGGCACCAGGATCAGCATCAGCAGCCGCGACTTGGCCGCCCCGGTCGGGAAGCGTGCCAGATAATAGGCCACCGGCAGACCCAGGATCAGGCAGATCGCGGTCGACAGGGCGGATATGGCGATGGTCCGGCCCAGCACCTCGCGAAAGAACGGGGTCTCGAAGAACCGCAGGTAGTTGTCCAGGGTCAGGGCGCTGACGATCAGCGTCTCGGGATCGAACCGGTCGAAACTGGTCCGCAGCATCAGGGCAAGCGGGGCGATCATGCCGGCCAGGACGAACAGCACGGCCGGCAGGACCGGGCCGCTGCCACGCAGCCGCGCGGCGGGAGGCGGGGAAGAGGGCATCGGGGTCTCCGGAGGCGGGCGACGCCCTCGCGCCGCCCGCCTGTCAGCTTGGTCAGGTGTCAGTCGCGGGCGAAGGACTGGGTCCACCAGTCCAGCCAGTCGGCCGTGTTGCGAGCGACATAGGCATAGTCGGGATAGCGCAGCGCGGCCCGCTCGGTGTCCGAGAAGTCGATCGTGTCGCGCAGCTCGGGGCTCAGCTCGGCCCGGGTGTTGGCCGGCGCATAGAAGCTGGCCTCGGACAGGCGCGCCATGGCACCGGGGTCCAGCATGGCGTCAAGATAGGCATAGCCGCCGTCCCGGTGCGGGGCGTATTCCGCCAGGCAGGCGCCGAACACGGTCGAGATCGCCCCCTCTTCCGGGTACTGGATCCCCAGCGGCATCCCCCCGGCGGCCCATTGCAGGCCCCGCGCCTTGTAGTTCACGGCAATATCCACCTCGCCATTGGCTAGGCCGGTCTGCAGCTGCTGATGCGCGGCATAGAGCCTGGGCCGCTGGGTCGCCGCGAAGTCCAGCATCCTGTCCTTGCCGGCATCGACCGAGGTCATGTCGCCCTTCGCGACCAGACCGCCCATCATCATGTAGTTGAAATACAGCTGGTTGGTCAGGCCGATGCGACCGGCCCACTCGGGTTTCCACAGGTCGGCATAGGACCGCGGCGGCGCCTTCACCTTGTCGCGGTTGTAGATGATCACCACCCCGGAATAGAGCCAGGGAATGAAATAGGGCGCCTCCAGCCCCGGCACGATATCCGCGGCATTGGGGATCTTCGCCATGTCCAGATCGGCCACGACACCCTGATTGTGCATCTCGAAGGCATCGGCGCTGTTCAGGTGCACCACGTCGACCGAGGCGCGACGGATGCGCTTCTCGGTCATCAGCTTGGCCTTGCGGTCGGCCTCCATGCCCAGGTCATGAGACAGGACAAAGCCACGGTCCTCCAGCAGCGGCTTCTCCATCAGCCGCTGGGTCCGGTCGTTCCAGTCGCCGCCCCAGTTCGAGACGACGATCTCTCCGCCCGCCGCCCGGGCCTGGCGCCCCGGCAGCATCAGGGCGGCGGCACCGCCGGCCATGCCGGCGACCAGCGCGCGGCGCGAAAGCGTGTAGTGGGTCATTGGTCTTCCCTTTCGGTGGAGGTTGCAGAGGCGCGGCGCTCGAACCGGCCGCCGCCGGTGTGAACCCAGCTCAGGTTCTCGGTGGTGGCCAGGGCGCCGACCTGATCCCCGCGACGCATCACGATCAGGTACAGCACGAAGCCCAGCGGCAGGCCGATGACGAAGGCATAGCTGACGAACCAGGCGGCCACCGCGCCGGCCACCAGCCAGACCGCCAGCGCCGGCAGGTTGAACCCGGCGGTATAGCGGAACGGCCCGTCCGGGTCGTAAAGGCCCGGCACGTCGACCCGGCGGCGCCGCAGCACGTAATAGTCCGCGATGACGATGCCGCCGATCGCCGACAGGAAGGCACCGTAATAGCCCAGGAAGACGAACAGGTTGTTCAGGATCAGCCAGGGGAAGCACAGCGCGCCCACGATCCCCGCCAGCACCACCCCCAAGCGATAGTTCACCAGCCGCGGCGCCAGGTTGACGAAGGTCAGGGCGGCGGGGATCAGGTTGGCCGAGTTGTTGGTCGACCACTGCGCCAGCACCACCAGCACCAGCAGGACCACCAGCGTCAGGCCCTGGCCCTGGTCCTGGATCACCTCGACCGGGTTCCAGTTCCCCGCCGCGATGAACGAGATCGCCCCGATCCCCGCGATCAGCGCCTGCGTCACCGGCAGCGCGACCAGCTGCGCCAGGAAAATGTTCCGGTTGCGCCGCAGGAAGCGCGCCTCGCCGGGCACCGCCTTCACGAAACGGGTCAGGTTGGGAATGTCGATCGCCAGGGTCGACCAGAACCCCATGTTGGTGATGAACAGCACCGCCAGGGACATCTCGCCCGCCCCGCGGAAGGTCCAGATGTTCACCCCCTTGGTCTGGGCCACGCCATCCAGGGTGAAATACATCCAGACCGAGATCGCGATGATCGCCGGCGCCGCCAGCGCGGCCAGCTTCTCGACCGCGCGGATGCCCAGCGCGGTGTTGATCACCTGCACGATGGTGAACAGCACGTACCAGACGGGCCAGTTGTCGAAGCCCAGGAAATACTCGCTGATGCCATTGATCGCCAGCGCGCCCAGATAGGTCTGGATGCCGAACCACAACGAGGCCACCACCCCGCGCGAGATCGAGGGCAGATGCGTCCCGTGCACGCCGAAGGGCGCCCGCAGGTAGACGGCGAAGGACAGGCCGTGCTCGGTGCCGATGTCGGCGGTCAGCGTCATCACCACGCCGATCACGACATTCGCCGCCAGGATCGTCAGGATCACCGTGCCCAGCCCGATGCCGCCGCCGATCCCGGCCGCCCCCAGCGAATAGGTCGCGATGATCACGGCAATGCCGATGAAGATCCAGGCATAGCCCCACAAGCCGATCGAGCGTTGCTCCAGCGTCGTCGGCAACAGCGCCTCTTCGACAAGCGCAGTTCTTCCGGGCGAGAAATCTCCCGCCTTGCGTGCCATTGTCATGGCAGTCTCCCTGTTGAGAAGGGGCCGGCCTCTTGCGGGCCTGACCCGGGTTGGGGGCCGCTAGCGCGCGGCCCTGATCCTGTCGCGCGCCTGCTCGGTGGCCAGCATGTCCACCGTCTCGCTCTCGGTATCCACGATCACGCCATAGACCTCGCGTGCGCGCTCGACCGAACAGAAGCCGTCCAGCACGTCGTCCAGCACCTTCAGCGCCGGGCGGTTCAGCGGATCGCCATAACCGCCGCCGTTGGGGCTGTAATAGGTCATCACCTCGCCCTCACCGACCGCCAGCCCCGAGAACTTCGAGGGCATCTCGCGCTCGGTCCCGTCGGCGGCGCGGATGGTGCAGCGCCCGACGCTGCCCTCGGTGCCGCCAAAGATGCCCCAGGGCGCATCGGTGTGGCGTTCGGATTCATGGGTGATGAAGCCCGGCTGCAACATCCGCTGCGCCTTGACCACGCCGATGCCGCCGCGGAACTCTCCCGCCCCGGCCGGCATGTCATCGCGCAGCTCGTAGCGGTCGCAGATCATCGGCAGGTGCATCGCCAGGTCTTCCAGCGGGTTGTTGCGGGTATTGGCCATCAGGTTGTCGATGCTGTCGGGGCCGTCCGACCTGGGCCGCCCGCCATAGGCGCCCTCGTTCACTTCCAGGAAGACCCAGTAATCCCCCGAGGGGCGCACCCCCGAATAGGCCGCGAAACTGATCGAGGCCGAAGACCCCGCGATCACCGTCTCGGGCATCACCGGCGCCAGGGCGCGGATGATCAGGTCGATCATCCGGTTGCACTGCGTGAACCGGGCCTCGGCCGAGGCGGGGAAGCGCGGATTGTAGATCGAGCCCAGCGGCGCGGTGACGGTGATCGGGCGGAACGAACCCTCGTTCGACGGCACCCGGCTCTCGGATGTGGCGGTGTCCAGCAGCAGCTTGCGGAAGGCGGCATAGGCCGCCACCTTGGTCGATCCCTCGAAGGGCACGTTGTAGGCCGTTGGCGTCTGGTCGGCCGATCCGGTCAGATCCACCTCCAGACCATCGCCCCGTACCCGCACCGTCACTTTCACCTTCAGCCGCTGCTCGCGGTTGCGCCCGTCGTCGTCCAGCCAGCCCTCGGCGGTGTAATCGCCATCCGGGATCGCCTCGATCTTCTGGCGCATCATCCGCTCGGCATAGTTCATCAGCTGGTTCGCGGCGGCAAAGACGGTCTCCTCGCCATAGCGTTCGATCAGCTCGACGAAACGCCGGGCCCCCAGCCGGGCCGAGGCGACCTGCGCCTCGATATCCGCGATCAGCTGCTGCGCCGCGCGCGAGTTGCGGCGGATGTAGTTCCAGATCGCCCCGTTCGGCTCTCCGCCACGGTACAGCTTGGTGCCGGCGAACAGCATCCCCTCGGCGAAGACATCCGGCACATCGATGATCAGCCCCGGCGTGGCGGCGCCGATGTCGACATGGTGGGCGGTATTGCCGGCGAAACCGATCAGCCGCCCCTGCAGGAAGACCGGCACCACGATGGCCAGATCCGGGGTATGCGACGAGCCGTAATAGGGGTGGTTGTGCACCACCACGTCGCCCTCGCGCCATTCCCCGTCCTCCAGCGTCTCGGCGATGCCGCGCAGGTAGGCGGGGATCGACCCGATGTGCATGGGCGTCGATTCCGACTCGCACAGGGTGTTGAAATTCAGGTCGAACAGGCCGGCGCCCAGGTCCTGACTCTCGCGGATGATCGACGAGAAGGACATGCGGTACAGCACATGGCCCATCTCCTCGGCGATGGTCTCGAAGGCGCCCCGGATGACCTGAAGGGTGATCGGATCGACCTCGGCGGCGGGTTTTGCGATCTTGTTCATCATGTCCTCTCAGGCGCCGATGGCGCGGATGCGCGTGTTGCCATGCTCCAGCACCTCGGCCAGGTAGCCGGGCGGAACCAGGGTGGTGCTGTCATGCTGGACCAGGATCGCCGGTCCCTCGATCCGGTCGCCCGCGAACAGCCTGCGCCGGTCATAGCGCGGCGTCTGCAACGTCCGCCCGTCATCGAAGGTGGTCCGGCGCGAGAACATCAGCGCCCGGTCCGGGCTGGACCCGTCGGTGGTCTGGATCCGCGCCGCCTCCATCCGCCGGGCCTCGGCGGACCCGATGGCGCGCAGGGTGATCAGCTCGACCTCGGCCTCGGGATAGGAATAGCCATAGTCCAGGTGATGCCGTTCGTGGAAACTGGCGACCACCCCGGCCTTGTTCTCCAGCGTCAGCAGCTCGGGCATCTCGGCCCTCAGCTCGAACCCCTGGCCGGCATAGCGGCACTCGGCCACCAGCTCGATCTTCTGCGCCGCGCGGTCGATGCCATCGGCGTCCAGCTCGGCCTGGACCTTGTCGCGCAGGGCCGCCGCCTGGGCGTTGATCTGCGCCACCGCCCCGGCATCGGCGCGGGTCAGCTCGCGGATCACCGCATCGGTATGCTCATAACGCAGGTCGCTTTTCAGCAGGCCCACCGCGGCGGTGATCCCCGGCGCCACCGGCACGATCACGTCGCGCGCATGCACCGCCTCGGCCAAGGCCACGCCATGCAGCGGACCGGCCCCGCCGAAGGGCATGATCGAGAAGTCCCGCGGATCGACCCCTCGGGCGACCGAATTCGACCGGATCGCCAGCGCCATGTTGTTGTTGATGATGCGGATGATGCCCAGCGCCGCCTCGGTCACGCTGATGCCCAGCGGTTTGGCGATCATCTCGTCCACGGCGATGCGCGACAGTTCGGCATCCAGTTGCAGGCTGCCGCCCAGCGCCATGTCCGGGTCCAGACGGCCCAGCACGATCTGCGCATCGGTCACCGTCGGTTCGACACCGCCCCGCCCGTAACAGGCCGGCCCCGGCTCGGACCCCGCCGACCGCGGCCCCACCTGGAACCCGCCCGCCTCGTCGATGAAGGCCACAGACCCGCCGCCCGCCCCGATCGTCACCAGATCGATCATCGGCGCCAGCACCGGGTGGCCCGACACGAAGGTGTCGCGGGCGTTCATCACCTTCACCGCGCCGCCGGGAATGGTCGAAATATCCGCCGAGGTGCCGCCGATGTCGACCGTGATGATGTTCGGCGTTCCCGCCATCACCGCCTCGGCCGCGCCGCCGATCACCCCGCCGGCGGGCCCAGACATCAGGATGTGGATCGGCCGCCGCGCACAGGCGTCCACGGTCGAGATCCCGCCGTTCGACTGCATGATCCGCAGCTTCGACCGGATACCCGCCCCGCGCAGCCGCGCCTCGAGATCGCGCAGGTAAAAGGCCGTCTTCGGCCCGACATAGGAATTCATCGCGGCGGTCGAGAAACGCTCGTACTCGCGGATCACCTTCGCCACTTCCGACGACAGGGTGACATAGGCCTCGGGCATCTCCTCCAGGACGATCTCCTTGGCGCGCTGTTCATGGGTGTCGTTCAGGAATGAGAACATGAACCCGATCACGACCGAGTTCAGCTCCCGCTTGCGGAACAGCGCGCAGGCCGCGCGCACCGCCGCCTCGTCCAGCGGTACGGCCACCTCCCCGCCGGGGGCCGCGATCCTCTCACGCACCGCGATCCGGTTGCGCCGCCGGACCAGCGGCTGACTCTGCCAGGGCACATCGAAATGCAGCGAGAAATTCGTCGGCCGCTTGTGCCGCCCGATATGCAGGATGTCGCGGAACCCCTCGGTCGTCAGCATCCCGCAGTCCGAGCCGTTGTGCTCGATGGTGATGTTGGTCGCCGTGGTGGTGCCATGCACGATGGTCTCCACCTCGGCCGGATCCAGGCTGGCCTGGGCGCAGATCGCCAGGACCCCGTCCACCACGCCGATCGACTGGTTCTTTAGCGTCGTCGGCACCTTGTGGTAGTAGATCCCCGATGCGCATTCCAGCACCAGGTCGGTGTTGGTGCCGCCGACATCGACACCGATGCGGGCGCCATGGCGTGTCGCCTCTGTGGCCATTTCGTTCTCCTGCTGATGCCCCGGTCTTGTGCCGGGTATGAAGGACCCGCGGGGCCGCGACGACCCCGCGGGCTGGTCTCACTCGGCCGCGATCCGTGCCGCGCCAAGCCCCTCGATATAGCTGACGCAGGTGTCGACGCTCTCGACGTCGGCGAATTTCGCGTCAATGTCGAACAGGTTGTAATCTACCACGCCCGGCACCCGGTCGCCGATGCACTCGCGCACGGCAATGGTGCGGAACCCGTCCGCCAGGCCGTCGCACAGGGTCGTGCGGACACAGGCGCAGGCGGTCACGCCGGTCACCAGGATCGTGTCCACCCCCGAGGCCCGCAGGATCCCGCCCAGCTCGGTGCCATGGAAGGCCGAGGCGCGCTTCTTCAACAGCGTATACTCGCCCTCGACCGGGGCGATGCGGCTGTCGATCGCCCACAGATCCTTGTCCTTCAGGTTCACCACGTCGATCGGGATCTTGTTGTGCCACAGGCCCATGTCGGTGAAGGGCGCCTCGCGGTCGGTGATCTCGTAGGCGGTGGTGACATGGATCACCGGCAGGTTGGCGGCGCGGAAGGCCGTCAGCAGGCGCTGCATGCCGGGGATGATCTCGGCATCCATCTTGTCCTGGTCGCAGGTGAAGGGGTTGCCCGGTCGGGTCCAGGCATTGGCCAGGTCCACACTGACCAGCGCCGGCCGCTTGCCGAAGCCGACGCGGCGCTGGAAGCCACGCTCCTGGTACAGCTTGGTCGCTGCGGCGAAGGCCTGTTTCAGCAGGCGGTCCAGTTCCTTGGGATCCAGGTCCTTGGTGTCCAGGTCGCTCATGGTGTTCTCCGTCAGTTCAAGGCGTCCTGCGGCCAGCCCATCGCCGCCGCTTGATCGTACTTTCCCTGCCCGCAGCCCCGTTTTGAATTGCTACCTTCTCAATAATTATTGCACGATGCGCATCACTGGCGGCAAATTTCGGGGTTAATCACACAGAATGAACAATGATATCGGCTTCGACCTCATCCGTTCCTTCATCGTGGTGGCCGAGGAACTGAACTTCCGCCGCAGCGCCGAGCGGCTGAACCTGGACCAGTCGGCGCTGACCCGGCGCATCCAGAAGCTCGAACAGCACCTGGGCCTGCGCCTGCTGGAACGCACCACGCGCGAGGTCACCCTGACCCCGGCGGGGGAAAGCTATTTCCGCGACAATGCCATGTTGATCGCCCGTCATGACGAATCGATCGCCGCCGCCCGACGCGTCGCCCAGGGCAAGGAGGGGCACCTGCGGATCGGCTACATGGCCTTCGCCGCGACCGAGCTGATGCCCCGCGCCGTCGCCCGCTTTCACCGCCAGGTGCCCGAGATCGACGTGTCGCTGCGCTATATCAGCACCCAGGGGCAGAAGCTGGCCCTGGCCCATGACGAGATCGATGTCGGCTATCTGATCGGCCCCTTCGACCACCCCGACTTCCACACCGTCCTGCTGTCGTCCGAACTTCTCTACGTGGTCACCCCGCGCAACCATCCGCTGCTGCGCAAGTACACGATCGAGCCGCGTGACCTGGCCGGCCACCCGCTGATCCTGGGGGATCGCCGCGACTGGGCCGAGTACCGCGGCCGCCTGTCCGAGATCTTCAGCACCGAGGGGGTGACGCTGGATGTCGCCTTCGAGGCCTCGACCACCCTGGCGCTGATCGGCCTCGTCGCGGCCGGGCTGGGCATCACGATCTATCCCGAAAGCCTGGTGGGGTTTCTCGGCAAGTCGGTCGAGACCCGTCCGATCATCCACCCGGTGTTCCGCAGTCGCACGGTACTGGCCTGGAAACGCTCGAACCGCTCGGCGCAGGTCCGCAAGTTCGTCGAGATTTCAACGCAGCTACAATCTAGGTAGCGTTGACACGCCATTGCCAGAACCAGGTCGCCTTGCCCCAGGACCTGATGTCGCCGCGGCGCGGTTTAGTCGGTGCCAGCCCGGGCTGGCCGGCGAAAGCTCGACGCCGTACCTCAGGGACGTGCCTCGACCAGCTTCCGCCATTCCTCGAGAACCTTCCGGTTCCCATTCCACCAAGCGCACAGCCTGGCCGTCGTCTCGATCGCCGCGTCAAATGCGGCGATTTCAACGTCGAAATCTCCTCGCACGTCAACGCAAGGGCTGGGCATCCCGATCCCCAACTGGCCGCTCTTCGTCCGGCTCAAGGCCATGCCTCGGCCACGCAGATCATCCCGTGCCCGGATCTGGTCAAACGTCTTTCCCCAGCCTCGAATGAACAGGGTCACCTTGCCCTCTACCAACTGCAAGAAGATCGATGGAACGGGCAGGCCGGGGTGCGTCGTCGGGGACTTCTTGCCGGCGAAGTGGATGGTGTGGGACGGCTCTGTTGCACAAATCGGGTGAGGGATTCATCTCGCGAATCCAGGGTGGTAGCTGGGATGCATGAGCAGACCCATACCCCCGACCTACAAGACCAGGAACTGGCCAGCCTACAATGAAGCACTCAAGCGCCGGGGCTCGCTGACGATCTGGTTTGACCCCGAGATGAGCTGGGATGCCGCGCCGACAGGCAGGCGTGGCCGCCAGCAGACCTACAGCGATGCCGCTATCCAGACGTGCCTCTCGATGAAAGTGCTGTTCGGCATGGCGCTCCGGCAGACGACCGGGGTCGTCGAGAGCCTGCTACGGCTGGTCGGCCTGAACTGGACGGTGCCCGACTTCAGCACGCTATCTCGCCGCCAGAAGACCTTGGCCGTGAACATCCCCTACCG
>NZ_AUBS01000054.1 GCF_000429365.1 Pseudodonghicola xiamenensis DSM 18339 | reverse complement strand
TGGCGCAAGAACTTGTCCACCGCTGATGCATCGAAATCTCTGATCGGGATCTTCCGGGCGCGTGCCCACTTCAGGAAATGCCGGGCGGCGCTCAGCGCGCCTGCCGAAAGCCGTGGATTGTCCGCGAAATAGGCGCGGACCAGAGCGAGTTCGTCGGCGCCGGCCCGGTCGGCGAGCGGAGAGTTCGAGGGGGAGTTCATGGAAGATGTCCTTCTGCGGTTGAGAGCAGAGGCATCATGATTATCCAAAGCGGAAACCTGAAAATGAATCACCAGAACAACAGCTTGAAGCCCCGAACTCAGCATAATGCTGACGCGGCATATTATGTCGGCTCGTACCTGCAGCATTCCTTCCCGGTGCAACTCTACGAACCCTTCACCGACAGCGAAGGCAACCTCTCCTCGCGACCCGTGTTCCGGGACGGCCAACCGGTCGAGAGCCGCGAAGCCGTGGCGCGGCGCGACGAGATGCTCGAACAGCTCGGCTCGCTTCCGCCTGTCCCGGGCGCGCTCGACCAGATCGTTCAGCGCTTCGGCACCGATCTGGTGGCGGAGGTTACGGGGCGGTCCCGGCGCATCGTGCGCAAGGGCGATGGCGCATCGGCACGCCTGGCCGTCGAGAGCCGTGCGCCCTCCGCCAACCTTGCCGAGACTTCGGCCTTCATGGATGACCAGAAGCGCATTCTGGTCTTCTCGGATGCCGGTGGTACCGGGCGCAGCTATCACGCCGACCTTTTGGCGCGGAACCAGCGCCTGCGCGTCCATTACCTGCTGGAACCGGGCTGGAAGGCCGATGCCGCCATTCAGGGGCTCGGGCGCACCAACCGCACCAATCAGGCGCAACCGCCGCTCTTCCGGCCCATCGCCACGGATGTGAAGGCTGAGAAGCGTTTCCTCAGCACGATTGCCCGTCGCCTCGACACGCTGGGTGCGATCACGCGCGGGCAGCGCCAGACCGGCGGCCAGGGCCTGTTCCGTCCCGAGGATAATCTGGAATCCGCCTATGCCCGCGATGCGTTGCGTCAGCTTTACCTGTTGATCGTTCGCGGCAAAGTCGAGGGTTGCTCGCTTGAACGGTTTGAATCGGCCACCGGCCTGAAGCTGATGGACAGCAACGGTGTGAAGGACGACCTCCCGCCGATCACCACCTTCCTCAACCGGCTGCTGGCGCTGACCATCGAGTTGCAGGGCATTCTGTTCTCGGCCTTCGAGCAGCTTCTGCGGGCCCGGATCGACGGCGCGATTGCCTCAGGCACCTATGACATGGGGCTGGAGACGCTGCGAGCGGAGAGCTTCATCGTTACCGCCCGGCAGGTGATCCACACCCATCCCGGCACCGGCGCGGAAACCCGGCTGCTGACCCTGACCGAGCGCAAGCGCAATCAGCCGGTCACGCTGGATGCGGCGCTGGCGGAACTGGATGATCCGCGGGCGAAGCTGCTCACCAACGAGCGGTCGGGCCGCGCCGCCGTGCAGATCCCCACCACCAGCGTGATTCTGGATGACGGCGAGATCGAGCGCCGCGTCCGGCTGATCCGGCCGATGGAAGCAATGAACCTGCCCGTGCGGGCGATGGGCGAGACCCACTGGGTCGAGGCCGAACGCGCTGCCTTCGCCTCGGCATGGCAGGCCGAGTTGGACGAAGTGCCGGAGTTCACCGTTAGCACCCTGCATATGGTGACGGGACTCCTGCTGCCAATCTGGAAACGCCTGCCGCAAGACTCCTCCCGCGTCTATCGGCTCCAGACCGACGAGGGCGAACGCATCATCGGTCGCCGTGTCTCACCCGCTTGGGCGGCCAATGCCGCCACCAGCGGGGTTGCGACCGGCATCACGCCGGACGAGGCCTATACCGCGCTGATGGAAGGCCGCACGATCCTCGATCTCGCCGAAGGGCTGCAACTGCGCCGTTCCCGCGTCATGGGCGCGAACCGGATCGAACTCACCGGCTTCACCGATACCATGCGCGATCGGCTGCGTGCCTATGGTCTCTTCAGCGAGATCATTTCGTGGAAACTGCGCTTCTTCGTGCCGGTGGGCGCATCGGGGCCGGAGATCATCGGCAAACTGCTCGACCGTTTCCCGATCGAGCGCATTTCCGAGCGGGAGGCCGTGTGATGGCACGTCTCACCGCTTCCGAACTGGCGCGGCGTCTCGGCCGAGAGGCCGAGGCGGTGTGCCGCTACTATCTCTCGAACGGGCGCAAGCAGGGCAATTACTGGCAGGTCGGGGATGTGCGAAACACGCCCGGTCGTTCGATGTTCGTCCGGCTAAGCGGGAGGGAATCCGGGAAAGGGGCTGCCGGCAAATGGACCGATGCGCAGAGCGGGGAACATGGCGATCTGCTCGACGTGATCGGCGAAAGCCTCGGCCTCATCGATTTTGCCGACGTTGCCGAGGAAGCCCGCCGCTTTCTCAGCCTGCCGCATTCCGAACCGGAGCGACAGCCGCGCACGTCCCGAACATCGCCGGCACCATCCGGATCGTCCGAAGCCGCACGCCGCCTCTGGCGCATGACCCGGCCGTTGATCGGCAGCCTCGCGGAGACGTATTTGCGCGGTCGCGGCATTACGGATTTACGCGGAACCGCAAATCTGCGGATCCACCCGACCTGCTACTGGCGGCCGGAGGGCGGCGGCCCAACCGAAACCTGGCCCGCCATGATCGCCGCCGTCACCGACCTCGATGGCAGGATCACCGGCGCGCATCGCACCTGGCTCCAACGGGACGGCTCCGGGAAAGCGCTGGTCGATCCGCCGAGAAAGGCGATGGGAGAGCTGCTCGGAAACGCTGTCCGGTTTGGCGAGGTGCAGGATGTCATGGCAGCGGGCGAGGGGATTGAAACCATCCTTTCGCTGCGGGCGGCATTGCCCAAGATGCCGATGGCCTCCGCACTTTCGGCCGGGCATCTCTCCGCCATCCAGTTCTCCCCGCATCTGCGCAGGCTCTACATCGTCCGCGACAACGATCCGGCAGGTGACGCCGCGCGGGACAGCCTGGTGGACCGGGCCATCGGGGCCGGGATCGAGGCGATCACGCTTTCGCCCATGCTGGGAGATTTCAACGACGATCTCGTCAGTTTTGGCCTGGAAGCGCTTCGGGCGCAGATCCGGGTGCAGATTGCCCCCGAGGACGTCAGCCGCTTCATGGCGCTTGCGCCATAGCCAGAGAGGGCCGTGAGCGGGGACAACCGATCCCGTCATGGGCAAGGGGGGGCGGCACCTCGGCAAGGAGACCGCGCCTTGTCCTTCTTGAGAGGGCGAGCGGCCCACAAGCGCTCCGGCCCGGCAATGGCGGCGCCCGACTGATTTCCGTCGGCGGCGGAGCCGCCTTTACAGCGCGAAGCAAATCAGCCGGGCTTTGCCATCAAGGCCCTGAGCTAAAGGGCTCGGGCTGCCAGGCCGGAGCGCCCGTGGGCTTGTCGTCGCCATGAAGGCCGCGACGGTCGCGGTCCAGCCGAAGGACACATCCCATGTATGCCCATGACGAATTCGAACCCGATCACAGCACGTCTCCCACCGGTCATGTCATCGAAGCGCTCGAACTCTATGGCTACCATCCCGCCGAGGGCGAGGCCGATCCTCGGATCACGCCCGAGGATACCGCCATCCAGGGCGCGGTTGCCGACATCTTCGATGCCCTGATCTCCACGATGGCCGACACCAGCCTCGATTTCGACCTCGACGAGATCATGTGGTCCACCGTCAATACCTTCCACCGCGCCATGGAACGGATCGAACGCAAACTCGATGACAACGAGCAGGCCCAGAAGCGCCTTCAGCGCGAACAGGACGGCAGCGAGGTGAAATCCGTCCAGTTGGAGACTCTGATCGGCATCGGACAAAACCTGATCGAGCGCCGCGACAGCATGGAGACCTTTCGCGACTCTGCCGCCGACCTCTACCTGCGCACCACCGGCACGCCCTGGTCGCCGCGCTCCGGCTCGCGGGTCAACCATCGCCAGATGACCTCGGCCATGATCGACAGCCGTGACTTCATCGCCGCAAAGCGCAGGGCCGACAACGAGGTGCTTTTGCCGGCCGGGCCGAAGATTGCCTTCTCGGGCGGGGAGACCACCGATCACCAACTGATCTGGGACAGGCTTGATCAGGTCCATGCCAAACACCCCAACATGGTGCTCCTACACGGAGGTTCGCCGAAAGGGGCGGAACGCATCGCGGCCACCTGGGCCGACAACCGCAAGGTCGCGCAGGTCGCCTTCAAGCCCGACTGGACGAGACACGCCAAGGCCGCGCCCTTCAAGCGCAACGACCGGATGCTAGATACTATGCCGATCGGGGTTATCGTCTTCCCCGGAACCGGCATTCAGGAAAACCTCGCCGACAAGGCCCGCAAGATGGGAATCCCGGTCTACCGCCTCGGAAAGGGCAGCGCGTGAGCGCTGCACCTATTCAAAATGGCCGCGCAGCTTCCTGCATACGTTACGGTGGGCGGATTCCGGACCTTCGCTGCGGCATCGCCCAAGGGCCGCTTTTGGCTTTGACTCGCCTATCCGCTCAGCGAAGAAGACGTGCGAAAAGTTACCCATCAACAGCCGATTCAATCCAAGTCCACCTTTCCGGATTGGCTTCGGAGGGATCACCGGCGCCGGGAGCGTGCGAATACGCGGCGGACGGTAGCCTGCACCCCGGCATTGAGCACATAGTCATTCGCGAGGTCGGACTGGTCATACAGTCCAAACTCGTCCGGGGACCGGGCAAGCTCGTAGCCAGACGCGTCGAGCCAGATGACTTCGTCTGCACCGGCCATCGGCAGGACATTGTAGCGTTTCATGGCGCCGGTCGTTCCGGTCAGCTCGGCTTCCTCCGGCACAACCTCGGCGCGTTCCCGTTCGCGGGAAGGCAGGCTCCGTTCCCAGCCCAGAAACTGCTGGGGATCGATCAGGTCTTCGGAGGTCGGTGCGTCAATCTCCTCGCCGAGCCATTCCTCGAATGCAGGCCTAAGTGCTTCGGCTTCCTCGCGCGTCTTCGCGCGTCCCTGTGCCAACGCGAAGGCGACAAAGGGATCGAGCGTTCCCCAGCGCAGCAGCTCGCGCGCCCAGAAGCCGAACCAAGGGAGCCCCGTTGTGGCCTTCCATTCGGCAAGTGAGGGAACGGCGAGCGGATCACCGGCACCAGCAGTCCATTTCTGCGCGACGACCGCGCCGATCGCGACCCCCAAGCGAAACTCCAGATTGTCGGCGACAAAACGCTGGCGGGCGCGAAGATTGCCAGCTTCGGGCACTTCGCCGCCCGGGGCGCGCATCCACCAGCTCAGTACGTCGGTCCAAGCATCGAGGATCTCACGATCGCCGACCGTATCGCGGACGCGGAAGCCGAAGCCGCGATCCTCCTTCAAGAGTTCGCCGAGGGCCTCGAACCGCTCCAGACGCTGTTCCGGGGTTTCGAGACCATACTCGGTTGCCGCCGCCAGCAGATCGACGATTGCCGGCGCGATCGCTTCGAACCGCCTGCCAACATAGGGCGAGAAGCCATATTGATAGAGCCGCCGCCGTTCGTCGGCGTCGGGGTAGATCTCCCCGATTATCGCGCGCCCGCGGCGGAGGATCGCGTCCTCGAGCCAAGCTTCCTGCGCGGCTGCGGCGACCGTGAAGGTGTTTTGCCAAAGGGCAGCGAGTTTTGCTTCCGCCTGCGCCCCGTCGAGGTCGTCATCAAGCAGGCTGAGTTCTTCGAGCGCGGTCATGACGAATGCATCCAGCTCGTCGACGGTATCGGCCAGCCGGGCAGCGTCTCCGGTGGCGCCGGTCCCAGCATCGTCGCTGACTTCGCCGGGCTCAATCTGTTCGAGCCATTCAAGAAATGCCTCGTCGGTCAGATGCCCGAAATAAAGCCGCGCCTTGTTTCGTAGTTCGCCGAGTAGCATCGCGAGCGGACTGAGCGTTGCATCGTCCGCCAGCTCGTCGCGCCGGAGATTCTCGCGCAACGCGGCATAGTCTGCCCGCAGGGCGTCCATCTGATTGCGCTGTGTCTGCATCTGCCCGGGGGCGGTTGTGGCGATCGTGGTGGGTAAGACAACCAATGTTAGGCCTTCCATTCCACGCGTCGAGCCCGGCCTGCCAGCACGACCGGAGAGATTGCGGAATTCGGCCGGGGTATAGGGGGTGATGACCGGTTGCTGCTTCACGTTGTCATAGGCGCTGCGCTTGAGCGAGGTCACGAAGATGATGTCGAATGGGAGGTTGACGCCTTCGGTGAGCGTCGCGGTCGCAACGGTGATTGGACAGATTTTTCGGTCAATCAGTGCCACCATTAGCCGCCGCACTCGCTGCGGCATCTGGCCATGGCTGGTTGCTATTCCGCGATCAAGCAGTCTCACCTCGTAGGAATCTGACCCGCAATAGTCAACGCAAGCTGCCCGGGCTTCGGCGAACAACTCACCGTTTCTTCCTTCGGGTGGCACGAAAGCCGGCAGACCCTGCCAAGCTGGCAGGTCGAAGGATTCAGCATACCACCCCATTGTTTGTTCGGGCTGCTGGGCCAGTGAGATGAGGATACGGCGTTCAGCCGCAGCAAGGTGCAGCGCCGTCCAGAGCACCGTCACCTGGTTGAAGCGGTAGAGGCTGGACCGCATCTGCGCGGGCAGCTGCGCCATCGGCGGGATGTTTAGGTTGAGGTAAACTGGGTCATCACGCCCCTGTACATAGAGCGGTTGCCCATTCATCAGCTCAAGTAGCATCGTGCTGCGCCGCTCCGACGCGGTCTCGAGCACGCCAACCACTTGCCGGGTACTGCGATAGTGCGTGCCGATCGCTGATGCGTCAGCTGTGCCTTCCATCCACCGCGCTACAGGTCCGGCGGCACCGCCAGCGACCGCGGTCAGCGCGATACGAACGATATCTGGCGCTTGGGTGAGCAAGCGAGCGACGAAGCTTTCAAGCCTGAGCGAGCGACTGCTATGATCGGCGAAGTCACTACGACCGCTTTCTGTATCCTCTGGCAGGACCTGATGCGCTTCGTCGACGATCAGGAGCTTGAGACGGCTAAGAAGCAGCGGAGCGAGATAGCGCATAAGCGCATCGGCCTTTTCGACAGTGGCGATAAGCACGGTCGGGCTGTCAGCATTCAGCCAATAGTCGGTGATGCCCCAGTCGGCGCCGCCATAAAGGCCGGTGATGATAAGATCGCGGCCGAGCTCGGAAGTCAGTTTGGCTTCGACCTCACCAGCGAGCGCACGGGAAGGGACGAGGTACAGGGCCAGTGGCACGACCTCGCCGTGATCGCGCAGCAGTAGTTCCTTCACGAGGCCGAGATTGGCGACGAGCGTCTTGCCCGAACCGGTCGGCGTGCAGAGCGCGAAGGACGAGTTTTCGAGAAGGCGGGTGAGACCAGCGCGCTGCGACGACCACAATATGCCGCGGCCGCGCGAGAACTGTTCACGAGCAAAGGCCAGCAAGCGAGGCATGCGCCTGGGATTGAGTTCGCCAAGGGCACGGACCGAACGATAGATGCTGGCGTCGGTAAACCGTTCGGCAACTTGTCGCAACAAGCTGATGAGCAGCGAAACATCGTCGCTGAAAGTGCGCACGGCCATAGAGTCGAGCGCCTTGAGCTTCGCAGCGGCCTTGGCGAGGCGGTCATCGGCCCCACGCCGGATCGAATCCGCAAAAAGGCCCAACGCGCGAATGAGTTCGACCGTGAAATACCAGCTAAGCCGGTCATCCCTGTCTTCTTCGAGGATACGGAGGGAAGAGCCAGGAGCCCTCAGATCGCCATTTTGACCCCAGAAAGCCATGGTATGGAGGAGCACTGCGTCGAAATCGCCTTGGATAAACGCGGCGAAAAGCTTCGGGCCGTCTTCCTCAAGATCCAATTGGCCGAGAAGACCAGATGCCATCGCGGTCAGACCTCCGAGCTGGAAGGCGGCGCCGGCAAGTAGTTCGACCGGCGCGATCGTTCGAACGTCGTCTTCCGAGCGCGCCAGCCATTCGAGGAGCTCACCGGCCCGCCGGTAGCAATCAACGGTGCGACGCGATTGATGTCCCTCGATCTCTGCGAAGATCTCGGCTGCCTGCAGCAGACTTCGCGCATCTGCCAGCTGACCTTCGGAATCGCTGCGGTTCCAGCCGATCGTGTCGACCTGCCAGCCGATCTGTAGACAACGGACATAGGAGCGTGCCTGATTGGCGGACAATTCGTTCTCCAGCGCGAGCCTGGTGCGGGCCCCATTGGCGATCTCGAGCCTCTGCGGGTCGTTTTCCGGCATCAGGTGGCCCAGAGTGCGTCATAGACGCCGTCGATTAGCATTTCACCGTCATTCAGAATGAGTTCAACCACCTGCAGGTCGTGAGGCGCAGTATAATCTTCGGGCACTTCCTCCCAAGGGATGAGCGAATGCTTGGACTTCCGACTCGGCGCATCACCACCCGAAATCATGATGAGGTTGGTGCGCGGCAATGGCTCGGCATTCCTGACCACCAACACTCGATCGAGTTTCGCGATCGCGGCGGAATAGCCGTCGGGATCGATTTCGCGCAACAGGCGCTGCAACTGCCGAAGCCCGTGCGGGGCTGGAATATCGCTATTGATCTGGAACCAGATCCCTTTTCCATCATGCTCGCGCTCGCCTGTTTCCTTGTTTTTCTTCTTCTCGCCGTACATCAGATCGGCGACGACGGCCGGCTGAAGCTTCTTTCGCCATTTGGCTTCACCAGCGATGAAGCGCTCTATGTCACCATCTTCATCGAGTGCGAGGCCAATGAAGTCAGAGCCACGCCTCCCATAGACTTCTCGCTTTCGCTCTTCATCCCGCGCGAGTGCGAACAGATAGGCTTCCGCGTCCTCATGAAATCGGAAAAGGAACACCGGGATCGTCCACTCGTGCTTGCCGATGTATTCGAACCCTTCGGTAAGCATACCAGCCATTACTTCTCCAAACAGTCCACGTCGCGTGATCGACGGCAAACAGGTCGGATAGGTGATATACGGTTCGGGCGCATCGGCATCGGGATGAAGCTCAATACCCATCTGCTCATGGAAAAATACGCGAGCGTCGGCATGAGCGGATTCGAAATAGGGGACCAAATCTGAGATCAGGTCGTCATCGCAGTCGCAATCTTGCTCGAGCAACAAGTGCCCGTAGTTACCGTCTTCACTTGGATACGCGGTGAGCCAGCGTGCCAGCGCAGCTTTCGGTGGTGGGCAATCGTGCAAGGTCAATGTTGAACTCCTCGCGCAATGAATATGGGACTTGCGCGATCGCATGAAGCCTTAATGTTGTTGATTTTCCCCGAAGCGACCAAGATTGGAGCGTGAAGCAGACCTTTGATTGGAGTTGGCCGAAAGGCGGTTCAGGGCCGGAAGTGTAGAGGCGCGGCGCGGATCACGCCACCATAGCGAACTCGTCTGATTGTGCATAGAAGCGGGCTTCCGCTTCTGCGGGCGGGATGTTTCCGATGGGTTCGAGTAGGCGCCGGTTATTGAACCAATCCACCCATTCCAGCGTTGCGAACTCGACCGCCTCGAAGCTGCGCCATGGCCCGCGACGATGAATGACCTCGGCCTTGAAGAGCCCGATCACTGTCTCGGCGAGGGCATTGTCATAGGAATCCCCGACGCTGCCGACGGACGGCTCGATGCCCGCTTCGGCCAGTCGCTCGGTGTACTTGATCGACACGTACTGGCTGCCTCGGTCGCTGTGGTGGATGAGCCCGCCGCCATCGACGGGCCGCCGTTCGTGCAGAGCCTGTTCCAGAGCGTCGAGCACGAACTCAGCCTGCATGGAGCGAGACACGCGCCAGCCGACGATCCGTCTGGCAAAGACATCGATAACGAAGGCCACGTAGACAAACCCACTCCAGGTCGCGACATAGGTGAAGTCGGACAGCCAGAGCATGTTCGGCGCCGGGGCATGGAACTCTCGGTTCACACGATCCTCAGGGCATGGCGCGGAGGGATCGGGAACCGTTGTTTTCCGGGCCTTTCCTCGGATCACTCCCGCCAGCCCCATGTCATTCATCAGGCGCGAGACGGTGCACCTGGCGACCGCGATCCCCTCACGGTTCAATTGCCGCCAGACCTTGCGGGCGCCGTAGACCTGGAAGTTCTCGTCCCAGACCCGCCGGATCTCCGGGCGCAGCTCGGCATCGCGCCTGGCGCGGTCGGACAGCTTTGCAGGATCGGCCCGGCCCGCGGCATGGGCGCGATAGGTGGACGGGGCGATCGGCAGCACACGGCAGATCGGCTCGATCCCATACTGGTCGCGATGCTCATCGATGAACATCTTCATTTCCTCGTAGGGCGGTCGAGCTCCGCCTGAGCGAAAAAAGCGGACGCCTTGCGGAGGATCTCGTTGGCCTGCCGGAGTTCCCGGTTTTCCTTCTCCAGCTGCTTGAGGCGCGCAAGCTGATCGCTGGTCGGCCCCGGGCGTTGCCCGTTGTCACGCTCCTCGCGTCGCACCCACTTCCGCAACGTCTCGGCCGTGCAGCCGATCTTCGGCGCAATCGAGCAGATCGCCGCCCACTGCGAAGCGTGATCGGCCTCATGTTCCAGAACCATACGCACCGCGCGAGCACGCACCTCGGATGAAAATCGATTGGATGTCTTCGTCATGGCTCCACCTTCTCAAGGTTGGGAGCCTCCGGCAAACCCGGCGCGGTTCAGTTACGTGTGGGGGAACGAGCTTGGCTCTAGCCGGCTCGTTCTCGGTCCGAAACCGACGAATGCGTTCGGCGACACTCGGCTCAAACTGTGGATATGCCAAGACGTAAATCATCACGACACAGTGGGGAAATGTGTACCACGGGTCAACGATCGGCTGGTTCCCTAAAGGGGGGGCGGGTCACCTTGTGTCTCGCCCAAAGACAAGAATTCTGCTAACCGTCAGGTTGCGCCATGGTGGTGGTGGCAGGCGCGACCGTTCCACGTCAAACGGGAGACACCGCCATGTTCGTTCTCGGAATCCTTGCATCTTTTGCCGCCATCGCAGCCATGTGCTGGTTGCTGTTCAACCTTGCCGTTTTCGCCCTGCCGTTCCTCGTCGGACTCCATGCCGGTATTTGGGCCTATGGCACCGGTGCAGGCTGGCTCGGAGCAATCCTCGTCGGTGGCTTTGCCGCCGGCCTGACTCTGGCCATCGGCCAGGCGCTGATCATGCTCGTCCGGCCGCTCTGGGCGCGCTTTGTCATCACCCTGATCTTCGTGGTACCGGCGATGCTCGCCGGCTTCCACGCCACCCTCGGGATCGCCAGGGCCATGATGCCCTCGGAGACCTGGCAGATGATCTTCGCTGTTATCGGCGCTGGCGCTGTAGGCGTTTCCGCCTTTCTCCGCATTGCCGGTTCGGCAGCCGAGCCTTCGGACAGCTCTCCCATGAGCGCCTGACACTGCAGGCGATCCGATGAGGCGGGGCCCCTGATCAGTGCTGGACTGCCATCCCAATCGTCAGGTTGCCGGTATGGGGCGGTGTGCGGATCGGCATGAGACCCGCGTCGCTGCCCTTGGCCGTGCGGCGGGAATGGCGGACCGTTCGAGCGGCAGACTGCACCTGCGATCGCGGGGGGGCACGTCGGGCCGGGCGCCTGGAGAGTGATGCGCATGGCCTGTCGCGGGTGAGCCAATCCGCCGGTGAAAAGCCGGTCAGGTTGACGGGCATCCGCGATCGCCATCGTCTCCGTTCTGACCCGTCCATGTCCGCTCCATACGGCCCTTTCAATGGCCTGATCTGGCCGAAGAACGGCTGTGCCTCGACCGGCTTGCCGCAACAGCGCCGCCATAACTTTCTTCCCCTGCCGGCGGAGCCGTCATTCCGCGCGGAACAAGAAAGTTCTACCTTTGCTGTCCAGCCCCCGGCAGGCCGGGGGTGCACCGCCTGTCGTCTCCGGCCTGTCGATCGCCATCGGGCCGCAATGGTGCGGACCCGGAAACGGAAAACGGAGACTCAAAATGGCTACCATCGGCAGCTTCAAGAAGACCGGCTCGAACGAATTCACCGGCGAAATCGTCACCCTCAGCGTTCAGGCCAAGGGCGTACGCATCGTCCCCGACACCCGCGCCACCGGCGAGAACGCCCCCAGCCACCGGGTCCTGGTGGGCCGCGCCGAGATCGGCGCCGCCTGGTCCAAGCGTTCGGGCGAGGGTCGCGACTATCTGGGCCTCAAGCTCGACGATCCGAGCTTCACCGCCCCGATCTACGCCAATCTCTTCGATGAGGAGGACGGCGAGAGCTACGCGCTGATCTGGTCCCGCCCCAACGGTCGCCGCAGCGAGTAGCGGCGCCGTGAGGCCCCGGCCGATAGGCCGGGGCCCGCCCGCCAAACCGGGCAACCGAATCAGTTTTCCGAATTGGCGGTGCTAATTCGAAAGTGCGATATAAACGTAGAATAATTCCGGTAGAGATTCTCCTGAGAGCGACTATAATAGTCGTAGTTCTGGCGTGCGCGCCGGGCCGGATGGGAGGTGATCTGCATGATCACCGCCCGACAATCGCGGGCCGCGCGTGCGCTTCTTGGATGGACACAGGAGCAGCTTGCGGATGAGGCCCGGGTATCTTTGACCGCGCTCAAGCGCCTCGAATCCGAAAGCGGACTCGAGGTCTACGAGACCACGCGCGATCAGGTTCGACGGGCGTTCGAAGCGAATGGCATTCTGCTCCTGAACTCCGACCAGGGCATTGGAGTGATGCATGTGCAGGCGAAGGCCGTCGCTAAGAGCTGACTATTCCGGCAGGTTTCGCCGTGAAGGGAATTGCGCTATTGCCGTGCTCACGAAAACGTCAACCTTCTGTGCTAGGATTGTACAGAAGCCGCAGTGGGGATGCGTGTGACGATCAGCAACTTGCAGGATGTGCCGCCGCAGGGGGCCGTGGTGACGGATTATGACCGTCGCCACATGGCGCAGTATATGCGTTTGCTCGATGCTGCAGGCGAGGGCGCGAGCTGGCAGGAGGCGGCGCAGATCATCCTGGGTCTCGATGCGCAGACAGAGCCGGAGCGGGTGCGCCTCGTTCATGACGCCCATCTTGAACGTGCACGTTGGTTGAGCTCGGAAGGGTATCGGCAGTTGGCGGCGGGGCGCACCGGCTGAGAAGGTGATGCGTCCCACGCATCACCTGATGCCTTGCGGCGGACTTCCCAAGTGATTGATCTCTCGGAATCCTTTCTTGCGATCAACCTAGGGAAGAGGCGATGCCATGCAGCCCGACCGCTCGAATTGGCGTGACCAGGCGGCCTATGACTATCTTGATGATCTGGCCGCGCCGGAACTCGGCTGGGAATGCCTGCGCCGCAATCCTGAATATCAACATGACTATGCAGAGCTTGCAGGGGGACCACCTGAGAGGGCTGACCTGAGGGATCAGGTCGGCCGTCGATGGGGGCTGTGCTTTCCCGATACGGCCCGGTTTGATCGCGACTGTCGCCGAGATATTCTGGCGCCCCGAAATCGATACCAGCGCCGTGATCCTCGAGACTGTGCCGAATTTTGTGCCTGACGCGTTTTTTTACGCCATTGGGAAGCGGTCTTCGAACATGATGGCAAGCTGACTTCTGACAGCGTGCCATTCGCGCACCGAACGCTTCCATTCGGTGGATGTAGCATTGAGCGCCAGATAGATCAATTTCGCTGCTGCCTCATCGCTTGGGAAGTGACCGCGGGTTCGGACGGCGCGCCGGATCTTCGAATTCAATGCCTCAATGGAATTCGTGGTGTAGATCAGCCTGCGCACCTCGGGCGGGTAGTCGAGGAACGGGATCACCTCGTTCCAGGCCCGGCGCCAGCTCGGTGCGATGGCCGGATAC
>NZ_AUBS01000053.1 GCF_000429365.1 Pseudodonghicola xiamenensis DSM 18339 | reverse complement strand
GACACGCCGGTGGCGGGCCAGGTCGATGCCTCGGATGTCGATGGCGATGATCTGGCCTATGCGGTCAGCAGCGATCCGAGCCATGGCACGGTGGTGCTGGATCCGGAGACCGGCGCCTACACCTATACGCCGGATGCCGATTACAACGGGCCCGACAGCTTCGAGGTGACGGTGGGTGATGGTAATGGCGGCACCGATACGGTGACGGTCGACATCACCGTGACGCCGGTGAACGACGCGCCGGTGGCGGAGGACGATGCCTCTCTCATCCGGATGGATGAGACTGCCGTGCTCAATGTGCTGAGCAATGACACCGATGTCGATGCGGGCGAGACCGCCACGCTTCAGGTCACCGTCGTGGATGGACAGGTGATCGTGCCGGGGCTCAGCATCACGCTGAGCGATGGCAGCGGCTGGGTCTCGCTGTCGGGCCGGGGGGAGCTGAGCTTTACGCCCAAGCCCGGGCTGACTGGGGAGGTGACGATTAGCTATACCGTCGATGACCGCAGCGGTGCGATCAATGCCACCGACACGGCCGACTGGGTGATCAACGTCGCGGCGGTGGACATCACCGACGACGCCAGCCCCGATGGGGCGACGGTGACGGACAATGTGCTGTCCTCGCTTGACGATCTGACGCAGGTGCAGATCAACGGGGTCGCGGCAGTGGATGGCACCGTTACCGACCTGCGGGTTTCGGACGGTGTACATGAGGTGATCGTCTCGCCGGTCGCGGTGGATGGCGACGGCAGCTACTCGGTCACCGCCGATCTGAGCGGGTTGGATGAGGGTACGCTGACCGTCACGGCTGTTGTCGAGGACGCGGAGGGCAATACCACCACCACCACCGATACGATCCTGAAGGATACGGTGACCGAGGTGACGATCGATCCGGTGTTGATCGAGGACGGTGGTGCGCCGACCTTTACCGGGAGCTGTGAGCCGGGGGCGACCACTGTCATCCTGACTGTGAATGGAACGGAGTACACCGCAACGGTTGATCCCCTGGGGAGCTGGAGCGTCACCTTGCCCGCGTCGCTGGCAACCGACGAGCTGAGCCTGTCGGCGACGGCGACGGATGCCTATGGCAACACCGACACGGATACCCGTGCGACGAGCCGCGTCACCGTCACGGACGAGAACGCGGGCGATGCGGCAGACATCATCGTGGAAGAAGCCGGCCTGTTGGGCGGAACCGATGCGGGCAGCGGCAGTGACCGTCAGAATTCGACCTTTGTGCTGGGGGTGGCTCCGGCAGCGCTGGACGGCGTCACGATCGGTGGCAGCGTTGCCGATGGCGCGCTGAGCGGGGGGACCACGGTGACCTTGGCGCAGTTGGAAGCGGCCGCCACCACACCGGTGGAGATGGAAACCGTCTATGGCACGCTGACCATCACCGGCTATGACAGCGTCACCGGGACCGTCAGCTATACCTATGCGCTGGATGGCAATACCGAGGACCACAGCGACAGTGTGGCCAATGACACAGTGTCGGAAACGATCCTGATTGCCTCGATCGACGAGGATGGCGACACCTGGGTCGATCATCTGGTTGTCGGGATCGTGGACGACGCGCCGGAAACGCCGCAGGCAGATACTGCTGTCTCCGTCGAGGAGGGCGGTGCTGCCGTCGGGTCCGCGAGTGGCGGGGATAATCTTCTGGCCAATGACGCCCTGGGTGCCGATGGCGGCCAGGTGCATCAGGTCACCTATACCGACCGCAGCGGCGACAGCGCCACTATCACGCTGTCCGAGGGCGGCAGCGAGACGGTGGAGACGCAATATGGTGAGCTTACGGTGGGGGCAAACGGCAGTTGGAGCTATACGCCGCTTGACGCGGTGGATCATGACATCCTTGCCGGCGATGACCTCTCGCTGACGGATAATTTCAGCTACACGACCATCGACGGGGATGGCGATGTCTCGTCAGGTTCGGCCACTCAGATCATCAATGTGAGCGACACCGTACCAGAGCTGGGAACGCCCGATGACGCGACGGTCGACGAGGCCAACCTAGCCTGGGGGAGCGACCCGGATGCAGAGGGGCTGACCCAGGAAGGCAGCCTGAAGCTGACGCCGGGACAGGACAGCCTTGACGTGCAACTGACCACCGACAGCGCCCCCGTGGGGCTTAGCTCGGGCGGGGCGGCGTTGCGCTATGTGCTGTCCTCGGACGGCCATACGCTGACTGCCGACACCGGCGTCGGCACTGATCCGGTGTTCGTGGTAACGCTGACCGATCCGACAAAGGCTTCGGCCGGCTATTCCTTCGAACTGCTGCGACCGCTCGATCACGGTGGCGACGCTTCCCTGGATCTGACCTTCGGTGTCGAAGTCACCGACAGCGATGGCGATACCGACACGGCCAGCTTCACTGTCGGGGTGGTTGATGATGAGCCCGTTGCCAGCATTACCCGCACGGTGGACGAGGATAGTGAAGGCTTCTCCGTCAACACGTCGGCCGATGCGACCTCGGACAACACCGGGATTGATCAGGGCGGCACGGCGCTGGCTGGCACTGCGGTCACCGGCGGGATTGCATATGATACCGACCACGGCACGGTGACCGTCAGCGATGACGGGCAGGTCAGCTACATGCCCGACGCGAACTTCAGCGGTATCGAGGAGTTCACCGTTGTCACCGACAGTGACGATGGTGCCAGCACCTCGACCGTGGTGACGGTGACAGTGACCCCGGTGGCGGACGCACCGACGCTGAGCGTCGAGGCAGAGGCGATCAATACGGTCGAAGACACGGCGGTCGCGCTGGGGCTCAAGGCCCCGACGATCACCGATGACGGCACTGGCACCGGCAACAACACCACGCCGGAGCGGATCGGGGCCATCACCCTGAGCGGTCTGCCCGAAGGCGCGATGCTGAGTTGGGGCGGCTCCCCCCATACGGTGGACAATACCGGCACGGTCACGATCCAACTGACCGACGCAGATCTCACCGTGACCGGAACGTTTTCCGATCTGAGCATGTCGGCCACGCAATTCGAGGCTCTCGAGGTGACGCCGCCGGCGGACAGCTCGACCAACTTCGAAGTGACCTATCGCGTCTCGAGCTATGAGGTGGACGCAAGCGGCAATGTGCTGGTCGCCACCGGGGCAGAGAGCAGCGAGAGCGTCATGGTCTATGT
This sequence comes from Pseudodonghicola xiamenensis DSM 18339, assembly GCF_000429365.1. Taxonomy (GTDB): domain Bacteria; phylum Pseudomonadota; class Alphaproteobacteria; order Rhodobacterales; family Rhodobacteraceae; genus Pseudodonghicola; species Pseudodonghicola xiamenensis. The sequence goes on along the minus strand of NZ_AUBS01000053.1, from coordinate 10,877 downwards.
CCAGGCGGCGACGGATGATGCCTCTCTGGTCTTCGACACCTCGGTCGATATCGCCTCGGTCGAGAATGCGGTCTCCATCTCCTATGATGCCTCCGGCACCGAGGCCGATGTGACGCTGGCGGAAGACACGAGAATCAATCTGTCCGACATGCTCACGGCAAGCTTTACCGATCTGGATGGCAGTGAGGTTCGCTCGATCACCGTCACCAACACGACCGGGGTGGATATCGTCGTGAACGGGGTCACGGTTTATGCCGATGCGGCAGATGGTTCGACCTCGATCACGGTTCCCGCTGCCGGCCTGAGCACCGATGCCACTGCATTGCCTGAAATCCTCATCGGCGGGACCGCGGATTTCAGCGGTGATCTCGAAGGTATCACCGTGACGCTGAACGCGCAGGATCGGGACGCGGATGGGTATCTGAGTGGCGGAACGCCGGTCAGCGGTCCGGTCAACGGCATTGCCGAAGTGGACACGTCCGACAACAGCGTGGTGCTGAACCTGTATGTCACGCCGGTGGCCGATGATGTTTCTGTCAGTGATGTCACCACCGAGGAGGACACGTCCGTGGCGTTCCTGGCAGGGGTCCGCCTGACCGATACCAGCACCGGCAGTACCGCGGGTGGCGAAGAGGTGATTACCGCGATCTCCTTCGATATTCCGACCGGCTGGGTCGTGACGGGCTCGACCGTGGTGAATGGCGCCTCGGCCGGAGCGGCGGTCACCGACACCGGGACGCATTATTCGATCACCTTCGTCGGCGGCACCCAGGCGGAACGCGAGGAATATCTCGATGGGTTCACCATCACCCCGCCGGCGCATGACAGCAGTGACGCCACGATCACGCTGAGCGTCAGCACGGCCGATACGAGTATCGTCAACGGTACCTCTGTATCGGATACGGATACGCAGGATCACGATCTGGTCGTGACCGTGACCCCGGTCGCCGAGGTCATCGGAGAGGACAGCGACGGCGATACCGTGGACGATCTGACCATGGCCGGGGGCTTCTCCTATAGTGAGGCGGCCGAGGAGGACATTTGGTTCGGCTTGAAACGCGAAGGGTTCGACCTCAGCGCCGGATGGAGCAACCAGGACAGTGGCGAAGAGACATTCGCGCGACTGACACCGGAACTGATCGCCGGTGACGGCACCCCGGCCAATGCCATCGGGTCGATGTTCCGTTGGGTCGAGGGTGGTGAGACCAAGACCGCCATCTACAGCGGCGATCCGATCGACGTACCGGTCGCGTCTCTGGGCTCATTGGAATTCCGCGCGGTCGCGAACTTCTCGGGGCAGTTCCAGATCAAGGTCCAGGCCTATACCGTCGACACCGACGATGATGGCGGCGCTGTGGCCGAGGCGGTCAGTGGCGAGGCGATCCTTGAGAACCTCATCGTTGCGCCGGTGGCCGACGAAGTGACCCTGTCGCTCGCCGCGCGGACGCAGGGCAACGAGGATACCGACATCCCGTTGGTGATCCGACCGACCAGCTCTGACCCGTCGGAAACCTTCGATGTGACGATCTCCGATATCCCCGACGGGGCGGTGGTGAGCTATAACGGAACACCGCTCGCCGTCTCGGGGGGGAGTGTCACTATCGAGGGGTTCGACAGCTCGCTCGCGCTGACGATCCGGCCACCGCTGAACAGCAACGAGGATTTCACGCTGACCGTGTCGGCGGAATCCGTCGATCGGTTGACGCTCGAGGATGACAGCGTTCTGGAAGATCGTTCTCCGTCTGTCAGCCTTGAAATGTCTGTCGAGGTGAAGGGCGTGGCCGATTTGGCCGATGTCACGATCACGCCGGAGACCTATGTCGAGGGCGATCTCGACGGCGGGCTCGACACGGTTGCCCTGAGCGATCTGGTCAGCGTCAGCCTGACCGATGCCGATGGTTCGGAGAGCCTGACCATGCAGGTGACCGGCTTGCCGGAAGGCTTCGGGCTGACGCAGGGTATCCTGCTGACGGGGCCGGAAGTCACCGGCGAAGATCGGGTCTGGGTGCTGCGTGAAGCGCAGTTCGGGTCCACGGACATCACCGTGCCGGAGAACTTCAGCGGAACCGTTGAGTTCAGCGTGACGCCGGTAACGACGGAAAACGATGGCGCTTCTCTGACCGATGTGTCTCATGATGTCAGCTTCAGCGTGACACCGACGCCGGAGGCGACGGTGACCACCTCGGCCACTCTGGTCGAGGATACGCTTCAGTCGATCGGGCTGGGGATCGTTCATCAGAACGGTGACACCGACGAGATTCTGGATGCGGTTCGCATCCGGGTCTCGGAGGCCGAAGGCGGGGACTTCACGCTCTATCTCGACGGCACTCCGCTGTCCGGGGCGGGCATGCCGACCGTCGATGTGGCAGGAGAGTTGTATTACGAACTGACTGCGGCAGAGGTGGCCCGACTTGAGGCTCTGGGGGCCGCCAATCTCGACGGTGATCTGGGCGGGTTCGACCTGTTCTATAAGATCACCGATCCGGGCGATGGCTCTGTGGCTTCGGTGACCGGCGACTGGATCGCCGACCGTTTCGAACTGAGTGCGATCCCGGTGACCGACCAGCCGGTTCTGACGATCGACGATATCACGATTGGCGGCGGTGTCGGCAGCGTAAGTGGCAGCGACGTGACGGTGACAACAGCCGGGGAGCAGGTCACGGTCGATCTGAACATCGCGAGCCCCGACAGCGACGGCAGTGAGCACCTGATCCGGGTGATCGTCGAGGGCGTGCCTGAAGGTGTGACGGTTGAAGGCGGTGAGATGTTGTCCACTGGCAATTGGTTGCTGGTTTATGAGGGCTCCGAGGCCGTGCCGATCGACGATGCCGGCGGGCTGGTTCTGCCGGTGGTCTTCACCGTCGGCCAAGCTGCGGGCGGTCTCAGCGATCAGCCGCTGACCATCACGGTCCAGACCCAGGACCGTGGCGATCGGCCTGGCGTAGGGACCGATGTTCTGGAAGACAGCATCGGCCTGACCCTGACGACGAGCTTTGCCTCCGACGGCTCCGGAGTGCCGCCGCGTATCGACACATGGGACTATACCGGTGCGGTGGCGACGGAAGACACCAGCTTCCAGTTGTCCGAGATGATCGATGCTCAGGTTACCGCGCAGGACAGCACGCCCAGCGTTCTGACCGTCACCCTCACCGACCTGCCTGCAGGCAGTATGGTAACCGGAATGATCCGGACCCTGTTGGATGGGCAAGAGGTCTGGACCGCATCGGTGACCACTGATGCGGGTGACGATGCGGCGGCGGTTCAGGCCAAGCTTGACGCGCTGATGGACGGCATTGTCGTCGAGATAGAAGCGAATGCGAACGATAACAACCTCTCTGAGCCGTTCTCGTTCAACGCGACGCTGACCACGGCGGAGGAAGGTGGCGGACGGTCGGACAGAGCAACGGAGACGCCGGAAATTCCGGTCGATCCGGTGACTGACCCGGCTGAGATCTCGATCGTTCTGGGCTCTGCCGATGCCGATGGTGTCCTCACCGAGACCGACAGTGAAATCCCGCTGACGCTGACCGTCACCAATACCGCGGACGGCGCCGCCGGCTCCATTGAAGGGGATACGCTTTATCTCCAGCTCGAGGGGACCAACGGACTGAGCGACGGCGAGCTGACCATCGGCGGCGAAACGGTCACCGCCCAGGTCGTCAGTGGCGTGGAGGGGATCCCGGACGGCACCTATTACGTGATCGACAATGTCACGATGGGCACACCGCTGGATATGGTCTTCACCCCCGACGACATGACGGCTGGCAGCGTGACGGTCGACGCATGGGTGCGCAACATCGAGACCGGGGCCACGGCTCTGACCTCGACGGGAACCGCGACGCTTCCGGTCGAGATCAGCAATGACGGCGTGGCGCTGGTGTCTGCGGAACCTGTCTCCGGGCAGGAGGCTGCGGATACCAGCACAGACTCCCTGATCGCTCTGGATATGGCGTTGGCGCTGACCGACGATGATGGATCCGAAACGATCACCACGGTTCTGCTGTCCAACCTGCCAGAGGGGTTCCTGCTCTACACCGGGACCAGTGCCAGCGACGCCGACCTGGCCGAGATGGCGACCAACGCCGGTGGCACCGGGGGGACCAACACCTGGGTTCTGACCGGCGACGGCGGAGAGATGCCGGCCTATGTTGCCATCCTGCCGCCGAAACACTGGAGCGGGACACTCGACAGCCTCGAACTGCATGTGACATCGGGGGAAACCTCCCTGTCTGAGGCTCGGGTGGATGTGTTGCCGCTGCCGGATGTTACGGTGACCCCGGTCGCCAACAGCATAACCCTGACCCCGACCAATTCCTTCGGGTTGGAAGGCAATATCGTTTCGCTGAACCTGAACGCGGCGATGACCGACTTCAAGGATGCCTCGGTTGCCGCCGCGGCGGACGAGAGCGTCGAAACCGTGACGCTGACGCTGCAGGGGCTGGGGCAATACGCGTCCTTCTATGTAGGGACGACGTTGGTGACCGAGGGGATCAGCTATGATGTCGCGACCGACAGCTATACCCTCACCGGGTTGAGTCAGTCCGACATGGATGATCTGGGCGTCCGGCAGGCGTCCGATGCCCTGACGGACATGGTTGCCGGGACTGCTGGGGTTCAGATCAGTGTGTCGGCGCACACGGTGGATGGGACGGACGTCTCAGCCGACTCCACCAGCACAATCACGCTGAACTTGAGCCAGCAACTGGAGACGACCGGCGACGATACGCTGATCTGGACCGGTAGCCTGATCAACGGCTGGGATGGAGAGGACACGGTGGGCTTCCGTCAGGGAGAGAGCCTGAGCGGCGCCACGCTGGAGACCAACCTGCGCAACATCGAAACGCTCGACCTCGGGATCGAGGGCGGCAATTCGATCACCGGGCTGACGGCGGATCAGGTCGCGGCCATGACCGACGGCGACAATCTGCTGACGATCCGTGGTACGGCAGAGGACGGGGTATCGCTGTCCGGGGACTGGATCGACAACGGCGACGGCACCTATACCGGTGCAGTCGGCGGCGGCGGCGAGGTGATCCTGACGGTCGAGGATGTCAGCGTCACGGCTCCCGACGGCGGGTTCATCGAGCCGGTCGGCCCGAGTTTCTTCGCCATGTCGGCGGGCTTCGGCCTTGCTGCACTCGATGTGATCGAAGAGACCGTCGATGTGTCCGAAACCGATCCGATCTCGATCGACGAGCTGTTGTCTTCGGACGGTGGCAGTGAGGATCTGACGGCGGCGCTGCCCGAGGAAGATACCGCAGCGGCCTCTGCCGTCGGCGGCACCAGTGGCGAGGACGGCAGCGTCGATCCGATGGGGGATCTGTCGGGCTCGGTGCTGGGGACAACACTGGAAGACGAGCTTCAGTCCAGCGTGGTCTACGAGGTCTGAGGCAATGCAGGCTGATGCAAGCGATCTCCGCCCGGTGTCGGGCGGAGCCATGTCCCACAGGGGATGGATCAATGCGGTTTTGCGTGTGGCGGCGCATTACCGTATTGCGGTGTCGCCCGAACGGGTGCGGCTTGATCTGGCCTGGTCGGCGGATCGGAAAAAGCTTGCCACATTGGCCCGGGCTGCCGGGCTGCTGATCCGTGAAACCGAGGTCTCGGCGGCATCGCTGTCGGCGATGCGGTTGCCTCTTGTCGCCGAATTCACCGATGGCGAGGTTGGGGTGATCGAGCGGGAAATCGATGGTGGCTTCGGTGTCGTGATGGCCGCCGACGATGGGCTGGAGACGCCTTTCACGCGGGAGGAACTGACGGCGCGGCTGCGTCGTCTGTTCGTGCTGCGGCCTTCCTCGGGGCGGCCAGATCGCCGGATCGACGATTATATCGCCCCCTGGCGGGCGGATTGGTTGCGCAGTATCGCCCTGGCGGACATGAAGCCCTATCGCGCGGTCATGGTCGCCTCGCTGGTGACCAACGTCCTGGCCCTGGCGGGCACGATCTTTTCCATGCAGGTCTATGATCGGGTGGTTCCGGGCCAGTCTATGAGCACCCTTTGGGTCTTGTTTCTGGGCGTGATGATGGCAACGCTGTTCGCGCTGGTGATGCGGGTCGCGCGCAGCCGGATCACCGATCTGGCGGGCAAGGCTGCCGATCTGCGCATTTCGGACCGGGTGTTCGGCCATGCGCTGAGGGTACGCAACACCGCGCGGCCGCGGTCGACCGGCACCTTCATCTCGCAAATCCGCGAGCTGGAGCATGTGCGCGAGATGATGACATCCAGCACGGTGGCGGCAATCGCGGATGTGCCGTTCTTCCTGTTGTTCTGCGCGCTGTTTTTCTACATCGCCGGGGTTTTGGTCTGGATCCCGCTGGCAGCGATGGTGCTGTTGGTGGTGCCTGGTCTGCTGGCGCAGAGACGCCTGCGTCGTCTGGCCGAGGCGAATACCCGCGAAAGCGCGCTGCGCAGCGCCATGCTGGTCGAGGCGATCCAGGGTCTTGACGATATCAAGTCTCTGCAGGCGGAAACGCGGTTCCAGAACCTCTGGAACCATTATAACGAGACCACTGCCGGATCGTCGATGGAGTTGCGCGATCTGGTCGGACGGCTGTCGTCCTGGGCGCAGACGGTGCAGGGCGGCGTTTTTGCCGTGGTGGTCTTCTTCGGCGCCCCCATGGTGATGGCCGGCGACATGAGCACGGGCGTTCTTGTGGCGGCCTCGATGCTGTCGTCGCGGATGCTGGCGCCGCTGGCCTCGGTCACGCAGATCCTGAACCGCTGGCAGCAGGCTCAGGTGGCGCGTGGGGCGCTCGACAGTCTGATGGGCTTGCCAGTGGATACAACCGCCGAGGAGCAACGCATCCACAAGCCGGTGATCCGTGGCGAGTTCGTGGTGCAGGAGGCGCTGTTCGGGCATGATCCGCGCGCGCCGGTGCTGAGGGTCGGACGGCTTGAAATCGCGCCGGGCGAACGGATCGCCATTCTGGGCCGTAACGGTGCGGGCAAGTCGACGCTGTTGGCCGGGCTCTCCGGTCTGCTGCAGCCGCTGGCCGGAGAGCTGCGCATCGACAATGTGGTGATGGATCTGATCGACCCGGCGGATCTGCGGCGCGATGTCTGCCTGATGGGGCAGGGGGCGCGGCTGTTTCATGGCACCCTGCGGGAGAATCTGACGCTCGGCGCGCCGGGAACGGCGGATGAGATGATCCTGTCGATGCTGGGCACCATCGGGTTGGCGGATTTCGTTCATCGTCTGCCCGAGGGGCTGGACCATATGGTGCAGGAGGGCGGTCTTGGCCTGTCCGGAGGGCAGAAGCAGGGGCTTTTGCTGGCACGGTTGTTGTTGCGCAATCCCAATGTCCTGCTGCTGGATGAGCCGACCGCCGCGTTGGACGAGGTCTCCGAGGCGGCGGTGATCGACGTTCTGGGCCGGCTTGGGCGCGAGGTGACGATGATCGTCGCCACCCATCGTCCGGCCATGCTGCGGATCGTTGATCGGTTGATCGTGGTCAGCAATGGCAAGATCGTCATGGACGGGCCCAAGGATATGGTCCTGGCGCGGCTTCAGTCGGGAAAGGCGGCGGCATGATCGCGACGACCCTGATAGACGAGGGGCGCCCCACCGCGCAGGCCGAACGTCGGCTGGTCTGGCTGGTCTTCGCCATGCTGGCACTGTTTCTGGTTTGGGCATGGGTGTTTCCGCTGGTCGAAGTGTCGAGCGGCCAGGGCACAGTGGTGCCCAGTTCGCGCGAACAGGTGATCCAGTCGCTCGACGGTGGCATCGTTGCCGAGATCACCGTGAAGGAAGGCGATCTGGTCGACCGCGGGCAGGTGATTGCGCGGCTCGATCCCACCCGATCGGCGTCTAACGTCGAAGAGGCCGCCGCAAAATATTTTGCCTCGATCGCCGCCGCAGCGCGGTTACGGGCGGAGTTGGATGACCGCGATACGGTGGATTTTCCCGCTGAACTCGACGGTGAGCAATTCGAGCAGTTGCGGGCCAACGAACTGGCGCTGTTCCGGTCGCGCCGGGCCAGTCTGCGAGAGGCGCTGTCGGGGCTGACCGAGGGGCTGGAACTGGTCCGGCAGGAGTTGGAGATCGCCGAAAAGCTGCAAACCAGCGGTGCCACCAGCCGGGTCGAGGTGATCCGCCTGCGTCGGGAGGCGGCACAGACCGAGCTTGAAATCGCCCGGCTTTACGCCGATGCGAGAGTTCAGGTCGGCGAGGAACTGCAGAAGGTCAACGCCGAGGCCGAGGTTCAGGCCTCGATCATGCGGGGACGGTCCGATCAGCTCGATCGGCTGGTCTTCAGGGCGCCGATGCGCGGGATCGTCAAGGATATCGCAGTGACGACCATCGGCGGCGTGGTGACCCCGGGGGGGCAGTTGATGACCATTGTGCCGATGGACGACAAACTGCTGATCGAGGCGCGGATTTCGCCGCGTGACATCGCCTTCATCCATCCCGGGCAAGAGGCGTTGGTGAAGGTCTCGGCCTATGACTATGCGATCTTCGGCGGGCTGAGCGGAGAGGTGGTGACCATTTCGCCCAATACCGTGCGCGATGAGGTGAAACCGGATCAGGTCTATTACCGCGCCTATATCCGCACGCGCGAGGATTTCCTGGCCAATGCGGCGGGCACTCGGTTTCCCATCGTTCCGGGCATGATCGCCACCGTCGATATCCGGACCGGCGAAAAGACGGTTTGGCAATATCTGGTCAAACCCTTCAACAGGGCACAGGAGGCGCTTCGTGAACGATGACCGAGCCGATCGCCACGGCCGTGCCCGGGCGAAGTCCAATGTAAGTTTCTTGATTGAAAAGAGGTTCCTGACATGAAACGACTGTTCGGTGGGCGCAGCGCCCTTCTGGCAACGGCCCTTCTGGTTCTGCTCCCCTTCGGTGCATCGGCGGCGCAGGATGACGATCCGTTGAACCAGGTGAACTCCAGGGTGAAATTTTCGTCCGTGTCGCGGGCCTATGCGTCGATGGATGCGACCTATGCCCGGATCGGTACCCGGCGCGAGATCGCGCAGGTGCGCCGGGTCGCCCTTGGCCAGAGCGAGGCCGATCTCCAGGCGGTGCTGGGGCGTCCGGCCATCGGTTATGACGACGGGTCTTTTGAATTTCACCTGTCGCTTCCCTTGACCCGCAGCGATCGGCTGATCTGCCAGTACCGCGTGTTCCTTGATGGTGAGGGCAAGGTCGAACGTGGGGTCTGGCGGCGTCCACAATGCGCGAATTTGGTTGTTGGCCGGGAAAATTGATCCAACGATGAAAATGGTAATGCCGTTCGGGATGGGCCGGGGGTGGCGCGGGGCGTCATGCCTTGCAATCTGTGTGTTTCTGACCGCTTGCGCCAGCCTGCCGGCCCCTGATGGGCTCGAGGCCGAGATATTGGCACAGGCCGAGGGGCTGACACCGCTGACGCCGGCGCGTGGCCAGGATGTGCGCAGCGTCAGCCGCAACGGCCTTTTGATCAACCCGTCCGTTCGCGAGGCGGCTAGCCTGGTCGCGGCCGGGGCCGAGGAGGTGCGGGTGCAGCGTGCGGCGCTGTTCCCGGGGCTCGGCCTGTCGTTGGGCGGTGGAGTCGGGCCGGGGGGTAGTGGCGATCCGGCGCTGGAACTCGAGGCGTCGCAACTGCTGTTCGACGGTGGCAACAGCAAGCGTGCGGTGAAGGTCGCGGATTTCGATTTGCAGATCAGCTATATCGGCTTTCAGAAAGAGGTCGACGATGCCGTGCTCGAGCTTCTCAAGGCCTATGACGATGTGCAGACGCATGGCGAATTGCTCGACGTCTATCGTCGGCAGCTTGCCGCATTGAGCGAGCTGGAAACGCTGGTCGCCGCTCGGGCGCGCAGTGGTGCGGTGTCTTCGACCGACCTGCTGGAAACCCGCAAGCGGCTGCAATCGGCGGGGTTTCTGGTGAATGATACCGAATTGGCGCTGGGGGAAGCGCAGGACAGGCTGGTGTTGTTGACTGGTCAGCAACGCGGCGGCCGGGTCGGTATCACGGCGCCGAGCTGCAAGGCGCGGGACGAGACCGATGATATGCGCATGGCGCGGCTGGAGCTGGCGCGGGCGGAGCTGGCACTGGAAAAGGCCGAAGGGGCACGTCAGCCGCGGGTGGCGCTGAAGCCGCTGGTGCGGGCGGAATTCGGCACCGGCAAGCTGCCGGTCGGGCTCAATCTGGATGTTCAGTCCGATCTGCTGCAGGGCGGCGCGCTGTCGGCCAAGGTCAATCTGGCGCGCAACAGCCTAGCGGCGTCCAGGGCGAGACTGGAGGCGGCCAAGCTGGAAGACAGTCTGACCGAACGCGCCTTGCTGAGATCGCTTGCCGCGGGCGAGCGCAAGACCGACATGCTGCGGCGGCAGATTGACCTGTTGTCGGAAACGCGAAAACTGTATCGCAGCCAGTATTTCGACATGGGCACGCGGCAACTGTCGGAACTTCTCGACAATGAGGAAGAATATTATGGCCGCCAGGCCGAGCTGGTGACCCTGCGTTCGACGCTGGCGGCGGATCGGCTGGATTGTGCTGCGCGCAGCCGGGTGCTGCGCCGCAAGCTGGGTCTGGAAAATAGCAGCCTTTACGGTTTTCCGTTGTCGCCCGATCTGAACTGAAACCGCTGGAGCGGCGCGACTCCTCGAGGCGGGCAGACATGATCTCTATGCGGTCGCGCCGTTAACTTTGTTTCGCTTTCAGCGCGCCCCAGTTCGAGCCTGGGGAGATTGCGGCGGCAAGATCGTTTAAGAGTGTCAGCTTGGTAGGGCGATTTTCGCCGGTCCATCGTTCCAGAATTCGGTTGACGCCTTTTAACAGGCATTCGAGCTTGATTGGGAAGGTCTCGGCTGACTGCACATCAGTGTTCAGGTTCATTTTGCTCATTCCTCTGGCGTGCCTCCGAGTCCAAATTCAAGCCGTGGGCCCTA
>NZ_AUBS01000052.1 GCF_000429365.1 Pseudodonghicola xiamenensis DSM 18339 | reverse complement strand
GATGTCCTTCTGCGGTTGAGAGCAGAGGCATCATGATTATCCAAAGCGGAAACCTGAAAATGAATCACCAGAACAACAGCTTGAAGCCCCGAACTCAGCATAATGCTGACGCGGCATATTATGTCTTATCCGGAGCTCGGGATAAGACATATTCCCTGGGCGTGATGTCGACCCGGATGTCGTTCCACTCCTCGGTCGGAATCTCCGACAGGCGGCGTTCCATCAGTGCCTCACCCGTCGAGACGATCTGGATGACCGCCGCGTGACCCGCAGCCATATCTGCATCGATGGATGCGATAAGCATGGGGGTCTTCATCGAAGTGAGCAAATGGCCGAAGAAGCGCTGCTTGGCTGACTCGAAGGCTGACCGCGCAGCGGATTTCGCCTGGCGGTTCAGCGTGCCCGACCCGCTCGGCCCGTCGGCCGCGCCAGAAATGTTCGCCGCCTCCAACGCCGCGGTCAGGTTGTTGTGGATGATCGCGAAGGCCCCGGCATAGGCATCGTAGATACCGCGCTGCTCGGGGCTAAGCGCGTGTTCCAGCATCTCGTATTCGACACCGTCATAGGACAGCGACCGCGCCGTGTAGAGGCCGAGCGCCCGGAGGTCGCGGGCCAGAACCTCCATCGCCGCGACACCGCCAGCCTCGATGGCTTCCACAAACTCGGCGCGAGTAGCAAATGGAAAATCCTCCCCGCCCCAGAGCCCGAGACGCTGCGCGTAGGCGAGATTGTGGACCGTCGTCGCGCCTGTAGCGGAGACATAGACCACGCGGGCATTGGGCAGCTTGTGCTGGAGCCGCAGGCCCGCCCTGCCCTGCTGCGAGGCTTCCGTGTCGCCGCGTTCGCCCTTGCTTCCTGCGGCATTCGCCATGGCATGGCTTTCGTCAAACAGGATCACCCCGTCGAAATCCGCCCCGAGCCAGTCGACGATCTGGTCGACGCGGGATTTCTTCCCACCTCGTTCTTCCGAACGCAGCGTCGCATAGGTGGTGAAGAGAATGCCCTCGGTAAGCGGGATGTCGCGGCCTTGTGCAAAGCGCGAGAGCGGCGTGACCAGCAGGCGCTCCTGCCCGAGCGCCGACCAGTCGCGCTGCGCATCTTCCAGCAGCTTGTCGCTCTTCGAAATCCAGAGCGCCTTGCGGCGGCCCTGGCACCAATTGTCGAGCAGGATCCCGGCCGATTGGCGGCCCTTGCCCGCCCCGGTGCCATCGCCGAGGAAGAAACCCCGGCGGAAGCCGATAGCGTCAGCGGCGTCCTCCGGTGCTGCGGATACCACGTCTCCGGTCTCATCGACGGTCCAAGAGCCCGCGAGACGCGCGCCATGCGCCTCCCCCGCGTAGATAACGGTCTCGAGCTGCGCGTCTGACAGCAGGCCGTCGCGCAGGACGGCCGCCGGAAGCTTGGGGCGATAGCTCGGTTTCGGAGGTGCGACAGAGGCCATGGCCGCCGATTGCACAAGCTTGGTCGGGTGTCCGGTCGCTGCGGGGATGTCGATCGCCTGCAGACGGAAGGTCTCGTAGATCGCGTCGGACAGCCGTGCGGCGTCTTCGTCCTCGGCGGCGTCGCGGAGTGCGTAGTTTAGTTCCTCGGCCTCGATCGGTGTGTCTGATTTCGCCGGTTGAGCTGCGGAGGTCGCGCGGGATCGGTTGACGGGTTTGCGGGTGGTGAGGTGAGAATTTCCCGGAAAGGGGGAAGAATGGCCCTGCCCCGAAGCAGGAGCTGGATCCAGTTCGATGCGCGGCGGAACCTCTGCGGTGATCCGGGACATCAGATGCGCCACGTCCGGGGACGTGGGTTGGCGCAGGTCAGTCGTGATGCCGCCCGGCTCGCCGCCGCGGCATTTATCGAAGACAGAAATCCGCGTCTCGAAGCTGGTCCCATGTTTGGCGAAAGCGGCGCCCGACACCGCGCCGGTGAAGACGAGATGGGCGGTCTCGGTCAGACGGCCGAAGGTCTCGGCCCAGGCAGGCGCATCCGGCGCGAAACCGGCTCCGGTGATGGCGACGAGCCGTCCGCCGGGGGCCAGGCGCGCGAGGGCCGAGCGCAGATGCCGGGCCGTCGCCTCGGTCGACCGACCATCGACATTGGCTTGGGCCGAGAAGGGCGGGTTCATCAGGATGACGCTCGGGCTTGAGGAGGCGTCGAGATGATCATCGATCTGCGCGGCATCAAACCCCGTGACCGGTCGGCCCGGGAACAGCAAGCGAAGAAGGTCGGCGCGGGTGTCCGCCAACTCGTTCAGAGCCAGAGTACCGCCGGCGATCTCGGCGAGGATCGCCAGAAGCCCGGTCCCGGCAGACGGCTCTAGGACAAGATCATAGGGCGTGATCTGTGCTGCCGCCACAGCCGCGAGCCCCATGGGCAGCGGCGTCGAGAATTGCTGAAAGCGCTCCATCTCTTCCGACCGCCGGGTGTGCGTGGGCAAGAGGCCTGCCACCTTGGCGAGGATCGGCAAGAGCGCCGCAGGCGAGCCGGCACGCGCAAGCAGCGCCCGACCGAACTTTCGCAGAAAGAGGATCAGCGCCACCTCGCCCGCCTCATAGGCGAGCTTCCAGTCCCAAGCACCGGTCGCATCGGAACCGCCAAAGGCATGTTCCATCTCGCGGCGCAGGCGCAGCGCGTCGATCTGAAGCCCTTGCGCCAGATCGGGCTGCAGCGCTTCGGCAACAGCAACGATCGCAAGGGCAGGATTTGCTGCCAACGGGACAATGGGCGCAGGCAAGGACGCCTGCGCAACGGGGGCAAGATGGGTCATCGGGAAACTCCGGAATGAAGGACAGGATCAGGCCCGTACGCCCTCTCTCGGGCAGCCTCGGACCTGATCTTTCCCGGTCCCTCTCTCCCTCTCGCACCAAGGCGTTCCCGACGCTTGGCTTGATTATGTTCTTGTTATGTTCTATTTTCAGAACCAAGCCAGAAAGGGGGTTCCACCATGGAAAGCAACAAGCACGCCCTGCCCGCAACGCCCAAGCAGATCGCCTATGCGCGGTCGCTCGCCCTGCGCAACCGGACGCTCCTGCCCTGGGAGGTTCAGCAAGACCGGCGATCTTTGAGCGCTTGGATCGAGGCTCAGGCCCGGCTGAAGCCGGTATCGGACATGGACCAGCTGCCCACCTCCAGGCAGGTGGCCTTCGCTGAGAAGCTCGCCCGGATCAAACGGCGCGCCGTTCCGGACGAATGCTTCCGCGACAAGGGGCTCATGTCGAAGTGGATCGACGGGAACAAGTGACGGTTGTCAGCTGGTGGATGGCTTGTCGGCGCAAGAATCCACCAGAGTTTCCCTCCGCCTACGAAACGCTGCTCGTAGTGTGTCGGTCGGTGGGGGCGGACAGTCCAACGCCTCAAAGAACGGCTGATGGTCACATGGCTTCAAGTTCGTGACGTCCGCGCTGTTGTCGTTTGCCTGTTTCATTTCTTCGGCCCCCCAAAGGCGCATGCGCTGTAACTTGTCAGCCGACGGCCGCAATCGAGTAGTGCGGTGTCCCATCCCACACAAGATCCCAAGACGCGCCCGGACGAACGTTCTGAATTGCGTGGGGCTCGAAGCAAACCAGGCAATTACCGCCCGGTGCAGGAGCCCGGACCGAAGGGTAAATCAGGCCCTTGGATCCACCCCGACGCAGATGTTGTGCCAGGCTTTGGCCCTCGGGATACCCGACAGCCGGATCCGGATGCAGCGCCGGATGACCTGCCTCATCGGTCATGTCGTCGAAGACGCCGATGAAGTCGGCCAGCAATTCCACATAGCGAGCGCTGTCGTGGAAGCTGCCGGTAAAGCCGAGTTCGCGTGTGCGGTGCCAGGCCACTTCGCTGACAGAAACCATCACGTCCCATGCGCAGTACCACGCGCCGCGCTCCTCGGCGTTGAAGCGATTCCCGCCGGCGCGGGTGTAAGTGAAGGCTGCGTTGACGTGACTGTCCCCATAGATGCGCAGATCGCGGCTGCGGCGTTGCCAAGCGAGTTCGCGCGGGTCCAGATGCGGGTTGCGCCCGCGTTCGGCCTGTAGACGTCCACTGGTCAGGCCCTCGATCTCTGCCAAGATCTCCATCTCGTCATCCGTATCGACGAGACCGCGCAGCGATGGTGGCTTGTGGTAAGTGGCGGGCAGGAGACGAACGAGACCGCGATCGGAAATCTCGGTCTGCTTCATGCCCCACCACGCAACGCATCAAGATAGGTCCGGACCGCGAGGATCTGCGGCAACCCCCCGTCGATGGCGGTGTCGACTGGTCGGCTTCCACCAAAGAGCGGCCCCTTATTCGGTCGGGTGAACCAGCTTTTTGCCAGAGGCTCCGAAAAGTAGAGTTCGAGCGACTTGAAGATGCCAATTACAGCGCTGAGCCGCAGCAGTTGGTCCTTGGTGAGCTCTCCGGCGAAATCCGGCTTCTTGGCGCGCTTCCACGTGCTCTCTGACATGTCGGCAAGGCCAGCTGCTTCCTTGAGACTGAGACCCCAAGCATCGGCTACGCGTGCATAAGCTTTCAACGCGACGGCGTTGATCTGTGCGGGTTCCCGGATTTTCTCTGCAACGTACATGGCGTCCTCCATTGGCCTCAATATAGTCCATATGGACTTACTGTAAAGATCAAATGAACCTTACGCTTTGATCACTGTTACCCGAACCGCCGCCCTCCTTCCGTGAACGTATACTCGTTGACGATGATCCCCTCCTCGATGGCCTCGTCCGAGGTGAGATGGTCGTATTCGGCTACAAGTTGGCGGTAGAGCCAGCGGGCCAGATCACGCAGCGCCTCGGTCACGACTTCCTCCGCGTCCTCAGTCGGCGGCTGCCAGGTCGCGCTGTCCCGTGTGACGTCCACTGACATGGTGTATTCGTGATAGTAGCGGCCACGATGGCTGACCTCGGCGGCGAGCTGGTAGAAGTTCCGGCGCTGGATGGCCTGCAGACGGTCGGCGATGCCATGCAGCGTCGCGTCGGTCGGGGCGTAGTCCCGGATGCGCGCGGCCGCACCCTTGGCGTGGAACCAATAGCCTTCGAAGCAGGCCCCGTCGCCCTGGCTCCAGAAGCCGGAAAACCAGATGCAAGGCTTGGCCCGCGCCCCGCCACCCATCAGGCGGACGGCGGTGGTCTTCAGGCAGATGCCGAGGATTTCGCAGGCCCGCTGGAAATCTTCATAGACCGCGTCCCACCAGTCGTCGTGGAGTCCGAGGTCGCGATACCAGTTGCGGGCCTTCTCCTTGGCGGCATCCGAGAGCTCGGGGAACTGGTAGACGGTGGTGCAGATGATCTCAGGCATCGACGTCCTCCCCGTTCAGCGCAGCGGCCAGCCACTCTTGGCTGCTAGTCCAGCCGATGGATTTGCGCGCCCCGAGATCAATGGCATGCGCACCGCCGCCAAAGGCGTCGAGCCGCGGCCGGGAGCAGGTCAGAGCATACTGGAACCCCCAAAGGCCGGTGAGGTCGAGGTCTTCGGCGAGGCGCAAGACGAAGCGGATGACGGCTTCGACATCGCCGTGTTCGTCATCATGGATCCAGAGGCTGCTGCCCTCGGGGGCATCCTGGTGCACGAGATCGAAGCCAGCGACATCTGGGTCGTCAGCGTCCTGATCCGCAGCGCGGAGTTCCTGAAACAGCGCGAGCGCGCGGGCGGCCTTGTCGGGGCTGCCGACGTCGATCAGGCATGAGAAATGGGTGAAGTAATCCGCCATGGGGACCTCCTGAATGGGGAAAACCCGGCCGGGCGGCCGGGCGTTGTGTTCGAATGAAGGGGTGGTTGGGGACGATCAGCCGGTGAGACTGTCGCCCGCCGCCTGTCGTGCGGCATGCGCGCAGAGCATCTGCCGGTAGAAACGCTTGCGCGCGGTCCGGAGGCCGCAAACGGCGCGTGTGTCGGGGTGCAGCGCCCGGACCGCCGCGCGAACCACTGCCAGTGGCGAAGCGGTCGGCGGCAAGCCAAGACTTAGATAAGTGGGATCGGTCATGTCACGTGACCTCGACCACGGGCGAGACGAGATGTGGATCGACCCGTGCCTCGATCCGTTCGGTTCGACCCATCCAAGGCTCGGGCCGAATGGCCTTCACCCAATCGGCGAAGCTCGGGATGAAGCCGAGGTCCTCCTTCACATGCTGCTCGCCGACCCAGCGGGTCGGGATGATGCGTCCGGTCGAGAGCGTAAGGGTCGGGCCGAAAATCGTCTCGGCCATGAAGATGCCCTCCGAATGGTGGCGCAGCGCCCGGTGCCGAAAATCGGCTGTGATCTCCTTGCTCTGGTCAAACCAAGCATGCACAGCCACGAAGTCGTCGACCGTACCGCCCCATTTCTTCACCGAGGAGAGGGCGTGGTGGTAGGGATGTGCCATCGCAGCCCCCTCAGAAATCGTGGGCGGTGAGTTCGGACGAGGTGAAGCGCTCGTTGAACTCGAGGTGGATGGTGCGAGCGCTCGCGTCGAAGCAGAATTCGCCGTAAGCCCCGTCGTTGTTTTCCCAACCGCCATGGGTGTCGGAGAGCAAGTCGTAGGCCAGTTGCTCCACGACATCTTCCAGCGAAAGCGCCCGCATCTCGACCTCCGGGTCGTCCCAGGTCAATGCGGCATAGGCGATCTCGGTCTTGGGGCAAGCAACCTCGGTCTCGCCAGCGTAGGCACTGATGCCTTCAACCTGGCCGCTATCGCCATAGCCGTCGAAGCTCACGGTCACATGGGTGATGCCCGCGGCAGTCAGGCCATCGAAGAGACGCTCCTTGTTGGCCGGACGCAAAGCTGCGATCCGTGCGTCGCGCTCGGCCTGCCGGGCCAGCACAGCAGTGAAATCAATCCTGGACGGCGCCATCGGCGCGGCCAGGGTGGGTTCGATCTTGGACATTGGAAACTCCGGAATGAGGGAAACGATCTGAACCCCGAGGCTCTCTCTCGTCCTCGTAGGTTCACATCCTCCCCTGCCCTTCTCTGTCTCTTGGACGTCACGCCGCGATCTGCAGGGCGTGAGACGCGAAGGCGCGCCAGAGCGGATCGACAAGACGGGCATCGAGAAGGTCGGCGTGGTGCCGCAGCCTTCGCGCGAGGCCATGTTCATGCCACTCGGCCGCTCGTATGGCCTGCGCGCGGGTCTGGCTGGCCTCGGACACGACAGCACGGGCTTCGGCAGCATCCGAGACCGGGTGGCACCATGCGACCCCGCCATCATTGGCAGCCCCGGCAAGAACGAGGCGGCCCTCCCGATCGAGGATTGCCAGGAGGCGCGGAGCGTCTTCAGGTGTGATATCTTCGGCGTGAACGATTGCCCCCTCCATGGCCTCGGCCAGCGTGGCAAACCGCTCCAGTACCTTGGGGTGTGCCTGCCCGGACATGAGAGCTGCGGGCGCATGGCAAGCCGCCGTGAGCGCCAACGGCAAGTCTTGAACTGCAAAAATAGTCAGGAAGCTCGGCGGCAAACCTGTCTTCTGTGTTTCCGGCTGAGTTTGGAGGGGAAGGTCGAACATGGGCATATCTCCGACGGTGCGGAGAGCCTCTCTCCCCGCTTCAAACCGTCAAAGACCAAACCGCCCCCTCGGACTCTCTGTCGCTGATCGGGCCGATCATTTCGGCGTTGGTAAATCGCCCCATCGAACCCGCAAGTAGCGCCCTTCGCGCTTTGGAAGATCTTTCCGGTCGATCATCCGACCCGAGACCTGAAAATCCTCGTTGATTTTTACAACCAAGAGCTTGTTGAAATGCCCATTTGTATCGACCACAACCACATCCTTTGTCTTGAATGGCGTAATGGTCTTGACCTCGACATGATCATTGCCAAGTCTTCCGTCAGCACCCTGGGCATAGGTCTTGTTCAGCTTGATACCGTACGTGATAGCACCGAACAGCTCACCGATATCGCCGTAGACAGAGAGGTGTAGGCCGGTCTCGAGGTGATAGCTTTCCGCGAGGGACAGGAGATCCTCAAAATATGGGATCATAGACCTGATCGCGTTCGGGTATTTAGCGCCCCACTCCTTGTAGCGAAGCTGCTCGTCGATTTCCGACCAGGTAACCCATTCACCGTCATCATAAAATGCACGATCTGACCAATCAATTTCTTCCATGCGCGTACTTCCAACACCTAAACGTGTCGGGCACAGTAGCAGATCGATGAAACAGGAACGAGACCGGAGGCGACATCGCCTCCGGTCGCCACCTCAACCAACGCGGTCGAGGAGCTTCTTGGCGCGCCCTTCCATGTCGAGCCGCGCATCCTGCTGGGTCTTGTCGCGCGCAAGCCGCGTGATGCCCTGCACGAAGTCGAAGATGCTTTCGGGCGGGCGGCCCTCTTCCATCAGTACCTTCTCGATGATCTTGCCGGATTCGGCCTTCGAGAAGCCGCGCTTGCGCAGGAAATCCGCACGATCTTCGTCGCTGCGCGCCACGATCTGCTGCCGCGCCGCTTTGATGCCGTTCACGAACCCCTGGGGCGAGGAATTGGCGAAGCGCGTCAACGCGGGCGCCGCCTCATGTGCAAAGCGCGCGGCGGCGTATTTTGAGTGGCGGATCTTGATCTCCTGGAAATCCTCGACGCCCCACAGGTTCCGATTCTGGCACACCGCCCGCAAGTAGAAGCTCGCCATGCCGAGGGTCTTTGCCCCCACCTCGGAGTTCCAGCAGTAGAATCCCCGAAAGTAGAGGTCGGGCGAGCCGTCCGCCAGCTTGCCCGCTTCGATCGGATTACGATCGTCGACCAGGAACAAGAAGACATCGCGGTCCGAGGCGTAGAGCGTGGTCGTGTCGCGACTGATTTCGACATCGGGGTTGTAGACCCCGGTCGACCAGTCGAGCACACCCGGCACCTTCCAGCGCGTATCGCCCGTGCCATTGCCCGCGATGCGCTGCACCGCCTCGACAAGCTCGAAGTCATGGATGCGGCCGTAGTCGGGACCGGTCACGGCGCGCAGTTCGGTCCGGCCATCCTCCGTCTCGAAGGTCTTCACCTGCTCGGCGCGGTGGTTGGTCAGGCCGTATTGCAGGTTGATCCCCGCCAGCGGCGCGGGCAACTGCCGCAGGTAGGAGGCCGGCGCGCCGACAATGCTGGCGAGCTGGCCGAAGGCCCAATGTGTGGGCGCAACGGGTTCATGCGCTTTCGGCAGCATCAGGTGCAACCGCTCAGCGTTGTCGCGCGCGGCCTCGACCTTGATATCGGCGGTCTGTACCACCCGGCTGCGGCTGCGCTCGGAGCGACCCTTCACATTGGCCCAGAGATCGTCGAGCGACAGGTACCGCTCATCATCGGGCCGGTTGAACCATTCGGACGACACCCGCCCGTTCCGCTCCCCCCGACTCACATCCACTTTCCAGCCACCAGCCCGCACCGGTGCGACCGGATCCAGAACTTCAACAACGCCCATCGGCATTCCTCCGTGACAAGCGCCGGGAGCCACTCTCCCAGCCTTCAACCTGTCGCAAAGGAACCAACCCTGCTCTCACTCTTGAACCCATGCCTCGATTGCAGACGTTCGGGACTGACGCCACGAACCGCCTCATTGCGGGGCGAAGCGGACTCACGCTGCATGGTGAACGAATTTCTAGTACAGCAAATTTATCTAGCGAAACGTTTCGCAAGTTGTTTCCGATTCGCAGGATGCAGAGGTACAGCGCCCCGGGGTGACCTGCTGCATCGTCACACTTCACGCTACCCACGCCTCTACCCAAGGGGGCAATAGCTTGAAATGTTCCGCTGATGTTCCTATTCTGTACTAACAAAGTTTGTTGAAGGAGGGGCAATGAGGCAGCTGACGGTCGAAAACAGTCTCCGTGAGGTAGTCACTCGCTTGGAGCGCCAGGTCGAACTGGCGACCGCCCAAGGGCGCACGGATATCAACTTGGCCCTCGAAGATGCGTTCATCCCAATCCTGAAGGCGACTTACAATCTTCCGAACCTCATCAACTTAAACCGTAAGCGAAAAAACTACCCCGGAATCGACCTCGGTGACGACCACGATCGGGTGGCGTTCCAAATCACCTCGACCACGACGCTCGACAAGGTGAAGTCGACCGTCCAGCAATTCATGGACCGCGCCTACTACAACAGTTTCGACGAACTCTACGTTTTGATGCTGACACCAAAGCAGTCCTCCTACAGTCAAGCGGCGATCGACGGGCTGCTGACAGACCAGCTCTCCTTCAACTGCAAAAAGCACATCATCGACCTTGGCGATCTCCTTCGGGAGGTGTCCGCCCTACGCGTCACCGCTCAGGAGCGAATCCTAAAGGAATTCGAGCACATCCTGGGCGAGACCGAAGCCTTCATCAGCTTTAGCGCTGAGACCATCGAGACGCCGACCACGATCACGTCGAACCTACAGGCTATTGAGCTTCCCGCATCTGTCTACGTCGCTGAACTCACGATTGACGATAAGGCGGTCATCACGCGGGCGAAGGCCGAGTTGAACTATGGTGGCCGCTCAACGAACCGGCGTTCGACCATCAAAATGGCTCTGCTACTGGAAGGCGTTGAGACGGACGCTTGGGTCTACTACGATGGCAGACTCTTCGCGTTCGAGGACATGGAACAAACAGGGGTCGCTGCGGTTATCGACGCGGGATCAATCGAACGCTTGGACGTGACAGACCTTTCCGACTCGCCGGAGATCGAGAACGTAAACATCCTCAAACAGCTCCTCGTCGCGCAGACCCAAGAGCGCCTGAAGAGCAAACAGGTGCGTCTGCACTCAAAAGATAGGTTCTTTTTCTTTGGCCCGAGCCAGGAAGGACAGAAAGAGCGCAAGGAGGCGTGGATCGGCAAGAAAAGGTCCGAGCGGCGCGTCTACAAGGTCATCCAACAGAAGAAGGACCCCACCAAGGTAGCGCATCATCAGCACCTGTCCTTCAATCTGTCGTTCATCAGATTCGAGGATGCGTGGTATGCGGAGATCGTCCCGAGTTGGTACTACTCTTTCAACGGCTACAGGCGATCAAACTGGCATGAGGACCTACTTTCGAAGCAGAAGCGTCAAGAACACAATTCGACCGTGCGGGATCAGGTTCGCTTCGTCGCCTACTTCCTCGCCAGCTTGACTGAGGACGGAGTGGGTACATCGGAGATCCGCTACCAGTCGCTTATCCAGTTCGAGACGAACCAAGGCACTGAGGCTGAGGCTTTGATGAACGAGGTGGAGGGTGTCGTCGAAGAGAATGCCGATGATCCCGATGAGGTGGCGGCATGAAGCTCACTACGCTCGCAGAACCTTTGCTAGAGTTCGGCACTGGCACTCACATCTGTCCGCGCACCGGTATTGAGCAGATGGGGGTCTACGACAAGCGCGATGAGTTGCGCCGCACTGAATTGAGGATCGGCGTCGTCGGACGCGGTGAGGGCATCGACCTTCTGGATGAATGGCTTGCAAAATGCAGGGCCGGCGTGGAGCGCAAGGCCGGCTCGAAGCTGCCGAACCTCTTTCGCGGGTTTGGCGGCATTAGCCCGGATCATGGTTTCCTAACCCGCATCATCAACTCGCCGCAGTACACCAGACCGTTGCAGAAGTCGGAGATCACCAGCGCGCTGAAGCTCGAAACGCGGGCGGACCGGATCGAGCGTGCAGTCAATCTCTTCTACGAGCAGGTACGATTTCTCGCGGAGAACAGGGCGGTCGACGTCATCGTCTGCGTCCTGCCGAATGAACTGTTCGACTCTGTCACGACGAGGACCGAGGGTGAGGCGTCCAACGATGAACTGGAGCACAATTTCAGGCGCATTCTGAAGGCGCGGTGCATGCACTTGGGCACACCGCTCCAGCTCGTGCGTGAGAAGACCATGCTCATTACCAAGCAGTCCGGCGATCAGCAGGATCCGGCGACCAAGGCGTGGAACTTTGCAACGGCGCTCTACTACAAAGGCAACCGCACGATTCCTTGGCGACTTGTCGAGGACAACGCCAAGCCGACGTCATGCTACATCGGAATCGGTTTCTACAAGAGCCGAGACGGCGAGACAGTCTCATCAAGCCTTGCGCAGGTCTTCGATGAGTTCGGCCACGGTATCATTTTACGGGGTACCCCGGTCTCGATCGACAAAAAGAACCGCCGTCCCTACCTGTCGGAGGAGCAAGCTTACGAGCTACTGCGCGATGCCCTGGAAGAGTATGATCGAGCACTCCAGCACATGCCGGCTCGCGTCGTAATCCACAAATCTAGCCATTTCCGCGATAGTGAGCAGGCCGGGTTCCGCCGTGCGCTGAAGGAAAAGGGGGTCCGCTCACGCGACTTCGTGGCGATAACCGGCACCGACATCCGCCTCTTCGGGGACAAGAACTACCCGCCCAAGCGTGGTACGCTTCTGACGATGTCCGAGTCTGACGGCATCCTTTACACGCGCGGCACGGTGGACTTCTACAAGACCTATCCGGGGATGTACGTGCCCAGCCCTGTTAGGGTGACGGCCTACGATCAGGATTCGTCATTGGAGGGCCTCTGCGAAGAAATTCTTGGGCTCACGAAGATGAACTGGAACAACACGCAACTTGATGGACGTCTGCCGATCACGCTCGAATGCGCCAGCAAGATCGGTGACATCATGAAGTACGTCGATTCGAAGGAACGACCGCAGGTCAGCTACAGCTTCTATATGTAAAAGACTGCGATCGAGGTTTAGAGTACGAGATGTATTGCTATGTTGACGAGAGCGGCAATACGGGGGCCAACCTCTTCGATCCGGCTCAGCCCGTCCTTTACTACGGGTTAATCACGTCGAAGACGAATCTTGATGTCACCGCCGAACCGCTGCTCCGAGCAGCCCGCGCAAAGCTGGGCGTCGAACGGCTGCATGCGAATGAGTTGGGCGTCAGAAGGCTGTCGGACGTTGCGCTGAGCCTCGGTCGTTTCGCGCTTAAACGCGACGTGCGCTTCTCGCTCTACAAGATCGTGAAACCCGACCACGCTATTATCACCTTCTTTGATCAGGTATTCGATGCAGGCCTCAACGATGCGGTCCCGTGGCACCACTACTGGACGCCGCTGCGATACGTCCTCGTCTTCAAGGTGGCTAACCTCTTCGACGAGGAGACGGCGAAGGCGGCTTGGGCAGCGCGTCAGGAGACCAACGCCGCTAGAGCTGCGGAAGCCTTGCAAGGAATATGCGCAGCCCTCCAAGAACGCCTCGGTCGACTACGAGACGCCCGTTCACGTGAACTTATTTCGGGCGCGTTGAGTTGGGCTGCAGCGAACCCGTTCGAGATTGACTACGGCGCCGGCAACAAAGACAGCGCGCTTCAAATCTCTCCGAACCTGGTCGGCTTCCAACAGGTGCTCCAATACAGCGCTATCCAAGCCAGGAAGCAATCCCGGCAAGTCCGCAAGATTGTCGTCGATCGGCAGACCCAGTTCAACGGAGCTCAAGGCGAACTAGCGGACATCTATCGCCGGTTACGGGGGCACAAACAGAGTATGGGTCCTGGGATGCCCGAGTGAGCTACCCCCCGAAATTCGGACACTGACATAAGCTACGATTTGCAGTCTGCTGATCTTCGACGAGAAGGAGATCAGAGATGTCGAAACGGAAACAGCACGCGCCCGAGTTCAAGGCGAAGGTCGCGCTGGAAGCCCTGAAGGGTGAAGAGACGGCGGCCGAGCTGGCGAGCCGGTTCGGGGTGCATCCGACGATGATCCATCAATGGAAGCGAGCCCTGCTCGAAGGTGCCTCGGGTGTGTTCGAACGCGGGAGTCGCAAGAAGCCGGAGATTGACGAGGAGCAGGTGAAGGAGCTCCACGCCAAGATCGGGGAGCTGGCGGTGGCCAACTCTTTTTTGGAACGAAAGCTGAAGCCCTGGGGCGGGAAGTGAGGCGCGGCATGATCGAGCCTGACCACCCGGACCTGTCAATCGGCCAGCAGTGCAAGCTGCTGTCGATCGCGCGCTCGTCCTATTACTACGAGCCGAAGGGCGAGACCGAACAGAACCTCGGCCTGATGCGGCAGATCGACGAGCAGTTCCTGGAGACCCCGTTCTTCGGCGTCCGGCAAATGACCTGGCACCTGCGCAACGACGGCCATCTGGTGAACGAGAAGCGCATCCGGCGGCTGATGCGCCTGATGGGGCTCATGCCGATTTACCAGAAGCCCAACACAAGCAGGCCGGCGAAGGGCCACAAGACCTATCCCTACCTGCTCAGAGGGCTGCGGGTGGAACGTCCGAACCAGGTCTGGTGTTCGGACATCACCTATCTGCCGATGCGGCGTGGGTTCCTCTACCTCGTGGCGATCATGGACTGGCACACCCGCAAGGTTCTGTCCTGGCGGATCTCGAACACGCTGGAGGCCGACTTCTGCGTCGAAGCGCTGAACGAGGCCATCCACAAGTTCGGGCCGCCCGAGATCATGAACACTGATCAGGGGGCGCAGTTCACATCCTTCGTCTGGACCGATCGGCTCCGCCGATCCGGCGTGCGCATCTCGATGGATGGAAAAGGCCGGTTCCTCGACAACATCTTCATCGAGAGGCTGTGGCGCACCCTGAAATACGAGTGCGTTTACCTGCATGCCTGGGAGACCGGTTCGGAAACAAAGGCGGCCATCCGGAAATGGATGACCTTTTACAACCACCAGCGCCCGCACTCAGCCCTCGGCGGCAAGCCACCGGCTCTGGTTTACTGGCAGAGAAATGATATCAACCAACCCGATCAGCAGATGCAACGAGTAGCTTAAATTACACCAGATCCTGTCCAAGAGATGGGGAGTAGCTCA
>NZ_AUBS01000051.1 GCF_000429365.1 Pseudodonghicola xiamenensis DSM 18339 | reverse complement strand
CTGGGCCAGATGGTGGTGACGCCGCATGTCGCGCAGACGTCCCGGTATTCAGCCATCGACGGCCGGACGACCAGGCATCCCGGCTATGCCCAATCCCAGCGGCACAGGAAGAAGATCGAGGATCCCTTCGGCTGGGCCAGGACAGTCGGTGGCATGACCCGGACCATGGATCACGGCATCGAGAGGGCGCGCGCCCGCTTCACGCTGACGATGGCAGCCAGCAACCTGGCGAGGCTGCCGAAACCGCTTGCGGCCTGACCAGGGAAGCCGCCGCCAGGACCGCCCGCCCCTGATCCAGCCCCCCAACAACAGCGCAGAAGGAAGCCGTTCCTCATGGCAGCCTTTTTCTGCAGCCTGCTAAAGTGTTCAAGCGGAGGCTTTTCTCGCACCACAGGGAGACGCAATTGTCGGATTGGTTGTCGGGGTTTTACGGCGACAACGTTACTGAGGTGAGTGACCTGAAACCCCATTGCCTATCGCTGACTGGATGCTTCGGGTTTATCAGGAAGCTCGCATACCTATCGATAGGTGTCGCTCGACCTTTGCCTCGCGGAGGATAATCTATGATCCATGTCGACTGCAAAATCAGAACCCTTGGCGGCGGGTATCAGCAACGAGCTGGCCAGCCGAATCATCTCTGATCGGATCGCGGCGGGCGCCTGCTTGCGTCAGGATCAGATCGCCGAGGAATTCGGTGCCAGCCACGTGCCGGTACGCGAGGCGTTCCGTTTGCTGGAGGCGCAGGGGCTGGTTGAAAACGTGCCGCGACGGGGGGCGAGTCGCAGCTTTCAGTTCGGACGATCTCCGAGAAGTCGCCGAGATGCGTGCGGCGCTTGAGCTGCTGGCGCTTCGCGACGCCGCACCGCATCTGACCGCGGCCATCCTAGACGAAGCCGAAGAGGCCACGCAGTCTGGAGACCGTGCGAGCAGCGTGGAAACCTGGGAAGAGGCAAGCCGCAGATTTCACAGGCTGATTCTGGCGCCTTGTGCAATGCCCAGGTTGCTGCGCACAATCGACGATCTTCATGCGGCAAGCGCACGCTTCCTATTTGCCGGGTGGCGGGTCGAGTGGGAGACGCCGACCGACCGCGACCATCTTGCGATACTGGCGGCGCTGCGTGTTGGTGACATCGAGGGGGCTGCGGGAGTCTTGGCGCGGCATGTCACCTGGATCGGGAAGCTGCCCATTCGGTAGGAGCTGGGGGCGGGCGTCTAATCCGCCTCAAATTGCACCTTTGGCACAGAATTGGCCCGCGACTCTTCGCCATCGGGCGAGTCTTACAGTGCGTGCTCATTTGCGTTCACTATTAGAGGTAAAAAATCAAAATTATCTATAATTTAGAAAGGGTGCCTCATGCTCGCTTCAATCACCTCCTCTGAAACCAGGCGGAGCCGCTTCGATTTGCATCATCGGTCGCTGGCCTGGAAGCTCGGTGCGGTGATCGTCGGTACGCTCATTCTGGCAGTATCTTCCTATGTTGAGGTGCCGATGGTGCCGGTTCCGATGACGTTGCAGACCTTCGCGGTGACGTTGGTGGGCGCGCTTTACGGCTGGCGTCTCGGCGGTGTGACGATCGCGGCATGGCTTGTCGAGGGCGCTCTGGGGCTGCCGGTTCTGGCGGGTGGGGCCGCGGGTGCCCAGCACTTCGTCGGGCCGACCGGCGGGTATCTCTTCGCGTTTCCGATTGCCGGTATGGCGATGGGCTGGCTGGCCGAGCGGGGCTGGACCGGGCGACGCACTGGATTGGCTTTCGCGGGTATGCTGATCAGCAACGCGCTTTGTCTGATCCTTGGTGCCGCCTGGTTGGCAGTCCTGATCGGAGCCGAGCAGGCGGTCATGGCAGGGGTTGTACCCTTCCTACTCGGCGCGGTCCTGAAATCCGCGCTCGGGGCCATGGTGCTCAGGCTGGTGTCGGGCCGGTGGCAGCGCGCCGCCGGATGACGGTCCGGCGGCGACCCCATCACCTTCTTTGCATCCTCACCTACGTGGGGAAGGGCTACAGCCCCGCGTTCACGGTCAATATGTCCGCGGTCGCGGGGCGCCTCGCCGCCGGCGACGAGGCTGAGATCGTCGCGGGGCCCGATGATATCTGTGTGCTGATTCTCGGCGGTTCCGAGTCGCATTGCCGTGGTGACAGCGTGACCGGACGTGATCGTGCCGCGGCGGACGATCTCGGCGGGCTACTGGGCCTGAGCATCCGTTCCGGCGTACGGTTGACGCTAGATGCAAGCCGTATTCGCCGGGCTCCGCCAAGATTTCGGCCTGGATCGCATCAAGTCGGCCTGCATCGGGTGCAATTGGAGTGACCTTTGTCGGTCAGTGGCGGCCTCCGGATATGCTGGCGGGGTGCTTTGAACCACGCCGGGAAATCATGAATTTCGCATCCTGTACTCAACGCCAACCGGTCAGTTGCGCCGTACTCATCTCGGTCCGTTGGCAAAGAGATTCTCCGCCATGAAGTCGACGAACACCCTCAGTTTCGGCGACAGATAGCGGTTCGATGGCCAGTAGACGCGGAATTCGACGGTGCCGGTCACGGCCTCGTCCAGCACGGAGACAAGCCGGCCGTCGGCGCACTGCGCGCGCACGGCGAAATCTGGCAGGCAGGCAATTCCCCGGCCGTGCACAGCCATGTCGAGCAGCGGTTCGATGGCGCTGGAGATTGCCGTGCGGGGCAGAGCGCCGTCCTCCACGCCGTCGATGTGCCAACGTTCCAGCTTGCCGGTGCTGGGGAAGCGGTGATGCAGGCAGTGATGGTGGGCGAGCTCCGACGCGCTTCGGGGCGTGCCGTGCCGTTCGAAATAGGTCGGTGCTCCGACAATGCGAAAGCCGGTGGTGCCGAGGCGCCGTGTCATCAGTCGCGAATCCGTCGGCGCGCCCGAGCGGATCACCGCGTCGAACCCTTCCTCGATCACGTCAACCAAGCGGTCGCTGAAATCGAGGTCCAGCTCGATCTCCGGCCAGGCCTGCATAAAGGCGGACAGGGTCGGCATCATCAGCATCCCGACCAGTGGCAGGCTGACGCGCAACTGCCCGGCGGGGTGCGCGCGAGTCTGCGCGAGCTCCAGCTCCGCCGCCTCCATTTCGCTCAGCACGCGGCGGCAGCGTTCGAGGAACATCTGTCCCTCCGGCGTCAGCGTGATCGCCCGCGTCGAGCGGTGAAACAGCCGCACCCCAAGACGGTCCTCGAGTCGGGCAATAGCTTTTCCCACCGCTGACGAGGATACGCCGAGCTTCCGCCCGGTGACGGTGAAGCTGCGCGTTTCTGCCGCTTGAACGAAGACGTTCAGGGCGCCGAGGCTGTCCATGGAGGTCGGCATGATGGTGGACATATTAGTCCGAAGTCATCGGAATTGAAGCCTGTTTTTCCGCAATGAGAAAGCCGCCAAGTTTCCGCAGAGAATTAACAAAGAGATTTAACAAAACGAGGACGTAAGATGATCTGCACTTTTCAACCGGTTCGGGCGACAGGCCACGCGCGGCCCGAACCGCGTCTTGCCCCCCAGGCGGGGGAGACCGGTCATGAGTGACATGCGCCTGCCGGTCGAGACCCAGAGCGCCGGGGAAAGCTTTCCGTGGGGCGGTCTTCTGGCGCTGTCCATGGCGGCCTTCATCACCATCCTGACCGAAGCCCTGCCGGCGGGCCTTCTGCCGGCCATCGGGCAGGGGCTCGGCGTGTCGGAGGCCGGTGCTGGGCAACTGGTGACGGTGTATGCCATCGGCTCGCTGATGGCCGCGATCCCGCTGACGACCATGACGCAGGGGCTGCGCCGAAGGCCGCTCCTGATGATCGCCATCATGGGGTTTCTGATCGCCAACACCGTCACGGCGCTTTCCACGAGTTACATCCTGACGCTGCTGGCGCGCTTCCTGGCCGGGGTCGCGGCGGGGCTGCTTTGGGCCTTGGCGGCGGGCTATGCCGCGCGCATGGCGCCCGATCATCTGAAAGGCCGGGCGATTGCCGTTGCCATGGCAGGAACGCCGCTCGCCCTGTCGCTCGGCGTGCCTGCGGGCACGTTCTTGGGGGCCATTCTTGGCTGGCGCGCCTGTTTCGGCCTAATGAGCCTTCTGACGGTGGGTCTGATCCTTTGGGTGCTGGCCAAGGTCCCGGATTTCTCTGGTGAACCCGCAAGCCAGCGCCGCACCCTGCGCGGCGTTCTGAGGCTCCCGGGCATCCGCCCGGTGCTCGGCGTCGTGTTGAGCTTCGTGCTGGCCCACAACATCCTTTACACCTACATCGCGCCCTTTCTTGCCGGGGCCGGGATGGCCGGGCGCACGGATGCCGTGTTGCTGGTTTTCGGCCTTGCCTCGCTGGTCAGCATCTGGATCGTTGGTGTGCTGATCGACGCCCGCCTGCGGGCGTTGACCCTTGCCAGTATCGCGCTGTTCGCGCTTGCGGCGGGCCTGTTCTGGATCGGGGGAAGCCGCCCAACTGCGATCTATGCCGCAAGCGCGATCTGGGGTCTGGCATTCGGCGGATGCGCGACCCTGTTCCAGACCGCCAGCGCCAGGGCGGCAGGGCCCGCGGCGGATCTGGCGCAATCCATGCTCGTGACCATGTGGAACACCGCGATTGCGGGCGGTGGGCTGGCGGGCGGCCTGTTGCTTGAGCGGTTTGGACCGGCGAGCCTTGCGCCCAGCCTGCTGATCCTGATCGCACTGGCTTGGGGGCTTACGCTGCGCGCGCGGGACCATGGGTTTGCAGCCGTAAACCCATAGGGCGGGGGCGGCCCGAGGAAGAGGGCCGCCCGAAAGACAGAGCCTTCGTTCAGGCGATGTGGCGCAAGGCGATCTGCGCCACATCGCGGATCGCGGTGACTGAGGGGCGCAGGCGGTCGAGGCGGGTGTCGATATAGATCGCCAGCACGAAGCGCGGCCCGTTGGGTGACCAGAGCGCCGCGATATCGTTGGCGGCGCCGTTGGGCGTGGTGCCGGGCTTGTTCGCGACCGTCCAACTGCCGGGCACGGCGGCGCGGATACGGTCCTTGGCGTTCTGTTCGTTACGCATCCAGGCGACAAGCTGCTGCCGCGCGCCCTCGCTCAGCACCGAGGTGCCGAGGGCGAGCCGTTCGACGGTTCGCGCCATCGCCTCGGGAGCCGTCGTGTCGCGCGGATCGCCTTGCGTGTTCGCGTTCAGCGCCATCTCCGTGCGGTCGAGACGGCTGACATCGTCGCCAATTTCGCGAAAGAACTCGGTCACGGCAGCCGGACCGCCGACGCGGTCGAGCAGGAGATTGGCGGCGGTATTGTCACTGCGCTCCACAATCGCTTTGCAGAGCGTGCGGATATCGAGCGCGCCCGAAGGGGGCTGTTGCGAGGTGACGGGCGAGGTCGGCAGGAGGCGCACGCCGTTCAGGCTCAGCCGTTCATCGAGATCCAGCTCTCCTCGGTCGGCGCGTTGCAGGCAGAGCGCGGCCAGAGAGGCTTTGAAGGTCGAGCACATTGCAAAACGTTCCCCCGCGCGATGGGAAAACTCGGCACCGGTGTCAATGTTGCGGGCAAAGACGCCGACCCGGGCGGCAAGCACTTGCTCTATCTCGCGCAAACGCTCGGCGCTCTGCGCCCGCGCCTGCGTTCCGGGGCCGGTCAGGCCCAAGGCGAGGCCGCTCAGGATCAATGTTCTGCGTTTCATTCGGGGCTCCTGTCGGCTGGCAGCGGGGTGGGTGGAAACACGTCACGGGTAGACCTGCCGCAGGGAGGGGTCGGCCATGATCGACGCGGTGGTCAGGAGCGCGAGGTCGTCGATGATCTCCCAGCACTCTGTCTTCGTCGTGACATAGCCGCAGTAGGGATGGTCCTGCCAGCCTTCGAGGAAAGCGGCCCTCAGGTTGGGAGCCTCGTCGGCGAGTGTCGATATCCGGTCGGGTGCGCCCAGCGTTACCCCAACGCCGAGCGCGGCAAGCGAGACGAGTTCGGCGCCGTAATAGGCAGCTCCGCCCGGCAACCTGTAGGGATCGGCCGGCTGACCGTAAGCGACCAGAAGGGCGTTGTAGGAGATCGGGCTGTCAGCCTGGTCCCAGACCGTCGCGGCATCGAGCCGGTAGACGGAATAGCCCCCGTCATCCAACCCTTCGATGAACTCGAACAGCATCACTTCGGTTACCCCATCTGTGGGATCGACATAGACAACGCGCGGCCCGCCGCTGCTTGCACGCAGGACACCGACCGAGGCGAAGGACGCACCCATGGCGACAGCGATCTGGTCGTCAAGCGGGTCCAGCCCGGATCGGAAGATGAGATCGCCGGCGCGCCAGTCCCAGTTCGCCTCAGCCATGGCGGCTTGCCACATGCTGCCCGTTTCCCCGGCGAGGGCCGGTTGGATGCCCGTCAGTGTCATCGTTGAAAGACAGAGCGGCACGATCCTGCTCCAGCCGGCGGCAAGGCGTTTCTTTTTTGAACCGGTCTTGTCTGGGGGCTGATGCCCACCACGCGGTGTCCTCCATCCAGTCGGAACAGGTCTTGTCGTGCGCCCATATGCGGGGCGTGGGGTGGTCTGCCTCATGTGTACTGCCTCGGTGTTTTGGGCGAACCCTAGGCAGCTTTGGCCTTTCGGAAAAGTGAATGTTTCAAAAATCCCGGTTGCGGAAATCAGGGCGATGGGCGCGGTCGGGATTTCATGACCTCCTGAGCTCTGTCTGGGCTGGGCTCCGGTTGCCATCAAGAAAACCTATATCAGGGGGCAGCAAAACTGCATTGTGCAGACCAGACCGGAATGTACTTTTGCCGAACATGGACACGCAAACCTCGCACATCATACAGGCCGAAGGCCTCGCGCCGGCTTTGGTTCTCCTCTTGGCCATGGGGGCAGGGGCAGCCGTCGCCAACAGCTATTACAATCAGGCCCTTCTCGGCCATCTGACCGCTGATTTCGGCCTGCGCGCCGGTTTTGCCGTTACCGTGCCGGTCCTGACACAGATCGGCAATGCTGTCGGTGTTCTCTTTCTGGCGCCACTCGGAGACCGGCTTGAACGCAAATCCCTCATTCTCGTGACGATCGGCGCATTGGCGGTTGCGCTCATCGGTGCTGCCGTCTCTCCCGGTTTCATATGGCTTGCGGTTGCCAGCCTTGCCGTCGGTCTGGGTGCCACCGTTGCGCAGCAGATCGTGCCGCTCGCCGTTCATCTCGCCGCGCCGGCGGAGCGCGGTCGGGTCCTTGGCACCGTGACGGGGGGCATTCTGATCGGTATTCTGCTCGCTAGGGCGGTTGGCGGGCTGATCTCCGATACCTGGGGGTGGTCCGTCGTGTTCTGGTTCGCCGCAGCACTGATGATTGTGATCGGTGGCGCCTTGGCGATCTGGCTCCCCCGTGTCCCGCCGACGACCACCCTGAGCTATCCGCGTCTGATCGGTTCTCTTTGGCGGCTGATACGGAGCCATCGCGTCCTCAGGCGCGCGGTTGCGGTGCAATTCCTGATCTTCGCCGCCTTTATCGGATTCTGGTCGACACTCGCGCTGCTGCTGGCCGAACCGGTCTATGGGCTCGGTGGTGCGGCTGTGGGCCTCCTGGCGCTCGTCGGCGTGGCCGGAGCTCTGGCAGCGCCCATGGCCGGTGCGATGTCGGACCGGTACGGCGCGGGCCCGATCGTTTCCATCGGGGCGTGCCTTGTCCTGATCGCCTTCCTTGTTTTCTGGCTCTGGCAAGCCTCCCTTGTCGGGCTGGTTGTCGGCATTCTTGTGCTGGATCTTGCGGTGCAGTCGTCGCAGGTGGCCAATCAGGCGCGCATCTATGCGCTCGACCCGACGGCACGAAGCCGGCTGAATACCGTTTTCATGGCAACGATGCTCGCCGGCGGTGCCTTTGGCGCAGGGATCGGCGGCGCCGCCTATGTCTATTGGGGGTGGAGCGGTGTGTGCGCCTTTGGCGTGCTGTCCGCCGCGCTGGCGTTCCTGTTGTCGAACAGGTCGTGAGGTTTCCGCCGCTCCAGATAGGTCACCGTCAACCGTCAACCGTCAACCGTCCGGGTCGGGACGGTCTGCTGTGAAACACCGAGTGCGCGATAGCCGTCCTCCTCGACGATTTGCCGGATCAGGGCGCGAACCGCTCGCGATTGTGCGCTCTTGCCAAGGCGCGCGACTGTGGCGACGGAGGGAGGCGCGGCGAGCGCTTCGGTGATCGTTTCCATGTCGGCGTCGACATGTCCGGCATTGAGCAAGCTGATACCAAGCCCCGAGCGCACGGCGCTCAGAATGCCCGACAGGCTCGCGCAGCGCATGACGGTCGAGAACCCGTGTGGCGGCAAAGGCGCGGCGTCCATGGCCCAGCGGCGGTAAAAACAGGTCTCGTCGAAGGCGAGAAACGGGAGCGGTCGCGCCCAGTCGAGTTCGAGATCGCGGGCTTTGACCCAGGCAAGCTTCGACTCGGATAGCAGTGTGTCATCGGTCCGCCGCTGGTCGGGAAAAAGCTGGAAGATCCCGACGTCGATTTCGCCCCGGTCGAGCTGGGCTTGAATCGTCAAGCTCTGGGACACTTCCGTGAGAACGGTGACATCGGGCTGAAGCCGGGCGAAGCGGCCGAGAACGCGGGCCAATGCGCCATGTGTGGTTTCCTCCGTCACGCCCAGCCGGACCAGACCGTTGAGCGGATCGGTGCTGAGGCTGGCGACCGCCTCGTCATGAATCGCAAGCATGCGGCGGGCGTAATGCAGCAGGCGCTCTCCCTCCGGCGTAAATGCGGGGTGCCCCGGGCGCCGGTCGAGAAGCTTGCAGCCGAGGGCCTCTTCCAGACGCCTGATCTTGTGGGAGATCGCCGACTGAGACAGCGCCAGGCGATGCGCCGCCCGCGTTACTCCGCCATTGTCTCTGATCGCGCAAAGCGCCTGAAGTGCGCCGATGTCCAGTTTCGATCCCATGGCATATTCATGACAAAATTAGATCATTAAATCAATTCATTTCATTTTCGTCATATAGGCCCATGGCCTAGGTTGCGCCTGACACCCGCAACTGGAGATCGACATGAACCGCATCCTCGGGCAGCACGCCTTGATCAACGGCAACCGCATTGCCTATGGCGTGCATGGGCAGGGCGCGCCGGTCGTTCTCCTGCACGGAACGCCCTCATCGTCGCTGATCTGGCGCAATGTGCTGCCGCAACTGGTGGCATCCGGGTATCGGGTCCATGTCTACGACCTGTTGGGCTACGGTGCTTCCGAACGCCCTGCGGCTCCGGCCGTCGACACCTCGATCAGCGCGCAGGTCCCGATTCTCGAAGCACTGTTGGCGCATTGGCAGCTGGATACGATCCATCTCGTCGGTCATGATTTCGGCGGCGGCATCGTGCAGCGTTTCGGCGTGTTCAAACCCGGGCGGCTCCGCTCGCTCACGCTCATGGATACCGTCAGTTTCGACAGCTCTCCGTCGCAGCGGACCAAGGAACAGCTGGAAGCGGGGCTGGAAACCCTGATCAAGACCCCTGACGCCGCCCATCGCGCCCATTTCCGCGATTGGCTCTTGTCTGCGGTCTGGAACAAGCCGGCCTTCGCCGACGATGTGTTGTCGTCCTATGTGGAGATGATTTCGGGCCCGGTCGGCCAGGGCAGCTATTTCCAGCATCAGGCGCGCACCTACGAGGCCAGGCATACGATGGAGATCGCCGACAGGTTGCACGAGCTGGCCGCGCTGCCGGTCAAGATCATCTGGGGGGCAGAAGATGCCTGGCAGTCGGTCGATTGCGGGGAACGGCTGCAACGCGCGATCCCCGGATCGGAGCTGAGCGTTGTCGAAGAGGCCGGGCATTTCGCGCCCGAGGACCAACCCGTCAGGATCGCGGAACTTCTGGTCGACTTCTTCGACAGGGTTCGCCCCCCCGGCACTTGAGATGCCGTTCCGGTTCCGGCGTCATATCGCCAACTGCCAATCACCAATGAGAGACGCACAATATGCTGGATCTGCCGAACACTACGATCATCGAGGGCAATGCCATCCGCTGGGGGAAAGCCGGCGACGGCCCGCCGCTTCACCGATGAGGTCGAGCGGCTCTATGCCAAGATGGATTGCCCGGTGACGGTTCTCTGGGGCCGGAATGATGACTGGATCCCCTATGAGACGGGCAAGGCATTGGCCGCGATACTTTCCGATCACCCCTGCATCCCGATCCCGAATGCCGGGCATCTGGTACAGGAGGACCGGCCCGAGGCTCTGATGGCCGCGATCCTGAAAAGATGGAGCTGAGCTGGCCAGGTCGCGGCCAGCTCTCCTGACATGTTTCGAAAGGCGCACGCGCACCTCAGGCATATTGCGCGATGCCGTTGCCGAGCGACCAGTTCACCTTGTCCACCTCGGTCAGGTTGATGAAAACGTCCTCCGGGCGAAGGCCGGGCGCTTCACCAAGCAGCTCCACGATCCGCCGAAACAGGGCCTTTTTCTGCTCGTCCGTGCGGGTGTTATTGGCGGTGATTTGGATGAACACCAGATCGTCGCTGCGCGCGATATCCAGATAAGAGGCGCCATAGCGGAAGTTGGCGGCCTCATGTTCGGTGATGACCATGAACTGATCGTCCTCGGGCACGTCGAACACCTCGGTCATCGCACGATAGAGCCCGTCGAAGATCGCCTGCCGGTAGCTGTCGGGTTTTCCGGCGCGCAGAGAGATGTGGAGCAGTGGCATTCTGGGGGTCCTTTCTGAGTGTTCCGCAAGCCATGTTAGACGCGCCTGATTATTTTGGTATCCTATCCACTGCTATTTCAGTGATGAGGATTTGAAATGATAAACGCCCCTCTCGATCTGGATGCGGTGAGGGCCTTTGTCCGGATCGCCGAACTTGGCAGTTTTACCCGCGCCGCCCGGGCGACGCAGGTTTCGCAATCGGCCATCAGTCTGAAACTGAAGCGGCTGGAGGAGCGGTTGGGCTGCCGGCTTGTCGATCGCACCCCGCGCCACGTCGATCTGACGCAGCAGGGCACGGAATTTCTGCAGCATGCGCGCATCCTGCTGGAGGCGCATGATCGTGCGCTGGCCATGGTGATCGAACCGCGCCAGCGCCTGACCATTGGCATCAGCGACCATGTGGCGGGGCCGGAATTGCCGGCGGTGATCGCCCGGATCAATGCCGAGGCGCCGCAGCTGGTGATCGAAATTCAGATCGGGTCGTCAGATGCGCTGTTGCAGCAGTTCGACCGGCGCGAGCTGGATGTGGCGATCGTCCGGTTCGACGCGGATCGGGACGATGGGACGATCCTGTGCCGGGAAAGGATCGGCTGGTTTGCCGCCCCCGGCTGGAGCCATCGAGAGGGGCTGCCGCTGCCCTTGGCCACGATGCCCGATCCTTGCGGCATGCGAAAGCTGGCCTGCGAGACGCTGGATGCGGCGGGGCTTGCCTGGCGGGAGGTCTTCGTGGGCGGCGGGGTTGCCGCCGTGTCGGCCGCGGTCATGGCGCGGCTCGGCATTGCCGCCCTGTCGCCGCGCATGCTGCCACCGGAAGCGGTTGATGTCGGCGCCGGGCTCGGGCTGCCAGCGCTGCCGCATCTGCCCATCGCGCTGCATTCCCGGGCCACGACCGCGGACAGCCGCAGCGCGATTGACGCGCTATCGTCGGCCTTCCGCAGCGCTGTGCGCGGGTAACTTCGCTTGATGCGTGGCGCCTCTGCGGTCCATTGGAAATGGGGAGGGGTGGCGATTTCAGCGGGAGGCAATCTGAGGACGACGCGCGTCTTTTCGCAAGAAACGGGTCGCCTCTGTCTGAACGGTTGCCCAAGTTGAAATCAAACGTTGATGAGACAGAAGAGTTTCCGAGAATGGCAAAGCAAGACGAAACGACGATGTGGCCGCCCCAAGCCAGACGAAACGACATACAGGACAAGCTGAACGGGATGCTTGTCGATGCTATCGACAGGATTCAGGAGGGGCCTGCGGCTCCGGCGGTCGATATCACGGACTTGCGGCGGAGGATCGGCCAGTTCGATTTTGCCTCGCCTGTCGCGGTCGAGACGGCCGCGCGCGATGTCATCGACCTGCTTGTGGCGGGCAACGTGCACATGATGCACCCGGGCTATATGGGATTGTTCAACCCCAGTGTCGCGTTCCCGGGCATCCTCGCGGATCAGATCACCGCAACGATCAACCCACAACTCGCGGTCTGGTCGCATGCGCCGGCGGCGGTAGAGATCGAGCGCTATACCATCAACGCCATCGCGGAACGGTTCGGCTGGACAGCGGTTCACACCGCAGGGCATTTCACCTCCGGCGGCGCCGAGGCGAATTACACGGCTCTCTTGATGGCGCTGACGGACAGGTTTCCTGCCTATGGGGAGGAGGGGACACGCGGCATTCCGGGACAGCCGACCTGTTACGTCTCGGCCGAAAGCCATCTGGCCTGGCTCAAGATCGCGCATCAGGCCGGGGTCGGCCGAAACGCGGTCCGGCTCGTGCCGACGGACGGGAGCGGCAGAATGGACACCGGAAAGCTGTCCGCGATGATCGAGGCGGACGCAGCCGCCGGTCACATCCCGTTCTTCGTCGGCGCCACCGCCGGAACCACCAATGCCGGCATGATCGACCCGCTGGCCGACATCGCACGGATCGCCGCCGGGCGGCTGTGGTTTCACGTCGATGCGGCCTGGGGCGGGGCGGCCATTCTCACGCCGAGAACTGGTGGCGCTCTGGACGGTATCAAAGAGGCCGATACGCTCACACTCGACGCCCATAAATGGTTCGCCGTGCCGATGGGGGCGGGGATGCTGCTGACGCGGCACGAAGAATGCCTGGCCCAGACCTTCCGGGTCGCGGCCAGCTATATGCCGGGGGAGACGGCGGAAACGCTCGACCCCTACACCCACAGTCTGCAGTGGTCCCGCAGGTTCATTGGCCTCAAGCTGTTCCTGTCGCTGGCCTCGCTGGGCTGGCAGGGCTACCGGTGCCATGTGGAGCACGCGATGGATATGGCGGCACGTCTGAAGGCGCTGCTGGAGGCAGAGGGGTGGTCGGTGGTCAATGACAGTCCGCTCGCGGTGCTGTGCTTCATCGACGAGGACACTGGGCTGGAGCCGGGCGAGATCGCCCGCGAGGTTGTCGCGCGAGGCCCCAGCTGGATCTCGGCGGCGAAGTTCGAGGGGCGGGCGGTTCTGCGCGCCTGCATCACCAGTCATTTCACCGATGAAGAGGATCTTCGCGCGCTGCTGACCGCTTTAAATACAGCCCGTAGCCAATTGGGAGGACAGAAATGAACGTCAGGGGGGCGCTCCAGAACCGCACCTATGAGGGCAGCCTGCGCTTTGAAGTGGAAGAGGTATCCGTCGATCATGCCATCGGACGGATGGCCGTCCAACCCGGTGTGCTCAACCCGTTCGGAACGGTTCACGCCGGTGCGCTCATCTGGTTCGCCGATGTCGTTGCAACCTATTGCGCCATTGGCGATCTGCAAACCGTGGAGGAAAACGGCCAGGGTTTTCCGGTCGCGGTCGATCTGCACAGCGTTCTGCTCGCCAACGAGCGCGATGGCGACCTGACCGCGACGGCGCGCTGCATCAGGCGCGGCCGTCAGGTCGTGGTGGTCGGAACGGCGATCACCGGAAAGGCAGGGCGCGTTTTGCTGGAGATGACCACCACGCATCTGAGGTCCGGGTCGCCGCGGTAATCCGCGCTGTCAATCGGCAGCGAACTTTGGCCCGCTATCGGCGTCGAATAATGCCCCTCTCGTTTGGCACAGCTTGCCCGGGGGGGCGTCGCCCCCAAGTCGCGCAGCCGGCTCGGGCCAGCTGATCAGGCGCGTGTCTTAAAGCGCCAGCTCTCGTTGCCGGTTTCGATGATGTCGCAGTGGTGGGTGAGGCGATCCAAAAGCGCGGTCATCACCTTTGCGTCGCTGAAGACGCTGGGCCATTCACCGAAGTCCAGATTGGTGGTGACGATGATCGAGGTGCGTTCGTAGAGGCGACTGATCAGGTGGAACAGCAGTTGCCCGCCTGTCTGGGCGAATGCCAGGTAGCCAAGCTCGTCGAGGATCACGAAGTCCATCCGACAGAGGAGATCGGCGATGCGTCTTTGCCTGTCGTCGCGTGCCTCGGCATCGCGCTTGTTCACCAGGTCGACGATGTTGAAGAAGCGGCCCCTCTTGCCGCTGCGGATGCAGGCCCGGGCAATCCCGACAGCCAGATGCGACTTGCCGGTCCCGGTGCCACCCCCTCTCGGGACATCGCTGCGCGATGCCCTGCCGGGCAGTGGATGAGCACGACGTTGCGCTGCTGCTCGAGGAACTCCGCGCTGACGAGGTCGCGCACCAGCGTTTCATTGACCGGCGTCTCCTCAAGGTCGAACGCGTTGACTTCCCTGGCAAGTGACAGCTTCGCGATGGTCATCTGGTATTTGATCGAGCGTGCCTGCTTCTCATTGATCTCGGCATGCAGAAGGTCGCCCACGATCTGCCGAGTTCGTGTTGGCGCTTCACCGCGGTCGCGATGATCTCGTCATATGCCGCCCTCCTTCCGCAGAGCTTGAGCTGGCCCATCGCGTCCAGAACCTTTGATCTTTCCATGATCTCGTCGCCTGAGGCTGTCGTAGCGGGTGCAATCGGCAACCGGCTGGCAGCCTAGGCGTCGTGCCGAAGGCACGCCTTTGGCGTGACGCGTCCGGCGTGGTGATTGCCAGGGGTGGCGCGGGTTCCCGACGGCGCGCCAGAATGTTGAGAACAACGGCGGAGGAATGCACGCCTTCCTCGAGCGCTTCAGCGCAGGCTGCTTCGACAGCATCCAGCCCATCCGTCAGAACCGCGCTGAGAACATCCACCATCTGCCGATCGCCATTGGGTGTTCTTCCCGGCGGGTTTCCGTGCGAGCACGGGGATGTAGTGCAGCGGGTCGTCGACATCTTTGCCGCCTCCGAAGACGCGCGCATGCTCCCCCACGAGCTTTCCATCTTGCCAGAGCTCGACGCGTTCAGCATAGGCGCGGCTCTCGACGGGACGGCCGACGGCATGAGCCTCGACTGAGTAGCGGTTGTTGTCGAACCGGACGAGGCAGGTCTTCGAGCCCGAGGCCGGCACCGCATGATATCCGTCGAAGGGGCCAGCATAGGGCACAAGGCTTGGGCGCTCAGCCTCGAAGACGTTCCAGGACGATCGCTCGCGCAGCTCGGGGTGCGGGTGGGACTTGGCCCAAGCCAAGCAGCGATCTCGCAGCCAAGCATTCAGTTCGGCAAGGCTTTTGAAGCGCGGTCGCGGCACGAAGAAGCGCCGGCGCACCACACCGACCTGGTTCTCGACCTGGCCTCTCTCCCATCCCGATGCAGGCGTGCAGGGCCGTTCATTGAGGCGCCATCGGTTCAAGCCCAATGGACGGCGGGTCGACAAGATAGTGCCCGCAGATCTGTTGGAAGCGGCGATTGTAGGCACGCTCCCGGCCCACGAAGATCGTCTCCGCCGCTGTCTTCATATTGTCGTAGATGCCCCGCGCACAGGCGCCG
The DNA here is from genome assembly GCF_000429365.1 of Pseudodonghicola xiamenensis DSM 18339. GTDB lineage: Bacteria > Pseudomonadota > Alphaproteobacteria > Rhodobacterales > Rhodobacteraceae > Pseudodonghicola > Pseudodonghicola xiamenensis. The sequence continues at coordinate 471 of NZ_AUBS01000051.1, read as the reverse complement.
CCGAAGAAGGCAAATGCCCGGTCGTGTGCGTCGAATACCATCTCTTGCGTCTCGCGTGGATAGGCCCTGACGAAGAGCATTCGACTATGGCACAGCCGGACATGAGCGACCTTCACCGTCATGGTCTCACCATCGATCAGGACGATCTGGTGGCTCCGGTCGAACTGGTAGGCTTCTCCAGGCGCGAAGGTCAGCGGCACATAGGCGGCGGCTGATGCCTCGCGTTCCGACTTAGCCCACGCCGCAGCATAGCGCCGCACCGCATGATATCCGCCTGCGTAGCCGAGGACCCGCAACTCCTCGAACAGACGGATGCGGGTGAACCGGTCGCGCTTGGGCTTGCGCGCGTTCTCCTCAAGCATCCGATCAAGCTCGGCCTTCCAGGGGCCGATCTTCGGCTGCGGCGGAACACTGCGCTCGCAGGTGAGTTCCGTCGCACCAGAACGGACCGCGTTCCGGACGATGTTCCGC
>NZ_AUBS01000050.1 GCF_000429365.1 Pseudodonghicola xiamenensis DSM 18339 | reverse complement strand
CGCAGCGCAAGGTCACCCCGTCGATCTTTGAACCCTCTCGCGACGTGGCCCGCGCCATCGCCCAAACCAGGCAATACGCGATCTCCTGCAAGCTCAGAAAGAAGGTCGAGATGCTGTTCGCCCACCTCAAACGCATCCTCGGTTTGGGACGGCTCCGATTGCGCGGCCCATGCGGCGCACGCGACGAATTCCACCTCGCAGCCACCGCCCAGAACCTCAGGAAGCTCGCAAAGCTCCTCCCACCCCCCCAAAACGCCCGCCTGGCATGACTGGCGCACGGCACGCCCTTTCGACAGACAACATCACAGCCGCCGAAGAACAGACTTTTTCAACGGAATACGGGACAAAGCTGCCGTTCGTTTCATTATCCTGACGGTCCGCTTTCAGGCGCTTTGCTTCGTCAGCCGTCTCTGGAGATAGTCGGAAAACTTCCCGGCATAACGTCGCTGGAGTTCAGGCATCTTCCAGTCCCGTCCGCTCACCTGACCCCGGCAGCAAGGCGCGCCGCAGGCGCATTCCATTTCCCAGTCATCGTCATCGCCAGTCGCGTAGTCAAAGGTAAGCTCTTCGCCGGGATCGATATCGCGCATGGCACGAAACGTAATTTGCCCGACGATCTGCACGTTGGGGTCGCATGAGTGATTGAGACACATCATCGACGCTTCCCGCTCCTCCTGCGTCACAGGGCCGATGAACAAATGATCGTCGATCTGGATTTCCGCAGGGCCAAGCGTCTTGGCGAGCGCGTCCCTCTTCTTCCGGTCAAAGACGTGACCGCCTTTCACGACGACGGTTTCGCCCGCCTGTATAGATGCGACGCAGAATAGGCCCCGCCCTTCAATTTCACTTCCGCGTTTTTCGACCTTATCCGAAAACCAAGTTGTCAAAACCGACCCCCTTTCACATCGTGCAGCCGCCCCTATCGCTATTTTGCTACAGCCGCGTGACAGGGAACTCCTGGTAGGGCCGGGCAACACGTATTTTCACAAGTAGAGGTCTAAGCTGCGTGCAGCATCCGTCACTCTGGGCGCGAAGCGCTCCTCGGCGCCGAGCCTAGCGCGATACGTCCGGCAACACACTCGAGGGAGCGGGGCCGCGGGTCACCGCCGCCCCTCCCGCAACCAGCCGGCCAGGATCAGGGCCGAGGCCAGCAGCAGCACCAGCCAGGCCGGCAGCAGCGGCGTCTGGCGCACGTCGCGGGTCTCGTAGGCGCCGCGCGGGGCCAGGCCGATCCAGCCGCGCCCCGCGGCGGGTCGGCCCTCGCGCACGTCGCGCAGCCGCGGGATGCCGTCCTCAAGCCGCAGGATGCCGCCGCGCGTGGCGTCGATCGCCGCTTCCATCACCGCACCGGTGGCGATGGTCTGTTCGAATTCCTTCGGCGCCGCCGGCCCCAGCCCGATCACTGCGCGCTGCTCGCCTTCGGCGAGGCGATAGAGCCCGATCTGAGGCCCGCGATAGGTGGCCTCGTAGCGGCCCGGCGAGACCTCGCGCAGGGTTACCGTCTCGTCGCTGCCATCGGGGCGGGTCACCGTCACCGGTCCCACCGCGTCGCCCAGGGTGCGGCGGATGATGCGCATGGTCTGCCCGGTGGCCTCGGCGGTCAGCACCTCCTCCTCCAGCTCGGGTTCCTTCATCATCCAATGGGCCAGCCGCCGTAGCAATTCCAGTTGTGGCCCGCCGCCCTCGTACCCCCGGGTCCAGAGCCAAGCGTGATCCGAGGCCAGAAGCGCCACCCGCCCCTCGCCCACCCGGTTGAGGATCAGGAGTGGCTTGCCCTCGTATCCGGTCATCACCACCTCGCCCGAGGTCTGCTCGACCTCGATCTGCCTGAGCCAGGACCCCCAGGTGGCACCATCCCCCAGATCGGCGGTGACCGGGTGGCGCTTGCCCAGATCGCTGACGGTGGGGCGATAGCGCTCCTCGATCACCCGGGCGCTGGGGCGGGCCGGCAGCACCGGCGCCAGCGGCGAGCGATAAATGCTTGCGGCATTGGCGAAGTCCGGGCCGGCGGCGACCAGCACGGCGCCACCGCCACGGACGTATTCGGCGACATTGTCGAGATAGAGCGCCGGAAGGATGCCGCGCCGCTTGTAGCGGTCGAAGATGATCAGATCGAAATCGTGGATCTTCTCCATGAACAGCTCCCGCGTGGGAAAGGCGATCAGTGACAATTCTTCCACCGGCACGCCGTCCTGTTTCTCCGGCGGGCGCAGGATGGTGAAATGCACCAGATCGACCGAGCTGTCGGATTTCAGCAGGTTGCGCCAGGTGCGCCCGCCGGCATGCGGCTCGCCCGAGACCAGCAGCACGCGCAGCCGGTCGCGCACCCCGTTCATCTGGATCAGCGCAGAGTTGTTGCGGTCGGTCAGCTCGCCCTCTGCCGCGGGGACGGAAAAGCGGATCACGTTGCGGCCGCCATGCGGCAGGGTCAGCGGCAGGTCGATGTCGCGGCCGATCGGCACCTGGAACCGCTCCGGCGCGCTGCCGTCAACCGAGATATCCAGCGGTGCCATGCGGGCGCCCTTCGGGGCGGCGCCGCTATCCTCAATCCGCAGGGTCAGAGTGACGGATTCGCCGATGATGGCGAAGGCGGGGGCGTTGCGGACGATCAGCCGGCGGTCCCAGTCGGTCTTGTGGCCGCTCAGCAGCAGGTGCAGCGGCGCTGGCAGATCGGGCGTGCGGTCGATATCGTGGATGCGTCCGTCCGACAGCGCGATGATCCCGGCGACGCGGGCGCGGGGTTCTTCGGCCAGCGCGGTGGCAAGTGCGGTCATCAATTGGGTGCCGTCATCGCCGGTGCCGTCCGGCACGCGGATGCGGCGCAGTTCGGTGTTCTGTCGCCCGGCGATCTCGCGCGCCAGCGCATCGGCGGCGGCCCTGGTCTGTGCTGCGCGGTCCGACAGGCCCTGGCTGGCGCTGTCGTCTTCAAGCAGCAGGACGATATCGCTGAGGGGCGTTCGGTCCTCCTGCTGATAGGAGGGGCCGGAAAGCGCCGCTAGAACCACGGCCCCCGCCAGCAGACGCAATCCCCAGCCCGACAGCCCGCGCCAGAGCGCCAGCGCCACCGCCAGCGCAGTCAGCCCCGCCAGCGCGGCGAGCGCGGGCCAGGGCAGCAGCGGATCGAAGACGATTGAACCGGTCATTGTCCCAGCCTGTCGAGAAGGGCGGGGACATGGACCTGATCGGACTTATAGTTCCCGGTCAGCACATACATCACCAGATTGACGCCAAAGCGCAGCGACAATTCGCGCTGCCGTTCGCCCATCATGCCGCGCCCGACCGGCAACAGCGGGTTGCCGTTGCGATCCACCGCCCAGGCGCCGGCCCAGTCGTTACCGCCGATCACTACCGGCGTCACCCCGTCGTTGAGATTGCGGAAGGGCATGCCTTCGATCTGCTCGGCATCGGGCGGCGCGGCCTCGACCCAGACCGGGGCATTGGCGCTGCGGCCGGGGAAGTCCTGCAGCAGGTAGAAGGTGCGCGTCAGCACGTGGTCGCGCGGAACCGGCTCCAACGGCGGGATGTTCAGCGGCGCGGCGAGCTCTTGCAATTTTCTCCCGTTGGGGCTGGCGGCACCGAAACTTGCGACATCGGCGTCGCGGGTGTCGAACAGGATCATCCCGCCCGCGCGCAGATAGGCGTTCAGCCGTGCATAGGCGGCGTCCGAGGGGTGCGGCTGGTTCGGGGTGACTGGCCAGTAGAGCAGCGGGAAGAACGCCAGTTCGTCCTGTTCCAGATCAATGCCGACGGGTTCCGCCGGTTCGATCGAGGTGCGGAAGAACAGCGTATCCGATAACCCCTTGAGCCCGGCCTCGGCGATATCGTCCAGCTTGGCGTCGCCGGTCAGCACATGCGCGAGGGTCAGTTCGCTGGCGGCGCTGATGGCAAAGTCGGTCTCGGCCTCAGTCGGTTGCGGGCGCGGCTCCTGCGCTTGCAGCCCCCCCTGCGGCAGGGTGGTCAGCAGGGCCAAGGCGACCACGGCGATCCGCCCCCGCTGCGGCAGCAGCCGGCCACCAAGCGCGAGAGAGGCGATCACGTCGAGTGCCAGCAGGATCAGCGCCAAGGCCAGCAGCGGGCCGCCGATCGGGCGTTCGGGGGTCTCTGCCATGGTCTCGACCGGCACGTCGGCGGGCCAGTCGGCGGGGATCAACACATCATCGGTCCCCAGCACATTGCGCGCCAGCCGCCGCTTGCCGCTGTCATAGAGACCGGGGCGCAGATCGGGGCCGAGCGGCGCGGCCGCCAGGGCGGGACCATCGACGCCGGGCAGGGTGCCCGCGTCCGACAGCGTGCCGAAGCCGTCCATCACCTGCACCGGTCGCCAGGTGGTGCCCTCCAGCTCCTCGGCCGAGGGTGGTTTGGCGGCGGAAGAGATGGCGAGCCGTTCCAGCATCTGCACGAAAAGCCCCGACAGCGGCAGAGAGGACCATTCGGCATTCGCCGTCACGTGAAACAATACGACCTGCCCCTGTCCCAGGTCCTTGCGGGTGACCAGCGGCGTGCCATCGGTCAGCGCCGCGATCACCCGGTCGGCCAGCGTCGGGTCAGGTTGCGCCATGACCTGCGCGGTGACTGAGACATCCGCCGGGATCGGCAGGCCGGCAAAGGGGGAATCGGGAGGGAAGGGGGCCAGCGTCTTGGGGGCGCCCCAGCTCATTGCGCCGCCGACGGTGCGGCCGCCGCTGCGCAGGCGCACCGGCATCAGCGGGTCTTCCTCGGCACGGGACACATCGCTGGCGGCCAGGCGGGGGCCGGCGAAGCGCAGCAGCAGGCCGCCCTTTTCCACCCAATCGGTCAGCGCGGCCTGTTCCGCCGGCGCCAGGGTGGCGACATCGGCCAGCACGATCACGTCGGGATTTGCCGGCAGCAGCTCCATCAGCCCGCCATGCAGCAGATCGGCCGAGGGTTTCAGGGCCTGCTGCAGGTAATGCAGCGGCGCCAGCAGCTCCAGCCCCTCGCGATTCTCACGGCCCGCGATCAGCGCCACTTCGCGCCGGCGCAGGCGGTCGTCGGTCAGCGTCGTGGCCCCGGCAGAGCGTTGACCCTGTACCTCGAACCGGGTGACCCGGGCGCGCAGTTCCGCCGGCAGCGACAGCGCCAGATCGGCACTCAGCACGCCATCCTCGAAACGCGCCGGCGTACTGGCCAGAACCCGCGGTGTGCCGGCGGGGTCGAGCCCCTGGGCCAGTACCGATACCTCGCGCGCCGCGCCGGGACGAGATCGGTGAAGCGTCAGGTGAATCGCCCCGTCCTGAAAGCTGGCCGGGCCGATGCCGATCACCGGCTGGCCGGTTTCATAGACCGTGAGCGCGCCTTTCGCCTGCAGCGCTGCGATCAATGCTGTGCGCCCGGGATAGGCGAGTCCGTCGCCAAGCCAGCGAGTATCGAAGTTTTCGGTGGCGGCCTGAACCTCGGCGCTGGCCTGCGCCAGTTGCGCCTCGGTCGGCAACCAGGCGGCGGGCTTCAGCCCGGGCAGGCGGCTGCGCCAGGCATCGGCAGATTGGAATTGCAGCGGCTCGGGAGCGGTCAGGGCCAGAATCGCCACCGGCCGTTCAGCGCGGCCCGCTTCGGCCAATTGGGCCTCGAGATGGGCGATCCGATCGGCCCAGCGGGGGGCGCCGGCCCAGTCGGCGTCAAGTACGAAGAGGAGCGGCCCGCGCCCGGGCGCCTGTTGCTGCGGGTTCAGCACCGGACCGGCCAGGCCCAGGATGATCGCGGCCAGCGCCAGCATGCGGATCAGCATCAGCCACCAGGGCGTTCGGTCCGAGGTTGCCTCGTCATCCTTCAGACCCAGCAGCAGCGCCACGCCGGGAAACCGCCGCCGTACCGGTGCCGGCGGGATGGCGCGCAGGATCAGCCAGAGGATCGGCAGCGCCGCAAGCCCGATCAACAGCCAAGGCGCGGTAAAGCCGATGCCCAGAACAGTTGTCATCGGCTGCCCCCGTCCAATGCGCGGTAAAGCCACAGCAGCGCCGATTGTGCGCTTTCCCCGGTATGATGGGTGCCGAATTGCCAGCCGGTGACCCGGCAAAGCCGATTCAGCCGGTCGCGCCGTTCCGCCAGCCTATCGAGATAGCGGGCACGCAGATCGCCGGCCTTCAGGGTTTCATGGCGAAGCGTGCCGCCGACGCTTTCAAAGATGGTGCGGCCCTGAAAGGGAAAGTCTTCCTCTGCCGGGTCGAGCAGTTGCAGCAGGACGCCGCGCACGCCACGGTCGGCCGCCTTGGTCAGCGCCAGTTCGACCTCCTGCATCTCGCCCAGGAAGTCAGAGATGAAGACCGCCCGCGCATGCGGGATCATCGCCCGGTGTTCGGGCGGGGTGTAATCGGTGGCGGCGTCTTCGATAAAGGCCTCGGCCAGCCGCAGGATCTGCGTCTGCCCACGCCGGGGTGGCAGGGTGGTGCCGGTCAGCCCCACCCGTTCGCCGCCGCGTACCAACAGGATTGCCAGCGCCAGCCCCAGCAGGCGGGCTCGGTCGGCCTTTTGCGGCAGTGCCTCGGAGGAGGCGAAGCGCATCGAGGCGCCGCGATCGACCCAGAGCATCACCGATTGCGCGATCTGCCATTCGCGTTCGCGCACGAATTGCTGATCGCCCCGGGCCGAGCGGCGGTGGTCGATCATCCGCCGGCTGTCGCCGGGCTGGGCCGGGCGGTATTGCCAGAAATCATCCCCCATCCCGGCGCGCCGGCGACCGTGTTCGCCCAATAGGACAGTACCTGCCAGTTGGTCGGCACGCGCCAGCAAGGGCGGCAGGCTGGCGGCCTCCGCTTCGGCGCGGGCGCGCAGATGGGGGGCGGTGATCACGCCGCGGCCTCGGCCCGGATCAGGCCGGCGGCGGTGTCGTCGATCAGCTCGGCCAGGCTGTCGCCCCGGGCGCGGGCGGCGAAGGTCAGCGCCATCCGGTGGCTCAGCACCGGGCGCGCCATGTTCAGCACATCCTCGACACTGGGGGCGAGGCGGCCTTGCAGCAGAGCCCGGGCGCGGACCGTCATCATCAGCGCCTGCGCCGCGCGCGGGCCGGGGCCCCAGGCGACGGTTTCGGCGACACGGTCCGATACGCCCGGTTCCTCGGGCCGGAAGGCGCGCACCAGATCGAGGATCATCTCGACCACCGACTCGCCCACCGGCATCCGCCGCAGCAGGGTCTGGGCCTCCAGCAGCTCGGCCACGGCAAATACCTCGGTCGCGGCTTCCTCGCTCACCCCGGTGGTGGAAAGTAGGATGTTCCGCTCGGTCTCGCGATCCGGATAGGGCACGTCGATCTGCACCAGAAACCGGTCGAGCTGCGCTTCGGGCAGCGGATAGGTGCCCTCTTGCTCGATCGGGTTCTGCGTTGCCAGCACGTGGAAGGGCGGGCCAAGCGGGCGATCCTGCCCGGCCACGGTCACCACATGTTCCTGCATCGCCTGTAACAGCGCCGACTGGGTGCGCGGGCTGGCGCGGTTGATCTCATCCGCCATCAGCAACTGGCAGAAGATCGGCCCGGGCACGAAGCGGAAGGCGCGGCTGCCGTCGGCGGCGGTGTCCAGAACCTCGGACCCCAGGATATCGGCTGGCATCAGGTCTGGGGTGAACTGGATGCGGTTGCCCTGCAGCCCCATCACGGTGGACAGGGTTTCGACCAGCCGGGTCTTGCCCAGCCCGGGCAGCCCGATCAGCAGCGCGTGACCGCCGCACAGAAGCGCGGTCAGCGTCAGCTCGACCACCCGCTCCTGGCCGATGAAACGGCGGGTGATCGACGCCTTGGCACGGGCCAGCTTGTCTTCGAGCGCCTCAATCTCGGCGACCAGATCGGCGGGGTCAGACATGGGATTCCTTTCGTGGGCCTTTCGTCGGGCTTATATGGTGTTAGTGTAACCTGCGCGAAGAAAATGGCAAAAGCGATGAGCGGACAAAAACCTGTGACACCCTCGGCTGACGGTATCGCCAATGCGGTACGTGCCGCGAAAACGCGCGGGCTTCCGCCTGTGCATCTGTGGAACCCGGATTTCTGCGGCGATCTCGACATGCGGATCGCGCGGGACGGAACGTGGTTCTATCTTGGCACCCCGATCGGGCGGCCGGAATTGGTCAAGCTGTTCTCCTCGATTCTTAAGAAGGAAGATGGAAAGTATTTCCTGGTCACCCCGGTCGAGAAGGTGGGGATCACCGTCGATGACGCGCCCTTCCTGGCGGTGGATTTCGAGGCGGAGGGGGAGGGCTGCGATCAGGTGCTGACCTTCACCACCAAGACCGGCGATGTCTCTGTCGCCGGCCCCGATCATCCGATCCGGGTGGTTCGCGATCCTGAGACTGGCGAGCCGTCGCCCTATGTGCTGGTCCGGACCAATCTTGAGGCGTTGATCGACCGCAAGAGCTTTTATCGCCTGGTCGATCTCGGCCAGCACCACGACGGCTGGTTCGGGGTCTGGTCATCGGGGCAGTTCTTTCCCATCATCCCCTCGGCAGAGCTTGAGGCGGCCTGAACCGGGCGTCGGTATTCTGCCGACCCATACGTTGCCCCGAAGGAAGACCTGATGCCGAAACTTGCCGCCAATATTTCCCACCTCTTCCCCGAGCGGTCGTTTCCGACCCGGTTCCAGGCCGCCAAAGACGCCGGTTTCGAGGGGGTGGAGATTCTGTTTCCCTATGAAATCCCCGCGCAACAGATTCGCGATGCGCTGGACGGCGCCGGGCTGAAACTGGCGCTGATCAATGCGCCGCCCCTCAGCGTGGCGCCCGATCATCCGGCCTTGCCTGGCGGCGAGGAGGGCTTTCGCGCGGCGATGGAGGCCGTGCTGGACTATGCCGCGCCGCTGGCGCCGGATGCGATTCACGTGATGTCGGGCTATACCCAAGGGATCGAGGCAGAGGATGCGCTGGTCGACAACCTGCTCTGGCTGGCTGATCTGGCCCCGGACCAGCTTTTCACCATCGAACCGCTGAACCTGGGCGATCAGCCGGGCTATTTCCTCAGCGATTACGATATCGCCGCCCGGGTGCTGAACCGGGTGGACCGGCCCAATCTGGGGCTGCAATACGACAGCTATCATTCGCAGAAGATCCATGGCGACGCGCTGGCGGTGTGGGAGAAATTCCGCCCGCTGGTCCGCCATGTCCAGCTTGGCGCACCGCCGGAACGCACCGAACCCCGGCTGGATCAGGGGCCAATCTATTTCCCGTCGCTTTTCGCGGCGATTGCCTCCAGCGGCTATGATGGCTGGATCAGCGCCGAATATCGCCCGACCACGGCGAAGACCGAGGATAGCCTGGGCTGGATGTCGGGCTTCGGCGCCTAGATCGAAAGCGCTGCGCCCGGCCTGAGGGGCCGGGCACGAAGGGGGTGGGGATCAGTGGGCTTCGGCCCAGTTCCGGCCCTGACCGGCATCTGCCACCAGTTTGACGTTCAGGTGAACGGCCGGGTCGGCGGCGCCTTCCATCACCTCGCGGGCACGGGCCGTGACGGTATCGACGGCGTTTTCATCGACTTCGAAGATCAGTTCGTCATGCACCTGCAGCAGCATCTTTGCGGGCAGGTCGGCGATTGCGGCGGGCATGCGGATCATCGCCCTGCGGATGATATCGGCCGCGGTGCCCTGGATCGGTGCGTTGATCGCGGCGCGATAGGCAAAGCCGGCGCGCGGCCCCTTGGCATTGATCTCGGGCGTATGGACGCGCCTGCCGAACAGGGTGCGGACAAACCCGTGTTCCTTGGCGAAGGCCTTGGTTTCTTCCATATAGTCCTTGATGCCGGGGAACCGTTCGAAATAGCTGTCGATGAAGCCCTGCGCCTCGGCCCGTGGGATGCGCAGGTTGCGGGCCAGGCCGAAGCCGGAAATCCCGTAGATCACCCCGAAGTTGATCGCCTTGGCTTGCCGCCGAATCTCGGGCGTCATCTGGTCCAGCGGCACGTTGAACATTTCCGATGCGGTGGCGGCGTGAATATCCTGGCCTTCGGCGAAGGCCTGTTTCATCGCCGGCAGATCGGCCATATGCGCCAGGATGCGCAGTTCAATCTGGGAGTAGTCGAGGCTGAGCAGCAGCTTGCCCTCGTCCGCCACGAAGGCCTCGCGGATGCGGCGGCCTTCTTCTGAGCGCACGGGGATGTTCTGCAGGTTCGGATCGGTCGATGCCAGCCGTCCGGTCGCCGCCCCCGATATGATATAAGAGGTATGCACCCGCCCGGTTTCGGGGTTGATGTGGTCCTGCAGCGCGTCGGTATAGGTCGATTTCAGTTTCGACAACTGCCGCCAATCCAGCACCCGGGCCGGCAGATCGTGGCCTTCGGCGGCCAGATCCTCCAGCACATCGGCTCCGGTGGCATAGGCGCCGGTCTTGCCGCGCTTACCGCCCGGCAGCGACATCTTGTCAAACAGGATTTCGCCCAACTGTTTGGGCGAGCCGACATTGAAGGTCTCTCCCGCCAACTCGTGAATCTCGGCCTCGAGCCCTGCCATCTTCTGGGCGAAGGCGTTGGACATCCGGCTCAGCACCTCGCGGTCGACCTTGACGCCGGCCATTTCCATCTCGGCCAGGACCGGGACCATCGGGCGCTCCAGCGTTTCGTAGACCGTGGTCACCTTTTCACGGTGAAGCTGCGGCTTGAAGGTCTCCCACAGGCGCCAGGTGATATCGGCATCCTCGGCAGCATAGGCGGAGGCCTCTTCGATCGGGACGAAATCGAAGGTGATCGCTGATTTGCCCGATCCCAGCAGCGGTTTGATCGGGATCGGTTCATGCCCCAGATAGCGTTCGCTCAGCGTATCCATGCCATGGCCGTGCAGGCCTGCGTGCAGCGCATAGGACAGTAGCATGGTGTCGTCGATCGGCGCCACCTTCACCCCGTAGCGGGCGAAAATCTTGGCGTCGTATTTCATGTTCTGCCCGATCTTGAGGATGGCGTCATCCTCGAGCACCGGCTTCAGGCAGGCCAGTGCATCGTCGAGCGGGATTTGCCCCTCGACCAGCGTCGCGCCGCCGAACAGGTCGTCGCTCGCCCCTGTCTTGTGGGTCAGCGGGATATAGCAGGCCTTGCCCGCCGCGGTGGAGAGCGAGATCCCCACCAGGTCGACGGTCATTTCGTCCAGTCCGGTGGTTTCTGTATCCACCGCCACCACGCCCCGGTCGCGGATCGCGGCGACCCATTTCTCCAGCGTCTCAAGGTCACGGACACACTCATATGCTGACGCGTCGAAGGGCACGGCCTCCGGCGCCGGATCATCGCCCGCCGCCTGCACCGGGGTATCGGCGATCACCGGCGCCTCCGCCCCCAGTTTGTCGGCGATGCGCTTCGACAGGGTGCGGAATTCCATCTCTGCCAGGAAGGGCAGAAGGACATCGGGATCGGGCTCTTTCACTTCCAGATCGTCCAGGGTGAAATCCAGCGGCGTATTGGTGTCGAGTTGCACCAGCTTCTTGCTGAGTTCGATCTGGTCGCGTTTTTCGATCAGGGTCTGGCGGCGCTTGGGCTGCTTGATCTCTTCAGCGCGATCCAGCAGGGTTTCCAGATCGCCGAATTCATTGATCAGCAAGGCGGCGGTCTTGATGCCGATGCCGGGCGCCCCCGGCACGTTGTCGACCGAATCGCCGGCTAGAGCCTGAACATCGACCACCCGTTCCGGGCCGACGCCGAATTTCTCGCGCACGCCGTCGACGTCAATGCGGCGGTTTTTCATCGCGTCGAGCATCTCGACCCCGCCGCCGACAAGCTGCATCAGATCCTTGTCCGAACTGATGATGGTCACCCGCCCGCCCAGCTCGCGCGCCTGCACCGAAAGCGTGGCGATGATATCGTCGGCCTCATAGCCCTCGAGTTCCTTGCAGGCGATGTTGAAGGCCTCGGTCGCGCGGCGGGTCAGCGGCATCTGCGGGCGCAGCGCCTCTGGCATCTCTTCGCGGTTGGCCTTGTAGAGGTCATACATATCGTTGCGGAAGGTATGGCTTCCCTTGTCGAAGATCACCGCCACATGGGTCGGCGCATCGGGGCCGCTGGCGTCCTCGACGTATTTCTGCAGCATGTTGCAGAAGCCGGAGACCGCCCCGATCGGCAGCCCGTCGGACTTGCGGGTCAGGGGCGGCAGTGCGTGAAAGGCACGGAAGATGAAGGCAGAGCCGTCGATCAGGTGCAGGTGGCAGCCTTTTCCGAATGTCATGGCCTCGTCTCCGCTAGCTGGTGATGCCCGCCCGTAATGCCATGCGTGCGGGGCGGGGGCCAGTGGGGAATGGGGGGGGCTTGTCCGTCGCTTCAGCGCTGCAGGCCAGGCACCAGCGCGATTGCCCCGGTCCAGAACAGATAGGCCATCGTCGCCATGGCGGCGACATTGAACAGGGCGACCAGAACGCCGACCCATCGCCAACCGCCGACCTGTGGCGTGCGCCAGGCAGTTCGGACAATGGCCGTCCATAGGGCGGCATGAAACAGAGTCAGAAAGGTGATCCAGCCGCCCATCAGGATACGAAACTGTCCGGGGGAGAGGACCCAATGCGCGACAAGGAACAGAGCGAAGCCGAAGGGGACAAAGACCAGCACGGTCCCGAAACCGCCGATCCAGAACGTGTCACCCAGCGACAGCCGCGCCGCCAGAAGGTCCAAGAACCAGCGCGGCGTGAAATAGCGTTGCCGCTCGGCAACGATGGTGGCTGTGTCGATTTCGGATGTCACAGGGCGGGTCCTTGGCGGGTTGGGAGGCGAGACTGTCGCGCGCTCTCTCTATAGTTGAAAGCGCCGTGTCTGCAAAGAACCTGGGCCGCCGCACGACTTTATCCGAGGAGGAAATGGTTAGGGGCTTACCCGCCCAAAGACGACAGTCCGACCGATGCCCGACCGAACAGCCAGGCACCAAGACCTGGCCGGCGGGAATCGAGTATCTGGATCATATGAAGAGAAGCAGCAGCGGCGCGGCGCGTCTCCCGGTCCCCCGGCTCAGACCTTCCCCTCGAAATCCTTGTGGATGTATTTGCAGTCGCAATAGGGGCATTCGATCCAGCCCTGATCCTCGGGGATTTGCAGCCAGACGCGCGGATGGCCCAGCGGGCCCTCACCGCCGTCGCAGGCGACGCGGTAGCTATTGACGATCTTGGTTTCAGGCGCCTCGATGGTCATGGCGTTCTGGTCCTTCCTGATGCCTTGGCGATATGGAACGTCTGCGTTTATGGTCCAACCCCCCGCCGGGGGCAAGGGGCCGCGATGCTGTCGCTCTGCGTGCCCTTGAGGGCGGGCCGCGTCGGTGTCATAGGAATGTCGCAGCCACGGTTTCAGGGCGGCGGAGAGAGGCCCGCCATCGCTAGGTTCGGGGGCTGCCCGCGGGGGGATATTTCTCAGGCATTCGGGTGCGGTCCGGCTTGCCTGTTCCGTCAAACCCAACCAGTCTTGCGCAACGGCGCGGCGGGGTCGCGCAAATCTATCAGGAGTCTGTTCATGATCTTCGCGGCGAACGCGGTCGAGCTTTTGGCGTTTCTCTTCATCGCTCTGATGGGGCTGCTGTTTCTTGTCGCCGTGGGGCTTTTCCTCGCCGACCGGTTGCAGACCGGAGATGCGATTCGGCGCAATTATCCGGTGCTGGGGCGGTTTCGCTATCTGTTCACCACCTTGGGGGAATTCTTCCGCCAGTACTTCTTTGCCATGGATCGGGAGGAGATGCCGTTCAACCGGGCCCAGCGGGACTGGGTGTCGCGCGCCTCGACCGGGGAAAGCAACACGGTTGCCTTCGGGTCGACCCGCAGCCTGTCGGTGCCGGGCACTGCGATCTTCGTGAATGCGCCGTTTCCGCCGCTGAACGATCAATATGCCAAGACCGAACCGATGTTGATCGGGCCGACGGCGCGGCAGCCCTATCTGGCGCCCTCCTTCTTCAATATCTCGGGGATGAGCTATGGCGCGATCTCGAAGCCCGCGGTCGAGGCGCTGAGCCGTGGCGCCAAGGAGGCCAACGTCTGGCTGAATACCGGTGAAGGCGCACTGAGCCCGATGCATCTGGAGGGCGGGTGCGATATCGTCTTTCAGATCGGCACCGCGAAATACGGGGTGCGGGACGAGAATGGTTTGCTTGACGACGACAAGCTGCGCGCGCTGGCGGCGCATGAGACCATCCGGATGTTCGAGATCAAGATCGCCCAGGGGGCCAAGCCGGGTAAGGGCGGCATTTTGCCCGGAGCCAAGATCACGCCCGAGATCGCCAGGATCCGCCACATTCCCATGGGCCAGGACAGCCTGTCGCCGAACCGGCATCCCGAAGTGCATAATTACGACGAACTGCTGGATATGATCGCCCATGTGCGAGAGGTCACCGGCAAGCCGGTGGGGATCAAGACGGTGGTCGGCTCGGAAGAGGCTTTCCGGGCCTTTTTCGACGTGATGGTCGCCCGTGGGGCCGATAGCGCGCCCGACTTCATCACCCTGGATGGGGGCGAGGGCGGCACCGGGGCGGCGCCGATGCCGCTGATCGACCTGGTCGGCATGTCGGTGCGCGAGGCGCTGCCGCTGGTCGCCAACATCCGCGATGAGCACGGGCTGAAGGATCGGGTGCGGCTGATCGCCAGCGGTAAGCTGATCAACCCCGGTGACGTGGCCTGGGCGCTGGCGGCGGGTGCCGATTTCGTCACCTCGGCGCGGGGGTTCATGTTTGCGCTTGGCTGTATCCAGGCGCTCAAGTGCAACAAGAACACCTGCCCCACCGGGATCACCACCCATGATCCGCATCTGCAGAAGGGGCTGGTGGTCGAGCGCAAGTATATCCGTGTCGCCCGCTATGCCCGCGGGCTGATCGACGAGGTCGAGACCATCGCCCATTCGGTTGGCGTCGCCGAGCCGCGGCAGATGCGCCGGCGCCATGTGCGCATCGTGCAGGCCGACGGGTCGAGCATTCCGATGAACGAGATCCTGCCAAGTTACAGCCCCGTCGCCGAAACGTGAGAAGGCTTGCTTTGGTGAATGCGCCCGGGTGGCATACCTTGTCGGGGACTGATCTAGAGAGAGGCTGATCATGGCTCGACGCTGGACCAACAACCTGACACCCGCCGACGCAACGCCCCGGGCGCTGTTTCTCAACCGCCGGCAGTTGATTGCCGGGGCTGCCGCCGGGGCGGGGCTGGTGGCGGCTAGGCCGGCGCTGGCGTCCGGCGATGATCTCAAGCCCAACAGTTGGGACGAGATCACCAGCTATAACAACTATTATGAGTTCGGCACCGGCAAGAGCGATCCCGCTGCCAATGCTCACCGCCTGACCACCAGCCCCTGGAGCATCAGGATCGACGGGATGGTCGATCGCCCCGGCGATTATGCGCTGCCGGATATCCTGGCAAAGATGGATATCGAGGATCGCATCTATCGTTTCCGCTGTGTAGAGGCCTGGTCGATGGTGATCCCCTGGCAGGGGTTCGAGCTGGCCGATCTGCTCGATCTGGCTGGGGTGCAGGATGGGGCCCGCTATGTGGCTTTCGAAACGGTGCTGCGTCCGAAGGAGATGCCCGGTGTCCGCTATCCGGTGCTCGACTGGCCCTATCGTGAGGGGCTGAGGATTGACGAGGCACTGCATCCGCTGGCGATCATGGCCACCGGTATTTACGGCAAGCCGATGCCCAATCAGAACGGGGCGCCGATCCGGCTGGTGGTGCCGTGGAAATATGGCTTCAAGTCGATCAAGTCGGTGGTGCGCATCACCCTGACCGACAAGGAGCCATTCGCGAGCTGGAACAAGTACAATCCGCGCGAATATGGCTTCTACAGCAATGTGAACCCGAATGTGGATCACCCGCGCTGGTCGCAGGCGACCGAACGTCGGATCGGCGGCGGTCTGTTCTCTGCCCGTCAGTCGACGCTGATGTTCAACGGCTATGAAGACGAGGTCGCCGTCCTCTACGAGGGGATGGACCTGGCCAAGGATTTCTGAGGTGTCAGGGGAGGTGGTGTTGCGGGATATGCTGAACCGCGCCGCGCGCCGGCTGCCGACCTGGGTGATCTATGTCCTGGGGGCCCTGCCCGGGCCCTGGGCCTTCTATCAGGGGCTGACCGGCGGGCTGGGGGTGGAGCCGATCTCCGCCCTCGAACATGCGCTGGGGCTCTATGCGCTGCAATTCCTGATCGCGGGCCTGGCGATCTCGCCGCTCCGGCGGTTTGCCGGGATCAACCTGATCCGCTTCCGCAGGGCGTTGGGCCTGCTGGCGTTTTATTATGTCACTCTGCATCTGCTGGTCTGGCTGCTGCTCGATGTCCAGGTCCTGGCGCGGGTCTGGGCCGATATCATCAAGCGGCCCTATATAAGTATCGGCATGGTGGCCTTTCTGCTGCTTCTGCCATTGGCGCTGACGTCGAACAGCCTGTCGATCCGGAAACTGGGGCCGCGCTGGCGCAGCTTGCATCGGGCCGTCTATGTCGCCGTGCTTTTGGCCTCGGTGCATTTCGTGATGGTGCGCAAGGGGCTTCAGCTCGAGCCGTTGATCTATCTGGGGCTGGTGGGCGTCCTGTTGCTGCTGCGCCTGGCGCCGCGCCGCAGGGTGCGCGTCGCCTGACCCGGGGCGCTTTCGTCTGTCGGCAAGTGCTGGCGTCTTCTTCTCGACGTTTCTTTGGAGTTCCCGTCCCCGCCGACTCGCCGATGCCGGCGAGTCGGCGGGGACGGAGGGTGGGATTCTGGTGATTTTGTGGTGGGATTCTTGGGTTTTGTGGGTATGTCTGTGGATAAGGCTGTGGGGGATTGTTGGAGGGGCGGGGCGAGTCGTTTTGGGGGAGGGATGAGGGAGTGATCCTGGTGGAGCGGGGGAGTTTTTTGATTTTCTATCCTGTTGAATACAAAGGGATTTTCGATAAAGTTCGGGTTGCGTGACAAAAACTTCAAAAAAGGGGTTGCGGGGTTTGTGTGTTATCCGTAAAAGCCCCTTCACCGGCGGCGCTGAGGCGCTACGGGGCGCCACGGAGGCGGACGGAACGGAAGGCGGCGGAGCTGCTGGAGGGACCCGAAGTCGAGGTGGTGGACGGAAATTCAGAGGAATGATCGGGCGGGCGCGCCGAAAGATAGGGCGCACTGGTCTGGTTTTTGTCTCTACGCTCTTTGAAAACTGGATATCTGAAGAGATATGTGGGCGGTTTGGTCCAATCGATGGATCGGTCTCGCATATCGCGCTGGTAGGGTTTCGGCCCGATGACCAGTGTCAGCTTCACTGTTTGTACG
>NZ_AUBS01000049.1 GCF_000429365.1 Pseudodonghicola xiamenensis DSM 18339 | reverse complement strand
ATCCGCAGACCCAGGGCAAGATCGAGCGCTGGCACCAGACCCTGAAGAACCGCATCCTACTGGAGAACTACTTCCTGCCCGGCGACCTCGAGGCCCAGATCGAGGCCTTCGTCGAGCACTACAATCACCAGCGCTACCACGAGAGCCTGGCCAACGTGACCCCTGCCGACGCCTACTTCGGAAGGGCGCCGGGCATCATCAAACAGCGCGAAAGGATCAAGCGACAGACCATCGAATATCGGCGCTTGCAGCACCGCAAGCTCGCCGCCTAACATCAATCCCCAGACGAAGCCCGCACTCCGCTAATCTACGCCGCGAAGTGTGCCAAATGTTCTGACGACGGACATTCGGAGGAAACGGGCACCAATAGCTCTTTGGCTCGACTGTACGCGTTCAAGGCGAGGTCAGTTTCGCCGAGCACCCTGTAGGCCCTGCCAAGACGCATCCATCCATCGATATCGTCTGGTTCAGCCTCAAGGCGTGTTGCCAAACGTTCCACCATGGATCGGATAAATGCATCTCGATCGACATCATCCATCTGGCTGGCCGCTTCGACATCTGCAGCAGTGGGGCCGGGCGAATTGCCTGACATTACTGGAGCATAATCCGACAAACTGATAGGCGCTCGGCCTAGTGCCGCACCTATCCGGTTTGCTTCCGCGACAAATGTTTCCATCCAGGGTGCGAACCCATCCACTTCGTCCAATCGCGTGAGAAGACGATTGTAGGCCTGCTCATTCGCACCCGCTTGCGCAAGCCCGACAGCATCGTAAAAAGTTCCAGCAGGATTGGTCGGATCGAGCTCAAGTGCTCTTGCAATGGCCCGCTTCGCTTGGGGTGTCACGATCCCCTGTTCGGAAACGATGAGAGCTTCCGCATAGATCGAAAACACAGCAGAATCGGCATTCATGGATTGTGTTGCACGCTCGTAGGCCGATGCGGCATCCGAAGCGCGGCCCAATTTCATGAAGGTCTGTCCAAGGAGCATCCAGCCCTCCAAGGCTCCGCCTTCTGAATCCGCCTGCAACCGCTGCAATAGCTTCTGCGCCAACGCTTCGATTTCACGATTTTGCGCGACCTCTGCCTGGCGATCCTCGAAAGCGATGCTGGATAGGTTTGGCGCTCCAGCAAAACTGTAATACCCCGCCGCGAACAGCGGCACAAAGACCGCAGCAGCCATGAGTATGACCCTGCCGCCGCCGCTGGATTCCCCGGTGTTTTTTACTCTCCCCACGGAGAGAACCCGCCGCTTGATTTCCTGTCGCGCCGCATGCGCCTCTGCGACTGAAAGCAGGCCGCGTTCAGCATCCCGATCGACTTCAGACAACTGGTCCTTCAAAACTGCGAGAGTCCTGTCTTCGGCCGGACCTTGCACCAAGGCAGGCTTCCACGCCGAAGCCGCAACAATCCCTGAGGCAGTCAAGGCGAGGACTGCCATTGCAATCCATATCATCGGTGGTCCCCTTCGCTGGATGAAGTGAAAATGCGTGCGACCTCGGCCTCCTCGTCATCGCTCAGGTCTGCGATTTTTTTTCTTTTTCGAGAGCCCATCAGGATGCCGCCACCGATCCCCAGAGCCAAGAGCCCAAGGAGTGGGGGGGTAAACCAGAGAGCGTAGGTCTCGGGTTTAAACGGAGGCTTCAGTAGAACGTAGTCGCCGTATCTCGCTTGGATGAAAGCAATTGCATCTTCGTTCGTGTCACCCGCAACCAACCGTTCCCGGACCAAAAGTCGTAGGTCGCGCGCAACGCCGGCGTTCGAGCTGTCAATATCCTGATTTTGGCAAACTACGCAGCGAAGCTGCCTGGAAACCTCCCGTGCCCGAGCCTCGAGGATTGGATCGGAGAGGATTTCGTCGGGCTCAACAGCCTGCGCAGACATTGGCATGATGAGTGCCAACACAAGGAAGAAACTACGCATGTCAGCTCCTCTCCTCTAACACACCCGCTTGTCGGAGAGCTTGGCGAAAGGCTGATACAGCCTCTTCACCGACGATCGGGCCGACGTATCGGTAGAGCACCGTTCCATCGCCTCCGACAATGAATGTCTCGGGCACACCCGAAATCCCCCACTCGATCCCGGCACGACCTGACAGATCCGAGCCAATACGTTCGTACGGGTTCCCGAGATTTCGAAGCCAATTGACCGCGTCTGCGGGTTGATCCTTGTAGTTGATCCCGAACAAACGCACGCCATCGCGCTCAACCAAAGCGCTCAGAACCGCGTGTTCGGCACGACAGGGAACGCACCAGGAAGCGAAGACATTGACGACGACTGGCGTTGGGTTTCCGAGCAGGTTTTCCCGAGACAGTCCCTGTACATCAAGACCCGGCACCGGCCCGAGATTGAACGAGGGAGCTGGCTGAGAAATGAGAACCGAAGGAATCTCGCTTGGGTCACGATTGGGATTCAGGCCCCACAAGAAAAATCCGCCGACAATCACTGCCAGTACCAAGGGAATAATCGCTACAGCTCGTTTCATTGCTCACTCCGCTGCGACCGGTTTCGTGGATCGTGCCTTGGAGCTTTGGGGTGCCCCGACACGGAAGCGGCGATCGGACAAGGACAGACTGCCGCCTATGACAAGCATGGCCGCACCCAACCAAAGCAAGCCGACGAATGGCTCATAGAGAATACGCAGAGTCCAGGCACCGCTCTCTTCGGCTTTGTCCAGAGAGGGTTCCGTGATCGAAGCGTATAGGTCTCCCGCCAGGGTTGACCGTATCGCCGATTCTGTTGTCGTACTTTGTGCGACCGGATAGCTGCGCCGCTCAGGTTTGAGAGCCGTCACGAAAGAGCCGCCCCTTTCGACGCGCAGGGTTCCCTGATCCGCAATATAGTTCGGGCCACGAACGCGCTGCACACCTTCAAATGTGACATCAAATCCCGCAATGTTGACACTCGTGCCGGGCTCTACAAATGCGATCTCTTCAGATTTCCAAACCGAAGAGCCAATCATGCCGATCATCAAGACCGCAACTCCCGCATGAGCGAGCGTCATTCCATGCGCCGCGCGGGGCAAATTGCGGGCACGCCGGATGCTTTCCTGGAGCGGAACCTCGAACAAACGAACCCGCAGCGCCCATTCACGTAAGGAAGCAAAAAACAACCAAAGCGCGATGAGGATCGAAAGATATGCCAACACGGGCCCGCCTTTGGCGAAATACCAAATTGCGAGCGTTGCCAGCACCGCCAGCACCACCACGAAGCGGACACGTTGAAGCACTCCGACCAGATCGGCTCGTTTCCAGGACAAAAACGGCCCGAGACCCATGACAAAAACCAAGGGGAGCATCATTGGTACGAACGCGCCATTGAAGAACGGCGGACCGACGGAAATCTTGTCACCAGAAACGGCTTCGAGAAACAGCGGATAAAGCGTACCGAACAGAACCGTGCCAGTCGCTGTAGCCAGGATCAGGTTGTTTAGCAACAACCCTGCCTCTCGACTAATCGGCTTAAACAACCCGCCACCTTCCATCATTGGCGCCCGCCACGCATAGAGTGCAAGTGAGCCACCAATTGAAATCGCAAGCAGGCCAAGAATGTATAGGCCTCGCTCCGGATCCACGGCAAAAGCATGCACAGAGGTCAGCAAGCCAGACCGAACCACAAATGTGCCGAGGAGTGACAGCGAAAACGTCAAGATCGCGAGCAGGATTGTCCAGCTTTTGAACGCGTCACGCTTTTCAGTGACAATCGCCGAATGGAGAAGTGCTGTCCCGAGAAGCCAGGGCATAAAACTGACATTTTCAACCGGGTCCCAGAACCACCATCCACCCCAACCCAGTTCGTAATATGCCCACCACGATCCGAGAGCTATCCCCGCAGTCAGGCTGATCCACGCGGCCAGTGTCCAGGGTCGAACCCATCTTGCCCAGGCTGTGTCGATCCGTCCCTCGATCAAGGCTGCGGCTGCAAACGAAAAGACGATCGAGAAGCCGACATATCCAAAATACAGCAGCGGCGGGTGCATCGCGAGGCCGATATCCTGGAGCAGAGGATTGAGGTCAGCGCCATCAAGCGGCGGAGGAAAGACGCGCTCGAACGGATTGGATGTAAAGAGAAGGAAGGACAGAAACCCGACGCTGATCCATGCCTGCATTGCCAAAGTTCGCGCTCGAAGTGTTTCCGGTAGGTTTGAGCCGAAAGCAGCAACCGCAGCACCGAAGATGGTCAGAATGAAGACCCAGAGCAGCAACGATCCTTCATGACTTCCCCAAGTCGCCGCGACTTTGAAGATCATTGGTTTCAGCGAATGCGAATTGTTCGCGACGTTCAAAACAGTGAAATCAGAGACAACAAAAGCGCGCATCAAGGCGGCAAAGGCAAGTCCGACGAAGACGACCTGCCCAAAAGCAGTTGACCGGGCTGAACGCATCCAGAGAAGATTGCCCCGGGCCGCGCCGAAAAGAGGAATAGTCGATTGGACGATGGCCAACGCCAATGCGAGGGCCAGCACAAAATGGCCGAGTTCCGGGGTCATAGGAGCCTCATGATCTTTGGCAGTGGGATCGACTGGTGATCAGTTTCTCAGTCGTCTAAAGCGGCCTTGCGCTTGCGATACTCGTCTTCATCAATCTCACCGCGCGCGAAGCGATCCCTGAGAATGTCCTGAGCACTAGACCCGGAAACACGGTCCTTTTCGCTGAACCAGCGAACGGCGAAGAATATCAGCGCAATAATCACGCCCCAGAACACGATCATCATCAGCCCTCCCAGCATTCCAAATCCACCGCCCCACATGTGGCCGTAATAATCTCCGCCTGGGTCCGCCATGGCGGCCGTCGCGAACAGCGTGAATGCTGCGGTTGTGTTGGTAAGTCTAAGCATGTCGGTTTCCTTTTCTGTCATTTCATGTTTCAGCAACTGGCAATCGAATTGTCGCGATAAGCCCGCCGTCCGGGTGGTTCGCCAGACTGATCTCCCCACCCTGCGCGCGAAGAATGGACCTTGCGATCGACAGGCCCAGCCCATGCCCGCCGGTTTCCAGAGATCGGCTTTCTTCAAGCCTGAAGAATGGGTCAAATACGCGTTCCAATTCTGCGGTTGGAATCCCCGGCCCTCTGTCAGTGACGGAAATTTCTATTTCCCCATCGGCTGATATCCAGCCCAGCGTTGCGGACCCGCCGTAGCGCACCGCGTTCTCGATCACGTTTCGCAATGCCCGTCGAATGGCATTGGGGCGCAATCGAACCGTGACTTCGGGGCCGTCAGAGAGCACAAACGGTACGACCATATCCCCCCGCAGAGCTTCTAGGAACGATTGCAGGTCAACATCCTGCATTGGTTCGTTCCCTGAGAGACCTTTCGCGAAGGTAAGGGTTGCTTCCACCATCGACTGCATTTCTTCGACGGTTGCGACGAGACTCTCTCGGGTTTCGTCTTCCTCTACCATTTCTGAATGTACTCTCATTGCGGTAAGCGGAGATCGAAGATCATGTCCAAGGGCCGCCAGAACCCTCGTTCGGTCGGCAACGAACCGTGTCAGCCTGTCCTGCATGCGGTTGAAACCAGCGGTCAGCTCCCGAACCTCCTGGGGTCCCCGTTCTGGCAACGCGTCTATGTCTTCTCCACGCCCCAATCGTTCCGACGCCCCGGCCAATCGCCGCAGAGGGCCCAGCAGTCCGGTCATGACAAACCAGCTCACTGCGACCAACAGGGCCATTGCCGTCAGACCAAATGTCAGCATGGAATAAAGCGGCCACTGGATCGGCGGACGCTCAAAGCGCGTACTTACGTTCAACCACTGGCCACCGGCGATCGAAATTGAAAGGTTCATCTCGATAGCGGACAGTTCACCTCGCATCATGGCCAAGTGCATCTCGGTCATTTCGTGCGACAGGTTCGGTAGCGGCAGGATCGCGCCTTGGATCTGGTGAAGCTCTACACGAATGTCGCGACTGTAGCTGTCGTTCAGGAGTGCGCGGACGCGGGTTTCAACCAACCCGCCATCCGAATGGTCGCTATGTTGCACAAGCGGCTTCGTCCCGAGGTCAAAGCGAACAAGGGGCGAGTTCGCCGCGCGGATAATTGATGGGCGCAGGTCAGCGGGTGCCTCTTCAATCAAGCGCGCAACATTTGCCGCTCGTCCAGCTGCCTCAAACCCAAGAGCAGCCCGTATGGCGAGGCTTCGTTCATCGGCGAAGAGCCACAGGCTGACAAACTGTGCGATCCCCAACGCGATAATGATGAGAAGAACGAGTTGGATCCGGAGAGATCGTAGGAGCCGCCAGATCATTCGGACACCTCGACGTCGACCGACAGGCAGTAGCCGCCGCTTCTGATCGTCTTGATAATACGTGGACGGAGAATGTCGGGCTCGAGCTTTCGCCGAAGGCGCGAAATCTGGTTGTCAATTTTCCTGTCCAACGGACCAGCGGAAATGCCCTGAGAAAGATCTAGCAACTGATCGCGGCTCAACACCATCCGAGGGCGCTCCAGAAGGACCGTCAGCAGTTTGAATTCTGCGACCGTAAGAGCGGTCTCTTGTCCCGCGTCGTCGAGAAGCACCTGCCGGTCTACATCCAAGGTAAGGTGTGCAAAGCGGACTTTGCGGCCGCTCAGAGATCCGGTGAAGGCTTCTTTGTGCTCGCTTCTTCGCAGGACGGCTTTGATCCTCGCAAGGAGTTCGCGTGGATTAAACGGCTTGGGAAGATAATCGTCCGCACCGATCTCCAAACCGACAATACGGTCCGCATCTTCACCGAGCGCGGTCAACATGATGATCGGCAGTCGCCCTTCGCTTGACAGACGTTGGCAAACGGAAAGGCCATCCTCGCCAGGCATCATGATATCCAGGACCAGTAGGTCGAAGCTTCCGACAGCCAGCTTCGCGTCCATCTCCGCCGCATCCTTGGCAGCGGTTGCTCGCATGCCATTCTTTTCCAGATAGCGGGTTACACTTTTCCGGATCTGTTCATGGTCATCCACGACGAGAATATGTGGCGCGTGTTGCATGGGGCCCTTCTAAAGCATTGGAAATCAGACGGTCAGGTTCCTTTTTGTCGCCAATTGTATCAGCCCCTGTCCATTGCGACAGACGGATACAAATCCACGGGTGTACGTCCTTACATTCAAATGTTTGATGCCAAGTTGTATGAGGTCAAAAGAAGGAAAGGCTTCAAAATGTCCTACTCAACAAAAATTTCTACCGGTCTTCTGGTTGCCGTTCTCACAGCAGGTGCTGCGCTCGCCGATGACAGCCATCACCAAGCTGCGGGCGCTGAAAGCGTCTCTCCCAATGTACTTGCTCAACCGATGGCAGGGACGGGCGGGCCCGGAATGCTGATGGGTGGCGGCATGATGGATCCCAGTCAGATGGCCGAGCATCTTCAGATGATGCACGGCATGATGCGCATGATGATGCAAATGCATTCGGGCATGATGAGCGGAAACGGCAGCATCATGGGACCAAGCACAACCGGTCAAGGTATGTTCCCGATGATGGGGGGCAACATGATGTCAATGTTCGATATGGATGGAAACGGCGCAGTGTCTCCCGAAGAGGCGCATGAGGGCCTTCAGTCGATGCTGTCGGACTATGACGCCGACGGTAACGGCACGCTCTCGATTGACGAATTCGCGTCGCTTCACGCCAAGGCGATGCGCGAGACCATGGTCGATCGTTTCCAGATGCTCGATGCTGATGGCGACGGCCAGATTTCTCAAGGCGAAATAGTCGCCCCTGCCGACAACATGGCACAGGGTATGACAGCAAATCCCGGAATGATGACGGACCAAGACAACTGAACCCCGTCGTTCAGAATTTCCCCATTCAGGCAAGCCCGTCAACGGTTCGGCGCTTTGGGTTTGCCTGAACAAGATCGAGAGGGCTCAAAATGAGTTATACCTACAACAGACATCTGCCCAATACGGCGATTGATGATGCGGAGATGCGCCTGCGCGAAGCCCTGAAAGAAAAGGGATTTGGTGTACTGACCGAAATCGACGTCCAGGCAACAATGAAGAAAAAGATTGACCGCGACATGGATGGATACCGCATTCTGGGTGCGTGCAACCCTCATATGGCATGGGAGGCCATTGGGCTGGAGCCCCGTATAGGATCGATGCTGCCTTGCAACGTGATCTTGCGGACGGTCGAAAACGGCACTGAAATCAGCGCTGTTGATCCTGTGGCTTCGATGGCCGCTGTCGAGAATGAGAAGCTGCACGAAGTCGCCGCGCAGGTGCGCGATATGCTGCGATCTGCGGTTGACAACGCATAAACTAAACTGAGGAGGCAGACCATGCTGAGCCGCCGTCAAACTTTTGGCCTGTTCGCATCGAGCACCTTGCTTGCCTATTCGCCAGCTTGGGCTGACAACCATGACGTATGGGCGCTCGATACTCTCCATGATGCGCTGAAAAGCGATTTGGCAAGGCTTGTGGACATCCGCAGACCCGAGGAATGGCAAGATACCGGCGTCGCGGAGGGGGCGTGGCCAATCGACATGACCCATCCGCGGTTCGGGGAGCGCCTCTTCGCCGCCCGCGATCTTGCTGCGGGACGCCCGGTCGCCCTGATTTGTCGGACCGGCCATCGCTCAGGTCTCGTAATGAGCAAGTTGCGTGAAGCGAAAGCTGCCGGCTTTGTTGACGCCGTAGGCGGGATGCTTGGCGCCCCGGGGAGATCCGGCTGGATCGAGCAAGGTCTGCCGACAGTAACAAGAGAAGCCGCACTGGCCGCCCTCCCAAGTGAGCTAGCGTGAGACACAAGCTATACCATGACCAATCGTAGAGCCTTCATCGCCGGCTTGGCTGGCCTGCCGTTTGCCACAGGTCCGCTGGCGGCCATCGCACAGGAGAGTGTCAGGGCGTTGGCTATGCCACCATTGCTCGACGCAACCCGCGATCGGCATTTCCGTCTGACTGCCCAAAAGGGCAAGACCGATTTTACAGGACTGGGCGGCGGCGAAACCTGGGGGTTCAACCAATCCTTTTTGGGGCCTACACTACGTCTTCCCGCAGGAGCTTCGACGCAAGCACAGATCGACAATACGCTGTCAGAGAAAATCTCGGTGCACTGGCACGGTATGCTGATACCCGGCGAAGTTGACGGCGGCCCACACCAGACGATTGAACCGGGCACGACTTGGTCTCCCGAACTGGATCTGACACAACCACCCGCTACTCTTTGGTACCACTCGCACGTTCATGGCGACACCGGACGACAAGTTCAAAGGGGATTGGCCGGTGTGATCCACGTTGATGACGGTCGGGACGATGCTCGGGGTCTCCCGATCTCATACGGCGTCGATGATTTGACATTGGTTCTGCAAGACCGCCGGTTCGACCGGCAGGGCCGCATCGATTATGGCCTGTCTATGCCAGATCAGATGATGGGTTTCATGGGAAATGTCATTCTTGTTAACGGTCAGCTAGGCACCCAGGCTGTCGTCCCTCGCGGTATTGTCCGTTTGCGCTTGCTCAACGGCTCGAACGCGAGGATTTATCCCCTATCGTTTTCTGACCGTCGCGAGATGCACCTCATCGCGACGGACAGTGGCTATCTTAATCAACCTGTCGCAATTGAGTCCCTCGTGATCGCTCCCGGCGAACGATACGAAGTCCTCGTCGATTTTTCGGGAGGAGAGGCTGGCACGCTGGTATCCTCTGCAAATCCCAATCAGATGATGGGTGGGATGATGGGCGGCGCGAGCACTGCTGGGGGGAGCTTCGTAGTTCTACCCTTTGGTGTGGATGTGAGACTTCCTGCCCGCATTCTGGAAATACCCGCCGACTTGGGCGGCGTCCTGCCTGACAGTGAGGCCCGATCAGTCAATACACGTCAGATCACACTCGATATGCCAATGGGGATGGGCATGATGATGCGTAGGTCGAATGATCGGTTTGCGATCAATGGGCAGTCCTTCGACATGGGGAGGATAGACTTGTCTCTTTCGAAGGGGGCGACCGAGATTTGGCAAGTCTCCTCAAACATGATGATGCACCCGTTTCATGTTCATGGCGTGAGGTTTCAGGTGCTCGCCGAAAACGGAAAGAAACCAAGCATACAAAATTCTGGCTGGAAGGATACCGTGCTCGTAAATGGCCGTGTCGATATCCTGGTCAGCTTTGAGCAGACGGCAGATCGCGCCAATCCCTTCATGTATCACTGTCACATCCTTGAACACGAAGATGGAGGAATGATGGCGCAGTTCACGGTCACATGATCGTGCAAGCATGGGGATATGGTCGCCTGATTGGTTGTTTGGCGATAGCAACTGTTCTGTCTCTTGCAGTTTTCGGCCTTTTTTCGGGCACGGTTTCTCTGAGCAATCTTGGGGTCGCCTTTTCACAGGCTGAAGTGCAGCGCCATATTGAAAATGCCGGAGCCGTTGGCCCCCTCGCGGTTATTGCACTCATGGCCCTCGCGATTGTCGCAAGCCCCATACCGAGCGCACCAATCGCACTAGCCGCCGGGGCTGCATTTGGCCACTATCTCGGAGCCGCCTACGTAGCCATAGGCTCGGAGCTCGGTGCTACAATCGCATTTGTCATCGCGCGAAAACTCGGTCGAAGCACAGTTCGGCGTTTTTTGGGTAAATATTCAGAGTTCGGGCTGTTGGGGTCGCAAAAGGCTCTGATGTTATCAGTGTTTGCGTCCCGCCTGCTTCCATTCGTTTCTTTCGATGCAATCAGCTATGTTGCGGGCTTGAGCCAACTTCATCTATGGCGCTTCATGCTGGCAACTTTTGCCGGGATTTTGCCGGCGAGTTTTGTTCTTGCCCATTTTGGAGCTGTGGCCATGTCAGGGGATTGGGGAACGGCTGAATGGATCACGATAGGACTTGGGGTTGTGACAGCACTGCCTTTTGTCTTTTTGACCCTCAAAAATAGAAAGCAGATCGACGATGAATAGCGACTATAAAGCGGGCAGCATTTCTCTTTGGGATGCCGTCGCCATGGGGACTGGTGTCATGATTGGCGCCGGAATTCTGGCACTCACAGGCCAAATTGCGGAACTGGCCGGCCCTACCTTTCCACTTGTGTTCATCGTTGGAGCCATCGTTACAGCCTTCAGCGCTTACACTTACATAAGAATGTCCAATGCCTACCCGTCAGCTGGCGGAATTGGAATGATCCTGCAAAAGGCCTATGGACCAACCGCCGTAGCCGCTGCAGCGGCTTTGCTTATGGCTCTGTCAATGGTCATTAACGAAAGCCTAGTCGCACGGACCTTCGCAAACTATTTGCTCCGTGGACTGGGCATTGCACCAGATGGCTTACTGGTTCCGGCAATAGGCGTTGCTCTCATTATCGCAGCCTATGTCGTCAACATCTCGGGCAACCGCTCTGTAGGCTGGATTTCCCAATTGCTCGCCGTACTGAAAGTTGGCGGTATCACTCTGTTTGGGATCTCTGCGCTTTGGGCCGGCGGGTTTACTTTTGGCACAACAGGAGATGGAACAGCTTCACAGGGTCTCAGTGGATTTGTTGGTGCCACAGCGTTGGCAATTCTGGCATTCAAAGGGTTCACGACAATCACCAACAGCGGCGCCGAGATAGTGGACCCACACCGCAACATCGGACGCGCGATCATCATTTCATTGGCGGTCTGCGTAGTGGTGTATCTCTTGGTAGCATTTGCGGTGGGAAGCAGCTTGCCGCTTGGCAAGATCGTCGAAGCAAAAGACTATGCGCTCGCGGAAGCGGCAGCACCGTCCCTTGGGGAAACGGGCTTCTATCTGACCGTCGCGCTCGCTTTGATCGCAACTGCATCAGGCGTGATTGCCAGCATCTTTGCGGTATCTCGTATGTTGGCAATGCTGACAGAGATGAAATTGATCCCGCACAGTCATTTTGGGATGTCAGGCGGAGTCCGCGACCATACACTGATCTACACAGTAGTGATTGCGAGCCTGCTGACCATTCTCTTCGACGTTAGCCGAATAGCTTCTATGGGGGCCTTCTTTTACCTTGTAATGGATATGGTTATTCACTGGGGAGTGTACCGAAACCTTAGGGCCGAGCTTTCTGCGCATGGATGGATCATGTTGACTGCAATCGGTCTCGACGCGATCGTGCTTGTCGTATTCGCTTCACTAAAGTGGCAGAGCGATCCAATGATTGTAGTGGTCGCATTCGCGATCATGGCTTGTGTATTGATCTTTGAGCATTGGTTTCTTCAGCGCACAAAAACCGAGCCACATCAACATGATCACAATGGGAATTGAGTGCTCGCGTGATGACCAGGTATCGAAGCAGTAATTCTTAGCGCTTCCAACATTCAAATTGGTCGGGTTTGAGCGATTTTGAGATCCACTTTGCCGATGTGTAGGACTACTTCCGTTGCCTCAATGCCGGGCGCCAACGCGCGTTTCACGAGGTCAGTGAAGACTATGGAAGACTGGTCGAGCCATTGAAATGAGGAAACGCAAGAGCTTAACCGCCGTCGAGACCCTCGTAGTAGACGAGCGCGGGCATGTTGCGGCGCTGGTGCACGATGCGCAGGATGACTGCCGCCCCATCCGCGGCATCTAGCCGCTTGTAGAAGATCACGTGACGTTGGCAGTTGACGGACCGCATCCCCGGAACGAAGAGACTCCTGTCCCGACCCCGGTCGGGATCCCCGGTGATCTGCTCGAAGGCGTTAACCAACTGGCGGTAATAGACGAGCCATTGATCCCTACCCCAAGTTTCGACGGTGTAGGCACGGATCTCTTCAAGGTCGGCCCTGGCCCGACCGGAAAGCCGAATAGTCATGTGGGTCAGCGATCAAACGCATCCGGTTCGAAGGCATGAGCATCGAACTCGGCGAAATCCCCATTTTCGGCCAGGGAGGCTGCTTCCTCTAGGTCGGCCTTGAGGGAATAGAACTGCCGGGCGCCATCCTTCTCCATCAGCATCCTTACGCCGGCGCGCACGACTTCGCTCAGATTGGCGTAGGCGCCGGACTCGATCTGCGCCTGCACATATTTCTGCATCGGTTCGGTCAGGTGGACGTTTGGCATCAGACTCTCCTATCCATGCTCAATCGTATCAGATACTGACATAGATATTCAAGCTCATGCTCGATCCCAACTTGGGCCCCAAATCGGCTCGCTGGCTGCTCCCGCCCTTCTGATCCCGGATTCCATGCGGAGAGCCGGGCCCGGCAGTTTCCCGATACAGCCCTTCCCGAGGCCACGAGCGCTGCGCCACGCGGTTTGGAGGGCTCATTCGATCTGTCCTTCCGTGACCACTTTCGCGGCCACATTGGAACACCCAATTTCCCCTTTGTAACAGACGTTTGTTTAGCAGCTAACGTGAAAGGGGTCCGCAATTTTGGCCACTTTCAAGACGCAGAAGCAGCCAGAACCGGCGTCAGATCTTGGAAGCGGTCAAGCGACACAAGCGAACAGTCGCAAGCAACCATCAATCAAATCTTCTTGCTATCATTAATGTTGTTTCGTATCGCTGCACCATTATAGATGGAGTCGGCATCATGAAGCACGTGATCCACAGCGTGGCAACAGCCACGGCACTAACCATATCCGGACTAATGGCCTCGTCAGGTCCGGCTCAAGCCTATCAGGTCGACTGTGCAATCCTCCTCTGCCTTGCGGGCGGCTGGCCTGCCTCCGCGCCCTGCGCGCATGCCAGAGCGGTCTTCATTCGGCGGATCACACCATGGCCGATCGAGCCGCCCTTACAAATCTGGCGGTGTCCGATGGGTGTGTCGTTCAACGATCCCAGCCCGATGTCGCCTATGGAACGCCTTAATGACACCACGTTCCGCGATCCGCCCGAACCGCAGGAATCGACTCCGATACCCCTTGTTCACGTCCAAGCAGATGAGCAAGCTGACATCGACATCTCAGGCGACGCCTTTGATTTCGTGCGCAGCATACGGGTCTATCACATCCAGTACCGCCAGCATGAAAACCGAGATGGCGACTGCAATCGCAGCGACTCGACGCGATTGGGGTCCTACGGCGTGCAGGGCGACTACCGATGGACAAGATCCACCGTGGGCCAGGTGCCAGCCGCATCCGGCCTGAGCATCCCGAATGGATGTGGCAGCTACTTCTACCGTTCCGTCTTCGTCGACTGGCGTGATCACGCCGGGAACTATGGTTCTGAAGAAGTTCGCTACTGACAAAATCTGCGCGCGGTTTTGCCGCGCGCGTCATCTCAACCCCGCACGTAAGGCTGTGCAAAACCCCCGAAAAGGAGACGACGCCAGACCGTGAAGCCTGACGCCGTGCTAGAAAACTCCGTGAACAAGAGTTTCCTAGCGCACCGCTAAAACACCTGCAACCAGCAAAGTTGTTTTGCTGGCAAGAATGTTGTTGTCTCACGACATGGCGTCGGTTCTCCAAGGAGACCTCGACCATGGAACCTACGACCGGCCTGATCCTGCGACGGATCACGCAGACAAATCTCTCTGTTGCAGCGCACAAGCTTGCTACCCTCATCCTCGATGCCATCGCCTGGAAGGATGGCTACAACGGTTTGTCGCGCGGAACGGCAGCCTTCACCCTCTCTGCCCTAGCGGAGAGGATGGGTGTTTCACGACAATATCTTTCGGTTCTTTTGAGCGAACTTGAGACGTCGGAGTTGCAGCTCGAGCGGGCGAAGCCGAATGGCAAGTTCGCGCCCTGGATCTTTCGGTTTTCCGCCTTCGACAAGGAGAGTGAACCCCATGATCTCGTGTCAGGTGAAGACGACACATCACTATCTAGAGATAATAATAACAAAACTATCTTCTCAGGGCTGATCGATATCACCGCGAGTTCGAACGTTTTTCAGACCAGTTGGGCAGAGCTCATCAAAGCGGCGAAGGCCACGTTGCCCTGCTGGAACATCGACACCCAGGTCATCTGGGATCGCTTCCTCGCCTTCAACCGATCCCGAGGCAACGGCAGGGTGCCGGCCGGCTTCCTGCTTGGCTTCATGCGCCGATGGCGAAATTCGTGGGGAACTCCAACTTGTCCCGCGGTCAAGCCGCCCGCGAGACCAATAACGGATCCCAAAGAGCGCGAATTGCTGAGACAGATGCAAGCCGCACCAACTGCGAACCGCCAGTTCCACGCGTCCGACTTGTGTCGCTTGATCGGACACGCTGCCTACGAAGCGCGGGTACTCGATGTGATCCGCAAGTTTGGGTGCCAGAGGTTTTCAGCAACTTTGGCGGTGCACGGACGGGCGGTGTTTGCTGGCGAGATTGCGCGGTGACTTTCACTCAGTTGGCCAATCAAGCTCGACTTCAGCCAGATTGTGGGCGCAATAGCCGGTGTGGTCGCGCAGTGAGTTCTTGAAGCACTGCATCGGCTTGAAGCCATGTGCCTTCCTATCCGAGGGGCCGAAGCCGGAAGGGATGGCCTGAATGTCGTATGAACGGCGGTTGCCTGAGAAAGGACTCCCGTCTCCCGCTACAAGCGGCGGTTCAGCGACCGGAGTTGATGATTGCCAGCCGAAGGGGCAATCCAGTTGGGGAGGTGAAGTCGCTGTGGGCGGCTTCGACGGCCACGTCAGCGCAGCCGCTTCTTCATGCGCTCGATCTGCTCGGGCGAGCCCTCGAAGCTGTAGCCTTCGCGGGTCTTCTTCATCCGCACGCCGGGACCGGCAGCCTTCTTGAGGCTGTCTTCAACGTGCTTCTCCATGCTGCGCGTCAGCTCACGCTGAAGCTGGGCGGCAGAGGCGATCTTGCGGCCATTGAACCGCATTTCGATGCGAGCCATCGCGTCGTTCCTTTTCTGTTAGCCCTTCGGAGGGAAGGGATCGTTGCCGTAGGTGTTACGCTCGCGGATGCGACCGTTCTCGCCGTGGATCAGCATCTCGCTGCCCTGGCGCATGGCGGATTCTCGCGCGGCCGCGATGGCCTCGCGCTGCGTGCCATGGACGGAAGACGCGCGGGAGTTGCCCGCCCCCTTCACTGCCCAACCGCCCTGATGCGGCACAACATGCTGATTTTTCTTAGACATTTTAAGCTCCATATGTCGATTTCGGTTGACGATTCTGCCAACCTTGTGTTTAAATATAGATTAGGAAATGGCGCTTATCAACCAAAACAACAACCGCCGGGAGAGGACCATGTTCGGACAAAGGCTCAGGCTTGCCCGCAAGCGGGCTGGCCTATCCATGCAAGCTCTCGCCGACCGCGTGACCCCAAGCGTGTCGGCGCAGGCCATCAGCAAATACGAAGCGGACAAGATGATGCCGTCCTCGTCGGTGTTGGTCGGCCTCGGAAAGGCGCTCGGCGTGTCGCTGGATTTTCTTGTCGGTGGCCAGGTCGAAGCTCTGGAAAGCGTCGAGTGGCGGAAGAACTCGACTGCCTCGGCGCAGGATCGCGCGATGGCGGAAGCCATCGTGATCGAGAAGCTCGAAGACTATCTCGCCATCGAGGACATCCTCGACCTGCATCCGGCTGAAGACCCGTTCGCCGCGCTGCGCGTGGACATGGTAGCCGATGAAGAGGCCATCGACGCCAAAGCGCGGGACGTGCGGCGCGAGTGGAAGCTCGGGATCGACCCCATCCCAAGCATGACCGCCCTGCTCGAAGACAAGGGGCTCAAGGTCATCGAGGCCGATCTACCTGAGCGCATCAACGGGCTGGCTTGTCATGTTGAGCGGGCGGAAGGTGCACCGACTGAGGTGATCGTCGTCTCGCGGCACACCAACGTCGAGCGCAAGCGCTTCAACCTCGCCCATGAGCTCGCGCATCGGATCATCATCGAGACCGGCAATGTCGCGCTGAAAAAGGAGCCGTCCATGCACCGCTTCGCGGGGGCGTTTCTTATCCCGCGCGAGCATCTGGAAGAGGAAGCTGGCCGGAACCGGCACGGCATGACCTGGATAGAGATCATGCGGCTCAAGCGCACCTACGGAGTCTCTGCCGCCGCGATGCTCGTGCGGCTCGGCCAAGTGGGCATTCTGTCGAAGAGCGCTGTGGAATATGCGTTCAAGACCTATGCGCGAAGCTGGCGGCGCGAAGAGCCGGAGCCTATCGGTCCCGGTGAGGGTTTCGCGGCCTTCGAGAAGCCGCAACGCTTCGAGCGCCTCGTTTGGCGCGCGCTCGGCGAGGAGTTGATTTCGCCTGTTCGCGCTGCCCAGATGCTCGGGCTCCCTTTGAGCGTTGTCGAACGTGACATCAGGGGGCCGCGTGACCAGTGACCTGTATCGTCGTCAATGATGCGTCCTGCCTGATCGACCTGAAGAAGGGAGAGTTGCTGCACGTCCTGCTGCGGCTGCCCTATCGGTTCATCGTGCCCC
The DNA here is from genome assembly GCF_000429365.1 of Pseudodonghicola xiamenensis DSM 18339. Lineage (GTDB taxonomy): Bacteria > Pseudomonadota > Alphaproteobacteria > Rhodobacterales > Rhodobacteraceae > Pseudodonghicola > Pseudodonghicola xiamenensis. The sequence continues at coordinate 2,205 of NZ_AUBS01000049.1, read as the reverse complement.
TGCCCATCCGTGAGGAGGAGCTCCTCGACTTCACGGCGCAGGAATGGCGGATGCTCGAAGATGGTGGCCTTGCCACCTATGATCTGCCGGGCGAAGAGGTCGCGCGGGTTTTCGCACTGAAGCGGGAACATAGCCGCTTGTCGGCCAACGACTGCTTCGCCCTCGTGACGACAACCTGCCAGGAGAACGGTATCCTCCTGACCGGCGACAACCTGCTGCGCAAGGTGGCCACCGCCCGCGCCGTGCGCGTTCATGGCGTACTCTGGATCATTGACGAACTGCACGCGGCCGGTGTCTGCGAGGTCGAGCTTCTCATCTCCGCGCTGCAGGTCTGGCGCGCGGATGATGCTGTCTTCCTGCCCGTGGCTGAGATCGACAAGCGGCTGCGCCGTCTCAGCGCATAGCTGCAGAGATTGCCGATCATCTCACCTTCTGGGCATAGGTCTATGGAGGACAGAAGTGCGTCAAGGAATTCGGAAATCCCATCAGCAGCATTCAGTTCGCGGTGCACCACATCCGATAGCGCCCTTGTCTCGTTACCTCACGGATTAGCCCTCGCGCTTCCATCCAAGCAAGGTTGCGCTGAACGGCAGTTCGACTGGCGCCTGTAATGGCCTCGGCCATTGGCGCAGAAACGAGTGGCCATTCCGTAAGTGTGGCGAGCAGCGCCGGAGGGGTCTTACCCGAGAGCGGCGACATTTCGGTTTCTGCCCGCACAAACCAAGACTCAATGTCATCTAGGTAACGCATCGCAGTCAGGCACGACGTCGCCATTCCCTCAAGCCAGCGAGCGAGGCGATCGACCGGCGGGCCACTAACACGGAGCCCCCCTGCCCCGCCCATGGCGAGCGGTGCGAAGATGGCGCCGCTTCCATCGCTGGCCGCGATCCTGGACGCGGTGACGGCGTGTCGCGTTGCCCTTAAATCTGAGACACGACGCGTTCGGGGATATTTTTTGCCCTTAATTATGAGATTCCACTGCCATCGCGCCTATGCTTTTCGCGCGCTGCCGGGCGATGTAATCGACCGCGGCAAGCAGACGTGGCTCCTTATCGAAGGCGCGCAATAGAGCAACCCTTGCATAGTCGTCGATGCCGGAGCTTGAGATGGCCGCTTTGACCAGTGGACGGGATTGGGCTGCATCAATTGCAGCAAGGCAAAACAGCCTTACTTCCAGCCTGTGGCCCTGAAGAGCGTGTAACGGATCTCCGCGGAAGGCCTTTAATGATATGGCAAAGGTGACCGCGCGCATTGCGCGCCGAAGTTGCTTGGAGCTGCGTAATCGCGCGGCGTATTCAAGCCGCGCGGCGCCGTTGCGCGCACGATTTATCAGCTTTTCGGGCATCTGTTCGCCACTGGCCTTGCCGAGCGTCGGTACAAGTCTCGTCCCACAAACCTGGCAGTCGAATGCCCAGGCTCGCCTCCAATGCTTGAGCGAAAGGCCCTCTCTGGAGCATTGCAGGCAATGCTGGAATGGTATCTGGGCCGTCAGCGAGGCTTCTCGTGTCGCCATTGCTGGGAAGGTCAAAGATCGCACAACATCTGGGTCAATCCGTGCGGCGTTGGCAATCTTCGCCGCCGCTGCCGCGTCGATGTTGAAGTCCAAGGACGTGCCATGAGTTGTATCGATTTCGATATGGGCCAGCAGTTCCGCATCATCACAGTAGTTGGCCGCCGCCAGCCGAGACAACCAACCTGACAACAACTCGTCTGGCAGCGGCGCGACAGTCTTGGGCAGCGGGTGCGGCTTCACACCCCGGACTTCTCGAGCCGCCGATGGGGGTTCGCATGGCGCGACCAAACCGGCGTCCATTTTACGATTGCGTCATCGGTGATGCATTCATCACCTGTTACAATGGCGTCGATGGAAAGATCCTTGATCAGGGCGAAAATGCGCGAGGTCACCCCACCGGTCAGTGCAAGTATCTGCTTGAGTGACTTGACCTTCAGGTTGGACTTCTTTTCCAGTGGCATGGCAGCAATAAGGGTCTGGATCATGTCCGAGAACTCGGCATCGTCGCGCCAGTTTGGCAAGTGATGTTCGTCCAGCCGTCGGGCAAGCTGGATATCACCACGGATGGCGTCGACGGCCTCGCTGACCCCAAGACAGACCAGTGACACCTCGAGCTCATTGCTGAGATAACGAAGAACATTGAGAAAGCGTCGCTGTTCGCGGTGGGTCCCGGCCAAGAGGTTGTGGACCTC
>NZ_AUBS01000048.1 GCF_000429365.1 Pseudodonghicola xiamenensis DSM 18339 | reverse complement strand
GGGTTTCATCTTCGTTCCTTCGTCACTACGACGAAGCCCAAATCCTCCTTAAATCACAACCTCAAATCTGTGCCATTGGCGCTGACGGGGGACACCTCCGAAGACCCGCGCCAAAGTGTCATTTTGCAGTCCTTGGAAGAACTCCAGTCGGGCCAATAGCCCGCGGAAGCTTCACTCGCGATGAACAAACCATGAGAGAGCACGAACGGCGTATGTGCACGATCCGACCTCACCCGAATGACTAGAAAGAATGTCCATGCCTTTGTCCGCACTTCCGTTCCCAAATATCGGGCCGGATATATTTTCGGTTGAGATCGGCACGTTTACGTTGACTCTCCGCTGGTATGCGTTGGCCTATATCATCGGCCTTCTCGTCGGCTGGAGAATTTGTGTTGCCACGGTCAAACGCGCCGCTCTGTGGCCTGCATCGGGCGCCCCGCTAACACCGCGCCAAATTGAGGATCTTTTGACCTGGATTATCATCGGGGTGATCGTTGGCGGGCGGTTAGGGTTCGTGATGTTCTATCAGCGCGGGTTCTATCTTGCCAATCCGTTAGAAATTCTGAAGGTCTGGCAAGGGGGAATGTCATTTCATGGTGGGTTTGCTGGAGTAACCATTGCCGCGCTTGTTTATGGCATCCGTCAGCGTATGCCGCTCCTGAGCATGGCTGACCTTCTCGCTCTGGCAACGCCTCCGGGCTTGTTCTTGGGCCGGATCGCAAATTTCATAAACAATGAACTATGGGGCCGCCCATCGGACATGCCCTGGGCCGTCATATTTCCCGGTGACGCAGCGCAATCATGCCCGGGAATAACCGACATTTGCGCACGGCATCCTTCGCAACTGTACGAAGCCCTTTTGGAAGGCCTGTTGCTTGGCTTCGCTCTCCTATTCCTTGCGTGGCGGCGCGGATGGCTTAGGACACCAGGGGCAATTTGCGGGCTCTTCCTGGCCGGATATGGTTTTGCGAGAAGTTTTGTAGAGTTGTTTCGCCAGCCCGACGCTCAATTCGCAGACGTGAACAATCCGATTGGGTATGTTGTGCAGTTTGGTGACTGGGGGCTTACGATGGGGCAAGTCCTTTCCTTGCCGATGTTAGCCGCGGGATTTGGATTACTTTGGCTGGCGCAGAAGCGGTCCGCCATAGGATCGGCATCTTAGGGCGCAAATGAAACTTTCGACGCATTGCCTTATTCTACTGCGATATCCCCTGACGCTTCAGTCGTGATCCTCCTCACCCATTTGGTGCATCATTTCTTCAATCTTTTCGGGGATGTCGCCGGCAGAGAATGCCTTCTGTTCTTCGGAATCGTGAACGAACGCGATGATATCGGCAAGCTCCTGACCTGTGAATTCAATTTGCCCGCCGAGCTCATCCTCTTGGGCAGCGACCATCGCCGGCGCGCCGCGCCACATTCGGGCGGCAAATTCAAACGGGTTCATTGGCAGGTCCATATACGCTGCATCAAGGGCGGGGGCATCCTCGCCTCCGACCCCGTTGATAGAATGACAAACGACACAGCCTTTCGAGGCGAACAGCGCACGCCCCTTGGCTGCATCCATGTTTGGCAGGAACAGTCCGGAGCTCATCATCTGACTCATCGCCCCATTATCTGTCATATGCCCGCTGTCTTGGGCGCCGACTGGCAGCCCCCACACCACAGCAATGGCTAAGATCATCTGTCTGGAAATGTAGGTCATTTTGGTCTCCTTGGTTTGCAGGTGATTGTCTGAACGCTGTTGCCCCTTCTCCGGCGATGGATTGTACCCAATACTGTTTATTGAACGGTCTGATGGACCTCGCGATCGTTCTTGTTTCCCCTCAAATCTGCGCGCGCCGTAGCCGAAGGGAGTTTAGGACGACCGAGATTGAGGAAGCGCTCATGGCAAAGGCCGCAAACATCGGACTGATCAAGATCCCGAGGAATGGGAACAAGATCCCCGCAGCGACGGGCACGCCCGCAGTGTTGTAGATCAGAGCAAAGAACAGGTTCTGGCGTATGTTCCGCATGGTCGCGCGGGCGAGTTTGCGCGCACGCACGATACCGTCGAGGTTCCCTTTGACGAGCGTGAACCCTGCGCTCTCAATGGCCACATCGGCGCCGGTGCCCATGGCAATCCCGACATCGGCCTGAGCCAGGGCAGGTGCATCGTTGACACCGTCGCCGGCCATGGCAACCTTGTGCCCCTTGGCCTGAAGTTCCTTGATGATCTTCGCTTTGTCTTCCGGCATCACATCGGCGCGGATCTCGTCGATGCCTAGACTGGACGCGACGGCCCTAGCGGTACGCTCATTGTCTCCCGTCGCCATGATAATACGGAACCCAAGTGCGTGCAGTTCCTTCAGGGCGGCCGGTGTGGTCGCCTTTACCGGGTCTGCGACGCTGACAAGACCGGCAACGTCATTCTCGACGACGACAAACATAACCGTTTCGCCATTATCCCGACGGGCATCCGCCTTGTCCCGAAGCTCTGCTGCATCAAGTCCGAGGTCAGTCAGGAGTTTCACGTTGCCGAGCGCCACTACCCGCCCGTCCACCGTGCCTTTGACGCCCTTGCCGGTGACCGCCTCGAAGGCGTCGGCTTTTGCCAGGTCGACGCCACGCTCTTCAGCACCGCGTACGATGGCTTCCGCGAGAGGATGCTCGGAGCCGCGTTCCAGCGATGCGGCAAGCCGAAGCACTTCTACCTCATCGTGACCCGGTTCAGGGTAGACGCCGACAAGTTTCGGCTTGCCTTCCGTCAGCGTGCCGGTCTTGTCGACGATCAGGGTATCGACCTTCTCGAACCGTTCCAGTGCCTCTGCATTCCTGATCAGGACACCCGCCTGCGCGCCGCGCCCCGTCGCCGTCATGATAGACATCGGTGTCGCAAGGCCGAGGGCACAGGGACAAGCGATGATGAGAACGGCAACGGCCGCAATAAGAGCATAGGAAAGGGCCGGGACCGGGCCCCAAATGGCCCAGCCAATGAAGGCCAGCACGGCGATGCCAATAACTGCAGGCACGAAATATCCGGAGACCTTGTCGGCGTATTTCTGGATCGGCGCGCGAGACCGCTGCGCATTGGCCACCATCTCGACGATTTGGCTCAGCATCGTGTCGGCGCCGACGCGCGTCGCCTCCATGATCAGGCTGCCGGTTCCGTTGATCGTGGCGCCCGTTACAGGGTCTCCTCCGACCTTTTCTACCGGTACCGGCTCGCCCGTGATCATGCTTTCGTCAACTGAGGACCTGCCTTCGACGACCATACCATCGACCGGCACCTTGTCACCGGGTCGCACACGTAGTCGGTCGCCGACCTGGACCTGTTCCAATGGAACCTCTTCCTCGCTTCCGTCGTCGCGGATAATACGTGCCGTCTTGGCGGCCATATCCAGAAGAGCACGGATCGCCTTGCCAGTGCCTTCGCGAGCGCGCAGCTCCATCACCTGTCCCACAAGGACCAGCGTGACGATCACAGCCGCCGCCTCGAAATAGACGCCGACATGCCCTTCGGCATCCCGGAACCCATCGGGGAATATGCCCGGTGCCAGGACGGCGATGATGCTGAACAGCCATGCGGCGCTTACACCCATGGCAATGAGACTGAACATATTGAGGTTCCTTGTCCGGAACGAGTTCCAGCCACGAACAAGGAAAGGCCAGCCGGACCAAAAGACAACGGGTGTCCCGAGCGCGAGTTCGACCCAGAGGGTGACGCGTTCACCGAATATCTCGCGCACCCCGCTCAGGCCAAGATAGGGGCCCATGGTCAGCACAAGGAGCGGTACGGTCAAAATGGCCCCCACCCAGAAACGACGGCTGAAGTCCACAAGCTCCGGGTTCGGGCCTTCCGCTTCCATGGCGGCCGATTCCAGTTCCAGCCCCATACCGCAGATCGGACAAGACCCGGGATGCGTCTGGCGCACCTGAGGGTGCATCGGACAGGTATAAACCGGGCCAGTGTAGTCGTTGGGAACCGAGTCCAAGTGGTTTGGCTCCACCGCGTCGCCCGTGTGCTGATGATGGGCGTGGTGTTGCGAGGGCTCGCCCTCCGGCACCAGATGCATCTGGCATTTCGGGCAATCTCCCGGTTCGGCGCGGCGTACCTCGGGGTGCATCGGGCAAGTGAAGACCGTGCCCGCGTAGCCAGAAGGAACTTGATCGTCAGATCCGTTGGCATGTTCGTGATGGTTGTTCATTCGGGGATCCTTTCCCGTATTTCTAGCTCATTGCCTCAAACCTAATTCTTCCAGTAACTGGAAGGTCAAGTGGCGCATTGAGCAACTTTCATTTCTGTCGCTAACAGCTCGCCGACGCAGACTGCGTTCGTTGAGTGTGGAATCGTATCGGTACTGACGATCCGCGCGGCACCGGCATGGCGGATTGCTTCCTCTGCGCCGTGTGCGAAAACCGCGTGGATAATTACGCAAGTCGCAGGTCGGGCACCGGCCTGCTCGAGTTGTTCGAGCGTTCGGATCAGCGTGTGTCCGGACGAGGCGATATCATCGAGGATCACGGGTGTCCCCTGTCGGAAAACGGCGCTGCCCGGCAGGCTGATCTCGACCTGCCGATCCCCGGAGCGATGTTTTGTCAGCACTTCGTAGGGGCGTCCGGCGAGCCTGGCGACTTCAGCCACCCATTGCTGGCTTTCGCTGTCAGGCCCAAGGAGCACGGCCTCTGGAACGTTCGCCGCAATCCAGTCGGCCAGCAGAGGGGCTGTGGCGACACGATATGCGGGAATGCGGAACAGCGCTGAAAGGCTCGGGTTGCGATGCAGATGGGGGTCAGCGGTCATCACCCAGTCGAAACATTCATCAAGAAATCCCGCGAAGATCGGGGCGCTCACAGCTTCGCGTGGATGAAACCGCTTGTCCTGGCGCATGTAGCCAAGATAGGGCGCGACCAGCCCCACACGCGCGGCCCCAAGTTCGCGCGCCGTCAGAGCTGCGAAACGCAGAGGCAACGCCAGCCGATCAGGATCGCGCAACGTGGCGAGGAAGGCGATTTCGCGTCCTGCAGGATCGCCGCCGAGCTTCACGAGGGTTTCACCATCGGGAAAATGGTGCAAGTCCACCGGCTGGATTTCGGCACCGGATGTCGCCGCCATTCTGCGCGCCAATGGCTCCATGCCGGGAAAGGGGGCGATAATGGTCATCAGTTTGCCTCCTCAATTGTGCAAAGTCCCAATTGCGCCTCGGCATAGGAGCGGGCGTATTCCAGTTCTCCCAGCGTTTCGGCGTGGATCTCGAACAGCGGCTTGCCAAATTCGATATGGTCACCGATCTGGACCAGAAGGCGCAGCCCTGCGAGCTGCTGCCGCGGTGCGCCGGCGAGTTTCGCTGTGCGCGCGATGCGGCGATTGTCAATCGCAATGAGGCGCCCCGCCGTGCGGGAGGTGATCACCGCATGATAACGCGCCTCACCGGGCTCAGTGAAACCGCCTTGTGCATCGCAAATCGCAATGAACTTCGCCTCGGCAGCGCCGCTGTCGAGCAGCTGTGCGGCCACCTTTCGCCCGCCCGCGCCGCCCGTCTCGGGGACAAGGTCCAGCAGCGCTCCAGCGATGTCGAGTGCACGGTCGCGCAGGTCGACAGGGAAGTTCTCGTTGCGGCGTAGCACGGCAAGGACATCTTGGGCTTCAAGTGCGGGTCCAATTCCGCGTCCGACAGGTGCAGTCCCGTCGCTTTGATGGATCGAGAGCGTCAGGCCGATGGCCTTGCCAACGGCGCGGAGCCGCTCTGCCAGCGCAGCGGCGGTTTCCGCCGAGCGGACCTTGGCCGTTGGTCCGACGGGCACATCGATCAGCACGCGCTTCGCACCGACCGCAGCCTTCTTCGACAAGACGCTCGCCACCAGCTGTCCGTCGCTGTCGAAATCGAGTGGCCGTTCAATCCGGATCAGAACATCGTCCGCAGGGCTGAGAGCGAGGTTGCCCCCCCAAACGATGCACCCGCCCTCAGCCTCGACGACGCGTCTCAACGCGGGGATGTCGAGCGAGACGGGAGCCATGACCTCCATCGTGTCGGCCGTGCCTGCGGGGGAAGTGATCGCGCGAGAAGAGGTCTTGGGGATCATCAGCCCCGCCGCCGCGATGATCGAAACGATGATCGGCGTGGTGCGGTTTCCTGGAAGCCCCCCGACGCAATGCTTGTCGTAGATCTCGGCGCCGCCCCAATCCAGCGTTTCGCCCGCCGCCTGCATGGATCGGGTCAGTGCGATGGTTTCCGCAATCGAAAGCCGGTCGCCCGCGCAGGCGGTGATGAAGGCTGCCAGATCGAGATCGGAGAGACGATGATCGAGGACGTCACGAATGATTGCGTCGAACCTTTGCTGCTCAAGGGTTTCTCCATAGACCTTGGCGCGGATCGCTGAGACGGAGTCCGGTGGCTCCGGGTGCGTAAAACTTGCCCGGTCCCCCGGTTGGGGCTTCAGGGCGGCCCAGGCTTCTTCCGACAAGGCGGCAGTGTCGTCGGGCAGCCAGTCGCCATTGGTCAACACGTTCAGCGTGGCAATCACCGACCTGTCGCCGAGCGTGACCTCGATCCGGGTCAGGGCTGCGAAGCCTTCGGCGCGGCAGACGTGGCAGTCTTCGCGCATGAAGACAACGGGTTGCCGGTAAGTGTCGATCCCCGCGCGGGACAGGGCGAGCGTATTGTCGATTTCTGTCATTTTGGATTGTCCAGCCGGATCGTTTCGAGGTGTTCGGGGGCGCGGGCAGGCCAGCCGAGTTCATGTTCGATCCGCCAGCGCAGCCGGTCCGAGGCAGAAGGTTCGCCGTGAGTCACATAGGTCATGCGCGGCGCGCGATCCGACGCGCGCATCCAGGCCAGCAACTCTTCGGCATCGGCATGTCCGGAAAAGGCTTCGAGCTGGATCACCTCTGCCCTGATCGGGAAATCTCGACCGAACATGCGCAGACTGTCCGCGCCAGCGGCCAGTGCCGCCCCGCGGGTACCGCCAGCCTGAAAGCCCGACAGCAGGATTGCGTTGCGCGGGTCGCCGCCGAAGCTGGCGAGGTGATGCAGGATCCGCCCGCCGGTCAACATGCCGCTCGCCGAAATGATGATCATCGGGCCATGCTGCGTGTTCAGCTTCTTCGACTCCTCGACCGAAGTGACCCGCTTGGCGATCTGGAACATCGCAAGGCAATCCTCCCAGGCAACGTGATGTTCTTCGTGATGGCCGTGGTAGATTTCGGTCGCGTCGATCGCCATTGGCGAGTTGAGATAAACCGGCACATATGGGATCTCGCCGCGGTTTTGCAGGCGTGCAATGTGATACATAAGCCCCTGCGCGCGCCCAACCGCGAATGAGGGGATGAGAACCGTACCGCCCCGCCCGAAAACACGTTTCAGGATTGGCAGAAGCTCTTCCTCCGCGTCGATGGCTGCGTGATGGCGATTGCCATAGGTGGATTCACAAACCAACACGTCCGCACCTGAGAACGGTTGTGGTGGTCGCATCAGTGCGTCGTTCTGTCGGCCGAGGTCGCCACTGAAGTGGATTGTCCTTCCTGGCAGTCTGATACGGATCTGCGCCGCACCGAGCAAATGGCCCGCCGGGATGAACTCTGCGGATATTCCGTCACCAACATCGACTGTGCTGTTGAAGGGAACTCTGTGCAAATGCTCAAGCGCCGCCTGAGCATCTTTCAACGTGTAGAGCGGCTTGGGGTTCTTGTGCTTGGAGTATCGGTGCCTTTTGGCAAAACGTGCCTCCTCTTCCTGGATATGGCCGCTGTCCGGCAGGATCAGGCCGCAGAGTTCCTCCGTCGCTTCGGTACACATCACCTTCCCTCGATACCCGCCGCGGATCAGCGCAGGCAGATAGCCTGAATGATCGAGATGCGCGTGCGTCAGAAGTACGGTGTCAATGGTGGTGGGGCGTACCGGAAACGCCTTGCGGTTGCGGTCCCGCAGCGATTTGAAGCCTTGAAACAAGCCACAATCAACTAGAATGCGGCGATCCCCGGTTTCAATCAGATAGCGCGATCCGGTTACTGTTCCGGCGGCTCCCAGAAAACGAAGTGTTGGGCGAGTGTCCTGTGCCATGATCCTGTGCCTTTCATTCCCATCGGCAGCCCTTCAGGGAAGCGCCACCATCTGATGTCCTTCTCCTTCGACAGAAACTGTTTCACGCGTTTGCAGTGAGCTGGTATCGATGAGCCAAACCACGGGCTCTGCACGGCTTGAGACATAAAGGATGTCGGAGCCTGGAATTACCGTCAGGTGGTAGGGTTCTGGTGCAAGCGTGGCTGTGCGCACTTCCCCGGTAGCGAGTGCAACTGAGGCGAGTTTGTCCTCTCCCCTACCCGCGACGAACAAAGTTGCCCCATCATTTGACAGCCCCAGTCCATGAATCTCGCCGCCAATTTCGAAGGTCCGCAGCTTTTCACCGGTACTCAAAGACAGTTCCAGAACCTGACCTGCGTCCGCGTCTGCGACAAAGAGTCGATCAGTTTCGGGCGAAACCGCCATATGTTCCGGGGTGTCACCTGCAATGAAGTTGCGACGAACGATACCCCGCGACAGATCTACTTCGCTGATCGTTCCGTTACCGGTGTTGGAGACGTAGACGAGATTTGGATCAGTTCCGAACGCTGCATAGTTCGGCATCGATCCAGTCGGGACAAATGCCGTCATGCCGAAAGTCGCCAAGTCAATCACCGATATTCCGTCACCTGCCGGATGGGTCGCAACGGCAAAGCGTCCATCAGGGGAAACTGCCGTATGATGTACGGCACCCGGCACCTCTATCCGGCGGAGGATATCGCCACTTTTTGCGTCCAGAATCGAGAGAAGACTGATCCCGGCATCCGGTGGCCCCATTGGCGCGGCCTTTGGTGCGTGGTGCGCGGCGTGATCGTCTGCAGACACGGTGGAGGGCTTTTCTAGCGACGCGACATCCTCGCGCGGGATCTCCGAATAGCTGCCGGCGACCAGATACGGCACGCCGGGTGCGCCTGCGAGACCGTGGACCGCCTCGACATCATTGATCCGACGCAGGACTTTTCCAGTCTCCGCCTGAACCATCAGGACTGAATTGGCGCTGCCCTCTGGAATGAAGACCGTAGGCGGAGCGGCCAAAGCTGGTGCTGACACGAACAAAGTGGCGAGCGTATAGGCGATGCGGGACGACATGTTCATTTTTGGAACCTTTATCTGGTCGAGATCATGCGGTGGCCGTGGCGAGGGCAGAAAACCGGCGGATCCACGGTTGATAGGAGCGAATGAAGTGAGGAGCGCGGTCAGGTAGAATCCGGACATCCAGACTACGAGCCTGTCGAAAAACCTAAGCGTCACGATTGGCGTAAAAGCCGAAAGGGAGGCGCTTCGCTACCTCGCTGACTGGAATGCTCAGAAGAGAATGGGGACGTGTATGAATTCGTCATCGGCGAAAGACGCCGATTGCCGCCACGACATTACCATTCGCGTGCTACGGTTCGAAACTACTGCGCTGACAAGCCCGTTAGGGATCAGAGCAGCGGCGCAACCGGGATGAATTCCGCAATCCGCGTCCAGAATAACGTGGACGGAGGAATTTGCGTCGGTGACCTGAACAATCTGCGTCTCTAACCCGGCAGGCTCGCCCTCATGCGCATGCAAACCATCGGCAATGAGACCGAAAAACAAGGCTCCGATCAATATCAGGACGAAGCTGACGCGAATACGCGACACTCTTCTGACATCGATATGTGGCCTTGATCGCATGATTTGAGTCCTTCCTAGGTGATTATAACACGCTATCCAGATGGTGTGGTTGATCTAAATCAGGGCGTTAAATGCTGCCTGACTCGGCGTCCTTGATGCGCAGCTTAGGCGAAATTACTCAGTCGGCACTTTGCTCCAAAGTGTTTCCAAATCTGGAAACCTTCACATCGTCCTCGATGAGCGTTGCTTGAGCGGCCCCCGGACGCGCCGCGTGCAGAGCAGCAAGAACATCCTGAGTCGACAATATTTCAGATAGGATAATTCCTTCGGGAGCAGACGGCCCATAAACCGCGTTGAATGGAATGCCGTAACGGTTGTTGGTCTCCAAAAAACGGGTGATCGCGTCATCTGGGCGGGTCCAGTCGGCCAGCATCGGCGTGACACCAGAGCTGTTCAATGCCGAAAGAACCGGGTCGCGTTCAAGAACGAGCGCCTTGTTGGCTTTGCAGGTCAAACACCAATCGGCGGTTACATCGACAAAAACGACCTCTCCGCGTGATACTCGACGGGCAATATCGCCGCGGTCAAATGTGACCCAGGCAATTTTTCCTGCTTGGGCATCGGGTGCGGCGGGTGTTGCCAAGAATGGCGCGGCCGCGACCGCGAGTGCCGCCAGCGCCAGCCCAAAGGGCCAGCGAAGAGATCTTGGCACCCAGGGCGATGCCGCTATGAAGAGCATAACCGCACCGAGAGATGCAACTGTTAGGGCCGCGCGCGATCCAGCAACGCCGAGCAGGACATAGAACAGCCATGCCGCGGTACCCATCAGGAGGATGCCAAGGCCGGCTTTCAAGGCGATCATCCAGCGGCCGGGCTTGGGCACGAACCGAACAACGTTCGGCACGATGGCCACCAACAGATATGGGCTGGCCAGACCTAACCCGAGAAAGGTGAAAACGACAGCGATGTCTATCACCCGCCCCGCAAGTGCGAATGCGATAGCTGTTCCAAGAAACGGCGCGGAGCAGGGAGTAGCCATGACCGCCCCGAAAAATCCGGTGGCAAAATCCGCTCCATACCCGGCCGTACCTCCTGCTTTCATCAACCGCGTTGTCAGGGCGGCAGGCAAAGAGAATTCGAACAGTCCAAACAGGTTTGCGGTGAACAGACCAAGGATCAGGAGCATCAGAACCAGGAACGTTGGGCTCTGGAACTGGAGCCCCCAACCGACGGCAACGCCAATCTTTTGCAATGCGAAGAGAACAGCCGCGAGTGCCCACATAAAGACCATGACTCCGGCGGCGGCGGCCAAGAAGCCTGCCCTGACTTGGGCATTGCCGCGTCCTTCGGATTTCAGGGCAGAAGATAACTTGATCGACAGAACAGGAAGCACGCAAGGCATGGCGTTCAGGATCAAGCCCCCAAGAAAAGCGATGATGGCGATCCAGATCACTTGATCAATGCCGGGGACCACCCGATCAATACTGAAAGGGGGAGTTGGGGCGGTTGTTGCCCGATCTGGCGTGACGGTGAGGGCGTGATCCGGCCCGTCCGTCACGGTTACCCGTGGCGGCGCGTCTGTATCTGCCATGTAGGCAAGAATTGGGAATTCAGCCCAAAGCGTTCGCCCGCTTGCCCCAAGGCGAATGTCGGGCTTCCCCAACGTGTTGCCATCACCAATTTCAGGAAAGACGTCCGGGGTTTTGAAGGCAGTCGTGGCAGCTATTTCTATCGTTAGGCGGGTGAAATCATCGTTTATATGGGATGTGGCGGCGGTCACGCCTGCCGCTCCTCCTTCCGCCGGAACGCGTGCGAGAAATGCCCCGATACGATTAGCCGAGACTTGATCGATTGAGTTCCCCTGAGGCAACGAAAGTGCCAAGTCAAAATCCTGGGGGACACAAACTGCTGAGCAGGTCAAGAGCTTGACGTTTGCTCTGAGTTCGACAGGTTCCCCAGGATCCTTCAGGGTGATCTGAAGTGGAAAGACAACCTCATCATGATAGCCGAAGTTTTCGATGCCAAAGGCAGTGAACCGCTCGGGCGCAGGCCATAGGAAATCAACGCCCGCGACATTCGTCGACCCGCTCCAGTCGATCTGTGGCGGAATGCCAACCTCGCCAGGCGAACGCCAATAGGTTTTCCATCCGTCAGCAAGGTTCAGATCCAGACCGGCGGAGAGCGTTTGAGCTTCGGCGGAAACGGCATCCTCGGCGGAGATCAGCCGCGCTTCCACCGCAGTGACCTTGTGGGCGACTGATACCTCGGCCGTTGCAGCAAAGGGGATCAAGAGCCAGAACATTGCGGCAGCGAGGGTACCGCAGAAAGCAAGACGGATTGGCGAGCGCCAGATGGTCATCGCACTATCTCCAGGCTTTGAACTTGAGTGGCAACAAAGCCTGATCGGCCGTTTACACAATCCAACTGGCCCACACCGTTGGAGATAGGCCCTGCCAGACGACATCCATTGGGCAGCTCCAGCTCTGGTGACTTTGTCGACAAAGTTGGCGGCGGGTTTGTCGGGCACAGGACTGGTCCGCCGGAACAAGCGCTCACGAAAATCGCTCCCAAGAAGACAGTCGCCAGCCGCGCTCTTGTTCTCATTTCGACTTACCGCCGGACGGCGCTGTCGGTCATATCTTCAATCAGCACTGGCTGGGGGGCGGTCTTCTTGTGCTTGTCGCTTCCATGGCATGAACGCCCCATCATCTTGTGCATCACAAAATGGGCGCCAACGCAGAGCACCAGAGGCGCAAAGACGGTAGCGTTTGCCCAAAGGCCTGCGACGGTGCCTCCGCCAATCAGGAAAGCTGCGATGGGTAGAAGCATGACAGCACAGCAAGCCATCATGCCCCAGTGCATCAACTTTCCGTGGCGATTGCCACCTGACTCGCTATCCTCTTGCATGGAATCCACCTCTGATTTTGGTCAACGTATCCTGTTTAGCTTGATCTCCCGCTGGAAGGTCAAGGATACACTTCGATACAAATCTTGCGGCCTGTTGCGGTTGAGATTCAGCCCCATCTGAGCAATGCCTGTCTCGTCCAATTGAGTAACCAAGGACGAACAAATGGCAGAGAGACCGAGTTTGAACAGGCGGAGCCTGATTGCAATTTCAGGCGCATTCTTGATGACCCCCCACACTCTCCGGGCGGAAGAGGCTGGTGTGGTAAGACGCAATATCTCGTCGTTCGTTCTCCACAATTGGCGTGATCACTTTGACCGTCTCGGGAAGGGCATCATCATTTCGGATACTGTCACAAAGGTGCTCCAACACTGGACAGAAGATGAAGAGATGCGGATTTACCCGACCTCTGTTCCCTTGACTGATGAATTGACGAAGCGCGGGTATACAGAAGTTGTCGAGAAACGGGAAAATCCAGGTTGGGCGCCGACCCCTTCAATGCGTGAACGCAACCCGGAATGGCCAGCCTATGTGCCTGGAGGAGATCCCTCCAATCCTTTGGGAACGCGTGCGCTCTATCTGTCGTGGCAATACTACAGGATCCACGGAACTCAAGACACGCGGAAAATCGGGCGTAGATCATCAAACGGCTGCATCGGCCTTTACAACGAACATATAGAAGAGGTCTTCGACCGCACGCCGGTCGGGACGCAGGTTAAGTTGATCTGAACGGATCACATGCAGGAGAGTAAAACACTATGAATTTCTGGGGATGGTTCGTTGGCGGGTTCTTCGTGCTCGGCCTTGGAGCGGTCGGTTGGCAGGCGTTGCAGCCGGCCCCGGCGCAGACTGCTCAAGGACACTCAATGGTTCCGCCGGACACGAGCGGCATACCTCAGGGCGCGCCCATTGCCAATGTACTCCTTCCAGCTGAATTCTCTCCGCAAGCCCAAATGGGGCAACGCGCGTTCGAGGCAAAATGCGCCAGCTGTCATGGTGAAAATGCCGCAGGCCAGAATGGGGTCGCTCCTCCGCTTGTTCACAAAATCTACGAGCCGAACCACCATTCGGATGCCGCGTTCCTGAATGCGGCGCAAAACGGCGTCCAATCTCATCACTGGAATTTTGGCAATATGCCTCCCGTTGAAGGCCTCACCCAAGGTGATGTGAAGATGATTGCGGGATACGTGCGCGAACTGCAGCGCGCGAACGGGATCAACTGACTTTGGTCGCCAGGCTGAACATATTCCGTAGCGCGATCCAGATTCTCCTGTTGGTCTCGATCGCGTTATTTGTCGTCCTCCCGGCGGGATCTCTCGATGCAATTGGCCATGAAACGGTCGCTGCCAAAGTTTCCGAACGAAGTGCGCAAAAACATCAGACCTCTCATGAGGAAGATGCAGATAATCTTCTCCCCGGGCATTGCGATCCGGGGCCGGACTGCTCGAAAAATATGGTAATTGTCATTTTATCAGCTCCGAGAGCTTCGACCAACTTGTCGCAATTGCCTCGCGAACATCCAGATCAGAGCTTTTCTAACCGGAATGTCCTAAGGGACACCCCGCCTCCCAAACACCTATCCTGACCTAGGGGCAACCACGCCTCATCAAATTAAATCTATCAAGCATGGAAATACAGGATACGGAACGATGAAAAGCAAACTGATGATCGGCCTCTTGGCTGGAACGACAATGGCCGCAGCTGCATTTGCACATGGTGGCGCGGAAGGTGTCGTCAAAGAACGCATGGACGGCATGATGGCCATGGGGCAATCGGTCAAAGAACTGGCTCCGATGATGCGTGGTGAAATCACCTATGATGCTGAAGCTGTTCGTACGGGAGCACGCGTCTTTGTCGAACATAGCGAAGGCATGACCGAATTGTTTCCCGAAGGGTCTGCTGGGAAACCGTCCGAAGCAAAGTCCGAGATCTGGTCGGATTGGGAAGAATTCAGTGCGCTCGCAGAGCAGCTCAAGGTGGTTAGCGAAGGTCTTGCCGAGGCCGCCGACAACGGGCTTATGGCGTCAGGTGCGGGAATGGATGCAGGCTCCATGATGGGCACGCAATCCCCCGGAAGCATGATGGGAGCTTCGTCCATGATGGGAACTTCGTCAGGAAGCCCGATGATGGACTATGCCTCGATGCCCGCAGATGGGGCATTCAACATGGTGACCCAGACATGTTCGGCATGTCACGCGAAATTCCGCTACGAGGCGAAGTAAAGATGTGCCGGATGAAAAAACTGGTCTTTGCTGCAGGGGCGCTTTGCGCCCTTGTGGTCGGCGGCCTTGTGATCTGGCCGATTGGCAAGGTGCCCGCGTCGATCACGCAAACGGGTGATGTCCAGCGCGGCGCCTATTTGGCTCGCGTATCCGGGTGCATTTCATGCCACACCAATTCAGAGGCTGGCGGCGCCGCACTCGCAGGCGGCGCGGGGCTGGCGACAGATTTTGGCACGTTTTTTCCGCCCAATCTGACGACAGACAAAGAGAACGGCATCGGGGGGTGGACGGTTGAGCAGTTCGCCAAGGCGGTTCGCCAGGGCATTAGTCCTAGCGGAGAGCCGTATTATCCCGCTTTTTCCTATCCGTTCTATGCGGATTTCACGGATCAGGACATTGCCGACCTTTGGGCAGCTTTCCAGACCGTGCCACCAGTCGCCGAGGCAGCGCTTGAGCATGATGTCAAGTTTCCTTTCGATCAGAGATGGGGCCTGAAGCTATGGCGGGCGGCCTATCTCTACGATCCACCCACGGAACCCATTGACGAGAAAAACGCACAATGGAACCGCGGTCGCGAGCTGGTTCGAGGTGCAGCACATTGCGGTGCTTGCCACACGCCACGCAATATCGGAGGCGGGCGCCTGCTTGACGCGGTTTTTGCTGGAAATGAGGCATTGCCAGGGGGGAGCAAGGCGCCTTCGATCACGCCGAACTCTCTGGCGGAACGCGGCTGGACCGTTTCCAACCTCGCCTATGCGTTGCGTACTGGCGTGACGCCGTCAGGCGACGCTTTCGGCGGCAGCATGGTGGAGGTCGTGCAGGGCAATACGCGCTTTTTGTCCCCCGATGATCTGGAAGCGATGGCCGTGTACTTGCTTGATGGTGACGAACCTCGAGCCGACCGGGTCGCTCAGGGCGAGGGCGCCGCTGCTAATAAAGACATGTGACTGCAATAGAGACAATGTGTGAGCCAAAACTGGCTCGCACAACAAACGAGAACGAAATGACACACACCAGAAGAGCATTCATTCAATCGGGGTTGGCAATGAGTGCGTTGAGCTTCTTCCCCAAGGCCGGATCTGCAGCCACCCCTGAATTTCAGGTGATGACAGCGCAAAGTGGCGCCGTACAACTCGCCCCTCCGGACTACCCCAAGACGGAGATTTGGGGCTATGACGGAAAGTTTCCTGGCCCCGTGATCCGTGTTCGGCAGGGCGCGCGTCTTCAACGTCGGCTCGTCAACAAGTTGCCGCAGGCGACGTCCCTGCACTGGCATGGCGTGCGGATATCAAATGCGATGGACGGCGTGGCCGGGCTCACCCAAGATGCCATCCCCACAGGCGAAACCTTCGACTACGATTTTGCCGTTCCAGATGCAGGAACTTTTTGGTTTCACGCGCATAATCGCTCCGTCGAACAGGTCGCTCGTGGGCTCTACGGAGCGTTGATCGTCGAAGAACCGATAGCCCCGGATGTTGATCGCGATGAAGTCCTTATTCTTGACGATTGGCTCCTCAACCCGGAGACCGCACAACTCGACCCAGATTTTGAAGCCGTTCATGATCGTAGCCATGCAGGCCGACGTGGCAACTTTGTCGCCACCAACGGAAGCTTCAATTCTACGCTCAACGTGAGCCAGGGTGAGCGGATGCGGCTTCGGTTGATCAACGCGGCAAATGCCAGGATCTTTGTTTTGGGCCTGTCAGGTCTAAAGGGGTGGGTGATGGCGTTCGACGGAATGCCACTGGTGACGCCGAGTGAGATCAGCGAACCGATCATCCTTGGGCCGGGCCAACGAGCGGATTTGTTTGTCGACGTCATTGCGGATGAAGGGGAAAGTGCTCATCTGGTGCGGCTTGAAGACGGCCAGGGATTTGCCCAAACCGAGTTTCGCGTGACCGGCACTTTGGCCTCCGCTGTGCGGGATGTCCCCCAAGTTCTGCCACCGAACCCTAATATGGATGTGCCGGGACTGGAGCAGGCGAGACGCATCAGGCTCAACATGGAAGGCGGGGCAATGGGCAACCTTGACGCAGCCATACTTGAGGGTGAGCGAAAAACGTTCCGCCAACTGGTCGACGCGAACCAGTTCTGGGCTTTCAATGGTACCGTGGGCATGACCGAGAAGCCACTGGCTAGCCTGTCACGCGGTGAAACAGCGCGAGTGGAGATCTACAACGATACATCCTTCCCCCACGCCATGCATTTGCACGGGATGCATTTCCGGGAGGTGCTGGAGGGCGGTGAAGTTGGTCCCCTGCGGGATACCTTGCTGATGTTCGGTGGCGAGACTCGCGAGATCGCCTTCGTTGCCGACAATCCGGGAAAGTGGCTGTTTCACTGTCACATGCTCTCGCACGCGGCATCCGGCATGATGACGTGGCTGGAGGTCGCATGAGATCAGCTTACCTGGCGGTAATTTCATCCATTGGCCTGATTGGGCTAGGTGCAACCTGGTGGTTCAGCGGCAATGCCTCCCAGGGTTCTTCCCCGTTTGACGACGTCAATATCGAACTGGGGCAAGCTCTCTATTCTGAAAACTGTGCGTCCTGCCATGGCGCCAATCTCGAAGGGCAACCAGACTGGCGAAGCCCTGGTTCAGATGGCCGCCTGCCCGCGCCGCCGCATGATCGCAACGGTCATACCTGGCACCATAGTGACCAGATTTTGTTCTCCTACACCAAGCTCGGGGGGGCGGAACTGATGCGACAACAGGGCTCAGATTTCGACAGTGGCATGCCGGGCTTCGCCGGCAAACTCACAGATCAGGAAATTTGGAACATTCTCGGCTTCATTAAGTCGACCTGGCCAGAGCGAGAGCGCAATGCTCAGGCCGCACGCACAGCAGCAGAACAAGAGGGATAATGGACATGATTTTCAGAAATTTGATGCTCGTATCGTCATTTGCCTTACTTCCAATGGCAGTGCAGGCCGCAGACCTGGACGAAGCGCGGGTCAAGGAACTTGTATATGAGGCTATCCGCGAGAATCCGCAAATCATCATGGAAGCAGTCGAAATACTTCAACGTCAGGACGCCGAAGCCCAGGCACAAGCGCAGGCAACCGTCTTGCGCGATCAGCGACAATTGCTCGAGCAAGACCCGAATGCACCGGTTCTCGGCAATCCCGATGGGGATGTGACCGTTATCGAATTTTTCGATTACAACTGCCCATATTGTCGCCGCGCTATGCCGGAAGTTCTGGCACTGCTGGAGGCTGACCCCAATGTGCGTCTGGTCTATCGCGAATGGCCAATTCTCGGGGACGGATCCGTGTTTGCAACCAAAGCTGCACTCGCATCGCGGCTGCAAGGCAAGTATGAGGCATTCCACTGGGCCCTAATGGGTATGAACGGCCGGGCGGAAGAAGCAAGCGTTCTCAGGATAGCACAAGAGGTCGGTCTCGACATCGAACGCCTTCAAACTGACATGGAGCGCCCCGAAATTGAAGAGCATATCGCGACCTCGATGCGGTTGACGCAGTCGCTCGGCTTCAGTGGCACGCCTTCATTTGTGATCGGCGACAATCTGGTTCCAGGCTTCGTGGAAAGCGATAAGCTCACGGAACTGGTCGACAACGTGCGGGCGTCGGCAAACTAGCACTCTGCGGTGGGTTCTGACATCACGCCCGATGAGCAATGATGCAGGCGAATGAGTCGGAGCCCCTACAGACCAAAAGACCTAGGCACGGCCTACCACTGAAAGAGGCGGCGAGAAGATGACTTACCTTTGGTATCTTATTGCTGCCTTTGCCGAGATCGCTGGATGTTTTGCTTTCTGGGCATGGTTGCGGCTCGATCGTTCGCCGCTTTTGGTCGGGCCAGGTCTGGTAAGTTTGGCACTCTTCGCATGGCTTTTGACGCGCGCAGAAAGCGAAATGGCCGGTCGGGCATATGCAGCTTACGGGGGCGTCTACATAGCGGCGTCCATGATCTGGATGTGGCTAGTGGAGGGGAGCCGACCGGACCGCTGGGACATTGCAGGCATTCTTCTTTGCCTCCTAGGCAGTGCTCTCATCCTGTTGCCTTCGCGCTCATGATCTGCGGAACCTCAGAAAACCAGGCAAATCCGTCGCTAGAAATCGCTAGGTCATCGCACCCGTCACGACGGGTGCGATGACCCATAGATTAGGCAGTCACGGTATTTTCGTACCCAGCTTCACGAAGCAGGGCCGTCAGCCGTTCTGTTGACAGTGCACCTTCAACAGAAACCGTGCGGGCCGGAATGTCGCAAGATACGCTCGCATTTGCGTCAGCTGCCTTGATCGCCTTTTCGATCGTACTGGTGCAATGACCACAACTCATGTCGGGAACGTTGAATTTCATGTCGATGTCTCCTCTGTGACAGCTTGTTCAGTGCAGATGGGGCTTCCAGTGGGGGGAAGGTCAAGGGTCTCCGTAGATTTTTAAAGCGAAGCCAGGAAAGTTCAAATTGGGTATTGACCTTCCAGTCACTGGAACTCCTATTTGGGGTGTCAAATGGGATTCCAGGAGACTGAAATGACAGATCAATCCAAAGTGACACTCTCGATTGAAGGAATGTCTTGCGCCTCATGCGTAGGGCGCGTGGATCGGGGCCTAGCCGCGTTGAGGGGAATATCCGATGTCTCGGTGAACCTCGCGAACGAGACTGCGCGTTTCAGCGTGGATGGTTCGTCCCACCTGCAAGATGCGGTCCAAGCCCTGAAAGATCTCGGGTATCCAGCGCGAACGGCATCCGTGACGCTGAACATCGCGTCCATGTCATGTGCTTCTTGTGTCGGGCGCGTCGATAAGGCACTTGCCTCGGTTCCCGGCGTGTTGGAGGTCAACGTTAATCTTGCGGCGGAAAATGCGCGCATCACATATCTTGAGGGCATGACCGACCCTGTGGCCCTCATCCGTGCATCCGAGCAAGCCGGATATCCAGCCAGCGTGGCCGAGGCCACGGCAACACAGGATCGCACTTCGCGAAAAGAAGAGGAAGCGCGCGGGTTGGCACGCCGGGTGGCACTGGCCGCAGCACTCGCTTTGCCGGTTTTCCTGATGGAAATGGGCGGGCACCTGATCCCGGCCGTGCATATGGCGATCAACAATACCATAGGACAGCAGGCCAGCTGGTTGATCCAGTTCATCCTCACAACGGCTGTGCTCATTGGGCCCGGCCGACAGTTCTATCTGAAAGGGTTTCCGGCCTTGCTGAAAGGTGCTCCAGACATGAACAGTCTGGTCGCCGTCGGCACAGGCGCAGCTTATCTTTATTCAGTTGTCGCAACGTTCTTCCCGTCGCTGATGCCCGAGGCCGTCCGCGCTGTCTACTTCGAGGCCGCCGCGGTCATCGTGGTCCTGATCCTGATCGGGCGCTGGCTCGAAGCGCGAGCGAAAGGGCGAACAGGGGCTGCAATCGAGAAGCTGCTCGGCCTACAGGCTCGTACGGCGCGTATTTTGCGTGACGGCGATGCGGTCGAGGTCGAGATCGATGCCTTGCGCACCGGAGATCTGATTGTTGTGCGCCCCGGAGAACGACTCGCCGTGGACGGTGAGGTTGTGGACGGCGAAAGCCATGTCGATGAAAGCATGATCACCGGGGAACCCGTGCCGGTCGGCAAGTCGGCTGGTGATCCTGTCACGGGCGGTACGGTCAATGGCGCGGGCAGTCTGACCTATAAAGCAACGCGTGTTGGTGCGGATACCACGTTGTCCCAAATCATCCGCATGGTCGAAGATGCGCAGGGCGCCAAGCTCCCCATTCAAGGGTTGGTGGATCGGATCACGCTTTGGTTCGTCCCCGCTGTGATGACCCTCGCCGCCTTGACGATCCTTGTCTGGCTAATATTCGGCCCTGATCCCGCCCTCACCTATGCGCTGGTCGCGGGTGTCTCAGTTCTCATCATTGCTTGTCCCTGCGCGATGGGACTGGCGACGCCGACGTCGATCATGGTCGGGACCGGTCGCGCTGCTGAAATGGGCGTGTTGTTCCGCAAGGGGGATGCTCTGCAAGCATTGGGGGACGTCAAGGTTGTCGCTCTGGACAAGACCGGCACCGTCACCGCCGGACGTCCCGCGCTGACCGACCTTGTGCTGGCGGAAGGAGCCGAGCGCTGCACCGTTCTTGCGGCAGTCGCATCGGTCGAAGCCAGATCAGAACACCCGATCGCCGAAGCTATCGTGCGCGGCGCGCAGGCGGAAAACATCAGACTGTCGGAACCGAGCGCGTTTACTTCGATTACAGGGTATGGCGTGCGCGCCATCGTTGACGGGGCCGAGGTTGTTGTCGGAGCTGACCGAATGATGCAGCGCGAAGGGATCGATCTTGGTGAACTCGCAGAGGCTGAAACTATGCTCGCACGGCAAGGTCGCACCGCACTCTTCGCCGCAATCAATGGCAAGGCGGTGGCTGCGATTGGCGTCGCCGATCCGGTCAAACCCTCGAGCCGAGCCGCGATTGCCGCACTGCACAGTCTGGGTTTGAAGGTGGCAATGATTACCGGCGACAAACGCGAAACGGCAGAAGCAATTGCCGAAGAGACTGGTATCGACCACGTGATCGCGGGGGTCTTGCCCGACGGCAAGGTGGCGGCACTGGAAAATCTGCGCCAGCAGGGCACATTGGCCTTTGTTGGCGATGGCATCAACGATGCACCCGCGCTCGCCCACGCGGATGTTGGCATCGCCATCGGCACTGGCACGGATGTGGCGATCGAAAGCGCAGATGTCGTATTGATGTCCGGTGATCTTCGCGGCGTTGTGAACGCTTTCGAGATCTCGCGACACACCATGCGAAACATCAAACAGAACCTTGGTTGGGCCTTTGGTTACAATGTGGCTTTGATACCCTTGGCCGCCGGAGCGCTTTATCCGAGTTTCGCCGTGCTGCTGTCACCGGTCGTCGCTGCCGGTGCGATGGCACTTAGCTCGGTCTTTGTCTTGACGAACGCCTTGCGGCTGCGGCGCGTAAGACCGGCGATGGACGAGCGCCAAGAGTCTGGGCGGGTGGAGGACTTCGCCCCCGTCCCGGCCGAGTGAGAGGAGGCAGAAATGAACATTGGTGATGTTGCCGAGCGGTCAGGAGTGCCGGCCAAGACCATTCGCTACTATGAGGATATCGGTCTAGTAACACCTTTGCGCGCTGCAAACGGGTATCGAAGCTTCAGAGAGATCGATTTTCATAAGCTGGCATTCATCGGACGAGCGCGAGCCTTGGGATTTACAATCGAAGACTGCCGTAGGGACTATCCTGAATTTTGTGCGCTGACGTGGTAACTGCTCGAAGAGGAGACCCACGTATGAGCATCGATAAAGAGATCTTGGACCGATTGATGGAAGGCCGCGCGCCTGGTGATTTGTTTGGCAAGGACGGCATTCTGTCCGAGCTGACAAAGGCGCTGGCGGAACGGGCACTGAGCACGGAGATGGACGTCCATCTCGGTGAAGAACGCGCCGAGGAAGCCCCTGAGGGGTATAATCAGCCGGCCAATCGGCGCAATGGCAGCAGTCAGAAGACCGTGACCACCGACAGCGGCAAGGTCGTTCTGGACATCCCCCGCGACCGGAACGGCACCTTCGATCCGATGCTGATCG
>NZ_AUBS01000047.1 GCF_000429365.1 Pseudodonghicola xiamenensis DSM 18339 | reverse complement strand
TGCGATAGCGGGAGGTGTCAGGCTTCGGCATGCGACTGACCTAACCCTACGGATTCCCGAACTGAATCCCTCTCTCCGATATGTGCAACAAACCCCCTCTTTGCACGTCCGTCGACCGAAATTCATATGAATCGGCGGGATCAACATATTGTTCATATGAATACATCATATTTCATGTCGAATCATATGAACAACAAAAGTGCTCAAACCCCGCCAGTGCTCGCGATTTTGCTTATCTTTTAATCAAACAGGCAGCGCGGGTTGGCGTTTGCGGCGCTTATCCCGAGCGCTCCATCCCCCGTTGAGTTGGTTGACACCTTCCGCCCCGCCAGTTTCACGCTTCCGAACCCGTTTGGAACAGTCGCCTCGCACGGGTTAGGGCAACGCAGGATTCTGCTGTCGCCAGCCTCGAGCCCCCCCAACTTGGCCAACCGCAGGCCCAGAGGAGGCAGAGGAGAGAGGCGCCCCTGCGTGTCACGGGGCCATCCAGGCGACCGCCGGTTGGGTGCCAAGGCAGAGGCTGGGGGCGCTGCCCCCAGACCCCCGGGATATTTGAGCCAGATCGAAGGAGCCGGACGGCCCCGCAGGCCGCCTCTGCGGCCTAGTGCAGCCAGACGCCGGCAAAAACGATGACGAATCCCGCCAGCAGCAACAGTCCCCGCAGCGCCGCGGGCCGTCGCCCGATCAACCCGTAGGAGATCAGCGCCAGGCCCAGGCCGATCCGCACAAAGGCAAACAACGCCCAGAACGGTGCGTCGGCCAGCATGAGCACGCCCGGATTGGCAACCATTCCCAACGGAATGATATAGAGCCCCACTCCCAACGCCATCGCCGTGGTGGCGACCTTCACCCAATTCTCGCCAATCATGCCGGCGGCGATGAAGACGGCGCCGCAGACCGGCGGGGTGATGGTGGAGAGAAGTGCGAACCAGAAGACGAAGAGATGCGCCTGCAGGGGCTCCAGCCCCAATTGCATCAGCGCCGGCCCCGCGACCGAGACACAGATCACATAGGCCGCCGTCGTCGGCACCTCCATCCCGAGGACCAGACAAGCCAATGCGGTCAGCAGCAGCGACGGCCACAGCATGCCACCCGAGCCCGACAGGATCAGCGAGGTGATCTTGACCCCGAGCCCGGTAACCCCGAGCACCCCGATCACGATCGAGGCGCAGAGAATGATCGAGGCGATCATCGCCACCTGCCGGGCGGAGCCGAGCAGTGCGGAGACCAGCCGCCGCCCCGCCTGCTCCAAATCGACACGCAGGCGGCCATCGACGAAGAGCAATAGCGCCCCGGCCAGGATCGCCAGGCAGGCGGCATATTGCGGCGTGTAGCCAAGCCCGAACATCGCCAGCATCAGCACGGTGAAGGGCACCAGGAAGAACAGCGAGGTGATGATGACATCGCGCCGCGCGGGGCGATCCTCGGCGGCGATGCCCTTCAGCTCGTAGCGGGTGGCATAGGCGTTGATGCCGACCCAAACCGCCCAGAAATAAAGGATCGCCGGCAGGATCGCCGCGGCCATGATCTGGGTATAGGGGGTGCCGGTCAGCTCAACCATGACGAAGGCGCCGGCGCCCATCAGCGGCGGCATGATCTGCCCGCCGGAGGAGGCCACAGCCTCGACCCCAGCGGCCAGCCGCTTGGGATATCCGAGCTTGGTCATCGCCGGCAGGGTGATCGCGCCGGTGGAGGCGACATTGGCACTGGCCGAGCCCGAGATCGAGCCGAAGAGCGCCGAGGAAAGGACCGAGACCTTGGCCGCCCCGCCGGTCAGCCGGCCGGCGGCGGCGGCGGCCACATTCATGAAGCCCTGCCCCGCCTCGCCCGCGTTCAGCACCGCACCGAATATCACGAAGATCGCCACCACCCCCACCGACACGGCGGTGAGCGAGCCCCAGAGCCCGCCCTCGGCGATCGTCATGGTGCCCAGGAAGGATTCGACCGGCGTGCCGGAATGGCCGAATTCGCCGGGGATAAATTGTCCCCAAAGCGCATAGGCCAGCGCCAGCAGGGCCGCCAGAGGCAAGGGCCAACCGA
The DNA here is from genome assembly GCF_000429365.1 of Pseudodonghicola xiamenensis DSM 18339. GTDB lineage: Bacteria > Pseudomonadota > Alphaproteobacteria > Rhodobacterales > Rhodobacteraceae > Pseudodonghicola > Pseudodonghicola xiamenensis. The sequence continues at coordinate 20,595 of NZ_AUBS01000047.1, read as the reverse complement.
TAGCGCGACGGGCCGCTTCGATCACGATCAGCAACAGCACCACGGCGACGCCGATCTGGAAGCGGCCCTCGAGAAAGCCGTATTGATCGCCCAGCATCTGGTGATTGATCGCGACCCAGCCGGCGGCGCCAACACCCAGCACCGTCAACACCGCGCCGGAGATCACCGCCCAGCGGCCCTGCGCGCCAAAGAGGAAGATCCAGGGCAGCACCACCGCCATATGCAGCGGTCGACTGACCAGATTGGGCACCAGCCCCCAGAAGATCAGGCCGATGTGATAGACCACCAGAAGCGCCGCCAGGGCGATCCAGATGGTCCGCGCCCAAGCCGCCTTCGGCAGTTTCTCTTCCGGTTCCATAGCTGCCCCCACGTTCAAGGCCCGTTCAAATGAAGAGGCCGGGCAATCCGCCCGGCCCGGTCGTCGTTCTGCGCACTGAATTTACTTCTGCGCGTCGGTCAGGGTGAAACCTGCCTCTTGGTAATAGCGGATCGCACCCGGATGCAGTTTTCCGGTGATATTGGCCATCAGCCCCGCATCGACGCCGTTCCACCACGGCGCGGTTTCGCCCATCTTCGCCTTTTCTTCCCAGAAGGTCTTGGTCAGCGCATAGGCGGTGTCGTCGTCCATCTTGGTGGTGGTATAGGTCACCACCGGCAGCGAGGTTGTGACAACGTCGCTGTCCTGCCCGGCATAAGTTCCGGCCGGAATCACCAGCCGCGCGCGTTTGGTGGCGGCGACTTCATCATCCGTCATCGAGAGCAGCGTCACGCCGGCCGAGGCTGCCGCCTCGACCACATTCGGGGCGGGAAAGCTGCCCGATGTGACGAAGCCGTCGATCTGGCCGTTCTTCAGCGCCGGCACCGCGTTCGACAGTTCCACATCGGCAATCTTGACCTTATCGGTCAGCCCGAAGAGATCGAGGTATTTTTCCCCTTCGCGGGCGCCGAAACTGCCCTTGCCCAGCAGGATGGTCTTGCCTGCGAGACCGGAGAAATCGGTGACGCCGCTGTCTTTCGACATGACGAAATGCATGGTCAGCGACGGCAGCGGGAACAGCGCGCGGATTTCGCCAAAGGCCGGGCTGGCCTTGCCCTCGAATGCGCCTTTGCCGGCCTCAGCCGCGGCGACCAGCGCCGGCGGCGAGGTGAAGACGTAATCACCGCCCCGGGCGCGCGTCTCCATCACGTTCTGGGTGCTGCCCTGGCTTTCCTCGATGGTGACGATCACATTGCCGTCACTGCCGGCCTTCATCGCCTCGGCGATCTGAACGCTCATCTGATAATAGGACGATCCCGACTTGGCCGCCTTCAGGGTCACGCGGGTTTCGGCCTGGGCCGGCAGGGCGATCAGTGCCGCAAGGCCCGCCGCCAGCATGGATTTGGTAAAGAATTTCATCTGATGGTCCCTCCCGGTCTCAGCGCGGGCGACTAAAACACTGCGTTTGTCGGATGGTCAAGGTTACGCAATGCCCCGATCCCGGCGATGCGTGACCGCCCCCGGGATCGGGGCGGTCACAATGCCGATCGGTCCGGCCCCAATCTGCCGCACTCAGCGGATGGTCGGGTCGAGCTTGTCGCGCAGCCAATCGCCCAGGAGCGAGATGGCAAGCGTGGTCATCACGATCACCAGAGATGGCGTCAGCATGATCCAGGGCGCCCGGGTGATATATTCGCGCCCGTACCCCACCATGTTGCCGAGGCTGGTCATCGGCGGCTGCACCCCGAGGCCCAGGAACGACAGACCGGATTCCAGCAAGATCACCTCGGGGAACACCAGAGTCATCGACACGATCAGGGTAGAGGCGATGTTGGGCAGGATGTGACGCAGATAGACCCGCGCCGGTTTCGCCCCCAGCTGGGTCACCGCCGTGGCATAGCCCTGAGCCGAGGCGGCGATCGCCAGACCGCGGGCGATCCGGGCGTAGCGCTCCCACCCGTAAAGCCCCATCAGCCCAACCAAGAGCGGCAGCGAGTTGCCGAAGAAGGCCAGCACCGACAGCGCCAGGATCAGAAAGGGCATCGCCGCTTGGAAATCGGCCAGCACCAGCACGATCTGTTCGACGACACCGCGAAAATGCGCCGCCAGAAAGCCCAGCGTGGTGCCAAGGACGGCCGAGATCAGTGTCGCCCCGAAGGCGATCAGCAGCGACACCCGGATCGAGATGATCAGCCGCGACAGCACGTCCCGGCCCAGCTCGTCGGTGCCCAAGGGGTGGGCAAAGGACTGGAACGGAGCCACCAGGCGATATTTCAGATCGAGCGCGGTGAAGGAATGCGGCGCCAGCCAGTTCGAGAAGATGGCGACCACCAGCATCACCCCGACCCAGAAGATCGAGACGCCGACATACCAGGGCAGATCCAACCGGCGGCGTGCCGGTTCGGCGGGGACGGAAGAGGCAAGCATATCGGTCATGGTTCAAGCTCCCGCGCGCGCGCCGTGGCGAAGCCGCGGATCGAGCACGCCATAGAGGAAATCGACGATCAGGTTCGAGGTCACCATCGAGGCGGCGACCAGCAGCAGCAGGCATTGCACCACGGCCAGATCGCGGTTCGACACCGCCACCACCAGCAGCCGCCCGACCCCGGGCCAGGAGAACACGCTTTCGACCACCACGGCGCCGGCGATCAGGCTGCCGACCAGAAAGCCCACCAGCGTCACCGTCGGGATCGCGGCGTTCGGCAGCGCATGACCGCGCACCACCGCCGCCCAGGGCAGCCCCTTGGCCGAGGCGGTGCGGATGAAGGGACGGCCCAGCACCTCAAGCATCGCCGAGCGGGTGAAGCGCGCCAGCGCGGCGGCACCGCCGAGGCCCAGGGTGATGATCGGCAGGATCGCATGCATCCAACTGTCCCGCCCGCCCGAAGGCAGCCAGCCGAGGTTGACCGAGAAGACCAGCACCAGCGCCAGCGCCAGAACGAAGCTGGGGATGGCGAAGCCGAAGACGGCGGTCACCATGACCGCACGGTCGAACCCCTTGCCCTGATGCAGCGCCGCATAGACGCCGGCGGGAATGCCGATGGCAAGTTGCAGCAGCAGCGCCGGAATGGTCAGGGCGAGCGTCGCCGGGATCCGCTCTCCCACCAGTTCGATGGCGGATCGGCCGTCACGCATGGAGATGCCCAGATCGCCGCGCAGGATGGCGCGAAAATAGTCGAAGTACTGAACCAATACGGGGCGGTCGAGACCCCAGTTGTGGCGAAAGGCCTCGATCGCCTCGGGCGGCGCCTCGGGGCCCAGGATGATGGTCGCCGGATCGCCTGACAGACGCAGCACGATAAAGGCGAAGGTGACCACCAGCGCGATGGTCAGAGCGGCGCGCAACAGGCGCGTGGCAAGATAGCGGATCATTCTGCGGCCATCCCTGCGGAGGGTGTATCAGTGATCAGGTGGCAGGCGGCACTGCGCCCCGGGCCGATCTGGCTGAGCGCCGGGGTCTCCCAACGGCAGCGATCCTGCGCCACCGGGCAGCGCGGATGAAAGGCGCAACCGGTTGGACGCGCGGCGGGGTTCGGCGGCTCTCCGGTCAGGATCACCCGCTGGCGGCGCTGCGCCCCCGGTGTCGGCGCGGCGGAAACCAGCGCCTGGGTATAGGGATGCTGCGGATCGCGCAGCACCTCTTCGGCGGTGCCCTCTTCGACGATATGGCCCAGATACATCACCGCAACACGCTGGCTGATCTGGCGCACCACCCGCAGGTCGTGGCTGATAAAGATCATCCCCAGCCCGCGTTCGGCCTGCAAGTCGATCAGCAGGTTGACCACCTGCGCCTGGATCGAGACATCGAGCGCCGAGACCGGCTCGTCACAGACCAGAAGCTCGGGATCGGTGATCAGCGCGCGGGCGATCACCACCCGCTGACGCTGACCGCCCGACAGTTCGTGCGGGAAGCGGCGGCCGTGATCCTCGGACAGGCCGGTCAGTTCCAGCGCCTGACGCACCCGATCTTCACGCTCTGTCGGGCTACCGATTCCATGGATCTCCAGCGGTTCGGCAATCTGCCGGGCCACCGGCACCCGACGGTCGAGCGCGCCAAGCGGATCCTGGAACACCATCTGCGCCCGCTTGCGCAGGGCGCGCCAGTCGGCGGTGCCGAGCGCGGGCATCAGAGCCCCGCCAAGGGCCACCCGCCCCGTATCCGGCGCCTCGAGCCCCAGAGCCATCCGGCCCATGGTGGATTTGCCAGACCCGGATTCGCCGACGATGCCCAGCGTCTCGCCGGCGCGCACCTCAAGCGACACACCGGCCACCGCCTGCACCCCTACCGGGGTGCCGAACAGGCCCTTGCGGCTCATGTAGGTACGGGTGACGTTGTCCAGAGACAGAAGCGGCGCGGTCATGCCGTCACCTCCGGTCTTGCGATTTCAACGGGCGGAACCACGGCGGCGGGCTGCAAGTCCAGCTCTCCGGCGCGGGCACAGGCGATGCGGCGGCCCGGTTCCAGCCGGCGCAGCTCGGGCACACCGCCCAGACAGGCAGGCGCGGCATGGGCGCAGCGGGGAGAAAAGGCGCAGCCCTGCGGCATCCGCCGCGGATCGGGCACCACCCCCGGGATCGCCACCAGCCGGCGCGGCGCGTCCAGCGTCGGCAGCGCGTCGATCAGGCCACAGGCATAGGGGTGGCGCGGCGCATCGAACAGATCGCGCGCCGGCGCCTCCTCGATGACGCGGCCGGCGTACATCACCGCCACGCGGTCGCAATTCTCGGCCACCACGCCCAGATCGTGGCTGATCAGCACCAGCGCCATATTGGTCTCGCGCCGCACCAGCTGCAGCAGATCGAGGATCTGCGCCTGGATCGTCACGTCGAGCGCGGTTGTCGGTTCATCGGCGATCAGCAGATCGGGATTGCCCGCCAGCGCCATGGCGATCATCACCCGCTGGTTCTGACCGCCCGACATCTCGTGAGGATAGGATTTCAAACGGCCGGCCGCATCGGGAATGCCGACCAGGTCCAACAGCCGCTTGGCCTCGGCGTCGATCGAGCGGCCCGACAGGCCGCGATGCAGCGCCAGTGCCTCGCCCAATTGGCGGCGGATCGTCAGCACCGGATTGAGCGCCGAGGCCGGATCCTGAAAGATCATCGCCACGCGCCCGCCGCGCAGATGTTCCATCCGCTCGACCGGGACCTCCAACAGGTTTTCGTCGTCGAGGGACACCCGCCCCTCGACAACAGCTTTTTCGGGCAGCAGCCGCAGAGCCGCCAGCCAGGTGACCGATTTGCCGGACCCGCTTTCGCCGACGATCCCCAGCGCCTCGCCGCGGTGGATCGCGAAATCCACCCCGCGCACCGCCGGGGCGCCGTCGAAGGCGACCCTCAGCCCTTCGATCTTGATCAACGGCCCTGCCATGGCTCAGATCGCGAAGTTGCCGGGGCCGAAGTCCATGGCGAAGGCCGGCGCGGCCTTCCACTGGATCGACTTCGGCTTGGCGGTGAAGGTCGCGTTCTGATGCAGCACGGTATAGGCCGGGTCCTCGCGTTCGCAGATCACCAGCATCCGCGCGAAGGCCTTGCGACGGGCGGCGCGGTCAACCGAGGTTTCCAGGAATTCGCAGAGCTGGTTCATCTCGGCGTTTTCCCACTCGCCGATCTGCTGCTGCTGACCGTTCGGCCCGTGCTGGTTGACGATGGACGAGACCGGGTCCGGGAAGGGGGCAGAGTTCGACCAGTCGCGCACGGCGCGGGTGTCACCGCGTTCCATGATCTGGGCCCAGTTTTCCTTGCTTTCGATCTGCACGTTCAGACCGACCGACTTCCACATCTCGACCAGCACCTGCGCGGTGGCGACCTGGTTGGTGTAGTAGTTGTTCAGCAGTCGGTAAGGGATCGGATCGCCTTTATAGCCGGCTTCCTTCACCAGGCTCATCGCCAGTTCGGGGTTGAATTCCGGCACGGTCCAGTCGGCGATGAACATATCGGCGTAATAGGGCCATTGCAGACCCGCGGGCACCACGGTGCGACCGGCCCAGAGGCTGTCGACGATGGCCTGACGGTCGATCGAATGGGTCATCGCGCGGCGGATGCGCGGATCGACCAACTGCGCGTGATGCTTGTCGAAGACAGTCAGGCGGTGGTTCGGGATGGTGCCGCCCTGCACCTCAAAAGCCGAATTGCTTTCGATCTCGCCGATCAGATCCGGCGGGATGTCGCAGGCGAATTCATATTCTCCCGACAGCAGCCCGTTCACCCGGCTGGCAACTTCCGGCACTTCGACGAAGCGGATCTGCTTCAACGGCGGCAGGCCACCCCAGTAGTCGTCATGCGATTCCAGCAGCAGTTCGGTGTCGGGGGTGAAATGGACCACCTTGTAGGGGCCGGTGGTGACGGGCTTGCGGGCCCAGTCGAGATAGGAGGCGCTGTCCTCCCAACCGCGGCGCGACATGATGTCTGAGCCGTAGCGCAGCAGGCGGCCTTCCAGCGTCACATCGGGGGTCGCGTTGTAGAAGCGCACGGTATACTTATCGACAGCTTCGACCCGGGCCAGGTCGGGCCAGGCACGGCGGGCGACAGCGGGCACTTCCGGCGGCAGTTCCTTGCCGGCGCGCGGCGTCGGGATCTGCCCCAGAACCTTGATGGTCGAACGGTTCTTGGGTTCGGTATTGCCGAACATGCGCTCACGCGAGAAGGTGAAAACCACGTCATCGGCAGTCATCTCGTCACCGTTGTGGAACTTGACGCCTTCGCGCAGCTTCAGTTCGACGGTCTGATCGTCGATCCGCGTCCACTCGGTCGCCAGCATCGGCTTGGCTTCGAGCTGACCGCGCAGGTTGCGGCCGATCAACGATTCCCAGATCGAGCCGAAAAACACACGTTCGCCGACGTTGGACTGTTCGCGCAGCACATCCAGCGTGTTGGAGTTGGTGATCTTTTGAACGGCGATGGTGATCGACGGGCGGTTGGTCTGGCCAATGGCGAAGCGCGGCAACACCAGAGAACCGGCGGCGGCGGCGCCGGTGCGCAGCACCGAACGGCGGGAAATCAGCATGGGTTTGTCCCCTTGGTCTGTCCGAATGGATGGGAGATGCGGAATGCCCCGCTCCACTAGGGCCCCGAGGTGACGCCGGAGTGAAACCACGGTGACGAGGGAATGACGTTTTCAAAACAGAGTTTTGACAGAGGCCCCCGTCGCCCCGCCATGCGTCGGGGCATCTGCCAATGTCACTCACATCGGCTTGCGCATCTGGACGGGTTCTTATGCGCGGCCTCTGTCGAAAGGCTCCTTCAAGGCGACCCACGAGACCTGGGCCCACGAGGGCCTGGCCAATGGCGCATAGAGGGGATGCTCAGGCCAAGCTGCTTGGGTGCTTTGCTGGGCGCATATCGGCTTTGAGCCCTTTGACCTGACTATGCAGGCGCAGCATTTTGCGAATGCCGCAAATCGGTGTCGGCACGTGCGGTCCGAAACGGAGCTTCGCGTCTCCCGCAGCGAAAATCCGGTCCGAGCCCAAACCTACGGATTCGATTACATTGCAAAGCGCGTTTGTTCTCCCTACGTTCTGTCCGATACATCTAGGACCCGAAGAAGGGAACTACCAATGCGCCAATCCCTGAGAACCAAAGCAATCGCAATCTGCAACGACAAGATCGCCAAGAAAGGCGAGACGGTAGGTCTTTCTTTCTATGCATTTTTTGCGAACAAAAATGATGACCCAGAGCTACTCATGGAAGCAGCCGAATGGTGGATCAAGACCCATGAGCTTGACCATTTCGAGAAGGCGACAAAGATCCGAGACATGATCCGTTCGGGCGCTTGAGCAACGGCAGAAAGGTCCCCCATCCCCGCCATTCGTGGAAGCGGCGGCGAATCCTCTCAGCTAACACGAGTTTTGCGAACCTATGGGTCATCAGCAGCGCCTTTCGGCATCACCACAAGGCACTCCCCCTAGCCGACCAACGCGCGCAGCGCGGCGATCAGCGCATGGGGATCGTATTGCCCCAGATAAACCGGCGGAATCGCCCGGCCTTCGCCCATAAGCCCCGCCACCGCCAGACGCGCGCCGCGCACGGCGTATTCCGTGGTGAAGACCACCTCGTCGGGCACCTCGACGAATTGCCCCAGCAGGCCCAGATTGGCATAGCCCGTGGGCACCGGTGCCGGCCGGTCGGCCTTGTTCCGGCGCATCAGCACGCTGCCGGCATAGGGCATCAGCACCGGCGTGCAGATGCAGCTCTCCAGCAGGGCCGGCAGGACCTCGGGCATGCCCAGATGATGGGCCAGTTCAGTCAAGATCTCCGCCCCCGAACAGGCGGGCATCGGCTTGGCCACCGCGCTGCCCGGCCGGTCGAGATAAAGGCCATAGCCCCAGAACAGATCGACGTCGCCGGGCTGGTTGGTGAAATGCGGGTTGTGAAAGCCGGTCAGCGTCAAAAGCCAGGGCGCGCCGGTCATCGTCATCAACCCGCCCCGCCCCAGCGCGGCACCTGACAGGCTCTCGATCCTCGTGCGCAGCGGGCCGCCACGCGCGGTGATGGTGAAGGTAACCCAAGCCGTGCGGTCGATCCGCGCCTGAAAGACCTGAGGATTGCCCAGCCCCGGGTATCGCCCCGCCAGCCGATGCCAGAGCCCCCAGGCCGGGCTGGTGGCCTTGCTCGGCAGTGGCGGGCTGGTCATGTCACCGAAGGTGGCATCGGCGACATGCGAGCCCAGGGTCAGGAACAGCAGATCGTCCGGTGCCAACTCAATCCCCTCCGTCACACCGTCATGGCGCAAGGTGAACCGCTCCGACCGCAGAAGCCCCGCCTCTTCGGTGAAATCGACATCCTCGCAGGTGCAGCCCATGTGGAACCGCACCCCCAGCCGGTCGAGCCAATCCCGCAGCGGCTCCACTAGCGATTCATATTGGTTGTAGCGACTGCGCTGGATCGTGGTCATCGAGGCCATGGTCGGCAGCAGATGAAAGAACCGCCGCAGATAGCGCCGCGTCTCGATCGCGCTGTGCCAGGGCAAGAGCGCGAAGATCGACCCGAACATGTTCCAGAAATTGGTCTGCAGAATGGAGAGGTCCAGCACGTCGGCAACCGACTTGCCGTCCAGCATCACCTCGGGCGCCAGCAGCAATTCGGTCAGATCGAGCAGGTTGCGCGGGCTCAGCCCGAAGTGCTCGGCCGCCAGCACCTCACCCCCCGGCCCCAGCAGCCGCGCAGTGTTGTGCCAGCCGTAGGTGGCGTTGAAGGCCCGCAGATCGTCTTCGATCGAAATCGTCGGATCATCGCGCGAGGGGATGAAGGACATCAGATCGTGAATGCAGTCCTCGCGGGCCTCGAACATCCGACCGCCGCGCATGACATACCCGCCCTGCGCATCGCCCCGCGCATCCAGCGCGCCGCCCAGCCGATCGCTGGCCTCGTAGATATGGATATTCGCGCCCAGAACCCCGGCATCGCGAAACAGATAGGCCGCCGCCGCGAGGGCTGAGATACCGCCGCCGATGATATGCGCCTTCATGCCGTCTCCTCCCGGCCGGGCGGGACATAGCACTTGGGGCGCGGGATCCCCACGCGGAAAGCCCTGCCCTATCGCCCAGGCCCCACCTTGGGGCGTTCACATGCGACATCGCGGGGCGTGGGAAAGGGCTCTCTCGCCGCACCGGCGGATCAAGCATCACCCCGACTCGGGGCCCGGATCAAGGATCATTCCCCGACATGGGCGCGCGAAGGCCCTGCAGGGCCGCCAATCGGGGACCGCCCCGCGCGCCGACGCGCGCAGGGCGGCAGTCTTTCAGGATCAGCGCCGCGGTGCCCGCAGCCGACCGAAGTTCTCTCGGTGAATCTCGTGATGGCCGTCGATGAAGTTCTCGAAATGCACGAGACAGGCTTCGTCATCGGCCAGAACCACACCGTATTGCCCCGGCCCATCCACCAGTTTCACATGGCCGGGCGCGCTTTCCAGATGCAGCTTGGCGCTATAGTGACCTCCGGCGATGGTGGTGAAGGGGATGCCCTGCCAGATGGCCGTGGTGGTGATATGGACGTGGCCCGAGATCACATGGCGGATGTCGGGATGGGTCTTCAACACCGCCAGCAGCTTTTCCGGCTGTTCCAGACGAATCCGGTCGACCTGGGTCTGCAGTCTGGCAACATGGTGATGCAGCACCACGATCACCGGCATGTTCTTCGCCTCGTCCAGCCGCGCCTGCAGCCAGGCCAGCCGGCTGTCGCAGATGCGCCCGCCCACCAGCCCCGGTTCGGTACTGTCGAGCATGATGATGCGGAACCCCTTGGTATCGACCACTTTCTGGACAAAGCCGTTCTCGTCGGCATAGCCGCCGCCGAAGACCTCCAGAAACGTCGGCCGGTCGTCATGGTTGCCCAGCATCAGATGGGTGTCCATCGCCAGCGGCGCGATCAGGTCGGGCAGACGCGCATAGGCCTCCGCCTCTCCCAGATCGGCGAGATCGCCGGCGAGGATCACCATATCCGCATCCGCGTGGCGCGCATTCACGCTGTCGACCGCCTGGCGCAACCGCTCTGCGGTGTCGAGTGTGTTGGAGATCTCGCCCTCGGGGACGAGATGCAGATCGGACATGATGACCAGCTTGAGCGTCATTGGGCCAGTCCCCGTTCTTCCAAATAGCGCATGGAAGCCGGGATACCGGATTTGTCCCGCAGCTCAAGCACCAGATGGGGGGTGGCGTCGATGGCGCTCAACGCCCGGAACACCGCATCCCAGCGAATGGTTCCCTCGCCCAGCGTCCAATGGCGATCAGCATAACCTTCGTTGTCCTGCAGGTGGACGTGGTGCAGCAAATCCGCGGCAGAGGTCACATAATAATCAACCGGCGGCGCGCCGTTGGTTTGATGGGCATAATGCGCATGGCCAGTGTCGATGGAAATCTTCAGCGCCGGCGAATCGAAATGCTCGACCAGGCGGCGGCGATCCATCGGGTCGATGTCCTCGATATTCTCCATCACCAGGGTGACGCCCATGTCCTCGGCCCGCTTGACGGCGGCGCCGATTGTGGCGCGGACGTTTTCCATCATCCGGTCGCGGGCGCCCGGCAGGTTGTCCAGATTGTTGTAATCCCAGGTGGTATAGGGCGAATGGATCACCATCTGGCTGGCGCCGACAGCGGCGCAGACATCCAGCCCCTGATCCATCCGCCGCGCGACCAGTTGCTGAAAGCCCGGATCCATCGTGCCGATGGTAAAGCCCCAGAACGGCCCATGAATACCGATGCGTCCCTTGTGACCGTCAAGCAGACGACACGCCTCTTCGGCCAGCGCGCTCCAGTCGCTGTCCAGCACCTCGGCAGTGTGGAAGGATTGCAGTTCGACATCGCGGTCCTTGTCGAACAGCCAGTCGCGATAGGTCTCGAGCTCGGCATTGCGCAGAGCGGCACCAATGACGGGGAGTGTCATCCGGTTCTCCTAGAAATTTCAATGCGCCGCTTCCCTAGTGCCGCTCAATGACCGCCAGATGACAAAGCCGAAGATTTCGCCAAGGATCATATCCTTGCCGTCACGCGAAGCGCATTGCCCGCCGCCGCTGTCTCAGAACAGCCGACCCGGGTTCATGATGCCCTTGGGATCGAACACCCGGCGCAGGCTCCGGTTGAGCGCATGCTCTGCCTCAGAACGAATTCGTCGTGGCACATAATCGACGGTCTCCCCCCCCTGCTCCACCACGAGACTCCCCCCCGCCTCCTGGACCCCAGACAACACGATATCCTTGATCCGGATCACGTCCTCGGCCCCGATCGGGCTGCCGGAGACATTGACCACGCCCAATTGCAGTTTCATGTCCCCCAGATGACCGAACCACAGACACCGCAGAGGCGGAAAGGCCTCGCCCAGCGCGGCGATCAGCCCAGAGATCGCCGCGTCGCCGCCTTCGACTGGCAGGCTGACATTGAAGCTCGCGACGGAGGCAAAGGCCTGCGGAATGCCTTCATGCGCTTCCCGAAGCGCCCAGAACTCTTCGGTCTGGCGCGAAGTCTGCGAGATCGCACCATCTGTGATCCACTCCTTGTCGAAAAGAAGCTCCAGCGCCGCCTGCAGCGCCACGCGCATCGGCGTCTCCTCAACGCCCTCGGCCTCGATCAGCAAGGTCAGCCCATCGGCACAGCCGTTGACCGGCAGCGGATCGAAACCACGGAACCCGCAGGCAAAATGGTAATAGTCCGGCCACATCACCTCGCAGATCGACAGGCCGCGCAGCCGGCTTTGCAGGACCTCCAGCACCGATTGCGCATCGGTCAGATCACGCACACGCAACAAGGCTGTGACCCGCGCCGGTGAAACCGGGCGCAGCTGCAACACGGCACCAGTCACCACCCCCAGCGTCCCTTCGGCCCCGATGAAGAGCTGCTTGAGGTCATAGCCCATGTTGTTCTTGAACGTGCCATTCATCGCGTTCAGCACGAGACCGTCCGGCAGCACCGCCTCGATCCCCAGAACGTTTTCACGCATCGCGCCGTCACGGAAGGCCCGCATGCCCCTGACGTTGGTCGAAATCATGCCCCCAATCTGGCAAGCGTTGCGCGCACCGAGATCGACCGGAAACATCAACCCCTGCGCCTGTGCCGCCCGCTGCAGCGCGCTCAGCGTCACGCCGGCCTGAACCCGTGCGGTGCGGGCGGCGACGTCGATCTCGGGGGTGGCGTCCATTCGATCGAGACAGATCACAACGCCATCGGCCAAAGGTGCCGCGCCACCGACCATCCCGGTCCGGCCGCCCTGCGGCACCACCGGCACCTCATGCGCCAGGCAAATCTCCAGCGCCTGCGCCACCTCTCTGGTCGAGCTTGGCCGCAGCACCGCCAACGGCGCCACAGCCTCCCGCAGGGCCCAATCCGTCAGATAGGAGCGATCTGCCGCGTGGCCGGGCTGCACGACTTGCGGCCCCAGAGCAGAAAGAAGCGCGTCCAGAGTCATTTCACCTTCCCCAATCAATCACCAACAACAATCAATCACCAACAGCCGGCCGCCGACCGGCGCCACGATCAGGCGCTGCCGCCAGACGAGCTAACCAGTCCCCCCGTAGGGATGACAGCCGAATGGCTCCCTCCCGTGCCGCCCGCCTCTTCAGGATGAGTGCACGAAGCGAAACGACCAGCGGACACAGCATAGCCATAGCACTTGGGTTGGTGAAGGCGATTCAGCCGTTCCGGCGCGGTTGCTTTGTGACGTTTTTAAACTCTGTCGTACAAATTTGGGTGCGACAACCGGCCCCTCCGGACCGGTCGCCAAGGCCGGCATCATTCCCGGCTGAGCGCCACCACTGGGTCGAGCTGCGCCGCAGAGCGAGCCGGCAGAAAGCCGAAGGTCACCCCGATCATGGTCGAGGACAGGAAAGCCACCGCGATCGCGCTTCCCGAAAAGCTCAGACGTACATCTTCGCTGAGAGAGCCGACCAGCGCGCCACCCAGCAGCGCGGTGAGAATCCCCAGGATGCCGCCGACCAGACAGACCAGCACAGCCTCGATCAGGAACTGGCTGATAATGTCGGAGCGACGCGCGCCGATGGCGATTCTGACACCGATCTCCTTGGTGCGTTCGGTGACCGAGACCAGCATGATATTCATCACCCCGATGCCGCCGACGATCAGCGAGATCAACGCGATCATCGCCACCAGCAGGGTCAGCGTCTGGGTGGTCGAGGTGATGGTCTCGCGGATGGTATCGCTGTTGGTCAGGAAAAAGTCCTTGGTCCCGTGACGTTCCATCATCAGCTTGGTGATCTTTCCCTGCGCCTGCGTCATGTCGTAATCGTCGGCGACACGCACCTCGATACTGTTGACATTGTCCTGCCCCGATACCCGCGCCATGGCGGTGGTATAGGGGATCCAGACGTTCAGCGACGACGGCCCGAAGGTCGCCCCGGTCGAGCGCACCACCCCGATCACGCGGACCGGCACCCGCCCCAGCAGCAACACCTGGCCGATGGGATCGGTCCAGGCGTCGAAGAAGGTATCGCGGGTGTCTTCGTCGATCACCGCAGCCTGGGACAGATCAGTCACATCCCGCGCGTCGAAGACATCACCGGCGACGGTGACGTAATTGTGGACCTGGAAGTAATCCCCGCTCACCCCTTGGATCGTGGCATTCGCCTCGACATTTCGATAGATAACCGAAGCCGCGTTAGAGACCGCCGGCGACACGCTGAGCGCATAATCCTGCAATGCCAGCGCATTGGCATCCGCCGGCATCAGCGTTTCAATTCTGGCCGCATCCCGCGCCCCAAACCCCGACCCGGCGCGCACCGTAATCGTATTGGTGCCGAGCGAGCTGATGTTTTCGAGAACCTTCTGCTGCGTCCCGCTGCCCAGCGCCACCACCAGCACCACCGAGGCAATGCCGATGATGATCCCCAGCATGGTCAGGAAGGACCGCACCCGATGCGCCAGCATCGCCGTCATCGCCATCGAAAAGGCCTCACGCAGCCGCCGCAGCATGGCGCCGGCCCGGATCGAACGATCCGGCCTGTCAAGCTGTGGCACCTCTTCCGGCTGGGTCTCGATCTGGCGATTGTCGGCGATCACCCGGCCATCGCTGACCTCGATGACGCGATGGGCATGGGCGGCAACATTGGGATCGTGGGTCACCATAACGATGGTATGGCCGCGCGCGTTCAGATCCAGCAGCAGGTCGATCAGCTCGGCGCTGCTCTTGGTGTCGAGCGCCCCGGTGGGTTCGTCGGCCAGGATCACCTCACCGCCGTTCATCAGCGCGCGCGCCACCGATACCCGCTGTTGCTGGCCACCCGACAGTTCGCTGGGTCTGTGATCCAGCCGGCTTTCCAACCCCAACTGCCCCAACAGCTTCTCGGCCCGCTCCCGACGCGGCGCGCGCGCCTCGCCGGTATAGATCGCCGGCACCTCGACATTGCCGACGGCATCGAGATCGGGCAGCAGCTGATAGCGCTGAAAGATGAACCCGAAGTGTTCACGCCGTAGCCGCGCCAGCGCGTCGGGATCCAGCGTGCTCACATCCTCACCGGCGAACTTGTAGACACCAGCGCTCGCCCGGTCGAGACAACCGAGGATATTCATCAGCGTCGACTTGCCCGAGCCGGAGGCGCCGACAATGGCGACCATTTCGCCAGGATAGATATCGATATCGACGTCTCGCAGCACGGTGATGGTTTCATCCCCGGCCTGAAAACTGCGGGAGAGCCCACGGGCGGAAATCAGCGGTTCAACCATCTCAGAACCTCATCGGCGGGCCCATGCGGCCGGAAGAGGACGAAGCCGCCGCCACTGCCGCACCGGTCACCACCCGATCCCCCACCGCAAGACCCGATTTGATCTCTGCCGTCACCTTGTCGTTCAACCCGATCTCGACAGCCTGCTCCCGCGCGGACTTGGTCGCCGCATCCCAGAGCTCGACATAATATGTGCCGTCGGCGTTGCGCTTGAGCGCGGAGGCCGGCACCGTAATCACCCCTTCGGCCTTGTCCAGCACGATGGAAACCTGCGTGGTCATGCCGATTCTGAGCACATGATCGGGGTTATCCACGTCGAGCAGACCGTTGTAATAGATCGCCTCATCGGTATTTATGGTATCGCTGTCCTCGATTTCCGAGGGGGCCGGTTCCAGATCGCGCACGGTGGCGTGGAACTCCTTCTCGGGCTCGCCCAGAATGGTAAAGCTCACGTCCTGGCCGGGATGGACATGGACAACATCCGCCTCGGAGATTTCGGCCTTCACCACCATCTCATCCAGCTCTGCCAGCTTGACTATGGTCGGCGCGGTCTGGATCGCGTTCACGGTCTGCCCCTGCTGCACCACGATGGCGACCACGGTGCCGTTGATCGGCGCGGTAATCTTGGTGCGTTCCAGCGCGATCTTGGCGGTCGATACGGTCACTTCAGCGCGCGATTTCTGCGCCTCCAGCGCCTCCAGCTCAGCCTTGTCGACCAGCATCTCGGCAATCGCGGTTTCCACGTCTTCCTCCGAGACATGCTGTTGGTCGGCCAGTTTCTTCTGCCGATCCAGGTTCAGCTCCGCCTTGCGCAGGCTGGCCTTCTTGGCGGCGATCTGTGCCTCGATATTGGCCAGGTCGGCCTCGGCCTGAAGCACATCGTTCTGCTGATCCTGAGAATCGATCTGGGCAATCAGATCGCCCTTTTTGACCTGCTGCCCCAGCACGACGGCGAGCGTTTCGATCTGGCCAGACACCCGGGCGCCGACGCTGACCAGTTGCTTGGCCTCCATCACGCCGGAGGCCAGAACCGTTTCGGTTACATCGCCGATCCTGGCCGCGGCGGTCACCGGAATGACCTCGGCCTCGCCCGCCCTGTAATACCACCACCCTCCGCCAGCCACTGCGACAACTGCCAGAAGGACCGAAAGCCGTATATATTTATTCATGTTATTCGCCTGCTCGATTGAACGGATCATAGGGTGGCTATTGTCTTATACGCCCTGGGTCCTGACTTCCGTCACCCATTCCGGGAAAAACTCCCATCCACAGGCCATCCTGTATCCCATCTTGCGCCCGATCGGCAGGCGGACGCAGCAATCCGCTCACAGCCGCCGCAGAATCCGGCTTGATGTCTTCGAGGCAGGGGACTAGTAATCCCGACACAAACAGTCAAGATCATCCGCGCCTTCAAGCCAGACGCCAGACGTGCCGGGACATCGCCATCAGGAGCATGTGCATGCCTACACCGCCTGTCGCCACACCCGACGAGATTCTCGAAGCCCGCGCCGCCAACCCCAAGATGCGCGCCCGCGACCTCGCGGCCTCGCTCAACGTGACCGAAGCCGCGCTGGTCGCCGCCAATGTCGGGCGTACCGTCACCCGGATCGACGCCGATCCCGACAAGCTGATCCCGGCGGTCGAGACCATCGGCGAGGTCATGGCCCTGACCCGCAACGAAAGCGCCGTGCACGAACGCACCGGCACCTATGAGAATTTCAAGTCCGGCCCGATCGCCGGCATGGTGCTGGGCTCCGAGATCGACCTGCGCATCTTTCCCAAGCATTGGGCCAATGCCTTTGCCGTGGTGGAAGAAGGCGACCAAGGCACCAAGCGCAGCCTGCAGGTCTTCGATCACCATGGCGACGCGGTCCATAAGGTGCATCTGAAGCCGGCGTCGGACATCGCCGCCTTCGAGACGGCGGTCAAGACGCTGGCCACCGGCAGCGACGAGCGCACTTATACCACCACGCCCCGTCCCGCCCCCGAAGGCGCCATGATCCGCGAGGACAATCTGGATATCCTGCGCAAGGAATGGGATCGGATGACCGACACCCACCAGTTCCTGCGGCTGACCTCCAAGCTGAAGTTCAACCGCCTTGGCGCCTATCGCGCCGCCGGCGCGCCCTATGCCGAGAAGCTGAACAATGACAGCGTTTCGCTGATGCTGGAGCGCGCCTCCGCCCAGGAGGTGCCGCTGATGATCTTCGTCGGCAATGCCGGCTGCATCCAGATCCACAGCGGCCTGGTTCATACCATCAAGCCGATGGGGCCCTGGCAGAACGTGCTCGACCCGCGGTTCAACCTGCACCTGCGCGCCGATCACATCGCCGAGGTCTGGCGGGTCTGGAAGCCGACGCAGCGCGGCCCGGCGATCTCGATCGAATGTTTCGATGCCGAAGGGCAATTGATCCTGCAAAGCTTCGGCGTGCGTCAGGAAGGCGGCCCTCTGGCCTGGAACGACCTGGCCGGCGACCTGCCCAAGCTGGAAACCGCGGAGGCTTCGGCATGATCCCGCGTCGCACCGCCCTGGGCGCACTTCTGGCGCTGGCGCTGCCCCTGCCGCTGCTGGCTGCCGAGCCCGCCCAGCGGGTGATCGGCGTCGGCGGGGCGGTGACCGAGACCATCTATGCGCTTGGTGCCGGCGACCGTCTGGTCGCCCGCGATACCACCTCGACCTATCCGGGGACGGCGACAGAGCTGCCGGATGTCGGTTACATGCGCCGGCTTTCGCCCGAGGGGGTGCTGTCGGTCGCCCCCGATCTGATCATCGCCGAAGAGGGCGCCGGCCCGGCAGAAACGGTGCAGATCCTCGAAGAGGCCGCGATCCCCTTCGTCACCATCCCCGCCGCCCGTGACGGCGCCGGGGTGGCGGCCCGGATTCGCGCGGTCGGCGCGGCGCTGGGTCTCGAGGACAAGGCAAATGCGCTGGCCTCCGAGGTCGAGAGCAAGATCGTCAGCGTCGCCGACGCCTCGGCGAGCACTGCCGAGACCCCGGTTCGCGTGCTCTTCGTCTTGTCCGCCGCCGGCGGCCGGCTGATGGCCTCGGGCGTCGGAACCGAAGCCGACGCAATGATCCGCCTTGCAGGCGGGATCAATGCCATCGAGGGCTTTCCCGGATACAAGCAGCTGACCGACGAGGCCGTGCTGGCAGCGCAACCCGACGTCATCCTGATGATGGATCGCGGACCGGGCGGCAACCACGGATCTGCCAATGTGCTGGAGCATCCCGCCATCGCCATCACTCCGGCCGGACAGGCCAAGCGGCTGGTCGCGATGGATGGGCTCTATCTGCTGGGCTTCGGGCCGCGCACCGCCGATGCGGTGGCCGATCTTCACGCAGCGCTCTACCCCGAGAAAGGCTGACCTCATGGTCACGCTGAGCGAGGCGCCCACCGCCGGCGACCGCCGCGGACGGGCGCGCCGGGCCACCTGGGCCCTGGCGCTGCTGACCCTGCTGGCGGCCTGGGGATCGCTGGCCACCGGCGCCTCGGGCATTTCGCTGCTCGATGCGCTTGGCCGGCTGATCTCCGGCGAGGGGTTGAGCCTGCAGGAACAGGTGGTGCTGTGGCAAATCCGGCTGCCGCGTCTGGCAACCGGGCTGCTGGTGGGCGCCTCGCTCGCCGTTTCGGGCGCTGTGATGCAGGGGCTGTTCCGCAACCCGCTGGCCGATCCCGGACTGGTCGGTGTCGGCGCTGGCGCCGGCCTGGGCGCGGTGCTGGCGATCGTGCTGGGGGGCCTCCTGCCCGCTGCGCTGGCCGGATGGTTCGGGATGCATCTGGTGCCGATCGCCGCCTTTCTCGGCGGCTGGGCGGCGACGCTGATCCTCTATCGCGTGTCGACCCGGGCCGGGCGCACCTCGGTCGCCACCATGTTGCTGGCGGGCATCGCGCTGGGGGCGCTGGCCGGCGCCGCAACCGGCGTTCTGGTCTATGCCGCCGATGACCAGCAGTTGCGCGATCTGACCTTCTGGAACCTCGGCTCCCTCGCCGGGGCGAGCTGGGCAAAGCTTTCGATCGCCGCCCCAATCATGGCAATCGCCATGCTGGGCACGCTCGGTCTGGCGCGCGGGCTGAACGGCCTTGCCCTGGGCGAAGCTGCAGCGGCCCATATGGGCATCCCGGTCCAGCGGATGAAGAACCTGGCCATCCTCTGCGTTGCCGCAGCCACCGGCGCGGCGGTCGCCGTCTCGGGCGGAATCGGCTTCATCGGCATCGTGGTACCACATCTGCTGCGCCTCTCCACCGGGCCGGACCATCGCCACTTGCTGCCCAATGCCGCCCTGCTGGGCGCGGCGCTGCTGGTCGGTGCCGACATGATCGCCCGCAGCATTCTTGCTCCAGCCGAACTGCCGATCGGCATCGTCACCGCGCTGATGGGCGCACCGGTGTTCCTGTGGATCCTGCTGCGCCGGCGCGGCCTTCTGGACCTGTGAGGCGACAATGATCGAAGCCACCGATATCGAGGTCACACTCGGCACCCGCAAGGTACTGAACGGACTGGCGTTTCAGGCCCACCCCGGGCAATTGACCGCCATCGTCGGCCCCAATGGGTCGGGCAAGACCACCCTGATCCGGGCCCTGACCGGAGAGATCGGCTTTGCCGGTCAGTTGCGGATCAACGACATCGACCCCACCGGGCTGAAGCCTTGGGACGTGGCGCAGATGCGCGGCGTGCTGGCACAATCGACCCAACTGTCCTTTCCCTTCACCGTCTTCGAGGTGGTGCGCCTGGGCGCCGAGGCCGGCGGCCATATGGGCCAGGCCGCCACTGCGATGACCCGCGCGGCACTGGCCCGGGTCGATCTGGAGGGGTATGAAGGCCGCCCCTATCAGGAGCTGTCTGGCGGCGAACAACAGCGGGTGCAACTGGCCCGGGTGCTCTGCCAGGTGTGGGAGGCCGACGGCCCCGAGGGACCGCGCTGGCTGTTTCTGGACGAACCCGTCTCGGCGCTCGACATCGGGCACCAGTTGCAGGTGATGCGGCTGGCGCGCGACTATGCCCGGCAGGGCGGCGGCGTGGTGGCGGTGATGCATGATCTGAACCTGACGGCGATGTTCGCCGACCGTATCGTGCTGATGCAGGCCGGAGAGGTCGCCGCCGCCGGCCAGGCGGACCAGGTGCTGCGCGCAGACATCCTGTCGCGCGTCTACGGCTGCCCACTGACCGTAATGAGCTCGACCGACACCGCGAACCTTCTGGTGATGCCGGCGGCGGAAGCGGTCTGAGGACGGACAATCGCCATTTTTGCCGCGCCTGACATGACTGTTGGGCCCCCGCTGGGCGAGGAGGTTGCAAAGGTCCAGAGGCAGGGCGTCATCATTGTCGGTCCCGCGCAGCCATTCGTGCCTTGTGCGGCTAAGGTCCGGTCCGAGCCTATTCCGTTGAAAAAGTCTGTTCTTCGGCGGCTGTGATGTTGTCTGTCGAAAGGGCGTGCCGTGCGCCAGTCATGCCA
>NZ_AUBS01000046.1 GCF_000429365.1 Pseudodonghicola xiamenensis DSM 18339 | reverse complement strand
GAAAAGCATAGGCGCGATGGCAGTGGAATCTCATAATTAAGGGCAAAAAATATCCCCGAACGCGTCGTGTCTCAGATTTAAGGGCAACGCGACACTTCGGTCGAGCTTGAAACCGGCATGGGCGGGATCTGGATCTATGCGGGCACCGAGGTTGGCCTTGCGCGGGTGCCCGATTGCTTTTGTCGCTGGCAGGACGTGCAGCCAGGCAACGCGATGGACGCATTGGTTGCGGGTGAAGCCCCACCGTCCGAAGCGCCATTGCCAGGCGGTCAACCGATCCTGTCGCTGGCCAGTGCCCCCTCGGCGCCGGAAGTGATGTATGCCGCTCTGCGTTCGGGCCTCTGGGCATCGCAGGACGGCGGAGTCATCTGGCAAAAGCGGGCCAGCAAAGCTGCGACCGCTGTTGCGGTTCATCCAAGAGACGAGACCTACATCGCTGCCCTGTTGGGCGGCATCTTGAAATTCAGCCGTGACGGCGGCGCAACCTGGATCGAAACAGGAGAACTATGATGGAGAAAATGATGCAGAGAAGAAACGCGCTTGGTCTGATTGGCAGCGGCATTGTCGGAATGGTGGGCCTGACCACATCGGCTTGGGCGCAAGCGACAGGCGATGTGGCGCCCGGTCTGACGGGCAGCGAAAGGCAGATCACCATCTGGCGCGATCCGGGCTGCGGCTGCTGTGATGCCTATGGGGATTATCTCGAAGAACACGGCTTTACCGTAACGCGTGTGGATGACCGCGACTTCGACAAACGCTCGGTCGAAGTCGGTGTGCCCGCCCAGGGCATCGGCTGCCACTTGGCCGAAATCGACGGCTACTATGTCAGCGGTCTCGTCCCCGTCGACATCATCGAGCGGCTGCTGGAAACCCGTCCGGCGATAACGGGTATCACCTTGCCGGGAATGCCCGCGAATGCACCCGGGATGGCTGCGGTCAAGTCAGGCACGCTAAGGACCTACGCCTTTGGCCCGGAAGGAATCTCAATCTATGCCGATGAATAAGGGGCCGAAAAACCGACTGGCGAAGGGTACGGTCAGGCGGTCAGTGCACCTCGCTGCCCTAGTGTCCACGCTCGCGACCACCGGCGTTGTGGTGCTGGCCCAATCGGAACCGGTGGACCCGCGTGTCGAGGGACTGACGTTCTTGGGAGAGCCCGTGCTTGCATCCGAGGTCACGGCAGGGCAACAGCTTTATGCGGACAACTGCGCCAGTTGCCATGGTGCGAACCTTGAAGGCCAGCCCGATTGGCGTCGTCGTCTTGACACCGGAAGAATGCCGGCCCCGCCGCATGATGACACAGGCCACACCTGGCACCATTCAGACCGCATGCTTTTTCAGATCACTAAAGGCGGGGTCGGTGCCGTCGTGCCGGGATACGAGAGCGACATGCCGGCCTTCGGAGAGGATCTGACAGACGCAGAGATCGAGGCGATCCTCGTCTACATCAAGAGCACCTGGCCTGAGCGACAACGTGAGTTCCAAGCCGAAGTTTCGGCCAATGACACGGGCGGGTGAAGTTCGACAGGGTGTCAGGATAGTATCTTTCGACCAAAGCCGATCCACCGGGGGACCAATTCGGCAAATCTGTCCTACTCCGCCCCCCGACTCCCGCTTTACCACGCTAATTCGGACCTGACCTGGTTGGCCGTTAACCCGACCGCAAGGCAAGCATGTGCTACCAGGGTCGCGTGCATGCGTTCACGAAAATTTGCCCTTGAACCTCTAGCCACTAGAAGTCCTATCTAGTCGACGAGAATGTATATCGTTCTTGCCATTGATCGCCGGTGGGAACCGAAAGGGTACGACATGCTGACAAGACGACACTTCATTCAAACGACAACAGCGCTCTTTTCGGCGACTGTGGCCAACCCTGTGTTTGCCGATAGCTGGCCCACCGAGGCGCAGAAGGCTGAATGGGACGCGCAAGTCAGCCCGCCCGGCTTCGATCCGGCCACGTCAAACCCTTGGGGACTACACCCACGTTTCTTGCCTCAGCGTGTGGACGCGAAGGACGGCCTCGTGCCGGGAGACATCCATGTCGATGCGGTCGCGCGGTATCTCTACCACATTGAGGAGGGTGGAACCGCGATGCGCTACGGCGTGGCGATCGCGCGGGGCAACCTCTACGAGCCAGGTGTTTATAACATCAAGCGCAAGGTCAGGTGGCCGCACTGGACGCCGACACAGAATATGATCGAGCGGGATCCCGAAAACGCAAGATGGGCCGACGGGATGGAACCCGGGCCTCAAAACGCCTTGGGATCGCGGGCGCTCTATCTCTATGTCGGTGATCGCGACACCTATCTTCGGATACACGGCACACCCTATCCGAGAAGCATCGGCGGTCGTGCGAGTTCGGGTTGCGTGCGGATGGTTATGGCACACATCAACGAGCTTTATCCGAACGTCGAGATCGGATCGACAGCACATCTTTATTCGGCTGAGGACAGCGTTACCGCGAGAAGTTGAATGAGGTAATTAGCTCTCAGCGCATTGATGTGACGTGCGGGTCGTCGTCACACTTCCCGCGCGACGCAGATAGGGTTGCCGTTCGCCGTGCGCAGCGGCAGCAAGGTCGTTTCAACGGGGCCGCTGTGTTCGTACCAGTAGCACCCGTCCTCGGGCACCAAGCGCGCGGTTGCAACATCCTGATCCGGGGCAGCCATTGCAATCACGGCTTCGGGAACGTTGCCCCGCTGGTCTGCCGCGTCGCCTGGCCCAGTCGGCTGGACTGCGCATCCGGCCGTAAGCGACAGCACCACTGCAACCATCATTTTTTGCTTCAGCATCAAAACCCGCATCAAGCTTCCTTTCGTGACTGTTTTTCTTTGCAGCGGCTGTTCATGCCTCAAGGCGTGATGGAGCCGGTCGCCGCATCCTCTAGCAATAAAACAAACTGAAATACCACCGTATTTTGCTCTTGAAGCTCTAGCTACTGTAGGGGCTATGTCATGGTAAAGCACCCGAATCCAGAGGTCCATTCATGCCGTCCGACACCCATCGTCACGACCACGATCACGCCGAAGATGCCCAGACAAGCGGCGGCAGCTGCTGCGGGAGCGCCGGAACGTGCGGCGACATCGTTCCGACGACGCCCGCGCCAGCGGGCGGGCGCAGTTTTCAGGTGTCCGGCCTCGATTGCGCCGAGGAGGTAGCAATCCTGAACAAGGTGGTCGGCCCGAAGATCGGCGGGGCCGAGCATCTCGCGTTCGACGTGATCAATGGACGGATGACTATTCTCGACAGCGCCAAGAGTGTATCGGACGGCGAAATTGCAGAGCTGGTCGCAAGCACCGGCATGACCGCCAAGCCCTGGGATGCCGAAAACGCGTCGGTCGACCAGGCGGCCCATCTTGCACGCCAGCGGCTGTTTACGGCGCTCAGTGGCGGCTTCTGGGCCGCGGGATTTCTGTGGCACATCATCGAGACCGGCATGGGGGGGGCACTCGGCCTCTTCGCAGGGCACGGCGAAGCGCCGATGCCACTGGTCGAGGCAGGGCTATTCGCGGTTGCGATCCTGTTCGGTGTTTGGCTCGTGGCGCCCAAGGCATGGTCGTCCGCACGGCGGCTGTCGCCCGACATGAACCTGCTCATGGTAGTCGCAGTCGCGGGTGCAATTGGCCTCGGCGAATTTTTCGAGGCGGCGACGGTTGCGTTCTTCTTCTCGCTCTCGCTTTTCCTCGAAAGCTGGAGCGTCGGGCGTGCGAGGAATGCGGTTTCAGCTCTGCTGGACCTGGCGCCGCCGACGGCAAGAATTCTTTATGATGACGGTTCGGAAGCGGACGTACCGGCTTCCGCGGTTGCTATCAACGCACGTTTCGTCGTGCGCGGCGGAGACCGCATCCCATTGGATGGTGAGGTTGTCGATGGGGCAGGGGCCGTCGATCAGGCGCCAATCACCGGAGAGAGTGCGCTGGTCCCAAAGGAACGGGGCGACGATGTCTATGCCGGTACGATCAACGGCGAAGGCACACTGACGGTGCGCGCCACGAAGGCCGCCTCGGACACCGTGTTGGCCAAGATTATCCGCATGGTCGGCGACGCCCATGCCCGCCGCGCGCCGGTGGAGCAGTGGGTGGCGAAATTTGCCCGCATCTACACGCCTATCGTCATGGCTCTCGCCATCGCAATTGCCCTGTTGCCGCCGCTCATTTTCGGTGGGGCCTGGGATTATTGGTTCTACAATGCACTCGTGCTGCTGGTGATCGCCTGCCCGTGTGCTCTGGTCATCTCGACACCGGTCTCCATCGTCGCTGCACTCACCGCCTCTGCGCGGGCGGGGGTGCTGATCAAGGGCGGTGCATATGTTGAGGCACCGGGCAAGACCACTGCATTGGCCATGGACAAGACCGGCACGATCACCATGGGCGAGCCCGAGGTGGCGGCGGTGCATCCGCTGGGCAAAGCATCGGCGCAAGATCTGATGACCCTCGCCGCTGGGCTGGAGGCACGTTCCTCGCATCCCTTGGCGCGTGCCATTCTCGCGCGGGCAGAAGCCGACGGCATCAATGTGTCCGCCGCGGAAGACACCCGAACCGTTCCCGGTAGGGGACTTGAAGGACGCACAGACGGCCGGTCGATCTGGCTAGGGTCCGACCGGTTTGCCGAGGAGAAGGGTTTCGGCGACGCCATTCCGAAGGATCTGCGCGACCGCATCGAAGGGGCTGGCAGCACCCTTGTTGCCGTGGGCGACGACACCGGCGTGACCGGCATCCTGGAATTGCGCGACCGTATCCGCCCCGACGCCAAGGGCATCGTGGCACAGCTCCACGCGCAAGGCGTGAAGACCATCGTCATGTTGACGGGCGACAACGAGCGGACAGCGCGCGCCGTTGCAGCCGAGGTCGGCATCGACGAGGTCCGTGCCGAGCTTTTGCCCGAAGACAAGGTGACAGCCATCGAAGAACTGGTCGAAACGCATGACATGGTGGCCATGATCGGCGACGGGGTGAACGACGCCCCCGCCATGGCGCGCGCGCATTACGCCATCGCGATGGGCGCTGTTGGTTCGGACGCGGCAATCGAGACGGCGGATATTGCCCTGATGACCGACGACCTCGGCAAGGTGCCTTGGCTGATCGGTCATTCGCGCCGGACAATGTCGATTATCCATCAGAACATCGGTATTTCCTTGGCGACCAAGGGCGTTTTCGTTGTCGCTACCGCGTTCGGACTGGCATCGATGTGGGGCGCTATTGCAGCCGACGTAGGAGTGTCATTGCTGGTGGTGGCCAACGCCCTGCGCCTGCTTAACAGCCAAGAGGCCAAGGCGCCGCCGTCCGGCGGTGAACAGGTTGGCGAAGGCTTGGCCAAAGGGGCGCTGGCACATGGTCATTGAACTGGGAGAACCCGGAAAGGAGCCGAGACGAGACATGAGCGTGAAGGGCAGGATGATGTGTCCGGTTTGCGAGGTGCCCTTGAGCATGACCGACCGCCAGGGGATCGAGATCGACTTCTGTCCCGATTGCCGGGGTGTCTGGCTCGACCGGGGCGAACTGGACAAGATCATCGAGCGTTCGGCACCCGATGTGGCGCCTCAGCGGGTGCCTGAGCCGCGCGGCTACGACGATGATCGCGGCTACCGGCGCGGAAAGCACGGCTATCGGCGCAAATCCTGGCTTCACGAGTTGTTCGATTAAGGCTTGCCGTGGCCTCCCTGCCGGTCGCCCTCAAGGCGCTGCGGTAGGCCCGCAAGGCATTCAGCGGTGAGCAGGTTGGTCCAGAGATCGCAAAGGCCGCGCTTGCCCACGGACATTGATCACGCAGCATTTGCAAGGTAACGTAATGTCCATATCAGACCTCACGAAAGAGGCATCGAGCAGTGAAAACCATCCGATTTCCCCGCCGCGCCGTCCTGTTGGGCGGGTTGGCAGCGTTTTTGTCTGGCTGTGCCAGCAAGTTCCGCAGCTATGGCGGACCCGAGGTGACCCGTGTTCGGCTTTACAAGGGGCAGCGTTTGCTTGTTCTGGACGGAGCCGATCGCGTATTGCAAACCTATCCGGTCGGGCTGGGTTTCGCTCCTGAGGGTCACAAGCAATTCGAGGGAGACGGCCGGACCCCTGAGGGCGCTTACGTAGTCGATAAGCGCAACCCCGACAGTACGTATCATCTTTCGGTTGGCATCTCCTATCCGAATGAGGCCGACATAGCCTTCGCTGAAGCGCAGGGCCTTTCCCCCGGCGGCGACATCTTCATCCATGGTGGTCCACGCCCAGGGATCGACCCAACGGATGTCCGCGACTGGACAGCTGGCTGCATCGCGGTCACAGATCGGCAGATCGAGGACATCTATGCAATGGTGAAAGACGGAACACCGATCGACATCTACGCCTGATGGGAGGAGATGATCTTCCGTCAGATCAGGAAAATCGTCGGCACAGGGCCACGTTGATCACTTCGATGGCGATCACGGCTAAAGTGACGCTCGCCGCCGGGGGCCAGCGCAAGCACCCGGTACGCGTAAGGACACTACAATATGTGTCCAGCCGTGGCAGTGGCGAAACAGGCGGGCCCTAGCGGAGAAGAATGCGTCTGGTCTCATGTCGAATTCAATCTATCCGAGGGCATAGACGATGGTCACGACGGTAATCATGACAACCATGAACATGGAGAATGCGCCAAGGGCGAGCGTACGGCCCATGTCCCGGTTCGGCTTCTCTACTTTCAGACGCAGTTCCTCCGCGGTTTCCGGAAACTCGAGCGCCGCCGCATTCGATTGGCGCATCAGGTCGTAGCGGGACGTCCAGCGCCGTTCCTCCGCCGCGTTCCAGCCGTTCAGCACCAGAATGATTGCCGCGATGAGAACCATCGACGACGGGACCCAGATTACGTAGCCACCGATTGTCTCGTCAGCCAGGGCGCGAAGTCGACCACCGCTCGCTGCGATGATTTCTGATCCATAGAGGGGCACCTCCTTGAGCGTTGTCAGGGAGCCCAGAAAGATGTTGGAAACGATCACCACGAACCCTGACATCAGCCGAGCGCCGCGCCGCGCTCCTTCAGGCGGATCACGCAGATCGAACAGCATAGCAAAGTACCAAAGCCCAGCAAGCACCATAGACAGATGTGCCAGCGCTTCCATCGCCGCAATACGTTGTGTAAGGGCGTAGATCATCGGGATCTGCCAGACGAAAAGCGCACCAATCAACAAGGAGGTGGCAGATGCAGGAAGCGCCAAGAATCGCGGGATGCGCGCACGCCCAATCGCGGCAAGGCGTCGGCGCCATTCCCTTTTCAATCCGGCTTGAAGGCCAAGCCAGGGCTGAGAAACCGCGATAAGAAGCGGTCCTACCAGTCGCAGAAGAAGATGCTCGACCTGATGTACCGAAAACAGACTGTGCCCCAATGGCGCGAGCGGCCCATTCGTCGCGACGAGGACGGCCGCGAGGCCGACAAAGAAGGCGGTTCGACGCCAACCAGAAACCCTTCCGAGACAGCGAGCGTGTATTTTGAGCCCACGCAAAAACAGCCATACTGTAAGACCGACAACAATGAGCGACACCGGTGACAGCACATAGCCGAAAGGGTCGTAAAGGAAGAAGAAGTTTGTGATCATTCGCTCTGGCCCTCGCTCATCCGAGGGTTGTCGGAGGTAGCCGGTGTGAGCCGCGAGATCCCGGAAGCGCCGCCACGGGCCAGTGACAGATCGGTCGACATGGCGAGGTATTCGCCTTGTATCCACGAGGGAAAGAGATTGTCGTAGAATCGAGATAGCGGATGTCCCGACTGTCCGGCGGGCGTGATGTAGTATGATCCCGCTGCTTCCGATATCGACATGACCGCCTGAAAATTGCTTCCGGCACTCACAAGGAATGGACGGTCTTCTTCAACACCAAATGATGTCAAGAATTGCGTAAACGGATCGCCTGAAATCGGCGCTTGAAGGGACAGCAGGTTGGTCAGCAACCCACGTGAACTGATCGGCGACCACTGCATGTCCAATCTATGCTCCTCCCCCCAGGTCCACGTCGAGGGATCGCGCCCATATCGATCGACCAGCCAGCCAAGGGCATCATCCAGGGCCACGCGAACCTGCTCCTCGCATGTCTCGCGAGGTGAGGATAGGCGGATGTCGCACCAGATTGCGCTACCGCGACGATCGCTGAGTACCGCATAAAGAAAGTTCGGGTTCGGACGGGTCCAGAGTTGCTGCGCTGCCGGAAATTCGTCTTTCAAAATGCGCTGCTGCAAAGCCCGGAGCCAAGTCCAGAACAGCAGAGGTTCCGGTGAATAGCGATCCATGTCGCCATTCCACGACGCAAGCCTGTCCAGTAGTTCACGACGAAGGTCGTTCGCATCGGTGCCTTCGATGCTGTCTCTGGACTGCACGAACCAAAGCTCCTTCGCCATCAGGGGCAGCAGGGTTCGCGCCACGGTACTTACGGTGTCCCTTTGAACACCGATGGCGCCTTCAGTCGAGAAGATCGATTGCCGCGCTTCAAGCTCCGCCAGTCGAATGTCGCGAAATGACAACGCTCGTACGGCTTCCTCTTTTGGCCATCGGGCAACGGTCTCTCGGTCAATGGCCAATGCCTCCATGCCTTTCGGCAACATGTCTGCGGCAACTCCGATGGCATCGGTCGCGTCGGCCGAACGCGTGAACAGCTCCAGCATCGTCAGGAAACCTGCCGCCTGCACGGGTGACGGCCCCCTTGGTGCCTCCTCGTCTGGCACGGGAAATGACCGGAAGGCCCAGGCGACGCGCGTATTGCGACCGACAATAACGAAAGGTACGCCCGGCATCGTGGCCCCTATGGCCGGCCCTGTCGAAAACTGAAGATCGGCGAGATACCATTCCGAGGGCAGCGACAGGGAACCGCTGATATCGGCGGCGAGAATTGGTGTCCCGGCAGCGGTTCGGTCACCGTCTATCGCCCATGCATCGAGGCGCTGCTGCGGATCAGTCGCAAATAGTTCGAGCACTTTTGGTCGATCCGACGGTATAATTGCACTTGATAAGCTCGGCGTTCCTTTCCGTGCGCTTTCCGGTCGCAGGCCATTCAGAAAAGACCGGGCAATCCTCAGGCTATCGCCAGGTGTCCAGGCATCGATCGACCGTTCGTCTGCGATCAACAGTTCCGGCGAGCCTCTGCCGCGCCCTCCCGCCGACACCAGCTCGAGCCACGCATTGACGCCGGCGGCATAGGATTCGAGCGCGTCTGAGACCGCTGGCGCAACGGACAATGTCTCATCGGATGGCCAAGAAGCTTCGGCCATTCGCCTTGCCCTTAACAGCTGACCGAGTCGGTCTTGCGCATGAACGAAGCCGATCGCGAAATAGACATCCGCGGCGGAACTCGCGGTAATGTGCGGGATTGCCGAGGCATCTCGCAGAATATCGACCGGTCCACCTAAGCCTGCTACCGAGAAGTCCTCGTTGTAGTCGGGAACGGATGCGCTCAGCAGAAAATAGACCAACCCGGAACCAACCGATGCCGTGATACAGATCGCCAAGAACCCGTACAGTAATATGTTGAAAAGACGTCTCACGTCGGTGCCGTTTCGAAACCCTTCTCATGCAAAGATGCGCAAGAGGACCACCGAAACGAAATAGGTGAGAAGACCGAAGGCGATCGCCGAACTCGCCGCATACTGGAGGATATCCAGCCGGTTTCCTTTTCGGCGTCGCGCCAGATATCCACCCCAGATCGCACCCGCGACAATGCCCGCGATTACCAGCATGACTTTTTCTCCGTTCGTGTTCTCTTGTTGCACCGGTGTGTGCCGACCAGACCTGCAGCCAGTCCCACGGCCCAAGTAGTGAAGATGAGAGCCAGCAGCGCCCAGTCGCCGAAGCGCGCATATAGCGTTGACGGATGAGCAGAGGGCAGAGCCGCATCTATTACACCGGTTTCTCCGTTGCCGAGCCGCGCGACGAGGTCACCGTTCGCGTCGATGACCGCGGAGATGCCCGTATTCGCGGCTCGGATGACAGGAAGGCCTTCCTCTACGGCACGCATCCGTGCGGAAGCCAGATGCTGCTCGGGTCCGATGCTGGTGCCGAACCAGGCGTCGTTTGTCGCGTTGAAAATCCAGTCCGGCCTGAACAGGTCGTCGACCACATGGCTTGGGAAGATGATCTCATAGCAGATCGCCACGGCGACCAGGGGCACACCCGGAAGCGCAAGCGTTCGCGGGCCCGGTCCGGGCGTAAAATCGCCCAGACCCGCCGTGAGTCGCTCGATGGGCAACCAGCCACGGAATGGCACATATTCGCCGAAGGGTACGAGATGGTGTTTCGCGTATCCGGTCAGGATTCTGCCGGTCTCGCCAAAAGCCTGGACCGTGTTGAAATATCGGGTGCCATCCTCGCTCGGTACACGGTCCGGCACCCCGGTGAGCAGCATGCTGCCGTCTGGTAGCGCTGCGGCAATGCGATCCCGCGCCTCCGTATCCTCATCGAGGAAACCCGGAAAGGCGGTTTCCGGCCAAAGAAGAACGTCGAAATCGCCGGGCTGGGTTGAAAGCTCAACATAGCGCGCGAAGGTCGCCTCGCGGTTCTCGGGCGCCCATTTCTCCTCTTGTGGAATGTTGCCCTGGACGATGCGCAGGTCGACACCGGGTGGCTGTTGTGCATCCGACTGGAGGCGAAGCGTACCGACAGCCCACATCGTCGCGATGCCGGCCAGCGCCATGAGCGAAACGGTCAATCGTTGCCGCCCGGACGTCATGACAGCCGCGCCGGGAAGTGCCGCGACGAACACGCTGAGAAAGCTTAACCCATAGCTTCCGACCCAGGCGGCGGTCTGGCGAAGGGCGGCGTAGTCGGCAAGTGCGTAGCCGGCGAGGTTCCAGGGAAACCCTGTCAGAACGTGACCACGCAACCACTCGGTCGCGGTCCAGGAGGTCGTGAACAGGAGGCAGGCGAGGAGACTACCCAGGGCTCCGCGCCGCGCGATTTCGGCGAAGAGCGCTGCGGCAATGGCTGGGAAAATTGCGAGACCTGCGGACAATCCCGCGACAGCCGGGATCGCCATCGCCCCGAACCGCTCGGCCTCGACGTAGAAACTCTCTGCAATCCACGAAATCCCGAAACCGAACTGGCCAAGACCAAACGCCCAGCCGACGAGGAAAGCACGCCCTAGGGAGAGATCGCGAAGACCGACAAAGAACGCGGAATAGGCAACGGGAACGAGCAGGAGAAGCGAGAAAGGCGGGAAAGTCAGAACGGTCAGCGCCCCGGCGGCGAAACCAAGCGTCATCCGCGAAAGCAAACGGTGGCGCAGAGCGATGCGGTTCAGAATTTTCGGTTTCACGACTTGATCGAACGCCGCGCGCTGATCCATGGCGCGGCGAGCAAGAGCCCCACGCCACTGACAACAAATATATCGGCCATGTTGAAGGCAGGCCAATGTGTTGTGCCAATGTAGAAATCGAGAAAGTCTGTTACAGCCCGATACCGCACACGATCGATAACATTGCCCAAGGCTCCGCCAATGATCGCGCCATAGGCAAGTGTTTCGACCGCATTTTCGGCGCGAAACAGCATAACCCCCAGCCAAACACAGATGGCAAGAGCGAGAGCGATGAGGCTCCACCACGGAGCGCCGCCCAGCATCCCGAAAGTCACGCCGTCATTACGATAAAAGACGAGGTTGAATCCCGGAAACACGGAAATCCCGGCGCTTAAAGTGACGGCATTCGCAACGACAATGGCTTTGGTGATCTGATCGATCGCGAACGCAGCAAGCGCTGCAAAGACGCCGATCATCGCAGATACTTTGTATGATGACATTGCCTCATCCCAACCAGACATCGAGAAACAGCATCAGAACGAGCCCGACTGCGAGACCGAGCGTCGCCCTGTTCTGATGGCCGCTGCGATGGGTTTCGGGGATGATTTCGTGGCTGATGACGTAGAGCATTGCGCCCGCGGCAAAGGCCAGTCCCCATGGCAGCAGCGGTTCCGACAGCGTGATGATCCCGGCCCCGAGCAGGCCGCCAATCGGCTCGACCATGCCCGTCAGCGCCGCGATGCCCCAGGCGCGCAGCTTCGGATATCCCTCGCCCAGCAGAGATACAGCGACGGCCAATCCTTCGGGCGCATTCTGAAGCCCGATGCCGACAGCAAGCGGCAAACCGCCCTCCATACCTCCGGATCCGAAGCCGACCCCGACCGCGAGGCCTTCGGGGAAGTTGTGGATCGTGATCGCGATGATGAAAAGCCAGACCCGCCGCAAAGACGCCGCTTCGGGCCCTTCGCGTCCCGTCTTGAAATGCTCGTGCGGCAGCTTTTCGTTCATCAGCGCGACAGCCCCCATGCCCAAGAGGATCGAGACGCATACGATGGCCGCAGGCATCGCGCCGTTCTCGAACATCGGCTCGGCCGCATCCAATGCCGGGATGATCAGCGAAAAGAAGGAAGCGGCGAGCATCACACCGGCAGCGAAGCCGAGCGACAGATCGCGTGTGGCCCGCGACGGGATGCGTCCAAACAACACGGGAACTGCTCCGACTGCCGTGAGCGATCCGGCAGCCAGACTTCCGAGGAAGCCGAGCATGATCGGAGAGAGGTTTTCCATGGGCGGGCCAGGTTATCCTTCGCCGTAGCTCGAAAAGACTTCCGTCGACCCGTCCTCGCGGATGAGGAAGACATCATAGGCCTCGCGGTCGTCTTCTGGCCCCATGCCGGGCGAGCCATAGGGCATCCCAGGCACGGCGAGACCGACTGCGTCCGGGCGCTCATCGAGAAGGCGGCGGATGTCAGCGGCCGGTACATGGCCTTCGATCACGTAGCCGTCAATGAGCGCGGTGTGGCAGGAGACCATGCGCTGCGGCACGCCGTTGTCGAGCTTGAAGCGAACCAGCGACCCACCGAACATGTCCTGGCCGGTCGGCACAAAACCGTTCTCTTCGAGGTGGTTCATCCACGAGAGGCAGCAGCCGCAACCGTTCGTCTTGCGGACGTCGATCGCCGTTGCCTCTGCGAGGGCCTGGGCCGCCGGGAAAAGGGCGAGCGTGATGGCAAGAGCTTGGGTCATGCGTTTCATGGGTCAGAGCCTTTCGGTTGTCGTTTCGGCAATCTCGCTGCCGAGGTTTTCATTCAGAAGCGCCCGCGCCTCGGCCAGACGCGAGAGCGCGGCGGTATCATCCGCTTCGCTCTCAGCTGCTTCGGCGAGCCGGTCGTCAGTGAGGGGGTCAGTCGGGCGCCCATCCACGAGGACTTCGTAGTGCAGGTTCGGACCTGTCGCCGTGCCAGTCGCGCCGACGCGGCCGATCACATCTCCCGCCGCAACGCGTTGGCCTTGTGCCAGGTCTTCCGGCACGGCGCTCAGATGCGCGTAGCGCGTCATGGTGTCGGAGCCGTGCGAGATTTCGACCACACGGCCATAGCCACCGCGCCAGCCAATGAAACTAACCCGCCCCGGTGCCGTCGATTGAACCGGTGTCCCACGTGCCGCTGCGAAATCGACGCCTGTGTGCATCCGGACGTTGCCAAAGACCGGATGCGTGCGGCGTCCGAACACCGAGCTGAGGCGCGCACCCTCGACCGGCTGTGCGAAGACGCGCAGCACCTCGCCATCGACGTAGATCGTCGCCTGACCGCTGCCGTCGTCCGGCCATACGATCTCGTAAAGCGAACCGCCGATCTCCAGTGCGGCGAAGGCGAGTTCGGGCTGTCCGATCCTGTCCTCGCCGACCCGCGCCTCACGCCAGAGAAGCCTTAGTGCTTCGCCGCCGGCCATCTCGCGGCGGAAATCCACGGTCCCACCCAGCATCTGCGCAAGGTCCACGGAAAAACGGGCGGGTATGCCGGCTTCTTCGAGTGCCGCGAAGATCGAGCTGTCGATCACCGCTTCGCCGGCAAGGGTTACGATCTCCGGATCCGGAGTCACGACCTGTGTGGACAACCGCTCGCCGAACACCACCTCGATCCGAACCCCGTCCTCGACGGCAAGTGCGACGGTGCGGGGGCTGCCGTCCATGGTCGAAGCAACAGTGACCGAGTGCCCCGGCCGCAGCCGTCGCAGATCGTATTCCGCGCCAAGCGCGAGGGCAACTTCGGCTCTGTCAGGTGCCGCAAGTCCAGCTTCGGACAGCAAGAAATCGAGCGTCTCGCCAGGTGCAATGTCGCGCGACCACGTCGACAGCGGTGGCTCGATCGCGCTTACCGGCCTGTCGGCGAACGCGACCTGCAGAAGGGGTAGGGAGCCGAGGTCGGGTGCATCCTCTGCCCATGCCGTCGCGGGCAGCGTCACGAGGATGTCAACGTTTCTAGGGGCTTCAGGACCTTGGGGCATCCAGCTACCTGCCTGGGCAAGTTCCGGCG
This sequence comes from Pseudodonghicola xiamenensis DSM 18339, assembly GCF_000429365.1. GTDB lineage: Bacteria > Pseudomonadota > Alphaproteobacteria > Rhodobacterales > Rhodobacteraceae > Pseudodonghicola > Pseudodonghicola xiamenensis. Next base: position 9,349 of record NZ_AUBS01000046.1, on the reverse strand, counting down.
GCACGGGTTCTTTCGACAAAAGATCAGAGATGGCGATAGCCGCTCCCGAAACCGTCCCCGCAATTGCGACACCCGCCGCCAAAGTTCTGAGCCTCATGTCGCCCCCTCCATTTCTTCTGCCAGCGCGCGACGGATCTTCGGCACCGCGAATTCTCTGGCTTCGTGATAGTCGATCATGGTGACGAACCGCCCAGAGGCTGCGAACAGGAAGACGCTCGCGGTGTGGTTCATCGTGTAATCGCCGCTCTCCGTCGGTACTTGCTCGTAGGTGGCGCGGAAGCCGTCCGCGACGCGCGCGATCTGCTCTTCCGGCCCCGTCCAGCCACGGAGCGCAGGATGGAAGTAGCCGACATATTCGGCCATCGTTTCGACAGTGTCGCGCTCGGGATCGACCGTGATGAAAACCACGTTCATCTCGTCGGCCTCGTTTCCCAGATCGTCGAGCCATCCCGAAATGTCCGAGAGCGTGGTCGGGCAGACATCGGGACAGTAGGTGAAGCCGAAGAACGCCATCGTCGGGCGACCGATCAGGGTTTCCGGCCCGACCGCGTTGCCCTCATGATCCGTCAGACGGAAATCCATCTCGGTCAGGGCCACAGGCCGCTGCCCGACAGGTTCAGGTCCACCGGGTCCATCGACCTGCCACCAACCGACGAAGAGCATCAGGGCGACCGCCCCGACACCAGCCGCCCCGTACCCCAGGATCGCCCGTCGCCGCATCAGTCCTCTGGCCCCCGCGCGGCGATTCCGAGGATCGGCACCTCGACCGTCACTTCGCCTCCGTCTTCGAAAAGCAGGGTCAGCGGAAAGGTGTCCCCTTCCGTCATCAGTTCTTGCAGCCGCATCAGCATTGCGTGCAGGCCCCCCGGTTCGAGCGCGACGCTCTCGCCCGGGGCGATCGCGATCTCCCCCGCCGGGTTCATGGAACTCACACCTTCGGCATTTGTCTTCGTCTCGTGAATTTCGGGCATCATCGCGAGCGGCGTTGTAAGGCCGATCAGCGTCACTGGCTCGTCGCCAGTGTTGCGGATCGTCATGTAAGCGGCCCCGGGACGGTTCATCCCGATGGAGGCGCGGGACCACGCGTTCTCGACGACAACATCCTCGGGTCCGGCCAGCGCGGGCGCTGAGAACCCTCCAAGGGTCAAAAGCGCCGCCAGTGTGCTGGTCAAAATATACTTTTTCATCGTTCTGATCCTGCCCTTTGTATTCAGCTTTGCGCGGCAGCGACTTCGGCGGCCACCAGACGACGCAATTCTGCCTCCCCGAATGGATCGAGCGGCTTGCCGTTCACGAAGAATGTGGGCGTCTGGCGAATTCCCACGGTCTCGACGTCGGCACGATCCTGGTTCAGGATCGCCACGACATCGGGCGCCATCATTTGCGTGCGCGCGGCCTCGGCATCGAGTCCGGCCGTGGCGGCGATCTGAAGGATCAGGCCGGGCGCCGGGGCACCGTGCGACGCCCATCTCGGCTGTTCCCGCAGAACGGCCTCAAGCACCGGCACGTAAACGTCCTGCATGCGTGCCGCCTCGAGCACGCGGATCGCTTCCTCGGATGCCGCGCCGTGGAAGGGCGTGTAGCGGATCACGACGCGGACAGCATCCCCATGCTCGGCCATGATGTCCTTCACGACGGGATGAAAGGCGCGACAGGCCTCGCAGGCCGGATCGAAGAATTCGACGATCGTGACGGGCGCTTCCGCAGGCCCGAGGATGGGCGAGTAGGGGCGGATCATCGCGTCCGCGAGTTCCGGCGCAACAGGCTCCGCTTCGGCCACCGGGCCGGGGCGGGTTGCAAACCAGGTGGTTCCGCCGAAACCGGCGACGCCGAAGGCGAGAACGGACAGGATCAGGGCGCGTCGGTTCATTTTCGTGTGTCCTTCAATGAAAGGGCCGACAGCGCCCCGATCAGCGCGAAGGCGGCGAGGGCCATCAGCGGGATCGGGATGCCGAAGACCAGTTGGTTGTCATCGGTGCAAGAGGGGCCGGTGGCCGTGCAGGGCTGGATGCGTTCGGGAACAAGACCGACGTACAGCCCCATGTGCCAGAGGGCGATTGCGCCGCCGCCAAGCGCCAATGCGATGCCGTAGCGCCCCACACGGCCGTCCCGCCACCAAAGGCCCAGCCCTAGGATAATGGCCAAGGGAAACATGAAGGCGCGCTGGAACCAGCACAGCACACAGGGCGTCTGCCCCAGCACCTCGCCGATGAAAAGCACGGCAAGCGAGGCGACGAGCGCGATGATCCATGCCAGCCCGAGGGCTGTTTCTCCGGATATGCGGTTCATGTCGATCAGATCCTCTCTTCCAGATCGGCGAGAATCTCTTCGGCCGGGGTGCCGTAGGGCCAGGAGTCGGCAAAGCCCGCGTCGGGATCGAAGAGGAACAGATGCGACGTGTGGCCCATCGTGTAACCATCCGGCGCCGCAGCCTCTTCGACGCGTTCAAAGAAGATCGGAAACGTCTCGGATGTGGCGGCGATTTGTTCCGGCGTGCCCGTCAGCCCGATGATGCTCGCATCGAACAGCGGGACGTATTCGGCGAGTGCGGCGGGCGTGTCCCGTTCGGGGTCGATTGTTATGAAAATCGGCTGGACCTTGGCGGCATCGTCGCCCAGACCGTCCATCACCGCCGCGACCTCTGACAGGGTCGTCGGGCAGACGTCGGGACAGTTGGTGAAGCCGAAAAACACCAGCATCCAGCGCCCCGCAAAGTCCTCCTCGGTTCGAACCATACCCTGGTGGTCCGTCAGTTCGAATTTAGCGAAAAAAGGCGGTTCGGCGTCGGTTCGGGCGCGGTCGGCACGATAGTCGGACCAGAGCAAAAGCCATACGAAGGCAAGCGCTGCCACGCCTGCCAAAACCCAAAGAAACTTCTGTGCCGATGTAAGGGACAATCCTGTTCGCCTGTTATTGATTCTTATTGCATGTGCGGATACATCCTCTAGCCGCTAGAGGTTCAAGCACGAAATCATGGTATAGCTTGAACTCACGCGTCTGTGAATCCGACACTTGTTTATTCCGACGGCAAAACCTACACAAACTGTATCTTTTTCATGGAGGCGAAAATGCTCACGATCGGTACTCTGTCAAAGAAGACTGGCACAAAAGTGCAGACCATCCGGTACTACGAACAGATCGGACTCATGCCCGAACCTGGCAGGACCGAAGGCGGACAGAGGCGCTACGACAATGCACAGCTCGACCGACTGTCCTTCATCCGCCATTCGCGGCAACTCGGTTTCTCGCTCGATGCGATCCGCGAGCTGCTCGACCTCAGCGACCATCCCAACCGCCCCTGCGACGAGGCAGATGCCATCGCGCGTCGCCAGCTCAAACAGGTGGAGCAGCGCATGGCCCGCCTGAAGGCGCTGCGCACGGAACTGAAACGCATGGTTCACGAATGCAGCGGCGGGCGGACGGGAGACTGCAAGGTGCTTGAGGTGTTGCGGGACCATTCGGAATGCCTGACCGAGCACGAGGAAATCGGGGCCTGAAGGAATTCAGCCAACATTCCGGCTGGAACGCAGATCAGCCGCAGAAGTTAATGTGTCGTACAACACAGGCTGGAACCACAAAATGGCTGCTAGACAAAATTCAATGGAGAGACGGACGCTTTGGATCGTTCTGGCGCTCAATATCGGTTTGGCCGTGGCCTTTTTCGCAACAGGCGCCTTCGGCGACTCAAGTGCCCTGATCGCCAACGGGCTCGATAACCTCTCCGACAGCTTCGTCTACGCGATCAGCCTTTTCGCTTTGTCCCGATCCGACAAATGGAAACGCGGGGCGGCGAACGTTTCCGGCGGGCTGCTGATCCTGTTCGCCGCTGGTATCCTCTACGATGCATGGCGCCGCTACATCGGCGGGTCAGATCCGCTCGGGACGATCATGATCGCCATGGCCCTGTTTGCGGCGGCGATCAACGCAGTCTGCGTCTGGCTGCTCGCTAAGCTCAAAGATCCGGACGTCAACATCCGCGCGGCCAACACCTTCAGTTACAACGATTTCGCCGCGAACCTCGGAATCGTCTTGGCTGGCGGCCTCGTCGCCTGGCTGGGAACCAACTGGCCGGACCTCGTCGTCGGCGTGATTGTCGCCGGGATCGCGGCCTGGGGAGGTATCGACATTCTGCGCGACGCACACGGCGAACACCACAAAGCAGTTCATACGGGCAAATAGTTGCGGGAGATTCTTTCTGAAAGAAAGGGTTGAAGCTATAGTGACTATAGTAATTAGGCTTGTTCCAAGACGATTCGAGGAGCGACTCCGTTGCAGATGACCGACCCCCTACTTGCACCCACCAAATTACTGGATTTTGATGCCGCGCCTCTTGCGCATCTAATTGAGACCCGCGGCTGGCGCGGCTTATCCGAATACGATCGGATCGGAGCTGCCTATGATTTCGTTCGGAATGAAATCGCGTTCGGATACAATCGAGCTGACGACATCCCCGCCTCCGAGGTGCTTTCCGACGGCTACGGGCAGTGCAATACCAAAGGGACGCTCTTGATGGCGTTGCTGCGTGGTGTTGGCATTCGTTGCCGGTTGCATGGGTTTACGATCCACAAAGGCTTGCAGCGCGGTGTTGTCCCAGAGTTGGTGTATCCGCTTGCTCCGCAAGAAATTCTCCACTCATGGGTTGAGATCGAATATCAAGGTGCTTGGTTCAACCTCGAAGGCTTCATCCTGGATGACGCTTTCCTGACAGTCCTGCAAACGTCTTTCTCGGACACGGACAGTCTCTGCGGTTATGGCGCGGGCACGGATTGCCTTGGCGCGCCTCCCGTCACCTGGAACGGAGAAGATACCTACATTCAGAAATCCGGCATCGTGCAAGATTTCGGCGTGTTTGATACGCCGGACGCCTTCTATTTGTCCCATGAGCAATCCTTTGGATGGCTGCGTGGTGCCCTTTACCGTCATATCATCCGCCACTGGATGAATGCGCGCGTACGTGGTTTTCGCAGCGGTCGCCTGAAGACTGACCGACGCGCGACACACGCGCACGCGGAGCCTGCCAATGCCACATGACCACGGGCACGCGCCTATCGATCCGAATTCTGGGGACCGGCGGGTTGCCATCGCCATCTGGGCAAACGGGCTACTTACCGTTGCGCAAGTCGTCGGGGGCATATTCTCGGGCAGTCTGGCACTGATCGCCGATGCGCTGCACAACTTTTCCGATATGGCCTCGCTTGTCATTGCCTTCGCCGCACGCAAGATCGCGCGCCGCCCGGCCGATGAACGCATGACCTTCGGCTATGGCCGGGTCGAAATCGTGGCGGCCCTGATCAACTACACCACCCTCATCGTGATCGGCTTCTATCTGATCTACGAAGGTGGCATGCGCATGATTGATCCACCCGAAGTCATGGGGTGGACCGTCGTCATTCTCGGTGGAATTGCGCTTGTGGTCGACACGCTGACCGCAATGCTGACCTATTCGATGCAGAAGGGCAGCGTGAACATCCGCGCGCTTTTCCTGCATAACCTGTCGGACGCGCTTGCTTCGGTCGCGGTTATCGTCGGTGGGTCGCTGATCATCCTTTACGACATGCGTTGGGTCGATCCTGCCATCACCATCGGCATCGCGATCTACATCCTGTATCTGTCTTTCACTGAAATAGGCGGCCCAATCCGAACCCTGATGCTCGGGAGCCCGCCGGACATCGACAACGAGGCCGTCGTCGAAGCGATGCGGAAAGTCGAAGGCGTCGCCGACGTCCACTACGTCCATCTCTGGCAAATGCAAGAGCACGAGGCTGCGCTCGACTGCCATGTCGTCGTGGCAGCCGAGGGCTGGTCGAAGATCGAAGAGATCAAGAGCGCGATCAAGAAGCGGCTGAAGGAAGAGTTCGGCATCAGCCATTCCAGTCTCGAATTTGAGCATGAGGATCGCGCTCATCAGAACGCCGATCTCTACGGTCACGGCAACGCAAGTGAAAAGGAGAAGACCAATGTTCAAGGAAACGCTGACCGAGCATGATGATGTCATCGGGCTCGTCTGCGCGATTACGCGGACCGGCATGGGCTCGATCCGAGCAACTGGGTCATTCTGACCAAACGATCCGATCAGGCAAATGACGCGACGCGCCTTCTGGCGCGGGAATATGGGCTGGAGTTCACGATGACCGCCGACAGCGACATGATGATGCACGGAGCGGTCACCCATGTCGTGGACATCGGCGGGCGGTTCGCTGCAAAATTCCATGGCATGGACTTCAAGAACGTGAACCTGATCCTCTATGTCAGCGAGTTGATCAACAACGCCCAGCATCGACGCCGGGAGCCCAACTGGTGGGACCGGCTGACAGGTGTGTTTCAATGAGTGTCGTCGCGACTGGCGTCAGGCTGTCCTCGACAGACGGAGTTTCCCTGACAGCTCTGCGTCGGTATTTTGCGGTGATCATCCCGGCCAACTTGATCTGGGAGTTCGCGCATATGCCGCTCTACACGATCTGGAACGAGGGCACTTGGGGTGAGATTGTCTTCGCAGCCGTCCATTGCACGGGTGGCGATATCCTGATCGCCATGAGCGCGCTGATGCTTGCCCTCATGCTGTCGGGCCGGGGCTGGCCCCTGGTCGCCTCGACGCGGCGGTCTGTGACCGTCCTGACGGTGGTGTTCGGGCTCGGATACACGCTGTTCAGCGAATGGCTCAACATCGTGATCCGCGCGGCCTGGGCCTATTCGGACCTGATGCCGATCATTCCGATCCTCGATGCGGGCCTGTCACCTGTGTTGCAATGGATCGTGATACCGCTGGTCGCGTTCTGGTGGGTCTGGCGGCCTTTCAACAACGATCGTGATGTATGATGGATATTTCCGGCATCGGCATCTTCGCGGCCTTCCTGGCGGGTGCCATTTCGTTCCTGTCGCCCTGTGTCCTGCCACTGGTGCCTGGCTACGTCTCGTACATCGCAGGGCAACCAGATTTGCGCACGACGCGGTCGGTCGGCTTGCGGGCGCGCGCCGGGGCGCTCGGGTTGAGTGCCTGCTTTGTCCTGGGCTTTTCGACGGTCTTCGTCGCCCTCGGGGCCCGGGCCAGCGCGCTCGGATCCCTGCTGCTGACATGGCGCACCGAGCTAAACTATCTCGGCGGCGCGATCATCATTCTGTTCGGACTGGTCATGCTGGGTGTCTTTCGTCTCAATGCGTTCTCGCGCGATACCCGTTTCAATCTCGACATTCCCGGCGGTCGCCCGTTTGGGGCCTACGTGCTGGGACTGGCCTTCGCCTTTGGCTGGACACCTTGCATCGGTCCGATCCTCGGCGCAATCCTGACGCTCAGTTCGACCTCCGGCGGCATGTCGGACGGCATCTGGCTGCTGTCGATCTATTCCGCTGGACTGGGGGTGCCTTTCCTGCTGGCCGCGCTCTTCACCGACGCCATCGCCGCGCGGGTAAGGCAGATCGGCAAAGCCGGTCGCTGGCTCTACAAGGGCGCGGGTGTTGCCATGATCATCATGGGAGTTGCCATCATGACCGGGCAATTGTCACGGTTTGCCTATTGGCTGCTGGGGACGTTTCCCTTTCTCGCGACGATCGGGTGACGAATCTCGAACCAGCTCTAGGTGTGATGGCTGCAGTGTAGGGATTATCTCCGCCAATCAATGTCATCCACGCCGCGCCTCTGTAGAGGTCGCGGTGCCGTCAGCCGATCAGGTAGACCCGGATCGGCATCCAGATACCCATGACCATCATCATCAGGTTCTCGGTGAGCGAGACAAAACCGAGCGGCACCTTGCTGTCGCCCCCGACGCAGGCGCATTTCAGCTCGCGCTTGTCGATATAGACCGCCTTGAAGACCGAAACCGCGCCGACGGTGCCGATGAACAAGGCCACGGGTGCCGACAGCCAGGTGAGCGCCCCTGCGACCATGAGGATACCGGCGAAGGCCTCTCCGAAGGGATAGAGATAGCCGTAGCGCACCCAGCGGTGCGCCAGCAGGTCGTAATTTAGGAACATGGTCGAAAAGCTTTCGACATCCTGAAGTTTCTGCACTGCAAGCAAGCACATCGAGATCGAGATGAACCATTCCAGCGCGCGCAGGCTGAGGATGGTTCCAAAGCTGTACCATGACAAGCCGAGCGCCATCAAAAACGCGACGGCAAAGATCGCGATCACCGGTTGATAGGAGGTGTCCGAGCGTTCGCTTTCCGGTGCGTCAAGGCCGAAATGGACCCGCAGATCGTCATAGCCGCCGATGCGCTTGTCGCCGATCCAGGTCTGCGGCGTGGTCTCGACCCCGTGATTTTCCATGAAAGCATCAGTTTCCTCGCGTGTCGTCAGGTGGTGATCCTCGACCTCGTACCCTTCCCGTTCGAGCAGGTCTTTGGACTTGAGACCATAAGGGCAAAGGTGATCCAGCATGACCATCCGGTAGAGTTGGGCTGTTTTCGATGCGTCTTTCGGCATGGTGTTTCCTCCAGTTTCTGGTTCAGGCACCGCAACCGTAATGTCCGCGATACCCTGCACGCAGACCGGGCCCAAGTTCGAGAACGAGATCGGCGTCCTGCATTTCGCCACTATTTGCGGCCAATGTGCCGGTTCCGCTCGGCGCGCTCAACGCCACTGTCATGCCTTCCTTGCCCCAAGTGCTTCCGGCGTCGCCAGCCTCCAGCCGCACCAGATCGCCGCTGATCTTGGCGAGAGCTACACTCCCACCGTCGATGCGGCCCACCGCCAGCGCAGGCCTGCTTGTGGTGGTGTAGGTGAACGTGCACGCCGCGCCGTCCGGGAAGAGTTGTGCGATGTCCTCCCGGGTCAGGAATTCAAGATCGAGAATGGTGATCTCCGCCGTGGACAGCGCCTCGTCAAGGCTCACGATCTGCGCCGGTCCGCTTTCTGACTGTGCCGGACTGTCACCATTGGCGTCGATATCGTTCACCAGATAACGCATCTCGGCGATTTCCTTGTCCTGCGCATAGATGATCTCATCCGCCAACTTGCGCACGCGCGGGTCCGAGATATCGGCGCGGCTGGAGGTCATGATCGCGATCGAGTGGTGCGGGATCATTGCCCGCATGTAGCTGGTGTCGCCCACCGTCACCTGGCTGCGGACCAGCCAGAGCGAGGCGGCAAAGACCACAGCGGCACCGATGAAGATGGCGGCGTTAGCCGTCTTGCTGGAATACATCGACAGCATGAAGCCCAGCATGATGATCGCCATGGTGGCACCCATCAGGAGAGCCATGTAGACCCGCGTTTCCGACCAGAACACATGCGTCCAGAGGTAGGTATTGAGATACATCTGTCGCGTAGCCCTTAATTGTGAGATGGGAAATCCAACGAAATCAACGGCTGATCTTTGCCCTTAAATATGAGATTTTGCCTTTAATTCTGATAT
>NZ_AUBS01000045.1 GCF_000429365.1 Pseudodonghicola xiamenensis DSM 18339 | reverse complement strand
GCGGTATCGCCGGCGAGGCGGCGTTTGCCAGCTTCCATGAACTCCTTGGACCAGGTGTAGTAGAGGCTCTGGGCGATGCCCTCCTTGCGGCACAGCTCGGCAATACTATCGTCACCGCGAAGACCTTCGAGCACGATGCGGATCTTGTCTTCGGCCGAGAAGTGCCGCCGGGTCTGCCGCCGGATGTCTTTTACAACCCGCTCGGCAGGGGCCTTCACCGGCGATTTGGCGTTCGAGGATTTGGGTTTCATCTTCGTTCCTTCGTCACTACGACGAAGCCCAAATCCTCCTTAAATCACAACCTCAAATCTGTGCCATTGGCGCTGACGGGGGACACGCATCGCGAAACTCGCTTGGGTCGTCGCCTTTGAGGTCTTCCAGGCGTTGCCGCCATGCTGCCACGTCCAACAGGTCCGGTTCGCCTCGAAGAACGTCCTAGTCGGCTCGCCTTCCGAGACGCGTCCGGCATGCTCGGACAGCTTTTCCAGGATCATCCGGCGGGCGCTCTCCCATCGTTCTTGCGTCCCCTGATCGGCGGGGATCGAGCGCACTTCTCCGTCGGATCCGAACACATGGATCATCGCATGACAGGCTTCGCGGCTGACAGGAGTGTTTCCGTCTTGCTTCGTCATCGTCGCCGCTCCTTTCGTGAAACTGGTACCCACGGCAAACTTCTGCCCACTTGTCTAGGGTTTCTGACAGGAAACCGGAGGTCTGTCTATGCGGGTGCGCTCAACTGCAAATGTCATTGCCATTCTGAATGAGGCATGCGGAAAAGAAGCGTCTTCCGCTTTGGTTGAAGCCTTCGGGGGGCGTCGGATCGACATTCCGTTGACGGTCTCGGGCCGGCTGGTCGAAGCGCTTGGACAGGATATCACCGCTGTCCTGGTCGATCACTTCGGTGGATGCAAGCTGGATGTCCCCTCTTGGGGGCATGCGGAGCGTATCCAGAAATCGTTGCGCCTCAAGCATGACGTCATGACTTCCGACCTTTCGGCCAACGAGCTCGCAGCTCGGCACGGCGTCACCAGCATGTGGGTGCGCAAGCTTCGCTCGGAGCTCTGTGGCACCTCTTCTTCTCAACCCGCGAAAGACTGACCATGGATATCACCGCCTCGCTCCTCAACGAGATGTTCAGCGGCTTTAACACCGTTTTCAACAAGGCCGTGCAGGCAACGCCGACCTACTGGAACAAGATCGCGATGGACGTGAAGTCCACCGGCTCCGATGAAACCTATGGGTGGCTCTCCGGCGTGCCGCAAATGCGGGAATGGCTGGGGGAACGGCATATCAAAGGCGTGGCCGCCGCCCGTTACACGCTGGAAAACCGGAAGTTCGAAAGCACCATCCGGGTACGGCGTGAAGATATCGAAGATGACCGCCTGGGCGTCTATTCACCTCAGATCAGCATGATGGCCCATGCTGCCGCCTCGCATCCCGACGAACTGGTCTTCGAGGTGCTGAAGCAGGGCTTCACCGCTGAATGCTATGATGGTCAGCCCTTTTTCGACAGCGATCATCCTGTGATCCTCGGCGGAGAAACCGAAACCTCGGTCTCGAACTTCGGCGGTGGCGCCGGAACCCCCTGGTTCCTGCTGGACGTGAGCCGCCCGGTCAAGCCGCTCGTCTTCCAGACCCGCATCCCTTATCAGATGCAACGTGTGGACAAGGACAGCGACACCGGCGTGTTCTTCAACGACGTCTACACCTATGGCATCCGGGCGCGTGTAAATGCCGGGTTTGGGCTGTGGCAATTCGCCTATGGTTCCAAGCAGGAGCTGAACGCGGCCAACTATTCCGCTGCTCGCATCGCGATGCAAAGCATGCGCTATGAGGGTGGCCGGATCATGGGTGTCTCGCCCAATCTTCTTGTCGTTCCCCCCGCGCTGGAAGAGGACGCGCGGGAACTGCTGACGGCGGATGAACTCGTGGGCGGAGGAACCAACGTCTGGCGCGGTTCGGCTGAACTGATCGTCTCGCCCTATCTGCAGGAGTGACCGAAATGGCTGGGCTCGCAGAAGATGTGAACACGGTCCCGCTGCCGCAGATCGACCCCGACCAGGGAGAAAGCTGGGTGCAGCTTTTGCCTGCCGGCAAGTTCGACCTGAATGACCAGCGCGGGCCGTGGATCGTGAAGGACATGGCCTCTGTCATCGAGCGGTCACGCCGCGATCTGGAACGCGGCATGCCGGTGGACATGGATCATGCCTTGGACCGCCGTAATCAGGCAGAACACCGCCGCCCGAGATGCTGGAACGTGGCCGGTTCAGGGGCAGCAACGAACGGATGGCAATCTGTTCCCAACTCGGGATCGACCCGGCGCAGATCGGCGACAGCGAATGAGGCGCGCGGTTCTGGCGAGTTGACGCGCATCCTCAGCCCAGCGGCGGCAGTCCCTCCGCCGCTGGGCGTCCAGCACTCGCAGTCACGGCGAAGCATAATGTCCAACATTCCCGACCATCTTTCCCAGGCGCTGGCCGAACTCCGGGCCAGTCACACAGCGCAAGACAGGGCCATCGCCGTTCTTGAAGCGGTCCTTCAAGCCTGTCATCAACAGGGGGTGAACGCCCTGCATGAAGCCGCTGCGCCGATCAACGAACATCGCCGGGAGCATCGGCCTGGACGCGCCCCGAAGATCGCGAGCGACCCGGAGTTACAGGCGTTCATCGCTGCGCGGATCGACAGGCTGACCTATCAGCAGATCGCGGACGAGATCGCCGAGAACTTTCCGCCAGAACGCCACGTCCATCGGGCGACTGTCCATAGGTGGGCACAACAAAGCTCAAAATCCGCGACTTCTCGCGACCATATCAGATAGCCGCGAGACTCCGCTGATAGTCGCAGATCAACCCTATGAAATCACCTAGTCAAACCGGGTGAATATTAACATCTGGTGCCGTTCGACTGGACCCGCCCGTCCGTTGCCGCCCGCTTGACCGGGCGTCGGCTGTCCTATCCCTTGATCCTTGGCTGAGCGCTTCTCTTCGGCCCTCGCGCTGTCGCGCCCGCTTTCCATTGCCCGCCCGTTGCGCTAGCCAGTGATCCGGGTAAGCGAGCACTCGAAAGGAGAGGCAGGATGATCCCCGTGCGTGGAGTCGATGGCGCCAAGGTCGCCGTTCTGGGATTGGGCCGATCGGGGTTGGCGGCGGCGCGCGCCCTGCGCGCCGGGGGCGCAGAGCCGATCTGCTGGGACGACAACCCCGCCACCCGTGACAGAGCCGAGGCCGAGGGCTTCACCTGCACCGATCTGTCCCGCCAGGGGGCTTTCGAGGATGTGGCCTCCCTGATCGTCTCTCCGGGCATTCCGCATCTCTACCCCCATCCCAACCCGGTGGTTCTGGCCGCGCTCGAGGCCGGTGTGCCGGTCGACAACGATATCGGGTTGTTCTTCCGTTCCTTCGCGACGTCGGCGTGGGACAATCACGACACCCCGCCGCGGGTGGTGGCGGTGACCGGATCGAACGGGAAATCCACCACCTCCGCCCTGATCCACCATATCCTGACCGAGGCCGGCCGAGCGTCGCAACTGGCCGGCAATATCGGTCGGGGTGTTCTGGATCTCGATCCGCCCGAGGATGGCGGCGTGGTGGTGCTGGAGCTGTCCAGCTATCAGACCGATCTGGCCCGGGCGTTGACCCCCGATGTGGCGGTCTTCACCAACCTCTCGCCCGATCACCTCGATCGTCACGCCGGGCTCGGGGGCTATTTTGCCGCCAAGCGTCGGCTGTTCGCCGAGGGCGGTCCGGATCGCGCGGTGATTGGCGTGGATGAACCCGAAGGGCTGTTTTTGGCCGATCAGATGGCTGAGGGGCCGGCCGACGACCGGGTGATCCGCGTCTCTGTCTCGCGCAAGATGACCGGGCCGGGCTGGCAGGTCTTCTCCCGCAAGGGGTTCTTGTCGGAATACCGCAAGGGCCGGCAGGTGGGCTCGATCGACCTGCGCGCGGTCAAGGGGCTGCCGGGGGCGCATAACCATCAGAACGCCTGCGCCGCCTATGCGGTGGCACGCACCCTGGGTCTTGCGCCGAAGGTGATCGAAGAGGCGCTGCGGTCCTATCCCGGCCTGCCGCACCGCAGTCAGGTGATCGCTGAGGCCGACGGGGTCACTTACGTCAATGATTCCAAGGCCACCAATGTCGACAGCGCCGCCAAGGCCCTGGGCGCCTTTCCCCGCATCCGCTGGATCTGCGGCGGGCTTGAGAAGGAGGGGGGGCTTGGCCCGCTGCTGCCTGCAACGGGATCGGTCGCCAAAGCCTATGTGATCGGGCGGGAGGCGGCGAATTTCGCCATGCAACTGAATGTCGAGGCCGAGATCTGCACCACCATGGCCCGCGCGGTCGAGCGCGCGATGGCAGAGGCTGAGGCCGGTGATACCGTCCTTCTGGCCCCGGCGGCGGCGAGCTTCGATCAATACGACAGTTTCGAGCGGCGCGGTGAGGATTTCATGGCCGAGATCAAGGCGCGATTGGCGGGGTGAGGGGCCGGGACGCGAATTTTGCGGGTATTGAAAATGGCTCTGGCGTGCCGCGCGTGTACAGCTCGCACTTTCCCTTTTTCCGGGTGACCTCGTCCAGAGCGCTCGGCGATGTCTGTGCCGAGCGCGCCGCCATTCAGCATGGCAGCGCGAAGGAGGAGCTCAGCGGTTTGGCGATCAAGGTCGCATGCCATGAGGCTCTGCATCGGTAGGCATCCCGATGCATCTGCGTCTGGTGTCATCTCGGTGGGGCTTCGGCGGTGATATCTGCTCTATCGTCGGCGCGACCGAGATATCTGAACGCGCGCAGCACCTCGTTCCGGGCGACTGAGCTACTTCCCGATGTTTGGGCGGGAGCTGGCGTAATTTAAGCTACTCTTTGCTCCTGTTGATCGGTTTGGGTTTCATCTTTTCTCAGCCAATAGACCACGGCTGGCTGACTGCAACCCTGAGCGCTGTTGCGGGCGGTCACAAACAGAGCCGGATCACCGATCTCCTGCCGTGGAGCAACGCTGCGACAGTGTGATCAGAACACTGCTTGCGGTGGGAATGCTCCGCCTGCAGTTTCAGTTCTCAGAAAGGCCTGATGCAGCCGTTCCAGCAGGCGCAGATGCCAGGGCGCGATCCAGCCGAGGGATGAAATTCGGATTTGCCCGAAATGGGTGCGCGGACCCTTGCCTTCCGTCGCCAGCCCATCCCTTCCATTGGTAGCCTTGGCGACAGCGATGACAACGTTTCGGTCGAGAGCCGATCAACGATCTGTTCAGGGCCGAGGTCAAGCGAGGGGGGGGGGGCTTGGCGGCAGTTGCACTACTCGCGCGTGCTAACCAGGGTTGAGGAACCCCGGCTGTGCCTGGCTGGTTTGTCAAAGATGATCTCACTTGATCCCAGCGGTGAGGAACGCCTGGACGAACTGGCGCTGGAAGACGAGGAACAGGATCAGCAGTGGCGCGATGACCATCGTGGTCGCCGCCGAGATGACCGAGATGTCGACCCCGCTCTCGGGCGCGCCGAACAGCGAAAGCCCCACGGTCAGCGGGCGCGCCTTTTCGGTGTTGGTCACGACCAGTGGCCAGAGGAAGTTGTTCCAGTGGGTTGACACCGACACCAGCGCATAGGCGATATAGGTCGGTCGCGCTGCCGGAACGTAGACCCGCCAGAGGACACCCGCCAGGGAACAGCCTTCGACGCGCGCGGCTTCGTCCAGCTCTTTCGGGACGCCCTTGAACGCCTGCCGCATCAGGAAGATGCCGAAGGCCGAGGACATGTAAGGCACACCGATCCCCGCCAGCGTATCGGTCAGGCCCAGCCCGGCTGCGATGGCGTAATTCTTCACGATCAGCACTTCAGGCAGGATGAAGAGTTGCAGGAGGATCAGCGTGAAGACGATGCTCTTGCCCCGGAACTCCACCTGGGCAAAGGCGAAGCCGGCCAGGGTGCACAGGGTGAACTGCCCCAGCAGGATCAGCGTGACCAGCACGAAGGTGTTCAGGAAGTAACGGGGCCAGGGCGCCCCGTTCCAGGCGCTGAGGAAATTGTCGACCACCAGCGGCGCCGAGAGGCGGAAGTTCACCGCATCGCTGGTGGTGTGAAGCGCCGCCCAGAAGACGAAGAACAGGGGCGCGACCCAGATGAGGGCCAGCAGGAAGGCCATCCCAGCCTCGATACGATCGGCGAAACGGCTCATTGGTAATGGGTCCTTCTGTCCAGGAGACCGAATTGCAGGGCCGCGACGATGCCCAGAGCGATCAGGATCAGTACTGTCGCCGCCGAGGCCATGGGGCTGTCGAAATAGGCGAACGAGAGTTCCCAGATATAGTAGAGGATCAGCTTGCTGGCGTCCGAGGGTCCGCCTTTGGTCAGGATGAAAAGGTGGTCGATCAACTTGACCGAGTTGATCAGCGCATTGACCAGGATGAAGAGCGTCGTCGGCATCAGCAGCGGTAGGACGATGCGCCGGGTATAGGTCGCGCGGCTCGCGCCCTCGATGTCGGCGGCCTCCTTGAGCTCGGGTGGAATGGTCTGCAGGGCTGCAAGGTAGAAGATCATGAAAAAGCCCGCCTCCTTCCAGATCGTCACGATGCAAACGGCCCAGAGCGCAGTTTCGGGCCGGCCGAGCCAGTTCATGCTGCCCAAGCCGAAGAGGCCAAGCAGTTGGTCGAGCACACCGATGTCAGGGGTGTAGAAGAACAGCCAGATATTGGCGGCGGCGATCATCGGCAGCACGGTGGGAGTGAAATAGGCGGTCCTGAGGAAGGACGTTCCCGGGATCTTCGCATTCGCCCAGAGCGCCATCACCAGCGCG
Organism: Pseudodonghicola xiamenensis DSM 18339; assembly: GCF_000429365.1. Taxonomy (GTDB): domain Bacteria; phylum Pseudomonadota; class Alphaproteobacteria; order Rhodobacterales; family Rhodobacteraceae; genus Pseudodonghicola; species Pseudodonghicola xiamenensis. The sequence continues at coordinate 17,007 of NZ_AUBS01000045.1, read as the reverse complement.
ATACCCATCGAGACCGGGATGGTGACGGCGGCATAGGCCAGGTTGTTCTTCACCACCAGCCAGAAGGTCGGATCATCGAAGAGCGACTGGTAATTTCCCAGGCCAATGAACTCGGAAGGGCGGCGGCGGGTCCCGCGCGAGAAGAAGCTGGCCCAGAGTGTGGCAAGAGAGGGATAGAAGGCGAAGGTGCTCATCAGGACAAGCGCCGGGGACAAGAGCAGCCATCCATGGATGGCCTGCCGCCTGCGACGGGATGTTGACGCGCTTGCCATGACGGATCCTTTCGGAAGATATCCGCGCCGGGATCGGCGCGGACTGTGGTGATGGGGCAGGGGCTTAGCGATAGGCGCTCAGCAGCCGTTCAGCCGAGGTCTGCGCTTCGTCCAGCGCCTCTGCCGCCGACTTGGTGCCGGTCAGGGCCGCCTGGACCGCGTTGTTGAGCCCTTCGCGGACCCGTGCGGTTTCGAAGGTCGAGAACTCGGCGATCGCGGATTCAAGCTGGTCGCGGGCAACGAGCGCCGGCGGGAATTCCTTGGCATAGGCCTTGAGAGCGTCCGTGTTGTAGGCGGCGGGCGAAACGCCCATATAGCCGGTGGCGATGGACCATTCGGCAGCCTTTTCCGGCGAGGTCATGAATTGGATCAGCTTGAGCGCGGCGGCCTTTTCCTCGTCGGTGGAGTCCTTGAAGAGGTAGAAGTTGCCGCCGCCGGTGGGCGAGCCGGGCTGCACGTTGGCGGGCAGGGTCGAGACGCCGAAATCGAAGGTCGCATTATTCTTGACGGCGGTCAGGTTGCCGGTGGTGTGCCACATCATGGCGGTCTTGCCTTCCAGGAAGGCCTGGCGCAGCGTGCCCCATTCGACGGTGCCTTTCGGCATGATGCCCTGTTCGGCCGACAGCGATGTCCAGAATTCCAGGGCTTCGACGGCCTGGGGATCGTTGAAGAAGGTTTCCAGCCCATCGCCTGACATCAGCTCGACGCCGTTCTGGATCGCCAGGGCCTGGAACATCCAGTAGGGATAGCCGGTAGAGGGGATCATCAGTCCGAAGTGATCGTCATTGGTGAGCGCCTTGCCCATCTCGACCATCTCGTCCCAGGTTGCAGGCGCATGGTCGGCATCCAGCCCGGCTTCGCGGAACATGTCCTTGTTGTAATAGGCGACGATGGTCGAGCGCTGGAACGGGATGCCCCAGGTCTTGCCCTCGATCTGGCCGTTGGCCATCAGGCCCGGGTAAAAGCTGTCAAGCCAGGCCTGGCCTGCGTCGCCCTGGATGTAATCGTCGAAGGGCACGATCACGTCCTGTTCGATCAGATCGTAGGCGTCGATCGAAAACAAGACGGCCAGCTGCGCGGGTTCGCCCGCGTTCAGCGCGGCCAGGGCCTTGATGCGGGTATCGTCATAGTTGCCGGCATAGATGGCGTTGACGGAAATGTCCGGGTTGGCCTCCTCGAACTCGGCAACCATGCCGTCGACGACCGCGGTCAGCGGGCCGCCGACAGAGATCGGGTAATACATGGTCAGTTCGGTTTCTGCCAACGCAGGGTTGACGGCGAGCAGGCCGGCAGCAAGGATTGCCGCGGCGGAAACGTGACGGGTCATCGGATGTCCTCTTCTGATGATGTCGGTCTGTGGTTTCTCGACTATTGCAGGGTCTGATTGGCCGATCGGGTGCCCTGCAATTCTGCTATGGGTGCTCTTCTCCGCCGGACGCGGTGAAGAGTACCCTATGTTCCTGTGGAAGGCGCAGACCCATGGTCATCCCTTCCGTCAATCTGTGGCGGCCGGGAAGGATCAAGCCCAAGCCACGTGCTTGGGGATGGCTCAGCACCACATGGGTTTCGGAGCCGAGGAATTCGCAGGTCTCGACCTGCGCGATCAGGTCCGCCTCGGGCTCCGGGGCGGAACCGATGCCCTGCAGCCGGATCCCCACCTGGCTTCCGGCCCCGAGACCCACAGCTTCGCCCGCGATCAGCGCCATCGGCGGGTCGCCGATGAACTCGGCCACAAAAGGCGTTGCGGGGCGATCATACAGCTGCTCGGGCGGGCCGGCCTGCTGCACCGCACCAGCCTTCAAGAGCACGACCTTGTCCGACAAGCTCATCGCTTCGGACTGGTCGTGAGTCACATAGATCACGGTCAGTCCAAGCCGTTTCTGCAACGCCTTGATGTCCCGGCGGACCGAGTTGCGTAATTTGGCATCGAGGTTAGACAAGGGTTCATCCATCAGACACAGCGGATGGCCCGCGACCACCGCCCGAGCGAGGGCCACGCGCTGTCTCTGGCCGCCCGATAGCGCGCGCGGTTTGCGGTCCTCGAGCCCGTCGAGCCCTGTCATCGCCACCGCCTCGGCCAGCCGTCGTTTCTGTTCGTCCGAGGCGACACGGCGGACCTTCATGCCGAACAGGATGTTCTCGCGGACGGTCAGATGAGGAAACAACGCATAGCTCTGAAACACCATGGACAGGCCGCGTTCCGAGGGCGTCGCCTGTGTGACGTCGCGCCCGTCGATAAGGATCTGGCCGCTCTGTGGTGTGTCCAGCCCGGCCAGCAGGCGCAGAAGCGTGGACTTGCCGCAGCCCGAGGGCCCCAGGATAGACACGAATTCGCCGCGCTTCACCGAAAGGGAAATGCCGCAAACTCCACCCCGGGCATCCCACTGACGCCAGACGTCACGGACTTCGACAAAGGGTGTCTCAGGCATCGGTCTCCTCCATGGCCAGGATCAACTGGCCCGGATAGCTGTCCAGAAGCGGTTCGAAGGATGGCGCCGGGTGCCCGTCGATCACTGCGATGTCCGCCTCGTTGAACGTCCCGCCGACAGCAACCGTCCGCCGGCCGAACTTGGTGCGATCCGCCACCAGGATTGAACGCCTGGCGTTGATCCGCATCTGTTCGCGCATCTGCACCTCGGCGACGTTGAAATCGAGAAGGCTGCCATCAACGTCGATACCGCCGACGCCGTAGATCGCGAAATCGGCCCGATAGTTCGAGAAGATATCGACTGCCGCGCGACCAAGGATATCGCGATCGGGAAGCCGCAGTTCGCCGCCCGGCAGAATAATGCGGTTCGTCTGATTTTCTGAAAGCGCAAGGGCGGCGTTCAGATTGTTGGTGATGATCGTCAGGGACTGTTTTTGGGCCAGTGCAGCGGCGACGATCGCCGGCGTGGTTCCGATTGAAATGAAGATTGTGGTTCCGTCGGGGATCAGTTCGGCAACACGTTGCGCGATCGCGGTTTTCGCGTCGAAATTGAGAACCGCCCGCGCCTGGTAGGGAAGATTGACATGCTCTTCCAAGTAGACGGCGCCGCCACGCAGACGTCTCAGTTTCGATTCTTCACATAGCTGATTGATATCTCGCCGAATGGTGTGAGTGGATACACCGAGATCCTCAGCCAGGCCTTCGACCATGACCTGGCCGTTGCGCCGTGCGGCCTCCATGATGTGTTGCTTGCGATCCATTTTGCTCATTCTAACGTGGGTCTTTCTCATATGAACATGTTATCATGTCAGTATTGCTACATTTGCCGGCGTTTCCTCAGAAAAAAGCGGGGTAGCTGTCAGATATTTTTCCATTCGAGCAATGTCCGGGCAGCATCTCAGCCGCCGGACGAGCACCGGCCTTGGGCGCGTTGGCGGTGCCGGGGTCCCCTAGTGCCGAAACAGGCAAGGCCGCCACGGGGCGGCCTTGCTCCTCTTGCCAAATAGGGCGGGTCAGGCCAGCACGATGTCCGTCCAGAGCAGATCGTCGTGATTGACATGGCTCAAAGTGATGCTGCCCTTGGCGCCAAGGTCGATCAGCAGGCCGCCATCCGTTTCGGTCGCGGCATCCATCACAGCTTCGATCGAGTCGAACCCGCTGAGCTCCAGCGTATCCACTCCGATCTCGAAATCGGTGATCATGTCGTGACCTGACTTGCCTGCAAAGACGAAGACGTCAGCGCCGCCGCCGCCGGTGAGGATGTCGTCACCACGTCCGCCGATCAGCGTGTCGCGGCCGGCGCCGCCGGTCAGCAGGTCATCCCCCTTGCCGCCGAAGAGGATATCCGCGCCCTTGCCGCCTTTGAGGAGGTCAGCCCCCCGGCCGCCGATCAGAACATCCTTGCCGTTTCCGCCCAAAAGGACGTCATCGCCGCCGGCACCCCGCAGCATGTCATCGCCGCCAAGCCCTTCGAGAAGGTCATTGCCTGCGCGACCGCTCAGCACGTCGTCACCGGCGTCCGCAACAAGGTGGTCGCGCCCGCTGGTGCCGGTCATCCGCATATTCTCGGCCCCGTTCAGGATCGAAGAGCGCACGACCCCGTTGACCTGGTCCCCGTCCTCGTCGGCAAAGGCGATGGTCGCGTCGACGTCGATCTGGTCAATTGGTTTGCCCGAGCTCGCATCAACATGGTCGATCGGACCCAGCAGGGTGGTCATCGCGCCATCCTGTCCGTCGATTTCGACACGCAGGATATCCTGGCGGCCATCTTCCGCCGCGACATAGGCAACGACCGCGCCATCCTCGAGCGCGAAGGTCACCGGCGTGCCCCCGGAGGTCAGGGTTTCTACCTCCTGCGGCCCATCCGCGACATTGATGTCGACGATGCCTGCGCCCACCGCAAGCGTCAGCTCGCCCGTGAAAGTCGAAGAGCCGAAGCCGTCATCGCCGAACTCCACGTCGAAGGCTGTGCTGACGGGCACGCCCAGGGCCGCTTCGCTGACAAGGTTGCTGCGCAGCGCTTGCGATAGCTCCGGGGTGTCGTTCAGCCCCTTGATCGCCACGTCGATGATCTGCTCGACTGTCGCGGTCCCATCCGAAACCGCAATGGCAAAGCTGTCCTCGCCGTTGAAGCCGGCGTCCGGCGTATAGGTCCAGTTGCCCGATGCGCCGATGACGACATGCCCGTTGGTCGGGCCCTTGCCTTCGGCAATGGCATAGCTCAGCGTATCGCCATCGACGTCCGAGGCGACGATCTGACCCTCGATCGCCACGTCTTCGTTGGTGGTCTGCGGCGCGACGGCCTCGATGACCGGTGCGTCGTTGACCGCCGTGATGTCCAGGGTTGCCGAGCCCGTGACGCTCTCTGCGCCATCGCTCACGGTGAAGCTGAAGGTCACCTCGGTGTCGTCGTCGGCCTCCGGCGTGAAGGTCCAGCTGCCATCGCCATTGTCCTTGAGGGACCCCGACGATGCGGACAGATCGGTGATGGACAGATCATCGCCGTCGATGTCGGACGCATGGGCCAGAAGCTGTTCTGACGTCAGCGTTACCGAGCTGTCTTCGGCCACCACCCCGAGATCGACATCACCGTCGATGACCGGCGCGCTGTTCTCATCCGATGCGTTGCCGATCTTGATGAAATGCACGTCGTCCAGCGCGGCGCCCGCGCCCCAGCTGTCGGCCTCTCCCTTGTCGATGAACTCAAGCCGGTTGGAGCCGTCGCCGGACCCGCCGACCACTTTGATCGTGTGGGTTTCCCATTCGGGATTGATGCCGGTTGTGTTCTGCGGTGCGAGACCGTCAAAGATCACCTCGCCGTTCCACATCACGATCACGCCGTCATCGTCGTGAGCGATATCCGAGTCGGAGAGCGAGAAGCTCACTTCGTAGATCGCCCCGGCCTCGACGCCGGCAATGTCCTGGCCGATCCGGTCCACCAGCGAGCCGGTGACCGAATGGTCCATGTCGATCCAGATATCGCCATCCTTGGCCACTACGCCGCCGTAGTTGTCCAGGTGCTGCTCGATCCGGTTGTTGTTGACGTTGGTCCAGCCGACGATCTGGCCGTCCTGGTTGCGATAGCCCCAGTCGGAACCGCCGTTGTAATTGCCGGATTCGCTGAGGTCCTCGAAACTGCCGTTCACGATCAGATCGGTGCCGACCGCGATGTTCGACACCACGTTCAGGTTCACGGCCGACTCGATGATGCCGCCGCGTCCGTCATTGACCAGATAGGTGAACCGATCGGCGCCCAGATAGCCCGCGTCGGCCGTGTATTCATAGCTCCCATCGGAATTGAATGCGAGCGTGCCGTGGCTCGGGCCATCGGCCAGGATGAATGCCAGAGTGTCGCCATCGCTGTCGGTGGCTTCGATCTGGCCCGCGAACGGGATGCTCAGGCTGACCGATTGCTCTGCTTCGGAAGACACCGGCGCGACATTGCCTTCGGTATCGACCGCCGGATCAGCAACCTTCACGAACTTCAACGCTTCGAGCGAGGCATCGAAGGTCTCGCCGTGACCTTCGAAGACCAGCTCATTGGCGCCATCACCGGCCCCGCCGGTGACGAGGAAAGCGAGGCTGTCGCCATCCCCGGACGGGACCCCCTCATAGACGATGTCTCCCCCCCAGAGAACACGCACGCCATCGGCGCCCGTCGGCAGGTCTGCGATCTGGAAGGTCAGGCGATAGGTGCCGCCGTCTTCGACGCCCTCGATCGGGTAGGTCAGGGTACCTTCTTCGAAGCCGCTTTCGGCGATCAGGTCCGTGCCGATCTCGTAGTGCGTGGCAATCGCCAGATCCGGGGCGCTGGCCAGAAGGGCCTGCAGGTCCGGCAGGGCGGCGGCCACGTCTGCATCCGTGCCCGCAGTGGCGAGCAGCGCCAGCTCCGCCCCGGTAAGGTGACTGCCATCTGCCAGCGTGATGGTCGCCGGCTGGTGCATCTCGTCCACTCCGTCGAGCAGCACCAGCGCGTCATCGCCGACGCGGATGATCAGGTTGCCGTCCGCGCTGATGACGTTGATGTCGGCCAGCTCGGCATCGGTCAACAGGATCGTGCTCGTGCTGTCGAGCGAAACCAGATCAATGCCGGCATCCTTGCCGAAAATGACCTTATCGCCGGTTGCGACGATGACATCGTTGTCCATGCCCCCGTCCAGCGTGTCGGAGCCCGCCCCGCCGTCGAGGAAGTCGGTGCCGCTTCCGCCAACCAGCGCGTCGTCACCGGCGCCGCCAAACAAAAGGTCGTCGCCTTCGTCGCCGTAGAGCACGTCATCATAGCCGCCGCCGCGGACAATATCGTTGCCGGACATTGCGTAAACGACATCCTTGCCGCCCACGGCATTGATTTCATTGTCGTCATCGTCGCCATAGGTAACGGTCGCGTTGTTGAGCAACTTCTCGAGCGCCGGACGGGAGTGCTGCGTCTGATCGTTGATGATGCCATCGACCCCCAGTTCGAGCGCGTTGCGGATGTCGGCCTCGGTCCCGACCACGGTCCAGCCGTTGACGTCCAGACCGGCGTCATGCGCCAGATCGACCAGTTCCTTGGTGAGCGATGTCATCTGCGGTGCGATGCCGTCGAGCTGCCCCATGGAGCCCTCAGGATCGGAGGCATCGGCGATGGTCGTCGGGTTGAGGCTTCCCAGCCAGACCAGCGGGAAATCGACATGGTACACATTGTCCATCAAGTCGCGCAGAACAGTGTGGTCCGTCGCGAAGGTCTGGAAGACGATGTGTTGCGGATCGGCAAAATCCGCGGCCACAAGCTTCGAGAGCAGGGCGTCATAGGTCGCGTAGCCAGAGCTCTTGGTTTCCACCAGGATGCCAAGCTGACGGCCGGTCTCGGCCTCCATCTGCTTGGTCAGGTCAATGAGCGCCTCCAGCGTTATGATGCCCGGGACCTCTTGGCGGATCTCCTCGAGCGTCATGTTCGCGATGCCTTTGGGGAGATCGTCGTGATGGGTGACGAGTTCGCCGTCCTTGGTCAGGCGGAAATCGGTTTCGACATAGTCTGCACCGTATTTGAACGCCCACATGTAGGAATCGTGCTGGTTGTCCGTGTAGGGATCCGTGCCGCGATGGGCATAAAGTGTTGGCGTGTCGGTCATGATATTTCTCCGGGAAATCGTGATTTTTCACCGCCACACCAATGTGGCAGCGCAAGCGCCTCAAGCTGAGCGAGGGACAGGGGACTGCTTCGCTCGAATTTGCTCAAATGAGCATAAATACTCTGTATTCGTTTTCGTCACTTGCGGGATTCGGCTCTTGGTGCGCTCTTATGGGCGTCATATTCTGCGGACATGACAGAGATGAGACAAAAGGTGAGACAAAAAGTGAAAATAACTGCTCATTCGAGCTGATCGCCTGGCGAGGGCGCGCCCGTTCAGCGGCTGCAATTTCGCGGATGGCCTGAGACCGGTTTCTTCCTCTATTTTGAGTTGGGGGCCGCTCCAACCAGGAGGTGGACAATGAGGCGACCAAGGTTCACGGAAGAGCTGATCATCGGGAACCTGAAGGAGGTCGCCTCGCGAATGTGGTCGCGTCCGGCATAAAGCGGGAAGCGCTTCCTCTCTCGGAGTCGCTTTAACGGCATCGCTGGCGTGGAACAGTTAACTCTGATGCTTCACCGGGTCCCGTCGGTGTCTGATTCTTTGCGTAGGGAGCAAATCGACCTACTGCAAACCCGCACGGACAAGGGTTTGTTAGAAGTGGCATTGGCGTCACGACTAAGTGGCGACACAACCTGGCTGAAAAGTTTTATTCGGGAGGATATGGCGTCGGTCGTAACGTGGCGGCAGCAGAGGGGGCAACTGCTTGATGGCTACCTTGGCGTAGCTGGCTCGCTTATCGATACCAGTGACCTTGACGCGCTCGGCCACTCCCTGCGGGAAGACCGCAAGCGGAACGCAGTACGGTGGCGCTGCCGCGAGGTTTGGGCTCGGCACTGGTGGGATCAGTACTGGCATGCTGACACCGACGAAGAGGCCTATGCGGCTTGGGTATTGCTGCTTCAAATCGTTGATCGACGCGCGCACGCTTGGATGGCAATTCCAAGTGGCATGTGCGACGAGCAGCCTCGTCGTGTCGCCCATTACCGGCTCAACTACGACGATCTCGTTCGAGCTATGAACAAGGTTGAGAAGAAGCTGGATGGCGAATTCTTGGGGCGGTCGGCTTTCGACTGGGTCCATCCATGGCTGAAGCGGCCCGACTATGTCCTGCACTGCTGACATTGACTGTCGAGACCGTGCTGTACGAGGCCTCCAATGGGCGACTTGGGGAAGCTGCACTGCAGCGAGGCCCAGCTTGGCGAGTGTCCGGAGAGGTCCGTGAGTGTCAGGCAGCGGGAGGCCGGAGGGACCATGCAGTTTGTCCGCTTCAGCAGTTTCGCCACTGCATCTCGCGATTACGGTCAGTTGACCCGCTGCTTACAGACAAAATCGACGCGCGATCTGATGTCGGCGAGCGGCAATTCGGTGATCGCGTAACCGAGCGCAGCGTAGGTCTCGCGCATGACGGCGCAGGTTGCTTCGGCCTCGGCACGGGTCTGCTTGCGTTCGGTGTCCTGTGCAAAGATCTCGTCCCAATAGGGCGCCAGGAAGACGCGGGCGTTGTAGCGGGCTGTCTTGGCCGCTGCAGCGACATGGGGCGGCACGCGGAGGCCGCAGAGGGTTAGATACCCCACGATGTCGGGAATGCCGCGGTCGAAGATCACGGGGCCTGAGAGCGTCTGTGCGTCTTCGTAGGAGCGGAGGTCGCGCTGCAGCATCCGTTCGGCGTAGGCCATGCGATCCGCCCAGGGGAGAGCGTCTCCGCCGCTGGCCATCTCTTCGCGGATGATCGCGCGGCCGGATTCGGGGATCGTGTGAAAGCCGCGGCGGGCAAGCTCGGTGATCAGGCTGGTCTTGCCTGCACCGGGGCCGCCCGTCACGACGAAGAAATGGTCGCTCATGGGCCATCCTCGGGTTTGACAGGGGAGGGGCTGCGACGCGCGCCACACACCAAGGGCGTGGATCGATGCAGCATGGATTTTCGTAGGGAAAACAGCACCGCTCTGCGCGGCAGAGGCAAATCCTCTGACGAAAAAGGCAGAACTATATGGTTCTTTTCAAAGAGTGGGAAACGTCACGAAGTTCTGCCTTTCTGGGTCGATTGTTTCCTTTGAAATCAGACGGTCGAAATCCCGGTGACCCGTGAAGGCTGCCTTTTTCGTCACATAGGTTTGCCTCTCGGCGGGTATGAAAAAGCCGACCCGAAGGTCGGCTTCCCGGTCAGGTCACGATTTTCTAGATCACTTCGCGCCGTCTGAAGAACCGCTGGCACTTGTCCCCGAGTCGCAAAGGGCGGATGCCGTAGCTGTAGAGGTCCTTGCTGAGGTTCGCGGCGTCGCGGTTGCGGCCCGCGGCCAGTTCGGTCAGCGAGATGTGGGTCGTGCGGAACTCTTCCACGCTCCTGGCACAGACCACTTGCCACCGGCGATGCTTGGCATCGGAGAAGGGCTGGACATGGACGATATGCCCGCGTTGCAGAAGGGCGCGAATGGTTCTCGTATTGGTTTTGAGGCGCAGGCTGGCCTCGCCGAGTGACAGGGCATCCTCCGCCGGGATGGTTGTGGTTTGTCGGATGGCTCGGATGGAGACCAGGAGATCGCCGAACCTTGCGTCGGCGGGAGCCGTCGCGAAGAGGGGAAGGCGATTGTCCAGAACGCAGGCCACAACCTCTGCCAGGGAAGTCTGGCACTGCAGCGCGGCTTCGCGGAACAGGACGGCATCTTCCGGCGCTTGTTGCTCTGGTTTGGTCAACGTTCTCAGTTTTCTCAGAAAATCCGAAATCTCGCTTTCCTCGAAATAGGAACCGTTCTTGGGACAGGCCGCGGCATGAGAAACGAGCCCCTGCGCGCGCAGCAGGCGCAAGGTCGCCAAGGTCACGCCAAGGATGTCTCCGGCTTGCGTCGCGGATATCATTCCGTGGATCTGGGTGGTGATCTCGGAAATGGTTTCGGAGGTGGGATAGGCGTTGAGGTGCACGCCTTGTCCGTTGTCCCGGGCCGACGCGAGGCCGCGCCGGATCAAATGTTGTTCGATTTTCCACCGGCTGACACCTGACATGGCGGCAGCTGTCGCTGGCGTGTGCACCCGCTGTTCCGGCGCTGGCTGACCGAGGATGATGGACCCCTCGGCGACGGGAAAATTCGACCAGATGTAGTCGCGGACACTGTCGCGGACGACATCGAATGCGGGGTCGTCATCGCGGTCCCGCAGCCAGTTGTAGAACAGCCTGAACCGGTGGCGATGGAGCCGTGCATCAATTGGCGTGAGCGATTGAATCTCGCGCAGTGTCGTGTGCATGGCCTCGAGCCCGTCTCGCAAGACCATGTAACCGGTGTTTCCGGCACGCACCCAATCCTGTTCCGAGATATCCGTGCGTTTGGCATCGGCACCCAAGGTCATCAGGGCCCCGAGGTTTTCGGCGGTCTGGACGGCGACATGGATCGGCAGGCCATGGAACCAGTCTCTGCGGGTCTCCTGTCCGGTAGCGATCTGGTCTGCCAGCCAATTCTCCAGATGACGGTCCTTGTCCGCCACATGCACCGCAGGTGTGGGCGCGTAGGTTCGAAGGTGGGGCACGATGTCGAACACGTCCTTGCCCGTTCCGGCCTGCGCCAATGGCACCAGAAGGCTCCCGTGAATGTGGCAGGTACGAATGCTTTCAAGCTGCCAAAGGCCGTGGTGAACCGCGGGCACGTCCTCCGGCCGCTGACGCGCGGCGGACATGCAGACCGGACAGGTGCGTGCGTGTGTCCGTCGGAAGCAGGTGAACTTCAACGTGGCATGGCCGAGTTCGAACCATCCATCCCCGACGAGGCGCGGCGTCCAGAATTGCATCGCGGCGGGGTCTGTCCCGCCCAAGGCTGCGAGACGTTGGATCTCTGTCGGGGCACCGTTGGTCAGCTGCCCGTAGTCGATGCCGATATCCGAGCAGAAGGGAACAAGGCGCGGAACGCCGTTGCGCCGCGCAAGGCGCGACGCAAAGGAGGTAGCGGATTCGCCCGGCACGTAGTCCACGCGAAGAGGCAGAGCTCGTGTCATCATTCGCCCCGCGCTCCTCTGGAAAACACCTGCCGGGTGTCGATGCGCAGGAAATCCGGCACGATGAACGGATTGAACTCGGCATCGCAGGCGGTGCGGCGATGATATGCTCTGATGAAGTTGTGCCGGTTCAGCGTGTCCTGCCCGTGAAGGAAGGCGTCTTCGATGGCGTCCAGGATAACGATGATGGCGATGCCGAACTGATTGGCCGCAGCATGAACAATGCGTTCGCCGTGGGACAATTCCAGCACGTCATCATCTGGTTCGAGGCTTGCGCGCTCGCAGTAGGAATCCAGCAGGTCGAGGATATCTTCGCCATGGGCGGCAGGGGACATGCTCTCGAACCGGATGGTCTTCATTCGGCGGGCGAGCTGGGGGTCATGGTTGAGGATGTCTTCCAGGCCGTTCGTGCCTGAGAGAATGATCCCGACGGGCCATTCCGGGTCGGTCATCAGCGTCTTCAGCATGGATGCGACGGAATCGAGCTCGTGCTTTGTGCCCCGTGATGCGAGGTCCTGCGCCTCGTCCAGATGCACGAAGAGGACACGCCGTTCCTTGAGGTGATGTTGAACCAGGCCCCAGATGTACCAGGCTTGGCGTTCGGCGCCGATCGGATAGCCGAGCGCCCGAAGGAGCATCTGCCCGACAAACTTCAGCGTTGCAGGCGAAGGTACTCGCAAGCTGACGATGGTGGAGTCGCCGTACCCGAGGTTGGCCAGTCTCTGGCTTTCCTGAGCAAGAAGATGACTGATTGCAGCGCTTTTTCCGGCCCCCGCTTGTCCGGACAAGGCCAGTCCCTGCGCTTCGCTGGTCCGTTCGGTCTGGATGTCCACGAGACGTTTTTCAGCGAGAATGGAGAACCCTTCCGCCAGCGGGACGAAGCGCTCGTGATCGACAAAATAGCCTTTCAACTCGGCAATCCGCTGGGCTGCTTGGGGGATCAGATCATTTCTCATCTTTCAACCCCCAGCGTTTGCGGTTCTTGCGTCTCGCGCGACGCTCCGAGTTGTGCCCTGTATTGTCGCCGTCTTGCTTCTCTGGTTCGTCCGTCGGCGGGGTGATGGAAATCGCGTCGCTGAGCAGATCGTTGCTCGGAGGCACGTGTCCCAATCGCTGCGCGTCCGAGCGGAGCGGATAGTGCAGTGCCGCATCTGCACGCGCGACCTCCACGTCGGCCACGTGGAACGGCGTCAGGGCGCGCAACGCGAACGCACAACGGTTCGCCTCGGAAATTCGCTCGATGGCACGCTGGACCTTGGGCGCGTCCAGCCTCGCGTCGCGCGCGTGGGCGTGCCGAACGACTCGAATGCCCTCACGCAGCTCGTCGAAGCTCACGCCCTCGAAGCCAGGCTGATTGGCGAGCGCCGGGTACCAGGTCGCGCCTACCTTGACGGCGATCCACCCGATGTCCTGCAGATCGACCCTGATTTCCACCTCCCGAATGGGGGAGTGCAGATAGGCCTCCCGCAGCGCCTCGCAGCTGTAGCTGAGCCCGGAGAACAGCACGCCCTCGTCATTGAGTTTCCGGGTCATCGGCCTGCCGAATGCTTTCCTGAGGGTCAGGCCATCCGGTGCCGGAGGCGTCCCGTGTTCGGCCACCAGCCGCTTCCAGGCTGCATTCGGGGTTTCCCCTTTCAGCGAGCCGTGTGGCTGGTTGTGATAGATATCAATGATATAGGTCAGCAGGACCTTGATCAGATCATCGTCGCAAAGACAGGCGAGCATCTCGGAGGGGTAGTCGCCACGATCCACGGTGTCGAAGAAGGTCCGGCCCGCCAAGAGCGGCATGAGCTGGTGGCCGAGCGTTCGGAAGAAGGACTCGATATGCCCCCGCATCCAGGGAATTCCGGCGGGCGGCAGGTGCGACGTGACCCCGAGCGAAGCCACCGTTGCCTGGAAGGCATCCGAGACGAAAGCAGGCCCCATGTCGGTCACGAGGGTCCCGATCCCGCCATGGTGATGCCATGTGCTTTCGCATTCGGCCGCTTGGGCCAGCGGGGTCTTGTCCTCGAAAATCTGCCGCAGCGCGCGGATCGCATCATCCGAGTTCGGATTGTCGGCCAGCCGCATCGACACCACGCATTTCGTGGCGCAGTCGATTGCAATGTAGAGCCAGCGTCGCCCCGCCTCGAATTTCTTCTGCCGCTCCGTCGGCAGGTGATCCCAGATGCCTGTCAGCGTCAGCAACGACATGACGTCGAGCTTGTTCTCGTCCATCTCGACACGCTCCATCGGTCGCACGACGTCAGGACCGTTGCTGCTCATGGCGAACTTCCTGGCGGCCGCAGACGTGCCATAGCGTTTGGCACAGACGTAGAATGGGTCAGCCGAGTCCAGTCGGCGTTTAACGCTGGAGGCGGAAGGAACTATGAGCGGCGTTGCCCCCGCGCTGGTTCTGCGCGCGTTTTCTTCCGCGAACAGCGCCCTGGTCTCCTGAATCGATTGGACTTTGCTCGGGCGCTGCGTGTCGGCGTAGATCTCGATGACCTGGTTCATCAGGGCTTCTGCCTTCGGGCACCAGCGCCGGGTCCGGTTGCCGGATAGGTGTGTGGCCGGAATGAGCGAAAGTGCGGAGTAGCCTGCGGCCTGGTAAGAGCGGACCCACTGAAAGACCGTCCGGCTTCCCGGCAGCTTTCGAATTCTTATCTCCTGGCCCGGTCGGATCTTGGCAAAGGCTGCTGCGCCTTCGCCAACGAACCTCTCCGTCACTGATGCAAGCTGCGCTTTGGCCTGCTCATATGCCCGCTGCGTGCGTTTGATGAAGCCTGCAGCTTCGAGAGCCAGGAAGGCGTCACAGACGGCCTTCCGCCAGATCACCAGCCGTGCGGTCTTTTCCGACAGCTCGCTGATGACCTGCACTGGTTTGTCGCGGCGCGCCTCTTGGGTGGCCCGGTCGAAATACCCGGCAAAGTAGGTCGTGTCCGGCCGGCGCATCATCTCGGCGAGCTCCTGGTGGGAAAATGCCTCGGTGATCCCCGGCTGGCCAACGCGCTCGAAGGTGCCGCCTATGTCGTCGATCTCTAGGGGGCGCATGGCGACGCCCGCAGTGGTGATCATGTCGGAGTTCGAGAAGCGGAAACGCAAGGTCATGCCGTTACCTCCACCAGAGAGGGGCGCGTCCAGGCGAGTGTCCGGGCCGCTTCGGCAGCGGCGGCCCGGTCGATGTGCTGATCGGTGACCAGCAGCACCCGGTCGGCGAAGGACTTGGAGACCACCGCTGCAACAGCTTCGAGCTCGGAGGCAAAGTTCAGCTTCAGGACGCGCTGCATGGGTTTGATCGCCACCGCGATCCGCTCGCCATCCGCCTTGGTGACGAGGAAGTCGAAGACATGTCGCGCGGGGAGGCCGTCGGTGCCGACATAGGAGATCGCTGGCGGCTGTTCCCGGACGTGGTGCACGTCGTCGCGCACCAGCGTCAGGCACAGGAAGGCGTACTCGAGCGCACTCTCGAAGTGAATGAGGCGCGGGCGCTGGAAGCCAGGCAGCATGGCCACCATCGAGCCGCGAAGGCTGCCCTTGGAGCGGCGCGCAGGAACACGGGTCGCGTGGCTCGGCTCCGGCCCGCGATAGATCAGATTGTCTTTCATGATGATTGGAGCGCACCTGACCTGGGCGCCGACCCATGTGGGTCGGAGCTGGCGTGGTGCGGCATCCCCCTATGTTAGGAATGAGTTGAGCAGCCCTGCCGAGCGTCTCTCGGCAGGTTGACTTTTCTTGGGAGTCGGGGGATGAATAAGATGTCGACTACAAACGACACTTATTCAAAAGGCCTTCCTGTTGGCGCAGGAGGGTCTTTTTATTTCCCGATGTCAGGTTTTGGTGTCCGGGCGCTCCTCCTCTGCTGGATATCTGTCAGGGAAGAGCTCCTGGGGTGTCATCCCGATGGCCTCGGCCAGAGCCCTTTCGATCTTTTCGGACCGTCTAAGCCCTTGGCTCACCAAAGTGACCGATGAACGAAAGACGTCGAGCTCACGCGCAATGGACGCAATGGATTTGCCACGCAGCCGCAGCTCCATCTTCAGACGTTCATGAGGAATGTTGATGATATCGGGCATCTGTTCCGCAAACATGATTTCCTGACTTCGTAGCCAGAAGGGAATCAGCAACCGATTCGCGAGTCAATAAATGCTTTCCGGTTCAATACGTTAAAAACTCGGGTGAAATTCTCGGTCTTCAATTTCAACGGAGAAATCGGAAATCTGGAGCAGGAACGAAAAAATGGCCGTGCCGAAAAACTGCATCAGGATTCACGGCGAAGACATCATCGTCTACAGTTGCGGCGAGGGTCGGATCGTGCACCACAGGGAATTTCTTCACGCGATGGTGGAAAGCCGGTCTCTGGCCAAGGTCAAAGCGGCGTTTCCCGCCAGCCGCAGGAACCTCTTGGAGGTTCTGAACACCTTTGGCTTCGACTTCGACCAGCTGCTCGCCGAACAGTTCTCCGAAGGCCTGACCAACACGAACCTCGCGGAGACCCACGGGGTGGATGCGAAGTGGATTGCCAAGAAGCGTGGCGACCTCGGGCAAGCCAGCGTTCCAGGTCGTCCGGCTGTCGACATTCCGGATGAAGCAGTCATCGACGCTTACGTGAGCGCAGGGAGCTATGCGGGGGGAGCCCGCGCGCTGAAGCTCGGTTCGCAAACATTCAAGCGGCTGTACCTTCTTGCCGCGTCTCGGACAGGTCAGAAGGCCGACGGTGAGGGGGAGGGATAGCGCATCCGGCTGGGATGCCTCATTTTGGCGAGGACAGAACCCGGGCGACGGTTGCGGGTTCAGCCGCAATCAGGCGGAGGAGGAGGAAGGCAGCGCGGTCCGGGCGTCTTCGTCCCTGTTCCCAGTCGCGAACTGTACTGACGGGGAGGCCGTAGCGTTGCGCGAAACGGCTTGGGACTATCCTGAATTTTGTGCGCTGACGTGGTAACTGCTCGAAGAGGAGACCCACGTATGAGCATCGATAAAGAGATCTTGGACCGATTGATGGAAGGCCGCGCGCCTGGTGATTTGTTTGGCAAGGACGGCATTCTGTCCGAGCTGACAAAGGCGCTGGCGGAACGGGCACTGAGCACGGAGATGGACGTCCATCTCGGTGAAGAACGCGCCGAGGAAGCCCCTGAGGGGTATAATCAGCCGGCCAATCGGCGCAATGGCAGCAGTCAGAAGACCGTGACCACCGACAGCGGCAAGGTCGTTCTGGACATCCCCCGCGACCGGAACG
>NZ_AUBS01000044.1 GCF_000429365.1 Pseudodonghicola xiamenensis DSM 18339 | reverse complement strand
GGGCTGGTTGCGCCTCCCGATTTCGTCAGCAGGATCGGCGGTTTGTTCCCGATCGCGCTGTGTGGCCGTTCGTCATTGTAGTATCTCCGCCAAGCCTCCACTTTTTCGCAGGCATCCGCAAGGTTCATGAACCAATGTGTGTTCAGGCACTCCTGCCGGAACCGTCCGTTAAAGGCCTCGATGAAAGCGTTATCGGTCGGCTTACCGGGCCGTGAGAAGTCGAGGATCACGCCGCGCTGATAGGCCCAGAGGTCCATGTCGCGGGAGATGAACTCGCTACCCTGGTCGACCCGGATCGTCTTCGGATAGCCGATCCGGCGGCACACCCGATCCAGGGTGGCGACCACGTCTTCCCCGCGATAACTGAACCGAACATCCAGCACCGGCGAATAACGCGAGAACGTGTCCACGACCGTCAGGACGCGCAGCTTCTTGCCCATGGCAAGCTGGTCATGCGCATCTACCGCCTGCAGACTGAAGACGGGGAACGCGCTATCGGCCGTCTGGTCAGTCAGGAGCAGCTTCTCAATGTCTATGCGCGCTTGGGTCTCGATTGTCAGATCGAGATGACGCCGCAGGAGGTGTTCGGCGCGGTCATGGACGCGAAGACGACCCTGAGCCTCCTTGGCGGCTACCAGCTGCGCCGCTCGCTGGTCATGGGTCAGCCGAGGCTGGAATTGAACAGCGCGTCGGGCACGGCCCTGCCTGCACTGAAGGCGATGGGCTGTTTCACCGAGGTGATCCAGTGGAAGACGCGGGTGTTCATCCCGGTGGATGGCACCGAGGTGCTGGTGCGGGTTCTCGCGGAGTATCCTGTTGGCGGCAGTGCAGCGGATGCCGCAGCATGAGCGCGGGGCGCAGTATCGCGGACCTCTCGGCCGATCTGGCAGACCGGGCCGAGAGCTTCTGCCGCCAGTATTTCCCCGAGGGGCGCAAGCAGGGCAATTATTGGCAGGTTGGTGACACTTCGGGCGCAAAGGGGCAGAGCCTTGCCATCCGGCTCCAGGCCCAGGGTGGGCGCAAGGCCGGGTCCTGGACCGATTACGCGACGGGTGAATATGGCGACTTGATCGACCTGCTGCATGAACGGCTTGGGTCGATCACGCTCAAAGAGACGCTGTGGGAGGCCCGGTCTTTCCTTGGCGAGGCCCCCTGCCCGGCCGTGCCGCGAGACACCCAAACCCGTGAGCAACCAGATGCCGCCTCGAGCAAACGCATCGCGCGGACGCGCAAACTCTTTGCCGCTGGCAAGCCGGTCCTGGGCACCCTGGCCGCCACCTATCTGCAGGGGCGTGGCATCACACGGCTGGGTTCGGCCCTGCGCTATCACCCACGGGTCTTCCTGCGGCACGGCACGGACGACGCCGATCCGCCGCAAAGGGCTCCTGCCCTGCTCGCGAAGATCACCGATATTCGCGGCCAGATCACTGGATGCGCGCGGTTCTATCTAGACCCGTCCACCGGCGGTCTGGCCGGGATCGAGAGCCCGAAGCGGATCCTCGGGCAGCTTCACGGCCATGCCATCCGCTTCTGGTCCGGCACGGGCCGCTCTGATCTCATCGTCGGCGAAGGTCTCGAGAACACCCTTTCGGTGGGCACCGCTCTCCCCGAGTTCGATCTCGCCTCCTGTCTCACCGCCACCCATCTCGGGCTGTTCATCCCGCCGCCGGGGATCAAGCGTATCTGGATCGCGCGGGACAATGACGAAGCCGGACGTAACGCATGAAAGAGATTTCGTAACCAACTGGAATCTCGGGGAATTACCTGTGGTGATCTCGTGCCAAACATGGGCGATTTCAACGACGATTTGCAGGCACTTGGCAAGGATACGCTGCGCCGGTCGCTGATAGAGGCCATGAAAGCACAAGGTCTGGAGATCGAGGACGGGTGACCGCCACCATCCTCTTGGATGTCCAACAGGGCAAAGGTTCCGCGGGTTCGATCTGATCCCGTTTGGATATTGGGAGCGATGGACCGGCGGGTCGGGGCTGAGTGCCCCTCGCCCGGGCAGCAATGCGCCGCTACCCGGAAAATTCCCCTGAGCCTTCGGCTCATTCCTCGCGGGACCAATTTTCCGGCCCGCGGCGCATTCTCCGCTTCGCTCCGATCCTGACGGATGCGGCCCGGTCGCCGCCGGTCCTGGTATCGCCCCATCCAAATCGGGTCAGATCAAACAGAGGAACCAGACAATGCCCCATCAGACAGACGTCCAAGAGGAAACCGGCGTGACCTCCGCCATCCTCGACCACCTCGCACTTCACGGCGCAACGCCAGGGCCCGGCGAGACCGATCACCGCCCCCTGCCCCAGCCTGACGAGGTCGAGCTCGCCATGGCGGCGCTCTTTGACACCACCACCGGCCTCATCACCGGCAGCCAGTTGGAAGACAATCTCGAAGAGATGCTCTGGTCCCTGACCTCAATCTTCCATCGCCGGCTCACCCATATCCAGAAGCTGCTCGACGACAACGAATTCGAGGTCCGGGAAAGTCTGGCCATCCAGGACGGCTCAGAGGTCGCCTCGGTCGAACTAG
This sequence comes from Pseudodonghicola xiamenensis DSM 18339, assembly GCF_000429365.1. Classification (GTDB taxonomy): domain Bacteria; phylum Pseudomonadota; class Alphaproteobacteria; order Rhodobacterales; family Rhodobacteraceae; genus Pseudodonghicola; species Pseudodonghicola xiamenensis. Next base: position 24,409 of record NZ_AUBS01000044.1, on the reverse strand, counting down.
AGCGCCTCCAAATGATCGGGCTCAAACTCTGGGACCATCGCGACGCTTTCGAGCAGATGCGCGATCTGGCCGTGGACCACTTTTCGGCCGCCACGGGTTCACCCTGGCTGCCCCGCACCGGATCCAAGGTCTCGCATCGCGGCCTGACTTCCGCCGTGGTGGACAGCCGGGCCTACCTCTCGGCCAAGCGACGCAAGGAGACAGAGGTACACTGCCCCGAAGGCACGCGGATCGCCTTCTCGGGCGGGGGCTATCACGCCTACGATCTGATCTGGTCCGTGCTCGACGCCACGCACGCCAAATTCCCCGACATGGTGCTGCTGCACGGCGGCACGCCGAAAGGTGCCGAGATGATCGCGGCCCGCTGGGCAGATACTCGGGGCGTCACCCAGGTAGTCTTCAAGCCCGACTGGAAGAGCCACGGCAAGGCGGCTCCCTTCAAGCGCAATGACAAGATGCTCGAGACCATGCCGCAGGGTCTGATCGCAACGCCCGGTTCGGGCATCACCGAGAACATCGTCGACAAGGCCCGCAAGCTCGGGATCCGCATCAAGAGGATCGGGGCTTAGGCCCCGGTTCTACCATGACATCAGTCAGAGCACACTGTGCGGTTCGCTCTATGAGTGCGCAGAGCTGCGCACTTCTGCGGGATTTGGTCTGTCAGACCGCCGTGAGTGTTAACACCATTTCTAACTGGCGGCTGTGGCGAGACCCTCTGAAGCCTCCTGACGCTCACGTCGTCCGGTCGTCAGCGGGATATTCGCCGAAAGGCAGCCCATGTCGGCCAGGAAACTGACCAATCCGACGATCGTCTTGAACTCGCGCAATTTGAAGACGCTACGGCTCGTGACAAGCATCTTCGCATCCTGGCCATCCTACGTCACCGCGTGCACGGCCCAGGCGCCATGCCAACTGTTGTGGCGCTTCCCGGCAGTCTGGTTGCAGATCACCTCGATGAGGTAGCCATCTGAGTGCAGATCGCGCAGGCCATCCTCGGTGACCACATTCGGTGTTGCGCCGTCCAACAGCTTATCCTCTTCACTTATGCCGACACGTATCGGGATTGGAGCGGGCCCGAGCTTCTACCCGATCTTCCGAGTCGCATGCGTCGTTTGCTCAGTTTCGCAATCCCATACGGGACATCTTCGAAGTTCGCAACGCGGCCGGGATTGAAGCCGTCGGGAACAGATGCGCGTGTCTTCGCCCTGGCATTTCATCTTCTCCTGCCTGTCAGAGCACTCTCTGCTTGAGGCCCCTAGTGACCCGACCGAGGAGCTGAATACGGGCCGGTGTCGCGTTGCGATAGGTCGTGGTGTGTATCGAAAGATCTGGCGAGCCTGTGCAAAGGACGCATCGGCGTTCCTGGCTGTCGGCAGTTCACCCAGTTTCCTTCGCGGCCGCCGCACTTCTCCCTTTGTCTGAGTTGCATGACATGCTGGTCGCAGCTGTCGTCCCGTCCAAAAGGTTGTCACCGATCTTTTTCCCCTGTCCCTGCGGGCCATTCCTCGCGAGGCAAAAAGACCGGCGCCTGCCCCTCTCCGCTGCGCTCCGCCTTCGGTGTGGCCGGGCCTTGCCCGCTGCAAGGTGACCATCATTGCAACGCAAACAAGGAGAAGAGCGATGACCACGAACTGCATCAAATTCACCAGCGCCGACATCGAAACCGCCAAGGGCGTCGGCTCCATCTCGACCCTGACCTTCGACCTCGACATCACGGTCGAACCCGTCGCAAGCGTGAACCCGATGGCCCCCACGCACCGCGTCCTCGGCCGCTCCCCGCGCGGCAAGCTGGTCGAGTGCGGCGGCATCTGGAAGAAGCAGAACAAGGAGACCGGCGCCGACTACTATACGCTGACCATCCGCGACCACGGCTTCAACGCCAACCTCGGCAAGGCCGCGAACCAGAACGATCTGTCCCTGCAGGCCGTCATCCCTTGGGGGCCGAAAGACGCTGCGTGACGTAAAGAATCGGCTGGGACAACCCAGCCGATTTCCTCTGTTTCCCTTCGCGCTGAAACGCATTCCCCACATTTTGGAGCCAGTGGTTGGTCCGCTTGGTGGAAGCAACCGATCACTGAATTGGCGCAAGGTGATGATGATGCAATCCGCTTCGGAGGAGACGGGTTCGTAGTTCCCCTAGCGCCATGAGGCTTCCAGCATCTTGCATTTTGACAGCCGTGCAGCGGTGAAAAAAGAAACAAAAACAGATAGTTGAATGTAACTGGCGCGAAGTTAAAGTTGACTACACATCCGAGCGAGTGACAGTTTCCCCAAGATATTGGGTAGCTACATTCCTCGATCGCTATACTTTGTCGAGGCATCTAGGCACGCTGGTAGATTGGGTAAGATCTAACCGCCGGGCGAAAATCGTTGTTAAGACTCAGTTTTCCGTGTAGATGACACTTTAATGAGCGAAATCGCTGAAAAAGCGATATTTAGAGGACAGGCGGATGCGAGAACGGTCTTTTGCGGCTGATACGAAGGATCAACCCTTCGACGAGATCATCCTACAGCAAGGAGAGTTGATTTCCGACCGCCTCAATATGTTGCGGCAGGAACAGTATCCTCCGGACGCCCAAAAAGGTCTACGTCAGTTTTCATTGGCCGAGGTTGCTTACTATCTCGGCGTGACGCAGTCGACCATCAAGAAGCTTCATCTCGAAGGCAAAGGTCCTGAACCTGAAACATCATCGTCCGGGAGGCGCAGCTACTCGGCCGAGCAGATGCTGGAACTGAGAGCTTATCTCGACAAGCATGGCCGCCCCGGAAAACGCCGTTATGTCCCCTATCGGCAGCCTGGTGAAGAACTGCACGTCGTGTCCGTCGTGAACTTCAAAGGAGGAAGTGGAAAGACCACTACCGCCGCCCACCTCGCGCAGCACTTGGCGTTGAAAGGGCATCGAGTTCTTGCGATCGACTTGGACCCTCAGGCCTCGCTCACAGCTTTGCATGGCATTCAGCCTGAACTCGACGACGTGCCTTCGCTCTACGAGACACTTCGCTATGATGACGAGCGTAAGCCGATCTCAGAGGTGATCCGGCCAACGAACTTTCCCAACCTTGATATCGTGCCGGCAAGTCTCGAGCTTCAAGAGTACGAATACGATACCCCGGTTGCTTTGACGAGCAGCGATCCCCACGAGGGCCGTACCTTCTTCACTCGCATATCGAAGGCGCTTAGCGAGGTTGATGACCGCTATGACGTGGTTGTGATCGATTGCCCTCCTCAACTGGGCTACCTCACGCTCACTGCTCTCACGGCTTCTTCCTCGGTCATTGTGACAGTCCATCCTCAGATGCTGGACGTCATGTCGATGAGCCAGTTTCTCCTGATGCTGGGCGGAATCATGAAGACGATCCGTGACGCTGGAGCGAACATGCGCCTGAAGTGGTTCCGTTACCTGGTAACGCGATTTGAACCAACGGACGGTCCCCAAAAGCAGATGGTTGGGTTCCTCCAGGCGATGTTCCCAAATCAGATGCTGTCGGCTCCTGTGCTGAAGTCTACGGCGATCTCCGACGCTGGGATTACGAAGCAGACGCTTTACGAAGTTGAACGGTCTCAATTCGTGCGGACTACTTATGACCGCGCAGTGACATCTTTGAATGACGTGAACGATGAAATCGCCGAACTGATCCACAAGGCTTGGGGGCGTGAATGACTAAGGTTTTGACAGCCGTGCAGAGAGCTAGTTTTGACAGCCGTGCAACTGTCGAAATGCGCGCGGCGCTTTGGTTGGATTTGGACGAAAAGGAGATGGCTTGATGGCTCGCAAAGACCTCCTGAAGAGCGTTATGGCGGGCTCGCCGGAGCAGCCCAAGGATTCCGGTCGCTCTGGATACGCAATGCGCGGTGCTTCGAAATCGATGAAGGTTTCGATTGATAGCCTTGCGGAAAACTCGAAGCGTCTCCTTGAAGGTGAAACCATTGTCGAGATCGATCCGCAATTGATCGATGTGTCATTCGTTTCGGATCGGCTTAGTGATGACGATGTTGCTTTCGACGAACTGAAAGCATCGATCGCAGCGGGTCGCCAGGACACGCCGGTACTGCTTAGACCGCATCCGGAAGCGGATGGCCGCTATATGATCGTCTTCGGGCATCGCCGTGTGCGCGTTGCATCGGCGCTCGGCCGTAAGGTTCGCGCAGTTGTAAAACCAATGGACGATGTGGCCCACATTCTTGCTCAAGGGCAGGAAAACACTGCGCGCGCAGACCTCTCTTTTATTGAGAAGGCCCTTTTTGCGAAGAGCCTCTTGGATATGGGACAAGCAAAGGACGTGATCCAGTCCGCACTTACCATCGATGGGACGTTGCTTTCACGGATGCTGTCAGTGGCGCAGAACGTCCCTAGGTACGTCATCGAACAGATTGGGCCGGCCAAGCAGATTGGGCGTGATCGCTGGGAAGACTTCAAAAAGTTGGCTTCGGAACCATCGAATGACAAGATCCTCGAGGGAGCTCTGGAGTTCGACGGGTTTCAGAACCTCGACAGTGATGCTCGCTTTGAGTTCCTGCATAGCAAGCTGGCAGAAGCGGGTAGGGTGCCGAAGCGCCGAAAAACGCGTGCCGCGCCCAAGAAACGAACCTGGACTGCCGGCAAAGGCCGCATCAAGGGAGTCATCGGTCGTTCCGGAAAGGCATTCAGCATTTCGCTTACGGCACAAGATTCAACCGAGTTCGGAGACTTTCTCTCGGGTCGGCTTGATCAGCTGTACAGCGAATTCCTCGCGACGAAAGAGGAGCAGTCAGAACAATGATCTAGGCAAAAGAAAAGCCCCCAAGCAGCGTGGCCTGAGAGCTAATCTGAAAAGTTTGGTCGCTTAGAAGATATCTCTCCCGCGAATCACTGTCAACAAGAACGCCACTTCGGCGAACGGCTTTCTTTTGCCTCCACATAACTGGAGGTGAGAAACAGGCATGAAGCATACAGGTTGGCGCAAGCCGACACCGGGTCTTGGCATTGCAGAGCAGCTTGCCCAAGCCGGTGAACAGGTAGCTGTACCCAAAACGCGGGCCTTCGTGGCCGTGAAGCGGGTCGGAGCCTACATTGGCCTCAAGGCGGGGGACATGATGCTCCTCGACACGCTCGGGGCGTTTACCCAGGCCCAGGACTGGGAGGAGGGTCAGCGCCCGATCGTCTGGGCATCGAACGCCTATCTGATAGAGCAGACGGGCTTCTCGCTTTCCGCGCTGAAACGCCATGCGCGGCGCCTGGCCGAGATCGGCGTGATCTCCTTCCAGGACAGCCCGAACGGCAAGCGTTGGGGCCGTAGGGACGCTGAGGGGCGCATCGTGGAGGCCTATGGCTTCGATCTGTCGCCGCTCGCAGCTCGCGTCGAGGAGTTCGAGGAACTGCATAGCGATTTGCAGGCCGAACGCGAGCTCTGCCAGCGCTTGAAGCGCCAGATCACCGTGGCACGCCGGATGATCCGCGCGCGGATCGAGACCGCCGTCAGCAGCGCGCTGCGCGGTCCTTGGACGCAATTCACAGGCCTCTTCGAGGAGCTTCTTGATCGGCTTCCGCGCCGTCATGAAGCCTCTGAGCAACTTGCGCGGTTGCTGACCTGGTTCAAGGAACTTCAGGAGCGCGTCGAAGCGGCCTATCTCAAGGCAACCGAGGTCGTTCAACCTGTGGAAAACGCGCCCGAAGCCAAGGAACAAGTTCCCGAGAAGACTCAAGAAATGAACCCCAGGGAGGTCATTTCTGACCCTCATATACTAATTACAAACCAACTTGATCCTGTAACTCGTAATTCCTCAGAAAATGAGGAAGTCGCGGCCGTGGTGCCCAATGCTCAGCCCGAAGATCAGGTTGACAGGGAGCTGGAAGAGTGGGTGGCTGAAGTCCGCAAGAAGCGCGCGGCACTGGATCTGCCCACAGTGATGCAGGCCTGTCCCGAATTCGCGTCCTGGGCGCGTAATATGGGCGGCTTCCTGAAGGATTGGGGCGATCTGCACCGGGTTGCCGGGCAGCTCAGGCCGATGATCGGGGTGTCCGAGCATGCGTGGAACGTGGCGCAAGACCGGCTGGGCAAACAGGTGGCGACAGCGGCGCTGGCGCTTGTCTTCGAGAAGCATTGCGCGGGCGAAGTTTCCTCGCCGGGCGGATATCTGCGCGGCATGGTCGAGAAGGCCGGGGCAGGGGAGCTGCATCTCGAGCGCAGCTTCTATGGCAGGCTCAGTGGGCAGGCGGCGTGATGGGGCAGGGGATCAGAGTCCGGCGGCCTTGGTTAGGTTCACGCGGAACCGGTCGCGCCGGCGCTGGTAGCGGCGGGTCATCTCGGCCGAGGCATGACCAAGCTGTTTTTGAACGTAGCGCTCGTCGACTTCGGCGGAGCTGGCGAGACCGGCGCGCAGCGAATGGCCGGAGAACAGCGCCAGGCGTTCCTTTTCGGGCAGCTCGGATCGGATGCCGGCGTCCAGGACCGTCCGCTTGATCAGGCGCGCAACATGCTTGTCATTCAGTCGCGTTTCAGTGGCGCGGTTGCCATCGCGCGAGGTGCCGACGAAGACCGGACCGAAGTCGATCTTCGCGAAGTGCAGCCATTGCTCCAGCGCGTGCACGGGGCAGGTCTGATCCTTGGAGCCGCGGCCGATCTCGACTTCGCGCCAACCGGTTTTGGCGTTGAGGGTCAGGAGGGCGCCTTTCTCGAAGATCTCGATCCAGCCGCCAGAATCCGGCGTGTCGTCCTTGTGGACGTCAAGGCTAACGATTTCCGAGCGGCGCAAGCCTCCTGCATATCCCACCAGCAGGATCGCCCGATCCCGCAGCCCGCGCAGATCATATGGCAGGGTGGCGACCATCGCGAGGATGTCCTCGGCCAGGATGGCCTCCTTCTGAACTGGTGGTCGCGCGTGCTTTCGCTTGATCCCGGCCAACACCGTGGCGATATGTCGGTTCTTGCGATCGAGGGAAAAGCCGCGCTGTGCGTAGTTCCAGGCGAGACCTGACAGACGGCGGTCGATGGTTGAGACGGACAGGGCAGGGGAGGGACGTGAGCCGGTCGCGAGATCCGCAAGGTAGAGGCCGATCATCTCCGGCGACGGAGGCAGCGGCTCGGTGCCCTTCAACCGGCACCAGCGCGCGAAGTGCGCCCAATCCTTCGCATAGGCCTTCAGCGTGTTGTCCGACGCTGCCGCGCGTGCATAGTCGCGAGCCGTATCGACCAGCTGATCGAGCGTGCCTGAGCCCGCGACAAAGGAAGGCAGGCTCAAGACCTCGCCGTCAGGATGATCTCTCTCGTTGTCCTCGTTGGACGAAGGCCCGATTGGCACGTCTGAGGTCGATTTCTCGGTGCTTTCTGACATGCCTCTGAGCATATCCTTTTGTGTCCGATAAGGCAAACTTATTGGACATAGTGAAGATCTGCAAGATGGGGCGGTTTGTGCGCTATTTTCTGGTAGAAAGCGCCGTGCAGGTGTAGGTTTTGGGCATGACATTTGCCCGACCGGATCACATCAGCGACCTTGGTACGCTACCCCGGATGCCCGCTTGGGTCACCTCTGCACGCGCTGAAACCCTTGAAGATGTTGCGTTTTTGTCGGGCGCCACGTTGAACCACCTGCATCTTGTGTTGCTACGCGAGGAGGTGCCCCAAGCCTTGTTACGGGATCGCTTGGCGCTGCGCGCGGCGGAGGCTTGTGTCGCGTTTTCTGGCCGACCGGAGCGGGCCGGAGAGTTGCGCGATGCGGTGCACCTGCTGAGCTCCGGCGATCTGCCCGGACCGGCCGGCGAAGCCTATCTGGCCTGGCAGCGCGCGGCGGAGCGGCCGGTGTCGATCAAGACTCTGGGTCGCGCTTTGCCGAACCTTGAGCCGGACCAGATCGCCACCTGGCTCGATGCGGGGCAGGGGGCGCCGGTGACCCGGGCCGCGATGGTGCTGGAAGCGGTGCTGCGCGAGGCCCCGCGGACAGACGTAGCTGGGCTGGTTCTCGCGGATGCGGCCCTTGCCCAAGCCCTTGGTTGGGATCATCTGGTGCCGCTGTTGGCCGCGGGTCTGAAACGCGCGGACCTGCGCAAGCAGGGCGATGACTTGCGGCTGGCCTGTCATCGCGCACTCATCTCTTCGGCGATCGACGCGATCCGGCTGGCCACCGACCTCGCACGGCGGGCGGCGCATCTGAAGGCCCTGACCCCGAAACTGCGGGCCAAGGGGGCCGCCGACGCCGTCGAGATGTTCCTGACCCGCGATGCGGTCGCGCCTTCAGCCTTGCCTTTGCCGGATCGCGCGGCACGGCGGCTGTGTGACCGTCTGGTCGTTCTGGGCGCGGTACGCGAGCTGACGGGGCGCGACACCTTCCGACTCTACGGGGTGTAGCGATGGCAAAGGATCGCTTGGAACCTGACCTGGACCGCGAATTGGCTGACCTGTCGCCAGAATTGCGCTGGCGGGAATGGATGCGCCGGATCGAGGCGGTACTGTTTGCCTCGGCCTCGCCAGTGCCGCGCGACGACCTGGCGCGCGTGGTGGGGCAGGGCGCTTCGGTCGACCTGCTGGTCGAGGACCTTGCCGCAGATCTAGAGGGGCGGTCCTTCGAGGTCGCCCAAGTCGCCAGCGGCTGGATGTTCCGGACGCGGGCCGCTTACGCGCCGGCGATCCGCGCTGCGGCGGACGTCGGGGATCAATTACTGGATCTGAACGAGTTCGACGTCGCGGTGCTGGCGGCCATCGCCTATCACCAGCCGATCACGCGCGACGGGCTCAAGGACATCTTCGGCAAAGAGATCAGCCGCGACTTGATCGGACGGCTGCATGCGCGCGAGCTGATTGGCACCGGGCCACGGTCGCCGCGACGCGGTGCGCCGTATACATTTGTGACGACCGAGCATTTCCTCGTCGCCTTTGATCTGGAGAGCCTCCGCGATCTTCCAGATCGGGAGCAGTTGGGGGATGCGGGCTTGGTTGTGGACGTGTGATGAGGCCAACAGTTATCCGTGATGACGCTCCGGTCGGGTTGGCAACTCTCCTAGACTCAGTTTCTCCTTCGCACCTCGAAATAATGGGCAAATCCTTCTTCTGTCATCGGCTCGATGCTGAATGCGTCGCGCAGTGAGTTCCACGTCCTGTGAAGAAGTTGCATGCGCCGCTCATCTGGCCAATCGCGCTCCGTTTCGTCGACCAAGAGACCGCTCTTACGGGATCTCGCGGGCACGTAGCCGGATTGCATCGGCCAGACCGCGTCCGACATGCCATCGATCCCCATGACGATCCGTCTTCGCTTCGACGCGCCCAATGCGTCAAGGCAGGCCATACCGCTTGCCAATCCTCTGATCCAATTGGAGAACAGATGCCCATAAGAGATGTGTTTCTGGCCCTTGTGCTCGGTGAACGCCACACCGTCTGACATCCACACTTCGCCGCTGTCTTCGAGGTATGCCGCAAGGTTTCGTGAACGGCAGGTTCCATCCTCTTCCCGGCCCGCGACCCAGTACGTCACGAACCCGAACGGGCACGATCCGAAATTTCCGCCGCTTCCTGCACCTGTGGGAGCCCGGAGACGCGCGCTGTCTGGCAATTGCTCCAGCGCCGTGATCGATGGACGGCCGTTGGGAAAGCCTGCGGGGATGATCCTGAGCCAAGCTCGCGATAAGTCCAAAGGCCTTACACGTGCAACTTCACCGAAGCCGTCGGAATGTGTCACGGGCCATTCCGCTTTCCATAGGCCCGGCGAATGAGGGTCGCTCTCCACGCCCAGGATGGGGTCGGCGGCGGACCTAGCGTCGCGGACCAGATCAATATTGACCCGGACGGCTTCGGCCAGTTGCTTGATGAGGCCTTCCCGAACCGCTTTCCGTTCCGCCTTTGTCGCCACCGCAGCCAAATTGTAGGTCAGTATTCGGCGGTGCCGGATATCGAAGGGTAGATTCTCAACGGTGTCACCGTTCGCCGTATTCAAGACGGCAATGATCCTTTCAAACCCTATGGCACTCATCGCGTAGCCGAGCTCGACCATGACGTTCGGATTCGGTAGTGCTTTTCCGCCAGCAGACTTAGCGATAGGCGTGACGTCGGCGACCACTACGGCGCTTCTGGATATCTTCTCCAAGATCGTCTGGCTGATGTCGGCCATTCCGGCGGTTGCTTTCGTGTCGTGATCCAGGGCCACTCGCTCGACATCTTCGACATCGAGAGTTTCACTGACTCGGTCGACAGCGATGGCTAGAGCATCTCGTATAAAATCCCGATTCAGTCTTGCGGGCAGGTCATTCTGCCATGACCAAAACACGGTGTCGGTCATCGCCAGATGCCTTCAAGTTCCTCTGCCTGCCTGTGCCGTCTTTTGGCTTCAAGTCGGTCGAGATTGGTTAGCTTCCAGCGAACGGCGGGCAGGTTGGCCGCGTCCGTGAGGCCCGAAAGATTCCAGTCAATTTCGCCTCTTTCCACACCAACGAGAAAGGCGCGGTGCTCGTCCGGCATCTGCGCAACTATTGCTTCAATAATCTCTTCACGGGTTGCGACCAGCTCTTCCAGTTCGACCAACTCCGTGGTCATGCCCAAAAAGTTCTCCTCGAAATCCGAGCGAATGTCCTTTCGGGTCGGAGCGAGAACTTCGATAGCCGGCCGGTTATGGCTCACGATGTAGGCCAAGAACGCTTGTCGCAATGACGTCGAGATTCCTTCCTTCCTCAGGAGATCCCGCACGTCGAAGAGGTCGCGGGGGTGTTGGCGATCGAGTGCGGCGACGATCTTTCCTGCGTAGAGATCGTCAAAAGAAACTACTTGGGTCTCTGCGTAGCCGAACTGGTCTTCGACCGACGGCACAACCTGCATGACTCTGGGTTCGAACACGCAACCGCGGGCTACAGGTGTCACTTCGACCTTGATCTGAGTTTCCGGTGTCCGGACGACCAGACGGTTGACGATCCCTTCATTGTGCAGTCGACTGGGAACGACCTTGGCTTGAGGCACGGCTTCCGAGATGGATTTCGATATCCGGTCTAACGCGGCGTCTATGTCGGCGAGGGATTCTTCCCGGGCTTTCACGGGTAGGTAAGTCAGGTCGATATCGACGGACAGGCGCGGCAGGTCTCGGACGAACAAGTTTATCGCAGTCCCGCCCTTCAGCGCGAACACGTTTTCTTCAGCCACTGACGGGAGGACCCGGATCAAAAGATCGACTTGCTGTCGGAACCGTTCATCAGTTGCCATCAAGACCCTCCGGCACAGTTATTTGGTATTTGGCGTCCAACTTGCCTCCTTTTGCGACCACCCGCTTGCCACTACCGATGTTGATTGCATCGAGATCGAGTCGTTTGAACCAGGCGTGATCGTTCCGCTCGGCGAACCACAGAAAGAGTCGGTTCACCTTCACGCTGCGGCAGTTTTCGAGTGACGCCTGGAGTTGCCTGGGACTGAGGTTTGAAAGTCCGGTGAACAGTTCCGCAGCGTGCTCGAAGGACTGGTGTGTCGGGATCTCGTCCAGAAATTCCAGAATGGCTCGCTCCGGACGGGAGATCACCATCGGCCAGGATCTGTCACCCCAGACATGGAGTCTCAACCCACCGTCGGGGTTATCCAATGTCTCGACATTTCCTGTCGACGAAAGTGGTGGGAGGCCTTGGATCGCCTTGGAGATCGCCTCCGACTTGAACAGCTTTTTCGCATTTCGTGTCTGGAAATCGATCTCGGGGTCGATTTCGTTGAGCCATTTGGACAGGGGGGCTTCCGTGTAGAGGTGAACCTTTCTCCGCTTTCCCATGGTTACGTAGTGACCGTAGCCTTGAAGTTCGAGTGCGCTGAGGCCCCCGACGATGACCGGAATTCGCATGAGCGATTGCAGCGAGATGATCAGGTGTTGCCATCGCGTTTCGGCACCAGGCCGCTTGTAGATCCCTCGTGTGGGCTGCTCCAACCAGCCGTTCGCGACGTATTTGCTTCGCAGTGCGCTCGAGTAACCTGCCTCGTCCAACCATCGCGAGTTGGCGACCAAACCTTCTGGAAGGAGGTACTGCAACGAGTTCAGCTTTTGTCCCCTTTGCGCACTCATGGTTGGTATTCCAGCCTCTTTGCAAACTAGAGTGGGTTTGATGTTGGTGGCAATATGTAACCCATGGTAAGTAGAAACGAAATATATTAAACCAAGATTCGAGCTATACGTATGATAGTTGCCGATAATGAAACCGCGGTTGACCTCCTGTACTACGAGGCCGTTGCCAAGACTGTTGTGAGGGTCGTCTCAGACAAATCGGATCAGCCACTCAGTGTGGGAGTTCACGGCGACTGGGGAGCGGGAAAGTCGAGCGTCCTCATGATGGTCGAGGAAGCCTTCAGGGACGATGATCGGGTTCTCTGCATTAGGTTCAACGGCTGGCTCTTTCAAGGTTTCGACGACGCGAAGACAGTTCTGATCGAGACCATAGTCGAGGATCTGGTTAAGAGCCGTTCCGGCTCGCAGAAAGTTGCCGACCAGGCCAAAAAACTGTGGCGACGGATCGACTGGATGAAGGCAGCCAAGAAGGCAGGTTCCTACGGCATGACCCTGGCGACCGGGATACCGATGCCGGAAACCGTCACCGACCTACGCAACATCGCGACTTCGGTTCTATCCGGCGGAGCGGATGCCTTCACTGCCGAGAACCTTAAGGCGTTCACGGCCAGTGCGGGGTCGTTCCTAAAAGATATGGAAGAGGACAGCACGCCGGAGCAGATGCACGCCTTCCGTGCAGAGTTCGAGAAGCTGTTGGAGGTCGCGGACATTGACCGCCTCGTCGTTCTGGTCGACGATCTGGACCGGTGCCTCCCGGGCACGGCCATTGGCACATTGGAAGCGATCCGGCTCTTCCTCTTCGTGCCTCGCGCCGCCTTCGTGATCGCGGCGGATGAGGGCATGATTGAATATTCCGTGCGCCAACATTTTCCGGATCTGCCTGCAGCGACGGGGCCGGCAACCTATGCACGCAACTACCTCGAGAAACTTATACAAGTCCCCTTCCGGCTTCCTGCGCTCGGATATGCCGAGACCCGTATCTACGTCACAATGCTTCTTGTCCTGAACGAATGTGGCGAAGACTCAGACATCTTCCGCCGCCTCGTGCCAATCGCCCGAGCAGCCTTGCAGAAGCCATGGACCGGGCCGGGACTGGACCGCGCGACACTGACAGCAACATTCGGCACTATCCCTGACCCTATCCAACGAGCGCTCGACATCGCTTACCGTATCGCGCCTATCCTAACCGACGGATCACGCGGCAACCCTCGCCAGATCAAGCGCTTCATAAACACGATGTCGCTTCGCCTCGCGATCGCGGAGGAGCGCGGTTTTGCTGACGAGTTGAACCTTGGTGTCTTGGCGAAGATCATGCTGGCCGAACGTTTCGCCCCGGAAGTCTTCGATGCGATGGCACGTGGGGCGGCGGACACGGGGCATTCCGCTGAGTTGGCCGCGCTCGAAGCCAACGCAACCCAGCCAGATGGTTCGGTCATTGCCAAGTCGGCCGAAAGCAAAGAGCCTAAAGGAAAATCGAGCCCGGTAGAGCAACTTCCTGATTGGCCCAACGTTGAATGGGCACGCCGATGGGCATCGATCGCGCCCTCTCTGACCGATGTTGATCTCAGGCCATACGTATTCGTGAGCCGCGACCGGCGCGGCGGCTATGGATCGCAGGCACAACTCGGAGAGCTGGACGAACTCCTGCAAAAATTGATGGGGCCGCCACTGCTGATCAGGCAGTTGACAACTGAGATCAAGCGCTTGAATTCTGTCGAGGCTGAACAGCTCTTTGACGCATTGCGCACGAAGGTTGCTGACGCTGATGATCTTATGGAAGAACCGGCCGGGATGCACGGCTTGGCGGCGATCTGCCAGCAACATCCCTTCTTGCAAGCCTCTCTTGTTGCATTCTTTAGGGACCTTCCCGCCGCTAAACTCGGCACCTGGGTCCTCACCGGTTGGGCCGGAGCGATTACCGAAGCTGAGGCGGCTTCAGCATACGATGCGTTGAAGGCCGATTGGGCGGGACGGGACGACAACAAAGCTTTGAGCGGTGCGGCTAAAGCGGTAGCGAAGATACCCGCCGCGAAACGTGGTGGTCGGTGATGGGGACGTCCGGCAGTTTTGGTGGTGGAAAACCGATGGTGCCATCCTGGGTCGGTGACCCTGCGCCTGAGCCCGCAGCAGCCCCGACCGACCCCGCCATCGACGGTCCGGAGGGCGTTGATGAGAATGGGCTTCCGCCTGCGCCGCCTGCGCAATACCCGCCGATCGTTCCACCTGGACCAGGTCGTGGTTTCGGGTCTGCCCGAGGGGACATGACCTCAGGGACGAGGAGCGGGAGCCCCGGAACGATCCGACGGGGTGCTGGCAAATTCGTTGCTGCCAGCGGTGGTGGCCGGGCCGCCGCGCGGCAGATGGTCAGTTCCAGAGCACTCGCAGGTGGCGTTGTCGGTCTTGCCCGTGCAATTTCTGAATCTGGGCCGGCGGAAGCTCTTCGTCGCTTCAACATCGAGGCTCTGGCTGGTGCTCCGGCCGACCAAGTTTTCGTTGCACTAACCGATGCGCTCTGTCCTCCCGGAGGCACGATCGACGAGGCTATCGCACGAGACGCCCTCCTCGAGACGATTGCCGACCTTGCCGCAAACGGGATCGGGAACTTTGACGAACTTACTCTAGACGACCTTCAGGAGATCTTTGTCGGGGTGGTCGCACGCTCGATTGAAGGAAAAATACTCAACGAAGTCGGCACGAACGCAATAAAACTGTCACCGGACACAGCATCTGTCGAACGGGCCCAACGGATGCTGCATACATTTGTGATCGGTTGCGTCAGGGACAGGTTGCAGGCCACCGGAGTCGCGGTTGCATCGCTCAATGGATCTCAGATCGACGGGTTCGTATCTGACCTCTACGCGGCCGCGTTCGACTTGATGCAGACCCTCGGGGAGGCAGAATGAGACGCTTCAGTTTGATTGCACGGTTGGGTCTCGGAGATACCGCGAAAGTCACCGTTTTACAGCCGGACTCGAGTGTCTACGACATCGATTTTCTCGACGGCGAAGGCCGCTTGAGTTTCGGTCTCGGTCAGGCACTTCAACAGTTGAACACGCTTGGAATGACAACTCCGGAGAACGCCATTGATCTGGCGCTACTCGCCGCTCTGGTCAATGCGGCGGACACACGAATGTCTAGGTCCAAGAATGCGCAGGGTGGTTGGACGCGCGAAATCGACCTGTATTTGCCTGTCGGCGAGCCGGCGCTTTGGTCGCAACAAGCGAAGCATGTCGGACGCATGTTGCGGTTTCTCACAGGAGATCGCTGGCGCGTCTTCTTTCGCGAACGTCCCGCAACAACGGTCGCCCTCGGCGTCCCGACAGACAAGCTCCCGCTCTATGGGCTAGAAACTGTTTGTCTTCTTTCCGGAGGCTTGGACAGTCTGATCGCTGCCGTGGACATCTTATCTGCAGGATCGCGCCCGCTTTTTGTGAGCCATTACTGGGACGCGGAGACATCTAAAGCTCAATCTTACCTGTTGGACCGACTCCAGTCGAAGTTTGGTGCGGAGGCTTTCAAGTCGATGCGTGTTCGTCTGGGCTTCGATAGCCGGACGCTCGCCACCGGACAGTCGGAGGAGACGCAGCGTGGCAGATCCTTCTTGTTCTACGCTCTTGCAGCTTTGGCCGCCGCATCGTTTGGCAATAGGACCACGGTCAACGTGCCAGAAAACGGGTTTATCGCGCTCAATGTGCCATTGGACGCATTGAGGTTCGGCGCACTTAGTACCCGCACGGCTCACCCCCACTTCATGGCCAGTGTTCAGGGCCTGCTCGACGCGCTAGGCCTCAAAGTCCAACTGAACAATCCCTACCGGCACCAGACCAAGGGCGAAATGGTGGGATTATGTGCGGACCTTCCATATCTGCGGAGCTTGGTCGCGTCGTCTATGTCCTGCTCGTCGCCGGCCAAAGCTCGGTATAGAGGTTTGTCACCCCGTCATTGCGGTTATTGTGTGCCCTGCCTAATCCGTCGAGCGTCTCTCAATGCGGGCCTTGGCGCCAAAGATCCGACCCTCTATACGGTCCAAGATCTATCGGCGCAGACGCTTCGGAGCGACCGTGCCGAGGGGGAACATATCAGGTCATTTAAGCTTATGGTCGAAAGGCTTCGGAGAAACCCCCGCCTCGCCGAAACTCTCGTTCA
The DNA here is from genome assembly GCF_000429365.1 of Pseudodonghicola xiamenensis DSM 18339. Classification (GTDB taxonomy): domain Bacteria; phylum Pseudomonadota; class Alphaproteobacteria; order Rhodobacterales; family Rhodobacteraceae; genus Pseudodonghicola; species Pseudodonghicola xiamenensis. Next base: position 8,271 of record NZ_AUBS01000044.1, on the reverse strand, counting down.
TAAGCCTGGCCCTCTAATAGACGCACCAGCGGAGATTCCTGCCTTCGCTGACGTCTTCAGGCGTGGAGTTTTCGAGGTCGCAGCAATCTTAGATGACGTCACAGTGAAACCAGGAGGATAGTTTTGAGGCCGCGGTTTGTAGATTTTCACGCTCATCTGGATCTCTATCCCGATCTCGAGAACGCGATCAGAACGTGTGATGATTCAGAGGTGGCCACTCTAGCGGTCACAACGACACCGCGCGCCTTCCCGCGGAATTTGGAGCTCGCAAGAAAGAGTTCCTTCGTTCGTCCCGCCCTCGGATTACACCCTCAACTCGTGGCCGAGCGCGCGTCCGAAGTTTCAATCTTCGAAGATCTCCTGCCACAATCCCGATACATTGGCGAAGTTGGCCTAGACGCCAGCCCTCGTTTTTACCGATCTTTTGAACGGCAGAAGGAGGTATTTGAACGCGTCTTGAGGCTGTGTGACAGTGCGGGAGGCAAGGTCTTAAGTGTGCATAGTGTGCGCTCGGCCAAACATGTACTAGACATGGTCGAGGCCTTTTTGTCGCCAGATCGAGGTCGGGTGGTTTTGCATTGGTTCACAGGTAGTGCGAGTGAAGCAAGGCGCGCAGTCGACCTAGGTTGTTACTTCTCGATCAACGAACGTATGCTCTTGTCGCCAAGAACGACGAGCCTTCTCAGGGAGATCCCGCAAGCGCGATTGCTGACGGAAACTGATGGGCCGTTCGTGGAGAGAGATGGGTTACCAGTCCCTCCCGGCGACGTTGGGCCAACTTTGAGCGCCCTAGGAAAAGCGCTGTCTAAGTCGCAAGCCGAGATCGCACGTTCCGTAAGGCAGAATCTTTCCACCCTACTCGCGTGAAGGCCTGAGCGCCGAGAACCAATACCAACCGCCAAAAGTGCTAGCCTGATGTGGCCCAACGTTGATTGACAGCATCTCGCAGAGGCGTTTGGGTCTGCGTTGGTGCCCGGCGAATGTACTCAAGTGCGATTCCCTGGCCTTCTCCAGAGAGCGATTCCAAGAAACTTAGCGCGGCCTCTATCGAATATTGTTCCCCGCGAACCTCCTCGAAATTGCTTGCAAGTGCGGTCCATATTACCGCGTCAAAATCGGTTCCATCCAGCCAACCGCGAATCCTCTCTACGGCACCTGGATGCCTTTCCATCGCCCGAAAGCTTACATCGCCAGTCTGCCGATTGATGAACCCGACACCGTTTACGTGATGCATCCCTTCGCGCCCGCGTAAATCTTCCCTGGCCTGACTGAGGTCGTTGAAGCTGCTCGTGGCGACGACAGTCGAACATACTGTGCCATGTAATTCGTCAATGACCAGGGTCAGTCGCTGTATCGGTCCAGTTCTGCCCGAGATGCGGGAGAATTCTATCGGTAAGTTCGGTCCGCCCGACAAGAAATCGCTACTGATCTGGAGAGTTCGTGGGTCCCATTGGAGAGAGCCCCATGCCAATATACCAATCTTCATTCATCCTCGACTTTGGATATGGGTTCTCTTTTGTCTTCCGGTGCGGTCATTCACTTGTCTATGGGTGCACGTGTCCACCACTCGACTTGCAAGAAACGCTGCCTTTCCGTTGGTGTCGGTGCTACGTGCGGCGGCGCGACAGCTGATAATCTACACCCGTCATCCGAAACCGCCACTTCAGCATTTCCGGACTGACGAGATGTTCCTCGCAAGCGTCGCGATCCGACAGGCGCCGACGACGAATAGACAGAAGGGCCGGCCGGGGCAGCAGCAAGGCTCCGGCCAACCAGTCGGCTTCGTCTTCTTGGTCTTGATCGAAATTACCCGGAACAAGAGAGCCGTCCTCCAGGATGCAGGCTTTTGCAAGTTCGTGACCCAGGATGATGTGCGCCAGCTCGTGCATCACCACGTTGTTGCGGCGACCTTTTGAGGAGACCGGTTTATGGACGACAAGATGGGCCGCGCCCAATCTCATCGTCAGGGCGGACCACGATTGATCTGTCTCGTCGCTCAGAACCGACCTGGCGCTTTCCGATATCCCATCGACGTCATCGGTGGACCAAACGGTGACTCGAAGCTCCTCCGCCAAACGGTCGGCAGACAGCGCATCGTAATCGGACAGGCCGAACTGTTTTCGAAACTCGACCGATCGCCGCTCACATTGAGATTTGAACCCTCGTCTGAATGCCACTTAGTGTCCTCGAGCCTCTACGTCTTGTTCGAATTGTCGCGAGGCCTGGGTGATGAGTTCTGCCAGTGCGAGAGCGGTCGCTTGCGGGACGGCTTTCCTGTTCTTGAATGCGATTTGAAGGTCTCCAACGCCGGTGAACTTCGAAGGCTCCTCCCCCAACCATTCGCTGAGTTTGTTGAGCGTGCCCACGTCTGGGACATGCCCTTTTTCGATCCTCGTGAGTGTGGTCGGACTGATCCCGATCTCCTTTGCGGCAGCCCTGACCCCCATGTTTCCCCGTCGCCTTAAGACTAGTGGGGCGAGTTCGTTGATATTCATGTGCCCTCCTTAGTGTTTCGTAGACTGGTATTAGTGGTGCGAAGACTGTTTACTTGGTAAGGCTTCTGGCCTATACCAGTCTGTGAAACACTTGAATCATGCCACAGGGCCGGGGTCAATAGTTTCGAATCGAGGCGAGCTAGGAAAATAAGGAGAATTCGATGTCAAAGCGTATTCATGTGGTCCGCCAGGGGATGGTTGGGCTGCACGCCGTGAGGGCGCTACCCGGGTAGGATCCACGCACGCAACCCAGGCAGAGGCGACAGCGGCCGCACGCACCACGGCGATCCGTGAGCGAGGCGAGGTCGTCATCCATCGGCCCAATGGCCAGATCCGCGATGCCAATTCTTATGGGAACGATCCCTATCCGCCGAAAGGCTAGGCTCCAACGCGGGGCCGGAGGTCAACAACTGCCCAATCTGCTCGGGCAAGAAAATATGAGGACAGTGAAATGCAGGCTCTGGTGAACTTCTTTCCGCTCGGCAACGCCGACACCGCCCGCCTCGACCTTGCCGATGGGCGCAAGGTCCTGATCGACTTCGCCGCAATGCGTTGTGACGACGATGAGGATGACCAGCGTTGCGACTTGCCGACGACACTTCGCCGCGACATGGATAAAGCGGGCCGCGACTACTTCGATGCGGTTTGCATCACGCACACTGACACCGATCACTGTAAGGGGTTCGGTGACTTCTTCTGGCTGGATCATGCTGCGCTCTACCAAGGCAAGGGTCGCGTAAAGATCAGGGAGCTTTGGGTCCCTGCAGCGGCAATCCTTGAAGAGAACTTGAAGGATGATGCGCGGTTGGTCCGTGCGGAGGCACGGTACCGTTTGCGTCAGGGCAAGGGTATTCGCGTGTTCTCTCGCCCCGAACGGCTGAAGGCCTGGATGGAGGCGGAAGGGATCGACTTTGAAAGCCGCAAGCACTTGATTGTGGATGCTGGCAAACTGGTGCCTGGGTACACACTGAATGGACCAGAGAAGGTAGAGTTTTTTGTGCACTGTCCGTTCGGCTGGCGACAGGATGAAAACACTGTCGTTGATCGCAACGAGGATTCAATCGTCATGCAGGCCACCTTTGTTGAGGGCGGCCGGAAGACGAGACTGCTTCTCGCCTCAGACGTCAATTACGAGACGCTGGCTGCGATCGTCAAGGTCAGCCGGAAGCACGGCAATGAGGACAGGCTCGCTTGGGATCTGATGAAGCTGCCGCACCATTGCTCCTACAAGTCGCTCGGGCCGGAGCGTGGCTCGAACGAGACTGTCCCTGACCCCGACGTCAAGTGGCTGTTCGAGGATCAGCGCCAACCCGGCAGCGACATCATCTCTCCGTCCTGGCCGATCCCCGTCAAAGGGTCGAAGGCCGACGACGACGTCCAGCCCCCGCACCGGCAGGCTGCAAACTATCACCGTCGGATCACTGTGGCGCACGACGGCGAATTCATCGTGACGATGGAGCACCCGTCGAAGAGTGACCCCAAGCCCTTCGCATACAAGATCACGGCATTTGGTTTCGCCCTTGCGCTTGCTGCGCCGATGGTTGCTGGAACCGCCGCGGCGGCGTCGCCCAGGGCTGGTTAATGGACGTCAAAGCCTGGCTCACGGAATCCTTCGACGAAGTGATCGAGGTCGATGACCTCACCTCTTCGGCAGCGGCATCGTTTGCACGGTTCGTCGACCGGCATGCCGCCGAACTCGCTGCCGTCGTCGCACTACGCAGGGGAGGGGCCGGTGAGCTTGTAGAACTCACCTTCAGGACCGGCAGGCCGCAGCAGAGCGTCGTGCCAATCCGGCGCACAGAACGAATTGGCGTTCGCTTCGCTGGCGGCGATTCGATGCCATTCGTCTACGTGTTGCGGAGCGATTTTCCCGACACTGCCCACCAAAACCTCACTGCCGAAGGATCACCCCGCGCGATCTGTATCGATGACCGAAGTTGGGCGGAAGCGCGCCTCACATGGACACCGGCCGAGCTTGTCCAGCGTATCCTTGCCTGGTTTCGGCGAGCTGCCGAGGGCGCCTTGCATGACGCCCGGCAGCCGGTCGACCCGCTCATGTTCGGGACCGGCTACAACATCATCATGTCCCGTGCGTTGATCGATAACGTCAACACACAGGATCTCGTCGCTGTCCCTGACGACACGGGCACGCTGATGCGCGTGATCCCGCTTTCCCAGCTGCAGGGGCGCACACTGGCTTTGCCTTTGACGGTGGCAGCGTACCGAGTGCCTCCGGCGCAGATGGTGCGGCTTTCGTTCGCGCCAGGTAATCTTGGCAGCCTTGCCGACTTGCTCGCAGCACGTGGGATTGATCTATTTGCCGACCTGCGTACGCGCCTCGCCGAATGGCTGAACGACGCGCGCACCAATGCGGCGCGGATCAATTCCTGCCTGGCAGTGGTCGTCGAGATGCCGATTATCTCACCAGACGGAATACAACAGGGCACAGATTTTCGGGCCTTCGTCACTGCTGAGAAGGTTGGTGACATCGCGGTCGCGCTCGGAATTGCTCACAAGGTCGAAAGCAAGGATCAGGGCGGAGCCGCCGGCTTCGTTACCGCTTTGACCGCCGGAGCTGTGGATGAAGCTGCGCTGATAGCGATGGCCGTGCTGCCGGTCGAAGTCCACGCAACCTTTGACCGAGACCTTGCGACCCGGCTTGCGGGCCGCGCCATCCCGGATGCACGCAAGGCCGTGATCGTCGGAGGGGGCGCGATCGGTGCCCATGTCGCCCCTTGTCTTACCCGGGAGGGGCGTTTCCGCTGGACCGTGATAGACGATGACGTCCTGCTTCCACACAACCTTGCTCGCCATGTCGGCTTCGGCGGCGACGTCACCAGGCGCAAATCTGAATTGCTCGCCGGGGCGTTGGCGAGCATTCTTGACGATGAAGACTCTGTGGCTACAGCGATAACCGCCCAGGTTGGGGTTGAAGGGCAGCAAAATGACGACGTTAATGCTGCGCTCGATGGCGCCGACATTATCGTGGATGCATCCGCTTCTTTGCTGGCGGAGCGATTCCTCTCTGACCATTATTCCAAGGCTCGGCGGTTCAGCATCTTTTTTAGCCCGGCTGGGGATGCCGCCGTTCTGCTGGCCGAACCGATAGATCGCAGCGTCACGCTACGCGATCTGGAAGCGCAGTATCTGAGACATGTCGTCCGGGAGGAGGCTCTCTCGGGTCATTTGGAAACCCCGGTGCGGACATTCGCCTATACCGGCGCTTGCCGTGCCATCACAAACCTGATCCCGGAGTCGCGTGTCATGGCCCTAAGTGGGCTCGTTGCGGAAGGTCTGGGGCGGGCCGCCGACGCTGATGAAGGGATCATCCGGATCTGGTCGCTTGGTACGGAGGGTCAAGTCAGGAGCTTCTCTTATCCAGCGGAGGATGTGCGTCGCTTCGATGTTGACGGCTGGCAGGTCTCACTCGATGCCGGACTCCGCTCACGCATCACGGCAATGCGCCATGAATGCCTGCCGAACGAGACGGGAGGTATCCTGCTCGGAGTCGTCGACATTCCTGCTCGGAAAATACACCTTGCCGATGCTGCCAAAGCGCCTGCTGACAGCATCGGATCGCCAACCGGCTTCGTTCGCGGCACCGATGGCGTCCAACAGTTGATCGACCGATCTATGGCGGAGACACAGGGACAGCTGCGCTACGTCGGTGAGTGGCATTCACATCCGCCACTGGTCGGGGTTATGCCGAGCGTTACCGACCTGTCCCAGATCAATTGGCTCGCCACAATATTTGACATGGATACCTTGCCCGGCCTGATGTTGATTGCTGGGGAGGCCGAACTCGCTGTCGTGTTTATGCGCCATAGCGAAGCTTCTTCTCCACTAGCCGAAAGGTCGGTTCGATGAGTAAGCCCGTCATCGGCCTCTCGCTCTCAGGCGGTGGATCCCGTGCCATCGCCTTCCACCTAGGCTGTTTGCGCGCCTTGCATGATCTCGGAATTCTTGACGAAGTTCGGGTCATATCCACCGTATCAGGGGGAAGCGTCATTGGCGCACTTTATGCGGCTAATGACGAACCGTTCCCGGTCTTCGAGACGAAGGTGCGTTCGTTGCTTTCCTCCGGCTTGGTGCGTCCGGCCTTGCGCAAGGTGTTCACGACCACCGAAGGCCTGCGTGCGATCTACTGTGCTACCCTTCTTGGGGTGATCAACCTCGCAATCTTGGCGATCGCGACCGGACCGCGCCTCCTTTCGCTGATACTGCCACCGACCGCACGTACACGCTGGAGCTTCGACAAGTTACGCGCACCGCTGCCGCGTTTCGCGAGCAGGACGACGATCCTACGTAGGGTTTTGGACGAAGATGTCTTTCACGGACTTAAGTTGCGGGAATTGCCCGCGACGCGCCCACTTCTGATTATCAACGCTGCAGATTTGCGCACAGGTTCGGCGTTCTATTTTTCGCGAGAGAAGTCCGGATCGTGGCGTCTTGGGGAACTTGCCGGTTCACAGACGACTCTTGCGCACGCAGTCATGGCCTCCGCGGCATATCCGCTATTTCTGCCGGCGCTTGATGAACGTCTCGCTTTCAACAAACCTGACGGATCGCGGCGAGAGGAGCACGTCACCCTGACCGACGGTGGGGCTTACGACAACTTGGGCCTGGCGCCGCTTTGGCCTGATCGGGACTCCTCGGTGAGCCTGAATGTTTCTGGCGTGGACACGTTCATCTGCTGCCGCGCGGGTTACGGTTTGCGATTTGATCCGCCCAGCCAATTTTTCATGGCGCGGCTTACAAGCACGTTCAATTGCATCTTTGATAGGGCTCAGAACGCGGCAGTGAAGCGTCTGTTCGATTTAAAGTCCTCTGGACAGATCAAGGGGTTTGCCATGCCCTTCCTTGGGCAGGATGACTCCCGCCTCGCCTTTCCGCCATCGGCTCTTGTATCACGAGAAGACGCACATGGATATCCTACCGACTTCTCTGCGATGCCAGACGAGTGGATCGAGAAACTCAGCAAGCGTGGCGAACAGTTGACATACGCTTTGATTGCCGAGCACATGCCCGATCTAGTGCGAGAATTGCAGCAGAGCTAATGCTGTTTCTAGAATGGTTTCGATAGTTGCCCCTTGTCGGTCATGACCATTTTTGCAAATCGCCTACCTGCCGGTCTTTATGAGCGGGTAAGGCGCTGTAGAACCGCGAGACCAATCTTTGTGTAGGTTTGAAGACAAACCTGGAGCCAAACCGGCTTCCAGTCGCTGAAGGCGTTAGGCCTATAAAATGGTGCGGACAGCGGGGCTCGAACCCGCACGCTCGATTGAGCAGGAGATTTTAAGTCTCCGGTGTCTACCATGCCACCATGTCCGCGTGGTGCCTCGGGCAGGATTCGAACCTGCGACCTAACCGTTATGAGCGGTCAGCTCTAACCGCTGAGCTACCGAGGCACGTGGGGATCACTAAATGAGCGAATTCGGTGTCTTGCTCAAGAGATATGCGCAGAAGTTGGTGACGCCTGATCAGGCGGCGATTTGAACGTGGCGGAGGCCGTCGCGGAACTCAACCCCTTGGATGATTTCGGGCAGGCGGTTCCGGCCGTCGAGTTTGCGCCATTTTGCCTGCGCTGACATCATCAGCTTGAATGCCATGGCCAGTCCGGTCTTGCGGCTGAGGCAGCCCTTGGTGCGTTTCGTGCGATGCCGGACGGTGGCAAAGGTGCTTTCGATCGGGTTTGACGTGCGGATGTGCTTCCAGTGTTCGGCCGGGTAGTCGTAGAAGGTCAGCAGCGCGTCCCGGTCCTTGACCAGCTTGGCCA
>NZ_AUBS01000043.1 GCF_000429365.1 Pseudodonghicola xiamenensis DSM 18339 | reverse complement strand
TCAATGCATTGCCTGCGGCGGGAAGGGCTTAGAAGTTTCCCCGTGCGGCCTCGGCCAAGATCATCTTGTCCAAGGTCAGATCAGATACGGCGCGACGAAGCCGGGTATTCTCGGCCTCGAGCTCCTTCAGCCGCTTGAGCTGGTCGCGGCTCGTCCCCCCATACTGCTTGCGCCATCGGTAGTAGGTCTGAACCGTCACGCCGATCTGGCGCACAGCCTCCTGGACCGAACTCCCTTGGCCTTGTAGCACTTCAACTTGCCGTAGCTTCAGCACGATATCCTCGGGCTTCTCGCGTTTGCCTGCCATCTCGGCGTCCTCCTGAAAACGGGAGAATTCTATCCCAAAAGGTGGACCATTTCAGTCGGGGCACTCCATGGTGCGGCATTTTCCGCAAAAGGCCAAATTAGGATTTCCCCAGCCGGGAAAACCCTGTGGATAAGATCGTGGATGATCCGGGAAAACCCAGCCTGACGGCACAACTGGCGCAGGTTTCTAATCTCTCAGAGAGAGATGTGGATAACTTTCGGATGACTCAATCCGCATGTGAACAGATCAAAGCCCTGCCACTGATTTGATCTCTTCCACCACCCGCTCGACGCCCTGGCCCTGTTTCAGCGCGGTAAAGACGAAGGGACGGCCATTGCGCACCCGGGTGGCATCGCGGTCCATCACCTCGAGCGAGGCACCGACATAGGGGGCCAGATCGGTCTTGTTGATCACCAGCAGGTCCGACTTGGTGATTGCCGGACCGCCCTTTCGCGGGATCTCCTCCCCCGCCGCCACGTCGATCACGTAGAGCGTCACATCAGCGAGTTCGGGGCTGAAGGTGGCCGACAGGTTGTCACCGCCGGATTCGATCAGAACGATCTCCACCTCGGGGTGACGCTCCTGCATCTCGGCCACGGCGGCCAGGTTGATGCTGGCGTCCTCGCGGATCGCAGTATGGGGGCAGCCGCCGGTCTCGACCCCGATGATGCGGTCGGCGGGCAGGATCTGCATGCGCATCAGAGCTTCGGCATCCTCCTGAGTGTAGATGTCATTGGTGATCACGCCGATCGAATAGTCGTCTTTCAGCACCTCGGCGAGCCGGGCGGTCAGCGTGGTCTTGCCGGCGCCGACCGGGCCGCCGATGCCAATGCGCAGCGGGCCGTTCATCTGGGTCATGATTGGAAAAGCCTCGGGTCAAGGGTTTCATGTTGCAGCGCCGCGATGTCGGAGAGGAAGGCGTTGGAATAGACCTCGCCTTCGATCTCCGCCTCGGCCGCGACGCGGGTGATCAATGGGGCCAGGCTGGCGAGCACCGCCTGCCCGTCGGTCTGGCCCAGCGGCACCAGCCGCACGGCGGCCGAGACCAGGTTGGAGAGGAAGGATTGCAGGTAGAGCGCGCAGGTGGCCTGCGGGTCAAGCGCCATCCACCGCGCCGCCTGCCCCACCGCCACCGGCAGCAGCAGCGGCGGCAGCTCGATCCCCCAGATCGCGGCGGAGGTGCGCGCAAAGGCCGCCCCCTGCCGCGCGCCTTCTCGCTGCCGCTCGGCGGCGGGAGCGAAGGCCCGCGCCTCGGCGTCGACGGCAAGGAGATCGGCGATGCTTTCGGCCCGGTAGCCGCGCCAGAGAAAGGTGGCGTCAGACCGGCCGGAACCATGCTGTGTCAGATCCTCAAGCCAGGCGCGCAGCTCGGCAGCAGACGAAATCCAGCCTGCGCGGATCGCGGTCTCCAGCCCGTGGGAATAGGCGAAGCCGCCCAGCGGATAGGCCGGTGACAGCCATTGCGCGAGCGTCAGCAGGCCGGGATCAAAGCGCGTGGTCGGGGCCATGGTCGTGATCGTGGTCGTGGGGATGATCATGGCTGTGTCCGTGATCATGGGAATGGTCGTGGCTGTGATCGTGAGAGTGGCCATGCCCGTGACTGTGGTCATGGGCGGTGTGCACATGTTCATGGCTGTGGGTCCGGCCATGACCATAGGCACCGCCTTCGGGGGTGAAGGGGGCGATCTCTTCCGTCACCGTGGCGCCCAGATGTTCCAGCATGTGGCGGATCACCGGATCGCGCTGGATCACCAGCCGGTCGGCGGCGATCTGACAGGGGGTGTGGCGGTTGCCGATGTGCCAGGCGAGTTGCGGCAAGAGCGGGCCGGTGACCGAGAGCACCTCTTCCCCGGCGGCCTTGACCTCGATCAGGGTGCCATCGGAGAGGACCAGCGCATCGCCGTCATCGAGCGAGGTGGTCTGAGGCAGATCGACGACAAAGGCCCGCCCTGCCTCGGTCACCAGTTTCTTGCGGCGCAGGAAACGGCCGTCATAATCGAGCAGCACGGTCTCGGCATCGCCATGCCAGTCGCCCTTGCGGTGAAAGCTCTGGGCCAGGGGAAGGTCGGTCATTCGGGTCGTCCTTGGTCATTTGCGTGGGCGCGGTGTGGCGGCGGCGGGCCGGCCCCCGGGATGTGGTTTCGGTCAGTTTGGCCCTTCCTCGCCGGGAGGCAAAGGGGCGAATGGGCGCTGTTGGGCGACGTCACAGCCGCCCGGGCGACGCCGCCCCCCTCCCTCCAACGGCAAGACAGAAGCGGAAGGTTCACGCCCGGCCCGAGGGGGGGCGAACAGGGGCTGACGCCCCGGGCGGGCCGTTGGCGCTGTATTCCTCAATCCCTCAGAACAGGAAATACCGCTGTGCCATCGGCAGCACCTCGGCCGGTTCGCAGGTCAAAAGCTCGCCATCGGCACGCACCTCATAGGTCTCGGGGTTGACCTCGATATGCGGCGTGGCGTCGTTGAGCTTCAGGTCCTTCTTGCCGATGGTCCTCGTGTTCTTCACCGCCAGCGTCTGTTTCGCCAATCCCAGCCGCGCCGCGATGCCGTCCTCCTGTGCTGCCTCGGAGACAAAGATCACCGCCGAGTTTTCGACGCTGCGGCCATAGGCACCGAACATGGGGCGCGAATAGACCGGTTGCGGAGTCGGAATCGAGGCATTGGGATCGCCCATCTGCGCCATCACGATCGACCCGCCGATCAGCACCATCTCGGGTTTCACCCCGAAGAAAGCCGGCGACCAGAGCACCAGATCGGCGCGCTTGCCCTCTTCGATACTGCCGATTTCATGGCCGATACCATGGGCGATGGCCGGGTTGATGGTGTATTTGGCGATATAACGGCGGACGCGGAAATTGTCGTTCTCCCCGGTCTCCTCGGCCAGGCGGCCGCGCTGTTTCTTCATCTTGTCGGCGGTCTGCCAGGTGCGGATCAACACCTCGCCCACCCGGCCCATCGCCTGGCTGTCGCTGGCGATGATCGAAAAGGCGCCGATGTCGTGCAGGATATCCTCGGCCGCGATGGTCTCACGCCGGATGCGGCTTTCGGCAAAGGCGACGTCTTCGGGGATCGACTTGTCCAGATGGTGGCAGACCATCAGCATGTCGAGATGTTCCTCGATGGTGTTGCGGGTGAAGGGCCGCGTCGGATTGGTCGACGAGGGCAGAACGAAGTCTTCACCACAGACTTTGATGATGTCGGGCGCATGGCCGCCGCCGGCGCCTTCGGTGTGGAAGGCGTGGATGGTGCGGCCCTTGAAGGCGGCAACGGTGTTTTCGACGAAGCCCGATTCATTCAGCGTGTCGGTGTGGATCATCACCTGCACGTCCATGTCGTCCGCCACACCCAGGCAGCAGTCGATGGCGGCGGGCGTGGTGCCCCAATCCTCGTGCAGCTTCAGACAGCAGGCGCCGGCCAGCACCTGTTCCTCCAGCGCGGCAGGAAGCGAGGCATTGCCCTTGCCGGCGAAGGCCAGGTTCATCGGAAAGGCATCGGCCGATTGCAGCATGCGACCCAGATGCCAGGGGCCCGGCGTGCAGGTGGTGGCCAGCGTTCCATGCGCCGGGCCGGTGCCGCCGCCCAGCATGGTGGTGGTGCCGGAATGCAGCGCATCCTCGATCTGCTGCGGGCAGATGTAATGGATATGGCTGTCCATGCCGCCGGCGGTCAGGATCTTGCCCTCGCCGGCGATGGCCTCGGTTCCCGGGCCCACGATGATATCGACGCCGGGCTGGGTGTCGGGGTTGCCGGCCTTGCCGATCTTGTGGATACGCCCGTTCCTGAGGCCGACATCGGCCTTGTAGATGCCGGTCCAGTCGACGATCAGCGCATTGGTGATGACGGTATCGACGGCGCCCCCGGCCCGGGTGACCTGGGATTGGCCCATGCCGTCGCGGATCACCTTGCCGCCGCCGAACTTGACCTCTTCGCCATAGGACAGCGCATTGGCACCCGACCCGCCGCTGATGGCAGCGCCAGTGCGCTCGGCGATCAGGTCACGCTCGACCTCGATGATCAGATCGGTATCGGCCAGCCGCAGCCGGTCGCCCACGGTGGGGCCGAACATGGCGGCATAGGAGGCGCGGGAGATTTGGGTGGGCATCAGGACATCCCCTTTGGGCTGAAAAGAATGCGGACAAGGGAACAGGTCATCCCCGGGACGCGCAGCGTTCCGGATCGCGCCCGACCCCGCCCCCCAGGGCGGGCGCGATTGCGCCCCCCCTCGGTGCCGGGCGCGATCCTGCAGCGTTGCGGGATCAGGGTCTCGGGCGCGTCCAACCTCACAGCTCCCCCATGACTTTCTGGTTGAAGCCATAGATCCGCCGCGCCCCGGACATCGGGATCAACTGCACCTCGCGGCGCTGGCCGGGTTCGAAGCGCACGGCGGTGCCGGCGGCGATATCAAGCCGCATGCCGCGGGCGGCCTCGCGGTCGAAGTCCAACCCCGGGTTGGTCTCGGCGAAATGGTAATGGCTGCCGACCTGCACCGGTCGATCACCGGTATTGGCCACCATCAGGGTGATGGCCATGCGGTCGGGGTTGAGGTTCAGCTTGCCCTCGGCGGGGAACAGCTCTCCAGGGATCATCGCGCGCCCTCCTCAGCCGGCCAGCGCCAGGGCGGAGCCTGCGACAGCGACCAGAAGACCGGCCCCGCGCAGGATCGGCTGCCGGCTTGCCTTGCCCAGCAGCAGACCGAAGCTGAGCCCCGCCACATGCAGCGCGGCGGTAACCACGGCGAAGCCCGCCAGGTAATTCAGCGCATGGGCGCCGCCCATCTCGGCCCCGTGAGCATGGCCATGGAACACCGCGAAAACCGCGACCACCGCGGCGCCCGCCGTCACCGGCATCCGGGCGGCAACGGCGACCAGCAGACCCAACACGACGGAAGAGGCCAGGATCATCGGTTCAACCAGGGGCAAGGGCATGCCGGCCAGCGCCGCGACGAAGCCAAGGCTCATGGCGCCGACAAAGGCCGTCGGCACGATCCAGAGCGCCCGGCCGCCCAGCAGCGCGGCCCAGAGCCCGACACAGACCATCGCCAGGATGTGGTCGGCGCCAGAGATCGGGTGCGACGCCCCGGCCATGAATGACCCATGCTCGCCCGGATTCAGATGTGCCAGCGCCGGCTGACAGATCAGCAGCGCGGGAACAAGGGCGGGGATCAGGTGTTTCATCTGGGGTTTCATCTGGGCTCTCCTGGCAAATCAGCGGATCGGATTGTGGACGGTCACCAGCTTGGTGCCGTCGGGAAAGGTGGCCTCGACCTGAACCTCGGGGATCATCTCGGGCACGCCTTCCATGCATTGGTCACGGGTGATCACCTCGGCCCCGGCCTCCATCATATCGGCGACAGTCCGGCCATCGCGGGCGCCTTCGACCACCGCATCGGTGATCAGCGCGATCGCTTCGGGATAGTTCAGCCTGACGCCCCGGGCCAGCCGCTTGCGCGCCACTTCGGCGGCCATGGCGATCAGCAGTTTGTCTTTTTCGCGCGGGGTCAATTGCATCGGTTACAATCTCCAGGACGTGGGCAAACCGTCTTGGCTCAGACGGTCGAGAATGGGCAGAAGGTGACGGCGCAGACCGAAGCCGTCCTCGGCCAGCAGCCTGACGGCGAGCACGTCGCGCTGCAAGAGGCTTGCACCGCCAAGCGGCGGCAATTCGGCCCGGACCGGCGCCAGATGCGCCTCGGCCTCCGGCCCGACATAGAGGAGCGAGGCCATGGCTCCGGCGCCGCGCGCCATTCGCGCCAGTTGCGCCTGCAGGTCCCCCTCCAACCGCACCCCGTCACGGTAAAGCGGCAGCCCATCGCGATCGACACTGATCCGGTCGCGAAAGCGGGCATCGGTCAGCCGCTCGCCCATGGCGGCGCGGCCGAAGATCACCGGCTCCACCATCAGAAGCCGCGCATCGGCTTCGAGAGAGACATGCAGGGATCGCTCCAGTGCCGCGCCCTGATAGAGGATCAGCTCCTGCGGTAGCCAGAACAGCGTCGATCCCGGCGCGCCGCGCAGACGGCTATCGAACCGTCCCCAGCCCGAGGCCGCGCGATAGGCGCGCTCGGCCGCCTGGGTGGTCAGCACCAGATGCGCCCCCTCTGACGCCTCGGCCTGAAGCCGCAGCCGATCGCCGCCGGTGATACCGCCGGCCGAGTTGATGACGATGGCCTGCAACGGCCCGGGTAGACGCGGGAACATCGCCTTCATCGCACCGCTCGGACGATAGCGATCCAGCGCACTACCGGCGCCCGACCGCTTGGCCGACACCAAAAGCGCGCCCTCGGCCCGCGGCTGCGGCGGTTGGTCCATCGCAGGCATCTGTCGTATCGGCACGGTAATCGCGCGCCCCTCCCCATCCTTGTCTTGGGAAAGAGGATCGTCCGAATTCACCGCCGCCTCCAGACCGGGTTGGGCCAAGCCACGACAAGCCGCCCGATTTACGCGGAAAAACCGAGCACCGCCCACCTTTGCGCCCAAAAATAAGGCACAAATTGTGGATTTCAGTCCATTGAACCCGCGGCGATCTCCGCCTCCGGGAACAGGCGGAGGGCATTGGCACGGATTTCCGGCAGCACCTCGATGGCGCGGCGCGCTGACAGATCGAATTGCACAGTGGTCGCCACCAGATCGGCCGCCACATCCCCGCTAGCAAGATTGCGCATGGTGTAGCGGGTGATCATCGACTTGCCGCCGATCTTCTCGACCCTGCCACTCACCACGATCAGATCGCCGGCGGCCAGCTCGGCCTTGAAACTGGTGTTCAGGTTCACATCGGCAAAGCCGATGCGCCGCGCCAACATGTCGGGACCAAAGCCCAGCGCGGCAAGAAGATGGTAAGACCCGTCATCGAACATCGCGATATAGTGGCGCGTCGTCATATGGCCCATGGCATCGCAGAGCCATGGGTGAACAACCCCGCGATAACACTCGATTTCCCCGGACATCTCCGACCTCCTCACCTGATCTGTCATGGTCAGGCATTGCCCTAGCATATCGTCGAGGACCGCAAAATCCCCGTTCCCGGCGCGTGGCCCCGAGGGACAGGATGCCCCCGAGACCTCGCGCCGGATGCAGCGGTCAGAACTGCATCGGCCAGGGCCGCATTGCACCACGCATCTTCTCCCAGGCGCGCGCGACGCGCAGCACTCCGAGATCGTCGAAACGATGGCCTGCGATCTGCAGCCCCAGCGGCACACCATTGGCATCATACCCGCAACAGACCGTGGCGGCCGGCTGCTCGCTCATGTTGAAGGGCACGGTAAAGCCGATCTGGTCATGCGCCAGGGTCACGTCGTTGTTGGCATACCCCCATTCCGCCGGAAAACTGGTATTGGCCGCAGTCGGCGACAGAATGAAATCGAACCCTTTGGTCGCGGCGACGGTCCGGGTGCGGATCTCCATGGTGCGGGAATAGGCGCGGAACCCTTCCAGCGCCGAGACCTTCTGCGCCGGGGCGACCCACTCCAGAAAGATCGGCAGGACCTTCGCGCGCTGCTCCGGGCTCAGATCCTCGATGTCACGGGCCGCGCGGATCCGCCAGAACAGATCGAGCCCGTGCAACATGTCGTTGTCCATCCAGGGGTCCAGCGGCTCAACGATGGCGCCGGCGGCCTCAAAGGCCTTGGCGGCCTCGATCACCGGCGGGATCACCTGCGGATCGATCGGCATGCCACACCCGGGGTCGAGCAACAGGCCAAACCGCTTGCCCTTCAGGTCGATATCGAGATCGGTCCACGGCAGGTTCGCCGGCGGCAGGTTCATGGAATCACGCTCATCCGGATCGGGGCGCGAAAGCACCGCCATCATCAGCGCCGCATCCTCGACCGTGCGGCACATTGGGCCGGCACAGCGCCCCATATAGGGCGGGTCGATCGGGATCCGGCCAAGGCTGGGCTTCAGCCCGGCGAGGCCGTTCCAGGCCGCCGGGAACCGGACTGAGCCGCCGATGTCGGTGCCGACATGAAAAGGCCCATAGCCCGCCGCGCCGCCGGCCCCCGCACCGGCCGAGGAGCCGCCCGGATTCATCTTCGTGTTCCAGGGATTGCGGGTCAGGGCATGAATGCTCGACAATCCCGAGGACATCGCCCCAAACTCGGGCATCGTCGTCTTGCCAAGGATCACCGCCCCCGCCTCGCGCAGCCGGGCAGCCGGCGGCGCATCGCGCTCGGCCGGGATCAACGGCGTCGCGGCCGTACCATTGGGCACCGGCACACCCTTGGTGGCGATATTCTCCTTGATGGTGGTGGGCACCCCGTCGATGCTCACCCCGTCCGCCTCGATCGGCGTTCCCGCCCGCCAGCGTGCTTCGGAGGCCTGAGCCATCGCCAGCGCCGCCTGCGGGTCGAAACAATAGGTGGCGTGCAAATGCGGTTCGCACCGTTCGATCTGGGCGATCACTGCCCGGGTCACCTCGACGGGAGAGAGGGTCCCGGCACGATAACCGGCAAGTAATTCGGTCGCCGAGAGGGCGTGAAGGTCGGAGGAGGTCATGGTCTTTCCTTGGTCATCAATGGAACAGGGCGGCCCCCGTGACAGGGACCCGCCCGACGATCCCCCCGAATGGGGCGACCGGAGCAGGGGAGCCCCGAGACAGAAGCGCAACATCCGAATCGCAACCGCTTTCAGGGCATTGTGTATCTCTGAGCGATACAGTAATATTGTAGAATGATTATAGATGACCAATAAATGATCTGCTTAAACCGTAACCAGATATGATCTGCATATTTACCGGGAAACGGAATAAATGCACAAAAATTGCGCACAAATAAAACGGTCTCATTTTACCGCCCGCCCCACCGGGAGGGCACCTCGATGACCGGGTTTGTGAACCGCTCTCACCACCACAGCGAATCGGGGGCGCGCAAACTCGACGATGCCATCGAGAACGATCCACTGTTCCTGCGCGCCACAGCGCGGACGATGATGGTACTTTCGGCCTTTCACGAAGCCGACCGTCCGATGAGCCTGACCGAGATCGCCCGGACGGCGGGTCTCGACCGCAGTTCCACCCAGCGGATCGTGCACACGCTGCGCCAGCTTGGCTATCTGCAACGCGACCCGCATGACCGGGGCTATATCCCCGGCATCCGCATCTACGATCACATCTTCGACGCCATGCGATTGAACGACCTGCTGCAACCAGCGGTGCCGCTGCTGCTGGATCTCAGGCGCAATGTGAATGAACGGGTGGATCTGTCGCTGATCGACGATCTCAGGCTGGTCTATGCCGCCCGCCTCCCCCCCAAGCGCGAAGTGCTGCACGCCATGCTGGTGGGACTGAGCGTGCCGATCTATTGCACCTCGGCGGGCTGGGCGATGCTGTCTCATCTGCCCGAGGACCAGGCCCGCGACATCATCCGCCGCTCGGACCGCCGCAGCTATACCTCGCGGACCCTGGTCGACGAAGATGCCATCATGGAAAAGGCATCCATGGCGGCACAGCAAGGTTATGTCGTTGCGGAAGAACAGCTTTTACCCGGAGAAATCGCCATCGGCGCGGCCATCCTCAATGCCGAACGTCGCCCCATCGCGGCGGTCACGGTCACTGCGCTTCTGTCGGACTGGACGGCCGAGGACTTCACCCACGCCGTCGCCCCGTCACTGGTGCAGACGGTCAGCGCGCTCGGTCGGGCCTGAGCGCGCCTGCGACCCGGCCTAGGCCGGGTCGATGGGCTCCAACCCGCACCATTCGGCGATGAACAGTGCGATCGACAGCGTCACCCGCTCCAGAGACGCGATCTCGACATATTCGTCGATCCCATGTGAAAGCCCGCTTTTCGCGCCATAACAGAGCGTCGGGATCTTGTCGAAAAGGGCATAAATCCGTGTGTCGATATAGGCCGGCAGCACCACCGCAGGCAGCGGCGTGCCGGTAGCGGCCTGATGTGCACGACCCAGCACCGCCTCGGCCTCGGTGCCCTCGGGCTGCTCATAACCGTCCGCCATGAAGCCGTTCCAGACCAGCCGGGGCGGGTTGTTCGACAGATACGGATCCGCCGCGACGAAGGCCTGCAGATGCGCCTCGATCTCGGCAGCGCAGGCGGTCACATCCCAGTTCGGCAACAGCGAGATGCGGAAATCCACCGCCGCCGTCGCCGGCACCGACGAGGCCCATTCGCCGCCTTCGATCCGCCCGACGTTCAGGTTGATCGGCTTCGGCATGTCGGCAAACAGCGGATGCTCGCCGCGCCGGTCGTTCCAGGCGGTTTCCAACTGGCGCAGGGCGGCGATGGTGCGGATCGCGGCGTCGATGGCATTGGCACCCTCGCCCATCTCGCTGACGTGACGCGGAATGCCCTCGAACTCCACCCGGAACCAGATCACTCCCAGATTGGCACGCACCATCGCCTCGCCCGTGGGTTCGGGCACCAGGGCCGCATCGGCCTTGTAACCGCGGATATGCGCCATCAGCGCGCCATCGCCGGTGCTTTCCTCCTCGACCACCGATTGCAGATAAAGCGTCGCTGCGGGCTGCCAGCCCAGCGCCCTGAGCGCGTCGAGCGCGGCGATACCGCAGGCGAGCCCCGATTTCATGTCCCCCGCCCCGCGACCGTACATCCTGCCGTCGCGGATGGTGGCGGAATAGGGCGGATCGGTCCACATATGCGCGGGGCCCGTCGGCACCACGTCGACATGCCCCTGCAGGATCAACGACCGGCCGGTTTCCTGCCGGGGCCGGTGGATGCCCACCACAATCGGCGCCTCGGAGTGCTGCGGGCTCCATTTCCCGGCCCCGGGATGGGCGGCCAAAGCCTCGCGGTCCATGGCAAAGCGCTCCATCTGATAGCCCCGTCTGCGCAGTTCGGCGAAGACGAGATCCTGGACGGTATGCTCCTCTCCCCGCTGCGAGGGGCAATGCACCAGCTCTTTCGTCAACGCGATCTGGCGGTCGAACCCCGCCCGGACGGCCTGGGCCAAAGTGTCACGCAAATTGGGATCAAGAGGCAGGTCATAAGACATTGGAATCGCTTTCTGATCTGATGGAATCGACAAGCTGGACGCGGTCGGCCGACCGGCCTGCGAAACGACAATATGGCCAGGGCAGAGGCCGGATTCGCGCCAGCCTGACCCCGCCGCACCCTTTCCGTCAAGAGATGTGCCAGCCCATCGGAGAGGCACCGGAACGACGGCGACAAGAACCGCCGGATTTCGCCCGCAGATCGCGCCCGCTCGCGACGCCTGGAAAAAACGCACACATTTTAGGCAGTTTATGTAAAGTGAGTTTTTATCGGCTATTTCGCTTCCGTCCCAAACCGAAGCGACTCGATACTCGGCCCGGGCGGCGTGCAGCCCGAACCGAGTCAAAACCGCACGACGAGAACGCTCAACAAACCAGAACGCTCAAGAAACAAGACGACAACAGGAAGGATCAAAGATGACGTCCATCTGGAGGAATCTCCGCACCGGAATTCTCGGCGCCACCGCAATGGCGCTGGTGTCGGCCCTGCCCGCTTCGGCCGAGACGATTACCGCAGTCATGCATTCCGGCCTGCGGGTGATGGACCCGGTGATCACCACCGCCCATATCACCCGTGACAACGCCTTTATGGTTTTCGATACGCTGGTCGCCCTGGACGCGGATTTCGTCGTGCAGCCGCAGATGGCGAATTTCGAGGTTTCCGAAGACGGGCTCACCTATACGTTCACCCTGCGCGATGGGCTAAAATGGCACGACGGCGGCGAGGTCACACCGGCCGACTGCATCGCGTCAATCAAACGCTGGATGCAACGCGACGGCGGAGGTCAGATGATTTCCGACCGGATGGAAAGCCTGGAGGCCACCGGCGACAAGAGCTTTACGCTGACCCTGAAGGAACCCTTCCCCTACACTCTTCAGGCCATGGCCAAGGTCTCCAGCCTGGCGCTGTTCATGATGCCCGAGCGGATCGCCAACACTCCCGCCAGCGAGGCGATCACCGAAATGGTCGGCTCCGGCCCGTTCAAGTTCGTCGCCGAGGAATTCCAGCCCGGCGTCAAAGTCGTCTACGAGAAGTTCGAGGATTACGTCCCCGCCCCCGGCCCGCAAAGCTGGTTCTCCGGCGCTAAGGAGGTCAAGGTTGACCGCGTCGAATGGGTGACCATGCCCGATGCGCAAACCACCATGAACGCGCTGATCAACGGCGAGATCGACTTCATGGAAACCGTCCCGGTGGATCTGCTGCCCCTGCTGCAAGGCATGGACGAGGTCAAATCCGAAGTACTGTCACCGCTGGGCTCGGTCACCATCGGCCGCATGAACTTCCTCCACCCGCCGTTCGACAATCCCAAGATCCGCCAGGCCGCGCTGATGGCGATGAGCCAGGAGGACGTGCTGACCGCGCTGATCGGCAACCCGGAATACTTCAAGGTCTGTGGCGCGATTTTCGGCTGTGGCACGCCGTTCGAATTTACCGACGGGTCGGAAACCCTGACCTCGGGCGGCGATATCGAAGGCGCCAAGAAGCTGCTGGAAGAAGCCGGTTATGACGGTACGCCCATCGTGCTGATGCAGCCCACCGACGTGACCACCCTGACCGCCCAGCCGATCGTGGCGGCCCAGGCCCTGCGCAACGCCGGTTTCAACGTCGACATGCAGCCGATGGATTGGCAGACCCTGGTGACCCGTCGCGCCAGCCAGGCGGCGCCCGCCGATGGTGGCTGGAACATCTTCTTCACCAACTGGATCGTGCCCGAAGTCTCCGGCCCGCTGGCCAACGTCATGCTGAACGGTCGCGGCGATCAGGCCTGGTTCGGCTGGCCGGACGATCCTGAAATCGAAACGCTGCGGACGGAATTCGCCAGTGCGGCCGATCTCGGCACGCAGAAGGCCATCGCGCAGAAAATCCAGGCTCATGTGATGGATAACGTGAACTACATCCATCTGGGTCAATATTACTCCCCCTCCGCCTGGAGCGAAGCGCTCACCGGCGTGACCAAGGCACCGTTCCCGGTGTTCTGGGGAATCGAGAAGACCGAAGGCTAAGGCCGATCGCGCCGCCCTCCCTCTCCGGGGGGCGGCGCGCCGAATTCCTAGAAATACCCCGCGCAAGTCCTCCCGCCCCGCTCCGAGGCCGGCGACTTGTTCCGCAGGAAGGAGCCGAGATGCCCATCTATTTCCTCCGCCGCGTGCTGGCCGCCATTCCGGTGATGCTGGTCGTGGCTGTTTTCGTCTTTTTGCTGCTGCGCCTGACGCCAGGCGATCCCGCCGCGATCCTCGCCGGCGACATGGCCACGCCCGAGCAGCTCGACCGGATCCGAGAAACGCTCGGCCTGAACGATCCGCTGCTGGTGCAGTTCTTCCGCTGGATCGGCGCGCTTTTGCAAGGTGACTTCGGCACCTCGCTGATCTCGAACAAACCGGTGATCGACCTTGTCGCCGACCGCATGTGGCCGACCATCTGGATCGCCATCATCACGCTCAGCCTGTCAGTGATCATCGCGGTGCCGATGGGCGTTCTGGCCGCCTGGAAACAGGGAAGCTGGGTGGATCACCTGGTGATGACCTTTTCGGTCCTGGGCTTTTCCGTTCCGGTCTTCGTAATCGGCTATCTGCTGATCAAGCTGTTCGCCATCGACCTGAGGTGGCTGCCGGTTCAGGGCTATAAGGCGCCATCGAAGGATCTGGCCGGTTTCGCCGCTCGCGCGGTGCTGCCGGCGCTGACCCTGGCGTCGATCTATATCGCGCTGATCGCACGGATGACGCGGGCCAGCCTGCTGGACGTGCTGAACGAGGATTACGTCCGCACCGCCCGCGCCAAGGGGCTGACCGAAGCCCGGGTGCTATTCCGCCACGCGCTGCGCAATGCCGCCGTGCCGGTGATGACGGTGATCGGCACCGGCTTTGCGCTGCTGATCTCGGGCGTGGTGGTGACCGAGAGCGTCTATAACATCCCCGGTCTCGGCCGGCTGACCGTCGACAGCATCTTTGCCCGCGACTATCCGGTGATCCAGGCGCTGATCCTGCTGACCTCGGGTGTCTATGTTCTGGTCAACCTGCTGATCGACCTTTCCTATTCCCTGCTCGATCCGAGGATCCGCTACTGATGGCCGAGAAAACCCTGCGAGGGGCCTTTCCCCTATCGACCCGCCTGCTGACCGAACGTGTCGGCATCGCCCCCATGATCGCGGCCGTGGTGCTGGCGCTGATCATTCTGGCCGCGATTTTCGCGCCGCTCATCGTCCCGCACGACCCGATCCTGCAAGATCCGGTCATGCGGCTGAAACCGCCCTCGGCAGAGTACCTGCTGGGCACCGACGCCTACGGGCGCGACCTGCTGAGCCGGGTGATCTACGGCGCCCGGGTATCGCTGATGATCGGCATCGGCGTCACCATCATGGCGGTGGTGCTGGGGCTGGCGATCGGGCTGGTGTCCGGCTTTTTCCGCACCGCCGACGCCATCGTCATGCGCGTCATGGACGGGCTGATGGCGATGCCTTCGGTCCTGCTGGCCATCGCCATCGTGTCGCTGATGGGCGCCAGCATCTGGACCGTGATGGCCGCCATCACCATCCCGGAAATCCCCCGGGTGGTACGGCTGGTCCGCTCCATCGTGCTGAGCGCCCGCGAAGAACCCTATGTCGAGGCCGCCATTGCGCTTGGCACCTCGATGCCCAGGGTGCTGTGGCGCCACCTGATGCCCAACACCTTCGCGCCGCTCACCGTGCAGGCCACCTATGTCTGCGCCTCGGCGATCCTGACCGAAGCGATCCTGAGCTTTCTGGGCGCCGGCGTTTCGACCGAGACGCCGACCTGGGGCAACATCATGGCCGAGGCGCGGATCTACTTCCAGCTCAAGCCGATGCTGATCCTCTGGCCCGGCCTGGCGCTGTCTCTGTGTATCCTGTCGATCAACCTGCTGGGGGATGCCGCACGCGACATCCTGGATCCCCGCATGGGCAAAAGGGAGGACTGATCATGCCCGTTCTGCAAATCGAAGACCTGCATGTCAGTGTCGACTCCAAGGCCGGCCTCGAAGTCGTCCACGGCATCTCGATCGAGATCAACGAAGGCGAAACCGTCTGCCTGGTGGGAGAATCCGGCTCCGGCAAATCGGTCAGCTCGCTGGCGACCATGGGGCTGTTGCCCAAGGGATCGCTCAAGGTGACCTCGGGGCGTATCCTGCTGGATGGAGAGAACCTTCTGGATCTGAGCCCGGCGCAGCTACGCGATGCCCGTGCCACCCGGATGTCGATGATCTTTCAGGAACCGATGACGGCGCTGAACCCGGTAATCAAGGTCGGCGAACAGATCACCGAGGTTCTGCAAGCCCATACCAAACTGTCCAACGCCGACTGCCATGCCAGGGTGATGGACATTCTGGATCAGGTCGGCCTGCCGGATATCGAACGGATCGCCCGCAGCTACCCTCACCAGTTGTCTGGCGGGCAACGGCAGCGGATCATGATCGCCATGGCCCTGGTGCTGGAGCCGCGTCTGCTAATCGCGGACGAACCCACCACTGCGCTCGACGTCACGACACAGCTCCAGATCCTCAAACTGATCAAGGACTTGCAGGTCAAGCACGGCACCGCCGTCCTGTTCATCACCCATGACATGGGGGTGGTCGCGGAGATCGCCGATCGCGTCTATGTTATGAACAGGGGCGATCTGGTCGAAGACGGCCCCGTGTCGCAAATCCTGTCGGCGCCGCAAAAGGATTATACCCGCCAGCTTCTTTCCTCGGTTCCCTCTCTGGTGCCGCGCCCGGCGCGGCCGGTCACCGACCCGAAACCGGCGTTGCAGGTGAGCGAACTGAACAAGATCTATGGCGGCGGCAAATTCCTGTCGAAGACCAAGACCACCCATGCCGCCCGCGACGTGACCTTTGAACTGAAGGCCGGCCGGACGCTGGGCATCGTCGGAGAAAGCGGCTCGGGCAAGAGCACGGTGGCGCGCTGCGTGATGCGGATGATCGACCCCAGTTCAGGCGGCATCCGCGTCGGCGGCCAGGAGATCGCTGGACTGACCCGGGGCGGGCTGCATCCCTTCCGCAAGAAACTGCAGATGGTATTCCAGGACCCCTATCGTTCGCTCAACCCCCGGCTGACCATTGAGGAAAGCATCATCGAGGGGCCGGTGAACTATGGCATGCCCAAGGACCAGGCCCGCGCCCGTGCGGCGGAATTGCTGGAACTGGTGGGGCTGCCAGCCTCGGCCGCCCAGCGCTATCCGCATATGTTCTCGGGCGGGCAGCGGCAGCGGATCGCCATCGCCCGCGCGCTGGCAATGGAGCCCGAGCTGCTGGTCGCCGACGAGGCGGTCTCCGCGCTCGATGTGTCGGTGCAGGCGCAGGTGCTGGAGCTTCTGGCCGAAATCCAACAGCGCACCGGCATCGCCATTCTCTTTATCACCCACGACCTGCGTGTCGCTGCGCAAATCTGCGACGAGGTTTGCGTGATGCGGCGCGGCGAGGTGGTCGAGATCGGCGCCACCGGTGACGTGCTGGGCAATCCGCAGCACGAATATACCCAGGCGCTCCTCTCCGCGGCCCCGGGCCGCGACTGGGATTTCGCCAACTTCCGACCTGTGGCGGCCTGATCGGGCCGCCTCCTCCCCCCCTTTTGCTCAATGGAGTTCTCATGACTGCCCCCCGTATCGCGATCGGCGGCTTTCTGCACGAAACCAATACCTTCGCTCCGTCGAAGGCCACCTATGACGATTTCGCCCATGGCGGCGGCTCCGGGCGCATGATGCGCGGGGCAGAGATCATTGAAACCTTCCGCGATGTGAATGCCGCGATCTCGGGCGCCATCCGCGAAGGCGAGGCCCAGGGCTGGAACCTGCGTCCCACCCTTTTCTGCGCCACCTCACCCTCGGCGCATGTGACCGAGGACGCCTTCGAGCGGATCGCCAGCGAGATGATCGACCGGATCGTCGCCGAGCTGCCGCTCGACGGGGTCTTTCTTGATCTGCATGGCGCCATGGTCACCGAACATCACGACGATGGCGAAGGCGAACTGCTGACCCGTCTGCGCGAAAAGCTGGGCAAGGACATTCCCATCGTGGTCTGCCTGGATCTGCATGCCAACGTCACGGCGAAGATGTTCGACATGGCCGATGTGCTGGAAAGCTATCGCACCTATCCGCATGTGGACATGGCCGAAACCGGGCTGCGCGGCGCCAGGGCGCTGGGGCGGATGCTGACCGGCCCCAAGCCGGAAAAGGCGATGCGCATCGCCCCCTTCCTGACCGCCATCGCCTGGCAATGCACCCATGCCGATCCCGCGCGCGATCTCTATGCCAAGCTTGAGGAACTGTCGGGCCAGGACCGCGACATGAGCTTCAACATGGGCTTTCCCGCCGCCGACTTCCCCGAATGCCAGATGACGGTGCTGGCCTATGGCCCCGGCGCCGATGAAGCCGCCGACAAGATGATGGAGGCCATCGAAGCCGCCGAGCCCGCCTTCAAGGGCAAGGTCTGGACCCCAGAGGAAGGCGTGGCCGAAGCGATGCGGCTGGCCGCGGAGCCCGGACGTCAGGGGCCGGTGGTGATCTCCGATACCCAAGACAATCCCGGCGCCGGCGCTGACAGCAACACCACCGGCATGATCCGGGCGATGGCAAAACTCGGCGCCAAGGGCGCCATCGGCAATCTCTACGATCCGGAGGCGGCGCAGGCAGCCCATGCTGCGGGCGTCGGAGCCACCGTCACATTGACGATCGGTGGGCAATCCGGGGTCGAGGGCGACGCCCCCTTCACCGGCGACTTCCTGATTGAGGCCCTTTCGGACGGAAATTTCGAGGCCAAGGGCCCCTATTTTCGCGGCAAGGTAATGAATATGGGCCCCTCGGCCTGCCTGAAGCTTGGCGATCTCAGGATCGCCCTGGTCTCGGCCAAGGCGCAGATGGCCGATCAGGAAATGTTCCGCCAGGTCGGCATCGAGCCGACCGAGGAGCCGATCCTGATCGTCAAGAGCTCGGTCCATTTCCGCGCGGATTTCGAACCGATTGCCTCGCATCTGATGGTCTGTGCCGCCCCCGGCCCGATGGCCGTCGATCCTGCACTGCTGCCCTGGCAACGGCTGCGCCCCGGTGTCCGCATCGGTGCGCTGGGTCCAGTGTTCCAGCCGGAAACCGAGACCGCCTGAAGACATCACGAAGAAAGAAGGAGACCGCAATGCCGGTCATTGAAGATATCGCGGACTATGCCGACGAACTGACGGCGATCCGCCGCGATCTGCACGAACACCCCGAACTGGGGTTCGAGGAAATCCGCACATCGGGCATCGTTGCGGAAAAGCTGAAATCCTGGGGAATCGAGGTCACCACCGGCATCGGCAAGACCGGTGTGGTCGGCGTGCTGAAGGGCTCAAAGCCCGGCAAGACCATCGGGCTGCGCGCCGATATGGACGCGCTGCCGATTCACGAGGAAACCAACCTGCCCTGGTCGTCGAAGACCCCCGGCGTGATGCACGCCTGCGGTCACGACGGGCACACCACCATGCTGCTCGGCGCGGCGCGCTACCTCAGCGAACACCCGGATTTCGCCGGCACTGCCGTCTTCATCTTCCAGCCGGCAGAAGAGGGGCTGGGCGGAGCCAGGGCGATGATCGCCGATGGGCTGTTCGACCGTTTTCCCTGCGATGAAATCTATGGGATGCACAACTCCACCATGGACGAGCCCGGCGTGGTCCGCATCAAGAAGGGCGCGGCAATGGCCGGGTCGAACTTCTTCGACGTGCGCATCACCGGCAAGGGCAGCCACGGTGCCCACCCAGAGGGCAGCCGCGACCCCATCGTGATCGCCACCAACCTGATCCAGCAAATCCAGTCGATCGTGTCGCGCAACATCCCGCCGACCAAGCCGGCGGTGGTTTCGGTCACCATGCTGCATTCGGGCGCGGCCTATAACGTCATCCCCAACGAGGCGGAGTTCGGCGGCACAATCCGGTTCTTCGACCCCGAAGTGGGTGAACTGATCTCGGACCGGATCCGCGCGCTCTGCGCCGGGGCGGCGGAAGGCTATGGGGTCGAGATCGACGTCGACATCCGCAATGTCTTCGACGTGCTGGTGAATGACGATGCGCTGTCAGACGCGATGATCGACGCCGCCGCACCGGTGGTCGGCACCGATCAGGCCGGACTGCGCAACGAGCTTGCCATGGGCTCGGAGGATTTCGCCGATATGCTGCGCATCGTCCCCGGCGCCTATTGCACCGTCGGCCACTCCGGCACCATCGCGCCCCACAACCCCGGCTATGTGCTCGACGACGCGATCCTGCCCGTCGGTGCCAGCATCTATGTCAATCTGATCACCTATCGCGGAGCGGCCGCATGACCAGTTGGAAAGACCTCTCTTTCGACACCAATGCCATCGTCGAAGGCCTGAAACCCTGGATCGAATGCGAAAGCCCCACCTGGGACGGCGCCGCCTGTGACCGGATGATGGATCTGGTGGCGATGAAATGCGCCGAACTGGGCGCCACCATCGAACGTATTCCCGGGGTGATGGGACTGGGCGGATCGGTGCGGGCGCATTTCCCGCACCCCAAGATGGGCACGCCCGGGATCATGATCACCGGCCATCTTGACACCGTGCACCCCGTCGGGACACTGGCCAAGAACCCTTTCCGCCGCGAAAACGGCAAGGTCTATGGCCCCGGCATTCAGGACATGAAGGGCGGCAACTTCATCACGCTGGAGGCGATCCGCGCCATTCAGGACGCCGGGATCGAGACACCGCTGCCCATTGTCGCCCTGTTCACCCCGGATGAGGAGATCGGCACGCCAGCCACCCGGACGCTGATCGAAACCGAGGCGAAGCGCGCCAAATACGTGCTCTGCCCCGAGCCGTCGCATCCCGACAACGGGGTGACCACCGGCCGCTATGCCATCGCGCGGTTCAATCTGACGACCGAAGGCAAACCCAGCCATGCCGGCGCCGATATCAAGGGCGGGGTCTCGGCCGTGCGGGAACTGGCCAAGCGGATCATCGAGATCGAAGAGATGACGAGCGAGGATTGCACCTTCTCCTGCAACAACATCGCCTCGGGCCAATGGGTGAATTGCGTGCCCTCCTTCGCCAGCGCCGAATGCCTTTCAATGGCCAAGGAACAAGCTGACCTGGATGCGGGGATCGAAAAGATGCTGGCGCTTTCGGGCGAGCGCAACGGGGTGAAGTTCACCGTCACCCGGGGCGTCACCCGCCCGGTCTGGGAACCCGACATGCCGGGCACCATGGCGCTTTACGAACAGGCCAAGGCGATTTCCGAGGAGCTGGGCTATGCCATGCCGCACCGCAGCCAGGGTGGCGGATCGGATGCCAATTTTACCGGTGCCCTGGGCATCCCCAGCCTGTGTTCGCTGGGCGTCAAGGGCGCCGGGCTGCATACACTGGAAGAGCATATCTACGAGGACATGGTCGTCCCGCGCACCCGGATGATGGCCGGCCTGCTGACCACACTGGCCTGAGCCCGAAGACCAAGGGCGCCCCGGCCGGGCGCCCTTTTCACATCTGCCCCGCGTCACCGCCGTGAACCTCGCCCAGCAGATCGAGCCAGGCGCGTGCAGCACCCGACAGATAAGCACCGCGCCGCCAGGCCATGCTCATCCGCCAGACCATGCCCGGGGCGGTCAGTTCCACCGCGCGAACCATCGGATGCTGCCGCTGAGCCGCGATCATCCGCGGCAGGAAAGTCACGCCGATCCCCGCCGCCACCAATTCGATCATGAAGTCGATCTGACTGCTTTGCGCTGCGATCACCGGCTCGAACCCGGCCTCGCGACTGCGATCCAGAACCATGCGATTCAGGGTGAACCCGCGTTCAAAGATGATGAAGGGCATCTCGCGCAGCTCTTCGATGCTCAGCCTCGGACGGGAGGCAAACGGATGATCTATCGGCAGCAGTGCCACCAACGGTTCGCTGCGTACAACCTGCCAGTCGAATTCCTCGGACATCGGTGCCAGAAGCCCGGCAAAGTCGATGTCCCCGGCGCGCAGGATCGCCTCGAGTTGCGAACTGCCATGTTCCAGCAACCGGATTTCCACCCCTGGATAGCGCTGGCGGAACCGGGCGAAGACCGGCGCGAACAGCGTGCTGCTGCCGACCGGCGGCAGGCCCAGCCTCAGAACGCCGCGCTTCAGCCCGCGCACCTCGTCCAGCTCGGCCAGCAGGTCATCGCGTTCAGCCAACAGCTTGATGCCTCGCCGATAGACGACTTCTCCTGCCGCGGTCATCACACTTCTGTGACCGATCCGATCCAGCAGTGGCACACCAAGCTCATCCTCCAACTGCTTGACCGCCTTGCTGACAGTGGACTGGGTCGAGAAAATCACCTTCGCCGCCTGGGAAAAGCCCCCCTGGCGCACGACTTCGACAAAGACCCTGAGCGTTCTGAATTCCACATCAAGTCCATATCGGAATAGATATCAGTCAATCAATTCATTTTCATCATGATCCGTCCGATCCTATTTTCGGTCCATGATGTTACGCCCTCTTCTCCTCCGTCTTCGCCGCGCCTTGCGCCGCAGCCGCCTGTTGCAGGTGACGCTTGTCTTCGCCTTCTGGGGACTGGGCGAAGGGCTTGTCCGACTTCTGGGCCTGCCACTGCCTGGTGGGCTGATCGGCATGGTGGTGCTGCTGGGGCTGCTGCTGACACAGCGGCTCAGCGTTTTCAGCGCCCGGCGCGGCGCCAACTGTTTTCTGGCCGACATGATCCTGTTCTTCGTGCCAGCCGCCCTGGCGGTGGTCGATCACCACGAAT
Source organism: Pseudodonghicola xiamenensis DSM 18339 (assembly GCF_000429365.1). Lineage (GTDB taxonomy): Bacteria > Pseudomonadota > Alphaproteobacteria > Rhodobacterales > Rhodobacteraceae > Pseudodonghicola > Pseudodonghicola xiamenensis. Next base: position 5,288 of record NZ_AUBS01000043.1, on the reverse strand, counting down.
TCCTCGGGCTGATCGGGCTGAAGGTTCTGGCGGTCATCCTGATAAGCACCCTTGCGGTGATGCTGGTGACCGGTCTGGCCGTTGATCTGTTCCTGCGCTGGAGGCTTGGTCATGAGCGCACTTCTCACTAACCCGCTCGCCCATGCGCTGTTCTGGTCGGTCGCGACCATCGGCCTCTATGCCCTGTCGAAACGGCTCTATCGCCGGCTGGGCTATTGGTGGCTGATGCCGATGGCGCTGACGCCCGTTCTGGTCGGCGCGCTGCTGGTGGCGCTGCACGGCAACTATGGCGATTACATTGGTGGCACCCGCTGGTTGATCCTGCTGTTGGGGCCGGCGACGGTGGCTTTCGCGATCCCGATCTACGAACACCGCAAGCTGATCCGGGCGCAATGGCCGGTGCTGCTGGTCGGCATGATCGCCGGCAGCCTGACTGCCGTGCTGACAAGCTGGGGGCTGGCCACCGTGCTGGGACTGAGCGGCGCACTCCGGCTGAGCCTGCTGCCCCGGTCGATCAGCACGCCCTTCGCGATGGAGGTCTCCGGCGACATCGGCGGCGTGCCCGAACTGACGGCCGTCTTCGTCATCCTCACCGGCGTCGCGGGGACAGTGATGGGCGATGTGCTGCTAACGCGGGTGCCGCTGCGCTCCGCCCTGGCGCGCGGCGCGCTTTTCGGTGTGGCGGCCCATGGCGCCGGCACCGCCAAGGCGCATCAGATCGGCCAGACTGAGGGCGCGATCTCCGGGCTGGTCATGGTGCTGGTGGGCATGATGAATGTACTTGTCGCACCGCTTCTGGCCGGACTCCTGCACTAAGCAGCCCCCGCCCCATGCCTCCTCGTCTCGCGCAGCACCAGCCGGCACGCCGGCTGGTCCAGAACCGGTGCAGCCAATCCTCTTTTTCCCGTGAAATGCCCCGTCTGGGGGACAGGTCATTGACCTTGCATCCTGGATAGACGATCCGCTGCATCATCGCATGATTATACATCATCTGATCGTGCGATGGAGCCACTGCACCCTGACAGGGAGACCCGGACAGACATGCTGAAGAAACTGGCCCTCACCGTCACTTTCGCCCTTGGCGCCGCAGCGCCGCTTCACGCCAAGGATACCCTGCGCTATGCACATTTCATGTCAGCGGCAAGTTGGCAGAACCAGACCATCTTTGAAGACTGGGCCACCGCGGTCGAGGCCGGCGCCGATGCCCTCGACGTTCAGATCTTTCCGGCGCAGACACTGGGCAAGGCTGCCGCCGGATACGACAACGCCGTCACCGGCATCGCCGATATCGCCTGGACCGTTCCCGGCTATACCGCCGGGCGTTTCCCTCTGGCCCAGATCATGGAACTGCCAGGCCTGTTCCAGACCGGTGCGGTCGGCTCCTGCGCGTTTCAAAAGCTCTTCGATTCCGGTGCACTGGACGAGGAGTTCAAGGATACCCACGTTCTTTTCGTCCACACCCACGATCCAGGCCATCTGCATACCGCAAAAATCCCGGTGCACCGGCTGGAGGACCTCAAGGGGGTCAAGCTGCGGCGCCCGACGCAAGTTGTCGGCGGCCTGCTGGACGAATTGGGCGCCGAACCCGTCGGCATGCCCGCCCCCAATACCTATGAGGCACTGCAGCGCGGCGCGATCGACGGCTATATGCTACCCTGGGAAAGCGTCGACAGCTTCCGGCTGGACGAGCTGACCGGCTATCACACCGTCTTCGGCTTCTACGCACTGGCCTTCGTCACCACCATGAACAAAGCCAAATACGAGGCCCTCTCCCCCGAGGCAAAAAAGGCGGTGGATGACAACAGCGGCATGAAATGGGCGGTGATCGCCGGCAAAGGTTATGACGAGGCAGGAGCCAAGACCCTCGCGCGGCTGGAGAAGGAATCGACGGTCATCACCCTGGACGAGGCGGAACGCGCCCGATGGGATGCTGCCGCACAACGGGCCTCGGACGCCTATATCGCCGAGCTTGACGCCCGGGGACTGCCCGGCACGTCCACCTATGCCGCCGTCAAGAGCTATGTCTCCGAGTGCCAGGCAGAGCTGAACTGAGCCTCTGCCCCGAGCTGCGGGCCGCCCCCTGACGGCGGCCCGGCTTTCCCCTTGCAGAGGTCACGGGATGAACATGTTTGTTTCCGCACTTCGGCGTCTGGCCGAGGGCATCGAAGCCGCCTGTATTGCCCTCGCAGGGATCGGATTGGCCTATATGGTCTTCGTCGTGGGGTTCAACGTTTTGGCCCGGCTGATCTTCGATCTGACCGATACCGCGATCAACCTGATGCTTCCCGGAGCCATTGAACAGGTCTCCTACCTGTTGGGGATGATCGCACTGGCGGCTCTGACCGCCTCGATGCGCGGCGGCATGATCGCGGTCGACATCCTTGTCGGGCGGTTGCCTCAACCCCTGCAGCTCGCCATCGCCCGCCTGTGGTTCGCCGCGATTGTCCTGCTGGCCGCAATCCTGTGCCGGCTGTTCTATCACGAGACGCTCGCCAGCCTGGCCCGTCAGGAGGAGACACAGGATCTGCGCCTGCCGATGTATCTGATCTATGGGCTCTATACGCTGGAATGCGCCGCGCTGGCCGTGGTGGCACTGCGCGAAACGCTGACCAGCCGCAGCCAGAAGGCGGAGCTTTTGTGATGGCCCCCTTGCTGATCGGATATATCTCGGTCTTTGCGGTATTCGTCGCCGTCCTGCTGGGTGCACCGGTCGGCCTGGCGATGATCGGCGCCGGTATCGCCGGGTTCTCTGCCATCGTGAGCTTTGCCCCGGCGCTGAACGTGCTGAAGACTGCCACCTTCGAGACGATCACCAGCTATTCCTTTACGCTGATCCCCCTGTTCCTGCTGATGGGCAATCTGATTTCCCGTTCGGGGGTAGCAGCGGATCTGTTCCGCGGCGCGCTGCTGCTGACGCACGGCTGGTCCGGCGGGTTGGCTGCCGCCGGGGTCACCGCCTCGGCCGTATTCTCGACGGTGTCGGGCTCCTCCCTGGCCACGGCCTCCACCATGACCCGGGTCGCCCTGCCCGAGATGCGCGCCCATGGCTATGATCTGCGGCTGGCGACGGGCTCGCTCGCCGCCGGCGGCACCCTGGGGATCCTGATCCCGCCGTCAATCGCGCTGATGCTCTATGCGCTGATTACCGAACAATCGGTGGGTGAGATGTTCCTGGCCGGCATCCTGCCCGGCGGCCTGGCCTATGTGCTCTATCTGCTGACCATCCTGATCATGGCGCAGGTCTGGAAACCCGATACCGCCGCCTCTGCCACAGAGCCCCCCCATGTGACGGAGCCGGGTCGCCGGGTCGAAACGCTGCGCCTGTTCGCGCCCTCCCTGCTGCTCTTCGGTCTGGTGATGGGCGGACTTTACGGCAATCTCTTCACCCCGACCGAAGCCGGTGGCGTCGGCGCCGCATTGTCGCTGCTCTATGCCCTCAAGCGCCGCATTCCTCGCAAAGAGCTGGTCGCTGCCTTTGTCGAGACCGTCATCACCACCGGGTCGATCTTCCTGATCCTGATCGGGGCCGAAGTTTTCGGTTTCGTGCTAACCACATCGCAGCTATCTTCGGCGCTGGTCGACTTCCTCACCCAAAACGGGTTTTCCCCTTGGCAGGTGATGGCGGGCATTCTGGTCTTCTATGTGGTGCTTGGCTGCTTCATGGAGAGCCTGGCAATGATCCTGCTGACGGTGCCGATCTTCTTTCCCGTCATCCTCGCCAATGGATACGATCCCGTCTGGTTCGGCATCATCGCCGTGGTGACTGTCGAACTGGGGCTGATCACGCCACCGGTGGGGATGAACCTCTTCATGGTGAAAAGCGCCGCGCGCAGGATGCGGTTCGAGACCATCATGGTCGGGGTCCTCCCCTTCGTACTGAGCGATCTGCTGCGCCTTGCCATCCTGCTGGCCTTCCCGGGCATTTCACTGCTGCTGACCGGGCGCCTCTAACCCGGACCATACCGACCGGCCGCGCGACCCCGGTGCAGCGTCCCTTCTGGCGATCGGTGCCTTGAATGTGATCAACCAGCCACGCCGGAGCCATCAAAAACACGCTCAGTGACAAAAGTTATTGGTTCATAAAGCTCTGTCTCAGAACAATGGGGCCATGCGGAATGATATCATCTTCGGCGCGCCCCTGCCCTATGTGGTCTTTCTGATCGCACGCCACTACGGGCTGTCAGTGGTCTATGCCCTGGCAATCGGATCACTGTTCCCCATTGGAATGATCCTTATATCCTGGGTCAGGCAACGTCAGATCGCCGCGATCTCGATCATCACCCTGACGGCCACGCTGGCGTCCTTGATCAGCAGCCTGTGGTTCGACAGCGCCTATCTGGCTCTGCTGAAGGGTTCACTGATCACCGGATCGGTCGGACTGGCCTTCGCCGCGTCACTGCTGTTCCCCCGTCCGCTGGTCTTCTACCTCGCGGATCGAGGGGATGCCGCCGACCGAGCCGATATCGCGGCGCTATGGGAACGATCTGCGGACTACCGCAAGATGATGCGTTTCATGACCAGGGTCTGGGCCCTGGTGTTGATTTGCGAGGCGCTGAGCCGCGCCATTCTGATCCCGTTCATACCACCTGCCGCGTTTCTGATCCTCAGTGAAGCGATGTGGATTAGCGTCTTCGCCCTGATGATCGGCTGGAGCATGCGTTACGGCCAGCGCCGAAGCGATGAGATTCTGCGTTCCATCTGATGGAGGCAGGGGGTGACGCTCAGCCACTCCGGAGGCCGGAGCAGGGAAGGTTGACGGCTGTGTGGCCTGCCGGCGGCCTGGCTGAGGTTGCCCTGCCCCGGGATATTTTCGGCCAGAAAAAGAGCCGTCCCAAGAGGGAGGATAGGTTTCCGGAGGGCTGTGTGGGGGGAGTGCGCGCACGGGATCTGCGCAACGGCATGAGAGGTCGACAACCATCTAGCTGCAACCTGGAGCTTACCGACATATATTGGGATATTGATCGCTATAGAGAGGAATTAGAGCGCTTATTAGGACTGGCGGCGACCTACTCTCCCACGTCTTAAGACGCAGTACCATTGGCGCGACAGCGCTTAACGGCCGGGTTCGGGAAGGGACCGGGTGTTTCGCTTGTGCTATGACCACCAATCCGAATAAGGGCTCTACGTCGCGAGGTATTTGACCGTCGCGACGGGCAGGATGCATCGTATTTCACGGAGTAAAATGCGAGTTCCTGCTCGTTGATCAATCGTGTTGTCGAAGTCAGTACACTGTTGGGGTATGCTTTTGATTTTACAGTAAGTTTGTCTATTACTGGAACAAATCAAGC
>NZ_AUBS01000042.1 GCF_000429365.1 Pseudodonghicola xiamenensis DSM 18339 | reverse complement strand
CGGCCGCCAGCCCCTCGAATATTCGGGCGAACACCCCCATCTCGCTCCAACGCTTCCAGCGGTTGTAGAGCGTCTTGGCTGGACCGTATTCCTTCGGTGCATCGCTCCAGCGTAACCCATTGCGGTTGACGAAGATTATCCCGCTCAGAACACGACGATCATCGACCCGTGGGCGGCCATGGCTCTTCGGAAAAAACGGCTCGAGCCGCGCCATCTGCTCGTCGCTCAGCCAGAAAAGATTGCTCACCACACCCTCCTATAGTTGGAGAGCGTGAATCACGCCGCCAGTGGCACCGCAAGCCGATTAATGGGTCCTGAGCCTAAGCAAAGTTTCCGCCGTCCTCGACACCCTCGAAGACAGGCAAAAAAACAAATGATGGTCCCTGGCGGCATCCGGGTGGAGCATGTGCTCTTCTCGCTCAAGACCTTCGGGGCGGGTATGTTGGCCTATTGGATTGCTCTGCAATGCGGTCTGCCCAACCCCTATTGGGCGATTGGCACGGTCTATATCATTGTCAGCCCCCTGTCCGGCGGCACCACGTCGCGTGCCGTCTACCGTTTGGCGGGGACCGTCCTTGGGGCGGTGATGATCGTCGTGCTGGTACCCAATCTGGTGTTCTCGCCGCTGCTACTGAGCGTGACGATTGCACTTTGGTGCGGGCTGTGCCTGTTCATCAGCATGCTCGATCGTTCCCCCCGCAGCTATATTTTCATGCTCGGGGGGGACACGGTTGCACTCAGTGGCTTCACTCTGGTGCAGGTGCCGGGCACAAGTTTCGATGTGGCCGTGGCGCGAGTCGAGGAGATTGCCATCGGCATTCTCTGCGCGGCAGTGATCTCTCGGGTGGTGTTCCCACAACATGCCGGTCCGGTTCTGGCACATCGGGTCGAAGGCTGGCTCGACAATGCCCGTAAACTGACGCGCGATGTCTTGACCGGCGAGGTAGACAGTGCGGTGCTTCGCGAAGAGCGTCATAAACTGGCCGCCGATGCGGTGGCGCTGCGTGGTTTTACTGATCAGGTCGAACATGAGGGCGCCGAGGGCCGCGTCATTGCCGAACGCATGGCCGCGCTGCAACAGCGGATGATTGCGGTGCTGCCTTTGCTCTCCGAGACCGAAGATCTTCTGGCGGCGCTCGGTCGGGATGCCTGTGCCTCTGCGGAGCGCAGCGCGATCTTGGAGCCGGTTGTGCGCTGGCTGATGCCGGGCACCTTTGACGCCTCTGCAGCCAAGGTGGAAACCGATGCGCTTTTGGCTGAGATCGACCAGGACAGGGCTCAATTGGAAGAGCGCGCGCGACTGGGGTGTTCTGCTGGCACTGCGTCTGACCGGTCGGCTCAAGGCGTTGGTCGAGGTCTGGGCGGATTGCGAAGTTCTGCGCTCCGATCTGTCCTCGGGCGAGGCCCATACGCTGCGCCGCAACCTAGCCACTCGGCACCGGCAAGGGCGGGAGCTGCATGTCGACTACGGCATCGCGCTGCGCTCGGCGCTCTCGGTGGTCATCGTTACACTGGTGGGCTGCGGCATCTGGAGCTGGTCCGGCTGGTCCTATGGCGCGGGCATTCCGCAGATCGGCTCCATCCTGTGCTGTGTTCTCGCAGCCATGGACAATGCGACGCCGGTGCTGCGCAAGGTGCTGACCTTTATGCTGATCGCGCTGGGCGCGGCCTTTCTGTATAAATTCGCGATCATGCCGCTGGTCGGCAGTTTCTATGCACTTGCCGTCGCTCTGGGGTTTGTGCTGATCCCCGCAGGCGTGCTTCTGGCGGTGCCCGCGACCTGGCTGATGGGCTTTCAGATCAGTGTCAATTTGATCTACATGCTGACACTGGACAACCATGTGACCACTGATTTCAACGCCTTCGCCAATGCCAGCCTTGCCACCTTTGACGGTGTGGCGCTGGCGATGATGACGCTCGCGACAGTGCGGGCGGTCAGCACCGAATGGAGCGTGGCGCGGTTGTTGCACTCAGGCTGGCGGGTTGTGGCTGACCTGGCCTCCGGCACGCGCCGGATCGATCCCGAACTGATCGCCGGGCGGATGACGGATCGGCTGGGCCTGATCGCGCCGCGTCTGGCGCTTTTGCCGGCGGGGTCGGAGGAGCAGGAAAACGACGTCTTGCGCGATCTCCGCGTCGGGTTGACTGTGCTCGAACTTCAGCGCATCCGGCGCGAAATGCCGCGCCGGGATCACAAACTTCTGGACGACCTGCTCGGCCAGATCGCCATGCAATATCAACAGGGCGCCGGAGGTCTCGCCAAGTGCAAGAAGGCGGTGGCCGAAACCCTCGACCGCTGTCTGAACGATGTGCTTTTCGAGGCGGGCCCTGAGTCCTCTCGCTTGTGCGACGCGCTTGTCGGACTGCGCAGCGGAGCCTGCCCAGGGCTTGCCCCACCCAAATTCACACTTCCCGCACGGAGGCTGATCGCATGAAACCGGATATCGACCTCTTCGGCATCTTCATCCCCTCGCTGCTGATTGCCGCGCTTGCCTGTTACCTCGTTTACCGGCTGCTACACGCCGGATTGGCGCGAACCGGGCTGTACCGACACGTCTGGCACCCCGCGCTGTTCGATGTCGCTCTTTACTTCACGGTTCTCGGAACTGTCATGCTTTGTCTGGAGCAAGCCGCATCATGATCTCCAAACTCAAACATAAGGCCGGAGGTTTCGCTCTGACCGCCGCTGTGCTCGTCTGCGCCTTGGTGCTCGGGAACCACCTCTGGGATTACTATGTCAACGCGCCCTGGACCCGGGACGGCAAGGTTACCGCAGATGTCGTGCGGGTCGCCCCCGAGGTCTCGGGGCCGATCCAGACCGTTTATGTGAGCGACAACCAACTGGTGCAGGCGGGCGATGTCCTGTTCGGGATTTCAAAGGAACGGTTTCAACTGGCCCTCAAGTCGGCGCAGGCCGACCTCGACACGGCACACGAAACCATGGTCTTCAAACTCGCGCAGGCCAAGCGTAATGCCACCCTGCGGGAGAAGGGGGCGATCAGTCAGGAAAGCGCTGAGCAAGTGGCCGAGGAGGCCGCTGCCGCCAATGCCGCCTATCGCAGCGCGGAGGTGGCGCTCGATGTTGCCAGGCTGAATCTCGAGCGCACCACCGTGCGCGCACCAGTGTCGGGCTATGTCACCAACCTGCACCTGCGTCAGGGCGACTATGCTATGGCGGGCACGGCCGCAGTCGCGCTTCTGGATGCCGACAGTTTTCGAGTGACAGGTTATTTTCGCGAAACCCAATTGGCTCGGATCGAGGTAGGCGATCCCGTCCGTATCGGCCTGATGGGCATGCAAAACGACCTGTCGGGACATATCGAGAGCTTCGGACGCGGCATCGCCGACAGCAACACTGCCCCCAATGCGCAGGGCCTGCCGTCAGTGGAGCCCGTGTTCACCTGGGTGCGGCTGGCGCAGCGTATTCCGGTGCGGATCGGGATCGACGAGGTGCCCGAAGGGATGGCACTTGCCGCGGGGATGACGGCGAGCGTTGCTGTCGAAGACGCTGGGGCACAGAAGTAGAATACGGGGGGATGAGGGCGAATGGCTTGGAGAGCGACGCGAGAGCGCCGATGTGCCGCAACAGTGATTTTCCGTGCGCGGGCTCTGTTGATGACGTGGACGAAAATGCGCTCGTCGCCGGAGGGCAGGCAGGCGGCTTCCGTCCTGTAAGGACAGTGCTTACCTCTGATCCGTTTCGTCGCGAGGCAGGTAATCCGGGCAATCATATCTGATCAGATAGCTGCACCGCCGCCCGCCGTTCACGATGTGCTCAAGCCGTTCCACAGTTGCGCCATGCCCCAGGACATTTTCGAAAACCGTCTTCTCGGCGCGACAAAAGCCCTGGCAGAAAATCGCCGCGGCGCAGATCGGGCAATGGTTTTCGATCAGGAGCATGGCATCATCGCCAGCCTCTTCCGCGACAGCCATATAACCTTCGCCCGAACGCAGCTCTGCAAGTTTCTCAACCCGCTCCTTCAAGCTGCTGCAAACCGCCATGGCGGCCGCATAACGGGACTGGGTGCTGCCCTCGCGGGCACCGATGATCCGGTCGAGCGCATCCTGGCCCAGCACGTCACGGATGGAGGCAAGCAATTCCACCGTCAGGGCCGCATGGCTGTCAGGGAAGCGAGATTGCCCTTTTTTCGTTAAATGCCAGTAGGTTGACGGGCGGCCTCGTCCTGAGGCGCGGCGTTCGTCCCGCACGACGCCCTCTTCCGCCAGTTTCGTAAGCTGCTGTCTTGCCGCTTCGCCGGTAATCCCGAGCTTTTCACCGATTTGAGATGACGTCAACGCGCCCTGCATCTTGAGCGTTATCAGGATGCGCTCGGCTGGGCCGCGGGGGGACCACGCATAATTTTCCAAGTCATCGCTTGACATATTGGTCTCAATGTTTTTCAAAGCTCATGCTTGATTAATTATCAAAATGAGTCGCCTAGCGCAAGCGCCGGCTCAGAAGGAGAGAGACAATGGCTTTCGAACTGCCCTCATTGACCTATGCACATGCCGCCCTCGCAGAACGCGGCATGAGCCAGGAAACGCTCGAACTGCACCATGACAAGCACCATCAGGCCTATGTCACCGCGCTCAACGGCTTCGTCGAGGCGAATGCCGACCTGCAAGGCAAGACGTTGGAAGACATCATCTCCCTGACCTATGGCGATCCGGCGCGTGCACCTGTCTTCAACAATGCAGGGCAGCATTGGAACCATATCCACTTCTGGAACGCGCTGTCGCCGGCCGGTGGTGCGATGCCGGGCAAGCTGGAAGCCAAGATCGTCGAGGCCTTCGGTTCCGTCGATCAGTTCAAGGATGCGTTCAAGGCCGCCGCTGTCGGCCAGTTCGGCTCGGGCTGGGCCTGGCTGATCCAGAAGGCCGACGGCACCCTGGCCGTGACCAAGACACCCAATGGCGTGAACCCACTGGCCACCGGCGAAGGCACCGCGCTGCTGGGCCTCGATGTCTGGGAACACAGCTATTACGTCGATTTCCGCAACCGGCGTCCGGACTACGTGACCAATTTCCTCGACAATCTGGCGAACTACGAATTCGCCGAAGCGAACCTCGCCTGAGCGGGGGAGGTGCGCCCTGCCAAGGCATCTCTCCCGCTCGCGGCCGGGCGGCCCCCTTCGAACTGGACGATCCCCATGACCTATGTCGTCACTGAAAACTGTATCGCCTGCAAATACATGGACTGTATCGAAGTCTGCCCCGTGGATTGCTTCTACGAGGGGGAGAACACGCTGGTGATACATCCTGACGAATGTATCGACTGCGGGGTTTGCGAGCCTGAATGTCCAGCCGATGCGATCCGCCCGGATACCGATCCCGGCATGAGCGAATGGGTGGCGTTCAACCGTAAGTATGCCGAGATCTGGCCGGTCATCACCCAGCACGGCGCGGTCCCGGAAAACGCCGATCAGATGGATGGCGTCCCGAACAAGCTGCAAACGTTGTTTTCTCCTAACCCGGGGAGTGGATCGTGATGTCCCTCGCTAATCGCCTTGCCGAGCGTGGCAATCCGCAATCGCCTTCCGACTTCGGCGGCGCCGTTGCCCAACAGGATTTTCGGGATGCCATGGCTTCTCTTGCTGCGACTGCCTGCCTCGTGACCGCCCAGGGCGAGGACCAGCGCCTTGGCAGGACCGTGACGGCGGCACTTTCCCTCAGCGTGACGCCCCCGGGGATCCTGATTTCCATTGATGCAGGTTCGGCGCTCGCCTCGCTGATCCAAAAGGTCGGGGCGTTTTCCTTCGCCATGCTTTCGGAAAGCCAGCAGGCGGTGGCGGACGCATTTGCCGGCAAAGTTGCCGCCGAACATCGTTTCGATCACGGCAACTGGCAAGACTGGCCCTCTGGGCAGCCGCGCCTCCTCGACTCTGTGGTGACGATGGACTGTCTCGTCATCACCGAGGTGAAACTGGCCGGACACATTCTTTTTACCGGTCAGCCGCGGCAGATCGCGAATGATGACAGTCGCTGGCCGCTGATCTGGCATCGCCGGCGCTACAATTCCGTCTGTCCGCTGGAATTGGTCGATCAAAGGGAAAAGGGAACAGCACCATGAGAAAAATATCCTGGCGGCACGTTTACGCGGGGCTTCTGAGCGCATTCTTCGTGCTCGGGGGAACTCTCAACATTTTCGCCTCTCCCGCAGTTCTCGCCGATTACAGCCGCTGGGGCTTTCCGGACTGGTTCCACATTGTCACCGGGCTTCTGGAATGGACGTCCGCGCTCTTGATGCTGTCACCGGCGCTCCGGCTTGTCGGCTGTGCCCTTGCCGGGGCGGTGATGACCTCGGCAGCGCTCACTGTCGTGCTGCATGGAGAATATCCGCATGCAATTCCGCCGGTGATCGTATTGGTGCTGCTTTGTCTCAATGCCTGGATGACCTGGCGTGCCCGGCGTTCGAAAGGGTTTTCTCCCGCCGGGTAACGATATGATCTGAGTTTCTTCCTTACCAGCCGGCAATCCGGTGGCGTCTCGCCACGGCGGGGTGTCACCCATTGCCGTGTTCCGATCTCGCGCCACCCACCCGAGAGGAGCAGGTTGCCCCTATGGCGGCCCGCCGGACGGTTGGAGGTCGGCCCGGACCTGGCTTTACGCCGGTTCGGGTCGGCCGGTTTTCGGAGCCTGGTTCAAGCTGTCTATAGCGTAAGCGGCGATCTCGGCCCGCTCGAATTTTTCAAAGTATTTGCTTGACATATTCGGGCAAAAGTATTTTCAAAGTATTTGCTTTGAAAAATAAACGCGATCTGGAAGCAATGGCCGGATCCGACAAGGAGACCAAAAATGTTGCTCGTTTCTGATCGGCACTGCCGGCAGGGGGATCTGCGTCTTTCCTCGGACATGGCGGAAATGCGGAACGCGATGAAGACCGTGCTTCTTGCGGTGCTGATCGTGATTGGTCTGATCGTCTCCTCACCCGCCTGCGGGCAAGGATTTCCAGCCAGTTCCGTCGGTGTCGTCGTGGTCGAACCGCATCAGGTTGCCATCACCTCGGAACTGCCCGGCCGGGTCAGTGCAACACGAGTCGCCGAGGTGCGCCCCCGGGTGAACGGAATCGTGGAGGAGCGCGTTTACGAACAAGGCAGCGTCGTTCAGGAAGGTGACGTTCTGTTCCGGTTGGATCGTGCCACATATGAAATCGCTGTTGAGGCGGCGCGAGCTTCTGTCGCAAGAGCCGAGGCAGTCTTGGCCGACGCGCGGCAAACCGAAAGTCGCTATGCCTCGCTCAATGCCCGCAGCGTCACCAGCAAGGCGGATTACGACACCGCAGTTACGGCCAAACTGCAAGCGGAGGCCGGGCTTGCCGAAGCCCGCGCACAGTTGCGCGCGGCGGAAGTCAATCTGGGTTATACCGAAATCCGGGCGCCGATCTCGGGACGTACCGGCCGCGCGCAGGTGACCGAAGGCGCCCTGGTATCGGCGCAGGGGGAGGTTTTGACCACCATCCAGCAGCTCGATGTCGTCTATGCGGACATGCAGCAACCGGTGTCGGAACTGTTGCGGCTGCGCCGGGCGTTGGATTCGGGCGCGCTCAAGCAGGTGGAACCCGGTGCGGCGCAGGTCGCGCTCTATCTCGATGACGGATCGCTCTATCCCCATCCTGGCAAGCTGCTTTTTGCCGAGGCCTCGGTCGAACGATCGAGCGGTCAGGTGACGCTTCGTGCCCAGTTCCCCAATCCGAATGGCACCTTGCTGCCCGGCATGTATGTCCGCGTCTCGGTCGAACAGGCGGTGCAGGATGCGGCGATCACGGTGCCGACCCAGGCCGTCCGCCGCGGCGCATCGGGCGCGGCGCAGATCTTTGTCGTCGGCGCCGGCCAGGTGGTTGAGCCGCACAACGTTGTCTTGGGCAGGGAAACCGGAAACTTGGTGACGGTCGAAAGCGGGTTGGCCGCCGGTGATATGGTCATTGTCGATGGCTTCCAGAAAATCGGTCCCGGCGCCCCCGTCAGCCCCGTGTGCTGGAGCGATCCCGTCGCAAGCGAGGCCTCAATTCCGGCCGCCTGCGCACAACGCATCGATACCCAACCCGCTACGGCGGCCGCAGGGAATTAAGAGTCTGTCATGGCAAAGTTTTTCATCGACAACCCGGTGCTCGCCTGGGTCATCGCGATCTTCATCGTGCTGGCCGGCGTCTTGTCGCTGCCGTCGCTGCCCATCGCGCAATATCCGGACGTGGCGCCGCCGCAGGTGACGATCTCAACCCGGTTCGCTGGCGCCTCGCCCGAGGATCTCTATCTACAGGTCACCCAGCCGATCGAAGAGGAGCTGAACGGCATTCCCGGCCTGCTCTATTTCGAATCCACCTCGGAATCGACCGGGGCGGTGACCATCACCGTAACCTTCGCCTCGGGCACCAGCGTCGCCCAGGCGGTGGTCGATACCCAGAACCGCCTGCGCCGGGTCGAGGCGTCACTGCCGCCGCGCGTGCAGCAGGAGGGGCTTCTGGTCGAAGAGGCCGGGTCGAGCTATCTGATGTTCGTCTCGTTGGCGGCGACGCCAGAGTCCGGCTACGACGCCGTGGCGATCGCGGATTACGCGACCCGCAACGTGCTCAATGAAATCCGGCGTGTGCCGGGGGTCGGCAAGGCGCAGCTCTTCTCTGCCGAACGGGCGATGCGGGTCTGGATCGACCCGGCCAAGCTGGTCGGGCTCGATCTGTCGGTCACCGACATCACCGCCGCCATCGCCGAACAGAATGCCCAGGTCTCGGCCGGCTCGATCGGTGTCGATCCCGCGCCGGATGGCCAGCAGACCCAGGCCACCTTGCTGGTCACCGGCCAACTGAGCACGCCGGAGGAGTTCGGCCAGATCGTGCTGCGCGCCCGTGATGACGGCTCGTTGGTCCGGCTGTCGGATGTGGCGCGGATTGAGGTGGACGCCGAATTCTATTCGTTCAAATCCTACCTGAACGGGCAGGAAGCGGCCCAGATCGGCATTCAGCTTTCGCCCACGGGCAACGCGCTCGACACCGCCAAGGGGGTACGCGACCTGCTGGACAGGCTGTCGCCGACGTTCCCGGAGGGGGTGAGCTATTTCATCCCCTACGACACCACGCCCTTCGTCTCGGCCTCGATCGAGAAGGTTCTGCATACGCTGGCCGAGGCGGTCGCGCTGGTCTTCGTGGTGATGCTGATCTTCCTGCAAAGCTTCCGCTATACCGTCATTCCGATGCTGGTGGTGCCCATCGCCCTGTCGGGCACTCTGGCGGTGATGCTGGCAGCGGGCTTCTCGATCAACGTGCTGACCATGTTCGCGATGATCCTTGCCATCGGCATCCTCGTCGACGACGCCATCGTGGTGGTCGAGAATGTCGAACGGATCATGTCCGAAGAAGGCCTGTCGCCCAAGGAGGCCTCGAAGAAGGCCATGGGCCAGATTTCGGGGGCCATCATCGGCATCACGCTGGCGCTGATGGCGGTGTTCGTTCCGCTGGCCTTCTTCCCCGGGTCGGTGGGGATCATCTATCAGCAGTTCTCGCTGACCATGGTGGTGTCGATCTTCTTCTCGGCCTTCCTGGCGCTGTCGCTGACGCCGGCGCTCTGTGCCACCTTCCTCAAGCCGATCCCCAAGGGGCACGCCCATGCGAAGAAAGGACCAGCCGGCTGGTTCAACCGCAATTTCGACCGCGCCTCGCGAGGCTACGCCGGGCTGGTCGGCGGGCTGACCCGGCGCGCCGGGCGGATGATGATCATCTATCTGGCGCTGGTGATCGGGCTGGGCTGGTTCTATGTCCGCATCCCCTCGGCCTTCCTGCCGCAGGAAGATCAGGGCTACCTCATCGCCTCCCTGCAATCGCCCCCCGAAGCGACCTCGTTCCGGATGCGTGAAGTGACCAAGACGGCCGAACAGTTCGCCCTGTCGACCGAAGGGGTGAAGGATGTCGTGATGGTGCAAGGGTTCTCGTTCTCCGGTCAGGGGCCGAACTCGGCGATCAGCTTCATCACTCTGACGGACTGGGCCGAACGCGAGCGCCCGGATCTGCATGCCGGCGCACTGGCCGGCAAGCTGTCGGGAATGCTGTTTTCGATCCGCGACAGCTTTGCCTTCGCCATCTCGCCGCCGCCGATCCAGGGTCTTGGCACCGGCTCGGGGTTCGCCTTCCGGCTGCAGGACCGCGCCAACCAGGGCAACGCGGCGCTGCAGGAGGCCGCGGGGCAGATCATGGCCGGCGGTGCGGCAAGCCCGATCCTCGGCCAGATGTATATCGAGGGTCTGTCCCCGGGGCCGCAGCTCAACCTCAAGGTCGATCGCGAGAAGGCCAACGCCTTCGGCGTCACCTTCGGCGAGATCAATCGCACCATCTCGGTCGCGCTGGGATCGGGCTATGTCAACGACTTCCCCAACGACGGCAAGATGCAAAGCGTCATTGTGCAGGCCGAACCCTATGCTCGGGCGAACATCGAGGAGGTGATGAAGCTCAACGTGCGCAACGTGCAGGGGGGTATGGTGCCGCTCTCCTCCTTCGCGACGGCAGAGTGGGGCTATGGGCCAGCGCAGATCGTCAGCTACAACGGCTATCCCTCGATCCGCATCAACGGCGAGGCGGCGCCGGGCTATTCCTCGGGCGAGGCGCTGGCAGAGATGGAGCGCCTGGCCGGCGACCTTCCCCCCGGCTTCGCCTTCCAGTGGACCGGTCAGTCGCTGCAGGAAATCCAGAGCGGCAGTCAGGCGCCGATCCTGATTGGCCTGTCGGTGCTCTTCGTCTTCCTCTGCCTCGCGGGCCTTTATGGCAGCTGGTCCATTCCGCTGTCGGTGATGCTGATCGTTCCGATGGGCGCGATCGGTGCGGTTGCCGCCGTGACGCTGACCGGGCTTGAGAACGACGTGTTCTTCACCGTCGGGCTGATCACCATCGTCGGCCTGTCGGCGAAGAACGCGATCCTGATCGTCGAGGTGGCGAAAGACCTCATCGAACAGGGCAGGGGACTGATGGAGGCCACGGTGGAAGCCTGCCGCCTGCGGTTCCGGCCGATTCTGATGACCTCGCTGGCCTTCACCATGGGGGTCGTGCCGATGGCGACGGCCACCGGACCCTCGGCCGCCAGCCAGAACGCGATCGGCATCAACGTGGTGGGGGGGATGCTGTCAGCCACCGTGCTGGGCGTGCTCTTCGCGCCGGTCTTCTTCGTCTTCGTGATGAAACTGACCGGTACGCACAAGAAACTGCATCGGGGCGGCGTCGAAACTGCCGGCCCGGCAGAATAGGTTTCTATGCTGCAGACCCACCCACGGGGTCAACCATGGGCGTTCCAGTCAATTCTGGGGCGCCTGCCAATCCTCAAGGTCAGAGGGCGGTTGTTCCGGGGCACTATAGAAGAAGGGCGAAGCATCAAGGCTTCGCCCTTTGTCTTTTCTCACCAGCGAACTCGGGATGGAGCGCACGGGACAGGCTGTTCAACTGAAGATCGGTGTGTTGTCAGGAGCCGCAGAGGCTTGCAAAACACCGGAAGTTAACGGCGCAGGCGACGACAGATGACTGCCGTTGCGCCCGCGCCCGATCGAGTTGGCGGCGATCAGAAGGAGGTGATAACCGAACGGATGATGCCGCCTTTGGTCAGCGCGTCGTAAGCCTCGTTGATTTCGGAGATGTTGATCTCCTGCGTGACGAGATCGTCCAGCACAAGGCGGCCCTGAACATAGAAGTCCGCATACATCGGGATGTCGGCCTTGAGGTTGACCGACCCCATCAGCACACCATGAACGCCCTTCTGGTCCAGCAGCGCCTGCAACGAGGTATCGAGCTCGATCGTCGTGCCGGGCTTGGCCAGACCGATGAAATAGGCCTGCCCGCCCATGCCGCACATCTCGACGGCCTGTTTCTGGGTCATCGCCATACCGATCACCTCGAAGGCGTGATCGACACCGCCACCGGTCAGGTCCTTGACCGCCTGGATCGGGTCGACTGTCTTCGAGTTGACCACATCGGTCGCGCCGAATTTCTTCGCGGCTTCCAGCTTCTCGTCGTCGATGTCTATGGCGATGATGCGACGGGCGCCGGCGAGGCGGGCGCCGCTGATCGTGTTGAGCCCGACGCCACCGGTGCCGATGATGGCGACGGAGTCACCCACGGCCACCTTGGCGGCATGGATGGCCGAACCGGCGCCCGTCACCACGGCGCAGCCGATCAGCGAAGCTTGCGCAAAGGGGATCTGCTTGTTCACGACGGCAAGCTGATTTTCGTGCATCAAGGCCTTCTCGGCGAAGCCGCCAACCCCCATCACCTGGTTGACCGGCTGGCCGTCCATCGTGATCCGCGGCGGCTGGCCCTCCTTGCGCATGGTCGCTTCGGGGTGCTTGCACTCGTAGGTCTTGCCCGAGAGGCATTTCTCGCACTTACCGCAGAATTGCACCAGGCAGGCCACCACATGATCGCCCACGGCAATGGTGGTGACATCGGGACCGATGGCGGTGACCACACCCGAGATCTCATGCCCGAAAAGCGCGGGCATCTGGTGGCCGAAATCTGTGGTCGCGAAATGGAGATCGGTGTGGCACAGGCCCGATGCCTTGACGTCGAATGCGACCTCGGCGCCAATGGGATCCGCGATCTCCATCTCGACGACCATGAACGGTTTGCCCACTTCGGTGATGACAGATGCTTTCATGACGTAACTTCCTTTCGATATGACCGAGTTTTCTGCGGCGCGCGGCAGGACGATCCGGCATTGGCGAAGCCATCGAGGTCAGCAACCAGGTCCCTTTCGGGACGTATGGTCTGTTTTGAACCCCTGAGAGGGCATGCAGGCACACCATGCATCAACCGCCCGATTGCGATCTTCTATCCGTATTGGGCGGTTATGCCCGTCGGTATGCGAATGAATACCGTTGTCATTGACGCCTACTATGCTCCGTTTGAAATATTTGAAATGAGTATTCTTCATTAGTTAGAATAGGTTCGCCTCAGCTTCACAAAGACCTGGGTCAGTCATAGAAATAGCCTCGCTGCCGGCGACGCGGCAATTCATGAGACAAGCTCATGTCTGCATATGTCGCAAAGGCGCTAATCCTCAGCGTTCAGAACGCTAGTTAGAGACCTTCAGAGCTCAGGCTTCGCCACGCCGCGCGCGATCGTTCGTCGCGGCGTATCCGTGTGACCTGCGTCTTGGTCTATTATTTCAATTTGAAAGGTCTCGACCATGATCGACCTTACTATCAATGGCCGTGCCGTGCAGTTCGACGGCGACCCCGAGATGCCACTGCTGTGGTTCCTGCGGGACGAAGCCGGGATGACCGGCACCAAGTTCGGTTGCGGGATCGCGATGTGCGGCGCCTGTACCGTCCAAGTGGACGGCGAACCCGTGCGATCCTGCCAGACGCCTGTCGGCTCGGTGACAGGCCAGGACATCACCACCATCGAAGCGGCTGAGCAAGACCGCATCGGCGCCGCGCTGCAGGCGGCTTGGGTCGAGAACCAGGTCCCGCAATGCGGGTACTGCCAGTCCGGTCAGATCATGCAGGCCATGGCCTTGCTGGCCGAGACAATCGAGCCGACCGATGCGGACATCGACGCCGCGATGAGCGGCAACATCTGCCGTTGTGCCACCTATTCCCGCATCCGGGCCGCCATCCACAGGGCCGCCGAAACTCTGCGCGCGTGAGGATACCATGACCCGACACCATTCCAGCACCAGCTTCGCCCTGAGCCGCCGCCAGCTGCTGGCCGGCATCGGCGCCGGCAGTTTTGCCCTTGCCGTGGGTACCGGCGGGCGCCTGGCCCTCGCCCAGGAACTCGCCGACAAGGCAGCGGACGCTGCCAGCCTTTTCGAACCCAACGCCTTCATCCGCATCGATACCGATGGTCAGGTGACGGTGGTTTCCTCCTATCTCGAGATGGGGCAGGGAACCTTCACCGGTCTCGCGACCCTCGCTGCCGATGAGCTTGATGCCGATCCGGCGCAGGTCCGCGTCGAGGCGGCGCCGGCCGATGCCAGCCGCTACACCAACCCCTTTCTCGCCTCGATCGGTTTTGCCGTGCAAGGCACCGGTGGCAGTTCGGCCATGGCCGGCGCCTGGAACCAGATGCGCCAGGCCGCGGCCGGTGCGCGCGCCATGCTGCTTTCCGCTGCGGCGCGGGACTGGGATGTCGATGCCGCCGAGCTGAGCGTCGAGGCCGGGCGCATCCGCCATGCCGCCAGCGGGCGGGAAGACGGGTTCGGCGCCTTCGTGGCCACGGCCACGACCCTGACCGTTCCGCGACAGGTCACGGTCAAGGACCCGTCGGAGTTCCGTCTGATCGGGGGGCATTTCCCTCGGGTCGACGTGCCGGCGAAGGTCAATGGCAGCGCGATCTACACGCAGGACATCAAGCTCGACAACATGCTGGTGGCAGTGATCGCCCATCCGCCGCGGCTCTGGTCGACGGTGCGCAGTGTCGATGCTGCAGCCGCGCTGGAGATCCCCGGCGTGCAATATGTCGTCGAGGTGCCGGCCGGGGCCGCCTATCAGGGTGGTGTGGCGGTTCTGGCGCGCAACACCTGGGTTGCCGCGCAGGGGCGTGACGCCCTGGACATCGACTGGGACGAATCCCTGGGCTTGACGACCTCCACTGCACAGATCTTCGAACGGTACCGGGCGCTTGCCGAACAGCCAGGCAATGTCTCGGTCGAGAAGGGCACAATCCTGGACAAGGTCCCCGAGGGCGGCCACGTGATCGAGGCGACCTTCGAACAACCCTTCCTCGCCCATGCGGCGATGGAGCCGATGAACTGCGTCGTCCATATCCGCGAGGACGGAGTCGAGGTCTGGAACGGCGAGCAATGGCACACCGCCGATCAGGGCGCCATCGCCGCGGCGATGGGTATCGAGCCCGGTCAAGTCACGATCAACCAGCTCTATGCGGGCGGCAGCTTTGGCCGGCGCGCCAATCCGTTCTCGGATTACGTTCTGGAAGCGTTGGCCATCGCCCGCGCCGCGCGCGAACAGGGCCATACCGGCCCGGTGAAAATGGTCTGGCTGCGCGAAGACGATACCCAGGCGCTGCAATATCGCCCGGCGACGGTGCATAAGGTGCGGCTGGTGCTTCGTTCCGATGGCGAGATCGGATCGCTGCAATGGCGCGCGGTGGGGCAATCGTTCTTCCCTGTGCCCGAAGGCGGTACCGATGCGCTGTTGGTCGAGGGGGCGTCCGACTTCGCCTATCGCACGGGTGCGCTGCTGGTCGACCAGCACCTGGCCAACGATCAGCGCCTGCCGGTGCAGTGGATGCGGTCGGTCGGGCACACCCACACCAACGTGGTGGGCGAGACGATCATCGACGAGGCGGCGCGACTTGTGGGCCGCGATGCCTATGAGTATCGCTACGATCTGCTGTCCGACCATCCGCGCCAGCAGGCGACGCTGAAACTGGCCGCCGACAAGGCGGGCTGGGGCACGCCGCTGGCGCCGGGTGCCGACGGGGACCGCCGTGCGCGCGGGATCGCGGTGCGCGAAAGCTTCGGCACAGTGGTGGCGCAGGTCGCCGAGCTGACGCTGCACGCCGACGGTTCCTATACGGTCGATCGCGTGGTCTGCGCGGTGGACTGTGGCTATGCCATCAACCCCGATATTGTGAAGGCCCAGATGGAGGGCGGCATCGGCTTCGGCCTGTCGTTCCTGCGTCAGGAAATCACGCTGGAGGACGGGCAGATCCAGCAGTCGAACTTCCACGACTACCCGGTGCTGCGGATGAACGCGATGCCCGTGACCGAGGTTCATATCGTGCCCTCGGGCGAAGCGCCGACCGGTGTCGGAGAGCCGGGCGTGCCGCCCATCGGGCCCGCGGTCCTCAATGCCCTTGCCGCCCTGATCGGCAGCTACGCCCGGACCCTGCCGCTCGGCGATTCCGTAAGCCTGACCTGAGCCAAGACCAAGGAACCTGGAAATGAAGCTACTTCGACTGGTCGCAGTGCTGGCCGTCCTTTGCGTGATTGCCGCAGGGGGGCTGCTGGCATGGGGCTGGCTGGCCCCGACCGGCCCGGAACCCGAACCGCCCTTCGCGGGCCTGCCCGCGGACATGCCCGCCGGCATGTCGCGCGGAGAATATCTTGCCAAGGCTGCGGATTGCGTGGCTTGCCACACCGCCAAGGGCGGCGAGCCCTATGCCGGAGGGTTGCCCTTCCATCTGCCCTTCGGCACGATCTACGCCACCAACCTGACGCCGGACGACGAGACCGGCATCGGCGCGTTGAGCGCGGATGACTTCGTCCGCGCCGTGCGCGAAGGCGTGGGCTCTCAGGGGCATCTTTATCCGGCGATGCCCTACACCTCTTATGCCAAGCTCAGCCGCGATGACGTGCTGGTGATCCGCGATTTCCTGATGACGTTGACGCCGGTCCACGCCGTCACACCGAAAAGCGATCTGGATTTTCCCTTCGATCAACGTTGGGGCATGGCTTTCTGGAACGCGGCTTTCTTCCGCGAGGAACGGTTCCGGCCCGATCCAGGGGCCAGCCAGCAGGTCAATCGGGGCGAATACCTTGCCACCGCGCTTGGCCATTGCGGCGAATGCCACACGCCGCGCAACATCGGTTTCGCCATGCAGTCGCGCGACTATCTCGCCGGAACCGAGGTGGAGGGGTGGAAGGCCTATAACACCACCTCCGACACCACCTATGGCGTCGGCGGCTGGACCGACGCGCAGCTCAAGGGCTATCTCTGGCGCGGCCATGCGCCTGGGCGCAGCTCGGCCGCCGGCCCGATGGCCGAGGTGGTGGAATACAGCCTTCAGAATCTCTCGGAATCCGACATCGACGCGCTGGTCGCCTATATGCGCAAGGTCGAACCGGCGACCGGGGAAGACAATGTCGCGGTCAATATCGACCCGGCGGCCGTCGCGGCATCGACTCCCCTGCGCTCGGGGGGCGACAACCCCGCCTATCTGCGGGGCGAGCGCCTGTTTCAGGGGGATTGCGCCGGGTGCCACCAGTATAACGGTGTCGGCCGGCAAACCGATTTCGCCGCGCTCTCCGGCAGCCGTGCCGTCAACGACCCGTCGGGCACCGCACTCGTTCAGGTTCTGCTGAACGGGACCGAGATCACCGTGCAGGGACGACACCAGTTCATGCCGGGATTCGCACGGTCCTACTCCAACGCCGACGTGGCCGCCGTTGCCAACTATGTCCTGTCCCATTTCGGCGACACCGAGGGCAAGGTGGATGCCGGCCAGGTCGAAACGGCCCGATCCGGCCAGGCCGCGCTGAGATAAAACCGCCTCGGCCGATGGCTTACCGCGTGACGCAGGTGAAGCTGTCGGCCGAGGTCAGATCGCCGCCGGTGTATTGCGCATGCGCCGGGTAGGCGCAGAGCGGCATCGCGCGACCGGGCAACGAGGGCGCCGTGGCGGGCATCGCCTCGGGCGCCGTTCCGGTCTCGACCCAAGCCTCCAGAGCGGTCAAAGGATCGAAATCCTCGAAGGCGGGGCCGCCGCCGCAATGGGTCATGCCGGGCACCATGAAGAGCCGCGCCACATCGGGGCCGGTATTCGCCGAGGTCTCTTCGTACCACTGCGCAAGATCGTTGGCAGAGAACACCGGGTCGGCCATCCCCTGAAAAAGCACCAGCTTGCCGCCCCGCTGCGCGAAGGTGGAAAGAAAGGTCTCGTCGGCGTCGAAATAGCCACCGACCGAACTGACGTTCCGCGCCAGCGCATCGAAATCCGGCACTGCAGGCAGGGAGCTCTGCGGCGGTGTCATGAAGAGGGTCATGAGCGAGGGCCGGCCAAGCGAAAGGCTCAGCGCCGGAACGTCTTCGGAGCCCAGCTTCCACGCCCGCCAGCCGGGGCTGGACATGCCGGGATCCCACGGCCAGTCACTGTAGAGCGCGGTGCCGTCGGCCCCCTTTGGCCCGCCCATCACGGCCAGCAGCGCGGCGAGCTTGTCGTCGGCGATCCTGCCGCGCAGGCGGTCGCTATCGAAGGCGCAAGGGGCGGCGACAATACCGTCCTCGACACCGTCCAGCGCATCGCATTGCTTCAGGACCTCTGCCGAGACTATGTCCAGATCCGCCTGCGTCAGTGCCTTCGACAGCTCACCGCCGGGCGCGAGGGGCATCAGCTGTGCCACGTCCCAGGCTTGCGCTAATGCCGCCCGCGACAGGCGAAAGCCGGGATTGCCGGCCACGATCCCGTCGAATTCGGTCGGGAAGCGCTGCGCGGCCATCATTGCCTCGCGACCCCCGTTGGAACATCCCATGAAGAAGGAGGCGTCGGGCGCGCGTCCATAGCGCTCCCGGATCAGCGCCTTGGCCACCGCGGTGACCTTGCCGATCGCCGCATAGGCGAGGTCGAGCCTTGCCTGCTGATCATGGGCGAAGCCCGCATCCAGCCCGTCATGACCGCCGTCCATGCTGACCACCGCATAGCCCCGCCGCAGGGCCGGGGTCGCCGTGGTCCCGAGTGTGGGGACGCTGCCGGTGGCGGGCGCGATGAAGCCGTCGCTGCCGCCGCCGCCCTGGAACAGGAAACGCCCGTTCCAGTCATTCGGCAGACGCATCTGGAAGCGGATGCCATAGCGGCCGTTCACGCCTTCGCGATCGTCGATCTTGCCCTCGACAAGGCAATGCGCCTCGACCTCCACGGGGTGGGGCGAACCGCCGGTCATGGCGCCCATCGGATCGGGCGGCAGGGTCTGGGCCGGCTGTTCTTCGGCGGTCGCAATATCCACGCCATAAAGGGTCAGACCGGCCAGCGCGGCACAGTCCGCCGCCAAGGCAGGCGTGGCTATGAGCGCACTGGTCAAAAGCAGCGCACCGGGCAGGAGATTGGCATTCATAATATGTCCTCCACAGTCTTCCATGGGGTTCGTCGCGTCTTCTCCGATGCAACAGCGATTGGATCGACCCCGAGAGGAATTTGAAAAGCCTCCAGGGTCGGGCCCCGGCAGTCCTGGAACGGGAACTTTTCAAGATCGGCACAAGGCCGGTCGGCAAAAAGCCTGAATACTCGTCACAAACCGCCCCGAAGCGGGACGGGCAGACAGGCGCCGCGTCATCCGTGCAACGCCTGTCTTGATCTATCCGACGCTTGCCAGATCAGCTCTTGGCGTAGACCGGGAAGATGCTCGCGTCACCATAGTCCTTGATCGGCTCGATGGTCTTCAGCGCGTCCATGTCGGCGTCGGAAATCACGAAATCGACGTCCGCGTTGCTTTTCATGTGGGCAGGGTTGCCGGTCTTCGGCAGCACCACCATCCCGAGCTGCAGCACGTAGCGGATGCAGAGCTGCGGAACGGTCACACCGTATTTCGCTGCCATCGCGCCGATTTCGGCATTGTCGAGGATCTTGCCATGTGCGATGGGCGAATAGGCTTCGACCAGCAGCCCCTTGCCGGTTGCATAGTCGATCAGCTCGAAGGGCGTGTTGCTGACATGCGCGAGAATCTGGTCGACCATCGGCTTGATCCGGGCATTGTCGAGCAGGTTGTCGAGGTCTTCCTTCTGGAAGTTCGACACGCCGATCGAACGGATCTTGCCCGCTTCATAGGCCTCTTCCAGCGCCCTCCAGGCGGCGAGGTTGCCTTCGAAGAAGCGGTCGTCGCCGGCGAAATCGGCCCAGGGTTTCGGGCTGTGGATGATCATCAGGTCGATATAGTCCAGCCCGAGCGTCGCCAGCGAACCGTCGATGGCCGCCTTGGCGCCCTCGTAGTCCTTGATTTCCGCGGCAAGCTTGGTCTGCAGGAACAGCTTGTCGCGCGCGATGCCGCTCTTGCGGATGCCTTCGCCCACGCCGCGCTCGTTGCCATAGGCCTGCGCGGTGTCGATGTGGCGGTAGCCGAGGTCGATGGCCGCCTTCACGGCGTCGGCGACGACGGCGTCTTCGATCATCCAGGTGCCGAGCCCGAGCTTGGGGATCTCGACGCCATTGGAGAGGGTGTATGTTTCTTCGAGGATCATCTGTGTCTCTTTCCTACTGAAGTTTTCCGGGCCGGGCTTCGTGCCGGCTTTGTCATGTCTGTCGATCCGCGCCGCGGCTGAACCAGAAGACGCGTCAAAACCCGGAGCTATATTTTTTGCCGGTCAAGCACAGCGGGTCGGGCTCCATGGACCGGAATATAACCTGGCCGGGCCTTCGGGATAATCGCGGGATAATGAAAATCACCCATGAATCCTTCTCATGAAAGTCGCCGGCGGGCGACGAAGCCGGCCGCTCGGACAAGCCAGTCCCTCAGCGTCGTGCCGCAGCCAATGCGGCAGTGCCAAGGTTTGCGAAGCGCGGGCGTGGATGTCGATCGCCGGCGAGAGCTCCCCCCGGAATCTGCGGCACGAGCCGGAAACGAAGGCCGCTATCAGCGCAACCGATCCGCGGGCACCCGGTGGTCCAATGAACCTGCTTGTGTGAGAGGTGAGGCACGATGTCTTTGCCCTCCCGGTCAGCCTCTGGTTCATCGTTCTTCGCCCTGAACGGCGGTCTATGTGCAGAGGCAGTCCGGTCACCCACGCTCCGGTGATGCCCATTCTAGGTCCGAGGCCGGCTCAGATCGCCGGTCTGCGTCCCCACAGGGTCGCCAGGCCCAGCAGGACGATAAGCCCGCCGGCCACCGGCACGGACGCATAGCCCAGGCCCCAGCCGATGGTCGCGCCGCCGACGCCGGCGCCCACCGCATTGCCCAGGTTGAAGGCGGCGATATTGAACGAGGCGGCAAGCCCCGGCGCGCCGGAGGCCGCCTGCATGGCGCGGACCTGAAGCGCCGGCACGCAGGTAAAGGCCGCCACCGCCCAGAGCACGAAGCCGATCACCGCGCCGGGTGCGGAAATGGCCAGGACCGGCAGCAATAGCGACGAGATTGCCAGCGCCAGCATCGCGAGGCGGGCCCCCTTGTCGATCGACCAGTCGGCGAGGCGCCCGCCGAACCAGTTGCCGAAGGTCAGCCCCAGCCCGATCAGCGCGAGCACCAGGATGACGAAGCTGTCGTTCGCTCCGGCCAACTCATGCAGAAGCGGGGCGACATAGGTATATACCGCGAAGAAGCCACCCGCGAACGTCACCGTCGCGACAAGCGTGATCGCCATGCGCGGATGCAGCAGCGCGCGCAGTTCGGTCCGGGCGTTCGGACGCGGGCCTGGCGCTTCCTTTGGCAGCGCCAGCGCGAGCGCGGCGATCGCGACGAGGCCGATCCCGACAGAGGCGCCGAAAGCCATGCGCCAGCCGACATGCGCCCCCAGCCAGGCCGAGGCCGGTACGCCGCCGATATTGGCGATGCTGAGACCCATGAACATGGTGGCGACGGCGCTGGCCCGCCGCTCGGGCGCAACGAGGTTGGTCGCCACCACCGCGCCGATGCCGAAGAAGGCGCCCTGGCACAGGCTGGTGATCAGCCGCCCCGCGAAAAGCGTCCAATAGCCGGGCGCCAGCGCCGAGATCAGGTTGCCCAGCACGAGGACACCCATCAGCGCCATCAACGCGGCCTTCCTGTCGACGCGCGACATGATCAGGGTCATCACCGGGGCGCTAAGCATCACGCCGAGCGCGTAGGCGGTCACCAGTTGGCCCGCCGCCGGGATCGAAATCCCGGTACCCGCGGCGATGGCAGGCAACAGCCCCATCGGCGCGAATTCGGTGGTGCCGATCCCGAAGGCGCCGATGCCAAGCGCGAGCAGCGGCAAGGCGGAGGATGTGGCTGTCGTAGTGGTGGTAGGGGCGTTCATATCGTTCGATCTAGTCCTCTGCCGCGTGCATGATGAAAGCGGGCGGCCCCTGCCGTGGCCCCGCGGGCCACGCGTCTTCCGTGCTGCGGTTGATCTTGGTGAGCCATCCGTCGGGAGACGGACAGGAGAAGGTGCCGCAGCCGGATGCTCCGGTCGTCCCGGGTAGCAGACTGTCTGCGTCCGCGACATGTAGGCCGCCGACGGGTCCTGAACTATGCTTTCAAAACTGCAAAGACTGATGAGCCGGCATCATATAACGACCGGCAGGGCCCCAGAGCGGGCGCTGGCAACGGGCGACATCCCGCCTCTCCCCCGCGCTTCTGCCTCTCGGTGCCACCGGTCGATCGGCCTCTCATGAATGACCGTCATGAGTGTCAGTCGCATCGCCGCTCTAATCGCGCCGCTCTCGTCGGCTATATCCTTGGCCAGCGGCGCGGGGCTGGCGCCGGGGTTTCGGAAACGACAACGGGAGAAGCGTCATGGCATGGACCGAGGACCAATTGGAGCGGATCGCCAAGGCGGACGACCTGAGGATTTCTCCGTTTCGCGAGGATGGGGTCACCTATGGCACCCCGACCTGGATCTGGTCGGTGGTCGTCGACGGCGCGCTCTACGTCCGCGCCTATAACGGCACGGCCTCGCGCTGGTACCAGGCCGCGATGCGCCAGAAGGCGGGCCGGATCTCGGTGGCTGGAGCGAGCTACGAGGTCGGCTTTGCGCCGGTCGAAGGCGCGCTCAACGACCAGGTCGATGCGGCCTACAAGGCGAAATACGCCAACAGCTCCTATCTGGCGCCGATGATCTCTCAACGCAGCCGCGCCGCAACGGTCCGCGTGACCCCACGCTGACCCCAGCCCGGACGCCGCCGGAGCGCCGGGTCTCCCAACACCACAGAAGGATCAAGGCTATGCACAAGCTGCTCGAAGGAAAGACGGCGATCGTGACCGGCGCCAGCAAGGGGATCGGTCTGGCGATTGCCGAGCTCTTCGCGGAAGAGGGCGCGAATGTCGTCCTGACCGCGCGGGGCAAGGATCTGCTCGACGAGGTGGTCGCCGACATCATCGCCAAGGGCGGCAGGGCGATGGGTCTCGTCGCCGATTCCTCCGACCCCGCCGCGCCCGCACGCGTCTTTGCCGAGGCGATCGCGGCCTATGGCCAGGTCGACATCCTGGTCAACAACGCGGGCTCCGGCGACATGGTGGCGATCGAGGAAGCCTCGGACGACCATTTCGCCAAGATCGTCGAACTGAACCTCGCCGGCCCCTTCCGCTTCTGCCGCGAGGCGGTGAAGCATTTCATGCCGCGCGACGAGGGGCGGATCATCAACGTCTCCTCGGTCAACGGCACGCTGCCGATCTGCGGCGTCGCCTATACCTCGACCAAGGGTGGGCTGAACACGATGACCAAGAACATCGCGATCCGCCTGTCGGGCACGAAGATCCGCTGTAACGCCATCGCGCCGGGGGTCACCGACACCGATGCCGCGCGCGCCTGGGCGGCGGGGGAACAGGAAGGCGGCGACGTGATGCTCGAATTCTCGGACAAATACGTCAACACCACCGTGCCGATGACCGAACCGCGCGATCAGGCCTATGCCGCGCTCTATCTCGCCAGCGAGATGGGCAAGGCGGTAACGGGTCAGGTCATCCAGGTCGACAACGGCGCTTTCCTCTGAGCAGAGGCACGAGGTGCGCAGGGGCGGGAGCCGGCAGCGGGTTCCGCCATCCATGGAAAGGAAATTCCCCATGCCCCATGTCATCGTCAAAGTCTGGCCCGGCAAGACCGAGGATCAGAAAACGCGCCTGGCAGAGGCCATCACCGCCAATGTGATGAAAATCCTCGACTACGGCGCCGATCCGGTGTCGGTCGCCATCGAGGAGATCGCGCCGGCGTGCTGGAACGAAGACGTCTACCAGCCGGATATCGCCTAGGCCGATCCGGCGACGCTTTACAAGAAACCCCGCTACGAGATGTAGGGGGGAAGGGACCGCCGCCCATCACAACCGAAAACGCCGGGCGAAGTGATTTCGCCCGGCGTTTTCGTGTGTTCATCGGCGTGACGGTCTATTCCCCCTCGGGGAAGTCCGTCGACAGGGTCAGGTCTTTCCAGTCCTCGAAGTTCTTACGCAGTTCCTCGACACGATCCAGTGCCCGTCCATAGGCCTGCGCCCCCAGCAGCAGACGCAGCGGCGGTGTCTCGGCCTCATAGGTGGCGACAACTGTCGCTGCGGCGCGCACCGGGTCGCCCGCCTGATGACCCGAGCCTTCCTTGAGCCCCCGGCGCAGGGCGCCGGCGGTCTCAGCGTAATCCGCGATCTCCGTCGCGGATTCGATGACCGACCGACCGGCCCAGTCGGTGCGAAAGCCACCGGGTTCGATGATCGTCACCTTGATGCCAAGCGGCGCGGCCTCTTTCGCCAATGCTTCAGAGATCGCCTCGACCGCGAATTTCGTGGCGTTGTAATAGCCGAGTGCAGGATAGGCGATCAGCCCGCCGATCGAGGAGAAGTTGATGATATGGCCCTTCCGCCGCGCCCGCATCCCCGGCAGCACCTGCCGGATCAGCGAAGTCAGGCCGAAGACGTTGGTTTCGAACTGACGGCGGATTTCGGCATCTTCGCCTTCCTCGATGGCGGAGAAATAGCCATAGCCGGCATTGTTCACCAAAACGTCGATATGCCCGAAGCGCGCTTCGGCATCGGCGACGGCCTTTTCGATCATCGCCTGATCGGTGACGTCGAGCGCCAGGGCGAGCGCCTGGTCCTCGTGGCCCTGGACCAGATCACTCAGGCTGTCGATATGCCGGGCGGTCATCACCACGGGCCAGCCGCGCGACAGCAGAAGCTTGGCGATTTCACGCCCGAAGCCGGTGGAGCATCCGGTGACGAACCAGACGGGATTTTCTTTTGACATGAGAAACCTCTTCGTTTGTGCATGCGCCTCGCGGATGCAAACCGCTCAACTCTTTCAGCTTGAGAAACTTGATGCCCGGCGCAGCGCTTGGTGTGGACCCAAGTTCAAGTGCTTTCGTCCTCGCAATGACTGCGGCTTTCCGATTCCGAAAGTCTGCGAAGTCCGATCCTTGACGGATTGTTGGTTCGATATCTCCTGGCCTCCCTTTTCGGGTTCGTTCAAATCCTACAGCGCGCTTCCCCGCCGGGCTCCGATGCGCGCAACCCAAAGCATGGCGACCATCCCCACGAGGCTGAAGGCAACCGTCATCAGGACCGCGTCACGCCAGCCGGTGAAAAAATGCGCATTCTCACGCCCTGCGATCAGGACCGAGATCAGCGCGATCCCAAGGGCGGAACCCAGATAGCGCGCCGTGTTATTCGCAGCAGATCCCATAGCCGCACGGTCCAGCGGAACCGATTGCACAGCCTCATGGCCAAGCGCGGCGTTCAGAACGCCATTCGAGACACCTGCGATCAGCAAGCCGGGCAGCAGCATCATCCAGTTCGCGCCCGGCAGCGCAAAAAGCATCAGCCCCTGTCCCAGGGTGCATCCGGCGATCGCGCCGATCACGCGCGGGCGCGCGCCCCATTGCTCAGGCAGAAGATGTGCGTTGAGCGCCGAGATCGCCGTGAATGCCGACCAGGCGAGCAGAACGAAGGCTGCGGTCAAGGGCGTCTGACCCAAGCCCCGTACCAGAACGGTGGGCACCATCGACATCAGCGCCAGCACCCCGGCCCCCGAGGAAAAAGCCGCAAGCGTCGCCCCCGTGAAGGGCGCGTGCGAAAACAGATCAAGCCGCAGGATCGGGTTGGCGACACGGCGCTCGCCCCGCACAAAAAGAACCAGCAAGACCAACGCGGCCGCAAGCAACGCGCAAACCAGCCCGGTGGAGCCGAGACGCGCTTCGGTCAGGGTCGACAGCAAGCAGCCAAGCCCAAGAACCAGCCAGATGCTGCCACGGATATCGAGCGGGTGCGCGCTGCTCGGGCTTTCCGGCAGGTGCGACGAAGCCATAAGCGCCAAAGCCGCCGAGACCACGGCGATCGCCCAATGCCCCGTTTGCCAGCCGCCCAGCGGCAACAAGCCGGCGGCAAGGATCGGCCCGATTGCGACACCGGCACCGAGGCCGGCAGCCCAGATCGCAGCGGCGCGACGGCGCGCCTCGCCATCGTAGATCTGTCCCAGCAGGCCGAGCCCGCAGGCCATGATCCCGGCGCTGCCTAGCCCCTGCACGATGCGCATCACGATGAGGCCAGGCGCGGAATGGGTCAGGGCGGCGGCAACCGAGGCCAAGGCCGTCAGCCAGAGCCCCCCCACGAAGGTGCGCCGGCGCCCCTGCGTGTCGCCCAGAGCCCCGGCCGTCAGCAACCCGCAAGCCGCACCGAGCGGCATCCCGCTCATGATCCAGGCCTGTTGCGCCGGGCTGAGCCCGAGGTCGGCGGTCATCGCGTCCAGCGTGGTCAGCGGAACGGTAAAGACGACCAGCGCCAGCAGGGTTGCCAGCGCCACGATGGCAAGCGGGGCTTTGGGAGTAATGGGCATTGCGACGTTCTTCAGGAAGTGTGGAGGGTGTGACGCAGCCAGACCACGCCACCTTCGAGTGTTTCGACATGGGTCAGCACCAGCGCCGAGGCCGGCATCTCCCCCTGTCGTTCGTAGATCGCAGGCGTTCCTGCGGCCCCGTCGATCACGGGGAGAACCAGCGTGCTTGTGGCGTCGATCAGACCCTTGGCGAGGAAGGCGCCATTCAGGGTGCCACCGCCTTCGAGCAAGAGCCGGTCGATCCCGAAGGTCTGGGCGATACGCACGAGTGCGCCTTCAATGTCGTCGCCCTCAGGTCCACTGAACACAACCGAGATCCCGCGTGCCACCAGCCGATCGACATGCGCTTGCGAAACCCGCCCGGACAGCACCAGGACAAGATGATCTCCTTCGAGTTCATCGGTATCGGGCAAGACCCTGCCACTCCGGTCGAAGATGATCCCGATCCGGCGCCCGGCGCGGTTCGCAAAAAGATCCGTGCGCGAACTGGGAACAGGGTCCAGCATCGGCTCGCTGTGCGGCAACCAGCCTTCCAGCGACACGCGGCCGACAATCCAGCCCTGAGTTTCGATCCGCGCTGCGACCCGGTCATAGACTGCGAGAAGTTCGGTTTGAGACTGGGGCCAGCGCTCGGTATGCAGGCGCCCGTCGATCGTGGTGATCATGTGGCATGTGATATGGGGGCGGGGCATAGGATGGCCTTCAATAGAACTTCACCTGCGCGGCTCCTCTGGCGAGGACGACCGGGCCAAACGCATGGCCCGGCCATTTCCGGTCAGCCGTTATAATCCTCGTCAGCGACCTTCTCGAGCCAGGTCACGGGCGACCCATTGATGCTTTCCTGGATCGCGATATGGCTCATCGCGGTGTCGGGTGAAGCACCGTGCCAGTGTTTTTCCTCGGCCGGGAACCAGACGACATCGCCCTGGCTTACTTCCTCAACCGGGCCGCCTTCGCGCTGAACGCGGCCACGGCCGAAAGTGATCAGGATGGTCTGACCTGCCGGGTGGGTGTGCCATGCGGTCCGTGCGCCCGGTTCGAAAGTGACATGCGCACCGCTGGTCCGGCCGGGTTCCTCGGCCTGAAACAGCGGGTCGACACGGACGGTGCCGGTGAACCAATCTTCAGGGCCCTTCATCGACGGGGCGGAGCCGGAACGAATGATCTTCATTGGGAGTTCCTTTCTTTGGGGGTGTCTGACACGGCCATCAGCCGCGCAATTTCTCGAAACGATAGGTCAGGGCCGGGCCTCCCGGTTGACCATAGGCAAGTTCAGCGGTGACCATCGCGAAGGGTTCGACAAAGCGCCCCGTTCGCAGCCCACCTGCCTCCAAGGGGGCAAAACCGATGTCCCGGATCAAGTCCCGTGCGACAGCTTTCGCCCCCGCGTCATCCCCGTAAATCAGCGATTGCGGAGGCTCGGCCCGCCCTTTGCGCGCATAGACCAGTTCAAAGCTCTCTGACGGGTTGGTGTTGAAGCAGGCAACCCAGCGCGCCCGCGGACGCATCACCGCGAGCTGTTCAGCCCCCGAGGTCGTCGGCCCGAGGACAAGGTCGGTGTTGCTGGCATCGAGTGGCACGCAGCAATTGAGCACGACCTGTCCGGTCAGATCTCCGGCCTGGGCCAGGGCATCTTCAACCCGGTTCCAATGCACGGCGAACAGAACCGCTTCGGCCCCGGCAACCGCATCGGCAACGCTGCCTGCCGCGCCCCCCGTTTCCGCGGCAAGCCGGTCAAGCTTGGCGCGGCTGCGGGAGTAAGAGAACGTCACCTCATGACCGCAACGCGCCCAAAGACGCCCGAGTTTGGCCCCCATCAGGCCCGACCCGACAATGGCGAGTTTCAAGACCATCTCCCTTAATTGCTGCGGCTTTCGAACACCTGTTTCGCCACCGGCAAGGCAGAGAAAACCTTGGGCCAGCCCGCATAGAACGCAAGATGCGACAGCATTGCACCGGCTTCTTCCTGCGTCAGCCCGTTGTCCATCGCGCGGTTGAGGTGGAATGTCATCTGTTCGGATTGCCCGGTAGCGATCAGCGCCGCCACCGTCACCATGGATCTGTCGCGCGGCGCAAGATCGGGCCGGAGCCAGAGATCGCGGAACAGCAGTTCTCGCGTCGTGTCGACCACGCCCATCGACACATCCCCGAAGGTTCCGCGCACAAAATTCTCACGCGCGTCTTCGGCGTTCCGATCAAGCGGCAGCAGTGCGGGATCAGCTGGCGGCAGGCTCTCCGCAGCAATCCCGCGCGCTTCGAAGATTGGCGCCATCGCCCGGGCGGCCGCGACCGCGTTGCCCCAACCGGTATAGAAGGCCAGATGGGTGACCGTTTCCGAGAGTTCGGCCGGGGTGACACCGGCATCAAGCGCAAGTTCGATATGAGTGGCCAAGTTGTCGCTCTCGTGACGTGTCACCAAGGTGGCGAATGTCACAAGCGCGCGGTCACGCAGGGAAAGTTGCGGTCCCGCCCAGACCGACCCGAGCAGATCGTCGCGGGAATAGGCTTCAAGGGCAGGAGAGACCCGCCCGACGGCATCGGGTATGGTGCGCTCCAGCGCTTCTCCGTAAGCTCCGCTCGCGATGAGGGCAAAGGCGGATGCAGCAATCTGCGTTTTCATGACGGGCCTCCAATGGGGTTGCTCAGTCATTCATATCTGGGCAATGCCAGCCCAAATCTTAACAGGCTGCTGAAAAAGGCCGGTCTCGACGCGGTTTTGAGAACATGATTCACTTCCGGCACGGCAGCGGTGGTGAGGGTGACGATGCGTGGGACGGACGAAGCGAGCGAGTCGCTGTTCAGCTATGTTGACCTTGAGGAGCGGATCCCTGTGGGTCATCCGCTTCACAAGATCCGGCAGATCGTGAACGATGCACTGACGAGCCTCGATGCCGAGTTTGACGCGCTCTATACCGACTTTGGCCGCCCCTCCATTGCGCCGGAGCGCCTGATCCGGGCGAGCCTTCTCCAGATCCTGTTCTCGATCCGCTCGGAACGGCAGTTGATGGAGCAGATGGACTATAACCTGCT
>NZ_AUBS01000041.1 GCF_000429365.1 Pseudodonghicola xiamenensis DSM 18339 | reverse complement strand
GTGAAGCTGACACTGGTCATCGGGCCGAAACCCTACCAGCGCGATATGCGAGACCGATCCATCGATTGGACCAAACCGCCCACATATCTCTTCAGATATCCAGTTTTCAAAGAGCGTAGAGACAAAAACCAGACCAGTGCGCCCTATCTTTCGGCGCGCCCGCCCGATCATTCCTCTGAATTTCCGTCCACCACCTCGACTTCGGGTCCCTCCAGCAGCTCCGCCGCCTTCCGTTCCGTCCGCCTCCGTGGCGCCCCGTAGCGCCTCAGCGCCGCCGGTGAAGGGGCTTTTACGGATAACACACAAACCCCGCAACCCCTTTTTTGAAGTTTTTGCGATTTTTTATGTGCTCTACTCCCAAACCCCCTATTTTTAAGGCGTTCCGTTCCCTCCCCCCCTGCCATCGCCAGACCGTTCAACCTCGACCATGTCCCTGGTCCGGCCATCAATCCGGCTGACTCGCCATTTTCGCCTCCGATTCACCCCCGCCATGGCCAAGCCTCCCTGCGTCAACCTGTTCACGGCAGGGCTCCCTCGGGATTTTCTCAGAGATCGTCCACCCGCAGCAGGCGCTGTTCGATCGGCGAGTCGTCTTCTTTCCGGACCTGCGGAAACAGCGCCTGATCCCGCAACTCCTGCGCAGTGTCGCTGCGGGCCATGAAATGCCCTGGCCCGACCTCGGTCATCTCGACACGCTCCGGGGCCCTCCCCGCAGGCAGCAGAAGCTTCGGCCGCGCGAGACTGCCCCGCTCCCCCCGAAGTCCACCCCACCGCGACGGGTCCGGCGCCGGGACCGCCGCCAGCAGCCGCCGCGTATAGGGGTGGCGCGGGTTGTGCAGCACCGCCTCGGTCGGGCCGGTCTCGACGATCTGGCCGGCCCACATCACTGCCAGCCGGTGACTGACCCGCTCCACCACCGCGATGTCATGCGAGATGAACAGGAAGGACACCCCCTCCTCAGCCTGCAGCCGGGCCATCAGGTCGGTCACCTGCCGTGCCACCGAAACATCGAGCGCCGAGACCGCTTCATCCGCCACGATCAGCGCCGGCCGCACCGACAGCGCCCGGGCGATGCAGAGCCTTTGCCGCTGACCGCCGGAGAATTGATGCGGGAAGCGCTGCGCCGCCTGCGGTTCCAGCCCGACCTTTTGCAACAGCTCCTCGGCCAGCGCCTGGCGGTCTGCCTTGCGCAGGGGCGCCTGTATGTCCGCGGGTTCGGTGATCAGGTCGCGCACCGGCAGCCGCGGGTTGAGGCTGGCGAAAGGGTCCTGGAACACCATCTGCGCCGCGGCCCGCATCGGCCGCAGCTCGGAGGCCTCCAACCGGGTGATCTCCCGCCCCTGCAGAAGGACTCGACCACCGGCGGGTTCCACCAATCGCAGTATCGCGCGGGCCAGCGTGGACTTGCCGCAACCGGATTCGCCCACCAGCCCCAATGTCTCCCCCCGCCCGAGGGTGAGGGAGACGCCGTTGACCGCGTGGTAATCCCAATGCCCCTGCCGCCCCAGCCCGCGCTTGATCGGGAAGCGAACCGAAAGGTCTTCGACCTCAAGCACCGGCTCGCCCGCCATCATCGGCGGCTTCGGCGCGCCGGAGCCGAGCTTGGGCGTCGCCGCCATCAAACCCTGGGTATAGGGCGCCAGGGGACGCAGGAAGACATCCGTCACCGGGCCTTCCTCGACCTTGTCGCCGCGGCAGAGCACCACGACCCGATCGGCGACCTGCGCCACCACCCCCATGTCATGGGTGATGAAGAGAACGGCCATGCCGATCTCCTGCTGCAGATCGCGGATCAGCGCCAGAATTTCGGCCTGGGTGGTGACGTCGAGCGCGGTGGTCGGCTCGTCGGCGATCAGCACGTCGGGGCGGCAGGCCAGCGCCATGGCGATCATCACCCGCTGGCGCAGCCCGCCCGAAAGCTCATGCGGGAACTGATCCAGCCGCCGTTCGGCATCGGGGATCTTCACCCGGTCGAAGGCGGCGCAGGCGGCGATGCGGGCCTGCTCCCGGCTCAGCCCCTGATGTTGGCGCAGCACCTCGGCCACCTGTTCGCCCAGCGGCATCACCGGGTTCAGCGCGGTCATCGGTTCCTGAAAGATCATCGACACCCGGTTGCCGCGCACCGCCTGCATCTGCCGGTCGCTGAGCGCCGCCAGATCGAGGCTCGGCCTGCCATGCAGCCGCACCGACCCGCCGGCGATCCGGCCGCCCTCGCGTTCGATCAGTCTCAGAATCGCCAGCGCGGTGGCGGATTTGCCGGAACCGGATTCGCCCACCAGTGCCACCGTCTCCCCCCTTGCGATGTCGAAGGAGAGATCGCGCACTGCGCTGAAGCTGCCGAAGGCCAGGCTCAGCCCCTCGACGGACAGAAGGGGGGAACAGGTCATGGCTCAGCTCTCCGGGGCGGCGTGGCGGGCACGCAATTCGGGATGGGTGCGGAATTCGGGCAAGGGCGGGGTCCAGCGGCGCAGGCCCGGGGTCAGTTCCGCTTGGAAGGGGTCGAGCCCGTCAACCGTCCAGCGCACCGTCTCGCCCAGCTCGATCACCCCCATGGCACCGGCGGGCGCGCCTTCGGTGGTGAAGCTTTCGGTCAAAGATTGCTGGGTCAGATGCGGGATGCCATCCACCGTGGTGACGGTGTTCCAATGCACATGGCCGGAGAGGCAGACCACCGGCACCCGTGCCTGGGCCAGAGCGGCACGGGCACGGTCGACCATCGGATAGGTCGACAGCCCCGGGTTGTTCTGAAAATAGTAATTTCCGATCTGCGAATGGCCCGACAGCGGCACATGGCTGACGATCAGCAGCGGCCGATCGGCGGCCAGAACAGTGCGCGATAGCCACAGCAGATCGGCCTCGCGCAGGATGAAACCCGAATGATCGGGACTGCGGTATATCCGGCTGTCGGCGCGCCAGAGCACGATGCGCCAGCCTTCGACATCATGGGTCTCGTGCCCCAGCGATTGACCGAGGATTTCCTCATTCTGCGCGACGCTCAGGTGATCGCGGTCGTGATTGCCGTTCAGGTGCCAGATCGGTTTCTCGACCGCACGGAAGGCATCCGCCACCTCGGCCTCGAGCCGCAGGTCGGTGTCGTGATCGACGTCGGAAATCCGGTCGCCGAGATCCAGCACATGGGCGACATCGGCGTCGCGGACATAGCGGGAGAACTCCTCCATCAGCCCCAAGGCGGCATCGCCGCGTTTGGTCGAGGAAGGCGCGCCGTGATGGATATCGGCAACGATGGCAAGACGGAGGGTCATGTCGGAAGGTCTTTCGTATAAGGAAGGGAGGGGTCCACCGCATCCCGGCGACGGACCCCGGTCAGATCAGTTCGAGGCGAGCGAGATCGAGCCGGCGCGGAAGTCGAGCACATAGGGGATATGCCCCGGCTTCGGCGCCCAGGTGACGGATTTGTTCATCGCCCAGCTTTCATAGGGGCGATAGAGCACCAGGAAGGGCGGATCCTGCTTGATACGCTCCTGCAGCTCGGCATAGGCGGCCTTGCGGGCCTCGGCGTCCTTGGAATAGCGGAAGCGTTCCCAAACCTTGGCATAGGCCTCGTCGGTGTTGAACCGGCCCTCGCCCTCGGACGGGCCATGCGGCGCCCACATCACCCCGAAGGAGCCAAAGGGATCGGCGAAATACATCGGGTTCGACCAGTTGCGCGCCATCATCTCGGGCGAGCCGCCGGACCATTTCTCGACGATGTTGACCCGGCCGTTGATGCCGACCTCTTTCCACATCTCGGTGATCGCCTGCGCCGCCAGCATCCCGTTGGTGTAATAGGTCGGGTGGGTGTCATAGGTGATTTCGAAACCGTCATAGCCGGCTTCCTTCAGAAGCGCCCTGGCCTTCTCGGGGTTGTATTCGAAGGTCTTCAGCTCCGGCATGTAGAGCTCGCCGAACTCCTTGTAGGTATGCGAATCCGGCACCACCGCTTTGCCGAACCACAGCGCCTCGTTCAGCGTGTCGCGGTCGATGGCGAGGCTCATCGCCTGGCGGATGCGCGGGTCGCGCAGCTTGGGGTGGTTCACGTTCATGATCATCACGTGAAACAACGGCGTGGCGCTGCCGACCGCGGTCAGCTTGGGGTCGCTTTCGATTAGGCCAAGCTGGTCGGGGGCGATATTGGTGATGATATCGGCCTCGCCGGTCTTGAGCGCCGTCACCCGCGATGCGGTTTCGGGGATCTGCTGGACCGTCACCTTGGCAAGCGGCGCCTTGTCGCCCCAGAAGCCGTCGAACCGTTCCCAGACCAACCGTTCGCCCGGCACGAATTCGGCAACGCGATAGGGGCCAGTGCCGACAGGGGCGAGAGAGAAGGCCTCGAAATCGTCATCCTCGGCGACCTTGGGGTCGCCGGTCAGGCCCTTGGTGTACTCTTCGGGAATGATCATGACCTGCTGCAGGTTCAGCAGCGTCTCCCACAGCGGCTCCTCGCGCTTGACGGTGATCCGCACGGTCAGGTCATCGACCTTCTCGGCCTTCTCGAAGTTGTCCAGCCGATCGCGCGAGCGCACCACATAGGGCGGGAAGGTCGCCTGATACATCCGGTTCAACGAAAAGACGACATCGTCGGCGGTCATCGGTTCGCCATTCTGGAACAGAACGCCTTCGCGCAGCTTCAGTTCCATCACCTTGGGTTCGACCAGATGCCATTCGGTGGCCAGCGCCGGCTGCCATTCGGCACCGAGCGTGTCGTGGGTCTTGTCGATCAGCGTGTCGAAGGTGTTGTAGTAGAATTGCGATCCGACGTTGGAATGGTCGCGACCGGGGTCGAGATAGCTCGACACATTGGCGGCGCCGACGGTCAGCTCTTGCGCGGCCAGACCGGTGGCAAAGCCGGCGGCCAGGGCGGTGGAAAGCAGCAGTCTCAGCATGGGTGTCTCCGTGGTGCTGAAGGAAGGGGAACGGGCCGTTGGCGGCCTTCTGAGGGTGAAAATCAGCGGGTCATCGCGCGCGCAGCCGCACATCGGCGCCGTCGCGCAGCCAGTCGCCGAGGATCTGGACGGCGAAGGTGATCAGCAGGATCATCGCGGCGGGGGCGATCACGATCCAGGGCGCGGTCGGCATGAAGTCACGGCCGACCCCCACCATCGAACCCAGCGTCGCGGTCGGCGGCTGCACCCCCAGCCCCAGAAAGGACAGCGTGCTTTCCAGAAGCACGATATTCGACAGCGACAGGGTGAACTGCACCACGATGGGCGAGACGATATTGGGTAGGAGGTGGTGCCGGGCGATCCGCAGGGGGCCGGCACCGGCGGCGCGGGCGGCCTCGATAAAGGGCATGGTCATCATCCGCTTGACCTCGCCGCGGACGATGCGGGCGTATTGCTCCCAGCCATAAAGACCCAGAACCAGCACGATCACCTGGATCGAAGAGCCGAGGATCGCCAGCAGGAAGAGCGCGATCAGCGTGAAGGGCAGCGCGATCTGGGTATCGACGGCGGCCATGATCGCGGCTTCGGTGCGGCCGCCGCCGATCCCGGCGATCAGCCCCAGCGCACCGCCCAAGATCAGCCCCAGCGTGGCGCCCAGACTTGCCAGCATCAGGGTCAGCCGCAGACCGTAAAGGCTGCGTGACAGCACATCACGGCCAAGCTCGTCAGTGCCGAGCAGATAGCCCGCCTTGGCCCGCGCAAACCCCAAAGGCGGACGCAGCCGCGAGATCAGGCTTTGCGCATCCGGATCGAAGGGCGCGATGAGCGGCGCGAAAAGCGCCAGGATCACCAGCGTCAGGCCGACAAGGATGGCCACCTTCTGGATCGGATCGGCACTGCGCCACAGGCTTAGGACAGCGGCGACGGGCGACGGGAGGGCGCGGGAAACGGGAAGATCGGTCATGGCGAACCTCAGGCGGTGACGCTGTGGCGCAGCCGCGGGTCGGCCCAGGCATAGGCCAGGTCCACGGCTGCATTAATGACGATGACGGCAAGCGCGACGGTGACGACACCGAACTGCAGCACCGGGTAGTCACGGCGCAGCGCCGAGCTGACCAGCAGATCGCCGATCCCCGGCCAGGCGAAGATCGACTCGATCACCACCGACCCGGCGGCGGCGAGGCCGGCGACCTGCAACCCGATCACCGACAGGATGGTGATGCCGGCGTTGCGCAGCCCGTGCTTCAGGATCACCCGGGATTCCGGCAGCCCCTTGGCGCGGGCGGTGCGCATGAAATCCTGTCCCAGCACATCGAGCATGGCGTTGCGGGTGAACCGCGTCAGCGCCGCGATCAGCACGCCAGCCATGGCGATGGTCGGCATGATGAAATGCCAGGGCGTGCCATTGCCCACCACCGGCAACCAGTTCAGCCAGTAGGAGAAGACCAGCACCATGACGATGGCCATCACGAAATTCGGCACCGCATAGCCCAGGAAGGCCACCACCATCACCGCGCTACCGATCCAGCTCTTGCGCCAGAGCGCGGCGGCGATGCCGAGCGGCAGCGACACCAGAAGCGTCAGCCCCATCGCCGAGAGCAAAAGTTGCGCCGAGGGCCAGAGCCGTTCGACCACGATCTGGCTGACCGGCCGGCGTTCGATGAACGACAGGCCGAATTGCCCGTCGGTGAAGGATTTCAGGAAGGCGAGATATTGGGTGAACAGCGGCTGATCGAGTTCATAATATTTGATCAGCAGCGCGCGATCCTCGCTGGTGATCCCCTCGCCCACCACGAAATCGACGGCATTGCCCGACAGCCGGGTTGCGAAGAAGACGATGGTGATGATGACGAAGAAGGTCAGCGCCATCCGGGTCAGCGTGCGCAGGGTATAGCTCAGCATAGACTTGCCTCTCTCTTCCGCGGGACGGATGTGTCCCGGTCGGGACGGGTGAGCAGGATGAATTCCACCCCCGCCGCGCGGGCTGCGGCGCCGTCGGTCTCCGGCGTGTCGCCGATGAAGATCGCCTGATGCGCCGCGACGCCGGCGCGAGCCAGCGCCTCCTCCAGCAGGTCGGGGGCGGGCTTGCCCAGGCTGGGGGCGGCCAGATACGGCAGGGCGGCGGCAATGGCGGCCCAGATCGCCCCGGTTTCCGGCTGCGGCGTGCCATCGGCGCCAGGGTGGAAGGTATCGGGATTGGTCAGCCGCACCGGCACCCCGCGATGGGCAAGGGCGATGATCCGCGCCAGATCGTCAAAGTGCAGCCCGGTATCGCGCGCCAGCACCACCAGATCGGGCGCCTCGTGATCCGGCCGCAGCCCCAGCGCGCAGGCCAGTCGCTGCAGGGGGGCCGCCGCGAACAACGCCACCCGCGCCGCCGGCTGCAACCGGCGCAGCGTCATCTCACCGGCCAGAAGGATGCGCGCCGACGGCATCGCCAGCCCCATCATCCGCAGCCGCAGCGACAGGGTTTCAGCAGTATCGGTGGAATTGTTCGACACGATCCAAAGCCGATCACCGCAGCGGTCGAACAGCGCCGGCACATCTGGCAGAACGGTGCGGCCAGAGATCAGACAGCCGTCCAGATCCGCCAGAACGGCGGCCCTATCTGGTCCGGGACCGTTCAGAAATTCACTCAGGCTGACGCTCTGTCGCATGCAAATCTTCTTCCTGCGGGGGCACACGGTCGCCTCCGTCGTCTTGATCGGTATTTCTCTGTCAATACGGCGCCGGGTCGGGTCCGGGCGCCAATGCAGGCGGTATCGGCGCCTTCTGTAACCGCACCGTTACGTCCGAAAGCTAATGCGTCGGATCATGACAGCATCCCTTTCAGACCTGCCCTCGGGCCTCACCCTTTCGCGTTTGCGCGCGCTGACCGCCGTGGCGGAAGAGGGATCATTCTCTGCCGCCGCCCGCCGAATCGGGGTGTCGCATTCCGCCGTCGCCCAGCAGATCCGCGATCTGGAGCGCGCGCATGAGATTCATCTGTTCGACCGGGTGCGCGGGGTGCTGCGCCCGACACCCGCCTGTCTTGAGCTTTGCGACATCGGCAACCGCATCCAGGCCGCCGAGCGCGATGCGGCGCGGGTGCTGTCGCGGCGCGGTCCCTCGGGCAAGCACCGGCTGCGGGTGGGTCTGGGCAATTCCATGCCCGGGATCGCCATCGTCGGCCGGGTCTTAACGCAACACCCGACGCTGACCGTCACCGTCGACAGCGGTTCACATCAGGAC
Source organism: Pseudodonghicola xiamenensis DSM 18339 (assembly GCF_000429365.1). Classification (GTDB taxonomy): domain Bacteria; phylum Pseudomonadota; class Alphaproteobacteria; order Rhodobacterales; family Rhodobacteraceae; genus Pseudodonghicola; species Pseudodonghicola xiamenensis. The sequence continues at coordinate 21,218 of NZ_AUBS01000041.1, read as the reverse complement.
ATCATGGCGGCACTGTCCCGGCGTGAGGTCGATGTCGCGGTTCTGCCCGATCTGCCGCCCGATCCCCGGTTTCGCCGCGCCCCGGTGTTGAGCCAGGAGGTCGTCGCCATCACCTCTCCCGGCACTGCGATGGCGCGGCGCGACAAGGTCACGCTGGCCGAGCTCGCGGCAAGCCCGCTGGTGTTCCGCTCTCCCGGGTCGTCGACACAGAAGCTGGTCGACCGCGGCTTTCGCCACGCCGGCCTCAACCCCGAACCGCGGCTGATCGCAGACACCCGAGATGCGGTTTACGAGGCGGTGGCAGTAGGGATCGGCGTGGGTTTCATGTGGCGCTATGGCACCTATCGCTCGGACGTGGTGCAGAGGCTGACGGTGCCGGAGTTCCGCTCCCGAGTGGACGAGGTGGTCTTCGCCCTGTCGGACGAGACCAATCCGCTGGTCGATCTGTTCTTCAATGTGGCATCACAATTCCGTCCCGAAGAGATGATCACCGGCTGAACGATACCCGCAAGGGTCAGAACGTCCCGCCCACCGCCTGGGCACCGGTGACGACCTCGATCATGTCGTTGGTCGTCTTCTCCTGCCGGGCGGCGCGTTCGTCGCGGTGCAGGGTTTCCAGCTTGTGGCCGATGTTGCGCGACGCGGCGTCCATCGCGGTCAGCCGGGCGCTGTTCTCGCTCGCCAGGCTTTCCATCAGCGCATGGGCGATCTTGGCGAACAGATATTCCCCCGCCAGGCTCCGCATCAGATCGGGGGGAGGCAACTGGAACAACGGCGGGGCCGCCGCCGGGCCATCCGGCCGGCTGAGCGGCAGCACATCTTCGACGTCGACGTCGAAACTGGCCCCGGTGCGATGCTGGGCATAGAGAATGCGGGCGGCTGCCACATTCGACAACCTCGCCGCGATCCGCCGGGCCAGACCGGTGACACCGGCCACATGGGTGCACATCGAAAAGCCGAAATCCGCTGTCGCCGCATGTTCCATCGCGGTCACCCGGCCCCGCCGCCCGACGATGATCAACGTCTCGTCCTGCCGCCGCTCGGTCACCATGCACTCGATCAGCCTGGCGTTGAACCCGCCGACAAAGCCGTTTTCCGAGGTGATGACCAGAAGCACCCGCTCCTCCCCGGTGCCAAAATCACCGGGATCACGCACCAGCGGTGCAATCTCGTCGATCGCGCGTTCGACGATATCGCAATAGGCACGGGTGCCCGCGAAGGCTTCCGTCGCCTCGCGGGAGCGCGACGCGGCCATCGACCGCAACGCCCCCACGAGTTCGTCAAGATCGCCGAGACTATCGAGCCGGGCCTGAATGCGGGAGAGTTCCTCCACTCAGCTACCCTCCCCCGTCGGCTGATTGGGGGCCCCGTCCGCATCGTCCGCCGCCGCCGGTTTCAGATCGGCCAGGCAAAGGTCGATCAACTCGTTCAACGCCTTGCGGGCCTCATCCGACAATTCGCCGCTTTCGTCGATCGAGGCGGCGGCGCGCGGCCGCTCCTTCGGCAAACGGTCTGCAATCATCCCGCGCAGCTTCGGCATATCGCCAAGCGGCAGGGTATCGAGCTTGCCTTCAGAGACCGCCAGCAACAGCGTCACCTGCAAAGACAGGGGCAAAGGCGCATATTCGTTCTGCCCCAGAATCGCCCGCAGCCGGCGGCCGTGGTCGATCTTCTTCTGAGTCCGCGCATCCACCATGGCACCGAAACGGGTGAAGACCTCAAGCTCCAGGAACTGCGCGTAATCGAGCTTGAGCGAATCCGCCAAAGACTTGATCGCCTTGGCCTGGGTGGCGCCGCCCACCCGCGACACGCTCATCCCGACGTTCACCGCCGGCTTCTGCCCCTCATAGAACAGCTTCGGCTCCAGATAGATCTGCCCGTCGGTGATCGAGATCAGGTTGGTCGGGATATAGGCGGTCAGGTTTCCTGCCAGGGTCTCTGCCACCGGCAGGGCGGTCAGCGATCCACTGCCGTTTTCCTTCGACAGTTTCGCCGCCCGCTCCAGCAACCGCGCGTGCAGATAGAAAACATCGCCCGGATAGGCCTCCCGCCCCGGCGGCTTGTGCAACAGCAGCGAGAGTTGCCGATAGACTTCGGCGTGCTTGCTGAGATCGTCGAGGATCAGCAGCGCGTGCTGCCCCTTGTCGCGGAAATATTCCGCGATGGTGCAGGCGGCATAGGGGGTGATCCACTGGGCGCCGGGCGCCGCGTCAGCGGTGCCGACGACAAAGACGCAGCGGTCGATATTGCCATGATCGCGCACCGCCTCGATCACCCGGTTGACGGTCGAGGCCTTCTGACCGATGGCGGCATAGACGCAGATCACATCGCCCTTGCTCTGGTTGATGATCGTGTCGATGGCCACCGTGGTCTTGCCGGTCTTGCGATCCCCGACGATCAACTGGCGCTGGCCACGGCCCAGCGGGATCATCGCGTCGATTACGGTGATGCCGGTCAACAGGGGTTCGGTCACCAGATCACGATCGACGATGCCGGGCGCCGGGCGTTCGATCGGATCTGAGCGTTCCGCCTTGATCTCGGCCCCCCCGTCCATCGGGGTGCCAATGGCAGAGATGGCCCGGCCCAAAAGCGCCTCCCCCACCGGAACGCTGGCGACCGCCCCTGTCCCCGTGACCGTGGTGCCGGCGGAAATTCCACCTGCGTCCGACAGCAGCACGCAACCGTGGCCGGCCTCGCTGACCATCAGTGCCAGTCCGATGGTGCCATCTTCGAAACGGACCAGTTCGTTCAGCCGGGTATGTGGCAGGCCGGAAATATGGGCAACCCCATCGCCAACCTCCTCGACCCGGCCGGTGCGTTCCAGATCAGGGCTCACGTCGGCCGCGTCCACCCGGGTCCGGGCCGTGTTCAGCCAGTCTTCCGCCGCGTCCTTCATCGTCGCCATAGGATTACCCTTTCAAATCCGTGACCGCCTGCGCCAGCCGCGCCGCGACCGAGAACCTCAGTACCGCATGGGGAAACCGCAGCTCTGCCCCGCCGATCAGCGCAGGATCGGTTGCAAACCCCAGGGTGATCCCATTGCCGAACCGGTCGCACAGCGCGGCTTGCCAGCCGCTCTGCTCCGCCTCTGGCAGCTCGGTGGCGCTGACCACGGTGATCTCTGCTCCCTCGACCGCCAGATCGGCCTGCAAATCCCGCAGATCAGTTCCCTTCAGCCCGGTCAGATGGGCGCGCGCCTGCGCCAGCGCGGCCCCCGGGCCAAGGATATCTGGCGCTCCCAGCGCCTTTTGCGCCAGTTCGCTGGCCAGCCCGCCGATCTCGGCGCGCAAGTCCTCAACCGTCTGGCTGCGCTCGGCTGCGATTTCAGCACGGGACCGGGCCAGCAACGCCTCGGCCTCGTCATGCGCCTTTTTCAGCAGTGCCTCACGCTCGGCCGACATCTGCTTGTGCAACTCCGCCTCTTCCTGGCGCTGCTTGTCGGCGATGGCGGCGATCCGCCCTTCGTATTCCTGCTGAATCGCCTTGGCCGCATCTTCCTTGGCCTGTGCCGCCTCGGCTGCCTTGCGGTCAGCTTCCTCTCGCTCCTCGATGACACTGCGGATCGGGCGGAACAGCAGACGGCTGAGCAGCCAGACGACGACCAGGAAGTTGATCACCTGAAACGCCAGCGTCCACCAATCAATATGCATGGGGTCAGCTGACGAAGGGGTTGGCGTAAAGCAGCAGCAGCGCGATCACCAGACAGTAGATCGCCATGGTCTCGATCATCGCGAGACCGACAAAGAGCGTGCGCGACACCGTCCCCGAGGCCTCGGGCTGGCGTGCGATCGCATCCATCGCTGCGGCCACGGCCCGGCCTTCGCCCAACGCCGGGCCGATGGCGCCGACACCGACGGCGAAAGCCGCCCCAAGAACACTTACGACTTCTACGATATGATCCATGTCGTTCCCTCTCTCACGTCTTGCTCACACCTCTGCGGCTCCGACCGCAGCGGCGATATAGACGCTTGCCAGAATGGTAAAAATGTAAGCCTGGATCAGTCCGATCAGCACCCCGAGCAACAGGAAGGGGATCGGCAACAGCAGGCCAGCGAGCAGCAAAAGAATGGCGATGATGAACTCGTGGCTCATCATATTGCCGAACAACCGGATCATCAGAGAAAAAATCCGCGTAATCTCGGACAGCAGGTTCAACGGCAGCAGAAACGGCGTCGGCTGCACGTAATGGCGCAGATAGGGGCCGACACCGCGCACGCTGAAGCCATAGAAATGCACCGAAAAGAAGACGATCAGAGCCAACGCCGCCGGAGTTTCAATATGGCCGGTGGGCGACTGCACCCCTGGTAGGATGGCCGAGAGATTGGCGATCGCCAGGAACAGGAAGAGCGAGCCCAGCAGCGGCACATAGCGCCAGGGATCGCGGTTCAGCACCTCGCGCAACTGGCTGACGATGGCCATCACCACGATTTCCAGCGCCGCCTGCACCGGGCCGGCATCCCGCGCGGGATTGCGCAGGAAGACGCGCAGGAAAATCACCATCACCGCCATGATCACCCAGGTGGTCACCACCTGCCGGGCAATCGGGACTGGGCCAATATGAAACAGGATTTCAACGGCGAGCGGATCGGCTTCCATCATTCGGCCCCCCTTGCGCGCCAGACCGCCAGGGTCCGGATGACGACGAAGCCGGCCAGTGTCAGCAACAACGGCCCGGTGCCCTGCAGGGCAGCCAACGTCATCACCGCCACGGCCACCGCCAGCCGCAACACGATAAAGAGAAACGCGCGACCGCGGCCACCGTCCTGGCTGAAGGCCGCAACGCTCAGCCCCAGCAACCAGAAATAGAAGGCGCCGAGCATGGCTCCGGCGGCCAGCCAGATCACGATTTGAGGCAGTTCCGGCAGGGTCATTCCTGATTCATCCTCTTCCAGGCCAGATAAAACCCCAGGCAAGCGCCCAGAAAGGTCAACGCCCCAGTCAGGGTGATGCCACTGCCCAGCTTGTCGTCAAGCCAGCGGCCGGCGAAGACCCCAATCAGGGTGGGGATCACGATCAACCAGCCCAGCGCACCGAACATCGACATGTTCTTCCAGATCGGTCGTTCGCCCTCGCGCGTCCAGCGGTCCCGGCGTTCCTGCCGCAGCTTCACCGCCTCGGTGATCTCTTCATGATCCTCACGCCGGGGATCCGGAGACGGGGTGCTCATTCCACCGCCCCCTGTCCATGACCGCCCCGGGTCCCCTGATCCAGACGCGGCAACGGCGTATCGACCCCACGCTGCGCCAGCAGCATCCGTTCGATTTGCCGCATCGCAGCCAGATGCAGACGGGTGTCGGCAGTCCAGCTTTCATCCTCGGTCTCTTCCGATTGCTCGAGCTGCTTCAGCGCCTCCTCGCCCAGGGTGGCAAGGTCGTGATCGCTGGTTGCCCCGCGCGCCGCGATCTCGGTCAAGGTGCCATCGCTCACCGTGAGAACACCACCACGCACCACCACGAAGCTCTCGGCCCCGGCCTTGTCGCGCCAGGTGACCACCGATGTCGGCAGCACGGTGACGAAATCCGCATGCCCCGGCAGGATGCCAAAGGCTCCGGAGGCGTCCTCCGCCCGGATGTGGGCGACATCCTCGACCGTCGCTACGACCGAGGTGGGCGTGGTCACGATCAGTCTCACGTCGCGCCCCCTTCGGTGCCTGTCGGGGCGTCCCCGGGTGTCGCGGCCCGGGCGGCCTCTTCCTTGGCGCGGGCATCCTCGATGGTGCCGATCATATAGAGCGAATCCTCGGCCCAGTCGTCGGCCTCACCGTTCAGGATCGCCTCGCAGCCCGTCAGCGTATCCTCCAGCGTGACCGAAGCGCCGGCGCGCCCGGTGAATTGCGCCGTCACCCCGAAGGGCTGGGTCAGGAACCGGATCAGCCGCCGCGCCCGTCCGACCGCCTGGCGATCGTTGGCACTCAATTCCTCGACCCCGAGAAGAGAGATGATCTCCTGCAACTCGCGATATTGCTCGATTAGCCGGCGCACCTCTTCGGCAGTATCATAGTGGCGCTGACCGACGATCGCCGGGTCCAGCAGGGTCGAGCTGGAGGCCAGCGGATCGACCGCCGGATAGAGCCCCTCGCTCGCCATGTCGCGGCTCAGCACGATGGCGCTGTCGAGATGGGTGAAGGTGGCCGCCACCGCCGGATCGGTGAAATCATCGGCCGGCACATAGACCGCCTGGATCGAGGTGACGGCGGCAGAGCGGACCGAGGCGATCCGTTCCTGCAGCTCGGCGATCTCGGTCGCGAGTGTCGGCTGATAGCCCACCCGCGACGGCAGACGCCCCAGGAGGCCGGACACCTCGGACCCGGCCTGCACGAAACGGAACACGTTGTCGATCAGGAACAATACGTCCTGCCCCATCTCGTCACGGAAATGTTCGGCAACCGACAGCGCGCTCAGCGCCACCCGCCAGCGCGCACCGGGCGGTTCGTTCATCTGTCCGAACACCAGGATGGTGCGGTCGATCACCCCCGAATGTTTCAGGTCCTGCCAGAGTTCATGACCCTCACGCGACCGTTCCCCAACCCCGGCGAAAACCGAAATCCCCTTGTAGCGGTCGGCGACCGAACGGATCAGCTCCATGATCAGGACCGTCTTGCCCACCCCGGCGCCGCCGAACATCGCCGCCTTGCCGCCGCGCGACAGGGGCGCCAACAGGTCGATCACCTTGATGCCGGACAGGAACAGCTCGCTCCCCGCGGTCTGGTCGGTCAGCTTGGGGGCGGCCCGATGGATCGGCCGGCGCGGCGTGTCCGGGGGCAGATCGCCCATCTGATCGATCGGCTCGCCCACCACGTTCAGCAGCCGCCCCATCACCCCCTTACCGACCGGCACCTGGATCGGCATGCCGGTATTCTCGGCCTCGGTCCCGCAGGCGAGCCCGGCGGTTTCCTGGATCGCGACGCAGCGCACGGTTTCCTCATCGCTGTGCTGCTGCACCTCCAGCGTCAGGGTATAGCCCCCATCCCAGAGCACCGTCAGCGCGGAATTGATCTCGGGCAGCGCCCCCTTCGGGAAACGTACATCCACCACCGCGCCGGAAACTTTGATGATTTCGCCCTTTGGGAATGTCACGGCCTCCGCAGAGGCTTCCGCCCCGGTACTTTCGGAAACCACCTTTTTTTCCGCCGCATTCATCGCAGGTCTCCGACCTGTCCGGAGGCTGAACGCAAATCGCCCCCGGCTCGCGTTTCGGTTGTACCCGACAAAAGCATCGTCCGCTGTGCCAGGGCCCTTGTTCCCTTCGGTCGCGTCGCGCTTCCAGATCCGTTTTCCCTTTCGGCGCGCCGCCCCCTACCGCGACTATTGCCGATAAAATCCCCTCTGGCCATGGGATTACGGCCTGAATTTTCTCAAAGATTATTAAGCTTTCGTGAGCAGCGGACATTTTGCATATAAACTTCGCACTATCAGGATTATGAAAACGCATCCTACGGAAAGGACAGACCATGTCCGGCCTCCTTTGCTCCCTGCCGTTGATCGGCACCCTGTTCGGCGCCTGCGCCGATCCCGCGTCCTTCGCCACCGGGTATGTCGAAGGTGAATACCTTCTGATCGCCCCGGTTGCCACCGCCCAGATCGAGGATTTGCCAATCAGACGCGGCGATCGGGTCGCCGCCGGCGATCTGCTGGTCGAAATGGAGAAACGCGACGCGACCATCGCCCTGGCACAGGCCGAGGCGGCACTGGCCCGGGCCGAGAATGAGCTGGCCGACCTGAAACTGCCCAAGCGGGACGAGGAGATCCATGTGATCGAGGCCGAGCTTGCCTCGGCCAAGGCCGAGGCGGTCGAGGCCGCGCGCGAGGCTGAGCGTCAGAAGAACCTCTACCAGCGCAACACCACGCCGAAATCCCAGATGGACGCGGCGGCAACAGCGCTGGACGTCGCCCGCGCCAAGGTTGCAGAAACCGAAGCCAGCCTGGCCGTCGCCCGGCTGCCGGCGCGCCCCGATGTGATCGCCGCCGCCGAGGCCGCCGTGGCCGAGGCCCGCGCCGCCCGCGAATCCGCCGCCTGGCAATTAAGCAAACGCACCCTGACTGCCCCCGCGGCCGGCAAGGTCACCGAAATCCTCCGCCGTACCGGCGAGATTGCCGGACCGCAGGCGCCGGTGCTGTCCTTCCTGCCCGATGGCGGGGTGCTGCTCAGGGTTTATGTGCCGGAAACGGAAATCTCATCGATCAAGGTCGGCAGTCGCCTCACGGTCAATTGCGACGGTTGCGAGCCCGGCATGGTGGCGCGCGTCTCCTATGTTTCGGACGCTCCCGAATTCACCCCGCCGGTGATCTACTCCCTCGATAACCGGCAAAAGCTGGTCTACCTCATCGAGGCGCGCCCCGAGGCGGGCACGCCCTCGATCCAGCCGGGCCAGATCGTCGATGTCGCGCTGGAGCCCAAGCCGTGACCGATCCGGCGATCGACGTCCACGACATCGTCAAACGCTTCGGCGACCGGATCGCGGTGAACCATGTGACCATGCGGGTCGAAACCGGAGAGATCGCCGGGTTCCTCGGCCCCAACGGATCGGGCAAGACCACTACCATGCGGGTGATCTGCGGCTTGCTGACCCCCGATGAGGGGCACGGCACCGTGCTGGGCCACGACCTGAAGAACGCCGCCCGTATCAAGCGCGAGATCGGCTATATGACCCAGCGGTTTTCGCTCTACGAGGATCTGACGATCGAGGAAAACCTGCAGTTCGTCGCCGGGCTCTACGGTCTGACACCGGCCAAGGATCATGTGCGCGACACGCTCGCCGCGCTGGGGCTGAGCGGACGGCGCCACCAACTGGCCGGCATGCTGTCGGGCGGCTGGAAACAACGGCTGGCGCTGGCCTCCTGCGTGATGCACCGGCCGCGCCTGCTGTTGCTGGACGAACCCACCGCCGGTGTCGACCCGCAGGCACGACGCGAGTTCTGGCAGGAGATCCACGCGCTCGCCGCCGACGGGCTGACCGTGCTGGTCTCGACCCACTATATGGACGAGGCCGAACGCTGCCATCGGATCAACTATATATCCTATGGCACGCTGGTGGTCTCCGGCACCGTCGAGGAGGTGATCGAGAAAGCCGGGCTGACCACCTGGGTGATCGAGGGCGGCGACATTCCCAGGGCAGAGGCCCTGCTCGAAGACGCGCCGGCGGTCGATCAGGTTGCGGCCTTCGGGCTGAAACTGCATGTGGTCGGGCGCGATCCGGTGGCACTGGAACAGGCGGTCCGATCGGCGGCTGCAGCCGGGGGAAGCCAGGCGGCACCGGCCGAGACCAGCCTTGAGGACGCCTTCATCCGGTTCATCGGCACCGACACCTCGGCGCCCTCGGACGGGGGGCGATCATGACCCTGCGCCTTTCGCTGTCCCGCCTTGCCGCCCTGCTGCGCAAGGAAACCATCCAGATGAAGCGCGACCGGGTGACCTTCGCGATGATGCTGGGGATCCCCTTGATGCTGCTGGTGATGTTCGGCTTTGCCATCAACACCGACCCCAAGCATCTGCCCGCCGCATTGGTCGCCCCCGGCCAGGACCGCTATACCCGCGCCATCGTCACAGCGCTCGAGATGACGGGCTATTACCACTTCACCCACCCCAATGTGACCGCGCCCGAGGCGGATGCGCTGATGGCCCGTGGCGCGGTGTCCTTCATCGTCACCATTCCGTCCGACTTCGGCGCCCGGGTCGAGCGCGAGGACGAGCCGCGCATCCTGATCGAAGCCGACGCCACCGACCCGTCCGTCGCCTCAGGCGCGGTCTCGACCCTCAGCACGGTGGCCTCGCAGGCGCTGCTGCATGAACGCCACGCCGAAGCGCAGGCCGAGGCCGCCCAGCGCGGCCAGTTGCAGGTGATCGTGCACCGCCGCTACAACCCCGAGGGCATCACCCAATACAATATCGTTCCCGGCCTGCTGGGGGTGATCTTGCAGATGACCATGGTGATGATGACCTCGATCGCACTGACCCGCGAGATGGAGCGCGGCACGATGGAGAACCTGCTGGCGATGCCGGCGACACCCTTGGAGATCATGCTGGGCAAGGTGCTGCCCTTCTTCGGGGTGGGCGCGGTGCAGGTGCTGGTGGTGCTGGTCGCAGCCAAGGGCCTGTTCGACGTGCCCTTCGTCGGCTCGCTGCCGCTGCTGCTCTGGGGTGTGCTGCTCTTTGTACTGGCGCTGGTGCTGCTGGGCTACACGATCTCGACCTTCGCGCGCACCCAGATGCAAGCGATGCAACTGACCTTCTTCTTCTTCCTGCCCTCGATGCTGCTGTCGGGCTTCATGTTTCCCTATCGCGGCATGCCGAGTTGGGCCCAGGGGATCGGCGAAGCCCTGCCACTGACCCATTTCCTGCGCCTGGTCCGGGCGGTGATGCTGAAGGGCGCCGGTCTCGCTGATGTGAGCACGCCGCTTTTTGCCATGGGGGCCTTCGTGCTGGTCTTCGCACTGATCGCGCTGATACGCTTCCGTCGCACGCTGGACTGAGGGGAGGATCGCGCGGTGATCGCCAAATATTCGGATCATTCCGCCAATGAACGCACCTTTCTGGCCTGGGTCAGAACGGTGATCGCCATCGTCGGTTTCGGCCTCGGCGCCGGCAAGCTCAGCCCGGTGCCGGCCCCGGTCTGGTCGGACGTGGCACTTCTGGCCGCCGGTGCCCTGGTGGTTCTGATCGCCTATCTGCGGATGAGGGCACTACGCCGGGCGATCAATTCCAACGAGGCGAGCGATGACGAAAGCGAAGGCGCCGGTGCCCTGCTGCTGGCATTGGTGGCAGCGCTGTTCGCCCTTTTGGCAAGCTTTGCCCTGCATGTAAGCTGATTGCCCTCGTCCGGCCGCATCCAGGCCGATGCGACTGGACGCCCGCCCGCCAAATCGTATTGATGCGCCTATGACTCCGCTTTCCCTGCCGCCGGCGCGGCCTGTCGACATCGCAAAGAAACTCGGCCAGTTGGGGCTGATCCTGGCACTTGCCGCGATCGGGGCCTGGGCCGCGCGGCATCTGGGGCTACCAATCCCCAACCTGCTGGGCAGCCTGACCGCCAGCGCGGCACTGTCGCTTTTCCTCTATGCCCGGATGGGACGGCGACTGTGGTTCCCGATGAATTTCCGGGCCGCCTTCATCGGCGTCATCGGCGCCATGATCGGCAGCAGCTTCTCCCCCTCGCTTTGGGCGCTGGCTCCCAGCCTGGCCCTGTCCTTTCTGGTGATGAGCCTGTTCATCACCGCCGCCTGGAGTTTGAACTTCGCGATATTCCGCCGACTGGGCGGCTATGACCGGCCCACCGCGCTTTATTCCGCCCTGCCCGGCGGGCTGATCGAGGCGGTCAGTCTTGGTGAACAGGCCGGCGGCAATGTCGAAATCCTGAGCCTGCAACAGTTCATGCGCATTGTCGCGGTGGTGGTGAGCGTTCCTGCCCTGCTGACGCTCTGGACCGGCCATGCGGTGGGCAGTGCCGCCGGCCTGAGCCTGGAGCACGCACCCGCCGATCTGGCCGACTGGCTGTCTTTCCTGGTGATCGTGCCGCTGGGAATGTGGCTGGGCCGCAGGCTGTCGCTGCCGGCCTGGACGATCGTCGGGCCCATGCTGGTCTCAGCGGTACTGCAGGGCACCGGCCTTTGGGACGTCAACGGGCCCGGTCCGTTGCTGGCAGTGGCCCAGCTCGTGGTCGGCGCCGGACTGGGAACGATGTTCGCGCGCTCGACCTTCAGGCATATAGCAAAGGGCTTTGGCCTCGCGCTGATCTCGGTCTCGGCGATGCTGGCGCTGGGAGGTGGCCTGTCGCTGCTGCTGACCCGTCTGGTGCCGATCCCGCTGGAGACGCTTCTGATCAGCTTCTCCCCCGGCGGGGTAACCGAAATGAGCCTGATCGCGCTGAGCCTCGGGGCCGATCCCGTCCTGGTGACCGCGCACCACCTGTTCCGCATTCTCTTCACCGTGCTGGCAGCCAGCGCGATCAGCAAGCGGCTCGCCCGGAAATCCCCAAGCGCACCCGGCGCCTAACCGGCCCGGCCGAGCCGTTCTGACAGCGCTGCCGCTGCGGCACGCACCGCGGCGCTGACCCGCTCGATGTCCAGATCGTCGAGCGCGACCACCCCGACCGAAAATTCCATTCCCTCGAAGCCCGGCCCCTGCAACCCTTCGGTCGAAATCCGCAGTGGGCTGGAAATCCCGATGGCCCCCTTCTGCAGCTCTCCCCGGGTGATGGCATAGCCATCGCGACGGGCGGCGCGGATCGCCTCGGATTCTCCCGGCTGTTCCGGCCGGCTGGAGAGAATCGCGATCCCCGAGGCACCGCGCTCAAGCGGGTGGCGGGTGCCGACACGGTAATGGACGTTCAGGAAGGCCTCACGCGGTTCCGTCGACAGAACCGCCACGCAATCCTCGCCCTGCGCCATCGACAGGAAGGCGGAACACCCTGTCTCGGCCGCCAGCTCTTCGACCACCGGGCGGGCCATGGTGCGCAGGCTGCCTTCGGCATGGACGCCCAGCACGATGGCACCGCTGCCCAGCACGATCCGCCCGTCAGGCAGGCGCGTCACCATGCTGTGATCGGCCAGGGTGGCCACGATGCGATAGGCGATCGCCCGATGCAGCCCGAGCTGATCAGCCAGATCGGCGATCTTCAGGCCGCCGCCGCTGCGCGCCACCTGCATCAGCAGGGCAATCCCGCGATCCAATGTCTGAAGCTTGCCGCTCGACATCTTCGGCTCCTCCCCTTTCTTGCATGTTTCCCGGACCGGCGCCGGCTTTAGCAAAATCGCGAGAGCCCCGGCAAGCGGGATTGACAGACGGATAACATGCACCGTAGATCCATTATCAGTCAATACTTGTTCATTATTCGTAAAACAAGTGTCAGCTGGGAGGAGGGACCAATGACAAAGACCCAACAACAGACGCAACAGATCCCCAGCGGCTGCCCGATGCACGGGGCCGCGCCCTCAGGCTGTCCGGTGACGCAAATGGCTGAGGCGTTCGATGCCTTCGAAGGCCCCTATCAGCTCGATCCAGCCGAGGCGCTGCGCTGGTCGCGCGATCAGCTCCCCATCTTCTACAGCCCGAAGCTGGGCTATTGGGTGGTCAGCCGCTACGAAGACATCAAGGCGGTGTTCCGGGACGGCATCCTGTTCTCTCCCAGGAATGTGCTGGAAAAGATCACCCCCGCCACGCCCGAGGCGATGGAAGTGCTCAAGGGCTATGGCTATGCGATGAACCGCACCATGGTGAACGAGGACGAGCCGGCGCATATGGAGCGCCGCCGGGCCCTGATGGATCACTTCATCCCCGCCAACCTGGAAAAGCACCAGGAGATGGTGCGCCGCCTGACCCGCGAGAAGATGGACGCCTTCATCAACGAGGGCCGGGTCGATCTGGTCGATGCCATGCTTTACGAGGTGCCGCTGAACGTGGCGCTGCATTTCCTCGGCGTGCCGGAGGACGAGATCGCGGTTCTGCGCACCTTCTCGGTGGCGCATTCGGTCAATACCTGGGGCAAGCCCACCGACGACCAGCAGGTCGCCATCGCCCATGACGTCGGCCAGTTCTGGGCCTATGCCGGCAAGATCATCGAGAAGATGAAGCAGGAGCCCGAGGGCACCGGCTGGATGCACGAAACCATCCGCAAGAACGCCGAAATGCCCGATGTGGTCACCGACAGCTATGTGCATTCGATGATGATGGCGATCATCGTGGCGGCGCATGAGACCACCTCGCTCGCCTCGGCCAATATGTTCAAGACGCTGCTGAGCAACCGTGAGGCCTGGGATGACATCTGCGCCGACCCGAGCCTGATCCCCAACGCGGTCGAGGAATGCCTGCGCTATGCGGGCTCAATCGTCGCCTGGCGGCGGCAGACCACGGCGCCAGCGCGGGTCGGCGATGTCGACCTGCCCGAAGGCGCCAAGCTGCTGATCGTGCAGGCCTCGGGCAATCAGGACGAGCGGCATTTCGAGGATGGCGACAAGTTCGACATCTATCGTGACAATGCGATCGACCACCTGACTTTCGGCTATGGCAGCCACCAGTGCATGGGCAAGAACATCGGCCGGATGGAGATGCGCATCTTCCTCGAGGAGATGACCCGCCGCCTGCCCCACCTGCGGCTGGCCGAGCAGGCGTTCACCTATCTGCCCAATACCTCGTTCCGCGGCCCCGATCACGTCTGGGTCGAATGGGATCCCGCGTTGAACCCCGAGAACGAACATCCGGAACTGGCGCATGACCAGCTTTATTTCCCGGTCGGCGCCCCGTCGCGGCGCGACATCGCCCGCAAGGTCCGCGTCGCCCAAGTGCGGCAAGAGGCCGAGGGCATCGTCGGGCTGACGCTGGAAGACGCCAAGGGCCGCCCGCTGCCGCGTTGGAGCGCCGGCGCCCATGTCGAACTGGTGCTGGACGGCTATGACCGCAAATATTCGCTCTGCGGTCGGGCCGATGCCTCGGGCTATGACCTCGCCATCCTGCGCGAAGACGCGGGCCGCGGTGGCTCGCGCTATATCCACGACCACGTGCGCGACGGGATGGAGCTGCGCCTGCGCGGTCCCAGCAACCTCTTCCGTCTGGACGAGGAAGCCCCGGCCCATGTGCTGATCGCCGGCGGCATCGGCATCACCCCGATCATCGCCATGGCCGACCGGCTGAAGGCGCTGGGGAAACCCTACGCCATCCACTATTGCGGCCGGTCGCGCGCGACCATGGCGCTGCTGTGCCGTCTGGAGGCCGATCACGGCGATCATCTGCACGTCCACAGCAAGGACGACGGCAGCCGCGCCGATCTGGCGGCCATCGTGGCGGCCCTGCCCGAAGGCGGCCAGATCTATTGCTGCGGACCCGAACGGATGATCACCGCGCTGGAAGACCTGACCGCCGACAAGCCGGAAGGCACCTTCCATTTCGAACACTTCAGCGCCCATGACACCGGGCTCGACCCCGAGAAGGAACATAGCTTCGAGGTGGAGCTGAAGGATTCCGGCATGACGCTTCAGGTCGCCGCAGATCAGACCGTGCTCGACGCCATTCTTGCAGCAGGCATCGACGTCGCCTCTGACTGTTGCGAGGGGCTTTGCGGCAGTTGCGAGGTCACCGTGCTCGAGGGCGACATCGACCACCGCGACATGGTGCTGACCCGCGGGGAGCGGGCCGAGAACCGCCGCATGATGACCTGCTGTTCACGTGCGAAGAACGGCGGCCGGATCAAGCTGGCGCTCTGACGTCAGCCCGGCCAAGGCACCTATTCCAAGGCAACCCAAGACTGGATCACGACAGGGAGGATCACCGATGAAACTCAAACCCAACCTCTTGGCGGGGGCGGCACTGTCTGCCGTTCTTGCCGTCTCCGGCGCCGTCAGCGCCGAGGCCAAGACCAAGCTGAAAATCAGCCACTATCTGCCCACCGTGCACGGGCTGCACACCGATTTCGTGGTGCCATGGGCGCAGGAAGTCACCGAATGCACCGGCGGTGAGGTCGAATTCGACATCTTCCCGGGCGGCACCCAACTGGGCAACGTCGCGCGCCAGCAGGAACAGGTGATGGCCGGTGTCGTCGACATCGCGCTTGGCCTGACCGGCATTCCGCGCGGCCGCTTCCCACGCACCTCGCTGATCGACATGCCGTTCCTGACCGACAGCGCGGCTTCGGCCACCTATACGCTGTGGTCGATGCTGCCGAACGAACTGGCCGACGACTACAAAGGCATGAAGGTGCTCGGGCTCTTCGCCCATAACCCCGGCGTCATCCATACCGCCACCAAGAAGGTGGAGAAGATGGAAGACCTCAAGGATCTGCGTATTCGCACCCCCTCTCCGGCGGTGTCGGAAATGCTCTCCTACCTCGGCGCCACGCCGCAGGGCCTGCCGCCCGGGGAGGTTTACGAGAACCTCCAGCGCGGCGTGCTGGACGGCACCGTTTTCCCCTGGGATCCGGTCAAGTCCTTCGGCCTGAACGAAGTGCTGAAGTATCACCTGGAAGCCGGCGTCTATACCGTTTCCTTCTTCTTCGTGATGAACGAACGGTCCTACAAGAAGCTGAGCCCCGAGGTGCAGGCCTGCATCGACAAGTATTCGGGCGACGCGCTTGAGCCGAAGTTCGGCCCCTGGTGGGACAAGTGGGATGAACCCGGCCGTCAGGAAGCCATTGCCGCCGGCCACGAGATCACCACGCTCAGCCCTGAGGAACGAGACCGCTGGCGCGAGGCGCTGCAGCCGATGATGGCGAAATATGTCGAGCAGGTGAAAGCCTCGGGCGTCGACAACGCCCAGGAAATCTATGAAACGATGAAGGCCAAGGTCGCGGAATACGATGCCGCGCACTAAGGCCAGGAGCCGCTGATCCCGCCCCGGCCCGGCCCGAGTGGCAAGACCACCCGGGCCGGTTTCCGTTCAAGAGGAGGAACACCGCTGTGAACACCCTGAAGACCCTGCCACGACGGCTGGTGTCGACGCTCGCCGTGATCGGCGTGCTCGCCTATGCCGCAGCCGCCGTGGTGACGGTGGCCGATATCGTCGGCCGCAACCTCGGCATGCCGATCGAGGGCGTGGTCGATCTGGTCCAGCTTTTCGTCGTCGCCGGCGCCTGGCTGGTGATGCCCTATGCGTTTCAGGCCGCCGCCCATGTCAGCGTCGATTTCGTGCTGAACATGCTGCCCGCTGCCGCCGCCGCGCCGCTGAAGGTTCTGGCCGCGCTGGTGGCGCTGGTGCTGGTCGGGCTGATGCTGTGGTACGGTTTCGACACCTTCAAGCTGCGCACCATGTTCGGCGACCGGTCGCAACAGCTTGGCATCCCGGTGGCCTGGTACTGGTATCCGCTGCTGGTCGGCCTGGCCGCATCGCTGATCGGCATTCTGATCCAGCTTTCCGACAGCCTGAAGAAGGAGCCCCAGGCATGAGCGATCCGACCCTGGGCCTTCTGGGCTTTCTCGCAGCCCTCGGGCTGATCGCGCTCGGCCTGCCGGTGGCGATCTCGATGGGCGCCATCGGCGTGATCGGCTATTGGTGGATGAACGGTTGGATGGGCGCCGCCTATATCCTCGGCTCCAGCCCCTTCGAGTCTATCTTTCCCTATTCCTTCTCGGTCATCCCGCTTTTCGTGATGATGGGCGTCTTCGCCTCTCATGCCGGGCTGTCGCGGTCTCTGTTCGACGTGATCAACAGCTTTATCGGCCACCGCCGCGGCGGGCTGGCGGTGACGGCGGTGGGCGCCAGCGCCTTTTTCGGCGCGATCTGCGGCAGCTCGCTCGCGACCGTCGCCACCATCGGCCGTGTCGCCCTGCCCGAGATGAAGCGCCACGGCTATGACCCCTCCCTCTCGACCGCAACGGTGGCGGCCGGCGGCACGCTGGGCGTGCTGATCCCGCCCTCGGTGCTGCTGGTGGTCTATGGCCTTCTGACCCAAAGCTCGATCGGCCAGCTTTTCATCGGCGCGCTGGTCCCCGGCATCCTCGGCGCCCTGCTCTATGCGCTGGCGATCATCATCCGGGTGCAGATGACCCCCAGCCTCGCCCCCAAGGCCGAGCGTATGGGCTGGGGCGCCCGGATGAAATTCCTCGGGCAAATCTGGCCGGTGGTCCTGCTGTTCGCGGTGGTGATCGGCGGCATCTACCTTGGCTGGTTCTCCCCCACCGAGGCGGCAGCCGTCGGCGCGGTGGGCGCCTTCCTACTGGCGTTGGCCTCGGGCGGGCTGACGCTTCAGGCGATGCGTTCCTCGGTGTTCGAGACCGCAGGGTTGACCGGCATGATCTTCTTCATCCTGATCGGCGCCGCGCTGTTCAATGTCTTCCTCGAAGAGACCGGTCTGCCGCAGATGCTGATCGAACAGATCCAGAGCTCGGGCCTCAGCCCGCTGACGGTGATGGTGCTGATCCTGATCTTCTACGTGGTGCTGGGCTGCTTCATGGATTCGATGTCGATGATCTTGCTGACCGTGCCACTGCTGGCCCCGGTGGCGCTGGAGCTTGACTATAACCTCGTCTGGTTCGGCATCGTCGTCGTCACCGTGGCAGAGATCGGGCTGATCACGCCGCCGATCGGGATGAACCTCTTCGTGGTTCAGGCGGCGGCCGGCAACGTGCAGCTCTCTACCGTGGTGAAAGGCATCCTGCCCTTCATCCTGGCCGATTTCACCCGGCTGGTCCTGTTGGTGGCCTTTCCCGCGCTGGTGCTCTGGCTGCCGCGCGCGATGTTCTGAGCCGGCCCCAGGACCAGATCGAGAAAGGGGCGCCCCAACGGGCGCCCCTTTCCGTTTCGTCCCTTGCGGGCCTGTCACAGCATGGTGCCGGTTTCGGCCAGGCGCACATGCCAGGACAGCGCCTCTTCCATCACATGCGGGGTATGACCGCCCCGGACGACAGCGCGCTTGTAGTAATCCATCAGTTGATCGCGATAGATCGGATCGCAGCAGTTCTGGATGATCAGCGGCGCCCGTTCCCGCGGCGCCAGCCCGCGCAGATCGGCCAGGCCGAATTCGGTGGCCAGAATATCCACGTCATGTTCGTTGTGATCCACATGGCTGACCATCGGCACCACCGAGGAGATCTTGCCATCCTTCGCCGTCGCCTTGGTGACAAAGATCGACAGATAGCCGTTGCGCGCGAAATCGCCCGATCCGCCGATACCGTTCATCATCTTGGTCCCGCCCACGTGGGTCGAGTTGACGTTGCCGTAGATGTCGAATTCCAGCGCAGTGTTGATCCCGATGATGCCCAGACGCCGCACCACCTCGGGGTGGTTGGAAATCTCCTGCGGGCGCAACATCAGGCGCGACTTGTACTTGTTGAGGTTCGGAAAGACCTCCTTGTACTTTTCCGCCGACAGGGTGATCGAGGAGCCGGAAGCGAAATCCAGCTTGCCGCTGTCGAACAGATCGAAGGTCGAATCCTGCAGCACCTCGGAATACATCTTGAGGTCATGAAACGGCGTGTCGATCAACCCGTGCAGCACCGCGTTGGCGATCGTGCCGATGCCGGCCTGCAACGGTTGCAGCGAATTGGTCAGCCGGCCCTTCTTGACCTCGTGCTGCAGGAAGTCGGACAGATGGCCCGCGATCCCCCGGGTGCCGTCATCCGGCGGCAGGATGGTCGAGGAACTATCCAGCTTTTCGGTGATGACGATGGCCGCGATCTTGTTCGGGTCGATCGGGATGAAGGGCACCCCCACCCGGCTTTCCGGCGAGACCACCGGGATCGGCATGCGCACCGGGCGATGGGTCGGGATATAGATGTCGTGCAGCCCTTCAAGCTGGGTCGATTGCGACAGGTTGATCTCGACGATCACCTTTTCCGCCAGGATGGCGAAGCTGGCCGAGTTGCCGACCGAGGTGGTCGGCACGATGCCGCCCTGTTCGGTGATCGCGACGGCCTCGATCACAGCCACATCGACCGGGCCGAGTTGCCGGGTGCGCAGCATCTCGACGGTTTCCGACAGGTGCTGATCGACGAACATCACCTCACCGGCGTTGATCGCCTTGCGCAACGCCGGATCGGCCTGAAACGGCATCCGGCGCGACAGCACATGCGCTTCGGCCAGGGTCTTGTCCAGATCGTTGCCCAACGAGGCACCAGTGACCAACGTGATCTGCAACGGTTCCGTCTTCGCGCGTGCTGCCAGCGCCATCGGCACCGCCTTGGCCTCGCCTGCACGGGTAAACCCGCTCATGCCGACCATCATGCCATCCTTGATCAGCAGGGCGGCCTCTTCGGCGCTGACGATACGATCAAGAAGTGCGGAATTCCGCACGCGGTCTTCGTACATGGACACGTCCTTCGCATTTGGGTTCAGGAACCGCCTCAGAGCAGCCCTTCAATGTATTGCCTGCGAACAGGTGGGGGAGGAGGCCCCGCGCCCGTCGGCAGTCTGTTCCCACATATGAAAAGGCGTGTCGAGGTCATCCAAGGGGATCAAAATGTCGCTCTCACACATTTTGTTGCACAAAGCCCTGTATAAACATGCAGAATATTACTTTCCATGGATATGCAAACCAGATATGCAAAAAACGGGATGCACGCCGTCTTGTCTCCGCACCCGTTCCCGCGAACAGCGGCCAATCACGCAGAGAACCGGCCCTGCGGCCCGCACCAGCAGCACCAAAACCGGAGGCGACCATGACCAGACCCGAACCACCGGACGCCCTGCCCCCAGAGCAGCAAAGCGCGCTATTCGAGGCTGCGGCGAAAGAATTCGCAGCCAGGGGATTCGATGGCGCGTCACTTGATCGTATTCTCGGCCAGTCGGGGATCGGCACCACCGCCTTCGCCGATCATTTCGCCGACAAGGCCGGCCTGTTCACCAGATTGATCGAACGGTCCCTGTCGGTGCTGTTCGGACAGATCGGTCCCTTCGATCCGGACCAACTGACGGCCGAGACCTATTGGAGCGAAATCGCGGCGTATTACCATCGCGCAATCACACTGGTCGATCACAACGACTGGATGGTCCGCTTCGGACGACTGTTCTATCAGCTGCGCGATACCCCGGCCCTGGGTTCAGCGACCAACCCGCTGTTCGACATCACCCGAGACTGGGTCCGCAAGCTGATCGCCCGGGGGCAGGCTCTGGGTTCCCTGCGGGCCGACCTGCCGCCCGATCTGATGACGGATATCGCCATGGGCATCCTCGAACCGCTCGACCGCTGGAGCGCGGCCCATTGGCCCGAGCTGTCGGAGGCCGAACGCCAGGCGCTTCCCGACCAGCATATCGACCTGTTCCGCCGCGCCTTCACCGCCGCCAGCCCCCGGGCTTAGGCGCAGATGGCACTAACAGGACGACCCGGAACCGCCCCCAGTCCGAGGATAGTCCGACGTCTCTCCTGACCCGGCTGTGATCACATCTCGCGAGCAAACATTCAGCAGATTTGCGGCGAAGGTCGGAAACGAGTCCAACGTGATAGATGCTGCACCTTACTCGAATGACCTGTGTGGATGGCTCCCGCATAGCAAGTCGTAAATGATCTCATGTACCTTTTCAGAAGCGGTCTTGTGTCCGGCCTGTTTGCGCGGCTCACACCGCTGGCCCTGATGGGATCCGCAGATCAGGTTCCTATCTGCTTCGCGGGCATTTGCGCCCGGGACATTCAGCGGAGCGTCCTGATCATTGCGGCTGAAGGGTACACCATCACATCGTCGGTCTTGCTCTCTCGCTGTTTCTCTACGTCTCAGGCTGTGTGCGGGCGGTAGGGTTCGCTCCTGGTCAGCACCGCCCACATGATCCGCCCCGTCTTGTTCGCCATGGCGACGGTCGCGAGCCGG
>NZ_AUBS01000040.1 GCF_000429365.1 Pseudodonghicola xiamenensis DSM 18339 | reverse complement strand
GGCAGGATCACCGCAAAGGGTTCGTTGGCGATCAGCCGCCGCGCGCACCACACCGCATGGCCCAGCCCCAGCGGCTTGTTCTGGCGGATATAGGCGATCGCGCCGGACTCCATATCGGTCGACCGCAGCAGCTCCAGGAGCTCGGTCTTGCCCTTGCGCTTCAGCTCCTGCTCCAGCACCGGCGAGTGATCGAAATAATCCTCCAGCGCCGATTTGCCCCGCGACATCACGAAGATGAATTCCTTGATCCCCGCCGCCCGCGCCTCGTCGATCGCATATTGCACCAGCGGGCGGTCCACCAGCGTCATGATCTCCTTCGGCACCGATTTCGTCGCCGGCAGAAACCGTGTTCCCAGGCCCGCCACAGGAAAAATCGCCTTCGTTACTTTCTTACGCATAATTCCCTCAACTAATCCCGGCTGATGCCACTGAGTTTTGACCTCTTATCCTTGATTCCTAACCTTCATTCGGGAAAAATTTCAACTATCCCGTCCGAAACCGGCAGAATCTCGGCCCAAACCCGCCGTTCTATCCCCCCCGGCGAAACAAATTGCCGATGGTCTGGAAGACTAGATCGAAATCATAGCACATGTTCTGGTGCCGCTGGTAAATCAGGTCGAGCCGTGCCTTGGCCGGAACGCAGACCCTGGAATAGACCGCGTCGGTCTCCTCCGGCGTCGCACAGCGCGCCAACAGCGCCGCCTCGTGGCGGTGATAGGTGATCGAGGCCAGCCCGGTCACGCCGGGGCGCGATTTCAGCACCTCTTTGTAGATCTCGGGATAACGTTCGACATAATCCCGCAAGGGAGGCCGCGGGCCAACAAAGCTGAGATCGCCCTTGATGATGTTCCACAGCTGCGGGAATTCATCCAGCCGCTTCGACCTGAGCCAGGCGCCGGTGGGGGTGATCCGCGCCGCCTTGTCGCCGCCCGAGACGCCGGTGTCGGTCTCCACCACCTTCATCGTCCTGAGCTTCCACAGCAGGAAGGGCCGGTCCACCCCCTTCATCCGCTCGGCTACATAGAAGACCGGCCGGCCCTCCTTCCACAGCAGCCACAGCAACAGCCCCAGCAAGATGGGGCCCAGGATCACCACCAGCAGGGTGGCGAAGAAAAGATCGAAAATCCGCTTGCTCCAGGTCATCGCCCGCCTCTCACCCTGCCCGATCCTGCGCCAGGCCGCGCCATTCGGCAACCAGGCTTGCGGCCGTGGCCGGGACCAGCGGCAGCAGATCGCACAGCCCTGTCACATCCAGCGCCACCTGCGCAATGGCGCCGTCGGGCGCCGGCCGCGGCACCCAGGCCAGCCCGGCGGCATCGAGCAGCGCCCCCATCTCCACCACTCCCGGTGCCGCGATATTGAGCAGCCCCGGCAGATCCGGGATCAGACAGAGCCGCTCCAGCACCCGGGCCAAGGTCACCGGCCCGATATAGCTGCGCCGTGGCGTATGCCCATCGGCAAAGCGGTCGAGCGTGAAGCCGGGCCGCCAGCCGCCCAGAATGGCATCCGCCCCGGCGATATTGCCGATCCGGAGCGCGCACACCGCCACCCCCAGCGCCGCCCCGAGATCGGCGGCACGGGCCTCCATCTCGGCCTTGGCGCGGCCGTAGTCCGTCACCGGGTGCGGCGGCAGGGTTTCGGTCAAAAGCCCCGCCTGCGCCCCATGCACCATCCTGTGCCCCACCCCGTACACCGCCGCGGAAGAGGCCAGCAGCACCGGTGCGCCAAGTGCGGCCCCCAGCCGCACCGCCGCCAGGCCGAGACCGATGTTATCGGCCATATCGTCCCCCGACCGCCGCCGCGTCGGGGTGACCCCGGCCAGCCCCAGCACCGCCGCGACATCGCCGCACTGCCCCGCGATCCGGGCGGGATCGGCCAGCGGATCGCCGATCAGCCAGCCGTCCCCGGCCCCCGCCCGACCGGGCCTTGCCTGCCACAGCCCCCGGCCCTCGGGCCAGTGCGCGCGCAGGATCGCCCCGATCCGCCCTGTGGCCCCCAGGACCAGAATCCGCGCAAAGGCCATGTCGATTTCCTCCTGACGGTTGACCGTTCCCCGGGGGGCAGTATCTTGCGACCCGGAAATTGCAATGATTTTCATCCAATGGATTCTTGTCAGGAACGGGCCCCCCGCAGATGCGCAAAGCTTTCACCCTTCTCGTGATTCTGGGCCTCGCCGGCCTGACCGGCGCCTGCGCCAAGGGCCGTCTGCCCAGTGGCGCCCCGGTGCGCGAGGAGGTTCTGAAGCAGGCCTCGGACGAGACGCCTGAATTCGCCGTCTATGAAGTGTCCCGTTCGTTCCTGCCCACCGCGGCGCAATGGCCCGCCCCCAACGATCTGGCCGCCCTGCGCTGGATCGGCACCAGCCGCGGCCCCACCACCCAGATCATCCGCCCCGGCGACCGGCTGGATATCCGGATCTGGGACAGCAGCGACAATTCACTGCTGACCACCACCACCCAGAAGGAAACCCAGCTCGATCAGGTCAGGGTCTCCTCTTCGGGAACCATCTTCGTGCCCTATGTCGGCGAGATCAGCGTCTCGGGCCAGACCCCGGAACTGGCCCGGGCCGAACTGCAAAAGGCGCTCGAGGCGATCGTGCCCTCGGCCCAGGTGCAGTTGAACATGTCCGAGGGGCGCGCCAATTCGGTCGATCTGGTCGGCGGCGTCGGCAATCCCGGCAGCTATCCGATGCCGGACCGCAATTATACCGTGCTCAGCCTGCTGGCCGCCGGCGGCGGGGTCAAGGACAGCCTGCTCAATCCGCAGATCCGGCTGATGCGCGGCAATGCGATCTACGGCACCTCGGTCGAGACACTGCTGAGCTCACCGCAGCTCGATACCCGGCTGCAGGGGGGGGACCGCGTCTTCGTCGAACAGGACCGCCGCTATTTCCTGTCCTTTGGCGCCGCCGGTTCCGAGGATCTGCACCGTTTCACCAAGGATCAGGTCTCGGCGATGGACGCGGTGTCGATCATGGGCGGGGTCAACGATGGCAAGGCCGATCCGCAGGGGTTGCTGATCCTGCGTGAATATCCGGCCTCGGCGCTGCGGCCGGGCGTGCGCGGGCCGCGGCAGGAACGGGTGGTCTTCACCCTCAACCTGACCTCGGCCGACGGGCTGTTCTCGGCCCGCAAGTTCCAGATCCAGCCGGGCGATCTGGTGGTGGCCACCGAATCGCCGATCAACGATGCGCTGACCATCTCGAACATCTTCGGCAACTTCTTCGGCGTCTTCAGCCGCGCCGGCAACGTGCTGAACTGATCGGCGGCCGGGCGTCTGGCCCGGCCTCCCCGATCCGCTTTGCCGGGCTTGGGCTCAGTCCAGCAGCCCGGCCAGATAGGCGCCGTAATCGTTCTTGGCGAACATCGCCGCCCGCGCCGCCAATTCCTCGGCGCTGATCCAGCCTTGGTTAAAGGCGATCTCCTCGGGGCAGCCGGCCTGCAGCCCCTGGCGGTCCTCCAGGGTGCGCACGAAATTGCCGGCATCCAGGAGCGAGGCATGCGTCCCGGTATCGAGCCAGGCATAGCCGCGCCCCATGGTCTCGACCTGCAACAGACCCTCGGAGAGATACATGCCCAGAAGCGTGGTGATCTCCAGTTCGCCCCGCGCCGATGGGGTCACCTGCCGCGCCCGTTCAGGGGCGGAGCCATCGAGGAAATAAAGCCCGGTCACCGCATAGTTCGACGGCGGCACCGAGGGTTTCTCGATGATCTCGCGCACTGCGCCGCCCCGGTCGAAGGCCACCACGCCATAGCGTTCGGGATCGGCCACGTGATAGCCGAAGACGGTGCCGCCCTGCCCCTGCGCATCGGCCCGCGCCATCATCTGCGGCAGCCCGTGGCCGAAAAAGATATTGTCGCCCAGCACCATCGCCGAGGGGGAGCCTGCCAGAAACTCCTCTGCCAGGATATAGGCCTGCGCCAGCCCGTCGGGGCTGGGTTGTTCGACATAGCTCAGCGAGACCCCCCATTGGCTGCCGTCGCCCAAGGTGCGCCTGAACTGATCCTGATCCTGCGGCGTGGTGATCACGCAGATCTCGCGGATGCCGGCCAGCATCAGCACCGTGAGCGGATAATAGATCATCGGCTTGTCGTAGATCGGCAAGAGCTGTTTCGACAACCCCATGGTGATCGGGTACAGCCGGGTGCCGGATCCCCCGGCCAGGATGATGCCCTTGCGCTTGGTCATCTCAAATCTCTCCCAGATCGTGCAGAATATCACGCAGCCCCTGCCGCCAGTCCGGGCGGGAGAGGCCAAAAACAGGCTCTAACAAGGAACAATCGAGCCGAGAGTTCAGCGGCCGGGCCGCCGGGGTCGGGTAATCGGAGGTGGGGATATCGACCACCTCGCAGGCGATGCCGGCCTGGGCGAATGTTTCGCGCGCGAAACCTGCCCAACTGGTGTCCGGGCTGCCGGCGAAATGATAGATGCCGGAGTTCGCAGGCTCTGCGATCAGGGTTTCGGCGATCTTGATGCAGGCGGCAGCGATATCGCGCGCCGGGGTCGGGCCACCGATCTGATCGGCGACCACGGTGATCCGGTCGCGGCTCTTGCCCAGCCGCAGCATGGTCTTGACGAAGTTGCTGCCATACGCCGAGACCACCCAGGAGGTGCGCAGCACCGCATGGGGGCCGCCTGCCGCCAGCACCGCCCGCTCGCCGGCCAGCTTGGTCCGGCCATAGGCGTTGAGCGGCCCGGTCGGCTCCGCCGGGGCGCGAGGCGCCGTGCCCGCCCCGTCGAAGACATAATCGGTCGAGAGCTGAATGAACGGAATGTCCAGATCGGCGCAGGCCCGCGCCATGGCGCCGGGCGCCTCGGCATTGATCCGATGCGCCAGCGCCTCCTCGCTCTCGGCCTTGTCGACAGCGGTATAGGCAGCGGCATTGATCACCGCGCGCGGAGCATGGGCGCGGATCGCCGCGGCGCAGGCCGCAGGCTCCGCCAGATCGGCCTCGGTGCGGGAAAGGCAGCGCATCCCCGCATGATGCGCCAATTCGCGGGCCACCTGGCCCGTCTGCCCGAAAACGAGCATGTCCTTCATGCTCCCGTCCTCCAGAATGCCAGCCGCCGCAGCCGCAGCGCCGGCGCCTCGATCAGATGCCAGGACAGCACAGCCAGGATGAAGGTCACCGGCATGGCGATGGCCAGATGCCCCAAGGGTGTCATCCCGCCCATGCCGACCCCGATCTCGGCCACGGTCTGCTGGACCGGAAAGGCGTAGATATAAGTGCCATAGGAATAGTCCCCCAACCGGTTATAGGCCTGCAGCCTCGGGGTGCGGGCAAAGCCCAGCCAGAACAGCCCATAGGCCAGCGCCAGGATGAAGACCGGCAGGAACAACGGCGTCGGCCGCAGCAGCAGCACCAGCAGAACCAGCCCGGCGGCGATCACCGGACTGAGCGGGATACGGTCCTGCCAGAGGTAGAAACAGACCCCGACCAGGAAGGGCAGCCCCAGATAGAGCGCCGACAGCACGTAATAGCGTCCGGTCAGCATCGGCCCGACGTAATAGCTGGCCAGAAACAGCAGCGCGATCAGTGCGACCAGCGGCTTGCGGTCGAACAGCCCCAGCGCCCCGACCACCAGCACCGTGAGATAGAACAGCACCTCATAGGGCAGGGTCCAGAGCGAGCCGTTCATTGTCCCCGGTAGCGGGTTGTCCGGGAACATCCCCGGCAGGCCGCTGCCGGAAAAGGTCAGCCCGCGCAGCACATAGCCGGGCAGCGCCGCCCAGATGCCCGGCGCATGCGACAACACCAGCGCGGCGATCAGACCGGTCACCAGCAACATGCCGAAAAGCGCAGGATAGAGCCGCAGGATCCGCGCCCGCAGAAAGGCGGTCATATCGCGTTTGCCCAGGAAACTGCGGGCGATGTAGAAGCCCGAGATCGAGAAGAAGGCGAAGACGCAGACGCGGCCCAGGTTGTCGCCCTTCAGGAAGGTCTCGAAGGGTTCCGGCGTCTCCGCCCCCAACGCCAGCGGATAGGCATGCGACACCATCACCCCGGTGGCGGCCAGCATGCGGATCAGATCGAAGTTATTGTCCCGCCCGCCAGAGCGGTCGGCGATCCGCGGTGCATCGGCCAGCCAGCTCACGTTCCGACCCCCAGCCGTTCACCGACACCCTGGCGATCCTGCAGCGCCCGCCACCAGGGTTCGTTCGCCAGATACCAGTCGACGGTTTTTTCCAGCCCCTCTTCGACGGTGACCGAAGGCCGCCAGCCCAGTTCGGCGCGGATGCGCCCGGGATCGATGGCATAGCGCGCATCATGGCCCGGCCGGTCGGTGACGAAGGTGATCTGATCGGCATAGGATCCTGTGGCCTTCGGCCGCTTGCGGTCGAGAATGGCGCAAAGCGTCTGCACCAGCTCCAGATTGCTCCGCTCGTTCTCGCCGCCGATGTTATAGGACCGTCCCAGTTCGCCCTTCTCGACCACCAGCAGCAGCGCCGCGGCGTGATCCTCGACATAGAGCCAATCGCGGATGTTCGAGCCGTCGCCATAGATCGGCAGCGGTTGGCCCGCCAGCGCGTTGAGGATGATCACCGGGATCAGCTTTTCGGGGAAGTGATAGGGGCCGTAATTGTTGGAACAATTGGTCAGCACCGTGGGCAGCCCGTAAGTCTCGTGCCAGGCACGGACCAGATGATCCGAGCTCGCCTTCGAGGCCGAATAGGGCGAGCGCGGATCGTAAGGTGTCTCTTCGGTGAATTTCACCGACGGATCGGCGGGCAGCGATCCGAACACCTCGTCGGTAGAGATATGGTGGAAACGAAAGCGCTCCGGCTTGCCCTGCTCCAGCCAATATTTCCGCGCCGCCTCCAGCATGTTGTAGGTGCCGGTGATATTGGTCTCGATGAAGGTGCCCGGCCCGTCGATCGACCGGTCGACATGGGATTCGGCGGCCAGATGCATCACCGCATCGGGGGCCTGTTCGGCAAAGACCCGATCCAGCGCGGCGCGGTCGCGGATATCGGCGCGCACGAAGGTATAGGCCGCGCTGTCCGCCACGCTCGCCACATTGTCGAGACAGGCGGCATAGGTCAACGCATCGAGGTTGATCACCTCATGCCCGCGCGCCACCGCAAGCCGCACCACCGCGGATCCGATGAAACCGGCACCGCCGGTGACCAGCAGCCTCATGCCGCGCCCTCCCAGGTGAAGGGGCTTTCGAATTCGGCGAAGGGGAGGGCGGCGGCGTCCTTGTCGGACAGCACCGGATCGGCGCTCAGCCCCCAGTCGATGCCGCAGCTGTCCCAGCGCACCGCGCCGTCACAATCGGGGGCATAGTAATCGGTGCATTTATAGCAGATCTCGGTGTCCGGTTGCCGGGTGACGAAGCCGTGCAGGAAGCCCTTCGGCACCAGCAATTGCTTGCCATTCTGCGCGCTCAACTCCAGTCCGAACCACTGGCCATAGGTCGGGCTGCCGCGGCGGATATCGACCGCCACATCGAAAAGCGCACCGCGGCCGCAGCGCACCAGCTTGTCCTGGGCATGGGGCGGCGCCTGATAATGCAGGCCGCGGATGGTGCCCAGCTGCCCTGACAGCGAATGATTGTCCTGCACGAAATCCAGCGCGATCCCCTGCCCCTCCAGCGTCTTCCGGTTCCAGCTTTCGGAAAAGAACCCGCGCGCGTCGCCAAAGCGGCGCGGCGTCAGGATCAAAAGCCCCGGCAGCGGGGTGGTGTCGATCTGCATGACTATCCCTCAAGTCCAATGGCCGGCAGTGATACAGCCCGAAAGCGACCAGAATATGGTCAAACCGCGACGCTGCCATGATGTCCCATCATCTGCCAGAGCGCGACCGTCTGGTCACGCCCCGGCCGCGCGTTTTTTCACCCAGCCCAGAAAGGCCGCATCGGGGCTGCGCAGCTTCGGTGCGCCGGAGCGCGCCCAGACGCCGCGCCACTCGGCCTCCAGCGCATAGACGTCCCAGCCCGGCAGGATGTCGCGCGCCTGCTCCAGCGCCCGTTCGCTCAGCCGTGGCGGCGTCGCCGGCGCCTCGACCAGGCGATCGCGCGGGGCGAAGCGGATCAGATCGCCGTCCAGCTCCTCCATGGTATAATCGGGCAGATGGCCGGCGGCGATCATGTCGCGCAGCATCTTGCGAAACACCCGCCGCGGACTGGCGGAGCCGGATTTCTTCAACAGCGTCTCGACCGAGATCACCCAGTCCGGCTGACGGCCGCAATGCTTGCGCGCCAGTTCATAGACGCGCCGCTCCAGCGGTTTGCGCAGCCGGAAATAATCGCGGGAAAGCGTCAGCACCGATTTCGACAGCACCGCCCGATAGAGCCAGTCGGACAGCGTCACCGCGACCGAGACCATGCGGCCGCCGCGGCTCTTGCGGACGATCTCCCAGCTTTCGATCATGCCGAAGCCGGTGGTCACCTCATGCTCACCGGTGACGATATTGGTGGTGATCCTTGTGCCCGCCAGCCGCTCGAAGGCCTCGCGCAGCCGGCGATAGGCGTCACCGCTGGTCTCGCGGTTGGTGGCGATCAGCAGGTCATGCGCCTTGAGATAGACCGTGCGGCTGATCTGCCGCCCGGCGTTCAGCGCTGCCATCAGCTGGCTGATGCAGAAGATCAGGATGTCCTTGTCGTGGATCGTCGCCAGCCCCTTGACGCTGGGGGTCACGGTGATCTCCACCCCGTTGTGGGCGTAATTCAGGATCCGCTGATCCGGCCGCGTCGCCAGCGAGAACAGCGGATGTTCCATGCTGGCGATATCGTCCTTGGGAATGGCGTCGAAGATATCGCAGAGGAAAAAATCCCCCTGCCGGTGGCGGTCAGGCAGCAGGCTGCCCGCCCCGTTCACTGTCACACTGCTCATGGTCGGTATCCGACTCGTTATCGTGGTTTCAATGACGCCCAGCCTAGAGTTATCCACAATCTGCCGCAACGGGGGTTCGGAATCGCTTTATCGGGGGTTCAGAGTCGGGCAAACGTGGGTTCAGATTCACCCAAGGTTTCAGGATGGCCAAAATTCCCTTATCATACATATGGTTATGTCAAACGCTCTTGACCCGTAACTTATATATAACACAGATATAACAGGAAAAATTTTTCAGCCGGGACAAAACCTCTGACTGAACGCTTGGTCCTCCCCCCTGAATTTGCTGAGAAAATCGCGACGTGTTCGCCTTTTTCTTTCATGTGCTGCCTTTTGTGATATCATGACGAAAACACAGCACATCGAGCAAGACCATGGTCAAGGACAGCATCCCCCTGCCCCCCTATTTCAACATTGATCCAGATGCGGCGATGGAGGAGCTGGACCAACCCACCAGCACCCAGGGCTTCGCCTCGATCGCCGAGGCCTGTGCCCGGGGGCGCAGCGACCTGGCCAGCCGCGGGCTGAACGAAGAGGGGCGCAAGACGCTGCGGTTGTTCTCCACCTGGGAGATCACCCGCTATCTGATCCCGGTGGCGCAGGCGCATTTTCGCCGGGTGCTGAAGCAGAACCCCGAGCTGCCCCAAGGCACCAGCGAGACCGAGGGCGGCGCCAAGTGGTTCACCCTGGACGAAGTGCTGCGCCTGCGCGCCTTCTTCGCGGCGCAGGGATCGAAGGCCAAGAACTACCTGCCCTACCGCCCCCCAGGCCTGCCGGCGAAACTGGTGGCGGTGGCCAACTTCAAGGGTGGCGTCGGCAAGACCTCGACCGCGGCGCATCTGGCGATGTCCGCGGCGCTCGATGGCTATCGGGTGCTGGTGATCGACCTGGACAGCCAGGGCTCGATGACCTCGATCTTCGGTGGCAAGGTCGAGGATGAATGGCAGACCGCCTTCCCGCTCCTGGCGCGGCATTACGGCGAATATCTGCGTGCCGACAACCAGCGCCGGCTGGATCGGGGTGAGGCGCCGCAGCCGCTGGACGATACGCTTTCGGCAGCGCTGGAAATGACCGCGGCGGATGTGATCCAATCGACCCATTGGCCCAATATCGACCTGATCGGGGCGCAGCTGAACCTCTATTGGGCCGAGTTCCAGATCCCGGTCTGGCGGATGCAGGCGCGCGGCTGGAAGCTGTGGGACGCGCTGACCGACCGGCTGGAAGCCGATGGGGTGATGGATCGATATGATCTGATCTTCATAGATACCCCCCCGGCGCTGGGATATCTGACGATCAACGGGCTGGCCGCCGCTGATATCCTGCTGGTGCCCTTCGGCGCCTCCTTCCTGGAATTCGATTCAACGGGCCGCTTCTTCGACATGCTGCATTCCACTTTCGCCAGCATCGAGGAGGGCGAGAATATCGCCGCCCGCGCGCTGGGGCGGCCTGGCCTCGCCTTCGAATGGGATGCGGTGCGCGCGGTGATCACCCGCTTCGACGGCGCCCAGCAAGGCGAGCTCTCGGCGTTGATCCAGGCTTATCTCGGCCGCACCCTGTCGCCTCACCGGCAGGATTTCACCGCGCTGATCGGCCAGGCGGGGGAGCAGGTCTCCGGCATCTACGAGGCCGATTATCGCGACTTCAACCGCGAGACCTATGCCCGTGGGCGCGAGACTTTCGATGAGACCTATGCCGCCTTCAAGCGCCTGCTGCTGGGCGTCTGGCGGCGGGAGGAGCTGGAGGCCGCGCGCACCGCTGAGCCCGGCTTAACCCCGGCATGAGACAGAGCCTGAAGCAACAGGGCTGGCAAGGAGAGCAGAGATGGCCAAACGCAGACGACTGACCCCGGCACAGCCCGGCTATCTTGAGGGCGAACCTGCCAATGCGCGGCCCACGGCGCTGTCGCCCTCGCTCTCCACCCCGGCGTCGATCGCGCCGCCCATCGCCCAGGTCAGCGGCGATGCCGCCGCCCGCGCCGCTCTGGAAGAACTGGCCGCCGAAATGGAGACGGCCCGCGCCCAGGGGTTGATGCTGGAGCGGCTGCCGCTCTGGGCGATCGAGGCCACCCATCTGGTGCGCGACCGTCTGGTGCAGGACGAGGACGAGATGGAGGCGCTGATGGCGAGCCTCGAGGCCCGCGGTCAGCAGACCCCGATCGAGGTGATGCGCCTGCCGGCGCCGCAGGGCGGCAAGACCTATGGGCTGATCTCCGGCTGGCGTCGGCTGACGGCACTGAACAGGCTCTATGACAGGACGAAAGACTCTCGCTTCGGTTTTGCCCGCGCCCTGGTGGTCGATCCGGACAGCGCCTCGGATGCCTATGTGGCGATGGTCGAAGAAAACGAAATCCGGGTGAACCTGAGCTTTTACGAACGCGCCCGGATCGCCTCCCGCGCGGTGGAGGAAGGGGTCTATCCCGATGCCCGCGCCGCGCTGCGCGCGCTCTACGGCTCGGTGAGCCGGTCGAAACGCTCGAAGATCGGCAGTTTCATGGCCCTGGTCGAGGTGCTGGATCCGGTGCTGCGCCATCCGACCGCGATTTCGGAAAAGCTCGGGCTGGCATTGGTCAAGGCGCTGGAGGCCGATCCTGGGCTGGAGGTGCGGCTGGCCGCCGATCTGAGTGCCGCCGCCTGCGAGACCCCGGCTGAGGAGATCGCCATTCTGTCGGCGGCCCTGACGCGGCCAGAGCCTGAGCTGGCCTCTCCTGCCTCTGTCGTTTCCGATGCGGTGTCTGTGCCGGCGGCCCCTGCCCGCCCGCGTCTGCGCAGCACGGATGACCTGCCGGCGGCGGGCGAACGGGTCACCCAGCCGGTCGGCGCCGGGGTGCGGCTGAGCTTCACTGCCGACCGCAACCGGATCGAGCTGACCGGACCGGGGGTCAATGCGGCGCTGATGGAGGCGCTGCAGGACTGGCTGCGCCAGCGCTGAGATGTTTCGCACACGAAACGTTAGAGCCTGATATCAGAGTCTTTTGCGGCAAAACGAACGCCGCCTCCGACGGGATCGGGGGCGGCGTTTTGGGTTTTCCGCGCCGGGCTTCATGTTTCGCGCGCGAAACATGAAGCCACGAAACACGGCGGGTTCAGATCTTGTAATAGTCCCTGTACCAGTCGACGAAGCGCTGGATGCCATCGGGGACAGGGACCTTCGGCGCATAGCCGGTGAGCTCGGTCAGCAGCCGGGTATCGGCCCAGGTGGCGGGCACGTCGCCGGGCTGCATCGGGTGCATCACCTTCTCGGCCTCATGGCCACAGGCGGCCTCGATGGCAGCGATATAGTCGAGCAGCTTGGTCGGCCGGCTGCCGCCGATATTGACGATACGGAAGGGGGCGACCGGGCTGAGGCTGTCGACCTCGGACACCGGGGCATCGCCCGGCACCGCCCGGGTCAGCCCGAGGATGCCATCGACCAGATCGTCGATATAGGTGAAGTCGCGCTGCATCTGGCCGCGGTTGTAGACGTCGATCGGCCGGCCTTCGAGAATGGCGCGGGTGAATTTGAAATGTGCCATGTCGGGCCGGCCCCAGGGCCCGTAGACGGTGAAGAAGCGGAACATCGTCGTCGGCAGCCGATAGAGATGGGCATAGGAATGCGCCATCGCCTCGGTCGCCTTCTTGGTGGCGGCATAGAAGGACATCTGGGTATCGGCCTTGTCGCGCTCGCCATAGGGCATATCCGTGTTGGCGCCATAGACCGAGGAGGTCGAGGCCAGCAGCAGATGCGCCGGCGGACAGGCGCGGGCGGCTTCCAGCAGCTCGAAGGTGCCGATCAGGTTGGCCTCAACATAATCGCGCGGTGCCTCGATCGAATGGCGCACCCCGGCCTGGGCAGCCAGATGGATCACCAGATCGAAGCGATTGTCCTGAAACAGAGCCTTTAACCGGCCCGGATCCTCCAGCCGTCCGATCACCGGGGTGAAATTGGGGTCGGGGGCCAGGAGCGCATGGCGGCGCTTCTTCAGCTCGACATCGTAATAATCGGACAGGCAATCGAGCCCGGTGACCCGCCAGCCTTCGGAAAGCAGCCGGGCGCTGAGGTGATAGCCGATGAAGCCGGCCGAGCCGGTGATGAGGGCGTTGCGCATGGCGCCTTGGTGGCGCAGCGGCGGCGCGCTGTCAAATGGCTTTGGGCGCAGGGTGTCGCAGGATTTGACATGGCCGCGCTTTTGTGAGTTTTCGGGGAAGAGAACAGGACCCGCAAGGGTCCGGACGGGCAGGCAAGGACGACGGCACAGTGACGGCAAGCAACACCCCGGCAGCGATGCAGGCCCCTTCGCGTCTGGTGGCCGTGGTGGTCACCTATAACCGGCTGGACAAGCTGAAGGACACGCTGACCAGCCTGCTGGCCAGCCCGGCGGAAGAGCTGCAGGCGCTGGTCGTGGTCAACAATGTCTCGACCGATGGCACCGGTGCCTGGCTGTCAGAGCAGAGCGATCCGCGGCTGGTGGTGCTGGAAAGCGCCGAGAACCTTGGCGGGGCCGGTGGCTTCGAATGGGGCATGCGCGAGGCGGTGACGCGGTTCGATCCCGACTGGCTGGTGGTGATGGATGACGATGCCCGCCCGGCCCCGGGCGCGCTGGCGGCCTTCTCGGCACTGGACAAGCGGGAGATCGACGGGGTGGCCGCGGCGGTCTATTTCCCCGACGGGCGTATCTGCGAGATGAACCGCCCATCGCGTAATCCGTTCTGGCATGGGCGGGAATTCCTGCGCACCCTGGTCGGCGGTCGCGGCGGGTTCCATATCGCGCCGGCGGATTACCAGGGCGGGGGGCGGCTGGTCGATGTCTCGTCCTTCGTCGGGCTCTTCGTGTCGCGGGCGGCGGTGGCGCGGGTCGGCTATCCTGACGGGCGGCTGTTCGTCTATGGCGAGGACGGGCTTTATACGCTGGGGCTCAGCAAGGCGGGCGGACGGATCCGCTTCGCCCCCGAGATCCGCTTCGAACACGATTGTTCGACCTTCGAGGCGCGCCCGGGTCAGTTCCGCCCCTTGTGGAAGGTCTATTATTACCACCGCAACCTGCTGTTTCTCTATCGCATGGCGGCAGGCTGGATGTTCTGGCCGGCGATGCTGCTGATCCTGCCGAAATGGCTGATGAAGCTGCGCAACCATCCGGGCGAGCGGGGCGCCTTCCTGCGGCTGCTGGTCTGGGCGATCAGCGACGGGCTGAGGGGGCGGGTCTGTCGCCCCCACGCCGAGGTGCTGGCGGCGGCCGGCTAGCGGTTCAGAATGTCGCGGTGATAGCGGCCCATCAGGATCAGCCCCAGGGTCAGCAGCGCGAGGGACACCCCGAGAACATAGAGATGGCTGACATAGGTGGCCGGATAGGTCGGGTAGAAGCCGGAGCGCATCAGCCCGATGATATGTAGCAGCGGATTGTACCAGAGGATATCCTGCGCCAGCGGCGGCATGCCTTCGTAGAGAAAGAAGATGCCGGAGGCGATGAATAGCGGCCGGGTGAGGATCGACCAGGTGATTTCCCAGATCGGGAAGAGACCGACCAGAACACAATTCAGTGTGCCGACTGCCAACCCCAGCAGGATCGCCATGGACATGGCCTCGATCACCGGGGTCAGGTCGAGAACGGATTGATGCGCCAGCACCGCGAGAATCCCCGAGAGCAGCAGGCAGGCCACCGTTACGCCGGTGAGCGCATTCAGCAGGAACCGGGCCAGCACCGCGTCGAGCCAGCTGACGGCGGGATATTGCAGCAGCGGTTTCGAAAAAGCGATGGATTTGGAAATCTTGTTCGACAGGCTCTGATACAGGCTGAAAGGCATATAGCCGGTGGCATAGAACAGGATGAAGCTGGTCCCGAGCTGCGGCGTCCGGATCACCAGCGAAAACCCGAGGCTGAGCACCAGAATGGCGCCCAGGGGTTCGAGAATGGCCCAGGCATAGCCGCCGGGGGTGCGGCCATAGGTGGTCGACATTTCCCGCAGCATCAGGGCCAGGGTGGTCCGCAGCGTCGCGAAACGATGGGGGCCATATTGCGCGGACGGTGGGGTCTGGGGGGCCGGGGCCGGTTGGATGGCCATGAAGAACGTTCCGATGCTGGCATTTACATACGCAGTTATGTAAGCAATCGCACATGATTTCAAACGGCTTCGCGCCGGGTGGGCCGCTATGACCAACAAGATTTCTTCTGCCGGGGCCGATGAGGTGACCGGAGCCGATACCGAAACAGAGACCGATACCGGGGGGGAACCCAGAGCCGGTGGCGGCGGCCGGATGGCGGCCCGTCGCGCGGCGCGCCGGGCCAACCGGAAAGCTGGCGAACCGGCCCCGGTCCGGGTGATGCCGATCGCCCGGCCGGCGCAGATGAAGCGGCGTCACTGGGGGGTGATCGCCAGCTTTGGCATTGTGGTGCTCTTGCCGCTTCTGGCGGTGATCTTCTATCTCTGGATCGAGGCGCAGGATCAGTATCTGTCGACCACGGGGTTCACCGTGCGCGGCCAGGAAAGCGGTGGCGCCACCGAGCTTCTGGGCGGCCTGGCGCAATTCGCCGGCGGCAGTACCGCCTCGGACAGCGATATCCTCTATGAATTCATCCAGAGCCAGGAAATGGTCGATGCGGTCGATGCCGAAGTCGATCTCAGGGCGCAATATTCCAAGCCCTGGCCCATGGATTGGGTCTTCGCGCTCTGGCCGGATGCCTCGACCGAGGATCTGCTGTGGTACTGGCAGCGGATCGTCAGCATCTCTTATGATGGCGGCACCGGGTTGACCGAGGTGCAGGCCCGCGGCTTCGATCCCGAGACCGCCCAGGCGATCACCAAGGTGATCCTGCGCGAGAGCCAGGACCGTATCAACCGGCTGAACGATCAGGCGCGGGCCGATGCGATGCGTTATGCCCAGGCCGATCTCGACCAGGCGATCAGCCGGCTGAAGGGCGCGCGCGAGGCGCTGACCCGGTTCCGCACCCGGACCAAGATCGTCGACCCGGCGGCCGATATCCAGGGCCGCATGGGGGTGATGAACAATCTGCAGCAACAGCTGGCCTCGGCGCTGATCGAATATGATCTGCTGCGCGAGACCGCCAGCGCCAGCGACCCGCGGCTGACCAAGGCGCAGCAGCTGATCGACGTGATCCGCGAACGCATCCGGATCGAACGACAGACCTTCACCAGCGAGAATACCGACACCGGCGCGGTGGGCGAGGATTACCCGTCACTGATCTCGGAATTCGAAAGTCTGAACGTCGATCTGCAATATGCCGAGGAGACCTATCGCGCCGCGCTGACCGCGTTGCAGGTGGCTCGCGACGATGCCGCCCGGCAAAGCCGCTATCTGGCGACCTATATCCGGCCGACCCTGGCGCAGGATTCCGAATTCCCCAATCGGCCGCTGGTCACGGGGCTGGCCGCGCTGTTCCTGATCCTGCTGTGGTCGATCGGGGCGCTGGTCTATTATTCGATCCGAGACCGAAGCTGAGCGGAGCCCGGGACAAGGGATGATCCGGTTCGAGAACCTGACCAAGAGCTTTCGTCTGAAGGGCGAGCGCAAGGTGGTGATCGACCACCTGAACCTGACGCTGCCGACGGGGCGGTCGCTGGCGCTTCTGGGGCGCAACGGGGCGGGGAAATCGACCCTGTTGCAAATCATCGCCGGCACCATGCGGCCCGATTTCGGACGGGTGGTCTCGGATGGGTCGATCTCCTGGCCGGTGGGCTTCGGCGGATCGTTCCACCGCGACCTGACCGGGGCGGAGAACGTGCGCTTCATCGCCCGTATCTACGGGGTGGATACCGACGGTCTGATGGCCTTCGTCGAGGATTTCGCCGAGCTCGGCAAATCCTTCCACATGCCGGTGCGCAGCTATTCCTCGGGGATGAAATCGCGGCTGACCTTCGGCGCCTCGATGGGGATCCATTTCGACACCTATCTGGTCGACGAGGTCACCGCCACCGGCGACGCCGCCTTCAAGCGCAAGAGCCGGGCGGTCTTCGCCGATCGGATGAAGACCTCGAGCGCGATCCTGGTCAATCACTCGATGAGCCAGGTCCGGGCCTTCTGCGATGCCGGCCTGGTGCTGGAAAACGGCCAGGTGCAATATTTCGACGATCTCGAGGAGGCGATCGAAATGCATGAGGCGATTCTGGCCAGATGAGGGGCCGCCCCGCGGGTCTCAGCCCAGCCGTTTTTCCCAATAGTCCCGGGTGGTGATCTCCTGATAGCCGCGCCGGTAGGCGGCCTTGATCTGCTCGTGTTCCTTCAGGAACTGTCGCAGGGTGCGATACATCTCGCGGCAGATGGTGAAGAATTCCCGCTTGGACTGGCGCACCGTATAGCCCTTGTCGCGGTTGGTGTTCAGATAGGTGATCTGAGACGCACCGAGGGCGGGAAAGACGATGCCGCGATCGGCGATGTCCAGCACGATCCTGTCCCAGCGTTTTTCCGAGAAGGGCATCAGATGGCCGTTCAGCGTCAGATAGCCCAAGCGTTCGCGGCAGCGGCGCGAGCGCCGCGTCAGCCGGCGGCGTTCGGGCAGGGCCTGCGGGTCGATCTCCTGCCAAATTTCGGTCTTCATCATCTCCTTGATGGTGGCTCGGCGGGCGGCCATGTCGATGTTTTCATCGAAGAAATGGGGGCCCTTCATGACATCCTGCCAGGCCAGAAGCTGGGCACGGGCGGTTTCGTAATGGAATTTCACCAAGCTGCGCATGATGAAACGGAGCGCCACCTTGGCGGTGCCCAGCGGGCTGCGCGCCAGATCGTCGGAGACGAGATGATGGATCAGGTGGTTGCGCAGATCGAGATAGAGCGTCTGGGCGCTTTCCTTCTCCGCGAAATCATCCTGGAAGGAGACTACGCCGTTGAGCGTGTAGATGCGGAAATCGTTCATCAGCGAAAAGCTGATGTCATCGCCGCGCACGAAGAAGGGGAAGGGGTGGTGTTTCACCTCAGCGATGGTGAAGGCGAAGAACCACCAGCCGCCGTAGGTGGTCGGCCGCGGTTTGCCGGTGCTGTCGAATTCCATCGCGAAGACCGCATCGGGGGCACGCAGGTCGGTGCCGCAATAGAGCGGATGGCAGGAGCCGTCGAACCAGGCGCCGTTTTCCCACAGCGCCCATTTGTGGGTATTGGTGATCATCGCCCCGGCCAGTGCCGCCTTGGGATCATGCGCCAGCATCAGGAAGACATAGGCGCGGGCGATGTTCTCCATATGGAAGGACGCATCGTCATCCATGAACAGGCAATGGCTGCAGTCGGCCTTTTCCGCCTCGAGTAGGCCGCGGGCGAAACCGCCGGCGCCGCCGTAATTGGGGTTGGCGATCGGGGTGATCCGCTTCGAGGCGGCAATCTCGGCGCTCTGGCCATTGTCGACCACCTGCACATGCACCTGATCGCCGTAATCGAAATCCTGCAGGAAGGCGTCCAGCCGGGTGACGGTCTGGCGCACCTGCTTTTCGCGCTTGAAGGTGGTGATCGAGACCGCCAGCCGGGGCAGGAGGGCCGGGGCGGCGCTGTCGGCCGTTGCGAAGCGACCGCCGGTCAGGGTGGCGCCGTCGCGGTCGAGCGCCCGGATCTCGGCGAAGATCAGGCCCTGGGTCGTGCGTTCGGCATAATGCGACAGGTCGGCGACATAGGGGGAGCCGTCCTCCAGCGTAACGATCTCGCAGCTGAGGATTTCCCAGGACTGACCGGGGATCGCCTGAACGAGGCGGATTTCGACCCGCCCCTCGCCGTGGAATTCGGCGAAAAGCCCGTCCAGGCGGCAGGCCTGATGCCATTTGCCGAGGTTGAAGAGGTTGAAATAGGTATCCCACCGGACCGTACCGCCATGTCCGATCCATAGAGTGCCGTCACGCTGGGAAAAGCCGGTTTCCCCAGTGGTGTGGAAATAGAGCTCATGTTCGGTGCAGATGGCGGGGTCGGGGCTGAGGAAATTCTGTAATGTGATCATCTGGAAATCCTAGAACAAGAAAGAGCGCTCGGGCCGCGTTCTTCGCCATGGCAGGCTATGCAACCGCCTCCTGCCGCAGGGCGCGGATATAATCGCGCAGGGTCTCGCCGGGGAGCGCTTTCAGCGGGATCTGGGCGAGGAAATCGGCCGAGGCCTCGGCTTCGGAGACCGGACGGCAGCGGGCCATTTCGTCGAGGTCGGGGAAGAAGGCAGCCTGGCCGGTGATCTTTGACAGCCAGTCGTGAATCGGGGTGAACCGTTCAAGAAGCTCTGCCCGCAGCGCTGCGCCATACATCTCGATCTCCTTGTTGGGGATCGGTTTAACGTCGTCGCCGCTGTTCAGCAGATATCGCCGCAGGGCGGCAGCCTCCCCCGGCGCCAGATCGTGGTTGCCGCGCCGGGCGATCTCCATCGCGGCGCGTGGCAGGCTTTCGTTGGCCCGCCCCGGCGGTTCCGTGCCGGCGGGCATGTCCAGCGCATTGGTTGCGAAGAAATCCTCGACCGAACCGCCGGATTTCAACACATCGGCATAATTGTGCAGATGGAAGGGGGCCTCGGGGAACCTCTGCAGCCAGGGCTCCACCGTCTTGCGATATTCGAAGTGGATCGTATTGGCATATTTCCGGGCCGCGCCGTCGCTCAGCGCGGCGACCTTGTCGCCGAAGCGCAGACGCTGGGCGTGCCAGGAGATCAGATATTCGTCGGGCCGGCGCAGCACGCAATAGAGCTGATGATCGGCATTGGGATAGATTTCGCGCACCCGGTCGATCAGTTCGGGGTGGTGGAGGCCGAAATTTGACATCACCTCTGAACAGATCACCACGGTTTCGGGCAGCAGGTATTTTTCCTGCATCCGCAGCGCCCGGATCATCTGCGGTACCCCGGGCAGGGCGACGTGCCATTTCGGCACCCGTCCCTTCGAGGCCTGGGCCAGCATCTGGAAGGCCATGGCGTTATGCGGTTCGCGCACGTTCATCGACGGCGCTTGCGACAGGGCCGCCGCGGTCAGCCGGGCCGCCTGCGGTTCGGACAGGTCGTCGCGGGCGCCCAGCAGTTCGGCGGTCAGGTGCAGCAGGCTTTCGCTTTCGACCCCGGGGTAGAGCAGCCCCTGGCGCATCAGGGCCAGCTGGTTGCGGTAGAGATAGCTTTGCAGCGCGGTGGAGCCGACCTTGTGATGGCCGAAATAGATAATGACTTTCATCAAGGTTATTTCTTGGATTCCGTTGCTTTACCGGCCCGGCGCATAGTTTTGATGCGCTTGGACTGAAAGAACTCAGGCCATGCACCGGTGGTATTTCTGAACATGTCCGCCATGATCTCGGACAGGATGGACAGCCCGCGAAGCTCCGCCTCGGAAAGATGATCCTCCGGATCCACCGATTGCGGCGTTTCTACGGCGGTGGCCAGGGCCTCGTCCAGCTCCGCCTCGAGGAAGGGGGTGCCGTTGAAGAATTCCTGATCCATGGCTCGGGCATCGGAGATATACATCTGGTGGACCCGCTGGGCCAGATCCCTGTGCAGAGCCAGTTTCGATCGTTGCGCGGGGGGGGGCATCTGCCCGACCACCCGGGCGAATTCCCAGCCCAGGGTATGGCGCAGCTTGGCCGGTTTGCCGATGCAATGCTGTTGGAGAACCTTCAGTCGCATCAGGTCGGTCAGATCGAGGGATTCATTGGCCTGGGCGCTCCCGGTGATCTCGAAACCGTTTCCGTCACAGGACTGGTCGATGAAATCCTGGACCACATCCCCATTGAGCAGCTGGTCGCGGATCATCGGGCGCAGGATGAAACGATCGCCGAATTGCGCGCGCCAGGCCGAGAAACGGGGCAGATAGGGCAGACGTCCCTCCCGGCTCATGACCTCGACCGAGGTCGACAGGTCGCCCTCCATCACCTTGGGGCCGCCGATCTTGGTCCGTTCCGCGAAGTCCGAAAGCAGCCGGGCTGCGTGTGGGCGCACATAGCCGATGATGCGGATATCCTCGTCTCCGGTGCTCCAATAGGTTTCCAGAACATCGCGGAATATCGAAGGATCGACCAGTTCGAAGCCTTCGGCAGAGATCACGCAGTAATCGGCGTCGGATTTGCGCAGCTGGTTGCCCAGGCTACGAAAGACCTGGATCGCCTTGGCGCGCGCCTCGGAGTCCTCGGCCTTGCTGTAGGCCTCGAAATGCGGGCGCAGCATGTTGTGGTTCAGTTTGGCCGGATAGAACAGGCTGCGGTCTTTCAACTGCACCCGGTTGGCGGCGAGGGCATATTGGATCGAGGTCGAGCCAGTCTTGTGGTCGCCGATATGGAAAACCAGGGTCTTGCGACGGTCGCCGGACGAGCGTTCTTCGGTACGGTCGGACATAACTGTCGTAGGCATCGGGTCTGGGTCCAATCCTGTTAGAAATTTTGGTTGTCTATGGCATTCGGGGCCGG
Source organism: Pseudodonghicola xiamenensis DSM 18339 (assembly GCF_000429365.1). Classification (GTDB taxonomy): domain Bacteria; phylum Pseudomonadota; class Alphaproteobacteria; order Rhodobacterales; family Rhodobacteraceae; genus Pseudodonghicola; species Pseudodonghicola xiamenensis. The sequence goes on along the minus strand of NZ_AUBS01000040.1, from coordinate 9,301 downwards.
AGGGCAATTTGTGCAGCTTGTCTGGTTATTTCGATGGCGAACTGGATATATTGATAACTAACTGGCTTTGAAAGAAAGTTCTTCAACCCTCTTCTGCCTGAAAAAGCTGTTCCAGGACATGTCGCCCTTGTCTAGCATTTCAGCGATCATGCGGGCCAGAACCTCGATGTTGTGCAGCTCGTCGGCGGAAAAATATTCTGCGCGGTTGAAGGACTGAGCCTCGGCTATTGCCCGCTCGGGGGCGGTCAGGAGATCCGTCTCGAACAGTGGACGTCCTTCCATGAATTCCGCGTCCACAGCGCGTGCATCGTCAATATACACGGCGCTCAGTTCCTCGGCCAGCGCGCGGTGAAGCCGGATCTTCGTGCTACCGCCGGGGCGTGGGGAGGCCGAGATCAACCTGGCGGCCAGTCGCCCGACCATTTGATGAGGGGCGGTCTTGTGCCGTTTCGCGATATGGGATTGCAGCAGGTCCAGCAGCATCAGATCCTCGATCCCCAGTGTCTCGTTGGCGCGTGGGGTCTCGGCCAGTTCGACAGGGATCGGTCCCATGGCGGAAAAGACCAGATCCTCCAGGATAGAGCCGTTTCGCAGTTCGCTCGGGATCATCGGACGCACGATCAGCTTATCGCCGAAGGCGGCTTTCCATTTCCGGAGGCGGGGGGCGTAGAGAAAGCGTTGGCGCTGCAGGGTCTTCTGGTGAAACTGTTCGAGATCGCCTTGAAAATTCCCGATCTTGACGGCTTCGGCGAAGCTGGACGGGATGCGGGCGGCATGAGGGCGCAGGTAGCAGATCACTCGGATGTCGTCGAAAACGCCATCGAAACCGGTTGCCAGCACGCGTTGGACCAACTTCGGGTCCAGACTTTCGAACTGTTCCCCCGAGAGCAGGGTAAAGTCGAAATCGGCTTCGCGCAGCCGTTTGGACAGTTTCTCGATATTGGGGCGGCCAGGTTGGCTGGAAAGGAGCTTCCCGGTCTTGTCGAAGGCTGTGAAATGATTGGGCAGGTAATTGTGCGACAGTTGGCCGGGATAGATGACCGAATGACCGGGAAACCGGATCTGGCGGGCGGCAAAGGCATTCTGGATCGAGGTCGAGCCGGCCTTCTGGTCACCGATGTGAAAGATGAGAGTTCTACGGGACGGGGTGCCTTCGGTGTCGGGAGATGTCACGGCTGCGGTCACTTGAGGCCTCATGTCTGAACGTAGAATCATGCTTAAGCCATCATCCCGGCAACGTCTATCTGGGCGACTGGCCGCAGGGTGTGTCTGTTGTCACAATCGGCCGGGTTTCCGCCCTATCCGGTTGAGCTTTCGCGGAGGCTGCGTGTAACTGTCCGGGATTGATTTGCGACTTCTGGGGCAGGGGATATCCGGCATGGCCAAGGGACAGTTTTTGATGGTGGGAGCGGGGCTCTCGGGGGCGGTGATCGGGCGGCATCTGGCCGAGGCGGGCCATGAGGTCACCGTGGTCGACAGCCGGCCGCATATCGGCGGCAATTGCCATACCGAGCGCGATGCCGACACTGGTGTCATGGTGCATGTCTACGGCCCGCATATCTTCCACACCGACGATGCCGAGGTCTGGGACTATGTCAACGGCTTCGAGACCTTCCTGCCCTACAAGAACCGGGTGAAGACCACCTCGCGCGATCCGGAAGGCGAACTGGGCGTGTTTTCGCTGCCGGTGAACCTGCACACCATCAACCAGTTCTTTCGCAAGACCCTGCGGCCCGACGAGGCGCATAAGTTCATCACCGAAGAACAGGCCGATACCAGCATTACCGATCCACAGACCTTCGAGGATCAGGCGATGCGCTTTGTCGGCAAGGATCTCTACGAGGCCTTCTTCAAGGGCTACACGATGAAGCAATGGGGCTGCCACCCCAGCGCGCTGCCGGCCTCGATCCTGAAACGTCTGCCGGTGCGCTTCAACTATGACGATAATTACTTCTTTCACAAATTCCAGGGCATGCCGGAGAACGGCTATACCGCGCTGATCGGAAAAATCCTCGATCACCCGAACATCACCGTCAAGTTAGAGACTGTTTTCGACCGCGCCGAGGCAGGCGATTACGATCACGTCTTCTATTCGGGCCCGCTCGATGGCTGGTTCGACTATGAACTCGGCCGGCTGGGCTATCGCACGCTCGATTTCGAACGCTTCACCTATGATGGCGATTATCAGGGCTGCGCGGTGATGAATTACGGTGAGGTCGAGGTGCCCTATACCCGGATCACCGAACACAAGCATTTCACCCCCTGGGAAAGCCACGAGGGATCGGTGCTCTATCGTGAATTCTCCCGCGCGGCGGAGCCTGAGGACATCCCCTATTACCCGATCCGTCAGGTCGAGGAGAAGGCGCTGCTCAGCGATTACGTGAAGCTGGCCGAGGCGACCTCGGGCGTGACCTTCGTCGGCCGGCTGGGCACCTATCGCTATCTCGACATGGATGTGACCATCCGCGAGGCGCTCGATACCGCGCGCGGCTTCGTTCAGTGCCTGGAAGCGGGCGAAAAGGTGCCGGCCTTCTTCGTCGCGCCGCTCTGAGGCGGGGCAGGCAACGCGGGGGAGGGCCGCGCCGTTGACATGTCGGCCTCGATCCGCTCGATGACAGGGGCGAGCACCTTCATGGCCCGGCCGCACCAGTCCAGAAGCGTGCTGCCGGGGATGTCGGCCTCCATGCGGGCGTAGATCTCGTGCTGACGATACAACGGAAGATGGTCGTCGAACTTCGAGACGAGGAACTGGGCCAGCAGCCCCGGACCGGCCATGCTGCCCGGGATCGAACGGCTCGGGGCGGCAGGCTGCACCATCTTTTCACACCGGCGGCAAGACTTCCTCACCCGCGCGCTCTTAATGACCTTTATCTGTGCGGCGATGAGATCGAGCAACTCTCTGACATCCTCGCCCACTACGCGCAGGTCTCCGCCGCAATCGGGGCAACAAGTGCCGGGGTCAAGCTCGCGCCGTTCGCGGGGCGTCTCCTCCGACACGCGGGGCCGGCGGTGGGGCTTTGCCTTGGCCGCAGGCGTATCCGTCGCAGCAGGCTCATCGTCCTCGACAGCGCCGTCGCGCTGTTCAGCAACCGCGATCAGCAGGTCTTCGAGCGCCAGTTCCAGCTGGGCGATCTCGCGCTCGATCTTTTCCGAGGACTTGCCGAAGGCCCGCTTCTGCAGCTTGGCAATCCGCAAACGCAGTGCCTGGACCAGCTGTTCGTGGGCCTGAAGCGAGGCCGATATGCGCGCATTCTCTGCCTGAAGCGCGGCGATCATCGCCTTCAGGACCGCAGGGTCATCGGAAAGAATGTCGGCACGATCGGACATGCCGACAGATACCATGAACAGGTCGGTGAGGCCAATAAAATAAGGAGATTCAAACGGATAATCTAACCGACCCGTGCCGGTGGTGCGCCTCAGTCCGGGCGCCTCCAATCGATCCCTTCCCAGAGCATCGCCAACTGCGCGGAGGTTAGTCGCGCAACCCCGGCCTCGGTGTTCGGCCAAGGGAAGCGCCCGCGCTCGAGGACCTTGTAGTAGAGGCAGAAGCCTTGGCCATCCCAGTAGAGCAGCTTCAGCCGATCCCCTTGGCGGCCGCGGAACGCGAAGACCGCACCGCTGGTCGGCTTCTGGCGCAACACGTCCTGTGCCATGGAGGAGAGCCCTGCGATACCCTTCCGCATGTCGGTCGCGCCACACGCCAGGTAGACGCGGACCCTGGTGCCCGGACCGAATCTACCGGCAGGAAGACCGCACCGCGATCCGGAGACCAAAGGCCCTTCTTCTTCAGAACCCGCCGCCAGCCATAGATCTGTGAGCGCGTGATCTCGTGACGCTGCGCTACCTGCGTCACAGAGGCCCCGCCGATGCCGACCTCCAGCACGATCTCGAGCTTCTCATTGTCACTCCAGCGACGGCGCCGTTCGACACCCAGAACCTCGCCCAGCATGGCTCCTCCCGATAAGACACGTCGCTAACGACGTCGTTATGTACGTGTCTTAACTTGGTGCGCCACCGTCAGGCAGGCGGCCTCAACCGGGCGGTTACGATCCCAGAAGGGTCTATGGCCGGAGACCGGCGCACCTTTCTGGCTCCGCAGCATTCAGATGTGAGCTAGCTGCGCCTTGGCCCTACGGGTCCTATCCGCAAAGAGCGAGCGCCCTGTGATGGCTCCAACCTCGCCCTCCCCTCATCAACGAACCGCCCCCTAGCGGCCTTCGGCCACTCTCCCTGAAGAAAAGATAAATATGTTAGAAAGTAGATGTATGTAACGCGGAGTGCGCCTGCGTTACACGGTGCGTTACGCCTTTTTCCTTTATTTATTAGTATTATAAGTGACTTGTAACGGTGTAACAGGTGTAACGCCATTTAAATGTTCATTAGACGGTCTTTCAGAGGATGTATCCTCCCTTCGTCCAATGGACGCTTGGACGCTATTGATACTAAATGACTTTTCCCAAACTTCCGTTGACCAACTGACCGCGTCCCGGTTGGACGGCAAACACCGCAAGCGGAATATGTGGATAACCGACAGCCTCTGTTTGCGATTTGCGACCCCCTGCCCGACATTCGGGGCAGTACAATAAACGGACGCCCCATGACTCAGACCCCTTCCCCGAACCTGGCCACCACCGGCACACCGCAGACGTCGGAACTCTCCACCGCTGACCGCTTCCTCTGCGATCTCCGCGCAAAGCTGCCGCGTCCCTATTTGCTGGCGCACCGCAAAATCCACATCAGCGATCGGTACGGTAAGCCCGGGATGGCGGTCTGCTCTCCCCTGCGCGTCACCGCGCTGGTCCGCGATCCCGATGGCCATGGCTGGGCGCGCCTGGTGGAAGTCCTGACACCCGACCAGCGCGTGATCGAATGCGTCTTGCCGCATGCGGAGATCGAAGCTAAGCCACTTGATGCCATCGCGCAGCTTGCCGATTGTGGGATGCAGATCCATGGGCAGCGGGATGACTTGATCACCTTCCTCAAGTCCTGGACGCCAGGGCGCTACGCCATGCGCCTCGATCAGGCGGGCTGGAATCGCGATTGCACCGCCTTCGCCCTCGCCGACGGGCGCATCATCGCGCCGACCAGCACGAACGAGACCATGATCTACACCGGGGCCGTCAACCGCTTCAGCGCCGGCAGCTTCGAGGGCTGGCAGTTGGGCATCGCCGCTCTCTGCCTCGGTAACCCCTTCCTGATCTTCGGAATCTCGCTGGCCCTCAGCGGCCCTCTGCTCGCCCTCACGAACCGGACCGGGGGAATCTTCCACCTCCATGGCGCGACATCAATCGGTAAGACAAAAATCCTTCAGGCCGCTTTGTCGGTCTGGCCCTCGGCCGAGAAGGAGTTCTCCTGGACGTCGACGAGCTCGGGCCTGCAAGGATTGCTTGTCGAGGCGAACGATACTTTCATCGGCCTCGACGAGTTGCCCAGGGAGCCGCATGCAGGGTTCGGGGACGACATCTATTCGGCCGCAAATGGTGCGGGCAAGAACCGCGCGACGGTGACCGGCAAGGCCCAGGCACGTCAGCAATGGCGGGCTTCGATCCTGTCCACCGGGGAGACGCCCGTCCGCAAGGTCCTGCGCGACCAAGGACACTCTCTGCGCGGTGGCCAAGGTGTCCGCATGATCGACATCCCGGTGACGGGGATGACCCACGGTGCGTTCGACGACCTGCACGGGTTCCTCTCCTCGAAGGATTTCGCACGTGAGCTTGAGTGCATTGCGCCCAGGGACAGCGGCCATGCGGGGCCTATTTTTGTCCGCAACCTCATCGTGGCGGACCGCACGGGGACGATCCGAACGATCGCCGAGAATCTCCACCGTACAGAAATCGCGAAGCTGATGAGGCGGCTCGACCTGGATGCCGGCACGGTGGGGAACGAGATCCTGCGGGTACTGGACCGCTTTGCGCTGATTGCAACGGCAGGCGAGTTCGCCCGAAAGCTGCAGATCACCGGCTGGCCGAGTGGCGCCGCCTCCGACGCCGTGGCACGGGTGGCCGCAGCATGGTACGAGTATCGCGGCGCAGATACCTCCACTGATCAGACGGCTGCCGTCGAGATCACGCGCGACTACCTGCAGCGGTTCGGAGACAGCCGCTTCGCCATCCTGCGGAACGGCGACCAGAACAATCTCGAGGCGCCTGCCGCGCGGAGCCATGAGGCCGCCGGTTATCGCGACGAGGATTACTTCTACATCCTCAAGCCCTCCTTCGATGAGATCCATCGGGGCTACGACATCAGGCGCGCCGGAGAGCACCTGCAGGCCGCGGGCTATCTGGAGCCGGGAGGGGAGCGCAACAGCCTGCAGTACAGGCTGCCCGGCCTCGGCAAGCAGCGCCCCCGCGTCTACCGCATCCGCACCGACATCCTCGGCGCCTGACCCGCGACGGCGCCAGGTCGGCTTTATTCGACAGCGATCCGAGCCGACGCCGACCTTACATGAAGCTCGATAACAGGGACATAACCAGAGGATCCCATATTATCGAGCCTGTTAGAGCCGCGGGGACGGCGGCAGGCGGAAGGGCAGAGCGCACCGCGGCACAGGTGATCAGTAAGCGTTAGCTGGCCCCCACCTGTTCCTGATCTGCAGTTTCTGAGAAACCGGGCCTGTTTCGGAACAGGGATGGAGTTTCTCCATGGAGGATACGGTGGAGTTTTTCCGGTCGGGCGGAGCTGATGTCTCCACCACTGCGGGTCGGCGGAAGTGGCCAGATGATCTCGAGGGGCTGGGCAACCAAACACCGCAGCAAGCGCGCCGAGCGCTTGAGCAATTTGAAGGCTCCGCGCCCGGCGCGCTTGCGTCCGACGAGGCACCCGAATACCAAAATCGTAAGCGCTGTTCCGCTCCCACCTTCCTGCTGAATCCGTAATCTGCGATGCGCCCTTGTGTGGAGATTTGCACGGGAGGTGTCCTTGGGAGTCCATCGGGAGCGCAGTATGGAGGCCGTTGGGTTTGTGGAGCTTCTGGCGGCTCCGGCGGCCAAGCGGCGATGGTCTGACGAGGCGAAGGGCCGGATGGTGGCGGAGACGCTGGTGCCAGGCGTCACGGTGAACGAGGTGGCGCGTCGGCATGGATTGAAGGCCAACCACCTGTCGTCCTGGCGGACGCTGGCTCGGAAGGGCAAGCTGGTGGTGCCTGAGGTTGCGGGGGCAGAGTTTGCAGCGCCCGTGGCGTCTCCGCTGGCGGTCGCGGCAGCGGCAACGACGGCGTCGATTGATCTGATCGTCGGGACGGTGACGGTGCGGCTGAACGCAGCCACGCCTGCGGCACGGGTTGCGGAACTGGCTATGGCGCTGCGGGCCTGCTCATGATCTTCCCGTCGAACCGGGTGCGGATCATGGTTGCCACGAAGCCCATCGACTTCCGCAAGGGTCACGACAGCCTTGCCGCGATGGTGAAGAACGAGCTGCGCAAGGATCCGTTCACCGGAACGGTTTTTGTCTTCCGGGCCAAGAAGGCGGACCGGCTGAAGCTGCTCTACTGGGACGGCACCGGTCTGGTGATGGCCTACAAACGGCTGGAGGAGCACAGCTTCACCTGGCCTGCGGTAAAGGACGGACTGATGGTGATGAACCACGCGCAGTTCGAGGCGCTGTTTGCGGGGCTCGATTGGCGGCGGGTTCGGGCCATCGCGGCGAAGGCCCCCGAAGCCGTGGAATGAGCCGTTCAAGGCTGCGGCAGGATGACTCATCGTGCTCTTTCCAGAGGCATAGGCCATGGCGGTTTGGTAAAACCCGGCCATGCCGAATGCCGCTGATCTGCTTGAAGAAATTGCTGCGCTGAAGGCGATGCTGATCGCCGCGGAAGCGCGCGACCTTCGCAAGGACGAGCGGATCGCGCGGCTGGAAAAGCTGGTCGCGGCCTTCAAGCAGGCGGTCTTCGGCCGGAAATCGGAGAAGAGCAATCCGGACCAGTTCGAGCTGGCGCTGGAAGACCTGGAAACGGCTATGGCAGTGATCCATGCCGAAGAGGATGCCGAGGATCGCGCCGCCAAACGCCCCGCCAAACCGCGTGCCGCCAACCGTGGTGCATTGCCGAAACACCTGCCGCGCATCGAAGAGGTCATCGAGCCGCAGAGTCTGACCTGCGCCTGCGGCGGCTGCCTGCATTGTATCGGGGAAGACGTCTCAGAGCGGCTCGACATCGTGCCCGCCCAGTTCCGTGTCATTGTCACCCGCCGTCCCAAATATGCCTGCCGGTCCTGCACCGATGGCGTGGTTCAGGCGGCGGCCCCTGCGCGGCTGATCCCGGGCGGGATGCCCACCGAAGCCACAGTCGCCCATGTGCTGGTCAGCAAGTATGCGGATCATCTGCCGCTCTACCGTCAGGCCCAGCTCTACAGCCGCCAAGGCGTCGATCTCGACCGCTCCACCCTTGCCGATTGGGTTGGCCGCGCTGCCTTCGAACTCCGCCCCGTCTACGACGCGCTGATGGCGGACCTGAAGCGGTCCACCAAGCTCTTCATGGACGAGACCCGTGTCCCAGTCCTCGATCCGGGGGCGAGAAAGACCAAGACTGGATACTTCTGGGCACTGGCTCGCGACGACCGACCCTGGGGCGGCACGTCACCACCGGGCGTGGTCTTCACCTATGCCCCCGGTCGGGGCGGGCAACATGCCGAGCGGATATTGCAGGGCTTCGGCGGCATTCTGCAGGTCGACGGCTATGCCGGATACAACCGCCTGATCGCAGCGGACAGGATCGGTCCGGGCATCCAGCTCGCCTATTGCTGGGCGCACGCGCGTCGCAAGCTGATCGAGATCACCCGCACCGGATCCGCGCCGATTGCCGAGGAAGGCGTGGCCCTCATCCGCGATCTCTACGCCATCGAGGCCGAGATCCGCGGCAGTGACCCTGTCACCCGCCTGTCCGTTCGGCAGGATCGCTCCGCCCCGATCCTCGCGCGCCTCGATGACTGGCTGACGCCCCATCGCGCCCGGGCCTCGGCTAAGTCCCCATTGGGCGAAGCGCTCACCTATATCGCCAAATACCGCGACGGCCTCGGCCGCTTCCTCACCGATGGCCGCGTGGAGGTCGACAACAACACCGTCGAACGCACCATCCGCCCCATCGCCCTGAACCGCAAGAACGCCCTCTTCGCGGGCCATGACGCCGGAGCCGAAAACTGGGCCACCATCGCCTCGCTCATCGAGACCTGCAAAATGAACGGCGTCGACCCCCACGCATGGCTGTCTGCCACACTCACCGCCATCGTCCAAGGCCACAAGCAAAGCCGGATCAACGACCTGCTCCCGTGGAATTACGCCGCCACCGTGTGATCGGCACACCGCTTAC
>NZ_AUBS01000039.1 GCF_000429365.1 Pseudodonghicola xiamenensis DSM 18339 | reverse complement strand
CGTCTTCGGATAGCCGATCCGCCGGCACACCCGATCCAGGGTGGCGACCACGTCTTCCCCGCGATAACTGAACCGAACATCCAGCACCGGCGAATGACGCGAGAACGTGTCCACGACCGTCAGGACGCGCAGCTTCTTGCCCGTGGCAAGCTGGTCATGCACGAAGTCCATCGCCCAGACATCGTTGGGGCCGACAGCCTCGGCCCGGTCATCGCGCAGCTTGGCCTTCACCCGTCGTTTCGGCGTCTTGTTTCTGAGTTGCAAGCCCAACTCCCTGTAAATGCGATAGACTTTCTTGATATTCACGTCCCAGCCTTCGCGACAAAGGACGACATGCACCCGGCGATAGCCGTAGCGCACACGGGTTTCGCAGATCTCCTTGATCCGCGTTTTCAAAGCCGCCGGATCGGGGCGCCGGGATATGTAGTGGTAGGTGGAACGGTCAAACCGGAGAGCCCCACAAGCCCGCCGGATCGACACCGCCCAGTCCGCGCACATCCCGTCAATCAGTTCGCGCTTCCGACCCGGCTTCAGAGCTTTCTTTTGATGACGTCCTGGAGCATCTCGCGATCCAGTGTCAGATCCGCGACGATCTTCTTCAGCCGCGCATTCTCGTCTTCCAACTCGCGCAGCCGCTTCATCTCCGACGAAAGCTTCAACGGGCGGATGCGGGATGAACTGCTCAATGGGGAAATCTTCTATAGCCTGCGTGAGGCTCAAATCCTGATCAAGCAATGGAGGAAACACTACAACACCAAGAGGCCACACAGTGCATTGGACTATCGGCCACCGGCTCACGAAACCATCATCCCAATGGAAACCAGCCCAATCATGCACTAACAATTACCTTGGGCCAATCAGATCGGGCTGCTCTGGATCGGAGCGGTGAAAGAGGTGATGACCACGGCGGCCTACATCGACCGTCTCGACCGAGAATACCACGCCGCCAAAGATGCGCACTGTTCCTGACGATAGAGGGCGGCCAGTTGCCCGGCCGCCCATCTGTTTCTGCGGTTGTCGCGAATGATCGAGATCCGATCTTAGCGGTCTTTTTGGTTGACGATCAGTTCTGCATTCTCGGGCAGTTCCGCAACAATGCTCACCGCGTCGGCACGGATCCTGGCATGCAATTTAAAGGCCTCAGCTGCGGCCGCTTCCGCAGCAGAAGCGTCGGCACCGTCTTCCAGCACAAGCGAGAGGCGGATCATGTCGCGATCGTTCTCGCGCGTTACCACGGCCTGCGCGGCCTTTGCGCCCGGCGTGCCGATGACAACTTCCTCAACCACGCGCGGATAAACGAAAATCTCGCGCACTTTGACCGCTGCCCCGACCCGGCCCTGCAATGCTGAAATCCGGCTGACGGTGCCATCCGCGTTGCTTTCCAGGGCAAAGGCGCTGTCGCCGGTGCCGAACCGGATCATCGGCCAAGTGGCATCGCGCGCGGTCACGACAACCTCGCCTGGTTCACCATGGGCGACCTGTTCCCCGCTGACCGGATCGCAGATCTGCACCACGCGGTCGGGATGAACCAGATAGCCGTCGCCGCCATCCTCATAGGCGACAAGGCCCAGATCGGCTGTGGCATAGGCGGCCCAGGTCGACACGCCGTAATCGGCCTCGATCCGGCGGCGTTTGGCCATCCAGTCGCCCATTTCCCCGCCCAGAAAGGCGGTTTTCACCTTCCAGGCGTCGCGGCCATAGGTTTCGATCACCTTGTCCGCCAGCGTCAGGAAAAACGCAGTCGAAGCACAGATCGAAGTCACGCCGGTTTCGACGATGATTTGTGCCTGAAGCTCGGTGTTGCCGACGCCGCCCGGGATCACCGTGGCGCCTGCGGCCTGTGCCGCTTCGTCGAACAGCAGGCCAGCCGGTACCAGATGATACATCCAGGTGTTCAGGATGATATCTCCCGGCCCCACGCCTGCGGCCTTGAACAGAAGGTCAAGGCCGTGGCCGCCACCGCCCGAAAGGGCTGGTTCGAAAATCGGGCCGGGGGACACGTAGATTCGCCCGATATCCTTTAAATCCGAGGCGAGGAACCCGCCAAAAGGCGGGTTCTCGCGCTGAATCTTCAGAAGCTCTTCCTTCTTCATCACTGGAAGGCGCGAAAGGTCCGCCACCGATGTGACGGCTGCCGGATCGAATCCGGCAGCCGTGAATCGCGATTTCAGACCAGGAGCCTTTTCGGCCGCAGCGGCATAGGCTTGCGCTATATCTTGGTAGATATCATCAGACATTTCCATGCCTCCTCGTCCAATCAGGCTTTAGAGCGGGCAGTCCTTGCGGAAGTTTGGCGCGCGCTTCTCGCGGTGCGACAACACACCTTCCTTGACGTCCTCGCTCATGAAGCCAAGCATCTCCAGCGCGGTCGACGCATCAAAGATCGGCCCGGCCTGGCGCAGCCAGTTGTTCAGCGAATACTTGGTCCAGCGAATCGCGCTTTGCGAGCCGTTGGCTAGTTCGACGGCTGTATCCAGCGCGATCTGCTGCAGCTCGTCATCCTCGACGCACATTGATACCAGACCGATACGCTCGGCCTCTTCGCCCGACACCGGCTTGCAGGTCATCAGATAGTATTTCGCCTTGGCCATCGAGGTCAGCAGCGGCCAGATAATCGCCGCGACGTCACCGGCGGCAACACCAAGGCGGGGATGACCATCGACAATCTTGGCCTTCTTTCCGGCGATCGAGATGTCGGCGAGGATGGCAACCACAAGGCCCGCGCCGGCCGCAGGGCCATTGATCGCGGAAATGATCGGCTTGTTGCAGTTGATGATGTTGTAGACGAGATCCTTGGCTTCTTTCCACGTCTTCATGATCTCGTGCGAGTTGCCAATCATGTTTTCGATCAGGCTGAAATCGCCACCGGCGGAAAACGCCTTGCCCGCACCGGTCACGATGACCGAATTGATGTCTGGGTCACGGTCGATATCGATCCACATGTCCGTCATCTGGGTGTGAGTTTCGGCATCGACCGAGTTAAACGTCTCGGGCCGGTCGAACGTGATGCGCAGCACGCGATCCGCCGGGTAGTCAAATTTCAGTTTATCGTATTTTGCATAACGATCCGACATAGTTCTATTTCCTCCGTGGGGTATTGAGTCAGCCAGGCAGTCCCAGGACGGCCTTGGACAGGATGTTTCTTTGGATTTCGTTCGATCCACCATAGATCGTGGTAGGTCTGGCCTTGTAGAAGCTCGACAAAACGTCGACGCTAACATTGCCAACCTGAAGCGGCCCGATGGAGCCGCCATCGGGACCGGCTGCTTCGATCATCAGCTCGGTGATGCGCTGGAAGCATTCAGTCACCCAAATCTTCAGCATGGAGACATCCGCACCCAGCGTCTCGCCACGTTTGAGCTGATCTGCAAAACGGGCATAAAGCGCGGCATGATCTTCCACATCCAGTGCCGCCTGGGCAAAGCGGTCACGGAACACCGGATCGTCAAACGCGCCACGGCCACGGGCAAAGCTTTCAAGCTGTCCCAGAGCGTTCTGGGCCAGACTTGGCGAACCGATGAAAATGCGTTCGAAGCTCAAGAGAGCCTTGGCCATCGTCCAACCCTTGTTCAGCTCGCCCACGAGGTTCTCGCGGGGCGTCCGTGCATTGTCAAAGAAGACCTCGCAAAACTCGGTCTCGCCCGACAGGGTCGTGATGGTGCGCACATCGACTCCGGGCTGATCCATCGGAGCGAGCAGGAAACTGATGCCTTGTTGTTTCTTGGGTGCATCCGGATCGGTGCGCACCAGCATGAAAATGTGCGTAGCGTCATGCGCCATCGTGGTCCAGATCTTCTGTCCGTTGATGACAAAGTCGTCCCCGTCAATTTCCGCGCGCGTGCGCAGGTTGGCCAGATCCGACCCTGCGCCGGGCTCGGAGTAGCCCTGGCACCAGATGTCTTCGCAACTCAGGATACGCGGCAGCCAGTAATCCTTCTGTTTCTGGGTGCCGAATTTGATGATCAGTGGGCCGACCATCTGCACGCCCATGTCACGACCGCGATTGACGCCCCAACGCTGCTGTTCCTCGTAGAAGATCAGAAGCTTGGAGGCATTTAGCCCCATCCCGCCGAATTCAGCGGGCCAGGCCGGTGCAACCCAGCCCTTGGCGTGAAGCTTGCGGTGCCAATGTTCGATCTCGGCGAACTTCGGTCGGTGCGGCAGGTGACGCAGCTCCTCGGGATATTCCGCCTCGAAGAACTGGCGCACTTCTTTGCGGAACTCTGCATCGGTCATAGCGTTCCAGTCGGTCATTGTGCTGCCCCCTCTGCTTCGCGTGCCTCGAACCATATCCGCCTGTGATAGGCATCGTCGCCCAACCAGGCCGACAGCACCAGCGCCCGGTTCAGGTAGAGCCCGATATCGAACTCATCCGTGTACCCGACGGCCCCGTGCAGCTGGATGGCGTCGCGGGTGATTTTCTTGGCGGCCGTGACGGCGCGCGCTTTGGCGCGGCTGGCAATCGGGGCCCGAACCTTCGGATCGGTTTCGCTGTCCATCTGCGCAAGCGCCTCCCGCACTCCGGCCTGCGCGACCTCGCACATCACGTTGAGGTCGACGGCACGGTGCTGGATGACCTGGAATGATCCGATCGGCTTGTCGAACTGCTCCCGCGTCTTGATGTAGTCGAGCGTGATCTCGAAGGCGCGCTCGCTCAGGCCGACAAGCTCGGCCGCGGCAAGCGCCGTTGCATCGGCGACAGCCTCGGCCAGTGCAGTGAGAACCGCACCGCCGCTGGCCAATTCCGCGGCCGGAGTTCCCGAAAACGAAAGCTCGCCCAGAGAGCTGCCATCCGCCTGCGTCCGCTTGTCGATGACAAGCCCCTGCGCGTCTGCCTCAGCCAGAACCAGAACCGGACCATCATCCTGTTCGGCCACGACAAGGAACCCGTGCGAACCGATCGCACCGACGACCCAGGCCTTGCCACCGGTCAGCTTTCCGTCCGCGTATCGGCAGGTCGCATCGGCAGGCGCCCCGTCGGGGCCGCGTTCCTGCCAGGCAACCGCCAAGGAAATTTCGCCGCCGATGAGCTGTGCCATCTTCGGATGATCCGGACAAAGGCGGCGCAGAAGGCCGAGGCTCAGACCGATCGTCGACACGACCGGTTCCGGGGCAATCACACGGCCGACTTCCTCGGCGATGACACCCCCGGCGGCTAGGCCCATGCCAAGCCCGCCCTGATCTTCGGGCACCGCCACGCCGAAAACACCGGCCTCGGCGAGTTCCCGGACCATCTCCGCATCGAAACCGCCCCCGGCATCACGAAGTTTTCGGGCTCTGTCACTTCCGCCCGCCCGTTCAAACAACGTGCGCGCGCTCTCGCGCAACAGGCGAAGGTCTTCTTGTTCGCTGGAAAGGATATCAGTCTGTGTCATTTTGTTTTCGCTGGATCATTACGGGGGTGTCGGTCGAAAAAACGACCTCGCCCGCAGGGTTTTTGGCGCTGAGCGTATAGTGCAAAACACCTCTGTCGGGCTTGCTTTTTGACGGCGTGACCGCGTTGACCGTCAGTTCGACATCAAGGGGTTCGTTCGGGCGCACCGGCCGCAGCCAGCGCAGATTGTCAAAGCCCATGCCACCGATATTGGCGACATCGACCATCATTTCAGACATGACCGGCCTAAACACTTCCAGCATCGTCTGAAAGCCCGAGGCGATCAGGCTGCCATGTATGGCGGTTGCATAGTCTTCGTCGGTGTGCAGCCGCTGCGGATCCCATTCCTCGGCAAACGCCTTTATTGAATCCGCGCTCATCGGAGCGCTGCGAAAGCGATAGACCTGGCCCGGCGAGAAGTCTTCCAGATACCTCAAGAGGCACCCTCCTTTGCGAAACCGTCATCGTATCCGCTCGCCTCCTTGGATATCCGGATGCGGTTGAATTCTTCCAGCTTCGGATAGGTTTCCTTGAACGCCACCAGGAACTCACCCATCGGCGCGTCGAAATAGAGACCACGGTCGTTCACATATTCCATGTGTCGGTGATTCTGTTCGTCGAACTCATGAAAGAGCGCGTCGTGATAGCCGTCGAAGACCAGGGGTTTGACCCCGAATCTTTCACACAGTTCCATGTTGAATGCAGGTGTCACTTTGTAGGCCTCATTCCCCAACCACAGCTGAACATAGCCGTGGTAGATAAAGAGATCGGTCCCCATCAACTCCTGCAACTTGGGTGTATTCAGGTGGTTGCGCACATCCGCGAACCCCAGAGCGGCGGGGATACCCACAGCACGCAAACAAGCCGCCAGAAGAATTGCCTTGGGAACGCAAAACGCCGCTTCCGCCCCAGCGATACGGCTGGCACGGTAAGAGTCCTCATCCAGCGCAAAACAATAGGGATCATAGCGAATATCGTCGCGCACCGCTTCGAACAGGCGGATCGCCTTATCTCGATTGGTTGCGTCCACAGGAAGATCACGCAAAGCCGATGTCACGAAACCCTGCACTTCCAAGCTATCGCTTTCCACAAAGCGCGATGGCATGACATAACGCTCAGCTTCAGTCGGCAGGTCATCGTCAGACTTGTCCATTGGCCCCTCTTTATTTCTAACAATTGTTAGATTATCGATTCAAAACCTGCCCGTCAACGGGATTTACTCTGTCTTCGGTTGGTCCACGCCATAACGCGTATTGTCTTCGCCCAGAGTGGCTGCAACTCCGACCGAATTTCCCGAAGAACGGAACTCCGGGGCAATTGGCAGCGGCAAAGCGGGCGCGTCCCGGCCGGAGATTTTTACTGTCCGCCCGAACACGTCACGCGCTTTGAAATGCGGGTCACGCGCCGCCTCGGCGGGCGTCTTCACGACCGAACAGCAGCAATCTGCCGCTGCCAGCAAAGCCTCCCAATGGGTCGAGGGATGTTCCCTCAGACGACGTGCAACCTCCGCGGCACAGGCATTTGGATCGGACCAGTCATCGCGAAGGGCCACCGGCAAACCAATGACATCGCAGAACGACTGCCAGAACTTTTCTTCCAATGCGCCGACGGCGATCTGACGCCCGTCCGCAGCCGTATAAAGCCGATACCGGGCCAGGCCACCCGTCAGACGGCTGCCACCGCTTTCGATGTTCTGCCCGGCAATCACACCTTCGGCATGGGCCCAATAGGCAAAGGCGAACGCCCCCTCGGCCATTGCGATATCCAGATGCGTCCCCTGCCCGCTTGCCTGCCGCGCAATCAGGGCCAGCAGGATATTCATCACCGCAGGATAGGTTCCGCCGCCGATATCGGCGACCAGCCCGAACGGGGCCGTTGGCTGGTCATCCGGTCCACGACTGAGCGACAGGATACCCGCATCACCGACGTAGTTGAGGTCGTGGCCGGCGGCGCTGGCCTTTGGTCCGGTCTGGCCATAGCCGGTGATCGAGCAATAGATGAGACCGGGATTGATCTTGCGCACCGCTTCATAACCAAGCCCCAGCCGGTCCATCACGCCGGGACGGAACTGCTCTACAAGAACATCGGCCCTCTCGATCAAGGGGCGCAGACGTTCCACTGCGCCCCTTGACTTGAGGTCGATGGCCACCGATCGCTTGCCGTGGTTCAACACGGCAAATCCGATGCTCTCTCCGTCGATCTTGGGCTCGGTTTGGCGCGCGTCCTCGCCGACTCCGGGACGCTCGAACTTGATCACTTCGGCGCCGGCCTCGGACAGCATGAGCGTCGCCATCGGACCGGGAAGAAGTGTGCTGAAATCCAGCACCAGGATATCCTTGAGCGGTTGAGCCATCTTCACTGCCTCAGGCGAAGCGCGCCGCGCCGTTGTTCAGAACAACCACGTCGCGTGCCGGTATAGACGCTCGAAACCGGGCCTCGCCGTCCTCTTGCCAGATTTCGAACCGCACGGTTTCGCCGGGATAGACCGGCGCCGAGAACCGAACATCCAGACCGACAAGCCGGGCAGAATCATAGTCCAGTAACGTCTTGAGAATCGCCCGGGCCGCCAGCCCATAGGTCGCCAGACCATGCAGGATAGGGCGGTCAAACCCGACAGAACGGGCAACATCCGGGTCAGCATGAAGCGGATTGAAATCACCGCTGAGACGATAAATAAGGGCTTGGCGCGGCAGGGTATCGATATCACATACATGATCAGGCGCCCGATCAGGCAGAACTGCGGGTGCCGGACCTGCCTGGTTCTCACCGCCGAACCCCCCATCACCGCGACAGAAAGCCGACATCGCCACGCGCGCCAGTTTTTCACCGCTGTCCGCGTCGATAATATCACGGCTTTGGTAAATGACGGCTCCCTTGCCCTCGCCCTTGTCGGCGATGAAGTCGATCTTGCTGCGGCCGACAATCCGGCCATGTGTCGGCAGCGGCTTGTAGATGTCGAGCCACTGTTCTCCGTGCAGCACTTTTTGCCAGTTTACGCCGGTCTTGGGATCGCGCAGCCAGAAGCCGGGATACCCCAAAATGACCGCCATCGAGGGAACTGCCTTGAGCCCGTCCTCATAGACATAGGCCAGCTCCTTTTTGTCGGTCGGATCCTCGCCGAACCCAAGGCCGAGTGCATACAGGATGGTATCCCGCTCGGTCAGCGTCTGTTCGATTTCCTCAAAGTCCCAGTTCGACAGTGCCTCGAAATCCAATGGCATTTACTTTCCTCCCTTAGTTGCCGTCAGAGCGTGTTTTGCGATCCAAGTATCGCCGTGACCTGACTGGACAGCACACCGCCGTTGCCATGCGCCAGCGCCAGATCAATATCCTCCAACTGAATGCCCGGCGCGTCGCCACGGATCTGACGGGCAGCCTCGATCACTGTGAAGATGCCGTACATCCCGGGGTGCACACAGGACAGGCCGCCGCCATTCGTGTTCACCGGCAAGACGCCGCCAGGCGCGATGCGTCCGCCCTCGACAAAGGCCCCTCCCTCGCCCTTCGCGCAGAACCCAAGATCTTCGAGAAACAAAATCGTGTTGATGGTGAAGGCATCATAGAGCTCGACCGCCTGGATATCCGCAGGGGTCACTCCGGCCGCCGCAAAGGCGCGCGCGCCCGAGTCGCGGGCCGCGGTCACGGTGAAATCCTTCATCTGGGAAATCTGCCGGTGCGAGCTCTCCGCCGCACTGCCCAGCACATAGACAGGCGCCTTCGGGAAATCCCGGGCGCGGTCCGCGCGGACCATTACGATCGCGCCGCCGCCGTCGGTGACAAGACAACAGTCGCGCACGGTCAATGGATCGCCCACCATGCGCGCACCCAACACGTCCTCGCGGGTCAGCGGGCCGCGCTCGAACGCTTCGGGGTTGTGCTGCGCCCAGGCCCGCGCGGCGACGGCCACGTCGGCCAGCTGTTCGCGGGTGGTGCCATATTCATGCATGTGCCGCGCCGCCGCCATCGCATAGGCCGAGATCGGATAGCGCGGATTATACGGCGCCTCGTAGGCCGGCGGACGTGAAGCGGTCACCAGTCTGCCCGACGCGGTGCGCTGGTTGGAGCCATAAACAATCAGCGCGACATCACACAGACCGGCGTCCAGCGCCATGGTCGCGGACGTCAGGTAGTTTACGAAGGACGAACCGCCCGACATCGTGCCATCAATGAAACGGGGCTGGATGCCCAGATACTCCGCCGCCATAAGCGCCGGCATGCTGTCTTCCATCATGGTGCAAAACAGCCCGTCGACGTCGGACAGTTTCAGCCCGGCATCGCCAAGCGCCGCAAGCGCAGATTGCGCCATGACATCATAGGCCGTCAGGCCATGGGCTTCTCCGAAACCGGCATGACCGGTTCCCACGATGGCGGATTTCCCCCGAAGTTCTGTGGTCATGACTTATACCTCCGACGGCTTGAAGAGCACGGCAGGAGCGTCCTCGGCCTCGCCCACGAAAGCGGTTACAGCCATGTCGATGGCGACCTCACCCGGTGCAATGCCTTCGACCCGGCTCATCATTCGAACGCCCTCTTGAAGCTCGACCATGCACACGTTGTAGTCGCCGCCGCGGTCGTGGCTTCGGCGCACGACGGTTGTGGTGTAGACTCGTCCCTTGCCGGTGGCCTGCTTCCACGAAATCGCGGTGCCATGACAATGTGGACACAGGACTCGCGGGAAAAAGTGATAGGCCCCGCAGTCGTCGCACTTGGGCAGCAGGATCTCTCCCTCTGCCAGCGCGCGTTGGAAAAGCTGGTCTGGTCCTTTGGCATCCTGCATAGGCGTTCTCCTTCAAGCGACCCAGTCTTTGTTTAAGCGTATTGATAATCATTCTAACAATTGTTAGATTTAGTCAACCTTTCAGGATCAATTGAGAGAAACTCATGTCAGGTTCAGACTTAGCCCCCCTTTCCGGCAAACTCGTCGTTGCGCTGGAACAGGCAGTCGCCGCGCCTTTTTGCTCCTCGCGGCTGGCCGACGCCGGCGCACGCGTGATCAAGATCGAACGCAAGGGCGCAGGTGATTTCGCCCGCGCCTACGATACCGCCGCCAACGGTGAAAGCGCCTATTTCACATGGCTGAACCGAGGCAAAGAATCGGTCGCCTTGGACATTAAAGCCGACGAAGACCGTGAAATCCTGCTCAGGATGCTGGAAAACGCAGATGTGTTTATTCAGAACCTGCTGCCGGGCGCGCTGGCCAAGCTCGGGCTCGATTCCACAAGTCTGCGAAAGAGGTTCCCGCGCCTGGTGACCTGCGACATCACCGGATATGGCGAAGACGGCCCGATGCGCAACGCCAAGGCCTACGACCTTCTTGTGCAATGCGAAAGCGGTCTGGCATCAGTGACCGGTACGCCCGACGGACCGGGACGGGTGGGCGTGTCGGTCTGCGATATCGCCACCGGTATGACAGCCCATGCAGGAATCTGCGAAGCACTTGTCGGGCGTGATCGCACCGGCAAGGGCAGCGGCGTTTCCGTAGCAATGTTCGATGTGATGGCCGACTGGATGTCGGTACCGCTGCTGTATCACGATTACCTTGGCAAGCCTACACCGCGTGTCGGGCTGAACCACACGGTCATCTGTCCCTACGGGGCCTATCAGTGCAAAGACGGCCAGCTTGTCGTCATTACCGTGCAACACAACGGCGAATGGCAACGGTTCTGTGAACACATACTGGGCGACGCGGCGCTGGCGACCGACCCCCGTTTTCACGACAACACATCGCGCATCAACAACAAACCCGCGCTCGAAGAGCTCATCAAGGCCGTGTTCGCCTCGCATGATCGCACCGAGATGCTGAAGCGCCTTGACGCTGCGGGCATTGCCTCCGGCGCGGTGAACGACGTGGCGGACCTGTCCGATCACCCGCAGCTTGACCGATCCGTGATAAGCACACCCTCGGGCGAGATCAAAGTCCCGACACCCCCGATCCGGCGCAGCCTCGGCGAAACGGCACTGGGCCCCTGCCCGGCCTTCGATGCGGAAGGTGAAGCCATACGCGCCGAATTCGGGCCCCTTTCATGAAAACGGTGGACAACTAAAACGGTGGACAACCAAATGACCGCTGAGAACAAACCGGCGATCCTTCAAGGCGTGAAGATCGTCGATCTGACTTCTGTAGTTTTCGGACCTTTGGCGACGCAGATGCTGGGCGATCTGGGGGCCGATGTGATCAAGGTGGAAGGCCCCGAGGGCGATCTTCTTCGCCAGGTCCAGCCATCGCGCAACAAGCTGATGGGGGCCGCTTTTCTGGGGACCAACCGTAACAAGCGCAGTGTCGTACTCGACCTCAAAACACAAACCGGTCGCGATCAGTTGCGCAAACTGCTCATCGATGCCGATGTGATGATTTCGAGCATCCGGCCTGCGGCGCTTGCCAGATTGTCTTTGGATCCCGAAACCCTACGCCAGGAAAACCCGAACCTGATCACGGTATCCGCTACCGGTTTCGGGCAGGACGGACCCTATGCCGCCAAGCCTGCGTTCGACGATTCCGTTCAGTCGGTGTCGGGATTGGCCAGCCTGGCGACCCTTCGCGACCCCGAGGCACCGCCCTCTTATGCCCCGACAATTCTCGCCGACAAGCTTGGCGGGGTCACCGCTGCCTATGCCGTGATGGGTGCACTGTTCCACCGCGAGCGTACGGGAGAGGCCCAGCATGTCGAAGTTCCGATGTTTGAGACGCTGGCCGCCTTCCTGTTGGCCGAACACATGGATGGCGCCACCTTCGAGGAGACTCCGCAGGATTTCGGCTATGCCCGCATGCTGGTTCCGCACAGGCGTCCGGTTCAGACGGTAGATGGCTATATCACCATTCTGCCCTACACCAACGTGCAATGGGCGCGGTTCTTTCAGGCGGTCGGGCGCGACGACATGATCGACCATGTCTGGGTCACTGACATGGATGCCCGAAGCCGCAACATCGGCGCGGTATACGATATGGTGGCGCAGATTGCGCTGACCCGGACCACGGATGACTGGCTTGCCCTGATGGAGCAGGCAGATATACCCGCCATGCCGGTGCGCAACCTGTCAGATTTGCCGAACGATCCCCATCTTGCCGCGACCGGCTTCTTCCAACGGATTGATCACCCATCCGAAGGACCGATCTGGACGACACGCCCGCCGATACGATTCTCGGCAACACCGGCGCGGCATGATCATCGCCCGGCCCCGCGACTTGGGGAACACAGCGACGAGATTCTGGTGCCGGGTAGGGAATAGCCCCACCCGGCACCAGACGGATCAAACATCCAGCGAACGCGCGATCAGTTCCTTCATGATCTCGTTGGTGCCGCCATAGATCATCTGGACCCGGCTGTCGGCATAAAGACGCGCGATGGGGTATTCCATCATGAAACCGTAACCGCCGTGCAGTTGCAGGCATTCATGCATGACCTCGTTCTGCGTCTGGCTGCCCCACCACTTCGCCATCGAAGCCGTGGCCGCATCAAGTTCGCCCGCTTCAAGACGCGCGAGCCCGTCATTTACGAAGGAACGTAGCAATTCGGCCTTGGTTTTGCATTCCGCCAGTTTGAAGCGTGTATTCTGGAAGTCCATGATCCGGCTTCCAAATGCCTTGCGGTCCTGAACATATTTCACCGTTTCATCGATCGCAAAATCAATAAAACCGAGGGCGGTAATGCCGATCATCAGCCGCTCCCAAGGCAGCTGCTTCATCAGCTGGTAGAACCCCTGCCCCTCTTCCGGACCAAGCAGGTTCGCCGTAGGCACGCGCACATCCTCGAAGAACAGCTCAGCAGTATCCGAACCTTTCATACCCAGTTTCTTCAGGTTCCGTCCCCGGCGAAAGCCCTCGGCGCCCTCGGTTTCCAGAACGATCAACGAAACGCCCTTAGCGCCGGCGTTGCGGTCGGTCTTTGCCACGATAACAACGAGATCCGCCGTGTGCCCGTTTGTGATAAAGATCTTCGAACCGTTGATCTTGTAGTGGTTGCCATCCTTTTCCGCATAGGTTTGTACGTTCTGGAGGTCAGAGCCCGTTCCAGGCTCGGTCATGGCAATCGCCGCAACGCTGTCGCCGCTGACCAGTTTCGGCAACCACTTTTTCTTCTGTTCCTCACTGCCATATGCGTTGAGATAATGGATTACGATGGACTGGATCCCATAGCCCCAACCCGTATCACCGGTGCGCCCCTGCTCGTAGACGGTAATCGCGTCGAACCCGATGCCGCCACCGAACCCACCATATTCTTCGGCAATCGAGCCACCCATGACACCCTGCTGACCGACTGTTTTCCAGAAGTCGCGGTCAACAATTCCCTGCTCCGCCCATTTTTCAATCTTCGGAGCCATCTCTGCATCGAAAAGCCTGCGTGTACTATCGGCGAACATCTTGTGTTCATCCACTGCCCAACTCGGGGAGTTCTTGATCAGAGACATGTTTTATTCCTATCGAGTCATGCTTGCATTGAAAAAATCTAACAAGTGTTTTTTTCTCACAATGAACCCGAGCCGTTCTGACGGGGCGTCACACGGCTTCGGACCGTGCGCATCCGGATTTATCCAATCAACACGCCGCCCATTCGGCTCGTATAAAAAGGCTCGACAAAACAGGCGGGCCTTTTTATACTTTTTTGCAATGGCTTACAGCTTGTCGGTCAGTTCGGGCACGGCCTCGAACAGGTCGGCGACCAGACCGTAATCGGCAACCTGGAAGATCGGGGCCTCTTCGTCCTTGTTGATCGCGACGATGATCTTGCTGTCCTTCATGCCCGCAAGGTGCTGAATCGCACCCGAGATGCCGACGGCGATATACAGGTCAGGCGCGACCACCTTGCCGGTCTGGCCGACCTGCCAGTCGTTCGGTGCAAAGCCCGAGTCGACGGCGGCGCGGGATGCGCCAACGGCGGCGCCCAGCTTGTCGGCCAGTTTCTCGATCAGCGCAAAATTGTCTTCCGAGCCGACGCCACGGCCGCCCGAAACCACGATACCGGCCGAGGTCAGTTCGGGACGGTCGCTTTCGGCGACCTTGTCTTCGACCCATTCCGACAGGCCCGAAACGGATGCGCCGCCCACGGTTTCCACGGCGGCCGAGCCACCGGTGCCGGCCGCGTCGAAGCTGGCGGTGCGGAAGGACACGACCTTTTTTGCGTCGCCCGATTTCACCGTCTGGATCGCGTTACCTGCATAGATCGGGCGCTCGAACGTGTCGGCATCGACCACGCCGGAGACATCGGTCAGCATCATCACGTCCAGCAGCGCGGCCACGCGGGGCAGCACGTTCTTGGCGTCGGTGGTGGCGGGTGCCACGATGTGATCGTAGTCGCCTGCCAGCGACACGATCAGGTCGGCGGTCGATTCCGCCAGGCGATGACCCAGCGCGGGGTCTTCGGCGACCAGCACCTTGGCCGCGCCGTCGATTGTCGCGGCTTCTTTCGCGGCGTCGGCGGCAGACGCGCCGGCGCACAGAACCGTCACGTCGCCCAGGGCCTTGGACGCGGTGACCGCCTTTGCGGTCGCGTCCATCGATAGTACACCATTGTTGACTTCGGCAAGAAGAAGAACAGCCATCACACCGCCCCCTTTTCCTTGAGTTTAGCAACCAGCTCGTCGACCGAGCCAACCATTTCACCGGCGGCGCGTTCGGCCGGCGCGGACGTCTTGACCACGGTCAGGCGCGGGGTGACGTCGACGCCATAGTCGGCGGCCGTCTTTTCATCCAGCGGCTTTTTCTTGGCCTTCATGATGTTGGGCAGCGACGCATAGCGCGGTTCGTTCAGGCGCAGGTCGACGGAAACGACGGTCGGCATCTTGACCTTGATGGTCTGCAGGCCGCCATCGACCTCGCGGGTGACGACGGCGCTGTCGCCATCGATGCCCACTTCCGAGGCAAAGGTCGCCTGGCTCCAACCGAGGATCGCCGACAGCATCTGGCCGGTGGCATTCATGTCGTTGTCGATCGCCTGCTTGCCGCAGAGAACCAGACCGGGCTGTTCCTCTTCCACGACCTTGGCAAGGATCTTGGCCACTGCCAGCGGCTCGATATCCTGGTGCACGTCATCCGCTGCGACGACCAGGATGGCGCGGTCGGCGCCCATGGCCAGTGCGGTGCGCAGGGTTTCCTGCGCCTGTTTGACGCCGATGGATACCGCGACGACCTCTTCGGCCTTGCCGGCCTCTTTTAGGCGGATCGCCTCTTCGACGGCGATTTCGTCGAACGGGTTCATCGACATCTTAACGTTGGCGAGATCGACACCGCTGCCATCCGCCTTGACGCGGACCTTCACGTTGTAGTCGATCACCCGTTTCACGGGCACGAGTACCTTCATTGGCGTGGTCTCCTTGAGTTTTGCGATAAGGTTTCAACCGAGCTAACGGTCTTTGAATTCTGGAGTTCTTTTTTCCGAAAACGCTTTCATCGCTTCGGGAAAGTCATGCGCGCACAGCAAAACGCTTTGGGCATCGCGCTCGATATCCAGCGCCTCGAGATAGCTGCACTCGGCTGCGGCGCGCATCACACGCTTGGCGGTCTGAACGCCAAACATCGGGTGCGTTGCAATCTCGCGGGCAATTTCCAACGCCCGTACTTCGACCTGGTTGGCCGGCACACATTCTTCGACAACGCGCAGGTCCCTAGCGGTGCGCCCGTCGATTTCACGGCCCGTGAGCACAAGCATCCGGGCCACGCCCGCACCGGCGCGCTGCTGAAGCAGCCAGCTTGATCCCGTGTCGGGACAACCGCCGACGCGTGCAAATACTTCGCACAGCCGGGCATCTTCGGCGGCAACGACAATGTCCGCCGACAAGGCCAGGCTGAGGCCCGCGCCAAAAGCCACGCCGCATACCGCGGAAATCAGAGGTTTGCGAAACAGATAGGCCGCGCGTCCGCCATCGTGAACCAGGTCCACCATTTCCGACGTCGCCCGCGCGCCTTTGGCGATCTCGGACTGAAACCCGACAAGATCGCCGCCGCTGCTGAAATGATCGCCGCCGGTCATGACAACGGCACGGATCGTAGCGTCCCGTTCGGCTTCGCGCAGGAGCGCCACCAGTTCTTCGACGAACCCGATGCTGTAAGGGTTGCGTTTTGTCGGCTGAAGAAAACGCAGGATTCCGACAGGGCCTTCCCTGTCCAGGCGAATAAGCTCAGTCATTCAAGTCTCCATCAGGTCCCGGTCCAGACGGGTGCTCGCTTTTCAGCAAAGGCCTTTGGGCCTTCAATCGCGTCGTTGCTGGCGTAAACCACCTCGTGCAGGCGCTTGCCCTCTTTCAGGCCACCCGCACAGCCCAGGTCCATGGTCGCGCGAACGCCGCCTTTGGCCGCAATCACCGAAAGCGGGGCCGCGCTGGCAATGCGTTTGGCAAGGTCGAAGGCCCGTGCGCGGACAGCATCGGGAGTGTCTTCGATATAGTTGGTGAACCCGTATTCGTGCAGGCGCTCGATCGGCATCAAATCGCCGGTCAGAACAATTTCCATAAGGATGGGCTGCGGCAGCATGTACAATGCTGGCGATGCCCAAGGCGATCCACGACCGATCTTTACTTCGGTAATGCCGACCTTGGTTCCCTTGAGACCGACCCTCAGATCGCAATTCAGCGTCAGCATCATTCCGCCCGCCATCAGCGACCCCGTCATCGCCGCGATGATCGGTTTTTTGCAGGCGCGCATGGTCTCGTGAAACGGGTCGCGCATCTTGGTCAGAATATCGACGCCCTCGTCGCGTGCGATTTGTGTGGCTTCCTTCAGATCCAATCCGGCGCTGAAAACGCCGCAATCGGCCGACGTCAGAATGGCCACGCGAACGCTGTCGTCCGCCTCGATCTTCTCCCAGGCGTCGGTCAGCCCGTTCGTCGCCGCCACAGAAAGCGCGTTCTTGCGTTCTGGCCGGTTGATACAGACGGTCGCAATGCCATCTTCAATCTTCACGTTAATGGGACTCATGATACCTGCTTCGTTTCTCTGAACAACTTGGGTGCGTAAAGCTTCCCCGCGATATGTTTACCGCGGGGAAGCTGTGTCCTACTCGACTTTGAAAGTCGCGGAGCTGCGCTTGATGACATCCCACACAACGTCGAGATAGTCGGCGCTCCAGTCGGTCTGCGGAACCCAGGTTTCGCCATTCCACTGCTCGACCCGAGTCTTGCCACCACCACCATGATCTTTGTCGGTCACTGTAACCGGGGCCATGGTGCCGTTTCCATCGAAGTTCTCGATCGATTCATAGGCATTCTTCATGCTTTCCGGTGTGATCGGCCAACCGTTTTCGGCAATCGCGATACGCGCGGCTTCAAAACCGACCGAATAAATCGCCATACCCATGTTATAGTACACGTCTCGCACCAGATTCTCGGGTCCGCTGCCCTTGCCATTGGCATAGTAGGTTTCCAGCATCGTCTTGACGATCGGAACTTCCTGGCCACCGGCCACGTTGGTTCCGCGCAAAATGCCTTTTGCCTCTTGTGCGCCAATGTTGGCGATATCGACCTCGTTGAGCCAGTTGACCGACAGGTAACGGTCGATCGGGAACCGGTTGCGGCGCATTTCCTTCGAGGCAACCACATGCCCGCCAGCCAGAAGCCAGCTGATCACGTAATCTGGCTTATCACGGCGGATCTTGCTCCAGGCACCGGCCTGATCCGAACCGGGAAGCGGCACGGGATAAAGCTCCAGTTCAAACCCTTCCTTTTCGGAAAGCGTTTTCAGGATCTCGATCGGTTCCTGGCCAAAGGGATAATCCAGATAGATGAACCCGATCTTCGCCTTGCTCAGGTCACCGCCCATCTGGCCCTTGATGAAGGCAACGTCATTTGCCGCCTGCTGCCAGTACGTCGGACCGACCGGGAAAACCCATTTGAACACTTCCCCGTCAACTGCATCGCCACGGCCAACGAAGGACTGCATCAGAACGTTGCCGTCCTTCATGGCACGCGGCAGAACCGCGTTCGTGACCGGCGTCGAGAGCATGTAGAAAAGGAACACGCCTTCGCGCTTGAGCTGCTCGTAGCATTCCACACCGCGCTGCGGTTCGTTGCCGTGATCGCGAACGATGATTTCTACCGGATGCCCTTCGATACCGCCATTTTCATTGGTGTACATCGCCAGATCCTGGGCGGCCTGGGCCACCTGCGGCGAAACGAAAGTGTAGGATTTGCTAAGGTCGAAGCAGAGTCCGAAGCGGATCGGCTCCTTGTCCTGCGCTGCGGCCACAGTCGCGCTTGCTGCCAGCGCGGCAGTCAGTGCCACCGCCTTTATGTGCTGTTTGACTTTCATGTTCTCTCACTCCCGTTGGTTTGGTTTGGTTTGGTTTGGGGCGGTGATACCGCTTTGCAAACGCCGCTGCCGCCCCGCGTAACGTCGCCCTTCCTGCTACCAGTCTTTCACTGCTCGTATTGTGAGGAACTTTCTTTCACCACGTCCCACACGACGTCCGTGTACTCAGAGATCCAGTCGGTTTGCGGCACCCAAGTCTCCCCGTCCCACATCTCGATCCGGGTCTTGCCACCGCCGCCATGATCTTCGGCCGTCACCGTAATGGGGGCCATCAGCCCGTTCGCGTCGAATCCCTCAAGCGACTCCAGTCCGGCCTTGTAGGATGTCGGAGTGATCGGCAGCCCCTCGGCTTCCGCCGCCTTGCGCGCGGCTTCGAACATGATCGAATACATGGCCAGCCCGGTGTTGTAGAAAACGTCCTGCGTGTTCTCGATCGGACCGGATCCCTCGCCCTTGTCATAAAGCTCGGCCATGATTTCCTGATACAGGGCAATATCCTGACCGCCCACGACATTGGTCCCGCGCTTGATACCTTTGGCGGCCTCTTTACCGATGTTGGCGATATCGACTTCGTTCAGCCAGTTGACGGAGATGTATTTGTCCATCGGAATGCGATTGCGCTGCATCTCTTTCGAGGCAACCACATGGGCACCGCCCAGCATCCAGACAATCACATGATCTGGGTTGTCCCGGCGCACCTTGGACCACACACCGGCCTGGTCGCTGCCAGGCAGTGGCACGGGGTACAGTTCAAGCTCGAAACCCTCTTTCTCGGACAGGGTTTCCAGGATCTCGATCGGCTCCTGCCCGAAGGGATAATCGAAATACACAAACCCGACCTTCACATCTGACAGATCGCCGTCATGCAATTGCTTGATGTAGGCGACATCGTTGGCGGCCTGTCCCCAATAGGTCGGCCCGATCGGATAGACCCAATCGAAGACGGTGCCATCAACGGCATCGCCGCGCCCGACAAGCGACTGCATCAGGATACGCCCGTCTTCCATGGCCCGCGGCAGGATAGCCAGAGACACCGGAGTGGACAGGGTATCGAAAACAAAGACGCCCTCGCGGCTGAGTTTCGAGTAGCACTCGATTCCGCGCTGCGGTTCGTTCCCGTGGTCACGCACGATGACTTCGACCGGTTCCCCACCGATGCCGCCCTTCATGTTGATGAGTTTGGCAAGGTCCATCGCGGCCTGTGAAACCTGCGGCGTGGCAAAGGTATAGGCCTTGCTGAGATCGTAGCAGATGCCGATCTTGAATGGCTCGGCCAGCGCCTGGGTGCCGAACAGCGCCCCGCCAACCATTGAAAATACTGCCAGCGCTTTGGTAAGTTTCTTCATTTTTTCCTCCCTGAACAGTTTTCGAATAGTACGTTAGCTCAGCCAACGTTTGCGTCGGCTGTAGTGCTTGACGTTGTGAAAATCGGTCTCTCCGCCGCCTAGATAGAACTCCTGAATGTCGGAGTTGGATTTGAGCGCCTCGGCCGTGCCGTGCATAACGACGCGGCCGTTTTCGATAAGATACCCTTGCGAAACGATCTCCAGAGCTGCCAGGGCGTTCTGTTCCACCAGCAGGACGGACAGGCCCTCATCCTTATTGATCTTTTGCAGGATGCCGAAGATTTCCTCGACCAGGAACGGAGCAAGCCCGAGACTTGGTTCATCAAGCATCAAAAGCTTCGGCTGGGTCACGAGGGCCCGCCCAATGGCAAGCATCTGTTGCTCACCACCCGACAAATAGCCTGCTTGCGAATTTTTGCGTTCGACAAGCCGTGGAAAATAGGCGTAAATCTTGTCCTTTTCCGCATTCAGCGTCGATCGGGACATTCCGCGCGGCGCGGCGGCGGTCAGGTTCTCGTCGGGGGTCAGATGTTCAAAGACCCGCCGCCCTTCGATGACATGACAGATGCCCATCTCGACGCGTTTTTGCGCGGGCGCTTCGGTAATGTCCGTTCCCTGGAACGTTATCTCACCTCGGCTGATGCGTCCGCGCTCGGCCTTCAAAAGACCGCTGATCGCTTTCAACGTGGTACTTTTTCCAGCGCCGTTCGATCCCAAGAGTGCGATCATCTCGCCCTTTGGGACTTGGACCGAAACACCTTTGATCGCCAGTATTACATTGTCGTACAGTACTTCGACGCTGTTCATGGATAGAATGTTCTGGGCTTCAACTTTTTCTTGCATCGGCATTCCCCTATTTCTTGAACTGATCGAAGGGCCAGACCATCAGATAGTCTCTGATGTTGCCGTAGAGTTTTCCCAAACCGAGTGGTTCGATCAGAAGGATAATGACGATCAGTGCGCCATAGACTGCGTTCGGGATGTGAGCGAGTGTTTCAACATCGATCTGCATGCCAAGCCCGTCACTCAGCGTGACGACGAGACCATTCACGATACCCGGAACAAGAAGGATCAGGGCAACACCGAAATAGGAACCGATAATGCTGCCAAGGCCGCCAACAATCACCATCGCAAGAACCTGGATCGAAACGGCAACCGAGAATTGCTCGGGTGCGGCGAGAAAGAAAAAGGTGGCAACAAGCAACGCACCGCTGACGCCTGCGATGAACGAAGAAGTCGCGAATGCGAGGATTTTGTAGTAGAAACTGTTCACACCCAGGATCGCGGCCGCAAAGTCTTTTTCCCGGACAGCGACCAAGGCGCGACCGAGTCCAGTACGCTTGAGATTAAGCATGAAGATCGTCACCAACACACACCAGCCGAAGGCGACATAGTAGAAGCCAGTATCAGTGGTAATCTCTTGCCCGAGCAGCGCCAATGTCGGTGACTGGAGCGACGCGTGTGAGCCCCCCGAGATCGCCGGAGAGTGGGTCAGAACCCAGTCCATCACGAATTGCATCGCAAGAGTGGTAAGGGCGAGATACAGTCCCTTGACCCGCAAAGCGGCAAAAGCAAACAGGCTGCCGATTACGGATGACGTCAATCCGCCGATGATAAGGGCGAATTCCCACGGCACCCCGAAACGCGCGGCATGGATCGACGAATACGCTCCGACGGCCATGACCGCAGCATAACCCAAGTGAAGTTGGCCTGCCCAACCTGTCACCAGATTCAATCCAAGCGCGGCGGCCGTCCAGATCAGCCAGGGAAGCATGTAGCTGTTCAGATAAAGCGACGGGATGATGAATGGCGCGGCAAGGCCAATCAAGAAGATGAATGCTGTCAGATTCCGGTCAGCAGGCACCTTGAAGATTCGGCTATCCGAAACGTAGTTGGCGTGATGGACGCCAGAAAGTCTGTAAAACATGCCTTACACCCTTTCGATGTCGTGACGACCGAACAGCCCGTGCGGACGGATCATGACGGTAAGAATGAGCACGGCAGCGACGATAAGCTCACGGCTTCCGCCTCCGACAAGCGGATCGAGGAAATCAGCGCCAACGTTTTCGACGACACCTAGGATGATGCCTGCGATCACGGCGCCAAGGATACTGTCGAGACCACCGAGAACGGCAACCGTCAGTCCTTTGAGAAGCAACAGCGACAGCGCCTGATCGACACCCTGAATCTCACCCCAGATGACGCCAGCGGCGACGGCAACAACGGATGCCAATGCCCAGGACAACCCAACGCCGCGCTCAACCGAGATACCTACCGACCACGAAGCCATGTAATCATCCGCGATCGCCCGC
Organism: Pseudodonghicola xiamenensis DSM 18339; assembly: GCF_000429365.1. GTDB lineage: Bacteria > Pseudomonadota > Alphaproteobacteria > Rhodobacterales > Rhodobacteraceae > Pseudodonghicola > Pseudodonghicola xiamenensis. The sequence goes on along the minus strand of NZ_AUBS01000039.1, from coordinate 8,362 downwards.
AACTTGATCCCGGTCCGGGTTCGGAAAAACAGCATGAATGCGACAAACAAGGCGAGCGCAACACCGGCACCAACCAGATGGATGCGGCTGATGAAGATGTCGCCCAGGAACAGCGGATCATAGCTGACGCCCAGTTCCATCGAACGCGACGTCCCGCCCCAGATCGCAAGCGTTGTACCCCGAAGGAAAATGTCGAGGCCGAGTGTCAGCATCAAGATCATGACAACCGGCCGACCTGCGAGACGGCGCAGAGCAACACGCTCAATGCCGAACCCAAGGCCGAACATGACAACCGCAGCCAGAGGGATGGCCAGCCACAAGGGTAAACCCACGTCGCGTGCCAGCGCCAGAACCACATAGGCCCCTACCATGGTCAACCCGCCCTGCGCCAGATTGGGCACCGAAGATGCCTTGTAAATCAGCACAAGGCCGATGGCGAATAGCGAGTACAGCAGACCCGTCAAGACTCCGTTGATCGCAAGCTCAGATAGAAAGACCCAATCCATTTATACCTCCCTGATTGGAAGGTTTCTTTCGACCTTCCCTACTTCCCCGGTCTCGTAAGTCACCTGCGCACTTACATGGACCTCTTTTGAACCGTCGTAGAGCGCTGCGATAACGTCAGCATAGCGTTCCTCAACGACCTTGCGCCGCAGTTTTCGTGTCCGTGTGATTTCACCATCGTCCGGGTCGAATTCTTTCGGCAGACTGACAAAGCGTTGCAGGCGCAATGGCTCGGTGACGGCCTTGTTGACCCGTTGGAACGCCTCGCGAAGCAACGTCGCGACCTCTTCACGCTGAGAAAGATCGGCATATGACACGTAAGGTACGCCGTTCACTTCGGCCCAGTGCCCCACGGCCTCGAAATCCACGCAGACCATCGCCGTCAGTTCCTTCAGCCCGGCGCCAATCACGGCCGCATCCTTGATATACGGGCTGAATTTCAACCGGTTCTCGATGTAGTTTGGAACGTAACGTTCACCGTCGGCGGTGTGCATGACCTCGGAGACACGGCCCAGAACAACCAGGTGTCCGTCGTCTTCCAGATAGCCGGCATCGCCGGTATGCAGCCACCCGCCCTCAAGCGCTTCGGCGGTCGCTTCGGGTTTGTTGAAATACCCTTCGAACACGCTGTCCGAGCGCAACAGGATCTCACCGTCTTCGGCAATGCTGACCTCGACGCCAGGCACCGGTTTGCCAACCGTATGAAGACGGACCTCGCCCGAAGCCTGAATCGCGTTGATCGCGCTGTTCTCGGTCTGGCCGTAGAGCTGACGCAACTTGATCCCCAGGGCGCGGTAGAACACAAAGGTGTCTTCCCCGATCGCTTCACCGCCGGTGAACGCGTTCTTGAGTCGGCTCATCCCGAACTGGTCCTTGATCGGTCCGAAAATGATTGCCTCGCCCAAAAGTCGGCCCAAAGGCTCCAATATACCACCGCTTTTTCCGTTCAGCTTGCGTGTCTCAGCTGCGATGGCCCGATCCATGAAGAAATGGTACAACCGTTTCTTGAAAGGGGTCGAATTCTCGATACCCACCTGGATTGTCGTCAGCATCTGGTCCCAGCTTCTCGGCGCCGCCAGATAGAAGGTCGGAGCGATCTCGCGCATGTCGCGCACGACCGTTTCCTGGCGCTCAGGCACATTCACGGTGAAACGCCAGAGGAGTGCCGCGGCAACGGTTATGGCGTAGTCTCCCACCCAGGCCATCGGCAGATAGGCCAGGATTTCCTCGTTTTCGTCGAATGCGCCCGCCGCATGTCCGTTCTTAGCGGCAGCAAGAACATTTTTGTGACTTAGAACGATACCTTTCGGCTCGCCCGTGGTCCCTGACGAATGCAGGAAGATGGCCGGATCTTCGGGTTTTGCACGACCGTAAAGCTCTTCGCGCAGGCCGGGGGCTTCATTCAGATCGTGCTGACCGACTTCGATCAGGTGATCCCAGGACATCAGCCCTTCGACCTCATAGAAACCAAGGCCCCGCGCTTCGTCATAAATGATGTGGTCGATCCCCTCGGCGCCCGCGGCCTTCAGTTCCAGGATCTTGTCAACCTGTTCCTGATCTTCGGCGATGGCCGCGACGATCTCGACTTCGCCAAGAAAGTGCCGCAGTTCCTCGAGAGTTGCACCCGGATAAGCGGGCATTGCGTAGGCACCAAGCAACGAAACAGCCAGCATGCCACCATACAGCCGCGCCCGATTGTCGCCCAGGATAAGCACCGCCTTGCCCGGTGTTACGCCGATTTTCTCAAGCCCGGCCGCGCAGGCCAGCACCTCTTCGGCGTATTCCGCCCATGTGGTTTCCTTCCAGATCCCACGCTCTTTTTCGCGAAGCGCGATTTCCGAACCGTGTTTCGAGGCGTTCCGCGCCAGAATTGCGCCGATCGTGTCGCTGCCCGAAGACTGTTTCTTCGTCAAATCAGTCATGCGACCCTCCGATATATGCCTCGATGACCCGCGGGTCCTTCACAACCTCCTTGGGGATGCCACTGGCGATCATTTCACCATAATTCAGGGCCAGCATCCGATCACAAATGCCGGTGATGACATCCATATGATGTTCGATCAGCAGAACGCTGACGCCGCGTTCGGCACGGGCATCCAGAATGAAACGGGACATATACCCTTTCTCTTCCTGGTTCATGCCGGCCATCGGTTCATCGAGAATCAGCATCTGTGGCTCGGCCACCAATGCCCGCGCCAGCTCGACCCGCTTTTTCAACCCGATCGGAAGACCATCGACCAACTCATGCCGAATGCTCTCGAGCTGTAGAAACTCGATCACCTCCTCGACGATTTTACGGTTCTCGATTTCTTCACGCTGTGCTGCCAACCAATATAGCGCCGTACGCAAAACGCCTGGGCTCATGTGGATGTGCCGCCCGAGCAGGATGTTGTCCAGAACGCTCATCCCGTTGAACAGAGCAAGATTTTGGAACGTTCTTGCAACGCCGAGCTTGGCAACCTTGTGAGGCGCCGTACCCGTAATGTCGTTTCCTGCCAGCCGGACCCTGCCCTCGTTTGGCGGGTAAAATCCGGTAATTGCGTTTGTTAGCGTTGTCTTGCCGCTGCCATTCGGACCGACAAGTCCAAAGATTTCCCCTTGTCGAATAACGAGGTCAACACCGGTGACAGCGACGATGCCGCCGAACCGTCGCTCGACCCCGCTGCACTCCAGTATCGCCCCATCATCGGCTCCGATTGCTGTTTTAATCTTTGTCGTCATCTAGATCTCATTGTCCCCCTAAGGTTCACGGCCAACATCAGGTAATCCGGAAGTAGTCCGGCCGCCCCGTTGGCCATGGATCCCCCCACAATTGCTGCCCACCGTCGATGTTCAGAACTTCACCGGTTACGAATTTCCCTGAATTGGCCGCCATATAGACAACCCCTTCAGCGACATCCCATTCGTCCCCGGCGTGCCGCATCGGGTTGGAGTCCTGAAATGTCGCAGAACCCTCCGGAGGGTAGTTCCCGAAACCGTTGCTTTCGCAGCAACCCGGCGCGACGCAGTTCACTCGGATATCGTGCGGGGCCCACTCCACCGCAACCGACTTGGACAGGTAAACTACCCCTGCCCGGGCCGCACAGGTATGCGCGATGCCGGGCATGCCGCGCCAGATATCGGCCACGATGTTGACGATGGAGCCTGGTTGCTTGTTGGCAACCCAGTGGCGCGCCGCGGATTGCATCATCCACCAGGTGCCGTTGAGGTTGGTGTCTATGACCGCATTCCAGCCCTTTGGACTGAACTCCAACGCAGCTTGCGGAAACTGACCCCCAGCATTGTTCACCAAAACGTCAATCGCCCCGAACTCCTGGTTCGTCTTGGCGACAAAATCCTCGACCTGCTCAGGCTCCCGGATGGTCATAGGCACAGCGAAAACTTCGCCCCCGAAACTTTCAAGGAACTCCTTGGCCAAAGCCAGTTTCTCTTCGTTGCGTCCATTGATCGCCAGATTGGCCCCGAGCCTTGCGAACAGGGTCGCAATTGCCAGCCCCAATCCGCCTCCAGCGCCGGTCACCACAACGATTTTGCCGGTGAATAAACCGCTTGCGTAAACGGTTGCACGTTTTGATAGGTCCTCCCTCGAAGACCCAAACTGCGTCTTATTCATGACGCCTCCTCCCATTCCCCATTAGGGGCAGTTGCCAGTAATCTAACGAGTGTTAGAAAAATGGTCAAGACACCTTTTCCCACCAGCCCCGCCCGTCATCTCCGATCAGTAAGACTTTGGAAGCCCAAGGGCTTTTTCTGCTATGAACGACAAAAGCATCTGCGGTGTCACCGGTACGATGCGGAACAGCAGAGCCTCCCGTACCAGTCGCTCCACGTGATATTCCTTGGCGTATCCGAATCCGCCAAATGTAATTTGCGCGGCTTCGGTCGCCTCGACCGCGGCGTCGGCGGCCAAAAGCTTGGCAGCGTTCGCCTCGACGCCGCAGGATTCTCCCGCATCGTAGAGGGCTGCAGCGTGCATCACCATGAGATTGGCAGATTCCACCCGCGCCCAGGCTTTGGCGAGCGGATGCTGAACACCCTGATTTTGGCCGATTGGGCGGTCAAAAATCACACGTTCGTTTGCATAATGCGCCGCGCGCGCCAGTGCGTTGCGCGCAATACCGATACATTCGCCGGCCACCAGGACGCGTTCGGGATTCAACCCGTGCAAAATTTGTCTAAAGCCTTTGCCTTCCTCCCCGATCAGGTCCTCAGCCGGAATCGGCAACCCATCGATGAAAACTTCATTCGAATCGACAGCTTTTCGACCCATCTTTTCGATCTCTCGCACGTCAACGAAATTTCGGTCGAGATCTGTATAGAACAGGCTCAGCCCTTCGGTCGGGCTGCTCACATCTTCAAGCCGCGTTGTCCTGGCCAGAAGCAGCATCTTGTGGGCCACCTGCGCGGTAGAAATCCAGACTTTTTGTCCGTGCACGACATATCTGTCCCCCTGCCGCACCGCCATGGTCTTCAGCTTTGTGGTATCCAGCCCCGTCGTCGGTTCGGTCACGGCGAAACACGCCTTTTCGTCACCCGCGATCAGAGGGCCAAGCATACGCGCGCGCTGCTCATCGGTCCCGAACTTCACCACCGGGTTGAGCCCGAAAATGTTCATGTGGATGGCCGAGGCTCCGCTCGCGCCGGCCCCCGACTCGGCGATTGCCTGCATCATTATGGTCGCCTCGGTGATCCCCAGACCCGCGCCGCCGACAGCTTCTGGCATGGCGATACCTAGCCAGCCGCCATCGGCCATTGCCCTGTGCAGTTCATGGGGAAAACCACCGTTGCGATCCCGATCCAGCCAATAGTCGTCGTCGAACCTTCCGCAAATCCGCAGAATCTGGTCGCGAATCTCTTGTTGGTCGGCGGTCAATCGAAATGTCATAGCGCGCGCCCTCCTTCCAATCTTACGAGCCCAGCCTCACATAGGGCCGTGATCCGCTCATCGTTAAAACCAAGATCACGCAGAATGCTTTGGCTGTCTGCGCCAGGCGGTCGTCCCAGCCAACGAAGCTGACCGGGCGTCGCGCTGAGATGAGGGACCGGGCCAATGACCTGAGTCTGTTCGCCAGCGACCGACACGATATCCCCGCGATGGCTTATCTGCTCGTTCGTCGTGATTTCCTCGACACTCAACACACGCGAGGCAACGGCATCATGGCGGGCGAATACCGCCTCCACTTCCTTAGCTGTGTGCTGCATGACAAAATCATTGATCGCATCGAAGACCACCGCCATGTGCTGCGACATCTCGCCAAGTGTCGCAAACCGCGGATCATCGGCAAGGGCGTCCCCGCCGACTGCCCGCAACAGTCGTTGCGCGGTTTCCGCGCTTCCTGCGGAAACGGTCAGCCACACCCCATCGGACGTTCGGAACATCCCCCCCGGAGCAAAGTCCATCGGCTGGCGCAGCCCATTGCGCCGCGGCGAGAGCTTCGCGCCCGTCAATGCGGGAACAGGATAGTCCATCAACCGAAGCAACGCCTCGAACACCGCAAGATCGACGACCTGACCGCGTGCAATGCCCTTTTCGCGAGCAAATAGCGCGATCATGACTCCCAAAGCGCCCATCAGCCCTGTCGTGCTGTCGGCTGCCGGAAACCCGGGGTGCATCGGCGGCCCGTCGGGAAAACCGGTCAGATGTGCTAAACCACTCATGGCCTCCGCAGCACGTCCAAACGCTGGCACGTCGCGCATCGGACCGTCCTGTCCGTAACCTGAAACCCGCAAGACAACCAAGTCCGGGTTCCAATCGTGCAGGACGTCTGGCCCAACACCAGCACGTTCTAGCACACCCGGACGGAAATTTTCGATCAGCACGTCGGCATCTTCAACCAACCTGCGCAGGATGTCCCGGCCCTCGTCGGACTTCCAGTCCAGGCCTAGTGTTTTCTTGTTGCGGCCCAAAGTCTTCCACCAGACGCCCACCCCATCCTCTGCCTTGGGTCCAAGGTCGCGCATCATATCCGTCCGGTTGGGGGCTTCGATCTTGATGACATCTGCACCAAAATCCGAGAGTAAAGCTGCCGCAAGTGGTCCGGCAATTACGTGACCAAGTTCTATAATCTTCAGTTGATCAAGGGGTCTAGACATCTGCACTTTCGACTCTGCTAATTTTCTAATGGTTGTTCGATTGCTAGCAAAGGCGAAGTCTGACCTCAAGATTCAAAGGTAATCACCTCCCCGAAAACGTAGCCGCCCGGTTGTTACCATGGATCAGTTCATTGGCGTCCAGTTCCATGGAAGCGGTTCGTTGAGCGGGTTGGTCATGTGATTGTGGATGCGGTCGAGGATTTCGGCCAGCCAGGCTTGCGGATCGTGGCCGTTCATCTTGGCTGTCTCGACAAGGGACATCGCCCGGGACAGCGTTTCGCCACCGCTGTCGGAGTGTGCGAAAAGCCAGTTCTTTCGCCCGATGCTGATCAGGTGATGTGATCCCCGAAAACTGGACCGGTTTGGCTTAGAGTTTTCCGCACGAATGAAGCGACACCCATCTTTGGACCAGCGGCGGGCAGAGTTTTCCGGCTATTGACCTGCTACCCGATGCTGGACCACCCGGGCGGGCGCTTCCGGTCATTCCGCGGTCAGTGAGGGCCATCTGCCACCGACCGATCCATGAGCTCTATCGGTGGCTTGTTGCCGATCGAGCTGTGTGGGCGAACTTCGTTGTAGTCTCTGCGCCAAGCCTCGCATTTTCGGGCCGCGTCGTCGAGGGTCATGAACCAGTGGGCACTCAAGCACTCCGCCCGGAACTTGCCGTTCAGGCTCTCGATGAAGGCATTGTCCGTCGGCTTCCCGGGACGCGAGAAGTCCAGGGTGACGTCCCGCTGGTAGGCCCAGAGATCAAGGTCGCGGGAGACGAACTCGCTGCCTTGGTCGACCCGGATCGTCCTCGGCAGGCCGATTTCGGCGCCGACCCGTTCGAGCACCTCAATCACGTCCGGGGCGCGGAAGCTGAACCGGGGCACGATTGCCGGGGCGTAGCGGCTGAAGGTGTCGACGATCGTCAGAACCCGGATCTTCGTGCCCGTCGCGAGTTGGTCGTGAACAAAGTCCATGGCCCAGGTCTCGTTGCTGCGAACTGCCGGGCAGCGGTCCTCGCGCAGGTTCGCCTTGACCCGTCGCTTCGGCGTCTTGTTCCTGAGCTGCAAGCCTAACGCCTTGTAAAGGCGATAAACCCTCTTCTGGTTTATGGCCCAGCCTTCGCGCCGCAGCAGGACATGGATGCGCCGGTAGCCGTAGCGTATCCGTGTCGCTGCGATCTCCTTGATCCGTTCCATCAGTGCGGCCTGCGAGCGGCGCCTGCCTTTGTAGTGGTAGCTCGATCGCTCGGCGCGCAGCACCTGGCAAGTCCGCCGGATGCTGACCTTCCAGGTCGCCCGAACCTCATCGACGAGCTGGCGCCGCCGCGCAGGCCCTACAGTTTTTTTGCCAGCACGTCCTGCAGCATCGCCTTGTCCAGGCTCAGGTCCGCCACCAGCTTCTTCAGCTTGCCATTCTCGTCCTCAAGCTGCCGCAGCCGGCGCATCTCCGACGGCATCAGCCCGGCATACTTCTTCCGCCAAGCATAGAACGTCGCCTCACTGATCCCGGCCTTCCGGCACACCTCGCCGATCACCGTGCCCTCTTCCGCCTGCTTCAGGACGAACGCGATCTGCGCCTCGCTGAACTTCGATCTCTTCATGTCAGCTCTCCGATTCCCGGCCCGATCCTAAACTGGAAAATCCCAGCTCGATCCGGTCCAGGAAGCGGGAAGCAGGTCACTATGATCGGGGTGACGGGCTGGTTGCGCCTCCCGATTTCGTCAGCAGGATCGGCGGTTTGTTCCCGATCGCGCTGTGTGGCCGTTCGTCATTGT
>NZ_AUBS01000038.1 GCF_000429365.1 Pseudodonghicola xiamenensis DSM 18339 | reverse complement strand
AGACGGATGCGGGTGAACCGGTCGCGCTTGGGCTTGCGCGCGTTCTCCTCAAGCATCCGATCAAGCTCGGCCTTCCAGGGGCCGATCTTCGGCTGCGGCGGAACACTGCGCTCGCAGGTGAGTTCCGTCGCACCAGAACGGACCGCGTTCCGGACGATGTTCCGCGAGACACGCAGGTCGCGACAGATCTGCTTGATCGATTTGCCGTCCTGGAAATACCCCCGTCGGATCTTCGCGATAGTCTCCACGACCAACATCCCGAAACTGCTCCCGGTTGTTCCCGGGAGCATGATGACCATCAATCTAAGGGGAGCGTTTGGGGACGCCGATCACCCCGCTACGGGGGCAGTTTTCCATGCCTGTTCACAGTGGTGACGCCGCATGTCGCGCAGACGTCCCCTTATTCAGCCATCGACGGCCGGACGACCAGGCATCCCGGCTATGCCCAATCCCAGCGGCACAGGAAGAAGATCGAGGATCCCTTCGGCTGGGCCAGGGCAGTCGGCGGCATGGCGCAGACCATGTATCGCGGCATCGAGAGGGCGCGCGCCCGCTTCACGCTGACGATGGTGGCCTGCAATCTGGCGAGGCTGCCGAAACTGCTTGCGGCCTGACCAGGGAAGCCGCCGCCAGGACTGCCCGCCCATGATCCAGCCCCCCAACAACAGCGCAGAAGGAAACCGTTCCTCGCGGCAGCCTTTTTCTGCAGCCTGTTAGGTTTCATGGGGGGGCTTCTTGGCGGCATGCCAAGGCAACCGATCACTGTTCGCCTCGAGAAAATCACGCCAGGCTTGCAGCAGGGTTTCCCGCTCCGATTCATTGTCATCAAAGGACATGTGGACGGCGATGCCCCGTAGCATGCAGGAATTCAGGCGCAGGAATTGCAGTGAGGCCGCATCGTTCGGATCGCCGCCCAAGGCCTTGATCAGGAGGGTGTCGCGCACATCGCGCCATTCGCCCAGGATGGCACGCAGGGACTGGCCCAGGCTGTCATCCATTCGTGCCGCCAGCATCAGCTCCAGCGATGCAACATAGCTGGGTGTGGCAAAGACCCGCTTCCAGAGGTATTCGGTCTGTTCGGCGATAGACATGGTTTCGCCCGGCTTCAGGGACGAGACATAGGCCTCGCGCTCGTTGCGCCATTGGGTCAGAAGATGGGCAAAGGCGGCTGCAAAGAGTGCGTTGCGAGAGCTGAAATGATGCGTCATCGCACCGCGCGAGACACCTGCCTTTTCGCAGACAAGTGAGGTGCTGAGCTTTTCGTAGCCGACTTCTGCCAAGGTCTCCAACGTGGCTTCGCAAAGCCGACGCTGCATGGCTGCGGATTTCTCGGCCTGTGATTGCCTGGCACGGTGGGGTTTGCCCATGTCTCGGGACCTTATTTCTTATCAGACAAAAGGCCCCCATCCGCTGGGCGGATGGGGGGAGTATTTCAGAGAACCGTCTGGCTCTCCAAGTCCTTGGGTGCCTTTGTCAGCACCTCGGGGGTATTGCCCACGATGACGGTGTCGTCCATACGGAAGCCGCCGACGCCCCAGATGTAAATACCGGGTTCGGCCGAATACACCTCGTTCGCCATCAGCGGACGGGAGTTGAACGCCGTGTCGGCAGGGTATTCGTGACCGCGCATGCCGACGCCATGGCCGGTACGGTGCAGGATATTATCGCCATAACCGGCGGCTTCGATCACGCGGCGCGCGGCGAGGTCGATCTCGCACACCGGGTTGCCGGGGCGCATGACGGAAATTGCGGCTTCCTGGGCCTCGACCGCGATCTGGAAGGCTTTCTCCTGCGCCGCGTTCGGGCGACCGCAGAACCAGATACGTTCATTTTCGATGGTGCAGCCATTGAGGCGCGGAATGACGATATTCACCAGGCCATCGCCTTCTTCAATGGTCGCGCCGGTCTGGGCGCCATTGCCATGGGGTGAGGCGGAATGCGGGCCACGCAGCGTGTAGATGCGCCATTCGCAGTTCTGCCCCGGGAAGCGACGCGCGGATTCTACGATCGCCTGGCGCTGCATCTCGAGGTCGAGTTCCTGGATCAGCCGGCCGGCGCGGATGTTTTCGCGATAGCGATCCTGCAGCCAGTCGGAGATATCCGCCGCCTCGCGCATCAGTGCCAGTTCTTCGGGGTGTTTCACCAGACGCAGGGCACGCAGATCGTCCTCGACCGGGGCCATTTTGCCGCTTCCGAGGGAGGTGAGGATTTTTTGCATGTGCGCCGGTGCGCTATCATAGCCAAAATGGGCCCCGTCCAGGCCACGCGCCCGCAGCCGGTCGGCCACATGGGCGTGGAAGCCATCGTAGAGGCGGACACCGTCGCGGCGATGTTCGTAATAGAATTCCACGTCATGCAGCCAGGTCGACTTGCGTTCCTGGGCAAAGCGGAAGTGGTTGGTCGAGAGCGAGTGCAGGACGGCGAACAGCTCTCCCTCCTTGGGGACGATGACGGCAATAGGACGTTCCCAGACGGCCACGTCGACGATCCAGTTGGTGTAGAATTCGGAATCTGCGCCGAACAGGATCACGGCGTCGAGCCCCTTGCGGCCCATCATTTCGCGCAGGCCGTTGAGGCGATACTCGAAGACGTCGTTTGATAGGAAACCCATGGTATTTCTTTCTGTAGTTGGAGGAAAGCCGGTCAACGGCGGCGACGGGTGGTCAGCCGCGTGACCAGCAGCGTCGATATCACGGTGACTGCCATCAATATGAAGGCAAGCGCCGATGCGAACGGCCAGTTCGCGACCGAGGAAATCTGGTTGTAGAGCGTGGGGGCCATCATCTTGTAGCCGGGTCCACCCAGCAGGTAGGGCGTGGCATAGGCGTTCATGCACAGGATAAAGATCAGGACAAAACCGGCGAGAACGCCCGGCATGATCATTGGCAGGAAAATCCGGGTGAAAGCCTTGTACCGGCTGGCGCCCAGGTTCAGCGCCGCGTCCACGATCGAAAAATCCACATTCTCGATCACCCCTTGAAGGGTCAGGATCATGAAGGGCAACACCACTGAAAGCGTCCCTATCACGACGGCAAAGTCGGTATACATGATCTCAATCGGTTGCGAGATGATACCGAGGTTCATCAGCGTGACGTTGACCACGCCGCGGGTGCCAAAGAGTGTGATCCAGCCGGCCGCGCGCACCACGTTTCCCACCAAAAGCGGAAAAATCACCAGCACGACGAGGAAGCTTTTGAACCGGCTCTGGGTCCGGGCCAGGAAGTAGGCGATCGGGAAGCCGAGGATGATACTGCCGATTGTCGCGCCCAGGGCCACGGCCAGGGTGGTCAGGATCACCGTGTGAAAATAGGGCTCCGCGAAAAAACGGACATAGTTCTCAAGCGTGAAGGTCTCGCGCATGAGAAGCATGGGGTCATAGGCGTTGAAACTGTAACGCAGCAGGATGAGCATGGGCAGCACGAGGCTGCCCAGCACCAGCAGGGTAGCGGGCGACAGGAGACCTGTCGCCGCACCAATTTGTCGGATGTTGATCTTGGACACCGTCATCCTCACGCCTTGAAGGACTGGTTCCACCAGGTCAGCGTGTCGGACAGTTGTTCCGCCACATAGCCATAGTTGGGATGCACAAAGGCTTCACGCTCGGCATCAGTGAAGCCCAGCGTCTCGTGCATGTCGTCGCTGATCTCTGCGTTGGAGACGGTTGGCAGGTAGCCCATGGCCTTGGCAAAGACGAGCTGCATCTCTGGGTCGAGCATGGTGTTCAAAACTGCTGCAGAACCCGGCTTGTTCTGGGTGAAACGGGTTGTCGCGGCGTTGAATGTCACCGGGATCGCGCCTTCCGACGGGGTGGCTGCGGCGACGCTCAGGCCGGCTTGGCTCCACTGGTAGGCACGGGCCTTCCACATCAACGTGGCTTTGATCTCCTTGGCCTCAAAGGCGTTGGCGATGGCTTCGTTCGAGGGGTAGACCTTGGGGCCGCCAGCGGCGTTCTTGAGTTCCATGAGGGCATCTTTGGCGGTGTCGAAATCCGTCGCGCCGCCCCCATGGGCAAGGGATGCAGCAAGCAGCACAGGGTTGAACAGGATGTCCGAGAAGCCGACCGCGCCGCGATATTCTTCGGTCCAGAGGTCGGCGTAGGAGGTCGGCGGGGTGCTGACCTGAGTGGTATCGTAGACGATGACCATGCCGCTGTAGATATGCGGGATCGAATAATCGTTGACGAAGGTATCAAAGACATTGGCGTAGTTCGGGATATCCAGCTCTGCCACCGGCGTCAGGATGTCCTGTGCATACATCTGGTACATGTCGGTGTCGGACAGGCAGGCCACATCCATTGCCCCGCCGCCGACGCGGGCCGCCGTGATCAGCTTTGTCTTGCGGGCGGTTGCGCCGCCAGTGTCCAGTACCATGCGATAGCCGCCGGCGTTGGCCAGCACTGGCTGTACGTCTTCGGTCAGCAAGCGGGCATAATCGCCGCCCCAGGTGCCGACGACAACGCGGCCGCCGCTTTGCGCGCGGAGCAGACCGGGGGTGGCAAGGGTGGCGCCCATGGCTGCGGTCCCGGTTAGGAAGGCGCGTCTGGAAGTCATCGTCATTCTTCTATCTCCTGTTGGTCAGTGTGCTGTAGTCATGTCGTCGACAAGGAGCCGGACGGCTTCGGGCAGACAGCCGGCCGAAATCATGTCCCCCACGCGCAGCGTCAGGCTGTCGCCGGTGCGGTTTTGATGGGTCGCCGTCAGCTGGTCGCCGCCGGGCAGGGACAAGGTCACCTCGCTTTGCGCGCCCAGATAGGTGATGGATTGGATCCGCGCCTCGAAACTATTCGGCAGCGCCACCGCCGCCGGGCCGAGGATCAGGTTTTCCGGGCGCAGGGTCATCACCCGGTCCGCAGGCATGCCTGCACTGTCGCAGCGGAACATCGTCCCGCCGGTGGACAGGAAGCCTTCGGGCGTGACCTTACCGGAGACGACGTTGGAATGGCCCAGGAAATCCGCCACGAAGTAGGAGGCCGGTGCGTCATAGAGCTCTTCGGCACTGCCTTCTTGCACGATCTTTCCTGCGCGCATTATGACCAGGCGGTCGGCCATCATCAGGGCTTCTTTCTGGTCGTGGGTCACGAAAACCGTGGTCAGCCCCAGCGATTTCTGCAGATCGCGGAGTTGCATACCCACGCTCTGGCGCAGCTTGGCGTCGAGGTTCGACAGCGGTTCATCCAGCAAGAAGACATCGGGGTTCACAACCAGCGCGCGGGCCACGGCAACGCGCTGCTGCTGTCCGCCCGACAGCTCCTTGGGATAGCGGTGCCCGTAGGCACCCAGCGAGACCAGCTCCAGGGCTTCAGCGATGCGTTTGTCCGCCTCGGCGCCGCTGATGCCGCGCATTTCCAGCCCGAAACCGACGTTTTTCTCGACCGTCAGATGCGGGAACAACGCATAATTCTGGAACACCATGCCGGTGTTGCGCTTGTTCGGGGCAAGGCGAGTGACATCCTTGCCGTTGATCTCGATCTGCCCCGCGGTGACCGGCACGAAACCGGCGATCGAGCGCAGCAGAGTGGTTTTGCCGCAGCCTGACGGCCCCAGCAGCGCCACCAGCTCGGACGCACCGGCGGTTAGGCTGACCCCGTCTACAGCGCTGAAATCGCCATAGTCTTTCTGAAGGTTGCGGATATTGAGGTCAGCCATGGTTACACCACCTGTGAGAGTTTGACGAAGCGATCGGAGATCAGCAGAATCGACCCGATGATGAGGATCTGGATGGTGCTGGCGGCGGCCAGGGTTGGGTCCATGTTCCATTCCAGATACTGGAGCATGGCGATGGGGAGGCTCGTGTTGCCCGGGCTTACCAGCAGCACCGAGACTTCGAGGTTTTCGAAGCTGATGACAAAGCTGAAGAGAGCCGCCGCCACGATCCCCGAGCGCATACGGGGCAGCGTGATGCGGTAGAAGGTGGTCCAGGCGCTGGCGCCGAGATTCCGTGCCGCTTCCTCGACCGATCGGTCCAGCATGCCCATTGAGGCGACGATCAAGCGAACGCTCCATGGAATGGTCAGCATCACATGGGCGATCACCAAGCCCCTCATCGAGGTCGTGGCGTTGTAGCCGGTCATCTGAGCGATTTGGATGAAGAAGACATACAGCGCGGTGCCGATCACGATGCCTGGCACCAGCAGCGGCGCCAGCAGGAACCCCTTGATCGCTTCCTTGCCACGAAACTCGTAGTTCACCAGCGCGATGCTTGCCAGCATGCCGGAGGTCACGCCGATGACGGTGGCGATCAGCGCGACCTTGGTGCTCGTGAGAAAGCCGTTCACGAAATCCGCTTGATCCAAGGCATTGGCGAACCAGTTCAGTGTGTATCCCGGTGGCGGGAAGCTCAGGAACTGGCTGTCGAAGAAGCTGACGAAGGTCACCGCGACCACAGGCAGCAAAAGGAAGCCGTACAGCAGTACGATCACCGCATGGAAAAGAAGCTTGGAGAGTGTGGAAGTTTGCATGAAGGGTCCTGAAACGGGCGATGTTTTGCGACGCTAGGGTGAGAAAACGGGAGGCTCAATAAAAAAACCGACAATACTGTTTTTTTATTTGTGTGCGATCCTTCGGGTGATCACTCTTGGGGCAACGAGGTTGCCGCGAATGGGGGGGAGCAATACGGGGCCTTGGGGCGAACGAGGTTTTCTTCAGAGAATCAGGTGCTTATTGGTCGGGCTCGAGAAAATGGGCCCTGCAGCACTAACTTCGGATCCCATTGTCGTGGGCATTGAATAGGGGGGGCCGTCTGTTCGCTTCAGTCTGGAGGGTGGGGCCTGCATCCCGTGCTGGGGCGGATAACCTGGTCCGTTGCCATTGACGTCCTGCCGGAATGGGAGTGATTCGAAGGCAGGACGCCGCGCCGTGATGACGATGAATTCTCTGGCTTCTCAGCCGGTGAAGCGGATCGGCAGGCTGAAGGTATAACGTGCCTCGGTCAGCCCCTTGGGGGCGGCGGCAAAGCGACCGGCGGCCTGCACGGCGGTGAGCGCTGCCTGATCGAGCGCGCCGCTGCCTGAGCTTTTGCGGATCGACACGCCCAGCAACTGCCCGCTCGGCGCCACCGAGACCGCCAGCACGACGGTGCCGCCGCCGCCGCCGCGGGGAGCACGTTTGCGCCGCTCGATTCGGGCTCGGATCGAGGCGCCCCATTGCGCCTGCAATGATCGGGCGCGGGATTTCGACAGCGTCGAAGGGGCTGAGGAACGCGCCTCGCCGGCATGAGTTCCGCCGCCGGCTCCGGCCGCACGTTGGGCGCGGGAACTGATGCTGTCCTGCGCAGCCGCCGGGGGCTTGGGTTTCGGTTGTGGTTTCGGCTTCGGTTCGGTCTTGGCCACTTCCGGGACCGGTTCGGGTTCCAGCTTCTGCGGCGCCGGCGGTTCTGGCGCCTTGATGGCCTGGTCGGGCGGGGTGGGGGCTGCGGGCATCGCCGGGGTCAACTCGGGCCGGGATGGCAGCTCAGGGCGCGGCAGTTCGGCCAGGGTGGGGCGCTCCGGTGCAGTCGGTTGCGGCGGTTCGGGGGCCGCCTGTGCCAGTTCGGTGGCAACCTCTGGCGGGCGTTCCCAATCCTCGACCATCGCCGCGATCGCCGCCGAAGAGGCCTCGACCGACATCACCGCCTCGCCGCCATCCCCGGCGGAGGAGGCGCCCGCCGGTGCTACCCGCCGCAGCGCGGCGAAGGCCAAATGCGCCGTCAGGGCCATGGCGACAAAGACGATGGAATTGATCAGCAGTCGCATCGCAGCCTCACTTCGGAACGGTGACAAGCTGAACATCGGTAAAGCCGAGCCCGGCGAGGCGTGGCAGGAGTTTGGCGATTTCCAGCGCTGGCGCCTGCCCGTCGGCGCGAAGCACCAGGGGCGGAACATCGGCGCCGGCACAGCCGCCGTCGCCGCAAAGCTCTATACGGGCCAGTTCCAGCGCCGCCATCACCGCGTCCTCTCCCTCCGCATCGCGGAAGGCGAGCGTGGCTTCCGGGCTGAGATAGAGGGTCAGGGTCGCTTCGGCCTGATCTTCGGAGCTGGCCTGCGGTGGTTCCACCGGGATCGGCTCGGGGGGGGCGATTTCGGCTGTCATGAGGAAGAAGATCAGCAGGAGAAACACCACGTTGATCATCGGCACGATGCTTTCCATCGGCGCCTTGCGGGGAGGATCGGCGAAATTCATCATCGGATCACTCCACCAGGACCAGGCGGGTAAAGCCGGCGCCGCGCAGCGCGTCCATCACCTCGACTAGCCGTTGCAGCGGCACCTCGTCACCCACGCGCAGGACGATGACATCCTGGGGCGTTTCGGTCAGATCGCCAAGCCCGGCGATCAGCGCCTCCGGATCCATTTCGCGGCCGTTCAGCTTCAACCCCTCGGGGTCGATCTGCACCAGTCGCGGCGGGCCCTTATAGTCGGTCGCGGCACCGCCGGCGGCCTGCAGCGGAATTTGCATGTCGGTCCCGAAGCGCGAGGCCAGCATGAAGAAGACCAGCAGCAGAAACACCACGTCGATCATCGGCGTCAGCGATATGCGCCGGGGTGGGCGGGGATCGTCGAAGGTCATCGCGGCTTACTCCGCGGCCAGCGCGTCGGCGGCCTGTTCGGTCATCTCCGGTGCATCGGGGGCGCGACGGCGCAGGAAGACGCGGGTGGCGATATCCTCGAGCTGACGGCGCAGCCGGTCGTTGACGCTTTCGAACCAGGTCAGCGCCATTGAGGCGGGGATTGCCACCGCCATACCGGCGGCGGTGGTCAGCAGCGCCTCCCAGATCCCACCGGCCAGCGTGGCTGGATCGGCGCGCGCGCCCGCCTCCTGCAGGGCCTGGAAGGCCGAAATCATGCCGAGAACGGTTCCCAGAAGGCCCAGTAGCGGTGCGATGGTCGCGATCAGCTCAAGCGCGCGCAGCCCGGTGCGCCCGCGTGCCAGCAGCGTCTTGGCGACGCGCACGGTTTCCTGTCGCGCGGCATCGTCGTCGAATTCGGGGTTGCCATGGGCTTCCATCGCGGTTCGGGTCAGCCGGGCGCGGATGGTCCGGCGCCCCTTGAGCTGGGCGAGTGCCGGGGCGACATCCCCCCGGGCCCAGTCGTCCATCGCCTTGTGTACATGATGGGCCCCGTTCCACGCCCCCAGTGTCAGCAGATCCCAGGCCTTCCACAGGATCAGCGCCAAGGTGATCACTGACAGCGCCGCGATAGCCCAGATCGACGGTCCACCGATGTTCAGGAAATCCAGAACAGAGGAGAGGGTATCGTTCAGAGACATGAATTCCATGGGCACCACCGCGACTCGGCCAGAAGATTATGGCGCCAAACCGGGGAAACCGGGCGCCTTGCACTCTGTTGCTAATAAAACCTACCTTTTTCGTCAACTAAAACTGTGCCCCAATCTCGTCGGCAAGGGCCGAAGAGGGCGCAATCGCAGGCTTGCGGGGAAAGGAGACACCTCTGTTCGTGGCGGGATGCAGCGCAGTGGCGTTTGCCCCTGTTGTGCTGTCCGTGGCCGGTCTGCGTCGAGAGCATGGCTGTCATCCCTGATCGTTTCCGTCGGAATAGTGGCTGGATCTCTGGTCGGCAATGCCATAGGGAAATTGTCAGGACAGGGCGCGCGCCATTGCCTGATCGCCCTGTAGGGTAAGGATCAAAAGGACATATGCCATGAAACACGCGATTTTCGGGATGCTGGCCGCTGTCTCTCTGGCACTGCCGGCGGTGGCCGATCCGGTCGCCCTGCGCACTGCCCGCGGCCTGGTCGAGACTGCCCAGGCGCCGAAGACCGTGGCGGTCTATGACATGGCCGCGCTTGATACACTCGACGCGCTGGGCGTGCCGGTGGCGGGGTCGGTCAGCAAGACTTTTGTGGATTATCTGGCGAAGTATCAGGGCGATCTGGGCACGCTTTTCGAACCCGATCTCGAAGCGCTGTATACGCTGCATCCCGATCTGGTGATCGCTGGCGGCCGATCGGCGGCCAAGGTGGGTGAACTGGCCAAGATCGCGCCTACCGTCGACATGACCTTTACCGGCGATCTGCTGATCGACGAGGCCAAGGAGCGGCTGGAGGACTACGGTCGGCTTTTCGGGCTTGAGGATCGTGCGGCGCTGATCGAGGGGCAGCTTGACGCCAAGGTCGAGGAGGCACGTGACGCCATCGCCGGCAAGGGCAAGGGGCTGATCATCCTGACCAACGGGCCGAAGATCTCTGCCTATGGCCAGGGGTCGCGGTTCGGCTGGATCCATGGTGAACTGGGCCTGCCCGAGGCGGTCGAGAATATCGAGACCACCGCCCATGGCGAGGCGATCAGTTTCGAATTCATCCATCAGGCCGATCCCGACTGGCTGCTGGTGCTTGACCGCGCCGCCGCCATCGGGGCCGAGGCAGAGGGGGCGCAGGCGACGCTCGACAACCCGCTGGTGCGCGAGACCAAGGCCTGGAAGCAAGGCCATGTGATCTATCTGAACGCGGCAGAGATTTATATCTCCAGCGGCGGGGTGCAATCGCTCGACCACACGCTCGATCTGCTGATCAAGGCCTTCGAGGGGGCGTAACCGTGAGCCCCTCCCGCCTCGCGGCGCCGGCGGCGCTGGTCCTTCTGGTGGGGATCAGCGCGGTGACTGGCGTGGCCTCGCTTTCGGGTGGGGAGTGGTGGATTCTGGGCGTCAGCCGGTTGCCGCGCACGGCGGCGGCACTGCTGGCAGGAGCCGGGCTCGCCGTGGCGGGGGTGATCATGCAGATGCTGGCGCGCAACCGCTTCGTCGAACCCTCGACCACCGGCACGGCACAGGCGGCGGGGCTGGGGCTGGTCGCGGTGACGCTGGTGGCCCCGGGGGCGGCGCTCTGGCTCAAGATGGCGGTGGCGACGGCGGCGGCGCTGATCGGCACCGCCGGTTTCCTGGCGCTGGTGCGCCGGCTGCCGTCGCGCGATCCGCTGTTGGTGCCGCTGACCGGTCTCGTCTATGGCGGCATCCTCGGCGCCGCGGCGACCTTTCTGGCCTATGAGCGCGACCTGATCCAATATGTCGATGTCTGGATGAATGGCGAGCTCTCGGGCGTCATGCTGGGGCGCTATGAATTCCTCTGGGCGGCAGGGGCCCTGGCGATTGCCGCCTATGTCTTCGCCGACCGTTTCACCATCGCCGGGATGGGAGAGGACACCAGCCGCAGCCTTGGCCTGGATTACCCGCGCGTGGTGGCGCTGGGGCTGGTGATCGTCGCCGGCATCGCCGCGGTGACCGTGGTGACGGTGGGGATGATCCCCTTCGTCGGGCTGGTGGTGCCGAACATGGTGGCGCGTTTCGCCGGTGAGAACCTGCGCCGCACCCTGCCATTGGTGGCGATGTCGGGCGCCGGGCTGGTGCTGGCCTGCGATATCCTCGGCCGTCTGATCCGCTTTCCCTATGAAATCCCGGTCGGCACCATTCTGGGCGTGCTCGGCGCGCTGGTCTTCCTGTGGATGCTCAATGCGCGGCGCTAGTCTGATCCTGCTGGCCGCCCTGGCGCTGCTTTTGGCCTGTCTCGCCTTCCTCAGCCTCGGGGCGCGCGGAGACTGGGGCTTCGTGCTGATGTTTCGCGGCACCCGGCTAGTGGCGTTGATAACGGTGGCCAGCGCTGTGGCGCTCTCGACCATGGTGTTTCAGACGCTTGCGGCCAACCGCATCCTGACGCCGGCGATCATGGGTTTCGACGCGCTTTTCCTGCTGGGGCAGAGCGGGCTGGTCTTCATCCTGTCAGGTGTCGGGGTTGCCATGCTGAACCCCTACCTCAAGTTCGGGCTGGAGACCGGGGTGATGCTGGTGGCGGCGCTTGCCCTCTTCGGGGCGCTGTTGCGGCGGGGGCGCGGGATTTCGCGGATGATCCTGACCGGCATCGTTTTCGGCATCCTGTTCCGCAGCCTGACCCAATTGCTGAACCGGTTGATCGCCCCGTCGGAGTTCAGCGTGGTGCAAAGCGCCAGTTTCGCGCAATTCACCGCGATCCCGGCCAATCTGACATGGGTGGCCGCCGGGGGGACCGTGCTGGTCTCGGCCTGGCTGATCGCCCAGCATCGGCGGCTCGATGTGATGGCGCTGGGGCGCGAGGCGGCGATGAGCCTAGGTGTCCGTTACGACCGCCAGGCGCGGCAGATGCTGGCGGCGGTGGCGCTGCTGGTCTCGGTCTCGACCGCGCTGGTGGGGCCGATCGTCTTCTTCGGGCTGCTGGTCTCGGCGCTTACCCATCATCTGGCGCGAAGCTGGCGCCATGCGCTGTTGTTGCCGCTTTCGGCTCTGGTGGCCTGCACCGTTTTGGTGGCAAGCCAGACGTTGTTCGAACGGGTGCTGCATCTGCAGACCTCGGTCGCCGTGGTGATCGAGGGTTTGGGTGGGCTGGTGTTCCTGGCGATGATCCTGCGCAGGAGGAAATCATGATCGAAACCCGCGCGCTTTCGGTGCATCTGACCGGCAAGCCGGTGCTGCACGATGTGTCGCTGAGCCTGCCTCGGGGCAAGCTGACCGCCTTGGTGGGGCCGAACGGGGCCGGCAAATCCACCCTTCTGACCGCGCTGGGGCGGTTGATCGCGCCGGCCTCAGGTGAAATTCTGCTGGACTGCGTACCGCTCAATACGATCCCGGCGCCCGAACTGGCGCTCCGGCTTTCGATCCTGCGGCAGGAGGGGGCGGTGGGGCCACGGTTGACGGTACGCGATCTGGTCAGCTTCGGCCGCTATCCGCACAGCCACGGCCGGTTGGGCGTCACCGACCGGGCCGAGGTGGAGCGCGCCATCGACCGGCTCGATCTGGCGGCGTTCTCCGACCGTTACCTCGATACGCTCTCGGGCGGGCAGAAGCAGCGGGCGCAGATCGCCATGGTGCTGGCGCAGCAGACCGATGTGATCCTGCTGGACGAGCCGCTGAACAACCTCGACCTGGCCCATGCCCGCCGAGTGATGCGCATCGCGCGGCAGGAGGCGGAGGCCGGGCGCACCGTTGTCGTCGTACTGCACGATCTGACGGTGGCCGCCGCCTATGCCGATCATCTGGTGGCGCTGAAGGCGGGGCGGGTGGCCGCCAGCGGCCGCCCCGATCAGGTGGTGACCGAACCGGTGCTCTCCGATCTTTTCGATACCGAGGTGACGGTGGCCGAGGTGGGAGGCCGGCGGGTGGTGCTGACGCTCTGACCTGCGGGCCTCACTGGCCTCAGACAGTCTGGAAGGCCGGGGTCAGCACCGTGACGCCATGCGCCGCGCGGTGCACCAGATCGGCATCCTCATCGCTCAGTCGCTGGCCGAGATGGGTCAGCGCCTTTTCCGCCCTTTGAGGGGTCTCGCGCAGGGTCTGCAGCCGCCCCAGCGCCGCCCGCGCCGCCCGGCGCTGGCTGTCGCTGCTGGCGGGGTCGGCTTCGATCTCGTGGCAGCGCATCGCCGCATGGCCCAGGTTCAGTAATGCCAGGCTCGCCCCCATCGCCTCGACATTGGCGCGGGCATAGCGGTCCGACAACCGCACCAGTCGCAGGGTGCGGTGATAGAAGCGGGCGCGCCAGACCTCACGGTTTGTCAGCGCGGAGGGATCCGCGGCCAGATCAGCCAGGTCGCGCAGCATCGCGGCAAGCAGGGTATCGAGCCGCCGCCTGATCCCGGCGGGATAGATGAAGCGATAGGCGAGCATGGCCAGAAGCGGGGCGGCGACCACCGCGCCGCCCATGGCGACAGAGGTGCCGAAATTACCGGTCAGCGGATAATGCGGCTGCAACAGAAGCAGCATTACCATATTGTAATCGAAACTGGCGGCAACGGTGCTGCGGTGCCCGACAAGCAGCGTGCCGAACAGGATGAACGGCAGGGTCAGTAGAATGATCTGGAATTCGCTATCCGCCAGCGGCCAGATCAGCCAGCGGGCGGCCAGCGCGCCCAGCACGCCATAGAATTGGCCAATCGCCACGGAGCGCAGGAACTGGGTCGGGCTTTCCATCATCGACATCAGCGACAGCATGATCGACAGGCCCAGCATCATGTAACCGCCCATGCTCCAGCCGGTGACCAGCCAGAGCGCCCCGAACAGACCGAGCCCGCCCATTGCCCGGACCATCGCCTCGCGGGCGCCGACCCAGTCGCGATGCAGCACGATCGGCAGCGCGGGTTCGGGAGAGGAGGGGGCGATTGGGTGGGACCATTGCGCCAGCGCCGTGCCCAGGGTCTCAAGAAGCCCGGCCAGCGCAGGCGCGGGGCCGGAGGTGGCGGTGTTGGCGGCGGCAGAGAGAGCGGCCTGCGCGCAGGGCAGATCATCGGCCCTGAGTGCCCGCGCCGCGCGGTTCAGCTCCTCGGCGGTCAGCCTGTCGGGGGCGATGTCGGCGCCGTTGCGCCGTCTGAGCAGCACCGGGATCGCGGCGATCAGCAGCGCCCGTGTCGCCCGAACCTCCCGACGGGAGCGGATCGAGCCGGCGGCATGCGGGTCGAGCCCTTCTTCGGCGGCCGCAAGTCGCGACAGAAGTGCCTGGCCGCTATCGTCTCTGACCGCCCCGTGGGGGGCGGCGGCGCGGTCAAGAAGGTCAGCCAGAAGGTCACGTATCTGGCGGCGCAAGCCGTTGGCATTGATCCGGGGCGCAAACAGATAGCCCACCAGCGCGGCAGCAAGAACGCCCGTCAGAACCGTGGCGAACCGGTCGGCGCCAAGCGCGAAGACATGATCGGGGTGGGCGCTGTCCAGCAACGAGACCATCGCGGCAGTATAGCCGGCGAGCATTGTGGAATAGGCCACGAAGCCGCGCTGCAGATTGCCGAACCAGGTGCAAATCCCGACCCAGAGCGTCAGCCCGATGACGAGGAAGGCGGGATGGATCTGCATCGACAGCACAAGGAGCACGCCGGCGATGGTGCCGCTGATCGTTCCCAGAATACGAAACAGGCTTTTCTCCAGAACCTGCCCCTTGGTCGGCTGGGTCGCGGCCCAGACCGTCATTCCCGCCCATTGCGGATGTTCCAGCCCCAGGGCCCAGGCCACCAGAAAGGCCAGGCAGGCGGTGAGTGCGGTCCGCCCGGCATAGAGCATGCGGGGGGTGTCGAACCCGATTTCGGTCAGCCAGCGGGTCATTTCGTCTGTTCCTGTGCCAGCACCGCCTCGGTTTGCCGGTCGATGCCTTCAAATCCCTGGACTATGGCCGCGATCTGGGCATCGTCGAGATCGGCCAGCAACATCCGCTCGACACGGAGAAGCTGCGCCCGGATCCGCGCCACTTCGGCCTCGCCCGCTGGAGACAGCAGGATGCGCCTGGCGCGGCGGTCGTTGCTGTCGACGCGGCGTTCGATAAAGCCCTTGCCCTCAAGCAGATCGAGCAGGCGGACCAATGACGATCCATCAAGCCCGACGCGCATGGCAAGCTCGGTCTGGCTGATGTCGTCGCCGCCTTCCTTCAGATGAACCAGAGGGGTCCAGGTGGCATCGGTCAATCCGACCTTTGCCAGCTCATGGTCGATGACCCGGCGCCAGCGTCGGGCCTGGGTGACGAAGAGAAAACCGAATCTGTCGCGGGGCGGAATCTGTGTCATCTGGTACATGTGTATTCAAATGATTTGAATTGCAAATCATTTGAATACAAAGATGTGTTTCGCCGATGTGGGGGGCATGGGCTGCCTGATTTGCGTGCCCGGCATGGCAATCTTACGCATGCCGCCGCGACGCACGGCCCTGGTGCATCGGCAGGGCCATGGGGGCGTTCAGCGCTTTTCAGGGGCGATCGCCGCCTATCTGGGGCGGTCGGTGGAAAGCGCTGGCCGTATGGGACGGGTCAGCGGCGGGCGGTGATCACCACCTGATCCTGGGCGCCGATCAGCTGCAACATGCCGGTGGCGGCATCAATGTCGAACCGGGTCACCGTGCTCAGCGCGTCCAGGAAGGTGCGCTCGCCGCTCATCACCTCGGGGGCGCAGGCCATCAACGCAGTGACGGCGGGGCCTATGGACAGGCTTTCTCCGCCCAGGGTGAAGGCGGCAGAATAGCGGTTGCAGCCGGCGCTGCCGGCGATCCGGTCATCCGAGCCGAGTTGCAGCGTCGGCGCGTGCTGCGCGTCGGTCTCGGAGCCGGCGACGGTCACCACCGTCCAGTCGCCGCCACGGATCAGATCGCGCGGATCGCCGCCGCAGCCGGACAGCGTTCCGTCGTCGCTGGTCAGCGTCAGCCGGTCTGGATAGGGCATGCCGGTGGCGCTGTCGTGACACAGGTTCTGTTGCACCATGATGTCCAGATCGGGGTCTTCCAGCATCATCACATAGGCGTCCCCGCGCAGCTCTATCGGCGGAAGCGGGGCGCTGCGGTGGTGTTCACCGTACCCGGTCACCAGCGTGATCTGTCCATCCCGGATGGTCAGCGTCCAGCCTGGTTCGTTGCCTTGGGCGCCATAGCTTGCCGGTGCCGGCGGAACCAGGGTGCAGGTGGGCAGTTCCTGTCCCTGCAGGCTGACCATCGCCTCGGCGCCCTTGCTCCAGAAATAGGTGGTCGGATCCTGCTCGGCCACATATTTCGCGCCTGACGCGGTGACGGTTTCGACCAGAACATACCGTTGCCCGTCCGCCTGCATCACCGCCTGGTCGTTCTGAATGCCGATGCGGATGTCCTGGGTGCCGCAATGGTACGTGCTGGCAAAGAGCAGCGGGTCGAAGGCGCGCAGCAGGATCGGGCCCAGATCGACGGGGGCATCTCCGGCGGCGATTTCGACCGGATCGCTGATCCAGCGGGGCTGACCGTCGGTCAGGATGCCGGCCCGCAGTCGGGCGGCCAGCCGCGCCGGGCTTTGGACGGTGAAGGGCAGCGGCCCCTGACGTCCGTCACTGCCAAAGCTGGTTTCTCCGATCAAGGCATCCTGCCAGCCGCGCAGTTCGATGATGATCTGGGCGTCATCGGGCAGGGCGATACGTTCGCGGTACTGCAACATGCCGCTGATGTCGCGGCTGTCCTGTGCGGTGACGAGGCTGGCGGAGGCGATCAGCGTCGCGGCCAATGCGGGGCTGAGAATATGTGAAAGGTTCAATGCTTTACTCATAACTGTCTTGGGACGATGCCCGGGGATGTGCCTACTCTGGCCCGAGGCTGGGCGGGGCGCAACCACCTGGTCGGAGCGGCGGGCGGGCTCTTGCCGATAGGGAGCGGCGGGGCGCTCAGAGGCTGCAGGCGACGAAAAAGTGCCGCAGTGGTCAGACCACTGCGGCACTGGGGAAAAAGGTTTCGCTGAATTCGAAATCGGGTTTCTGAAAAGGGGCTATCGTGTCACTCACACCACGACAGCCTGTTCAAATGTCCTCCAGGCAGATGTCCAAAGAGCAGGGATCCCCCTTGCGCAACGGACCGAGGGGCCGGTCGAACAAGAGAAGACCAAATCGCCGTGTCCGGCAGATTCGAGACGAGAATAGATGCCGGGTGATCCGGCGTCATACCGTAGATGGTGTAAAGTGCGACAAATTCGCTGTAAAACTGGTGCTGTTCAAGGCTGTCAGGGTGCGGGGGCGGCGTGACGACCGGCCTCCGTGGCTTCGATGATCCGGTCGATGATCAATTCGTTGCGTTGGTAAAAGATCAGCTCTCCCGCCTGCTGGACGGGTTCGACCCTGGCCAGAGGGTTGCGGGTTTCGAGCTTGCGATAGGCCCGCTCGTCGAAAACGCCGTCCTCGGTCGGCGCAAGGAACAGCAGCGGCACCGTCAGGTTTTCGATCATCTGGTCGGTCGGGGCGATGGCCAGTTGCAGGTCGCGGACGAAAGCGGCATGCCCCTGCTTCAGAAGATGCGCGCAGGCGTTGCGGATCAGCGTGACCATATTGGGATGGCGGCAGGTCTGGAAGTCGATCGGCCGGCTGCGATAGGCGCGGTCCAGATACCAGTCGACCCCATATTGCCGCATCATCCGGTGCCCGGCTTTTGCCATCAGTTCGACCAGCCAGGGGGCGCGGGTGATCAGCCGCATCATGGTGCCCTGGATCAGTTGCAGCCGGTGAATGCCGCTGCGGTCGAGAACGCCGGTATAGCCGATCGCGATCAGACTGCTGAACCGCGCCGGATTGGCGTGTTGCTCTTCCAACAGCGGGATGAAGCCGTTTGACATGCCGATACCGACGCAGGGCCCGGTGACCTTGCGATCGAGAAAGGCGCGCAGCGCCGCCAGATTGTCCGCGCTCGGGCTCAGGCTGCTGTCCAGAGTGCTGTTGCCATATCCAGGCCGGGACAGGGCATACAGCTTGATGCCGGCCTTGCGCAGCCGGGTTTCGCCTTCGTCGGGCAGGATATAGGCCATGGGAAACCCTCTGAGCAGCACTGCCGGCGTGCCGTTTTCCGCCCCCATCCAGGTCCAGGCGACCACACGACCGTCGGGGAGGGTGATCCGCTCCTCTCGCCCTAGCGGGTCGTGCCAGACCGGAGACATGCCGCGCTGGCCCATCGTTTCGCGACTGGCGATCATCGACAGCAAGCGCATCAGATCGACGTTCGAAGGCGCGCCGGTCTTGGCCATGATGGATTTCATCTGTGTGCGTACCGTCAGTAGCGATACGCCGCGGGCGCGGGCGACGGCCCCCAGATCGCGCATTCGGAAGAACAGCCGGGCCACCTCGGTCTCGGCCTGACTGAGACCGAAGGCCTGCAGCAATCGCTCGCTCACCGCCGGAAGCCAGTCGATTTCGAGCGACCGCAGCGCGATATAGTAATTGGTCTGATTGCCGACCTTGATCAGATACCCTTCGGCCATGAAGGGATCGGCGCTGCTTCCGCCGTTGTTGTCGGGGCAGATCGTCAGGATGGTCTGGGCGGTGTTGCCCTGGCCATTGGCGGCGCGGCAGAGCATCGCGTAATCCTGCCGCGATTGCGGAGCGATCACCTCAGGGTTCAGAAAGGCGCCCTCCTGCACTTCGAAGGCGCTGGCGCCGGTGATATTGGCCATTGCCACGCGCCCGTTCGGCGACAGTACGATGGCTGGCCCGGGGACATCGGTGATCGCCTTTTTCAGCGGATCGTTGTCGATGGGGATATCCAGCGTTTCCAAAGCTTTGCGGGCAAGCTTCAATTGGCTGAACAGCTGTTTCGAAATGCCACGCCCCAGCGGCTGCTCCGGTCCGGCGGCATTGAGCTTGGTGCTCCAGTTCTGCACCATGTCCTCGAAGGCGTCCTGATCGACGATGGACCGATAGGTGCTGGCCACGATATCGAGATCGATCGGTTCAAGCGGCGGATCGTCTTCGCTGTCCGGTCCTGACTGGGTGTCGGGCGCGAACAGGAACTCCTGATCGGCCAGAGAGGGCTCGTTTCGCTTGTCGGTCATGGCGTGTCACCTGTCACTGGGCCAGCGAGGGCGGGGTGGCGTGGGCGCATCTGTCTTTGCGCATTGTGCCAAGGAAACCGTGTTGTAGGCAATCGTGCAGTCTTGCACCCCACAGCGAAACCGGATAGCTCGACCGCCTTTGTCGCAGAGGCGCCCCATGCAAACCGATATTCTTGCCGTCGATTTCGGAACCTCGAACTCTGCCGCCGCGATTTTGCGCGCGGGTGAGGTTCATCGCATCCCTATCGAGGCGCAGGAGGAAACCCTGCCCACCGCAGTCTTTTTCCCGCTGGGGCGTGGGGGGCGGATGCGGGTAGGTTCTGCCGCCGCCGAGGCGCTGATCGACGGAGACGAGGGGCGCTATATGCGGGCGCTGAAAAGCGTGCTGGGCACCCCGCTCTTGCATGAGAGCCGGCTGATCGGCGGCAAGCGCCGTACTGTTGCCGGGATCATCACTGAATTCCTGACCGAATTGCGCCAGCGCGCCGAAACAGCAAGCGGCCAGCGTTTCCTGCGTGTGCTGTCGGGCCGACCGGTGCATTTCCATACCAACGATCCCGATCGTGACGCCCAGGCCGAGGCCGACCTGCGGGCCTGCTATCTGGCTGCCGGTTTCGAGACGGTGGAGTTCCTGCCCGAACCCGAGGCTGCGGCGATCGCCTGTCAGGGGCTGGGGCGCGATAGCGATCTGGGGCTGATCGTCGATATCGGTGGCGGTACGTCGGACTTCTCGGTGTTCCGCAACGCCGGCACGCGGCCCGAGATTCTGGCCAGCCACGGCATCCGGCTGGGTGGCACCGATTTCGATCACGCGGTGTCGATGGCCCATGCGATGCCGGCGCTGGGGCTGGGCGGGCAGCTCAGGCGGGAACTCGGCAACGACCTGCTGCCGGTGCCGCGGGCGATCTATGTCGATCTGTCGACCTGGGCCAAGATCCCCTTTCTCTATACGCCGGAGACCCGCCGGATGGTGGCCGACATGCTGCGCATGGCGGAGGATGAACGCGCGATGGGCCGGCTGCAGACCGTGCTGGAGGAAGAGCTGGGCCATGAGCTGGCCTTCGCCGTCGAGGCCGGCAAGATTCAGGCCAACAATGGGGCCAACGCCGGGCAGATTGCCATGGGCTTCATCGCGCCGAAACTGTCACGCCCGGTCAGCCCCGACAGTCTGAACGCGGCCCTGGCGCCCTATCGAGCCCAGTTGTTCGAGGCGGCGGCAGAGACGCTGACCCTTGCGGGCGTGTCGCCGGGTCAGATCGGTCGGGTCATCCTGGTCGGCGGGTCCAGTCTGATGCGGGTGGTCTCGGAAGAGGCCGCGCGGCTTTGCCCGCAGGCGGAAATCCTGCGCTCCGAGGCCTTTACCGCGGTGGTCGACGGGCTGGCGCTGGCAACCGCCTAGGCGTCAGCGCAAAGCGGCTTGGCTTCGGCCTGCAACGCCGCGCAGGCCTCCTGCGGCGACAGCAGCACCAGAAGCCCGCGCTTGCCGGCGTTGATTGCGACCTCGACCAGTTCCATTGCCTCGGCTTCGAACAGGATCGGCACCCGCTTGCGCTGGCCGAAGGGGCTGATGCCGCCGGTGTGATAACCGGTCAGCTTTTCGGCCTTGTCGGGGGGCATCATGCTGGCCGACTTGCCGCCGAAGCCAGCGGCGACCTTCTTCATCGACAGGGTGCGGTCACCGGGAACCACGGTACAGGCGGGCTTGCCGTCGACCTCGACCATGAGGGTTTTCAGCAATTGCCCGGCGGGCAGCCCCACCGCTTCGGCCGCTTGCAGCGCCACCCGGTCGTGGCCGGGGTGATAATCGTATTCGACCAGCCGGTGCGCCACCTTGGCCTTGGTCAGAAAGGCGGTGCCGGGGGTTCCCTTGCTCATTGTCCTTGTCTCTCCTCGGGAGGGCGATAGCCCATCTCGCCGTCGATCCAGCGCATCAGGACTGCGACGATATAGGCCTGTTCGTCGGGGCTCAATTCACGCCCCGGTTTCAGCCCGTGCCATTTCGCAAGACAGCCCCGGCAGCAGCAGCCGGTGGCATGCTGGGCAATAAAGACCGGATGGCCACGCATCGGGGTCTGCTTGCCATCGTTGCGGGGCAGGGCGGGGGCCAGGCGCTGGGCGATGAAATCCTTCGCATGGGCGGCGATCACCCCACGGCCCTTGGCATTGGCGTAATCCCGTTCCCGCGCGCCCAAATGAAACCGGCTGCGAAAGCGCGACCGGGCGAGGCGGGCGAAAAGATCATCGGGAATGGGATCGGGCGGGATCATCGGCAGGGCTCCTTCCCGGGTCATAGCCCGCCGGTGCGCCCAGGGAAAGGGCAGGGGCCCCCTTGGTGTGCAGGCACTGGCGCTGTGGCTCAGCGCTATGGGGAAGGTGCTGTCTTCTGCAGCAAAAAGGCACCGCATGCGATTTGCGCGTGCGGTGCCAGGCCGGAGGCGCGCCGGTATCAGGCGGCGCGCTCGGGGATCTCCAATCCAAGCCATTCGGTATAGAAGGCGTCGATATCCGGTTCGAAATCGTGGATCACCGGATACCAGGGTGTCGGTGCCTCGACATCAAGCAGATCGCCCGAGAGCGGGCAGTAATACTCCCGGATCACCTGCCAGTCGGAACTGGGCGCCATCAGCCGGGGATAAAGTTCTTCCATCTCCTCGGCCGTCTCGCGCACCCGCATCACCGCGTGAAGCTTCCAGTTCTCGCGCCAGTCGCAGAATTCGTGCCCGGCCTGGGATTTGACCACCCATTTCTTGTCCGAAGACCGCTGCACGATATAAAGCTTCGGCCCCAGCGGCAGGATGATCTTGTCGTCCCACGGCACCTGCTCTTGCAGGATTTCCAGGTATTTGACGAAACGGTCGGCGTCCTTCGGCGTCGAGAGCATCGTCTGCAGCGTGTCGCGGTCGATCTTGCCATCAACCAGGTCTTTGATCTTTGCTTTGGTATAAGCCATTGGTTTTCTCCTGAAATTTATGGGCGCCATGCCTGGGGGGAGAGGCTGGCACGGCGCCCCCCGGGATCACTCTTCGACGAATTTGACGGTTTTCACGTCGGGCAGGTCGGAGAGGTCCATCGAGTATTCGCGGCCATAGGACGGGATCGGCAGATCCGCCTCCATGAGCTGCCAGTCCTCGGGCAGATCCCAGAACTCGCGGAAGCCCTTGGCCCAGTTCGGCCCCAGCTTGAAGCTGGCGGCGAACATCTGCTGGACGTGAACCCCGGCGTCCTTGGCAAGGATGCGTTCGCGTTCCTTCGCCATCCACTCGCGGGTGGGTTGCGCCTTGGCGAGCCGATCCTTGCGGATCTTGGCGCGCAGCGCCTCGGTCCCGGCCTCGTCGGCGGTGAACAGGCCATTGGCCCCCTTGCTCAGCGCGACGCCATAGACCGTCTCGGCGAAGCGTTCGAGCAGATAGCCGCCATTCACATCGGTCGCCACCGCCTGGGGATCGCGATCCAGCGGATCACCGAAGCCCGGGCCACCCCGCATGTAGTTGAGGTAGAGGTCGTAATCCTTGAACATCTCCTCGGTAGTGATCGCCTGCTTGTCGCGCTTGATCCCTGCGGGGTTGACCAGCGCGTCATAGGTCGGGTGTTCCGGGTCGGTATCGCCGCCGAAGGGGATGGGGTCGCCATTGGCGATCTTCTCCTTCAACCCGGTGTCATGGGCCGCGAAGCGATAGCCGGATGCCGCCGGATAGCCGCCCATCAGACCCCAGTCGGAACTGATATGGCCGTTGCCCATGAAGAACATCGTCCAGTCCTTGGCGTTCCAGACCATCCGCAGGCTCTCGAAGCCGCAGCCGCCGCGATACTTGCCGGCGCCGCCCGAGCTGGCCTTGATCTGACGACCGAGATAGACCAGCGGTTCCGCCAGTTCCCAGATCTCCATATCGCCCATGTCGCCTTCGGGGTTCCAGATCGCCGCCGCGTGGCTGATGCCATCGGCGATGGCCGAGGCGCCGAC
Organism: Pseudodonghicola xiamenensis DSM 18339; assembly: GCF_000429365.1. Taxonomy (GTDB): domain Bacteria; phylum Pseudomonadota; class Alphaproteobacteria; order Rhodobacterales; family Rhodobacteraceae; genus Pseudodonghicola; species Pseudodonghicola xiamenensis. The sequence continues at coordinate 10,177 of NZ_AUBS01000038.1, read as the reverse complement.
CCCGTTGGCCGCGCATTCGAAGGAGTTCACTGCATGGATTTCGTCATACTGGTTGAACCCGCCGCCCTGCAGCCAGTTCGAGGTATTGGCGTTGCCGGCGTTGACCTCTTCGAGATAGCCGCGGCCGAAATAGCTGCGCGACAGGCCGCGCCACAGCGCCGTCCACGAGCTGACCAGGAAGTGCCAGCTATAGGCGAAGGCCACGCGCCGGTCGTCCGGGTTCATCCAGGTGCCCTTCGGCAGGCGGAACTCGGTCCCGTAGGCGGCGCCGTCGTTGATCATCTCGGACGGGATCAGCGTCTGGGTCATCATCACCCAGATGCCTGAGGTGAAGCTGACCGAATGGGCGTTGTAAGTATGCCAGCCCCAGCGGCTTGAGCCTTCGAAATCCAGCCGCCAGGTGCCATCGGGCCGAATCGTCATCTCGGACGGCGTGTGCATGATGGTGTCGACCTTGGCGAAATCCGACGGCACCCGCACATCTTCGTGGGAATAGGGCACATCGACGAAACCGACCTGGCGATAGACGCCCGGGATGGTCATCGCCTTGATGCGGTTCTGCAGGCCGATCCGGCCATGCTCCACCGATTCATAGGCGAATTTCCAATAGGCCTCGATCCCCTCTTCGGCGATCACCTCCTCGACCAGCTTGCGGATCATGTGGCAGCCGGCGACGCGGGTGCGTTCGTCCAGCATCCAGTAGCGCGTGGTGCGCACCGCCCGCTGGCTTTCGTGCAGCCAGTCGCGCTTGAGCTCGTCATTCTCGCCGATCTTGCGGCAGGTGACGGAATAACCATCGCCAAAGCGTTGCACCTGACCCGTTGTCATCGAGCCGGGCCCCACCGCGCCGGTGTCGATCACATGGGTGACGCCACCGACCCAGCCGATCAGGGAGCCTTCGTGGAAGATCGGCACGATGGTGTGGATGTCACAGGGGTGCACGTTGCCGATCAGGCTGTCGTTGTTGCAGAAGATATCCCGGTCGTTGATGCCCGGATTGCTCTCCCAATCGTTCTCGATCATGTACTTGATCGCGGCCCCCATGGTGCCGACGTGGATGATGATCCCGGTCGAGGTCAGGATGGCATCGCCGGCGGCGTTATAGAGGGTGAAGCACAGCTCTCCCTCCTGCTCCACGATCGGGCTGGCGGCGATCTTCTTGGCGGTCTCCCGCGCGTCCACCACCCCGGCCCGAAGGCGCGAGAACAGCTTGTTGTAAAGGATGGGGCTTTCCTTGTGCAGCGCCCGTTCCGTCAGGCCGGCGTAATGGCCGGTCCGCTGGGTCTTGGCCATGATCTCGTCGCGATGTTGCTTGAGCGTCTGGCCACCGCGGACGATGCCGCGGATTTCGGTTTGCATATTCATGGGTTTTCTCCTCCCTGGACCGTTACACTTCTTTCAGGTGGAACAGCCGGTGACCGTCGAGCCAGGTTTCGAACCCGCCGGGCACGACAAAGGTGGTGGCATCGGATTCGATGATGGCGGGGCCAGTGACCCGGTTGCCGGGTTTCAGGCTTTCCATCTGGTAAAGCTGCGCATCGACCCATTTGCCCTTGCGATAGAACTTGCGGGTGCCAAGCTTTGCCTCTTCCGGCGGCACCGGGCTGCCTTCTTCTTCCTTGGGGATATTGGGTTTCGGGATCGGCACCGTGCCGCGCATGATCGCGCCGGTGATCGAATAGCCGAGTTCCGGCGAACGCGCCGAGGCGGCATAGACCCGGCCATAGGTGTCGTTGAAGGTCTCGACCAGCTTGTCCCAGTCTGCGGCGGTCTTGGCGGTTTCGATCGGGCTTTCGATCTCCAGATCGTTGAGCTGGCCGCGATACTGCATCCGATAGCCGGGCTGCAGCCGCACCTTGTCGCGCGCATAGCCGTTCAGTTCGAACTCTTCCAACACCCGCTCGGCCAGTTCGTGCCAGGCCTCGTTCAGGGTCTTCGCCTCGATCTCCTTGGCGTCATCCGAGGCCTCCTCGGCGATATTCACGTCGAGCGACTTGTCATAGCGGTATTCGAAATCCGCCGCCGCACAGCCGAAGGCCGAGAACCCCGCAGCCCAGGCCGGCACGATCACGTCCTCGAAGCCCAGCCCCTCGGTATACCCATATGTATGGACCGGGCCGGCACCGCCGTAGCTGAAGCAGGTGAAGGAGGACGGCGAATAGCCCTTGCCCGAGATCATCGAGCGCAGATAGTCGCGCAGATCGCTGTCGAGAAGTTCGATCACCCCGGCCGCAGCCTCTTCCACCGTCAGCCCGAGCGGATCGGCGATCTGATCCTTCATCGCGTCATAGGCGCGTTGCCGGTCCAGCTTGACCTGACCGCCAAGGAAGTTGTCGGGGTTCAGATAGCCCAGGATGACGTGGCAGTCCGAAATCGTCACCGTTTCGATGCCGCTGTCGGCCCAGCAGACGCCAACCCGGTAGCCCGCCGAGTCCGGCCCCAGCTTGATCGCCTTGGTATAGGGATCGAGGCGGATGAAGCTGCCGGCACCGGCGCCGACGGAATCGAGCCCCACCAGCGGCAGCGACAGCACCAGACGCGCCATGTCGGGGTCGTTCTGGATGGTCAACTCGCCCTGCGTGATCAGTGCCACGTCGAACGACGTGCCGCCGATATCCGAACAAGCGATGTTCTTGTATCCCAGCACCTCGCCCAGATACTTGGCGCCGATCACCCCGCCGATCGGGCCGGAGACGATGGTGCGCGCCAGCTCCTTGGCCTTCCAGGAAATCGTGCCGCCATGGGTCGCCATCACCCGGAAGTCGAATTTCGATCCGTTGTCCTTGAACGCGGTCGAGATCTTCCTGAGCGTCTGGCGCGACGGTTCGGCGGCGAAGGCTTCGAGCACGGTGGTGTTGGTGCGGTGGGTTTCCTTGCGCACCGGGTAGTAATCGGTCGAGGCGAAGACCGGGATCTGCTTGCCCGATTTCTCGATCTCTTCGGCGACGATGTCGCGCACCCGGCGTTCATGCGCGGGGTTCTTGTAGCTGTGCAGCAGCGAGATCACGATGCCCTCGACATCCTGGGCGATCAGCTCCTGCGCGGCGGTGCGCGCGGTCTCCTCGCGCAGCGGGATGACCACGGTGCCGAACATGTCGATCCGTTCCATCACGCCGCGGGTCAGGTGGCGCGGCACCAGCGGGTCGTCGTAATAGTGGGTGTTCAGGTGGATGCGGTCCTCATAGGCCATGCCCAGATAGGCTTGGCAGGCGCGGCCCATGCGGTGGAAATCCTCCATCCCCGCGTTGACGATGAGACCGGTCTTCAGCCCCTTCCTTTGCACCACGCGGTTCAGCATCGCGGTGCCGGAATAGACCCCGGTCTGGATCGACCCCAGCGCCTCCTCAAGCGACAGGCCCCAGTGTTCCAGCCCCTCGCGGCTGGACTCGATCAGCCCACGCGCCTCGTTGTCCGGCGTCGATTGCGCCTTGCCGACCACGAAATCCCCGTCGGCATCGACAAAGAACGTGTCGGTCATGGTGCCGCCCGCGTCGATGCCAAGCACCTGCACGGATCGGTTGTTTCTCTTGTCCAGTGGCACGAAAAACTCCTCCCTTTGATCCGGCTGCCCCGAAATGGGTGCCGCCGCAAAAGTGAGGATGGATCGGTTCAGCTTTCAGGAATTGTCCGATTTTCGAGCGTCCGGACGGACATGCCGCGGACGCGAAATCACACCTTTCGCCTCCGCGAAATCCCGTAGCTGTCGAGCTTGAGGTAAAGCGTCGAGCGGGCGATGCCCAGGCGCCGGGCCACGCGGGACAGATTGCCGGCCTCGACCTCGATCGCGCTGAGGATTTCCATGCGTTCCATATCGCGCAGCGTTTCTGTGCGGTCGCGGCGGGCAGGGGGGTGGAATTCCTGCGGTAGCGTGCGTTCGTCGATCAAACCGGTCGGTGACAGGGCGTTCAGCGTGATGACCAGGTTTCGCATTTCCAGCAGGTTCCCGGGCCAGGCATAGGCCTTCAGCGCCGCCATCGCCCCGGAGGTAAAGCGCAGCTCCCGCCTGCCGTGTTCGGTCGCATGGGCCTGCACCAGACGGCGCAGCGATGGCTCGATCTCATCCGGGCGCTGCCGCAGCGGCGTGGTCTGCAGACGGGCGCCGGCGATGCGATAGTATAGATCGCTGCGGAAGCTGTTCGCGTTCATCGCCTCGTAAAGAGAGCGGGAGGAAAACGCGATGATCCTGGTGCCCTGCTCGGCCACCTGGTCCACTAGGGTGAGCAGCAATGTCTGGACTGCCGGGGAACTGGCGCCTGGGTTGCCAAGGCAGAGCACCCCGCTGTCGCCGCCATAGCGGTTGTTCGTCAGCGCCTCGCGCAGTTGTTCTTCGGTCAGTTGCGCGCAATCAATCATCTCGAACGGCCCGTCTGATTGCTGGCTGGCCCGATGGATTGCCCGGGCGAGTTCGGTCTTGCCGGTGCCGGTTTCGCCCTCGATCAGGATCGAGATCGTTGTTGTCGCCAGTTTTTGCGCCTGGGCGAGCAGATTGGCCGACACTTCGCCGGAATTGACGATCTGCCGCAGATCCTGCCCGGCCCAGCCGGAGGCCTGCAGGCGCGGACGCCGCAGCGAGATCAGCACACCGATCGCATCGCCCTGTTCCGAGATGACTTCAAGGTCAGTGCCCTGCATGCAGGTTGCCAGCACCTGGCGGATCCTGTCGGGCGACTGATCCATCAGATCGGGAAGCTGCTGGCGCAGGTGGCGCAGCGCATCGTCGTCGTCGCAAAAGCGCGAGAAATCTTCGGTAGAAAAGACATTCGCGCCACTGCGATCCATGATCAGCATCGGATCGTTGCCGCGCCGCAGGCGGCGCAGGTGCAGTCGTTCAAGCAATGCCTCGCGATCGCGGCCGAGCATATGGGTCAGTTCTGTTTCGATCTGCAACGCCAGTGCCGAGGACAGGGCGACGGCGTTGGGCTGCCGTATGCCGACCGGCCACGAGATATCCACCACCCCCAGAACCCGGCCGGTCCCGGGCTCCATCACCGGGGTCGCGGCGCAGTTCCAGCGCTGTATCGCCTCGCAGAAATGCTCGGCGTCCTGGATCAGTGTCGGTGCTCTGCGATGCAGCGCGGTGCCGATGGCATTGGTCCCGATCTCCTCCTCGGCCCAGCGTCCGCCAGTATGCAGGTGGTTCTCCTCGGCCCTGGAAAGCGTGTTGGGGTCGCCGACGGCCTCGATCACGACGCCAGTACTGTCACTGAGTAGAAGGATGTCCTGGGTGCCGATCAGCAGCCGCCTTGAACGACCGAGCGCGGTTTGCGCTGCCCGCTCCAGGCGCCGCGCCAGCGCGCGCCGGTGTGCGAGATCGTCTTCGCCCAGAATCGGGGCGCAGGTCCGGTCGGCAATCGGATGCCGGGCGGATCGCTTCCAGCTTTCCAGAATGTCGTTGTTCATGTCCAGCGGCGCTTGCCCCAGGGACATGAAATCCTCCCAGCCCTTTTTCCTGACTGTTTGCTCCATCTTCTCCTCCCCGAAAAGACAGGCCACCAGAACGCAATTCCGATGCGAGATGTCGCTCTGGCCGTGGCTCCTCCACCTTTAAAGTATCCGCGAATCACCCGTTTTGCTGCTGACATTCTTCATAACGTCTGGTGAAGGGCAAAAATGTCCGAATTTCGGACGACGGCGATGCTGCGCCGGCCCTGGAATGGCGCGCGCGGGGCTTTGATCCATCGCGGGCCTTGCCGGTCTGGGCGGGCCAGACGATCCATTTCCTTTTGGCGCAGAGTGCGGGCCAGCAGAGGTTGGCGCGGCAGGCGCCCAGAGAAAATGACTTGGCTGAGGCAGATGTTGCTGTCTCGGCGCGGTGGAGGGGTATTTCCGTTGAAATAAACTTGAGTATGTGTGATCTTACATACTTAAGAATGTAGTTATCTCTTCGTGGGATGTTTTGGCCAGGGGGAAGACTGTGAGTATGGTGAGATCAGGCGAAACTGCGCGATGCGGGCTGCGCGGCGGTTCTGGGGATCGGACCATGGTGTCCGGCCCCGATATTCAGGCGCTTGACGCAGAAGCGCTGAGGCAGGTTCCGGACAAGGAGACGCTGCGTGCGATTTCACAGGTGGCAGCAGCCTTTGCCGCCCGCCCGGATGTTGGTCAGAAAGAGATTGTCGAGCTGGTCAGTGCCCTGAGCGAGGTCTTTGCCGGGCGGTCCTCATCGGCGGGAACCGGGCTGGTTGGGGCGCGCGGTTTCGGCGCAGCGGCCCCGGTGAGATCGGAAAGCGTACGACCGATGCCGGTCATCCCGGTCGAGCAATCGGTGACTGAGGATCGTGTCTATTGCCTGTGCTGCGGCCAGGGGTTCAGCATGCTCAAACGCCACCTCAAGGCTCAGCATGGTCTCACGGAAGAACAGTATCGCGCGCTTTACACGCTGCCGCCGGATATGCCTCTGGTCGCGCCGGCTTATTCCAGGCGCAAGGCGGCCTATGCCAAGAGCATCGGGTTGGGCGGATATCGCCGGGAAGCCAGCGCAGGAAAAGTGCGCCGGCTGCTGAGCTGATCTTGTTGGGAGGGGGCCGCCGGGCAATGGGATGGTGCCTGCGGGGGGTGGGCGCCGCGTTTTCCTGAGGGAGGGCGCGGCGCCACGATCGTCTCGGGCTGACCGATATCGGGGCTGGGTGTCCGGCCTCGGCGGCTGTCAGACGATCCCCAGATCCTTGGCCTTTATCACCGCCTGGGTTCGGTTCTTGACCCCGAGCTTGCCGCAGATCGACCGCACGTGCATCTTGATCGTCGGTTCCGCCAGGCCGAGCGCTTCGGCGATCTCCCGGTTGGGCAGCCCCTCAACCAGATAGGAGAGGACGAGCGTTTCCTTTTCCGACAGGGGCGTTTCGGCGGCAAGATGCGCCGGTGAACGGTCGACGGTCAGCTCGTGTGGCACATATTGTTCGCCGGCGGCCATGAAGCGGATGGCATTGGCCAGGGTGCGCATGTGGGTGGTCTTCAGGACGATGCCTGCAGCGCCCGCTTTCAGGATGTCGTCGACATTGCGCTGGGTCGGGTTGCCTGTCAAGATGGCGACCGGATGGCCGTTGTTCGCCTTGATCGCGCGGGTCAGCCCCTCGACGCCGTTCATTCCGGGCATGTGAAGATCCAGGAGGGTGATATCGAAGCTACCCTCGCGTTTGATCAGCTCCAGTGCCTCATCCAGAGATTGAGCTGTTTGCACTGTCAGTTCGGGAAGAGAGGAAAGGAAAAGTTCGATCATCTCAAGAACCATTGCGTGATCATCTGCAACGAGTACCGAGATTTGCGTGTCGGTTTTGCCCTGAACCATTCTATTTCCTTGCGATCGCCCCGTTTGCCGGGCCCTGTTGAGATCATTTGTACGTTCCATACAATAGTATGCAACATCTATTCTGGGGATAGGATCGGCACGATCTTCCTGTGGTTGTGCCGCGTCGATCGGCGCGGCGGGGTCACTGCTGCCTGGCGGCGGGGGGCCAGATGGACAGGCTGTCCCGGGTCTCGTCAATGGCGCGCTGCAGAAGCGCAAGCGCGGATGTCATCGCGGGACTGTCGTTGTCCCGGATGCGCGAGACGGCTTGAACGACACGCAGCGCGAATTCCACCGCCGCGAGCCCGGTCAGCCCGGAGGAGCCGAGCGCCGAGTGAATGGCATTGCGCCCCTCCGGGGTGACGCCCTGTTGGGTCAGCGCCGTGAACAGCGCGCTGGCCTCGTTCAGCGCTCGCAGCATCAGAGAGCGGGCGATATCCTCGCCCATGTCCTCGATCAGCTCAGCAACCAGCTTTGGTGCCAGAGGCTGCGCCGGGCGGCCGTTGGTGGTGGCGGGCGCGTCGATCAGTGCGGCGATCTTTTGGCGCAGCTCACTTGGCCGGACCGGTTTTCCGATCAGTTCCTGCATGCCGAGAATGCGACAGGCGGCGCGGGTATTGTCATCTTCCTGCCCGGTCAGCGCGACAAGGCGCGGGACGGGGTGGGGCGGCTCCATCAGGAGAAGCCTGGTGGCCAGCGCGATGCCATCCAAGCCTGCCATGGTCAGATCGAGAAGGACAAGATCATAGGGTGTTTTGCCTGCGGCGAGGTCGGTCAGCGCATCCTGGCCGTCCGCGGCACCCTGTACTGTGGCCCCGGCCTGAGACAGCGTGCGCAGGAACAGGGCGCGATTGGTGTCATTGTCCTCGACCAGCAGGATATGCAGGCCGGTAAGCTCTGCTTCGGGGGGGTGAGCTGCGCCGATCCCGCTGTCGGGCTCCTGTTGGTCCGCGGCCAGCGGCAGGGAGAATGTCACCGAAAACCGTGTTCCTCCCTCGGCGGGGGCGGTGATCTCAAGCTGCGCATCCAGCGCCCGGACGGCCTGCTGGACCAGATAGGTGCCAATGCCGATGCCAGTGCCGGTGGTGCGCGACGGCGGATGATGGGTGCCGGTCTGGAACGGGGTCAGCAGCCTGTCCTGCTCCGTGGCGGGAAAGCCGTCCCCGGTGTCTTCGATGGTCAGGTGATACGCGCACTGGTTCGTTGCATCATTGGCGGTCTCGGTCAGCGACAGGCTGACCGATCCCTCGCGGGTGAACTTGAAGGCGTTGCTCAGCAGATTTTGCGTCAGTGCGACGATGGGGTGGGCCTGGCCTTCCACCAGCCGAGTGTCCTCGGGGAGCGTGACCCAGAAGGTGAGGCCGGCCTTGTCGGCCAGCGGCGCCAGCCGTCCGGCGGTTTCCTTCACGACCTGGCCCAGCCTGAAGAAATCGCGCCGGGGCGCCTGTTGCAGAAATTCGAGCCGCGACAGCTCGAGCGACGCGTTGACCTGTTCGAGCGCATGCGCGGCAGAGGCGCCGATACTGGCCTGAAGGCGGGCGGTTTCCGCATCGCTTGGGGGCGGGTTCTGGGTCAGCAGCTCACTGGCGGCGATGATCGTCTGCAGATCGGTGCGGATGTCATGTGCGGCGCTCGCCAGTTGCATGGCGCGCTCGGTCTCGTCCGGAGGGAGCTGCAGCAGGGTCAGGGGCCCCTCGGCATCGTCCAGCTCAAGGCGGCTGGCGATGGCGGTTCTGCCGGGCAGGTCGACCGGTGGGGTGATCCGGGCGCTCTGCGGGAATGGCGGGAGCCCGTCGCGCAGCACAGCCCAGCTCTTGCTCCAGCCTTGTGGGAAGGTGGTTGGCCACAGAGGGTGCCCCAGGGCCTCTGCTGCCGGATTGCCCAAAAGCACGGTCCCGGCGCTATCGAGCAGAAGGCATGGGATGGCGAGGCTCTGCAGTAGCTCACGGAGCGGTCGGCGGGTGTCGATGGCTTCGGACACAGGCGGAGGAGCGGACATGCGGCCTTTCTCAATGGTGAGGAATGGGAGCGCTGTTGGCGCAGGTTAAACGATCTTGTGCCCGAGATATCAAGGGTTTTCGCGGGAACATGGTCGGTGGGCCGATGCCGTCCTTGCCTCTCGAACGGCGAATCGGGGCGCTGCGCAGGTGGGGATGGCCACTGCCGGTTGGGGCCTTGGTTCCAGGGGAGGGTCGATAAATTGTCTGCGATTGGTTGTCAATGTGACGCGAGGGGAAGCACTGTCACCAGTCATTTGCCACCCTTTGCAGCACACCTCCATTAAAACGCAATATTTTCAAGTGGATAGGGGGATCTGTCTTTTAGATTCGAAAATCAACTAAGGGTGATTGCGATACATACTTACAGCCTGTTATACATACTAAAGGCTGTTAGTGAGTGCTCGGGGCAAGAGGGACCTCGGATCATGGGGAAACTTGGGTGCACGAAGTGATGGCTTTGACATTCGACATGCTTGGCGGGGCCGGCTGGGGGCTGGAGCTCGTGAAGTTAAAAGACAGTGATTGGGACTAGGGACCTAGAGCTATGACGAAAAAAGTGCTGCGGGCGGAGAAGCCCACGGATTTCAGGATCAATGCCCGACGAGAGGACGTAGAAAGCTTCGTTCGTCAGGGGGACAATCTGGTCGTTAAGATGAAAAACGGCGATCAGATCGTGCTCGAGAATTTCTTCGTTGTTGGTGCGGACGGGGAAATGAGCCATCTGACGTTGGTCGATGGCCCCTATACCTTCACCGCTGCGGATGCCGCCCAGGCCGCTGAGGATGGCGGCGCCGTTTCCGGGTTCTCGGATGTCATGTCAATGTCGCAGGAGGAAGCTCTGGCCGCGGCGGGGTTCGTCGTTGCCGCTGGTGCTCTGGCCGCGAGCGGCGGG
>NZ_AUBS01000037.1 GCF_000429365.1 Pseudodonghicola xiamenensis DSM 18339 | reverse complement strand
ACAAGCAGGCGAATATCCTGAGCGACCGGTCTTCCTGTTTTCCCATCGCACCGGGAATACGTCAGGCCGACCGGCGAACAGGCGGCGGAACAGATCAACCTTTTCGTGCGACGGCGAGGCATTCGTGACGGGGGCGTTGTCGAAGGAAGGCTGTTTCACTGCCAGCGCATGCTCTGCAGCGAGGTGAGCCTCGAGTGCCACCATCTTGCGCTGAAGCTCACGCTGCTCGGCATCCAGATCTGCCAGACGCGCTCGAACCCGCGCCAAGTCCGCCTCTATGTCGCTCTTTTCAGCCACCCGCGATTTCCACCCAGTCTCTTCCGTCCCGCCCAGCATAAAGCGCGGAAGAGACTGGCGTAAGAAGGTCTGCATGGCAGCCGAGCGGAGAGTTCGAGGGGGAGTTCATGGGGGATGTCCTTCTGCGGTTGAGAGCAGAGGCATCATGATTATCCAAAGCGGAAACCTGAAAATGAATCACCAGAACAACAGCTTGAAGCCCCGAACTCAGCATAATGCTGACGCGGCATATTATGTCTTATCCCGAGCTCCGGATAAGACATATTCCCTCGGCGTGACATCGACGGAAATGTCGTTCCATTCGTCGGTGGGTATCTCGGCTAGTCGCCGTTCCATCAGCGCCTCGCCGGTCGAGACGATCTGGATGACGGCCGCATGGCCCGCCGCCAGATCGGCTTCGATCGAACGGATCAGCGTCGGGGTTTTCATCGAGGTCAGCAGATGCCCGAAGAAGCGCTGCTTGGTGCTCTCGAAGGCCGACCGCGCTGCGGATTTGGCCTGCCGGTTTAGCGTGCCTTCACTGCCGGTGATGTTGGCCGCCTCCATCGCCGCGGCCAGGTTTCCATGGATCACGGCGAATGCGGCCGCGTAAGCGTCATAGATGCGGCGCTGCTCTTCGGTGAGCTTGTGCTCGACCAGTTCGTATTCGACGCCGTCGTAGGAGAGCGAGCGCGCGGTATAGAGGCCGAGAGAACGCAAATCGCGGGCGAGCACCTCCATGGCTGCCACGCCGCCGGCCTCGATCGCCTCGACGAACTCGGCGCGGGTCTGGAACGGAAAATCCTCGCCACCCCAGAGACCGAGCCGCTGGGCATAGGCGAGGTTGTGGACTGTCGTGGCCCCGGTTGCCGAGACATAGACCACGCGCGCATCCGGCAGGGCATGCTGGAGCCGCAGGCCTGCGCGTCCCTGCTGGCTGGCGGCGATATCGCCGCGGTCTCCCTTACCGCCACCGGCATTCTGCATCGCATGGCTCTCGTCGAAGATGATGACCCCATCGAAATCGGTGCCCAACCATTCGACGATCTGCTTGACGCGCGAAACCTTCTCGCCCCGGTCGTCGGAGCGCAGCGTGGCATAGGTGGTAAACAGGATGCCTTCCGACAGCGTGATCTTTGCCCCTTGAGAGAAGCGCGAGAGTGGCGTTACCAGCAGGCGTTCCATGCCGAGCGCCGACCAGTCGCGCTGCGCATCCTCGATCAGCTTGTCGGACTTGCTGATCCAGACCGCCTTGCGGCGGCCACGCAGCCAGTTGTCGAGGATGATCCCGGCCGACTGACGGCCCTTGCCGGCGCCGGTGCCGTCACCGAGCATGAAGCCCCGGCGGAAGCGGACAGCTCCGGCGGCATCCTCGGCGGCGGCGCGCACGTTGTCGAAATGTTCGTCCACGGTCCATGCGCCGGCGAGGTGATCGGCATGGGCTTCCCCTGCATAGATCACCGTCTCCAACTGCGCGTCCGACAGGCGGGTACGGATGTCGGCGGGCAGCATGGGCCGGTAGGACGGCTTCGGCGGTGCGACCGAGGCCATGGCGGCAGACTGTACCAGCCTGGTCGGATGCGGCTGTGCGCCGGGAATACGCAGCGATTGCAGCGCATATTCCTCATAGATCGCGTCCGACAAGCGCGCGCCTTCGGGCGGCGCCCAGTCCACGGTCTCATACTCGAGCTCCACCCCCTCGGGATCGGACGCTGGTGCGGCGGCGGGTCGGGACGCTGTGGCGCGAGCGAGATAACCGCGCACGGTCTTCGGGGCAGCCGCCGGCATGGGAGAAGCGACCTTCGGCAGCGAGACCGGCAAGCGCGGCGGAACCTGGCTTTTGATCCAGCCGAGCAGCGTGGCGACATCCGGTGCGGTGCCCTTTGATGCCGGGAAAAAGGACGGATCGTCGGCAGGCAGCTTGTCGATGACGGTCAGCCGCGTATCGATGCTGGTACCGTGCTTCGCAAAGACCGCGCCATCGATGGCCGCAGTGAAGACCACGCGCCCGCGATCCTGCAGGCGCATGAAGGCGTCGCGCCAGGCCGGTGCTTCCGGGCTGAAATTGGCCCCGGCGATCGTGACCAGCCGTCCGCCAGGAGCAAGCCGGGCCAGCGCCGAGGCAACATGACGAAGGGCAGCATCCGCCATCCGCCCCTCGACATTGGCCAGGACCGAGAAAGGCGGGTTCATCAGCACTACCGACGGCACGGTCTCCGGGACCAGATGATCGTCGATCTGGGCGGCGTCGAACCGGGTGACGGGAAAGGCCGGAAAGAGGGACGAGAGAAGATCGGCGCGGGTCTCGGCAAACTCGTTGAGGATCAGCGAGCCGCCGGCAGTCTGCGCCAGGATCGCCATCAGGCCGGTGCCGGCCGAAGGCTCCAGCACCAAATCGTCAGGCGTGATCGCGGCCGCGGTCAGGGCGGCAAGGCCGAGAGGCAGAGGTGTGCTGAACTGCTGGAAGCTCTGGCTTTCCTCGGAGCGGCGGGTCTGCGTCGGCAACAACCCCGCGATCTTCGCCAGCGACACGAGCCGGGAAACCGGAGATGCGGCTTTACAGAAGAGCGTCTTTCCGTATTTGCGCAGGAACAGAACCGTGGCGACCTCACCGGCCTCATAGGCGAGCTTCCAGTCCCAGGCGCCGGTGGCGTCGGACGCGCCGAAAGCGGTTTCCATCGCATCGCGCAGGATCGCAGTATCGACGCGCTGGCCGCGTTCGAGATGGGGAAGGAGGAGATTGGCGGCGGCCAGGATCGCGGGCGCGGCGCCGAGCGGCGTAACCGGATCGGTCACGGGAGACGAGATGTTCATGTCGGAGATCCTCGGAGAGCGGGAGGGACAAGCCCGGATAGTGCTCTCTCTCGACCACCCGGACTCACCCCGTCCCGGCCCCCTCTCTGACTCGGCACCTCATGCCCCATCACCTCGCAGACCCGGGGGCGACAGCGCTGCACCATCAATTTTCGCAAGATCTCATTGATTGTAATCAATATTCATGAGATATACTGACTTGATATCCATCATCAGGACCAAGAACTGAATTTCATGGAGCAGGCGCAAAGGAATCCGTTTTCAGGTGCCGTAACCGTTTTTCACGAGCGCTGGCTCCCCGAGGAGGCCACACCTGCGGGCTATGCTGCGCTGATCGATGCCTATGCGCTCGCAACGCCCCTGCCCCGGACACTTTCCGCCATCGGCCCACGTCACAAGGTCTACGCGGCCGACGGCTGGCGCCTCTACACGCCCCGCCATGAACCCGAGGCGAGCCTCATCGGTCATCTGACCTTCGCGCTGCGCTACGAGGGGCTGGATCTGGCAGTTCTCAAGCGGCTGTTCATGGCAACCGGCCCGGAGCCGATCCAGGCCATTGTCGAGGCCGCCCCGACGGGCAGCTACGCGCGCAGGGTCTGGTTCCTCTACGAGTGGCTCCTCGGCGCGGAATTGGATCTGCCCGACGCCACACGCGGCAATTACGCGCCCGTGGTCGATGCCAAGCTCCAATGGGACGCAGAGGGCGCCCCCTCACCGCGCCACCGGGTCCGCAACAACCTGCCCGGCACCCCCGATTTCTGCCCGATGATCTTCCGCACTCCGGCAATCGAGGCCTTCATCGCCCGCGATCTGGCAGCCGAGGCCCGCGCGGTGCTGGCCGAAGTGCCCGCCGATCTGCTCGCGCGCACGGCAGCCTTCCTGCTGCTCAAGGATTCACGGTCGAGTTTCCAGATCGAAGGCGAGAACCCGCCCCAGGATCGCATCCGGCGCTGGGGCCAGATCATCGGCGAAGCCGGGCGGCATCCGATCGACCGGGCAGAACTCGAACGCCTGCAACGCATCGTCATCGGCGATGCCCGCTTCGTCCATCTGGGCCTGCGGCAGGACGGTGGCTTCATTGGCGAGCATGACCGCGCGACCGGCGCCCCCCTGCCCGATCACGTCAGCGCCCGGCATGAAGACCTGCCTGCGCTGATCGCCGGGCTCGAAGCGTTCGACCGCAATATCGCCCCGGGGCTCGACCCTGTTCTGGCGGCTGCCGGCCTCGCCTTCGGCTTCGTCTATATCCACCCGTTCGAGGACGGCAACGGGCGCCTTCATCGCTACCTGATCCACCACGTGCTTGCTGCACGCGGCTTCAATCCGCCTGGGCTGGTCTTCCCGGTGTCGGCGGTGATCCTCGAACGGATCGAAGCTTATCGGCAGGTGCTCGAGAGCTATTCGCGTCGACTGCTGCCCCATGTCAGCTGGCGCCCAACCGATCGCGGGAACGTCGAGGTGCTGAACGACACCGGCGATTTCTATCGCTTCTTCGATGCCACGCCCCATGCCGAATTCCTCTTCGCCTGCGTGGCTCAGACAATCGACCATGACCTGCCAGCAGAGACCCGGTTCCTGCGTGCCTATGACGGGTTCAAGTCCCGCGTCTCGGGCCTGATCGACATGCCGGACCGCGTGCTCGACCTGCTGTTTCGTTTCCTGCACCAGAACGATGGCAGGCTTTCCGGACGCGCCAGAGCGAAGGAGTTCGCCGCACTAACCGACGAGGAGGCCAACCGGATCGAAGCCATCTATGCGGAGTTGCAGGAGGAATTCTGAGGCCGAGCCTCCTCACCCAAACCGTTGGCCGGCTTCGGTGAACGTGTAGCCGTTGGCGATGATGGCCTCATCGACGGACTCATCCGAGGATAGATAGTCAAACTCGCGCTCGAGCTGGCGATAGAGCCAACGGGCGAGATCGCGCAACGCCTCGATAACCACCTCCTCGGCGTCGGCGGTCAAGTCCTGCCAGTTCGGGCTGTCACGCTCGACCGAGATCGCCATGCAATACTCATGGTAATAATGGCCACGATGGGCGGCCTCGGCGCGTAGCTGGTAGAAATTGCGCCGCTGGATCGCCTGAAGGGCGTCGGCGATGCGGTGAAGCGCGGTATCCTGGGGGGCGTATTCCCTGATCCGGCGCGGAGCGTGTTTCTGGTAGGAATACCACAATTCAAAGCACGCACCATCCCCCTGGTTCCAGAAGCCCCGGAACCAGATGCAAGGGTCCTGCCGTGTCCCACCGCCCATCAACCGGACGGTACGGGTCTTGAGGTCCAAACCCAGAATTTCCGCGACGCGCTGGAAATCCTCATAGACGGCATCGTACCAGTCATCGTCGAAGCCACCTTCGCGATACCAGGCGCGGGCTTTGTCCCTGGCTGCATCGGAAAGCTCTTCGAGGCGATAGACGGTGGTTTCGATGATCTCAGGCATAGGGATCTCTCCCTTCGAGAACGGAGGAAAGCCAGCCATCGGTATAGATCCAGTCCACCGTCTCGCCGGTGGCGAGATCGAGGACGTGCGCCCCGCCGCCGAACCCGTCCACACGCGGCTTCGAGCAGGTATTGGCGTATTGCATTCCCCAAAGGCCGGTCAGCCCGAACTCCTTCGCGCAGCGTTTGACGAATTGGATGACATGCTCGGGATCGCCGGTGCCATCATCGCGCATCCAGAGCTGGGTTCCGCCATGCTCGGGTTGAATGGAAAGCAGAAACCCGTCCGAAGGCGGATCCCCAGCGGCATTCTCATCCGAGAGCGCAATGTAGAGATCGAGCGCGCGGGCGGCCTGCTCGGGGGTGCCCACATCGAGCAGGCAGGAGAAATGGGTGAAATAGTCGGCCATGATGGTCTCCGGGCATGACATGGCCCGGCGTGAAACCGAGCCGGATGGGATGGAAAGGGTGAAGCTCAGACAGCCTGTGGCAGGCGGAGCAGATCGGCCGCGGTCTCGCGCCAGAAGGGATCAACCAACCGCGCCTCCAGCGCAGCGGCGCGGTAACGCAGCCGTCTCGCATCCCCGGGCTCCGAGGCTAGGAATGCCATACCGCGCAGTCGGCTGGCCTCGGTCACAATCCTGCGTGCCTCGGCATCGGATGCGACCGGCTGTTGCCAGAGGATAATGCCGGCGCGGATTTCGCCGGCGAGGACCAGGCGCTGATCGCGGTCCTGAATGAGCATGATGCGCGGCTGGAAATACGGAAAGCTATTCGGCCCCATGCAAATATCACCGCGCGACAGGGACAAGGCTGCGGCCTGGATGGCATCCTCCGGTGACGGGCATTCGCCAAGCGGGATCACGCGGTCGAAGCTGTTCGCCGCGTCACTGGCGTCATAGCTGGCGACGCCGAGGCAAGAGACCCGCAGCGGCAGCTTTTGCGACCGATAAAGCGCAGGCAGAACATCAGCCGCCAGAATCTGGCCGATGGAGCGGAAGGTTTCGGAACGGGCAAAGGTCATCGGGATCACTCCATGACGGGCGCCGGAGAGCCTCTCTCTCCAGCCCTCAACCCGTCACGGCCGAAAGGCCCGCACTCTTCCTCTCTGACCGGGCTTGTTCCCGGTTCCGCTGCCGACGATGGGGGACCATCGTGAGGCACTGAAGGCCCGCAGCGCGGGTCTCCGCGCTCGGGCCGTTTGGGGTGAGGCTCTTTCGCGCCTTACTCCCATGGATCCAGTTCCAGCTTCACCATGTCTTCGTCGCCGTCGAACTCGTCGGCGGGTATGGCGCCGTGGGTTCCGTCCCCGGCCTGGAACACGACGATTACGACCATCAGCGTGGTGGCGAGGCTGGCGGCGAAAGCGGTGGCATCTGCATAGGACATCGGGATTGGCTCCTGTCACTGGAGGCGGGGGACCATCCCCCGCGCGACAGGCGCCCGACGTGTCTGACCGGATCTGCACTCACCCTCGGGCGTTCGGACTTTTTCCGAATCCCCGAGGGCGGCACGTATGCGTAAGCCGACCCCTCCGGGGTTGAATGTCAAAGAGACGGATCAGACCAAGGTTAGCGAATGGAAGCGGGGGTGGTGTCTTGCATCCGACAGGCGCCGGATCCCCCCTTGCAGATGCTTCGCCCGGCCAGCTTTGCCGCCATGCTGGCATCAGGAATGTGTTCGAGGACGGGGGCGGACACCGATGCCGAACATGATGAGTGGCACCGTCGTGCAGCTGGAGCTGGAGCCATACAGGCCGATGACAGGTCCACGGTGGCGGCTATCGTCGGACGTGAACTGCCCTTCAGTCCCAGAGTCCATCGGCGATCTCGCGGGCGATCATGGCGCGCGCTTTCATCATCACCTCATCGCCGGAGGTGTCGATATGACCGTAGAACCGGACATGACCTCCGTTCGCTGTCCAATCGGCGTAACGGCAATAGGCGCGGGCTTCGAGACGGAAGGCGCGCATGTCATCCGCCCAATGCGGTTTCGGCTCCACGACCACTGTGATGCCGTCGCGGGCTTCCTCCCAGGGCAGCGTGCGTTCGGATGGCGGACTGGCGAGGTTCTCACGGAATATCCGGTCAATATCGATCATTGCGGGCATCAGGTTTCTCCAAAGAAAAAGCCCGGCCACGAGGACCGGGCAAGTTGCGGAAACGGAAAGCGGGATCAGTAGCCGAAGCGCCAGGACGGCCATGCCTGTCCGTCATTGGCGTCGGTGACGGCCTGGGTAAGCAGGTCGCCGTCACCTTCGATCAGCGTGGGATCCCGGATCGGGGTTTCGTCGATGACGACAACATCGGCGACGATGCCGTCCTCGACCTCGACATGCACGGGGACGAGATAGGAAAAGACGATGCGCCGAGTGGACGTGTCGCGTTTGAAAGTCATGGGGACGTCCTGAAGCTGAGGAAAGAACTGCGGGGCGATCGGGACCGCCCCGCGTGAGGATCATTCCGCGGCGACCATGCTCTGCGGGTCTTCGTCCCCGGCGGCTTCGTCCTCTTCGCCGTCTCCGGCGAGGAACTCGGGCAGATCGTTGGCCTCGGCGTCGATCCCGGCATCCGCATCGACCTCGGCATCGGGGTCCACCAGGCGCAGCGGCTCCGGCAACCAGCCGGTTTCGGCCAGCAGGCGCTCGGCTTCCGTGGCCATGTCGCCCTTCTTCAGGTGGTCGATGAGCTGGGCGGCCCGTTCGCCGGCGCCCTCGCGCACTGCCTCGATGATCCGGGGCTTGGTCACGCGGCCGAGATAGTTGCCGACGGTCGGCCGCCAGCCCACGGCCACCATGTCGAGGCCCGTCGCCTGGGCCAGCCTGTCGGCCTGGGTCAGGCGCACGTCGAGCCCGTGCTGGCTGACACCCATGCCCCCATAGGGGTTGGGCTTCTCGTGCAGGGCGTTGACGCCGAAGCTGACGCAATGGGCGAGCAACTCCATGCGGGTGTCGTCGTCCTGATCGGCCAGCCAGTCCCAGAGCGCCGCATCGTCGGCCGGGATGTGATCGCCCCAGCGTTCGTGCCGAACGGCGATGGCGCGCGCCGAAGCGCTCTCGCCCAGATCGTCGGCCTGTGCCGGGAAATGAACCTCCCGGACATGAGCCTCGAGGCACCCCCTGGTGGAGTGCGGCAGGAAGCAATCGGTGACCAGGCGGTGCAGTAGCGCCGTCATGGCAACATGCGGGTTGGACGCCACGGCATCCCGGAGTGCCAGGGTGCGATGCGCGGTCAACTCGCTGACGAGGCGATCGGGCAGCGGCCGGATGGTGTCGACCTCTTCGTCCTCGTCGGTCTCCGGCGCTGCACCGCCGACGGTGATGACGGCGCGCCGGACGCTGCCGTCGTCACCGCCTTCGGCAGATGCACCATCGGCACCATCGGCGCCATCGCTCCCTTGGCCTTCCACCACCTCGTCTTCGGGGCGGACATAGCCGCGCTCGACGGCGAGTTGACCGTCATGGCGGATGCTGACGAAGACACCGGCGCGGGCCATCTGATCGGCGTCGTAGCGCATCGGCCGGGTCTCGAAGGCTTCCAGCGCCTCCTCGATCTCGCCGAGCCGCGAGTCCACCTCGTCGGGCAGTTCGTCGGCCTCGGCATATTGCGCCTCCAACGCGTCGAACTCGTCGCGGAGCTTTTCGCGCTCGGCACGCTCCTGGTCGGTCAGGTCGATGGTGGTGCCGGCCAGACGGCGCATGCCACTGGTATGGCCATAGGGAAAATCGGCCGCGACCTCGATCCACTTCCAGCCCTCGGCGGCGATGGTTTCCGCCTCGACCTTCAGCTTCTCGCCTGCCAGCCGGTCGAGCAGCACTGGGTCCTGGAGCCAGCCGCCATCGTCCTGCTGGAAGAGGTCGCGCAGCACATAGCCACCCGCCGCATCATAGGCCTCAATGCCGACGAAGAGCGCCCGCTTGTCGGAAGCGCGCACCGTGGTCTCGGTCAGCATGCGACGGATCGTGTAGGGCTCCTTCTGCCAACCATCCTTGATTGCCTCCCAGACCTGTTCCTGACGGGCATGGTCGTCGGAGACAGTGAAGGCCATGAGCTGTTCCAGCGTCATGCCGTCCTCGGCATAGGTCTCGAGCAGCGCCGGCGAGGCCGAGGCCAGGCGCAGGCGCTGCTTCACCACCTTGGCGTCGACAAAAAAGGCGGCGGCGATCTCCTCTTCGCTCATGCCCTTCTCACGAAGGACCTGGAAGGCGCGGAACTGGTCGAGCGGATGCAGCGGCGCACGCTCGATATTCTCGGCCAGCGACACCTCGTCGATCAGGATATCGTCTCCGGCCTCCGAAACGACACAGGGCACCGGCGCGGTCTTGTTGAGGCGCTTCTGTTTGACCAACAGTTCCAGCGCACGGTAGCGGCGGCCGCCAGCCGGCACCTCGAAGAGGCCGGTTTCCTGCCCCTCGGCGTCGAGCTCGGGCCGGACATGCAGGGACTGGATCAGCCCGCGGCGGGCGATGGACTCGGCCAGTTCCTCGACCGAGATGCCGGCTTTTACCCGCCGGACGTTGGACTGGCTGAGCACCAGCTTGTTGAAGGGGATGTCGCGCGAGGACGACAGGGTGATCTTCTGAGTGGCATTGGCCATGTCGGGGTCTCCATGACGGACGCCGGGGAGCCTCTCTCTCCGGCAACCAGCCCGTCACGAAACCCCCACCCTCCTTTCCCTCTCATGGCCGAGCCGCGGATGAACGCGCAGACCCATCAGAGCTCACCGCGGGCACGCAAGCTGGTCTCCCGGCCAGCCCCGGTGATGATGTGGTCGTGCAGCATCACCCCTAAGGACGCACAGGCGTTCCCGATTTCTTTCGTCATCGCGAGATCGGCGGCCGAGGGCTCGGGATCTCCGGCCGGATGATTGTGGACGATGATCAGCGCCGAGGCATTGAGCGCCAGGCAGCGCCGCAGCACCTCCCGGGGATAGACCGGGACATGATCGACTGTGCCGGTGGCGAGGCACTCGTCTGAGATCAGCCGGTTCCTGCGGTCGAGATAGAGGACATGGAAGCGCTCCACATCGCCCCTGATGGTGAGGGCGCAATAGTCGAGCACCGCCTGCCAGGACGTCAGGACAGGGTTCTGATTGAGGTGGCGCAGCATGATCTGCCGGGCCTCGTAGACTACGGCCTGCTCCTGGGCGGAGAACCGGAGCGGCTGTGATTCGATGGCGGGTGTTCTCGTGTTTCGTGTCATGGTGCTGTTCTCCGACGGGCAGCCGGCCGGGCGCCGAACTTTCACCGCATCACGAGGAGAAGCGCCGCCCTCTTCCTGCGAAGAGAGCGGCGCCGAAGCTGAAGAGCGTGGATCTCAGGAACGCGGGGGCTCCGTATCGGGGCGTGTCCCGCCTGGCAGGCGGCCCGCGCGATAAAGCAGGCGCTCGGCATCGCGAATGCTGCCGGTTTCGCGGGCGGCCTTGGCCCAGACCGAGATCGGGAAATCCCCCGTGAACAGCAGATCCCGCTCGATGCCCATGCCGAAGGGTAGCCGAACGGAGCGCAGTTCGTCGAGGCTCCAGGAGCCAAGCTCGGGGTAGCCGATGTCGGCCAGGCCAAACATGATGTCGCCGTCCTCGTCGAGCTCGGTCGCGAGCCAGACACCGGCGCCGAAGGGATTGAAGAACTTCACGACCGGAATGTGATCCTGATCGCGATCGCGGCCATTCGCCAGCAAACGGTCACGCTGTGTGTCGGTCAGGAGGATCATGCCGCAGCCCTCGCTTCCGTCGAGATTTGCCGATCAACATCGGTGCTGTCGTCGGGCAGATGAGCCAGCAGCCAGTCGGCCGCCTTGCTGGCCTGCGAGGCGGCACGCACGATGGCCCGCGAATCCTCGCGCATCACCTCCAGCCAGGAGCCCAGGTAATCGGCGTGGCGCACGGTCGGGACGATCCCGAGCGAGGCGCAGCAGAACGCGCTCGAAATCTCGGCGATCAGTTCCTCAAAGGCGTATTTCCTCGTGCCGAAAGCGCCCGAGAAATCCCGCCCCAACCGTGAGGCATGGCCTGTCGCGTGCCCCATCTCGTGCAGCGCAGTGCGGTGCCAATTGATCGGCTCGAAATAGGCCTGCGGAGGCGGCACCTGCACATAATCGAGCGAGGGGACATAGAAGGCGCGGTTACCACCGATCCGGAAGTCGATACCGGTCGCTTTGATCAGTGCCTCGACCCGCGGCTCGATCAGCCCGGGCGGCGGTGGCGGTGCCTCGATGGCCATATCGTCGGGCAGACCCTCGCATTGCGCCGCGTTGAACACGGTGAAGCGCTTCAGGAACGGGATGCTGTTTGCGTCCTCTCCGGTCTCCCGGGCGTGGCGCTTCTCGTCTTCAGGCGTGAATCGGTCGGCATAGACGACGGTCGTGCCCCGCTCGCCCTTGCGGACATTACCGCCGAGCGACAGCGCCTGGCGGAACGTCAGCCAGTGCTGGGTTGGATAGCCCTGCTGGATCACGGCGCCCCAGAGGATCAGGACATTGATCCCGGAATATTGCCGACCCGTGCTGGCGTTGCACGGCATGGCGAGCGGCGCCTGCGCCGCCGCCGTTCCCCAAGGCTGAACCCAAGGCAGTCGGCCGTCCTCCAGCTCGGCGATGATCTTGTCGGTGATGTCGTCATAAAGGTTCGTGCGCGGACCGCTCTTGCGGGCCGCGCGATGCTCTCTGGTCATCGGGATGATCTCCGCGACGGGCGCCGGAGGCCTCTCCTCCAGCCCTCAACCCGTCACGGAAAACCCGCCCGCACTCTCACTCTCAGGGGGCGTTGCGGGGCCTCCCCGTTGATGGGGGTGTGTCGGTAGCGCAAGTGCCGACCAGGAGGAAGGCTTTCCCCCAGACAATCCTCGCATTCAGCCGAGTCAGCCGTAAAAAGGCAAAAGCCAACGCTCGCGAGCCCCAATCCCCGACGTGTTGTAATCCCCACGATATCTGCGCTTATCTGACACGCAATCGCGGTGCCTACTTTCCAGCGCCAGACGCCTTCCTTCCCGAGAGCTCGGGCTCAAAGCCAACGGGCAGTAGAAGAGGACCATATGGCTGACATCAAGCTGAACGCACCTGTTCGATCCGTGCGTCGTACAATCCCTTTCCTCACCTCCACCCTGCTCGCCCTTTTTCCGGCTATGCAATCGTCATGAACACCGCGTTTCTCTTGATGGCGATGTATTCCGGGCGACCGATCATTCCTGCGGAAGATGTCGCCAGGGATTTTTTCGAACTGAGTACAGACAAGTTCATCCGCAAGATCTCGGCAGGTTCAATCGCCCTCCCCCTTATCCGTATGGAAGCGTCGCAGAAATGCGCCAAAGGCGTCCATATCGAGGATCTGGCCGAGTACCTGGACAAGAGGCGGGCTGCTGCCGTGGCGGAATGCATGCAACTGCAGGGGCCACGGTAAGCCCCCCGCTACGACAGATGCTCGGACGAGCGAATGATACCTCTGGCACGATGTGACCAGATATCTCATCCGCTACGCATCATGGATTGAATCCTGTCAGAAAACTGTTCATCTTTCTGACGAGAGAACATCATGCAGCGCCTTGCAGATCAGATATTGACCCACGCAGAGGGGCTTCCGGAAGGGGCCCCGCTTGCCGCAAAATGCCTGCTGCACCTCGGCAGCCGTGCCGGTGTGGATCAAGCCTTGTCGCGCCTTGCCGAGCGCGGCCAGTTGATCCGTGCCGGGCGAGGGGTTTACCTGCGCCCGATCAAAAGCCGGTTTGGAACGCGCGCACCGTCAGTAGAACAGGCCGTCGAGGCTCTCGCGTCGCAACGTGGCGAAGTCATCGTTCCAACCGGTGCCACCGAAGCGAATACCCTCGGCCTGACCACACAAGTGCCGGTTCGCTCCGTGTACCTAACATCGGGTCGCAGCCGTACGCTCTCCTTGGGCAATCAGCTGGTGGACCTGCGCCACGCTCCTCGGTGGCAACTCGCCCTCGGGAAGCGACCGGCAGGTCGTGCAGTTCGAGCCTTGGCTTGGCTCGGGCCGGCACAGGCAGAGCCCGCACTTAAATTGCTCAAGCAGAAACTGCCCGCAGCGGTCTTTGACGAACTGGTAACCGCCGCACCGCAGTTCCCGACCTGGCTTGCTCGAAGCGTCGGAAAAGCCGCTCATGGTTGAGCCGGCTGCTTCTTATCATCCCAATACTCGCCAGGATCTTAGCCGCCCGTTACTCCTGTCGACCGGTTTACTTTCCAGAACGAAGCCTGCCTGCCCTGCGCACCTCCGGCTGCCTGCTGCGCCTCCTCTGCCGACGATCTCCTGATAAGGGGACAGACATCCGAACGGGCACGGCCTACTGCCCGGCGGTGAAAAAAGACCCTTATTGTCAGGCGCTTTTACGCGTAAACCGCACTCGAACTGCGGCGAAGCTTCAGTCGCAGAATGAAAAACCAGAGGCAGACCAGTGACGGAAGAACAAAAGAAAAAACTCGAGCAGAAGCTCTGGGACATCGCCAATGAGTTGCGAGGACGGATGGATGCGGACGAGTTCCGCGACTACATCCTCGGTTTTATCTTCTACAAATACCTGTCCGAGCGCCTGCACATCTACGTCGATCAGGAGCTTCTGAAATCCGAAGGCCTCGCCTTTGCCTCCCTCGACGAAAACGACCCTGTGCATCAAGGCATTCTCGGCGCGGTGCAGGAAAACTGTATCGACAGCCTCGGCTACTACCTGCGCCCGCGCGAGCTGTTTTCGGAGGTCGCCAAGCGTGGGGTAGCGCCTGGCAGCTTCATCCTTGCCGACCTTTCCGACACGCTGAACAACATCCAGAAATCCACCATGGGCAACGAGTCTGAGGAGGATTTTGTCAACCTTTTTGAAGACCTTGACCTGAACTCCAGCAAGCTGGGCCGCAGCAACGAGGCGCGCAACACGCTGATTTCCAAGGTGCTGGCTCATCTGGACTCCATCGACTTCGAGTTGACGAATTCGAATTCGGACGTTCTGGGCGATGCCTATGAATACCTGATCGGCAAATTCGCCTCTGGCGCGGGCAAGAAGGCGGGCGAATTCTATACCCCGCAACAGGTTTCGACCGTGCTGGCCAAGATCGTGACCACGGGCAAGGCACGCCTGCGGTCGGTCTATGACCCGACCTGCGGGTCGGCCTCCCTGCTGCTGCGCGTGGCGCGGGAACTGGGCTACAAGAAGTCCAACAAATCCGTGGGCGAGTTCGTAGGGCAGGAGCTGAACCGCACCACCTATAACCTCGCACGGATGAACATGATCCTGCACGAGGTGCATTTCAGCAATTTCGACATTCAGCAGGAAGACACGCTCGAACACCCCCAGCATATGGGCCAGACGTTCGAGGCCATCGTCGCCAACCCGCCGTTCTCGGCAAAATGGTCAGCCAATAAGATTTTTGAGAGCGACGACCGTTTCACTGAATATGGCCGTCTCGCACCCGCGTCCAAGGCCGATTTTGCCTTTGTCCAGCACATGCTCCATCACCTGGACGAAGACGGGACCATGGCGGTGATCCTGCCGCATGGAGTGCTGTTTCGTGGCGGGGCCGAAGGGGCCATCCGGGAATTCCTGATCCGGCGCAATTGGCTGGATGCGGTGATCGGCCTGCCGGAGAACATCTTTTATGGCACGGCCATCCCCACCTGCATACTGGTGCTGAAGAAATGCAAGGAAACTGAGGACGTCCTGTTCGTCGATGCCTCAACCTGTTTCCAGCGCGGCAAGAACCAGAACTGGCTCGGCGAAGACAACGTGAACCGCATCGTTGAGGCCTATCGGACCCGTGCTGAGGAAGAGCGGTTTACGCATCGGGCCCTTTTGGCCGAGATCGAAGAAAACGATTTCAACCTCAACATCCCACGCTATGTCGACACCTTCGTGCCGGAACCGCCCGTCGATCTGGAGGAAGTGACGCGCCGCGTCGAACAGATCAACCTGAATATGCGCGACGTGGACGAAGAACTGCGAGGATTCTGCGCCGAGCTTGGTCTGGAAGCTCCGCTATGAGACCACTTGTGCCGGAACTTCGCTTCCCTGAGTTCAAGGGGCCATGGAAGCCTGCACGGGCGGGCGATGCCTTTCGCAACAGCAAGGCGAAGGGCGAGGCTGGACTGCCGATCTATTCCGTAACGCAGGACCGTGGCCTCGTCCGCCGCAACAGCCTTGAACGGCACATGGGCGCGGACGCGGCGGATGAAACCAACCTGCGCGCACAGCCGGGCGATCTCGTCTACAATATGATGCGGATGTGGCAGGGCGCGGTTGGAATGGCATCCGAGGAATGCATGGTTAGCCCGGCCTATGTCGTTCTGTCGCCCAAGAAAGGCGTGTCCTCGAAATTCTTCGATTACTGGTTTCAGAACCGACACATGCTGCATCAGCTTTGGGCCTATTCGCACGGGATGACCAGTGATCGCTTGCGCCTATATTATCAGGACTTCGCCAAGATCCCGCTCGCGCTGCCAGATCAGCCCGAGCAGGAAAAGATCGCGGTACTTTTGGACGCCTCCTCTCGCAAGATCACCCTTCTGACCGACAAGAAGGCCGCTCTGGAGGACTACAAGCGTGGGCTAATGCAACGGCTGTTTTCGCGCGAGCTGCGCTTTACCCGCGACGACGGCAGCGCCTTCCCGGATTGGGAGGAGCGAAAACTAGGGGAGATCGCTACCTTCTTCAAAGGCAAGGGAATCTCAAAGTCTGATATTGTCGAAGGCGGTGCGCTGCCATGCATCCGATATGGCGAAATTTACACCCATTATCGTGAGCGCATTACCGAAGTAATTTCCTTTACAGACGACGACCCCGCTAGCCTGTTCCTGAGCGAAATCGGGGACGTCATAATTCCTGCGTCTGGGGAAGATCGCATGGACATGGCCCGCGCTTGCTGCGTGGCAATCGCCGGTGTCGCTTTGGGCGGAGACATTAATGTTCTTCGTTCACCGGTTAATGGCAGCTTTTTGGCGTACTACCTCAACAACGCGAGGCGCCGCGAAATCGCCAACCTAGGACAAGGGATTTCGGTCGTGCACTTATACCCATCTCAGCTGAAAACGCTATGGGTGGAACTTCCACATCCTGATGAGCAGCAAAAGATTTCATCAGCACTCTCCGCCGTCGACGGGAAGATAGACGCTCTGTCACAGAAGATTTCTGAAATGGAGGCCTTCAAGAAGGGGCTTCTGCAAAAGCTGTTCGTTTAAGGTTCGCCGATGAATATTCAGTCCGAAGCCCAACTCGAAACCGCTCTGATCCAGCGTTTGAACGATCTGGGCTGGGCCTCGGTCGCCATCCCGGACAATGCGGCGCTGGAGGCCAACCTGCGTGCGCAGCTTGAGGCGCATAACGGGTTGCAATTCTCGGACGGGGAATTCCGCACCATTCTGAACCATTTGGGCAAGGGCTCGACCTTTGAGAAGGCCAAGACGCTGCGCGACCGCATGGCGCTGCAACGCGACGATGGAACCACGGCCTATGTGCAGTTCTTCAACGGGCGTGAATGGTGCCGTAACCGCTATCAGGTGACGCATCAGATCACGCAGGAGGGGCACTACAAGACCCGCTATGACGTGACGCTGCTGGTGAACGGGCTGCCACTCATCCAGATCGAGCTGAAGCGGCGCGGGATCGAGTTGAAAGAGGCCTTCAACCAGATCAACCGCTATCACCGCCACAGCTTTGGTGCAGGCAATGCGCTGTTTCAGTATCTGCAGCTGTTCGTGATCTCGAATGGTGTAAACACGAAATACTACGCCAACAACCGGCATCAGGATTTCAAGCAGACGTTCTTCTGGGCGGATGAGGACAACACGCCGATCACACGGCTGGAGGCCTTTGCCGACGCCTTCCTTGAGAAGTGCTTCGTGTCCAAGATGATCGCGAAATACGTGGTCCTGCACGAAAGCGACCAGGTGCTGATGGTGCTGCGGCCCTATCAGTATTACGCAGTCGAGCGGATCCTCGACCGGGTGATGAAGGGACGCAAGAACGGCTATATCTGGCACACGACCGGTTCGGGCAAGACCCTGACCAGCTTCAAGGCCAGTCAGGTGATCATCGAGAACCCAAAGGTCGCCAAGGTCGTGTTCGTGGTGGACAGGGCTGATCTCGATTACCAGACAACGAAGGAATTCAACTATTTCTCACCCGGTTCGGTCGATGGCACCGACAACACCAAGGCGCTGGTCGATCAACTGGCCGATCCCGACACCACGCTCGTGGTGACTACGATCCAGAAGCTGAACACCGCCATCACGCGCGAACGCCATGCGGCTGCGATGGAGGCTCTGAAGGATGAGCGGATCGTGTTCGTGTTTGACGAATGTCACCGCAGCCAGTTCGGCGACACCCACAAGAATATCGTCGCTTTCTTTTCCAAGGCGCAGATGTTCGGGTTCACTGGCACGCCGATCCTGAAGGAAAACGCCATTGGCAAGCGCACGACCGCGAACCTGTTCGAGGACTGCCTGCACCGCTATGTCATCACCGACGCGATCCGCGACGAAAACGTGCTGCGCTTTTCCGTCGAATACTGGGGCAAACTGCGCCGCAAGGACGGGACGTTCATTGGCGATGAGGAGGTGTCCGGCCTCGACCTGAAGGAGTTCTTCGAGAGCGAAAAGCGGATCGACGGTGTGGTCGACTGGATCATCGAGAACCACGACCGCAAGACGCATAACCGCGATTTCTCGGCCATCATGTGTGTGGGTGCCGTCGACGCGCTGACCAAGACCTACGAGGCATTCCAGCGCAAGAAGGCCGAGGGCAAGCATGACCTGAAAGTCGCCACGATCTTCACCTTCGCGGCCGATGAAGAAGATGAAGATGCCAACGGATTGATTGGCGAACCCGATGTCACCGGTGGCCCCGTAAGCGCGGCCACACAGCACAGCCGCGACAAGCTGGCAGGCTATGTCTCCGATTACAACGCGATGTTCGGCACCAACAACAGCGTGAAGGACGGGAAGGCATTTTACGTCTACTACAAGGCGCTCGCGAAGCGCATGAAATGGCGCGACCGGAAGGATTTCATTGAAGGTCAGGGCATCGACATCCTGCTGGTCGTCAACATGTTCCTCACCGGCTTTGATGCCAAGACCTGCAACACGCTCTATGTCGACAAGAACCTACGCTATCATGGGCTGATTCAGGCCTTTTCCCGCACGAACCGGATTCTCGGCCAGAAGAAGTCGCAGGGGAATATCGTCTGCTTCCGCAACCTCAAAGCCAAGGTGGACGAGGCCATTGCGCTCTTCTCGAACAAGGATGCTGACGAGACGATCCTGATCGCGCCCTATCAGGAGTACGTTGACCGCTTCAACGACGCAGTGATGGAATTGCTCAAGATCGCCCCGACGCCCTCAGCCGTGGACAGGCTGGTTTCAGAAGACGACATCCTCGCCTTCGTGCGTGCCTTTCGCGAGTTGATCCGAATCCGCAATGTGCTGACCAGCTTCACTGAGTTCAGTGACGATGACCTTTCTCTGGACGCACAGCGCTTCGAGGACTTCAAGAGCAAGTATCTCGATATCCATGACCGCATGAAATCAGACAGGGATGACGACCAGAAGGCTTCCATCCTGAACGAGGTCGACTTCGAGCTTGAACTGATCCGCCGCGACAACATCAACGTCGCCTATATCCTGGCCCTGCTGGCCTCCGTCGTCGCGGAACAACGGGAGGCCGAGGATGCGCTGGATACTGCGAGCAAGACCAAGACCATTCTCGATCTGCTCGGGTCAGAACCCCGCCTGCGCAGCAAACGCGAACTGATCGAAGAGTTTATTACGGCCTACCTGCCGACAATGAAAAGCGCCGAACAAACAACTGCGACGTTCGAGGGTTTCTGGGCAGAGAAGCGCGAAGCGGCGTTTCAAACGATTTGCACAGAAGAAAGGCTGGATCGTGAAGGTTTCGCCGGGTTGCTGGAAGCATATCAGTTTTCCGGCAAGCGCCCCCTTACCGATGAGGTGATTGCGATCATGATCGAAATGCCTGGGATTCTTCAACGAAAGCCCTCTGCGGAGCGTGTCGTTACACGGATGATCGCCTTGATCGAAACTTTCGATGAGGGGATGGGTGATACTGGGGGCTTATAAAGATCTTGGTCGAGAAATTTCGGCCCCAAAAACCACTCTTGAACGGAGAATCGTACAAGTGCACTTTTGTTGAGACTGGAAGTAGCACTGCAAATTTTCTGGAGTTTTTGTGACATCACTGCGCCCCAACCTCGTGAAGCGAATTGAACGTCTTCCCAAGCCGACAAATGTTGCGGGTGCAATGCAGCCGCTCTTTGAGGCTGTTAGCAACGCAATTCACTCGACACAGGGGCGCTACGGGGACCGCGTGTCGAGCGCTGGCAAGGTTGTCGTCACCGTTAATACCAATAGGAACAAGGATGATGTTTGGGCGGCAGTCGAGGACAATGGGGTGGGCCTCGACGACAACAACTGGGAGGCATTTACAACCACAGATACCGATAACAAGATCCAGATAGGTGGCAAGGGTGTCGGCAGGCTCATGTGGCTAGACTGTTTTGAGGAGATAGCGGTCCACTCTGTTTTTAGAACCGAAGGCGGTAGTCTTCAGAGGCGGCGGTTCAGGTTTAAACTCGCGCTAGAAGACCAGATTCAAGATCTTGAAGAAGACGCCGCAGCAGATGCGGTCGACAGCTTCTTCCATGTTCGGTTTTCTGGGCTACGCGACAATGGTTACAGAGCGAAGTTTCCGGGGCGAGACAGCTTTGTATTCCAACATCTGACCTCACACTTCCTGCCAACATTCATTGGAGGCCGGAGCCCTCAAGTTAGCGTTCATGTCGGTGACGAGACACGCGAGTATCCAACCGCGATATCCGACATCGTCCACAGGCAGCAGAAAGCGAATGCGATAGAAACTGAGAGCTACGGAAATCTGAACCTCACTTTAATGGAGTGCGACAAAGTCGCAAGTGCTGACCTCAAAGGCAGGCATTTCGTTCATTTTATTGCCCATGATCGGACGGTCCACTCCCAGTGCATCGACGGAAAACTGGGATTGGGCTATTTCGGCGGTGAAAATGATCGAGTATTCCACGCCATTGTCACGGGTGCGTTCCTAGATAACAACGTCAACCAAGAGCGGACCGCTTTCGTTTTTGAAGATGCCGTAATTGAGCGGATCATCAACGACGTCTGCTCCGACAAAATTGAAACATTTCTTGCCGAGCCACTCGCATTGCTGAAAGGGGAGCAGCGCGGGACCATTGAGACTATAACCGCGACATATCCTTCTGTCGCGTTCGGCAACGTAGAAGAGTTGCAAGAGCGCGTGCCCTCCGGCGAACTGAAGGCTGACGCAATTTATGGCCACCTCTCTCGTGAGCGTTTCCGGCGCGATGAGAGACAAGCTGAGAAGATTCGGGGCGTCTTGGGCAGACTCAAAGAGGGCGCAGCTGACATCAACACGTTCAGTTCAGCAATTGCCGATGCGAGTGCAGCTATCGAAGATGCAGAACAGAGAAGCCTTGCCGAATACATCGTTCGCCGCAAGGTCGTACTCGACTTCATTGAAATTCTGCTTGAAAAGGTTCGCGACGATACGCGCGACAGCTCATACCAACGGGAAGACATACTGCACTCGTTCATCTGCCCGCTTCGTGTAAAGACTATTGATGGAGGTGACAGTAAGGTAGAACCTGCTGCGTCGCATGACCTGTGGATAATCGACGAAAGACTCACCTTCGCCCAATACTTCAGCTCTGATGTCGAGTTCAGGAAATTGTCGGAAGCCGTCGAAAGCGATGAGCGACCGGATGTCCTGATCTTCGACTATGTTCACGGCCTGCGGCAGACAGATGAGCCGTCAAAAGTCCTGCTCGTTGAATTCAAGCGCCCGGGACGTACAAGCTACGCAGACGAAGAGAATCCACAATTTCAGGTTGAACGCTATGTCAAACGGCTTCAAAGTGGCGGGCTTTCAGACGTTCGCGGGCGTCCAATCACACTCGATCAGAACACAATATTCTATTGCTATATCGTTGCTGACATTGTCGGTAAAATGGATACGTGGACGTTTTCTTGGCAGAGAACAGCAGATGGCCGAGGAAGAATTTATCGGCCAAATAACGGGTTCCATGGCTCAATTGAGTTGGTGGGTTGGGACCAGCTCATTGGAGACGCCAGAGCGCGAAACCAAGCCTTCTTCGACCGTGCTGGCATTTCTGGGAACAGCTTCTTTGCACCATAGGCAGCACCAACGACACCGCGCTTGATGTGTGGTGCGCCTGTTCCGTCTGATATCCACAACTCGAAACGAGCTGCTCATCGCTTTTCATCTCAACCGAATTCTCATGTTTCACCGCAAAGACGGAGCGCGCTTCGATAATTGAGGTCTGCGCGCGCCCCGCCTTTTCTATGCTGTTCGGCGTTGCACGTCTCTGTAACTGGCGCTGCTTCCTACTGAGGATGGGTGCTGCTGCTATTTGGAATATGCACTCCGTAATAGAAAGATGGATATGGGCCACGAAGAGATACCCCCGAAGCCGACCTACATGGCCGACGGCACGACCCGCACGGAAGCCATCGGCAAGCAGGTGATCCACTTCAGGAAGGCGTCCGCCAAGACGCTCGCCGATGCCGGCCAGAAGACCGGTGCCGTGTTCCAAGCCCTGCGCTACATGGGCAAGGATCGCATCGACGATCGCGTCATCGCCATGCTCGCAACGGCACTGGATGGCAATGACCGGAACCTGCTCGCAAAGCAGAGCAAGCATGTGCCCGCCTATATGCATACCGTTGTACAACAGATCGTCATTTATGCCTGAAGGTCGCCCTATCAGATGCGCCGTTGCTGTGCAGCCTGACTACGCTTCGTGCCGCCGTTGCGCGGCTCATCGCGCCAATGATACCTATACAGTTCTTCACGCAACGCAAAGATACGGACACAGATCATAGCCTTGCCAATGCGGTAGGGAAATGATATGTTTTCAGATCAATGGAGATTATATGAATCGCAAAGGTATCGTTCGTGCCCGAAACAACCTCTCTTCACATGATCGGCGCGCAGCTTCGCCGGGCACGGTTGGCCGCCGGTTTGACCCAGGAACAGGTCGCCGAGTTGGCCGGCATCTCCCGCCCGCGTTACCGCGACATCGAGACGGGCACCGCCGCCGCGCGCGCCACCACGCTGATGAATGTCGCACGCGCGCTCGGGCTCGAGATGATGTTGATCCCGCAATTCCTGGTGCCCGCGGTCGACACCCTACTCAGCCCCGAGGCTGGGGAGGATGCCCCGGCATTCGCACCGCAGCCGGAGCCGGAGCCTGACGATGAGCGCTGAACCAACCGCCGCCAGCGTTCAGGCGCTCGACATTTTCCTGAACCGGCACAAGATCGGCACCATCGTCCTAACCCCGGGCGATTTCAACGCTTTCAGTTTCGATCCTGCTTATCGCGCGACGGGTGGATACCCCATCCTCAGTCTGTCCTTCCGAGCGGCGAATGGCGGGCTGCGGAAGGATCCGCGGCCGATCGCGGGCTCTTTACCGGCCTTCTTCGCCAACCTGCTTCCCGAGGACAAGCTGCGCGACGCGATGGAAAAGCACCACGCCGGGCGTGTCCGACCCGGCAATGACTTCGACCTGCTCGCAGCGCTCGGGGCCGATCTACCCGGCGCTGTGCGCGCCCTGCTCGGCGACGGCCCTGCCCTAGCCCCAGCGAAGACTACCCAGACGGCGCCGAAAGCTCGCTTCTCGCTGGCCGGCGTCCAGATGAAGCTCTCAGTGATGAAGAACACTGGCAAAGGTGGCGGGCTGACCGTGCCGCTCGGCGACGGCGACGGAGAATACATCGCCAAGTTCCCCTCCACGGCTTTTCCGGCGGTGTCGGAGAACGAATTTGCCAACCTCGCACTGGCCGAAGCCATCGGCATGGAGGTGCCCGAGCGCGAGCTGGTCACTCGTGACCAGTTCGACGGCATCCCAGCGGAATTCGAGACCATGACCGAGGGGCGGGTCTTGCTGCTGCGCCGCTTCGATCGCGGGCCGGGCGGCCAGCGCATCCATATCGAGGATTTCGCCCAGGTGTTCGGCATTCCTCCCGCGCGCAAATACGAAGGCGCAGCTTATCACGACATCGCATCAGCGCTCAGCATAGCCATTTCTCCGTTGGCCGCGCTGGAATTCGTCCGGCGTCTCGCGCTCTCGGTGATCATGGGCAACGGCGACATGCATCTGAAGAACTGGTCGCTGATCTACCCCGGGGACGGCAACACCCCTGCCCTCGCGCCCGTCTACGACCTGCTCTCGACCATCCCCTATCTTCCTGCGGACGACCTGGCCCTGTCGCTCGGTGGCGAGCGCGCCTTCAAAGCACTGACCTCGGCGCGCTGGAGGACTTTCGCCAACCGCGCCAAGCTCCCCGAACCCGCCGTTTTGAAAGCGGTTGCCGAAACTGTTCAGGCGGTCGATGCACATTGGTGGGATCTGCCCGAACGCGCCGTCGTACCCGGCGCGGTCCTGGAGCGCATCGACGCCCATGTTCGGACGATGACGGCCATTCTGGTCGGGTGACCGGACGACCGAGGTCGGGAATTCCGGACCAGCCCCAGTTGTGGATCATGGAGCGGCAAGCCGTATCGGCAGTGACGATCGGTCCAGCCTAATGGCCGGGCGGACACTCCATTCAGACGAAACTCATTCAGCCTGCGCAGGTTGCATGAAGATCGAGGTTACGGCGGCTGAATCGCGACGTATCGCGCGAATGAGAAGGAAACAAAGCACGAAAACTCGTGTGCAAATACTGCACACAGAACTCATCAAGCACCTGATTTGAAATATAAATCCGTCCAATCCATCATGGGTGCAATGGAGAGACGAGAGGCCAATGATAAATATTTTTCTTTATTTTCATACATTTATCGCCACCTATCACTCGTCTTTTCCGCTTATTCTGTACCCAGTAGAATTTCCCTATGTCAAATCAGGAAAACACCACAGGCTCAATCAGCATACGCAAATGAAACCTGAGGCACAGTGGCCCCCTGCACAGTTGCGTATGGTGTGAGACGGCGCTCCCTATCATGCGCCAGAGACATTTGACAGATGCCCGGCCGTGTTCCATTGGATAAAGCTTCCCGTTAAGGGCGACGCCACGCCATCCTTGCAAACCAATCCTGACGGGCGCCAGTGCCAGCCAAATCAGGGGCTGAACAAAGTCCGAAGCATAGCTCACACATATGTGCGTTGCTGAATATCGACCTCACGGATCATTGTGAACATCGCTTCGAGAAACGCCGCCTCCGCTTCAGAGAGCTTCCGGCGCGGATTGTTGACCAGATAAATGTCGATCATGGGCAGATCGTCATAGGGCGGCAATTGCCGTAAAAGCGCCGCAGAGACATCCTGTTTGACGACATGAAGCGGCAATGCCCCGATGCCGATATTGGTCATGACCATCCGGCGCAGTTCCAAGAGGTTCGAGGTCATCCCCCGCCAGTTGGTCGCCATTTTGGCCCGGAGCCGCAACAGTGTCACAGGCTCCAGCGCGCCGCTTTCGGTTTCGGTCTGAAACGAGACGGAGGGTTCGCCTTCGAGATCCGAGAGCGCAATCGAGTCGCGATCGAACAGGCGGTGTCGTGGACCGCAGAACAGGCCGAAGATTTCCCGACACAGGACCGTCGCTTTCAAACCTGATGGAATTTTGTGCAAAAGGCACAGCCCCAAAGAGGCCCGGTTCTGCGTGATCCGGCTGACCACCTCCTCGCTTTCGGCGACCGTGAGCGAGAAACTCACTTTCGGATGGGCCTCCGAGAAGCGGTACAACACCTCATCGAAATGCTCCGAAATCACATGGGACGTGGTGACGATCGTGATATGACCGCGCATTTCCGAACCGCCTTCATCGAGCAGGGAAGGCAGTTGCGACACCGCGCCAAAGATCGAGGAACACTCGGTGTAAAGCCTCTGTCCAGCGCGTGTAACCTTGAATTCATTCGGTTTTCTAATGATCAACTGGTGCCCTGTCGTTTCCTCCAACCGTTTCAGCGCCGAGGAGATCGTCGGCTGTTTCAGCCCCAGAAAATCGGCCGCACGGGAAATCCCGCGTTGCTCGACCACAACCATGAAGGTGCGCAGCAAATTCCAGTCGAGGTTCCAGGGAAATCTTTGCTCATAGGGGCGCATCATTGATCATTTCTATGTTGAGAATTTGTATTATTTATTTGCCCAATGATATAACGCATGCAAGTTTTTTCCGTGAGCCGGTGAATTCGCCCTGAAAAACATCCGGGGAAACATCTGGCGGAAACCAAAAAAGCATCGCCCTGACGACGATGCAGATCGACAGGAGAGATCGACATGACCCTTCGCAGAACCGTCCTCAAAACCACCCTTGCCGCCGGAGCTCTGGCGCTGAGTGGCTTCACCTTCGTGGCCCCCGCCGCCGCCGATGAACTTGATACCCTCAAGGAAAAAGGCGTGATGCGAATTGCCATGTCCGGCGCCTACCCGCCGTTCAACTTCGTGAACGACCAGAACGAGGTCGTGGGCTTCGACCCGGCCATCGGCGCGGAAATCGCCAAGCGCATGGGGCTTGAGGTCGAGATCATCACCACCGCATGGGACGGCATCATCGGCGGGCTTCTGACCAACAAATACGATGCCATCGTCGGCTCCATGTCGATCACGGCGGAGCGTGAAGAAGTCGTGGATTTCGTTGGTCCTTACTACCGCAGCCGTCGTGCGGTTTTCGTCAAGGAAGACTCTGATCTGAAAAGCGCGGCACAGCTGGACGATGCCAAACTGGGCGTCACCCTGGGTGAAACCCATGAGCAATGGGCTCGCGAAAAAGGCTACACGGTGCGCACCTACAAAGGCCTGCCCGAGCTGCTCATGGAACTAGAAAACGGCCGGGTCGACGCGATTGCAAACGATTACATCGCCGCCTATCTCGCCACCAAGGCCAAGGGGTATAACTTCGTGCCTCTCGAAGATCTTGAAGTCGAACCCTCGGGCCACGGTATCGCCATTCGCAAGGGCAATCCCGAGCTCAAGGCTGCGATGCAGGCTGCGCTCGAAGAGATCATGGCCGATGGCACCTATGACAAAATCAGCGACAAGTGGATCGGTTTCGACATCCGTTGATCTCCGTCCTCCCCGGCCTGCCATGCGAACGGCAGGCCCCCCTTCCCTTGCAAGAGAGATGATCTGACACTCATGGATATAGATCTCATCCTCAGGGTGTATCCCCATTTTCTGAAAGCCGCCTTGGTCACTGTCGAACTTTCGGTGCTGACCGTGTTGCTTGGGCTTGTCTGCGGCGCAGCGGCGGCGGCGGCGCGGTTGTCACGCTTTGCCATTCTGCGCTTCATCGGCGCGGCCTATGTGAGCTTGATGCGTGGCATTCCTGCGCTGATTTTTCTGTTTCTGCTGTATTTCGGCGGGCCCCAAATCGGCATCCAACTGACCGCTTTCCAAGCCGGTGTGATCGGCCTCGGCATCAACATCGGCGCCTATATGACCGAAACCATGCGCGGTGCGATCATCTCCGTCGATCACGGTCAGGCCGAAGCCGCCCGCACGCTTGGGCTGTCGCAGTTTCAATCCTTTCGCAAGGTGATCCTGCCGCAGGCCATGCGCCTGATGATCCGCCCGCTTGGCGTCAATATCAACGCCCAGATCAAAGGCACTGCACTGGTCGCCGCGATCTCGGTCGTGGAGCTGACCTATACGGCGCAGCGCTACATCGGCTCGACCTACAAGCCGTTCGAGATGTTCTTTCTCGCGGGCATTCTCTACCTGATCATCATCACCGTGACCGGCAAGATGATCAGCTTCCTCGACCGTCGCGTGCGCCTACCATGATGTTGTTTTTCCTCAATCTTATCTTGAAAGGCGCGTCCCATGGGTCTTGATTTCTCCGTCGTCCCCTCCTACGCGGATGCGCTTTTCCTGGGCGTCCTCTGGACCATCGCCATCACCATCGTCTCAGCCCTTCTGAGCTTTTTCGGTGGTATCCTTTTCGCCGTCATAGCACTGTACGGGCCGTGGATGATCCGCCTGCCGTTCCGGTTTTTCGCCTGGCTCTTCATGGGCACGCCGCTTCTGTTGCAGCTCTTCCTGATCTATTTCGGACTTGTCGAGCTGGGCATCGACCTTCCGGCCTTCGTCGCCGGTGTGATCGGGCTGGGGCTGCATTTCGCGGTCTACAATTCCGAACTGATCCAGACCGCGATCCTCGCCGTCGACAAGGGGCAGATGGAGGCCGCACGCACGCTGGGCCTGTCACGCACTCAGGCGCTGATCCGCGTGGTGATCCCCCAGGCCGTGCGCGACGTGATCCCGCCCATCGGCAACAACATGATCGCGCTTCTCAAAGACTCCGCGCTGGTCTCCGTCATCGGCGTCTCTGAACTGACGCTCTCGGCCCAGCTCGCCATCGGGCGCACCTATCGCCCCTTCGAGTTCTACGCCGCCGCCGCCGTGCTTTACTATATCATCAACCTTGGGATGGAAGCGGTGCTTCGCCGGATCGAACGGCGCACCCAGCTCTCCCGGTAAGGATCAGACATGACAGAGAAAACGCCCTTCGTCGACATCCGTCACGCCCAGAAAGCCTATGGCGATCTTGAAGTGCTCAAGGACATCAACCTGACCGTTTCGAAAGGCGAAATCGTGGCCATAATCGGTCCCTCGGGATCGGGCAAATCCACGCTGCTGCGCGCGATCAACGATCTCGATCCGCTCAGCTCGGGCGAGGTTCTTCTCGAGGGCGTACAGGTCAACAAGACCCTGCCACACAGACAATATGAAAAGCATATCAATGAGATGCGGCAACATATTGGCATGGTGTTTCAACATTTCAATCTCTTCCCGCATCTCACGGTGCGCGAAAACGTCACCATGGCACCGAAGCTTTTGAAAGGCCTGTCGAATGCCGAGGCCGATCAGCTCGCCGAAGAGCAACTCGCCCATGTCGGCATGTCCGAACGCATCGACTATTACCCCTCGCAGTTGTCGGGCGGCCAGAAACAGCGTGTCGCCATCGCCCGTGCGCTGGCGATGAAACCGAAGCTGATGCTGTTCGACGAAGCGACCTCCGCGCTCGACCCGGAACTGGTCGAAGAGGTCAACCTCGTGATGAAAAAGCTCGCCGAAGAGCACATGACCATGATCATCGTCACCCATGAAATGGATTTTGCCGCCTCCGTCTGCGACCGGGTGATCTTCATGGACGGCGGTGTGGTGGTCGAAGAAGGCCCGCCCTCCGTGGTGTTCCAAAATCCGACGCAGGAGCGGACGAAAAACTTCCTGCGCAAACATCTCGCTCAATATGCTGAAAGCTCAAAATGACCACCGCGCCGTCCCATCTGTTCTACCAGTCCCGCCAGCCCCGTCCTTTTCTGGACCGTGGCGAGGGGATCTACCTTTTTGACGAAAGCGGCAAACGCTACATAGACGGCTCTTCGGGCGCGATGGTGTCGAACATCGGCCATTCGAACCCGACCGTTCTGGCCAAGATGAAAGTGCAGATGGACAAGGCCACCTTTGGCTATCGTCTGCAT
This sequence comes from Pseudodonghicola xiamenensis DSM 18339, assembly GCF_000429365.1. GTDB lineage: Bacteria > Pseudomonadota > Alphaproteobacteria > Rhodobacterales > Rhodobacteraceae > Pseudodonghicola > Pseudodonghicola xiamenensis. The sequence continues at coordinate 5,247 of NZ_AUBS01000037.1, read as the reverse complement.
TTCAGCACGCATCCTTCTGAGGACCTCGCCGCCAAACTTGCAGGGCTGATGCCCGAGGGGCTGGACCGGATCTTCTTTGTCTCGGGCGGCTCCGAGGCGGTGGAAACTGCGGAAAAACTCGCCCGCCAATATGCCGTCACGCAAGGTCAGGAGAGCCGCTGGAAAGTGATCTCCCGCACCCCTGCCTATCACGGCGGTACGCTCGGCGCGCTGGCTCTGACGGGCGGCAAGCTATTCGCCGGACCTTTCGCGCCGATGTTTCAGGACATGCCGCATGTCAAAGCGCCACAGACCTATCTCGACCGTGACAACCTGACGGACGAAGAACGCGGCATCAAATATGCTGAAATGCTGCGCGAGCGGATCGAGGCGGAAGGTCCCGAGACCGTTCTGGCCTTTATCATGGAGCCCGTCGGCGGAGCCTCCACCGGCGCGCTTGTGGCACCCGACAGCTATTACAAACGCATCCGCGAGATTTGCGATGAATATGGCGTGTTCCTGATCTATGATGAGGTGATGACCGGCGCCGGGCGCACCGGCAAATTTCTCGCCTGCGAACATTGGGGGATCACCCCCGATATCATCGCCATGTCCAAGGGGCTTGGTGCGGGCTATGCGCCTCTGGGCGCGGTCGCGGCGCGGTCCGATATGGTCGAGGCGCTCCTGGATGCGGGCGGCTTCCTGCACGGGTTCACCTATGCCGGCAATCCGCTGTCCTGTTCAGCCGGTCTCGCCGTGCTCGAAGAGATGGAAGACCATGACATCATCGGCAATTGCGCCCGGATGGGCGAGGTACTGATGTCCCGGCTCGAAGGCCTAATGGAGCGCTATCCGTTCATCGGCCATGTCCGCGGAAAAGGGCTTTTGACCGCCTTTGAGATGGTCTCGGACCGCGAGACCATGGCGCCCCTGCCGAAAGAGATGAACGCCTATTCCGAACTTGTGGAACTCGCCTATGAGCGTGGCCTCATCATCTATTCGCGCCGCACCCGTGGCGGGGTCGAGGGCGATCACTTCCTCATCTGCCCGCCGCTCATCGTCACCGAACCGCAGATCGGTGAAATCATGGCGATCCTGACCGACGCGCTCGACACATTCGCGGCCAATCACGATCTTCCCGTGATGGAAAGCGCAGGTGCGGTATGAGCCTTCCGGACAAGACCACCACGATGGAAGAGGCCGTCGCCGCGATCCCCGACGGGGCCGTGGTCATGCTCGGCGGTTTCGGTGTGCCCGGCACGCCCTTTACCCTGATCCATGAGCTGGTGCGGCAAGGCAAACGCGATCTGACCGTGATCAAGAACGACGCCAACGAGGCGGGCATGGGGGTCGATCATCTGATCGTCGCCGGCCTGATGCGCAAACTCATCGTCACCCATCTGGGTCTCAACGCCAACGCCATCGCTGCGATGAACGAGGGCCGGATCAAGGTCGAACTCTGCGCCCAGGGCATTCTCGCCGAACGCATCCGCGCGGGCGGCGCAGGGCTTCAGGCAATCCTGACCGACATCGGGCTTGAAACCGAACTGGCGGAGGGCAAGCAGGTGATCGAGATGGCCGGCAAACGGCTTTTGGTCGAACCGGCGATCCGCGCCGATGTGGCGCTCATTCATGCAGATTGTGCAGATCCTTTCGGCAATCTCACCTATCTGGCCACCGCGCGCAATTTCAACCCGCCGATGGCCATGGCGGCCGAACGCGTGATCGTTGAGACCGAACGGCTTGTGCCGCTGGGCGGTATCTCGCCCGATGCGGTCGAAACCCCCGGCGTGTTTGTCGATCACATTTGTCCTCTCACCCAGATCAGCGAGGAATACGGCGTTGTCAGACGGTAATTTCAGCGAAAACGTTCAAGATCCGCGCGCCCGCATGGTGGCCCGCGCCGCACGCGAAATAGCCCCTGGCATGGTAGTGAACCTCGGCATCGGCCTGCCGACCAAGGTGATCGACCATCTGCCCGAAGGCTTCCCGGTCTGCCTCCACACCGAAAACGGCATGGCGGGGATCGGCCCGACGCTGCCTTACGAGGCCGCCGACCGCAACCTGATCGACGCCGGCGGGGCCTATGTCTCTCCCCTGCCCGGCACCTCCTATTTCGACAGCGCGGTGAGCTTCGCTCTCGTGCGCTCCGGGCGGCTCGACCTGACCATGCTGGGCGCCTTCGAAGTGGCGGAGAGCGGCGATCTGGCGAACTGGAAAATCCCCGGCAAGTTTTCCCCCGGCGCGGGTGGCGCGATCGAGCTGGCGCAAAAGGCCCGGCGCGTCGTGGTGCTGACCACCCACACAGACCGTAAGGGCAATCCGAAGCTCCTGCGCCAATGCACCCTGCCGCTGACCGCCAGGGGCCATGTCGCACGCATCTTCACCGATATGGCTGTGGTCGACGTGACCCCGCGCGGCTTCGCGCTTGTGGAACTGGCCTCGGGCACCACGGCCAAGGAGGTCCAGGAGGCCACCGGCGCAACGCTGCATCTCCCCGCAGGCGACATTCCCACCTTCTGAGGCAAGACAATGGATCAAGAGCTTTCCACCCGCATCCTTTCTGCGGTCGATGACCTGTTCGACCGTGAAATCGACTTCCTCACCGAACTGACCTCCCACCCCTCGACCCGTGGGCAGGAACAAAGCGCACAGGCCTTCATGGCAAACGCCCTCACCGAGCGTGGCATGGAGGTCGATCAATGGCAGATCGATGTCCGTGAAATTTGCAACCTGCCGGGGTTTTCGCCGGTGATCGGCGACTATGAAGACGCGCAGAATGTCGTCGGCACGCACCGTCCGCGCACCACCAAAGGCCGCTCGCTGATCCTCAACGGTCATATCGATGTGGTGCCCACCGGCCCGCTGGATATGTGGGACGCCCCGCCATTTGAGCCGCATGTCAAGGACGGCTGGCTTTACGGACGCGGTGCGGGGGACATGAAGGCGGGATTGGCCTCCAACCTCTTCGCACTCGACGCCCTGCGCCATCTCGGGCTGGCCCCTGCGGCCCAAGTGCATTTCCAATCCGTCGTCGAAGAGGAATGCACTGGTAACGGTGCGCTCGCCTGTCTCGCACGGGGTTACAAGGCCGATGCGGCGCTAATCCCCGAGCCTTTCGAGGAGAAACTCGTCACTGCCCAGATCGGCGTGATCTGGTTTCAGGTGCATCTCAAGGGCCTGCCGACCCATGTCGCCTATGCCGGTCAGGGCGCCAATGCCATCGAGGCGGCGATCCCGCTCATCGCGGCGCTGCATGAGATGGAGCACCGCTGGAACGCCCCCGACAAACGCCACCCGGATTTCGCCCACCACGCGCATGCGCTCAATCTCAATGTCGGCAAGATCCAGGGCGGCGACTGGACCAGTTCCGTGCCCGCCTGGTCGGTTCTGGACCTGCGCATGGCGATCTTCCCCGGTCAGGACATCGCGGCCGCCAAGGCCGAGATCGAACAGGTGATCCGGGACACCGCACGCGGCAATGCTTTCCTGAAAAACGCTTTGCCAGAAGTGGTTTACCACGGCTTTCTCGCCGAAGGCTACGCCCTCTCGGAAGACACATCCAAGACGGCCAAGGATGTCATCGGCGCACTGGACCGCGCGCATCTGAGCGTGACAGGCAAACCGCTGGAACGCACCGCAATCACCGCCACCACCGACACCCGGTTTTTCGGCCTCTATGCCGACACGCCCGCCATCGTCTACGGCCCCCGCGCCGAGGCGATCCATGGCTTTAACGAGCGCGTCGAACTGGACAGCATCCGCCGCATCACCAAATCCACCGCCCTGTTCATCGCCGACTGGTGCGGCGTCGAAACCCTCTGAGGAGTATCAACATGACCCTGCGTGAGGCCGTCATCGTCTCCACCGCCCGCACCCCCATCGGCAAAGCCTATCGCGGTGCGTTCAACAACCTCGAAGGCCCCGCCATGGCCGCCCATGCCGTGCGCGCCGCCGTATCCCGCGCCGGTCTGACGGGCGGCGAAATCGAAGAGGCCGTGTTTGGCTCTGCGCTGACCCAAGGCTCCACCGGCGTCAACGTAGCCCGCCATATCGCGCTGGCGGCGGGCCTGCCCGACACGGTCGCGGGCGTGACGCTTGATCGGCAATGTGCCTCCGGTCTCAACGCCATTGCAACGGCGGCCCATATGGTCATGGCCGAGGGTGTCGATGTGGCTTTGGCCGGCGGGCTGGACAACATCTCTCTGGTGCAGAACAGCCATTGGAACGGCTATCGCTACAAATCGCCGGGCGTGCCGGACAGCTATTACATGTCGATGATCGAAACCGCCGAAGTGGTCGCGGAACGTTACGGCGTCACTCGCGACGCACAGGATGCCTATGCGCTTGAAAGCCAACAGCGCACCGCGCGCGCGCAGGACGCCGGGCTGTTTGCCGATGAAATCGTGCCGGTTGAAGCCGTCAAGATTGTCACCGACAAGGCCACGGGTGACAGCCATCAAGAGACCGTGACCCTCACCAAGGATGAATGCAACCGCCCCTCGACGACGCTCGAAGGTCTGGCGGGTCTGAAACCCGTCTTGGGCGCTGACAAATGCGTCACGGCGGGCAACGCGAGCCAGCTCTCCGACGGGGCCTCTGCCTGTGTCGTGATGTCTGCGCAGGAAGCGTCAAAACGTGGCCTGACGCCCCTTGGCGCCTTCCGCGGTTTTGCCGTCGCCGGTGTCGCGCCGGAGGAAATGGGCATCGGCCCGGTCTATGCCATCCCGCGTCTTCTGGAACGCGCGGGTCTGGGCATGGACGACATCGACCTTTGGGAGATCAACGAGGCCTTTGCCGCCCAGCTCATCTATTGCCGTGACCGTCTCGGCATTCCCGACGAGAAACTCAACGTCAATGGCGGCGCGATCTCCATCGGCCATCCCTACGGCATGTCGGGCGCGCGGATGGCCGGGCACATCCTGCTCGAAGGCAAACGGCGTGGTGCACGCTATGGCGTTGTCTCCATGTGCATCGGCGGCGGCCAGGGCGCGGCGGGGCTGTTCGAGATCTTCTGAACTGCGCCCATAAGGCGTATAAAGCACGGCTTGTGATCCGCTCCGTCACAGGACACTCTGCACCTCTCTATTCCAGAGCATCCGGCTCCGAGCCGGTGAAACAGCAGGAACCGTCATGTCGGGTTCAGAAGATCCCAAGGCCTATTGGAAAGAGGTGTGAACAGGCATGGAAAACTGCCCCCGTAGCGGGGTGATCGGCGTCCCCAAACGCTCCCCTTAGATTGATGGTCATCATGCTCCCGGGAACAAC
>NZ_AUBS01000036.1 GCF_000429365.1 Pseudodonghicola xiamenensis DSM 18339 | reverse complement strand
GGGCAAGATCGAGCGCTGGCACCAGACCCTGAAGAACCGCATCCTACTGGAGAACTACTTCCTGCCCGGCGACCTCGAGGCCCAGATCGAGGCCTTCGTCGAGCACTACAATCACCAGCGCTACCACGAGAGCCTGGCCAACGTGACCCCTGCCGACGCCTACTTCGGAAGGGCGCCGGGCATCATCAAACAGCGCGAAAGGATCAAGCGACAGACCATCGAATATCGGCGCTTGCAGCACCGCAAGCTCGCCGCCTAACATCAATCCCCAGACGAAGCCCGCACTCCGCTAATCTACGCCGCGAAGTGTGCCAAATGTTCTGACGACGGACAGGCTATTCCCGCCGCAACTTCATGGTCCCGGTCCCGCGGTTTGTGAGTTGGGCTTCGTTCAACGCCTATCTGGAGGAGCAGTGTCGCAAACGTCAGGCGGATGTTCAGCGCGGCCAGTCCGAGACCATCGGGGAACGCCTCGTGCGAGATCTGGTCGTGATGTCTGATCTGCCACCCGCGCCGTTTGATGCCTGCGACCAAGCCACCGGGCGAGTCAGTTCCCAAGCGCTGGTGCGCTACAAGACCAACGATTACTCGGTGCCGGTCGCCTACGGCCACCGCGATGTCTGGATCAGGGGCTATGTCGACGAGGTTGTGATCGGCTGCGGTGGGGAGCTCATCGCACGCCATCCCCGCTGCTATGACCGCGAGGACATGGTGTTCGATCCGGTGCATTACCTTCCGCTCATCGAGAGGAAGATCAATGCTTTGGATCAGGCCGCGCCTCTTGCCGAATGGAACCTGCCGCCTGAGTTCGCAACCCTGCGCCGCCTGATGGAGGCGCGGATGATCAAGGCGGGACGCCGGGAATATGTGCAGGTTTTGCGCCTGCTGGAAACCTTCGACATCGATGATCTCCACGCGGCCGTGAAGAAGGCCCTGCAATTGGGCGCGGTCGGCTTCGATGCCGTGAAGCACCTCGCTCTCTGCCATGTTGAGAAACGGCCGCCGAAGCTGGACCTCGATGTCTATCCCTACCTGCCGCGGGCCAACGTGGGGACCACCTCGGCGGCAAGCTACATGTCTCTGCTGTCGGGAGACGCGGCATGACCGGTGCGCCGCAGATCCTGCTTGCTCATCACCTGAAGACGCTGAAGCTCCCGACCTTCTTGCGGGAGCACGAGAAGCTGGCGCGCCAATGTGCAGCCGAGGGCCTGGACCACGTCCAGTTCCTCGCCCGACTGGTCGAACTGGAACTGATCGACCGCGAGGGACGGATGATCGAACGCCGGATCAAGGTTGCAAAGTTCCCCGCCAAGAAGAGCCTGGACAGCTTCGACTTCAAGGCGATCCCGAAGCTCAACAAGATGCAGGTACTGGACCTCGCCCGTTGCGAATGGATCGAGCGGCGCGAAAACGTCATTGCGCTCGGACCGAGTGGCACGGGCAAGACGCATGTTGCTCTGGGGCTGGGACTGGCCGCTTGTCAGAAAGGAATGTCGGTCAGCTTCACTACGGCCGCGGCACTGGTCAACGAGTTGATGGAAGCCCGCGACGAGCGCCGCCTCCTGCGGCTCCAGAAGCAGCTGGCCTCGGTCAAACTGCTCATCATCGATGAACTGGGCTTCGTGCCTCTGTCAAAGACCGGCGCCGAGCTACTCTTCGAGATGATCTCGCAACGCTACGAGCGCGGCGCCACGCTCATCACCAGCAACCTGCCGTTCGACGAATGGACCGAGACCTTCGGAACAGAGCGGCTGACCGGCGCTCTGCTCGACCGCCTGACCCACCACGTCAACATCCTCGAGATGAATGGCGAGAGCTACAGGCTCGCGCAAAGTCGGGCCCGAAACGCCGGCCAGACCCCATAGAAAACCGCAATGCGCGCTTGAGCCCGCCGGGAGGGCTACGCCCTCCCGGCGGGCTCAAGCGCGCAAGAAAGTGGCCTGCTTTTGCGCCGCCCCGTGGCCGGTTTTTGCTCCGCCGTTGACAGCGTCGGGATCTCGCGGTCGAGCGCCGAAACGATGCCCGTGGTCAGTGTCCAATCGAGACCGAAAGGGTTGCCGATGGCGAAGACCGACTGTCGCGTTGCCCCTAAACGCGTCGCGTCTCAGATTAAAGGGCAACGCGACACCTGCGGCAGGAACCGTCCTGGATGGTGACCTCGATGTCCGGGCAGGTCTTCTCGAAGCGGTCGATGAGGCGGATCAGGAACTCGCGGCCGAAGGGCGCGCTGAGGCCGATGTGGAGCTTGTTGCTCTCGCCGTTTCGGCGGGCAGTACTGCTCAGGTGTCGCGTTGCCCTTAATTGCGAGATTCGGCTGTCGTCGGGCCTGTGCTTCTTGCGCGCCTTTGCGCAATATGATCAACCGCAACAAGCAGACGTGGCTCTTTCTCGAAGGCGCGCAATAGAGCAACCCTTGCATAGTCGTCGATGCCGGAGCTTGAGATGGCCGCTTTGACCAGCGGACGTGATCGGGCGGCATCAATGGCAGCAAGGCCGAACAGCCTCACTTCTGGTTTGTGGCTCTGAAGAGCGTATGCCGGATCTCCGCGGAAGGCCTTTAATGATATGGCAAAGGTGACCGCGCGCATTGCGCGCCGAAGTTGCCTGAGACTGCGTAATCGCGCGGCGTATTCAAGCCGCGCTGCGCCGTGGCGCGCACGATTTATCAGCTTTTCGGGCATCTGTTCACCACCGTCCTTGCCGAGCGTCTGCACAAGTCTCGTCCCGCAAACCTGGCAGTCGAATGCCCAGGCCCGCCTCCAATGCCTGAGCGAAAGGCCCTCTCGGGAGCATTGCGGGCAATGCTGGAATGGCATCTGTGCCGTCAGCGAGGCTTCTCGTGGCGTCATTGCTGGAAAGGTCAAAGATCGCACGACGTCTGGGGCGACACGTGCAGCGCTGGCAATCTTCTCTGCCGCCACCGCGTCAATGCCGAAGTCCAAGGCGGTGCCATGCGCGGTATCGATCTTGATATGAGCCAGCAGTTCGGCGTCATCACAGTAGTTGGCCGCAGCCAACCGAGACAACCAACCTGACAACAACTCGTCTGGCAGCGGCGCGACAGTTTTTGGCAGCGGGTGCGGCTTCACACCCCGGACTTCTCGAGCCGCCGATTGCCGTTCGCATGGCGCGACCAAACCGGTGTCCATTTTGCGATTGCGTCATCGGTGATGCATTCATCACCTGTTGCAATGGCGTCGATGGAAAGATCCTTGATCAGGGCGAAAATGCGCGAGGTCACCCCACCGGTCAGTGCAAGTATCTGCTTGAGTGACTTGACCTTCAGGTTGGACTTCTTTTCCAGTGGCATGGCAGCAATAACAGGCCGCTGAAATAGTCCCGCCTCGACAGAGGTATGAGAACATGATTCACCGTCGGCACGATAACGGCGGGGGTTATGATGCGCGGGACGGACGAGACGAGCGGGTCGCTGTTCAGCTATGTCGATCTGGAGGCGCGCATCCCCGCGCGGCATCCGTTGCGCAAGATCCGGCAGGTGGTGAACGACGCGCTGGCGAGCCTGGATGGCGAGTTCGAGGAGCTTTACACCGATTTCGGCCGCCCCTCGATTGCGCCGGAGCGGCTGATCCGGGCGAGCCTGATCCAGATCCTGTTCTCGATCCGCTCGGAACGGCAGTTGATGGAGCAGATGGACTATAACCTGCTGTTCCGATGGTTCGTCGGGCTGGGAATCGACGACCCGGTCTGGGTTCCCACGGTGTTCAGCAAGAACCGCGACCGGCTGCTGACAACCGACATGTCGCGCAAGGTGATGGCTGCGATCCTGGCCCATCGCGAGGTGGCGCCGCTCTTGTCGGACGACCACTTCTCGGTCGATGGCACGTTGGTGAAGGCCTGGGCCTCCATGAAGAGCTTCCAGCCGAAGGCGACCGACACGCCGTCTGACGACGATCCGGGCGGCCCGTCCGGTCAAGACAACCCTACCGAAGACCACCCCGAACCGACACCGTCCGAGACCGACCCGATGTCCCGTCCCACCCGCCAGAACCGTAATGCGGAAGTCGATTTCCGGGGCGAGAAGCGGTCCAATGCCACCCATGCCTCAACCACCGACCCGGATGCCCGGCTCTACAAGAAATCCCCCGGCACCGGCGCGATGCTTTGCTTCATCGGCCATGCGCTGATGGAGAACCGCAACGGCCTGATCGTGCAGGGCGACCTGACGCAGGCCGACGGTCACGCGGAACGGCGCGCCGCACTGGACATGATCCACCGCCACTCCCCCGGATCGACGCGGCAGTTGACGCTGGGCGCCGACAAGGGCTTCGACGCCGCCGAGTTCGTCGCCGACCTGCGGCAAGCCTGCGTCACGCCGCATGTCGCGCAGAAGGCGAGATATTCAGCGATCGACGGCAGAACCACCCGGCACGAGGGCTATGCCCTGTCGATCAAACACCGCAAACGGATCGAAGATCGCCTGCGCCACCTCGGCCGAGACACCGGGGCCATTGTCGTGCACCCATAGCTGGCCGCGACCGTCCTCGACACCGGCGCCAATCTCGATGCGGCCATCCTTTCGCCCCTCGAGCGCGTCGATGGCGTTCTGCACGAGGTTCATCACCACCTGCTGCACATGGCCGGGACGGCCGCGCACCATAAGTTCGGGCGCCCCGATGAAAACAACCTCCGCCGCGGTCTTGGACCCGCGCCGCACCCAGTTCGCCGCCACATGCGCGGTATCGACCAGATCGAACGACACCATCTCGCCCGAGCCCTCGGCGCTGAGCCGCCGCAGATCCTCGACGATATCGCGCACCCGTTCGGCCCCCTCGCGCGCGCCCGAGACGGCGTCGCGCAGGTTGCGCACCTCGCGATCCAGCTTGAGTTCGCTGCGCAGCGCGATCAGTTCCTCGCGCGAGGCGCTGGCCTGCACACGCTCGAAATAGGTCTCGAACTTGCCGACATAGCGTTCGAGCGCATGGGCATTGGCGTAGACGAAACTGATCGGGTTGTTGAGCTCATGCGCGACGCCGGCGAGCAACCGGCCCAGCGAGGCGAGCTTTTCGTTCCTGACAAGCTGCGCCTGGGTCGCCTTGAGTTCCTCGTGGCTGCGCGCCAGGGCGGAATAGGCCTGACGAAGCTCGCCCAGAGGACGGCCGCTGAGCACATAACCCGCAACGCGACCACGATCGTCAATGCGGGGGCTGATCGAAAGTTCGAGCGGTGCGGCACCCTCTGCCCCCTTCAGAGCCGCCTCGATGGTCACCGGGGCGCGCAGGTTCGCGGCCTCTGCCAGCGCCTTGTCGATCGCAGCGAGACTGTCAGGCAGGAACATCTCTGCCAGCGGCGCGCCGTGCCATTCCGCGGCGATCCGTCCGGTCAACGTACCAACAGAGGCCGAGGTCTCGACCACGATCCCCTGCCGCGACAGCACGATCAGCGCATCCGAAACCGAGGACAGGATTGAGCCGAGGAACGAACGCAGATCCTCAAGCTCGCGGTTCTGCCGCTCGAGCCGTTCCTGGTAGTCGACGAGATCGGCATAGGTGCGGTCGACGGCCGAAAGCACATCGAGCCAGACGTCGTCGCCCTGTCCTCCCGCGACATGCGGCAAGAGCGCGCCAAGACGATCGGCGCCGGGCATGACAGGGGGGCTGATCGGGTCTCGGGCCATCTCACTCCTCGCCCGAAGCATATAGCGGCGCCGGCGCAAGGCAAGTCGCGCCGCGCGCGCCCATCACCTCAGGCTGTGATGCCACGCCGGATCAGGATCCGCTCGGCCGAGTCGTTCCAGACGTCCATCTTGACGATCTTGCCGCCCTTCACGACGAAGCGGTCGACATAGCGGTTCCCCTCGAAGGGCGTGCCGTCGGGCCATTCGCCGTAAAGCGTACCGGTCGAATAGACCACCGTCCCCTCGGCGCCCTGTGCGACGTCAAAGCTCACCATGTCTTTCTTGACCCAGCTGTAGCGCATCGCGTTGAACTCGGTCGGACCCGAGGCGTGGTGATATACGCGCCCACCGGTGAAGGTGATGACGACATCCTCGGACATGTAAGTCGCCGCCTTCTCGGGGTCGGGCTTCATCGAGGCTTCGAGGAAATCGTGGACGATGCGCGCCTCTTCGGGCAGCGCGTCGACGTCATGTACGCGGGACTGCGCCATCTCTCGCTCCGTATATTTTCGTAAGTGGTGCCAAAGGATAGCTGTCGCTTGCGCCGCATGCACGGCATATCTTCGCGCGCAAAATTCGGGCACTCCGGCAACGCTTTGACCATTTGGTCGGCAACCTGGGGGCGCACCGTTGGGCGCGTCGGCGCCGCATTGACCTTGCCCCCTATCTGGGGTCCTTGGTCCGCAAGGAAGGGGGAGGTAATGACACTCGATCTGGTTGTCCGCAACGTTCGGCTGGCGGAGGACATCTCCGCCCCCGTCGACATCGCCGTGAAGGCCGGGATGATCACTGCGGTCTCGGCGGGAATTGCGAGCGAGGCTCCGGTGATCGACGGCGAAGGCGGTCTGTTGATCCGCGGCTTTGCCGACAGTCACCTGCACCTCGACAAGGCCTGCATCCTAGATCGCTGCGCCAATCCCGAGGGCACGCTGAAAGGCGCGATCGGCGCCGTCAGCCGCGCCAAGGCAGGTTTCACGCCCGAAGACCTCTATGAACGCGGCGCGCGCGTGCTGCGCAAGGCCATCGCACAAGGCACAACGCTGATCCGCACCCAGGTCGAGATCGACCCGGTGATCGGGCTGATGGGCTTCGAGGCGGTGCGCCAGCTCAAAAAGGATTTCGCCTGGGCGCTCGATCTCGAGATCTGCGTCTTCCCGCAAGAGGGTCTGACAAACCTGCCCGGCACCGATGCTCTGCTCTTGCGGGCGCTCGACGCGGGGGCCGAGGTTCTGGGCGGCTGTCCCTATACCGATACTAACCCGAAGGCGCAGATCGACTGGCTGTTCCGGATCGCCCACGCCTATGACGTCGACCTGGACTTTCACCTAGACTTCGACCTCGACACCAGTTGGCGGCACCTCGACGAAGTCGCCCGCCAGACGATCCGCCACGGGATGCAGGGCCGCGTCACGGTGGGGCACGTGACCAAGCTTTCGGCCCTGCCTCCGGCGCAACTGGCCGAGAGCATCGCGTTGATGAAAGACGCCGGCATCGCCCTGACGGTCCTGCCGGCGACGGACCTCTTCATCATGGGGCGCGACCACGACCACCTGATCCCGCGCGGTGTCGCACCGGCCCATCGGTTTGCCTGCGAAGGTGTGTGCTGCACGGTGGCGACGAACAACGTTCTGAACCCCTTCACGCCTTATGGCGATTGCTCGCTCACGCGGATGGCGAACCTTTACGCCAATGTCGCGCAGCTTGGCGCCGAGGCCGATCTGGCGCAGTGCTTCGCGATGGTCTCGACCGAGCCGTTCCGGCTGCTGGGCCGCGAGGCGCGGATCATGCCCGGAACTGCGGCCGATTTCGTTCTGCTTCCCGCCGCCTCGCCCGCCGCTGCCGTGGCAGAGATCGAGCGCCCGCTCTGGGGTATGAAGGCAGGCAAGATAACTTTCGAACAGCCGCGCGCGCGGCTCTTCGCTCCCGCCTGAGAGGATCTCCATGTCTGAAGGAATGGTGTCGAGCCCCTGCCCGATTGCCTCTGAGACCGGCGCACAGGTGTTACGTGGTGGCGGAACGGCGCTCGAGGCGGCGGTGGCCGTCTCGGCAGTGCTGGCCGTCTCGATGCCGCATTTCTGCGGGCTCGGCGGCGATGCGATCTGGATCGTCGCCGATGCTGCGGGCGAGGCTGAGGTGCTGATGGGCATCGGTCAGGCCGCGACGGCCGCGTGCGCCGATGCACCGATCCCGGTTCGTGGCCCCGAGGCCGCCCTGACGACCGCCTGCCTCGTTGCCTCGTGGGAAGATGCCCTCGCGATGTCGCGCAGATCGGGGAGCGGACGGGCGCTGGCGGATCTGATCGCTCCGGCGATCTCGGCCGCGCGCGAGGGCGTTCCGGTCACGCCCTCATACCATTACTGGCTCACCCGGCGGCTCGACGAGGCGCGGGCCTATCCCGACTTTGCGCGAGTCTTCCTGCCGGACGGCGAGGCGCCCGACATCGGCGCGACGCTGTTGCAGCCCGAGCTTGCCGAAACCCTGCAGTCGATCGCGGATCAGGGCGCGCGTACTTTCTACGAGGGGGCGCTGGCGGCCCGCATCGCTGCGGGGCTAGAAGCAGCAGGGTCTCCGATCCGCGCAGCCGACCTCGCCGCGACGCGCTGTCGCCGGGCTGAACCGCTGCGCCTGAACTATCGCGGCGAGGAGTTGCTGGCCCCGCCTCAGCCCGCGCAGGGGCTTGCGACGCTTGAGGCTATGGGGGTTCTGGCGCAGTTCGACATGACCAGCCTTAGCCCCGGTTCTGCGCAGCATTTCCACCTAGCTGTCGAGGCCATCAAGCGCGCCTTTCTTGACCGCAATGCGATTGCCGATCCCGATTTCGGGCCCTCGGCAGATGCAGAAACGCTGCTGTCGCCCACCTATCTCGCTGCGCAGCGAAAGCTGGTCGATCCGGCGCGCGCCCTGCCCTGGCCGCAGCCTTGGCAACATGGCGATACGGTCTGGTTTGGCGTGACGGATGCCAACGGCCAATCGGTCAGCGTGCTGCAAAGCACCTATTTCGACTGGGGCAGCTTCGTGATGGCGGGCGATACCGGGATCCTGTGGCAAAACCGCGGCGCAGCCTTCAGCCATGACCCCGCGCACCCGAATGCGCTCGCGCCGGGTAAGCGGCCCTTCTACACGCTTAATCCGGGGATGTCGCTGCGCGAGGGGCGCCCGCATCTGCTTTACGGAACGCAGGGCGCGGACGGGCAGCCGCAGACGTTGGTGCTCTTGCTGACGGCGCTCCTCGATTTCGGGCTTTCGCCACAGGACGCGCTGCGCCTGCCGCGGTTCCTGCTTGGGCGCACCTTCTCGGACAGCCGCGACACGCTGAAGATCGAGGAAGATGCCGGGGCCGAAGTTCTGGCCACACTCGCCGCGCTTGGTCACGAACTCAGCCCGATCGAAGCGCTGAGCCCCTTGGCCGGAACGGCCGGGATCATCCGGCGCCTGCCCGACGGCACGGTCGATGGCGGGCATGACCCACGCGCAGGGGGCGTGGCGATCCGCGTCGCCTAACCCTCACCTATCACGTAGCGGGAGAATGATCGTTCGAGCGTCTTCTGGTCGAAACCGCGCCCGATGAACACCACGACATTGTCCTGCGCGGCGGACGTCTCGGGCAGGATCTCGGGTTGCTGCACGACGCGCCGCACGGTCTGCAGAAGCAGCCGCCCCGCAGGCGTGCGCACCACGCCCTTGACCCGCACGAGGTCGTCGCCCCGCGCGTGCAGCAGCGCGGACAGCCAGACCGAAAACGCCGTCCAGTCGGTGCCGGGCGGGACGGTCAGACGCATCGGCGCGGGCAGCGGCCCCTCTTCCGGCAGACGCGGCAGGTCTTCGGGTTCCGCCCAGGGCAAATCGGGCGGCGCGATCTCTTCGCCGCGCACCGTGAAGTTCAGGCTCGCATGCGGGTTAAGCGCACGCAGCGTCGCGACGAGACGGGCGAGATCGCCGGGCTGCGCAGCATCGGACTTGGTCACGGTCAGCAGATCCGCCGCTGCAACCTGCCGACGCGCAAGGGGTTCGCTGCGCAGCTGTGCCAGGCCATGCAGCGCGTCGACGACCACCCGGATCGGGTCGAAACGGACGTGATGGACCAGCACCGGATCACCCTGCACCGCCGCCATGATCGCGCCGGGATCGGCAAGGCCGGATGTTTCAAGGACAACATGCGACACGTCCTCGCCCCTACTTGCCAGATCGGCAAGTTCACTCAGGGCGGCAAGCATGTCCTCGCGCCCCTCGCAGCAGGCGCATCCGCCCGGCAGCGTGCGGAAGACCCCTTTGAGCAACGCATCGTCCACCGGCGTCTGGGCGGCCTCGTTCACAAGGATCACTGCCCCCGCCATGTCACCGGCATGGATCTGGTGGCGCAGCCAGGTCGTCTTGCCTGCGCCCAGATAGCCGCCAAGGATCGTCAGTCGCATGTTAGTCCGCCAAGGGATCGAGCGGGTGGCCAAGCTGCCGCTCGACCTCTTCCCACAGCATCGGCAGGTCATCGACGATGGTCGTTGCACCGGTCATCGTCGAAAGCTGAATGCCCGGAACGGTGCCACCATCCGACGCCACCAGCCCGTGCGGACGCAGGAGGCGGTTGATCACCGCCCCCTGCATCAGTTGCGCACGCATCTTGTCCATCGCCGTTTCGGCTCCCGCCTCGGTCCAGACACCGGGCCGGGCGGGAAAGCCGCAGGCGTTGCACATCTCAGATCACCTCGGGGCGCGCAGCACCGGCAAAGGGGTAACGCGCGCGGAAGTCGGTCGCGATATCCTCGAAGGTCATCCATTCGACGCCTTCATGGCCGTTGATATATTCGATCAGCCGCTCGAGCATCAGCAGCACCTGCGGACGGCCCGACACGTCGGGGTGGATAGTGAAGGCGAAGACCGCGTAATCCATCTCGCGGTAAACCCAGTCGAACTGGTCGCGCCACATCCGCTCGATCACGTGCGGGTCGACGAAGCCGTGCGAGTTCGGCGATTTCTTGATGAACATCATCGGCGGCAGGTCGTCGACATACCAGTTCGCGGCGATGTCGACGAGGTCGATCTCCTTGCCGTGGACGAGCGGTTTCATCCACTCCTTGGCTTGCTTCGAATAGTCGATCTTGGTCCATTCGTCGCCGACGCGGGCATAGAACGGCTGGAAGTCGCGATAGCCCTGCGAGTGGTCATAGCTGAAGCCGTACTTCTGAAGAAGAGCGGCGGTCGAGGACGACATCTCCCACCACGGCGCAACATAGCCGCGCGGCGCCTTGCCCGAGATCTTCTCGATCACCTCGATCGACTTGACGAGGACTTCCTCTTCCTGCGTCGGCGTCATCGCGACCGGGTTCTCGTGCGAGTAGCCGTGGGCGCCAAGCTCGTGACCGTGATCGACAATCATCTTGATCTGGTCCGGGAAGGTCTCGATCGAGTGACCCGGGGCAAAGAAGGTCGTCGGCAGGTCGTATTTCTTGAAGAGCCGCAGCAGGCGCGGAATGCCGACCTCGGACGCAAAAATGCCGCGCTGGATGTCGGACGGGCTGTCGGCACCACCGTAGGAGCCCAGCCAACCCGCGACGGAGTCGATATCGGTGCCAAAGGCACACATGATCTTCTTGGTCATTTCAATCCTCTCTCAGTTCATGCGTTCAGGAGCGACGCACCGAGGTACGTCGCGCGGCCCGTCCGGAAACCGGGCAGGTCGAATGGTAAATGGCCCCGGCCTCCTCCTCAGGCCGGGGCGCGCCGCGGGAGCCTTGCCAGGATCACCGCGAGTTGGGTAGCAACCGACACCCCGTCGATCACCGTAATCCCGTGTTCGGCCGACAGCGATGCCGCCAGATCGGCCATTCCGGCACAGCCGAGCGTCACCGTGCCCGCGCCATCCTCGGCGATGGCGGTGCCGATCTCGGCCGAAACCTTGTCGCGTGCAGCCGACCCCGGCTCTTCGAGATCGAGCACGCGGATATTGCAGGCACGCACTTTGGCGCAATTCGCCTCGAGCCCGTAGTCGATGACGTTCTTCTGCATCCCCGGCACGGCGGTGGCCGTAGTCGTGACGACCGACCAGGGACGCCCGAGCAGCGCGGCCGCGTGAAAGGCCGCCTCGCCGATCCCGACCACCGGGATCGACACCGCCGCACGCGCCTCGGCCAGACCGGGATCATCGAAGCAGGCAATGATGCAGGCGTCGGCCCCCGAGGTCTCGGCCGCCTTTACCGCCGCGATGACATGGGGAACCGCCGCCTCGTCGTCCTCGGGCGTCTCGATCGCGGGCGGGCTGTCGTGGCAGGTTACACCGATGATCTCGACCTCGGGCCCTACTACGGCACGTGCCGCGGTGGCGATCTTTTCGGTCATCGAGACCGTCGAATTGGGATTGATGACGGTAAGCTTCATGACGTCAGACCATCCCCTTGCCGGCGTCGGACGCACGGCGCGAGCGGCGATGCGCGGCGAAGGCCAGTGTGCCGATGAACACCCCGATCACGACGAAGGAGAAGATCGTGGTCAGCGTGCCAAGCGCGTAGAGCATCGGCGTCGTGATGTTCGTCGTCATGCCGAAGATCTCTAGCGGCAGGGTGTTGCGCGAACCCGCCGTCAGCAACGTGCGTGCGAACTCGTCGTAGGAGAGCGTGAAGCCAAAGAGTGCAACGCCAAGAAGCGACGGCGCGATCATCGGCAGGACGACATAGCGGAAGGTCTGCCACGCGGTCGCGCCCTGGTCACGCGCCGCTTCCTCGTAGGCCGGATTGAAGCGGTTGAAGATCGCCAGCATGATCAGGAAGCCGAAGGGCAGCGTCCAGGTAAGCTGCGCGCCAAGGCCCGAGCTGAGCCAGTGCACCGTCCAGCCAGCCTGGCTGAAGATCAGGCCAACGCCGAGCGAAACGAGGATCGACGGGATCACGAGGCTCGCGATGATCAGGTAGAACAGCACCGTCGCGCCCACGAAGCGGCGCCGGAACGCCATGCCTGCCATCACCGAGAAGACCACGGTCAGCGCCATCACGATCAGACCAAGCGCGAAGGAGCGGCGGAACGCGCCCCAGACGTCGCCCACGGCCTGTGTCTTGAACAGCTCATCGAACCAGTGCAGCGAGGCCCCGCGCATCGGGAAGGTCAGGCCACCCTCGGGCCCCTGAAACGACAGGATGCCGATGGTGATCGTCGGACCATAGAGGAAGATGATGAAGACGATGAAGAAGGCCGAGAGGAAGTAGAAGGAGGCCGGGCGTTTGGTATCCATCTCAGAGCTCCTTCCGGATATCGACGAAGCGCAGCATGATCGAGATCGTCAGGATCACCGTCACTAGCAGAACCACCGACGTCGCCGCCGCCGAGGGATAGGCAAGCAGGCCGATATCGTTCGAGATCAGGCGCCCGACGTTCGCAGCCTGAGAACCGGACATGAAGCGCACCGTGATGAAGTCGCCCATCACCAGCGCGACCACGAAGATCGAGCCGATCATGATGCCGGGCTTGGTCAGCGGAATGATGATGTTGGTCAGGATCTGGAGGCCCGAGGCACCGGCGTCATGCGCGGCCTCGATCAGGCTCTTGTCGATGCGCAGCATGGTGTTGAAGATCGGCACGACCATGAAGAGCGTGTAGAGATGCACGAAGGCGAGGATGACCGCGAAATCGGAATAGAGCAGCCATTCGAGCGGCTCCTTGATCAGGCCAAGCTTGATCAGCGTCTCGTTTGCAAGGCCGTGACGGCCAAGGAACGGAATCCACGAGATCATGCGGATGATGTTCGAGGTCCAGAACGGGATCGTGCATAGCAGGAAGAACGCCGTCTGCCATGTCTGCGATCGCACGTGGAATGCGAGGAAATAGGCGATCGTGAAGCCGATCGCCAGCGTCGTGGCCCAGGTGATGCCCGTGTACATGAAGGTCTTGAGAAAGACCTGGTAGGTCACTGACGAGCCGAACAGGAATTGGTAGTTGTCGAACTGGAAGGCCGGATAGATCGAGTATTCCGTCGCGCCCCAGAAGCTGACGACCACGATCATCAGCAGCGGCAACAGCAGGAAGAAGCTCAGCACCAGCGTGACCGGCATGGCCAGAAGCCAGCTGCGGACATCGGGTAGGCGGAGGAATTTGGTCATCGTCATCTCGGCTTTTCGAGGGGGTCCGGGGCGCGCTGCGCGCGCCCCGGCAAGTCATCGCATCAGGCCGCGATGAATTCGTTCCACTTGCGGACCATGTACTGGTTCTCGTCCATGACCGAGTTCCAGCAGGCCACGTGGCCCATGCGGTCGTAGAACGAGCCGCCGTCGCGCACCGCGCCGGCATGCTCGATGACCTGGCCCTGCGGCGAGGTGATGTCGCCGGTCGCAGCCTTGCCTTCGAGCCAGTAGCCCCACTCGTCGTCCGACATGAACAGCTTGGAGGTTTCCGGCGCCGCCGAGTAGTAGCCCTGACGCATCAGGAAGCCGCCGACCCAGCCCGAGAGGTACCAGTTCATGTATTCCTGAGCGGCTTCGAGCTGCAGGCCCGAGAGGTGCTTGGCAAGGCCGAGACCGTTGCCCCACGAGCGGTAGCCCTCTTTCAGCGGCTGGTAGACGCAGGGGATGCCGCGGGCACGGACCGCGGTGATCGCCGGCGACCACATCGACTGGATCACGACTTCGCCCGAGGCCATCAGGTTCACCGACTCGTCGAAGGTCTTCCAGAAGGCGCGGAACTGGCCGGCTTTCTTGGCCTCGGTGAAGATACCGATCGTCTTGTCGATCTCTTCCTTGGTCATGTTGCCCTTGTCGCCATAGGTGATCTCACCCATCGCTTCGCAGACCATGGCCATGTCCATGATACCGATCGACGAGACGTCGAGGATCGAGGCTTTGCCGACGAACTCGGGGTTCAGCAGTTCGGCCCAGCTTTCGATCGGGCGACCGATCAGGTCGGGACGGATGCCCAGCGTGTCGGCGTTGTAGACCGTGGGGATCAGGGTCATGAAGCCGGTTTCTTCCTTGGCGAAGGCCTTGTCTTCGGCATTCTCGACAAAGCCCACGGTGTGCGGGGCCGAACCCTGGGCGATGACGCTCTCGGGGGTCAGTTTGCCGTCTTTGAAGATGCCGACGATCTTGTCGTAGTACTTCAGCTTCGAGGTATCGATGCCCTGCAGGTTGCCGGTCGGCCAGACCTTTTTGCACATCCAGTATTCGATATCGGCGATGTCGAAGCTGTTGGGCTGGGTGGCGACGCGCTGCGCGGTGGCGTCGGAGTCGAGTGCGGTCATCTCGAGCGTGATGCCGAGGTCTTCCTTGGCCTTCGCAGCGATCTCGTTGAAGGCCGAAACGCCGGTGCCAACCTGACGCAGGGTGACATCCTTGATGTCCTGCGCCCAGATCATCGGCGCCGGCAGCGCCGAGGCCGCAACGGCGGCAACGCCACCCTTGAGCAGCGTCCGGCGGCTGTAGTGGTTTTTCTTCATCATGTCTTCGCTCTCTGTTGGATAGAGTGTTCGTTCAGGTCTTGTTGGGGGGATCAGCCGGCAAGCAGGTGCAGGTCCTGCGCCGTCCAGCCGATGCGCACGCTGTCCCCCGGCTCGACGGGCGCGGCATAGAATTGCTCTTCGGGCACCATCGCGGTCAGCTCGACATCGCCCGGCCCGATGACGTTCACCGCAACATGGGTGCCCAGGAACTCGTGCGAGGTAACCGACACGTCGAGCCCCTCGTCGCCCGGAGTCACCAGGCGGGTGCGGTCCGAACGCAGGGCGTACCGCTTGCCCTCGAGCGAGACGACGTTGTGCCCGCCAAGGAAGCGCGCGACGAACTCGCTGCGCGGCGCGTTGAAGACGTCACGTGCTGAGCCGGACTGTTCGATGACAGCGTTGTTCATCAGCACGATCTCATCGGCGAGTGCGAGCGCCTCGTCCTGACCATGGGTGACGTGGATGAAGCTGATGCCAAGCTCGCGCTGGATCTTCTTGAGTTCCTCGCGCACCTTTACGCGCAGGAACGGGTCGAGCGCAGAAAGCGGCTCGTCGAGCAGCAGCACCTGCGGCTTGGTGATCAGCGCGCGTGCGAGCGCGGCGCGCTGCTGCTGACCGCCCGAAAGCTGGTCGGGCAGGCGATCGGCCAGATGGCCCATGCCGACCAGTTCGAGCATCTCGTTCGCCTTGCGATGTCGCGAGGCCTTGTCCTCGCCCTTCAGCTTTAGGCTGAAGCTGACGTTGTCGCGCACCGACATGTGCGGGAAGAGCGCGTAGCTCTGGAACATCATCGCGGTGCCGCGCTGTGCGGGCGGCAGCTTCGATATATCGCGCCCGTCGAGGATGATCGCGCCGTCCGTGACGCTTTCATGCCCTGCGATCATCCGCAGCGTCGAGGACTTGCCGCAGCCCGACGGACCGAGCAGGCAGATGTAGGTGCCGGCGGCAAAAAGGTGAGAGACGTTGTCAACCGCGACGGCGTCGCCATAGCGCTTGGTGACGGCGACGAGTTCGAGATCGTTCGGAGACCGCACGGGCTGTCCTCCATGAGGGTAAGTTCGAAGACAGAAGACGCGCGCACGAGACGGGTTTCCAGCTTGCGCCACGCCCTCAACCGGAGGAAAAAGCAACTTGTCTGCGCATCGGGCGAAGAAATGCGGCAAAGTCTAAAAAATGTGCAATACGGAAACCGCGCAGTGAAAATCTTCTAACGACTTTTCGAATCGCAGTCGGCCTCTGAAACCTGACGATCGCGAATTGCGACGAGCGCATCCCTATAATAATTACAATTATACAAAGACTTATAAGTCAAGCCCACAGGCGCAAGCAGCCGCCCCCCTCTTTTCAAAGTGGGGCGGTCACCGGTTAAAAACGAAAATGTATTTTCTACATTGCAGGAACTCGCCTAACTTTTAGACAAGTGCCGCAGCCCAAAAACGCCCCCGAAACGCAGGCCTCAGGCCCAGGCCATGCGGTAAAGCCCCCCCGCCAAAACCTTGATGCCCGCAACGATATCGTCGAGCGACGAAAACTCCTCGGGCGTATGGCTGCGCCCACCGGCACTGCGCACAAAGACCATGGCCACGGGGCAGACCCCCGCGATCTGCTGGCTGTCATGCGCCGCGCCGGACGCCATCACGATATGCGGTATGTCCGCCTCTGTCGCCGCCGACCGCAGAACCTCGACCAGGGCCGGATCACACGTGCAGGCATGGTGATCGAGAATGGTCTCGACCGAGAGCCCCAGGCCACGGCGCGCCGCGACTTCTTCCATCAGGCGCGCCTGCGCCGAAGACATTTTCTCAGCTTCGCCCTGGATGGGATGACGACTGTCGAGCGTGAAAGTCACCGCCCCCGGCACAATCGCCGCGCCATTCGGCTCAGCTGCAATCTGGCCGATCGTCGTGACCGCCGGAGCGCCAAGCCGGTGCGCGTGATCAATCACACCCGATGCAATCTCGGCAAAGCCTGCCATCGGATCGCGCCGGAACCGCATCGGAAAGGCCCCGGCGTGGTTCGCCTCTCCGGTCAACCGAACGACGCGATGCCGGATCGAGGTGATCGCATCGACCACCGCCACCGGCAGATCCGCCGCCTCGAGGACAGGCCCCTGCTCGATGTGCAATTCTATGAAAGCCGCCAGATCATCACGCCGCGCCTCCGCGACCCTTTCGGGGTCAAGCCCGATGTCGCGCATCGCCTCGGCGATTGGTCGGCCTTCGTGGTCAGTGACGCTGATCAGATCTTCAGGCGCAATCCGCCCCGTGATGGCGCGCGACCCCCAGAAGGCCGCCGACGGAAACCGCGACCCCTCTTCCTCGCAGAGCGACACCACCTCGACCGGTCGCCGCGGGTGCCCGAAGTGCGCGATCAGCGCCTCCACCGCAACCAGCGCCGCGATGATCCCCAGTGCACCGTCATAGCGGCCGCCGGGACACTGGCTATCGATATGCGACCCCGACACGATGGCCTTGCCGCCCTCGCGCCCCTCGGCTCGCAGCCAGAGGTTGCCCACCGCATCGCTGCGCGGCGAAAGCCCGGCCGCGCGACCCCAGTCCGCCACGAGCGCGTTCGCAGCCACCCATTCGGGTGAATAGGTCGTGCGCCAGACGCCAGTGCCCGAGTGCGCCCCATGCGCCGCAAGGCCAAGGATCATCTCCTCGACTCGCCCAGCGTCGATTTCTGGCATCTCCGGCATCGCAACCCCTCACGTTTTTCAAAACTTGGGATACAGAAGTCACATCTTGCAAGATGTTTTTTCCGCTCAACAGGAAAAACATCCGGCGCACGAGGGCAAACCCAAGCGAATGCACAATCAACAAGCAGAGTCCGCAAGAACACACACAGACTCAGTCCTGAAAGGTCGAAACCCCGGGATACCGTTGCAAATCCGCCGAAAATTCGCGCAGATTCGACGAGTCATGACGAAATGACCGGCGCACGGCAGGATTTGACGCCCCGGCGCATCTCCATGCATTGCGTATTCATGATGCTCTATGGATTCATGAGCCATGAAATCTGAGCGCGAGGACTCGATATGAAGATGATCGGCGTCGATGTCGGGGGTACGTTCACCGACTTCGTTTATAGCGACATGGAGAGCGGGACGCTCGCCATCCACAAGGTCTCGACCACGCCGGCCGACCCGTCCAAAGGCGTTATGCAGGGCATCGTGGAGCTGTGTCAGCAGAACGCGATCGACCCGTCCGAGATCGCCTATGTGCTGCACGGCACCACCACCGCGACCAATGCGGTCCTCGAGGGCAAGGGTGCCGTCTGCGGCATGATCACCAATGACGGCTTTCGCGACATCATTCATATCGGGCGTCACCAGCGGCCCGAGCACTACTCGATCCGGCAGGACATTCCCTGGCAGGCACGCCCGCTGATCCGCCGCCAGCATCGCAAGACGGTGCCCGGCCGGATCGTCCCGCCGACCGGTGAAGAGCTCGTGCCGCTCGACGAAGAAGCCGTGCGCGAGGCCGCGCGCGAGCTGGCCGCCGAGGGCGTCGAGGCGGTGGCGATCTGCTTTCTCTTCTCCTTCCTCAACCCCGCGCACGAGAACCGCGCTAAGGAGATCGTCGAGGAAGAGATGCCCGGCGTGTTCGTCACCACGTCCTCCTTCATCTCGCCGCAGTTCCGCGAATTCGAGCGCTTCACGACCGCGGGTCTTGCAACGTTCATCGGCCCCAAGGTCGACCGCTACATCGCCCATCTCGACGCAGCCCTGCGCGATCTGGGTATGACGGCCGAGCTGCGGATCATGGCCTCGAACGGAGGCGTTGCCACGCCCAAGATGGTTGTCGAAAAGCCCGCACTGACCCTGCAGTCGGGGCTCGCAGCGGGCGTGCTCGGCGGCGGCTGGATCGGCGCGCAGGACGGGCGTGACCGGCTGATCACCTTCGACATCGGCGGCACCTCGGCCGATATCGGCATCATCGTCGATGGCAAGGTGACCGAGACGGATGCCCGCTCGACCTCGATCGCCGGTTTCCCCCTATTGATGCCGATGCTCGACATCCACACGATTGGCGCGGGTGGCGGTTCGATTGCCCACCAGGACCGCGGCGGCGCCTTCCGCGTCGGCCCGCAGAGCGCGGGCGCCGAACCCGGCCCGGCCGCCTATGGCCGCGGCGGTACCGAACCCACAGTGACCGATGCCAACGTCGTTCTCGGCCGCCTTGCACCGCAGGACTTTTTGGGCGGCGAGATGGGCCTCGATGTCGAGGCGTCCAAGAAGGTCATTGCGGATCTGGCCGAACGGCTCAAGCTGAGCCCCGAGGAGGCAGCCGAGGGCGTGCTCACCATCCTTAACGCCAACATGGCGAACGCGATCCGCTCGCGTACCGTGCAAAAGGGTATCGACCCGCGCGGTTTTGCCCTTGTCGCCATGGGCGGCGCCGGACCGCTGCACGGGGCCGAGGTCGCACGGATGCTCTCGATCCCCGAGATCCTCGTTCCGCCCTTCCCCGGCATCACCTCGGCGATGGGCCTGCTGACGACCGACCTGAAATACGACCTCACGCGTACGCAGTTCCAGCTGTCGACCGATGTCGATCTGAATCGGATCAACGGCGACCTCGACCGGATGGAGGCAATGCTGACCACGCAGTTCGCCGAGGACCACATTCCGCCCGAGGCGATCAGCTTCAGCCGGATGGCCGACATGCGGTATCAGGGGCAGGGCTACGAATTGACCGTCGAGGTGCCCGCTGGCCTGATCGACGCAAATGCGCTCGAGACGCTGTGGGAGAATTTCCACGCAGCCCACGCGGCAGAATACGGTCACGCCTTCCGCACCAACCCGATCGAGATCGTCAACCTGCGCACCATCGCCCGCGCCACGCTTCCCAAGCTTGGTGCGCTCTCCGCCCCGGCAGGCGGTTCGCGCGACACGGCGTTCGAGCGCAAGGTTCAGACGGTGTTCCGGCTTGGCGGCAAGCTCGAGAGCTTTGAAACCTCGGTCTATGCCCGCGCGAAACTGCCGGTGGACGAAGAGATCTCCGGCCCCGCCATCATCACGCAAAAGGACAGCACCACCGTCGTGCCGCCCGATGCGAGCTTCCGCCAATTGCCCTCGGGCAGCCTGCTCATCACGCTGGGAGAGGTGAAATGACCCAACGCATCGACGCCGTCACCGCCGCCGTCATTCAGGGCGCACTTGACAACATCGCCATCGAGATGGGCCACAAGCTGATGCGGATGTCCTATTCCTCGATCATCCGGGAATCCGAGGATTTCGGTGCCGCGCTGACCGACGAGACCGGGCGACAACTGTGCGAATGCACCTTCTCGACGCCGCTGCAATCGGGCCCGATCCCGGGCTACATCCGCAACATCATCGAGGTCACCAAGGCGCGCGGCGACGAGCTGCGCGAAGGTGACGTGATCATGCACAACGACCCCTATGGCGGCGCCTCGCACGGGCCGGATGTTGCCTTCGCGATCCCTGTCTTTGCGCATGGCAAGCTGGTCGGCTTTTCCGCAACCACGGCGCACCACCTCGACATCGGTGCGCAGACGCCGGGCAGCTGCGGCATCGTCGAGGCGGTCGATACCTATTCCGAGGGGCTGCAGTTCAAGGCGATCAAGGTCTACGACGCGGGCCGTCGCAACGATGCGGTCTGGTACATGCTCAACGCCAACATCCGCGCGCCGCACCTCGTCGTCGGCGACATGGAGGCGCAGATCAAGGCTGCAAGGATCGGAGCCGAACGCTACAAGATCCTGATCGAGAAATACGGCGAAGAGACCTTCCGCGCCGCCTGCGAAGACCTGATGGACTATTCCGAAAAGCTGATGCGCGACGCGATCGCCGAGCTGCCGGACGGTGAGTATTCCGCGACGACCTACATCGACGGCTACATGGACGACTTCGATCCGGGTCGCCGCGCGCTGCCGATCTGCGCCACGGTCAAGATCGAGGGCGACAAGATGATCGTCGATCTGACCGGCACGGCAAAGCAGGTCGACGACCGCCCGATCAACATGCCCTTCGTCGGCACGACCGATTGCGCGGTCTGGCTGACGGTGCGCTCGATCCTTCTCGACGCGGTGGACTATGGCGCGATCCCACAGAATGCGGGGCTCACGCGGGCCATCGAGATCGTCGCGCCGAAGGGGTGCCTGGCCAACCCGACCTTCCCGGCACCAGTGATCGCGCGCTTCTGCCCCGGCAACCAGCTCGCCGACACAGTGATGAAAGCGCTTGCGCAGATCGTGCCGGAAAAGGTCTCGGCCGGGATCGGCAACCTGCGGATCGTCGCGCTCTCGGGGCTCGAGCAGTCGAACCACTGGGTGCACATGGAGATCATGGAGGGCGCCTATGGCGGGCGCTTCGGCAAGGACGGGATGGACGCGGTCGACACGCTCTACGCCAACACCCGCAACAACCCGATCGAGGATATCGAGAGCCACATCCCCGTGCGCTGCGACCGTTACGAGCTGCATGACAACCGCTGCGTGCCGGGCAAGTGGCGCGGTGGCGTCGGCGCTGTGCGGGAGTTCACCTTCCTCAGCGATGCCGGCTTCTCGATCGAGGGCGAGGGCCACGGCTTCAAACCCTGGGGCTTTGATGGTGGCGCCGAGGGGATGACCGCCTCGATGACGCTCGTCTATCCCGACGGCTCCTCGGCCGACCTGCCCTCGAAGGTGCCGTACTTCAAGGTTCACGCCGGCGAGCGGCTGGTCTGCGAAGGCCCCTGCGGCGGTGGCTATGGCGACGCCCGCGAACGCGCGCCCGAGGCGGTTCTGGCAGACGTGCTCGACGGGTTGCTGACGCCCGAGATGGCCTATGTCGATTACGGCGTGGTGATCCGCAACGGTGCAGTCGATGCGGCGGCTACGGCCGAGGCGCGCGCGGCCTGACGATTGGAACCTGTCGGCCGCCTCAGGCCGACAGAAACTCCCGCCAGCGGCGGTTCACATGGGTGTGCTCGTCCATGAAGGTGTTCCAGACCCGCACGCTCGACATCCGCTCACGATAAGAACCGCCCTCGCGCCGGTGCCCCTCCGGGATGGTCACGGTGCCGTCCGGGCCCGGCAGCGGGCGCGCCGCGGGCTGCCCCTCATACCAGTAATCCCATTCCTCTGGCGTCAGGTGCGGGCGCACCACTTCAGGGAAGATGAAGTAATAGCCCTGCCGCGAGAGGCACGCCCCCGCCCAGCCATTGTGATACCAGTCAAGATAGGCATAGGCGGCATCAAGCGCGTCGCCCTCGGTCGCGGCAGAGATGCACATGTCGGAATGCCAGCCGCGGCAGCCTTCGAGCGGGCTCGCCACGCGCAGGTTCATCCCGGTGGCGCGCAGCTGCGACACGGCTGGCGAGAACAGCGACTGGATCGTCACGGACCCGCGCTGCATCAACCGCATCGCCTCTTCCTGGCTGTTCCAGAACCCCTTGAAATGGCCGATCTTCTTCTTGTGGATCAGGAAGTCGGCAATGGTGTCGACCTCGTCGATCGTCAGGTTTCCGATATCCCCGAAGGGCTTGCCAAGCTGCACCTCCGCGGCCAGCGCCGCCTCGATCGTGCCAAGGACGGGGTCGGCGATCAGTCCGACATGACCGGCCCACCGCGGATCGAGCAGCCAGCCCCAGCTTTCCGCTTCGCCAGGGTTCAGCGCGGGCGCAAGTTCGGGCCGCCAGACGAAGGCATCAACGCCGTGCAGCGCGGGCAGCACTGCAACCGTATCAGTCAGGGCTTCGCCCAGCCGCCCGTCCTCCTGCACGAAGAGGCGGTCAAAGATCGTGTGGATTGCGCGTCCGACTCCGCTGCGGCTGAGCGCTGCGGCCTTGATCCGCGGCCCGGCCTCCAGCCGGTTGAGGTCGATCCCCTGGATGCACCGCGCCGTCCAGATCAGGTCGGAGGTGTGCCATTGGTGATAAATATCAAAGCTCTCGGGCTGGGTGACGACCTGCTGCAACCCCTGCGTGCTGTCGAGGACCAGAAACTCGATCGCGAAGCCCAGATCCTTTTGCACCTGATCGCGGATCTGTGGCACGGCGAACTCGCCCCGCGTGATCACCCTCAGCCGAGGTTTTTCGCTGCCAAGCGCCATCACACCACCTGCGACAGATAGGGCGGCACGTCGTCATCGGGCCCGCCAAAGATCGAGAGCACCTTGAGCCTTTCGCGCGTGCGCTCGTGATCGGCATCAAGGTGGAACGCCAGCGCCGCCGCGGCGCCATCTGCATCACCCGCGATGAGGTGATCGAGCACGAGGCGATGCTCGGACAACAGCGCCGTCTCCTGGTGGCGCGCGACGTGACGGGCGAACTGGCGGTTCACCACCATCGACAGGCGCAACTCGGGCAGCGCATCGGCCAACCGCTGGTTGGGCTGTGGCGCGACACAGTCGATATGCAGGTCGTCCTCGATCGCGTCGAGCTCATCAGGTGTAGGGGTCCCGCCCTGAGCGATCGCCGCCTCGATCCGCGCACGCATCTCGATCAGTCCCGCACGCTCCAAACGGGCAGCAGCGCGCTTCAACGCGAGCGGCTCCATCAGCCGTCGCAAATCATGCACTTCGTTCAGCATTTGCGCCGAGAGCGGCCCGGCGATCCAGTGCGAGGCCCGGTTCTTGGCGATCAGACCGCGCTCGTGCATTCGGGTCAGCACCTCGCGCGTGACCGTGCGGCTGACCGAGAAATGGGTGCAAAGCTCGGCCTCCGAGATCTTCCAGATGCCGAAGGGAATGCAGCGGGTCACCTCGTCCGCGACGGTCTGCAAGATCCGCTCCCAGCCGGGCTTGATCAGCGTCGCCGAGCCACTGTCGGGCAGGTCGAGCTGAAAGAGGTGCAGGTTCGGCCGGCTGTCATTGGCGGGCTCGGTGCCGACAAGCCAGCCCTGAGCGCCATCGCGGCGGATCAGCCCGTCCGCCTCCAGCATGTCGAGTGCGCGTTTGACCGGCGAACGGCTTACCCCAAGCCTGTCGGCCAGCGCCGCAACGTATAGCCGGGTGCCACCGGGAAGAGACCCATCACGGATGTTGCTTTCCAGCGCCCGCCGGACGACTTCGTAATATGCCTCCGCGACCGTCACCGTCCCGCGCCTCCAAGTTGACGCAAGCTAGCAGAAGCGATCAGGCTGCAGCAACACTGGCAAAGAACAGGTTCAGGACGGATCACGGGTAACCTCGAGCTCATCCAGTTCCTCGCGCAGAGTCTCCACGGCGTTGAGGTGGTGCCGCCCCGCCTCGCCAAGCGTCGCGCCACAGTCGATGGCCAGGAGGCGCAGGAGGGCGAGCGCGCCGACGTAGGAGTCGCGCGCCCAGTTGGTCTCAACCACGCAGTCGAAGGTCCAGGTCGCGAAGGCCGGGGCCTCGCGCAGGCTGCGATCGGCCAAGAGCACGATCCGCGCGCCTCGCGCGTCGATGGCCCGAACGATTTGGGTGAAGCCGGTGGGGCGTCGCCGCAGCCCGACGATCACCACCACGTCCTGCGGGCCAAGGCCGGTGATCCCTTCTGCAACCGTCTGCCCACCGAGCTTGAGCGGAGCCACATCGGGGCGCATCTGCGCGATCTGCGCCGTGAAATAATCCGCCAGGAACCGGCTGTTACGAAACCCGAGGGTGCGCACCCGTGGCGCCGTGGCGATCGCGGCCACCGCCTCGCGCACCTGCGCGATCGACAGCCGGGACAGCGTGGCCTCGATGATCTCGGCCTCGGCCTGAACGATGCCGGCGTAATGGCCGCCCTCGGCGCCCGGATCGAGCCTGTCGCGCATGAAAAGCGGCGAGCCGATTTCGCGCAGCTTGCGCGCATCCTGACGCGCCGCCTCGAAATTACGGTAGCCGAGGCGCTGAACAATCCGGCTGACAGTCGCGTTCGAGACACCGGCATGGCCGGCAAGCTCGGATGCCGTCCAGACCGCCATCTCGGAGGGGGCATTCAGGATCGTGTCGGCAACCTTGCGCTCGCCCGTCGGCAGCGTGGCGTAAATCTCGTGGATGCGCTTAAGCAAGGATCCCGTCGGATCGTGACGCTCTTCCCCTTGCACCGGCTACTCCCGAAAACCCATTTTCCGCATATGCCGCAGAAAGTGGAAATTCGCGGCCTTCACTCAAGTCATGGTGAAAAGATTAGAATCGCTTCAGCAATCAAGACAAGGCGATAGCGCAAGGAACGGGCGATTCCTGGTGCAACTGCGCGCTTTTCATCGATTTTCGCATTCGCACCGCCTTCCGATGATCTTCCGTCGCTGGAAAATGCCCCCGCAGCAGGCGAAGTCACCACCAATCCGCCTTGAATTTACGCGCCGCGCTGAACGATCGCCCATCCGCGAAGCGTTTGCCGGCACTCACGCGAAAGAAAATTTGTTTTCTTCAATTTGAAAATTGCGAAATCATGATTTCTTCGTCAATCTCACGGAAAGTGGCAATGCACGCGGCGCGCTCAGACCCGAATCGCATGCCTCCATCGATCCATCGCACGAGGACTTCATGCTGCAAACGCTCAAATATCGAAACGACCTCGGGCAGGGAGCGATGACCGAACTGGTAATCAATGCCCGGTATCAGCCCGGCGCCCCCTATTCCGCGACGCAGGCCGCCATCCTGAACGATGCCGCCTTCGCCACGGCGCGCGATACGATCACCGCGTGGCCCGACTATGCGCCGACGCCGCTGCATGCGCTTCCCGCGCTGGCACGCGAGGCCGGTATCGCCGCGCTGCATTTCAAGGACGAAGGCGGGCGCTTCGGGCTGGGCAGCTTCAAGGCCCTGGGCGGCGCCTACGCCGTTCTGCGACTGCTTACGCGCGAAATCGCCGCGCGCAAGGACATTGCCGAGCCGTCCGTCGCCGACATCCTGTCGGGCGTGCATGCGGATGTGATCTCGACCATCACCGTGTGCTGCGCGACCGACGGCAACCACGGCCGCTCGGTCGCCTGGGGGGCCCAGACCTTCGGCTGCAACTGCGTGATCTTCATCCACGCGACCGTGTCCGAAGGCCGAAAGGCTGCAATCGCAGCCTTCGGCGCGGAGGTGCGTCGCTGCGCCGGGAACTATGACGAGAGCGTGCGCGAGGCCGATGAAACCGCGCGCCGCGAGGGCTGGTTCGTCGTCTCGGACACCTCCTACCCGGGCTATGACACGATCCCCAAGGACGTGATGCAGGGGTACGAGCTGACCGCCGCCGAGGCTGCCGAGCAGATCGACACCCCGCCCACGCATCTCTTTCTGCAAACCGGTGTTGGTGGCGCTGCCGCAGCCATCGCCGCGCAATTCTATCGTCGCTATGGGCCCGAGAATGCGCCCCGCGTGATCCTTGCCGACCCCGAGAATTCCGCCTGCTGGGTCGAGACGATCCGGGCGGGCCACCCGGTCGCGATCAACGGAGACCTCGACACGCTGATGGCGGGGCTCGCCTGCGGCGAGGTCTCGCTGCTTGCCTGGGATGTGCTGCAGCCAATGGCCTGCGCCGTGGCCTCCGTCTCGGACGATGATGCCGTTGCGATGATGCAGCGTCTTGCCGATCCTCTGCCTGGCGATCCTGCGATCGTGGCGGGGGAATCCGCAGTGGCGGGGCTTGCAGCCTTTCTGTCCATCGCCGCCAACCCTCATGCTGCGGCCCGGATCGGGCTGGGACCGGACTCGCGGGTTCTGTGCTTTGGCACCGAGGGCGACACCGACCCCGAGCTTTACGAAAAACTCGTCGGCAAGAGCGCCGCAGAGGTAAGGGCGCAAGCATGAGCGTTGCAATCGACATCGACCGGCTGATGGCCCGGATCTTTGATCTGGCGAAAATCGGTGCCCTGCCTGGCGGGGGCTGCAAGCGGCTGGCACTTTCCCCCGAGGATGCCGAGAGCCGTGCGCTGGTGACCGGCTGGTTCGAGGCGCGCGGGCTCGAAATCCACCGCGACGTGATCGGCAACACCTGGGCAATTCGCGCCGACCGCAACGGCGGGACCACGGCGCCGGTGCTGATGGGATCACATATCGACACGGTTGGAACCGGGGGGCTCTACGACGGGGTGCTGGGCGTGCTTGGCGCTTTCGAAGTGATCGAGAGCATCGACGACGCGGGCATTGAGACCGAACGCCCCCTCGCGGTTGCCTTCTTCACCAATGAAGAGGGCGCGCGGTTTCAACCCGACATGATGGGCTCGGGCGTCGCCATGGGCGAGCTCGGCCTTGACGAGATGCTCGCAAGCGTCGGCATCGACGGACCCAGCGTGGCCGAAGCGCTCGCCGCAATCGGCGCGGCAGGCGACGAGCCGGTCGGCGCGCTGAAACCATCGTGCTACCTCGAACTTCATATCGAACAGGGCCCGGTGCTCGAGGCCGAAGGGCTCGAAATCGGCGTCGTGACCGGCGTGCAGGGGATTTCGTGGTCCGAGTTCACCGTCTCGGGTGCAACGGCCCACGCGGGCACCACTCCGATGAAAATGCGCCGCGACGCGGGTGTTGTCGCCGCGGCTATCGCCCTCGAGGCACGTGCGATCGCCGCGAGCTTTGGCCCGCCGCAAGTGGCGACCGTCGGGCGGATGCGCTTTTCCCCCGATCTCGTCAACGTGGTACCGGAGACGGCCGTCCTGACCGTCGATCTGCGCAACACCGACGAAACCGAGCTCAAGGCCGCCGAGAAATGGCTGTTCTCCAAAGCCGAGACGCTTGCCAAGGTCGAGGGATGCACCGTCACCCGCCGCACCTTGGCCCGGTTCGAACCCGTCGTCTTCGATCCTGACCTTGTCGAAGAGGTCGCGCAGGGCGCGGCGCAACTGGGGATGACCGCGCGGCGGATGCCCTCGGGCGCAGGCCACGACGCGCAGATGTTCGCGCCGCATTGCCCTTCGGCGATGATCTTTGTCCCGTCGAAGGATGGGATCAGCCACAACACCACCGAATTCACCGCGCCGGACGAAATCGCCCGTGGCGTCGCCCTGCTGGCGCAGGTCGCCCTCACCCGCGCGGGACATGCCCAGAGTGAAGGAAGAGTGCAATGAGCCGCAAACTGATCGTCGCCACCGCCCAGCTTGGCCCCATCGCCCGCGACGAGCCGCGCAGTTCCACGGTTTCGCGCATGGTCGCCCTGATGACCGAGGCGCATCGCCGTGGCGCGACCCTCGTCGTCTTTCCCGAACTCGCCCTGACAAGCTTTTTCCCGCGCTGGTTCATCGAGGACGAAGCCGAGCTCGACAGCTTTTACGAAACCGAGATGCCCGGCACCGAGACGCAGCCGCTCTTTGACGCGGCCCGGAAACTGGGCGTCGGCTTCTACCTCGGCTACGCGGAACTGATCGTCGAAGGCGAGACGAAGCGGCGCTTCAACACCACGATCCTCGTTGATCAGACCGGCGAAATCGTCGGCAAATACCGCAAGGTCCACCTGCCCGGCCATTACAATTTCGAGGAGTGGCGCCCCTTCCAGCACCTCGAGAAACGCTACTTCGAACACGGCGACCTCGGTTTCCCGGTTTTCGAGACGATGGGCGGCACGATGGGCATGGCGATCTGCAATGACCGGCGCTGGCCCGAGACCTATCGCGTGCTTTCGTTGCGCGGCGCCGAGTTGATCATGATCGGCTACAACACCCCGGTGCATTACCCGCAGGCGCCCGAACACGACCATCTGCAGGACTTCCATAACCACCTGAGCCTGCAAGCCGGGGCCTATGCCAACGGCGCCTGGGTGATCGGCACCGCCAAGGCGGGGCGCGAGGGGGGCTGCGACCTGATCGGCGGCAGCTGCATCGTCGCGCCGACCGGCGAGATCGTCGCCATGGTGCAGGGGCTGGGCGACGAGATCGCCACCGCCGAGATCGACCTCGACCGCTGCAAGGAGCTGCGCGAGAACGTCTTCAACTTTACGCTGCACCGCGAACCGGGCGACTATGGTCCGATCTGTGCGGGGGCAGATGAGCGCGAGGCCGAACGCGCCCGCGTCACCCGCGACAGCATCATCACGTCACGCTGAGGAGAGGGTCATGCAGGAATTCGACCTCGTCATCACCGGCGGCACCATCGCCACCGCTTCCGACACGTTCCAGTGCGATATCGGGATCAGCGACGGCAAGATCGCCGCGCTGGGAACCGGGTTGAAAGGCGCCGAAGTCATCGACGCAACGGGCAAATACGTCCTGCCCGGCGGGATCGACAGCCACGTGCATATCGCCCAGCCCTCCTCGGGCGGCATCGTCATGGCCGACGATTTCGAAAGCGGCACGCGCTCGGCCCTCTTTGGCGGCAATACCACCGTGCTACCCTTCTGCCTGCAGCAGAAGGGTCAGACGATCCGGCAGGCATTGAACGACTATCACGCCAAGCAGGACGGCGAGTGCTACACCGACGTCAGCTTTCACCTGATCATCACCGACCCGACGCCCGAAGTGCTCGGGCAGGAACTGCCGGCCGCTTTCGAGGACGGCTACAAGTCCTTCAAGGTCTTCATGACCTACGAGGACATGCGGCTGAACGACGCCGAATTGCTGCAGACCTTCGACGTCGCCCGAGACTTCGGCGCGACGGTGATGATCCACTGCGAGAACGAGGATGCGATCAAGTTCCTGATCGAAAAGCACGAGGCCGCCGGCAAGCTGCGCCCGACCTCGCACGCCACGACCCGCCCCGTCGCGGTCGAGCGCGAGGCGACGCATCGCGCGCTCAGCCTCGCCGAGGTCGTCGACATCCCGCTGGTGATCGTCCACGTTTCGAACCGTGCGGCGATGGAAGAGATCGGCCGTGCCCGCGCGCGTGGCCAGAAGGTCACCGCCGAGACCTGCCCGCAATATCTGACGCTGACCGCAAAAGACCTCGAGGGCATGGACTGGGAAGGCGCCAAGTTCGTCTGCTCGCCGCCGCCGCGCGACGAGAAAGAGCAGGAAGCCTGCTGGGAAGGTATCATCAACGGCACCTTCGATCTGTTCTCGTCGGACCACTGCCCGTTCCGCTACGACAGCGAGGACGGCAAGCTCAACCCGCGCGGCCGGACGAACTTCCGCTACGTGCCCAATGGCATTCCGGGGGTCGAGACGCGGATGCCGATCCTGTTCTCCGAGGGCGTGATGAAAGGACGGATCGACCTCAGCCGCTTTGTCGCCGTGACCTCGACCAACCACGCCAAAACCTATGGGCTCTACCCGCGCAAGGGCACGATCGCGGTGGGATCTGACGCCGATATCGCGATCTGGGACCCGTCGGAAACGCGCGTGGTCGCGCATGCAGATCTGCACGACGGCTCGGACTACTCGCCCTACGAGGGAATGGAACTCACGGGCTGGCCGACGACGGTGATCCTGCGCGGCAAACCCGTGATCGCAGGCGGTGCGCTGAAGTCTGAAAAGGGCAACGGCACGTATCTGCGACGCTGAGATGGATGAGGCCCCCACCCAATACGATCCGATTTCGTTGACCCAGGCGCTGGTTCGTATCGGCGCGATGGCTGGCGAAGAGGGTGCGGTCGCGAGCCTGGTGCGCGACGCGATGACGGCCTTGGGCTTCGACACGGTCACATCGGACGCGATGGGCAATGTCGTCGGCACGGTGGGCCCGCGCGACACGCCGGTCGGGCTGCTCCTCGACGGGCATATGGACGTGGTACCGGCAAGCGGCACCTGGGCGCGCGACCCGTTTTCGGGCGTGCTGCAAGATGGCGCCATTCATGGCCGCGGCAGCACCGACATGAAAGGCCCGCTCGCCACCGCGATCTGCGGAATCGCCGAAGCCGGGCGAACAGGGCAGTTGACGCAGCGTGTCGCGGTCAGTGCAAGCGTGATGGAAGAGGTGATCGAAGGGGCGGCGCTAGCACGCGTTCTCGACGCCTTCGACCCGCAGGCCGTTGTGATCTGCGAGCCCTCGAACCTTGAACTCAAGACCGCGCAGCGGGGCTGCGTCGAGATCCTCGTCCACGTCACGGGCGTGCCCGCTCATGCCGCCTTTCCCGAACGCGGACGCAATGCAATCGAACTCGCCGCGAAGGCGGTGACCGCGCTTGCCGCACTCGAGATGCCTCTCGATCCGATCCTGGGCCGGATGGTTCTGGTGCCGACCGATATCATCAGCAGCCCCTACCCCTCTGTCTCGGCACTGCCTGCGAAGGTCAGCCTGCGCTATGACCGCCGTACGGGCGTCGGCGAAGAGGCCTGCGCAATCCTCAATGGCATCCGCGAGGTGTTGGCAGAGATCGACCCCGAAGCCTTTACCGTCGAGATCTCTTCTGCGCGCTATCGCAGCTACACGGGGCTGAGTTTCGAGGCCGAGCGCGACCTGCCGGCGTGGCACACGCCTGAGACGGATCCGCTGGTCGGTGCCGCACAGGAATGTCTGAGCGCGCTCGGGATGAAGCCCACATGCGGCAGCTACGATTTCTGCACCAATGGCTCCGAGGCGGCCGGGCGGCGCAACCTGCCAACGATCGGCTTTGGTCCGGGGCGGCCCGAGGATGCGCATATCATCGACGAGAGTATTGCGACCGACGCGCTGCATGCCGCGACGGCGTTCTATAGTGCCCTCGCGCTGCGGGTCGCAGGGCCGAACTGACCCGCTTCAATCGACGATGAAGGCCCGTGCGCCCGAGACGGTGCGGACCAGATGTGCCGCATCGCCATAGTCGGACACGGCAAAGCCCTGCCCCTCAGTCAATTCAAAGCGACGCCCATCGGCGAGCTCGATCGTCACCTCGCCCGAGAGCACCTGGAACACATGCCCGCGGTCGCACCAGTGATCCGCGACGAAGCCCGGCCCGTAGTCGACGATACGGATACGCAGCCCCCCGACTTCGATTACCTGCCAGCGCGACATGCCGACCTCGCCTGGATAGTCCTGGGCGGGGATCTTGCTCCAGTCGAGTTCGGTGAAGGGCATTTCGGGCAATTGCATGAGACCTCCTGAAACAAGTGGGGCAGGAGCAGCTTGCCCCGCCAGAAACGAATCGCAATGTCGAGCTCATGAATACATAAACCGCAAATATATCTGTCCACATATTGGGCACCGGCCCGCCAATTGCGCGCAATACCAAGGCGTCGAAAGATCGCCACCCGCACGCTGACCAAGATACGCGCCTCCGCACAAAAACTAATATATCATGGGGTCATCAGCAGATGGAAAGCCGGCGGCCTGCCCAAGTTCCCTCACCCTTGGGCAGGCATTTCCTTCCTCGGCGCGACCGGGATCAGAACCGTCATTACACCACTCTGCATCTATAATTCACAAACCATACGGAGACAGGGCTCATGCGGATTAAGGTCATCAACCCCAACACCACGCTTTCGATGACCGAGAAGATCGGCGCCTCGGCCCGTGCCGTCGCCGCGCCGGGCACCGAGATCGTCGCCGTCTCGCCGCAGATGGGGCCAGTCTCGATCGAAGGGTTCTATGACGAGGCCTTCGCCGCCATCGGCGTGATCGACGAGGTCCTGAAGGGCGAGGCCGAAGGGTTCGACGGTTACGTCATCGCGTGCTTCGGAGATCCGGGCCTGCAGGCCGCGCGCGAGATCGCCAAGGGTCCGGTGATCGGCATTGCCGAGGCCGCGATGCATATGGCGACGATGATCGGTGGCGGATTTTCGATCATTTCCCTGATCGAGCGAATGCTTCCGGTGATGGAACACCTCGTTCATGGCTACGGCATGGACCACCACTGCCGCTCGATCCGCAAGACCGACCTTGAGGTCCTGCAACTCGAAGACAAGTGCAGCGACGCGCGCGACATCGTGGTGCGCGAGTGCCGCAAGGCGATCGAAGAGGATGGCGCCGACAGCGTCCTGCTGGGCTGCGCGGGGATGACTGACCTGATGGACTATGTCGCGCAGGAGATCGGCGCTCCCGCGATCGACGGGGTCTCGGCGGCGGTCAAGATGGTCGAGGCGGCGCTCAGCCTCGGGCTTGGCACCTCCAAGCGTCATGGCTATGCATACCCTCTGCCGAAACCCTATACTGGCAGCTTCTCCGCCTATAGCCCCAAGTGACCCCGATGCCTCACGTTACCCTGCTTACCACCGGCGGCACGATCGCCTCTCGCCGCGACCCCGCCACCGGCCATGTCGTGGCCTCGGTCTCGGCCGAGGATCTGCGCGCCGCGCTGCACGATCCGCTCGACGATATCCCGCTCAAGGTCGAGAGCTTTGCCAATGTCGGCAGCTACGCAATCGACCTGCCGACCTCTTTCGCGCTGGCACAGCGGATCAACACGCTGCTTGAAGACCCGGACTGCCTAGGCGTGGTGGTCACGCATGGCACCGATACGCTCGAGGAATCGTGCTATCTCGCCGACCTTTTGCTGCGCAGCGAAAAGCCTGTCGTCTTTACCGGGGCGCAGCGATCGGCGGACGAGCCCGACACTGACGGGCCGCGCAATATCGCGGATTCGATCCGGCTGGCGGGGGCCCCTGCGGCACGCGGCCTTGGCGCGATGATCTGCTTCGAGCAGGAATTCCATGCTGCGCGCGATGTCTCGAAGACCCATGCCTCGCGCACCGACACGTTCCACTCTTACGAGCACGGCAAGCTGGGCGAAATCGACGGCACCGATGTCTACGTGATGCGCCGCCCTG
Organism: Pseudodonghicola xiamenensis DSM 18339; assembly: GCF_000429365.1. Lineage (GTDB taxonomy): Bacteria > Pseudomonadota > Alphaproteobacteria > Rhodobacterales > Rhodobacteraceae > Pseudodonghicola > Pseudodonghicola xiamenensis. The sequence continues at coordinate 1,156 of NZ_AUBS01000036.1, read as the reverse complement.
CGCTGCGCCGGACCTATACCCCGGAACGGGTCGAGCCCGCGATTGATCTGGTAACGATGGCGATGGGCAGCGACGGGCGCGCGCTGCGTCATGCCTTGGCCGACGGCATGAAGGCCGTGGTGATCCAGGGCTTTGGGCGCGGCAACACGCCGCCTGCGGTGACCGCCGCCGCGACCGAGCTGATTGCCGCGGGGATGCCGGTTGTCATGACAACGCGCTGTCCGCGCGGCCGGGTACGCCCGATCTACGGCAATGGCGGGGGCAAGACCTTGGCCGAAGCCGGCGTGATCTTTGCGGGCGACCTGAGTGGCGTCAAAGCACGGCTGCTGCTTGCCGTTCTGCTGGGCGCGGGCTTCACCGGCGAGGCATTGCGCCGCGAAATCGAAGAGGTTGGCAGCTGAGGTTTCAGCCCGCCGCGGCCTCGGCAACTCCGCGCGGTGCGATGCGCAGCGCGCGGAGCGCATTGAGGATGACGGCGACGTCGATGACCTCTTGCAGGATCGCACCCTCGACGGGCGTCAGATACCCCAGCGCGGCGGCGATCATGCCAAGGACCGAAAGGCCGATCCCCGCGACGACACTTTCAATCGCAATGCGCTTGGCGCGCCGGGCAATCTCGATCCCGGGCCGGAGCTGATCGACGCGGTCGACGAGCAGGACGACATCGGCGGCCTCGGCCGAGGCTGCCGCCCCCCGCACCCCCATCGCCACACCGACGTCGGCAGCGGCAAGCGCCGGAGCGTCGTTGACGCCATCTCCCACCATCATCACCGGGCCATTCTTGCGCTCGGTCAGAACGAGCAGAACCTTCTGGTCCGGGGTCAGGTCGCTGCGCAGCCCGTCGAGGCCAAGCCCCTGCGTCACCCGTTCAGCCACGGCGTGGCGGTCGCCGGTGGCCAAGAGGATCCGCGCGATCCCCTCGCCACGCAGCCCGTCGAGCAGGTCGCTCGAGCCCTCGCGCAGCGGATCGGCCATCACGAGATACCTAGCAAGCCGCCCCTCGATTGCCAGGGTGTCGCGTTGCCCTTAATTCTGAGACGCGGCGCGTTTGACGACAATTTTTGCCCTTAATTGCGAGATTCGGCTGTCGTCGGGCCTGTGCTTCTTGCGCGCCTTTGCGCAATATGATCAACCGCAACAAGCAGACGTGGCTCTT
>NZ_AUBS01000035.1 GCF_000429365.1 Pseudodonghicola xiamenensis DSM 18339 | reverse complement strand
CAAGATCCTTTCACTGATCCCGCCCGAAGAGCGGATCATCACCATCGAGGAGGCAGCCGAGCTGCACCCCGAGCAGCCCAATGTCGTGACGTTGATCGCTGACCGGGACACGGATGCCCGCAGTGCCGATGTGCTCTTGGCCTCAACGCTTCGCATGCGACCCGATCGGATCGTCCTAGGCGAAGTCCGCGGGCGCGAGGCGATGACGTTTCTCGAGGCAATCAACACCGGCCACGGTGGATCGCTGACCACGCTGCATGCCGAGACCCCACAACTTGCTGTTCGCCGCCTCGCCATCGCCGCCCTGAAAACCGATGTGCCAATGACCTATGCCGACATGATCGATTATATCGAGGGCTCGATCGACGTGATCATTCAGGCAGGCCGCCATGAAGGCGCGCGCGGAATCACCGAGTTCTTTCTCCCGGGTCAAACCACCGATTTGAATCTCGACATGGTCGACGGCAGAGGCAACAAGAGCCCCTCCGTTGCCGCTGAGTAAAAAAGGAACCCCCCAGATGCGAAAACCAATTCTCGCACTCATGCTTGCCGCCTTGGCGGGCCCCCTTGTGGCGCAGACTTCGCCTCAGGTCTCAAACGATCTCACAGTCGATATGTCGCCTCAACAATACCGGATCTGCAACGAACGTCCGGCGCGCCCGACCTGGATGGACGAAATCGACCCGCGGGAAGCCTACAAGGCTCGAACCATGATGCGGCTCTATGAATTGCGTTCTTGGCAGGCGATCAAGTCATCAGGCGATTGTGGCTGTGACATCCGCTTCCCACCATGGGATGTTGCCTCGGCGGAATATGAAGAACGTTTTGCGACAAGTACTCAGGCGGAACATACTCAAGCTCGGTTAGCCCTCAGGGACCAACAAAACCAGATCGCCCGTGAAGTGCAGGATATCTGCGAAGCGCAAGGGACCTGGTAGTGGGTGTCGTCAGTTGGATGGTCGGAACCGCAGACGCGTTCCTTGTCGATGCGGCCGAGTCCCAGTTCGGGGCTGTGGCAAGCAATGTCGGCGCGATCGTCCTGCTGATGGCCACTCTTTCGCTGATCGGCGTCTGCATCAACATGGCCTTCCAATTCCGCAGCATGGATGGGGCCAGCTTCTTTTGGTACCTGATCAAGCTGATGTTGATAGGGCTCTTCGCCTTCAACTGGGCCAACTTCAACGCGGTCGCGAATGCCATCATCGGCGGGCTCGACTATGTCGCTGGAGCCCTGATTTCCTCGGTCGGCGGCGGAGGGGCGGGGGCCACATACTTCGCGGCCGAGTTCGATGATCTCATTACAGAGTTCAGCCAATACTTGAACGCCATCGGCAGCAACCTGAACTGGATGACAGGTGCGATCTTGGGCGGCATAGGGCTCGTTCTGTTGAGCCTTCTTGGCTTCATGACCGGCATCGTACTCATTTTCGCCAAGATGATGCTGACACTCATGCTTGGCCTCGCTCCGATCATGATCGCTCTGTCTCTCTTCGATGCGACCAAAGACTTTTTCCATAGGTGGGTCTCGACGACGGTCAGCTATGCTTTCTACCCCATCGTAATCGCAGCAATGTTCTCGACGGTCGTCGGCATGGCGAATTCGCTGCTCGCCCAGCTCGGCGATCCGAACTCGGCAACCAACATCGGATCGCTCGTGCCGTTCTTCGTCATGGTCTTTCTGGCAAAAGGTTTCGTCGCGGCGACACCTCTGATCGTGAGGGGGATTTCGGGCAACCTGATGGTGGCGGCCGCGCCCGCCATTGTCGCTGGATCGGCTGGGGTCGTGCGTGGGATCTTCAACACGGCCGGCGTCAAAGGCAGGTCGCGGATTGGTGCGCTGACCAGCGGGGAGGTGATTGGGAGAGGCCTTGTGCAGGCGCCTGCGTCCGCGCAGAGCTCCGTGGCGATGGCAAGTGTGCAAGTTGTTAGGATGGCGGAGAGGGCGAAGCGGTTGGGACAGGGTAGAGCGCATTGAAATGAGAACGCCCATTCGGACTGAAAATATGAAGGCCGTTGGTTTAAATCCTGCCCCGCAACCGCTCTAAACTACGTCAGAATCCTCTAAACTGGAATTTTCGACGACGGGCTATCCCCTAGATGCTTCGATCTGTTAACTCTTTCGCGAAAATTGTTTGCATACGGCATCGGTCTCCGATGCTAGCCACCTTGACCATATTCTGAACAACCCGATCCGGAATCGGCCTTTGATTCAGGCAAATACGGAACCGCTCTATGGGCTCATCATACGGCTCAGTCGACTGGAGTCTGCTGGTGAGACGTGCGGAGCCAGCCACCCACATCGTTCAGATAGGTGGAGGCGCAAAGTGCTTCATAGATGGGCAGATCGGGTTTCTCAGCAGAGGCACGGTAGCTGAGAATGACAATGTCGCCACATTGCGTTGTTCTACGCTCAGCCATCGCCACGGACCGCCAGCCGGTTCTCCGCTTCAGGCCATGCCAGATTTGATCACCCTGTAGGATACCCGGAGGATATGGAATGATCATGATTGCATCCTTGGCGGTGGTTGCGCGCGCGTTGTCGGAGCCACTTGTCCAGAAGCGCTCCTCCATATCCCAGAGAATTTTCTGATCCGTAGAAGACGGTCTGCTAATCTTACTTGCGGCATCGTCGGGAAGATTGCTTTGCGGCGTGGAGAGGGTCATTCGGCTGTCTCCCATGTGCCGGAAAGTATTACCTGGATCAGGAACAGTATCACGACCGCTACTGACAGGATCGTTCCTGGCGAGGAGGCAATGCCCTTATGTACGGCATCGCCTACACTCGTAGCGGCCGGTGCGGCAGGCGGAAGGAGAGGAGCAAGGGTGCGCGCCACCTTTCCATTCTCAGTCGCAAGTGCAGGCACGTCTTTGCAGCGTGACAGCAGCGTTCTCAAGCGCGAGACAGCAGCTTCACGGCCTGAAGACGCAAGCTCGGCGGCCACGTCCCAAGGATCGAGGTCCAGCCTGGCAAGCGCAGAGAGTACGGTCACGCTGGAGCCGTTTCGGTCTTCGCCGACGGAGGCGAAGAGAAACCGCTCCAATGCGGGGTCGTGGAAATTAAGGATACCTGGTGCGGGCATTTTTGCTTCCTACATAAATGTGGCTCGGGATCTCGGCAGGTTTAGACACAGAACGATCTGGGTCGCCAACTCCGGCCGAGAAGACCTCGGTTGGCGTCGATCCTGCCCAAATTCCGCCCTGCACGGGCTGATGCAGATCAGTCTGGCGCCAAGCTGACGCTGCCAATGCCAGACCCGCTCGGGTCTTGCCCGTCAGCTCACCATTGCGAGCCATGCTAACATGGGTCAGGGCGTGTCGTCCGATCGTCAGGTAAAAGTACTGATACCAGCACGCTGTGCCTCTTCCCCGAAATCATGGGGTGGACGTGGTGCTGCTCCCCGCAGACAGCACGGAGATCAGGTATGGCCATGCGCTCGACCAAGTCGACTGTGACGTTCGAACACCCGTTTCTCTTGTCCGGTTACACGGATGAATTGCCCGCCGGCGACTACGACGTGGTCGTCGAGGAAGAGCTTCTGGAAGGTCTCAGCTTCGCGGCCTACCGAAGGACGGCGACATATCTGACCGTACGAGTAAAGGGGCAAAGGGCTGGACGAGTCGAACTGCGATCGACCAGCGAGCGGGATCTGGAAACGGCACTTGGCTTGGACCGGAGATTTCCGAACCGAAATAGCGAGACGGCGCTTTCCCCGTCGGAGGACTTGAAATGAACACTCCCGAATGGCTTAAACCCGGCATCTACGGCGCCGCAATCGGCGCGGTCATTGTAGGTGTCGTCGGATTTACATGGGGCGGCTGGGTGACCGGCGGAACTTCGAGCGACAGAGCCTTGACCATGGCCCACGAGGATGTTGTCGCGGCCATGGTGCCCGTTTGTCTGGAAATGGCCCGGACCGATCCGGAGCGGGCCGCAAAGATGGAAACAATCAAGGCTGCGTCAACCTACCAGAGGCGCGACGCGCTTATGAAGGCGGGATGGGCGACCGTACCCGGCACCGATGCTCCGGATCGCGACATCGCGCAAGCTTGTCTCGCAGAGCTCCAACTTTAGAGCCTCCGAATGCAACAGTCCCCGGATATCGGCAACGAAGAGACCCTGCCCGCGATGGAACAATCTTCCGATTCCCGAGATGAGAGAACCGAGCTCGAACGTCGCGTGCTCGCTCATGAAAGGGTCCTTCAGGCACTGATCGCATACATGTCCCGAACTGAGCCGCGGTTTGTCGATCATCTGAGAGAACGGTTCGTGGAACCGATGCGCATGGCTCGGCACGAGCACGACTATCGGGGGGCCGACGACTATGCGGAAGAATTCATCCGCGCCGTGATGCTTCTCGGTGAACCGCGCCAGCCGCCGGTCGATCCGTCGAAGGCTGCGAAACGCGCTAGCGCCTCTGAAAACGACAGATTGGAGGGCTCCGATCCGCATGCGCAACGCGACCAGGTTCTCGTCCAACAGAGAAACGGCATATGGCACGTGACGGTCAACGGCGTCTTTCGCGGCGACTACCACCAAGAGGAGCACGCCAACGCAGCTGCGGCATTGTTAAAGCTGTCCCTGCCATGATCCTCGGCATTCAACCTACTGGACCGAGCGAGTTTGCGATCCAGGCAGCCGAGAACGAAGGCATGCCGACAAGACCAGATATTGCATCTGTGTTGCCGAATGTCTCGGCGGCGGGGCAGCAAACGGCACACTTCAGCCGATGCGCTCGAAATCCCACAGGCAAGCGAACTGCCCCAGAACTTGAAGGATGGAGCAAATGGCACACGATGCGCATTCACATGGCAGGACCCTCGGGCGCCTTTTTGCGAAACTGACTGCGGTGGCCGGCATGATCGCCTCTCTCGCGTTTCCGGTCTTTGCGCAGGACGGGACTGGACCGATCCCGCAGAACGCGCAGGCCCGCAGCTATGGCGGAGGGTGGAACTGTGTCCTGGGGTATCGGGTGGATGGCGCTGAGTGCCTTGCGATCGAACTGCCGGAGAATGCCTATGCGACGGGTCGTTCCTACGGAACGGGGTGGGAATGTCGCCGCGGATACGAAGAGAGGGGTGAGGCATCGTGCGCCCCCATCCTTGTGCCCGCCCACGCCTTCCTGCAATCTTACGGTTCCGACTGGCAGTGCGAACGCGGATATCGGCAGGACCGCGAAACCTGCGTTCCAATCATCCTGCCGGAACACGCATTTCTCACGGAAGATCCCGGAGGCACGGGCTGGACCTGTGATCGCGGCTTTGCAGCGGGCGATGGCGCGTGCGTTCCAATTGCCGTGCCGGATAACGGCTACCTGACCAACACCGATTACGGCGATACATGGCGTTGCGAAAGAGGCTTTTCCGAGGTTGACGGTCGCTGCGATGCCATCGTGTTACCGGCCAATGCCTTTCTGGACACGGATTCGTATGGGCCGGGATGGCGCTGTGAGCGAGGATACGAGCGCAAGGATCGCAACTGCGTCGTGATCGTGCTGCCGGAGAACGCCCATCTCGATCGATCAGGCAATCGCTGGAGTTGTGACCGAGGCTTTCGATTGTCCGATGGGGGGTGTGCTCTTGGACGATGATCCGCACACTTCGGGGGGTCCTCGTGCGTCCGGGATGCGCGTCAGCTTAGGATGCCGCCTGCGCTACGCGTTGACCCAACCGACGCCCTTGATCGCGATGCTGAATGTACACTATTCGCGCTTCGGTGATCTGGAGCGCGCCGACTATCTCGTCACCTCTCCCAGCGTCCCGCTCGAAAGCTACCGTGACGGTTTCGGAAACTGGTGCACGCGCATGGTGGCACCAGCGGGCGATTTCACCTTGTCCTCCGATGGCATTTTCCGGGATGGCGGGTTGCTCGACCCCGCTGCTCCGGATGCGGCCCAGCACGCGGTCCAGGATCTGCCGTTCGAGACGCTCGTCTATCTGCTCGGCAGCCGATATTGCGACACGGATCTTCTGTCCGACGAAGCCTGGCGGCTGTTTGAGAACACAAGGCCCGGATGGGCCAGGGTCCAGACGATCTGCGATTTTGTTCACGAGACTGTGGCTTTCGACTATATGCAGGCGAATGCGACCCGCACAGCCTCTCAGACGCTTGCCGGCCGGGCCGGTGTGTGCCGTGATTTTGCGCATCTCGCCATCGCCTTCTGCCGATGCATGAACATTCCGGCCCGCTACTGCACGGGCTATCTGAGCGATATTGGCGAGCCCGAGCCCTATCCGCCCGGAGATTTCGCGGCCTGGATGGAAGTCTTTCTCGAGGGTCGCTGGTGGGTCTTCGATCCGCGCAACAACACACGGCGCACCGCGAGGATCCTGATCGCGCGCGGCCGGGATGCCGCGGATGTGCCTTTGACGCAGACCTTCGGGCCAAGCACGCTGTTGGAGTTCCGGGTCTGGACCGATCAATTGACCTGATCGGGCCTCAATCCAAGTGGTCGGCCATCAGGCGATCACGGCTCTGATCCTCTCTGAGGCAAGGCTCTGGATTTGAAGGTCTTCCAACGCAGGGGAGGCCGCTGGCGGAACTTGAGATCACCGAATTGACCGTAAACAAGGAGGACGCAGGTGGAACACCCCAAAATAAAGAGCGTTGCGGTGTTTTCGAGACCGTTCAAGGTCCCGGGCTTTGACGAAATGCTGCCGGCCGGAACCTATGACATCGAAACCGAGCTGAGTGCGCCGCCCGATGACCGCAACCCCGATGCCTGGAAGGCCTCGGTGCTGGTAAATCTGCATCCGCGAAACTCACATCCCGGATTGTCACGCACATTGAGGGTCTCTCTGATCGACCTCGATGCAGCCCGCGCAAAGGATGAGCTCACCGGAAAAGAGCTCACGGAATTCTTCCTCGAGGAGATGTTGGCCGATCCGATGGTGCGGCTGGTAATGCAGGCCGACGGCGTCTCTGAAATGCAGCTTCGGCATCTCTACTCAATCGAGCGTTCGTCCGTGGCCGCCCCTGATGCCGCGACACCCGTCGGTGACCTCGGCATGCCGCCGGGCAAATATTCGATTCAGGTCGCAGAGAATGAAGGGATGCCGCCGCGGCGAAATTGAGCCGTGCCGCAGCACGCAGACCCTTGGCCCCGCAGTCGCAGCAGAGTTGGCCGCACCAGAACAAGAGGAAACCACCATGCCTGATCATGAGGACGACCGCCCGGACGATCGGGGACCATGGAACCCCAGACAGAAGCGCGCTCCACCAGAGATCGATGCCATTCTCCGTCAGGGTCGCGAGCGCTTGGGTGGGCTGTTGCCAGGTGGTCTGCCACCCGCCAAGAGCACCGCGGTGGTGGGGGCCGTTGCTTTCTTCGCAGTTGTCGCCTGGTCGTCCTACTACACGGTTCCGAGTGACTCCGTGGCCGTCGTGCAGCGATTTGGAAAATACACCGCTGAGGTTCCGCCGGGGCTGCACTTCAAATTTCCGCTTGGGGTCGATGTGGTCACCTTGGTTCCCGTGAAGCGTCAGCTGAAACAGGAATTCGGCTTCACAACGCCGGGCGCGAGTGATCCGTTTCAAAGTCCGGTCGATGGCCGTCGCGAAACCGAGATGGTAACCGGCGATCTGAACGCCGCTCTCGTGGAGTGGGTGGTGCAATACCGGATTTCGGAGCCGCTGAAATTCCTCTTCGAGGTGCGTCAGCCGGGCGCGACGCTTCGTTATGTTTCCGAGTCTGTTATGCGTGAGGTTGTCGGCGACCGCACAGTCGACGAGGTCATCACTATAGGCCGGCAGGAGATCGAAAGCGAAGCTCTTCTGAAGATGCAGGCGCTGACGACCAAGTACGCGATGGGGATCAGCATCGATCAGGTGCAGCTCAAGAACATCAACCCGCCCGAACCGGTTCAGGCCTCCTTCAATGAGGTCAATCAGGCCCAGCAGGAGAAGGAGCGCCTGATCAACGAAGCGCGTCGCGAATACAACAAAGTCATTCCACTGGCCGAGGGCGAGAAAGACCAGCGCATCCGCGAGGCCGATGGCTATCGCCTGAAACGCATAAACGAGGCTGAAGGCGACGCCGCACGGTTCACCGCGCTTCTGGCCGAATACGTGAAGGCGCCCGACGTCACGAGACGGCGTATCTATATCGAGACCCTGCAAGACGTGCTGCCAGGGATCGGGTCGAAGATCATCGTCGATGGCTCGACCGCGAGCATTCTGCCGCTTCTGACGCTCGACCGGGCCCGGGAGGATCAGCCATGAAACTGAAATCTGGCATTCTTGCAGGTCTCGCCGTTGCGGTCGTCGTGACCGCCCCGGGCGCCTTCTACACGGTTGGCGAGGTCGAACAGGCGATCATTACGCAATTCGGCAAACCCGTTGGAGAACCGATCACGACAGCCGGCCTCAAGCTGAAACTCCCCTTTATTCAGGAGGTCAATCGGATCGATCGCCGGGTTCTCGAGTGGGACGGCAACCCTTCGGACATGCCAACCAAGGATAAGCTCTATATTTCCGTGGACTTGTTCGCCCGTTGGAAAATTACAGATCCGTTGCAGTATTTCCTGCGCCTGCGCGACGAGCGCAGCGCGCAATCGCGGCTCGACGACATTCTCGGCAGCGAGACCCGCAATGCCGTCGCCAAGCACGAGCTGATCGAGATCATTCGAACAACGAAAGGCAGGGTGCCGCTGCGGGACACGCTCCTGACGGATGAAGAGCGCGCGCAGGACATCGGTGCGCTGGTCCCCATACAAAAGGGCCGGGCAATGGTGGAGCAGGAGATCTTCGCGGCTGCCGCAGAGAAGGTTCGTGTCTTCGGGATAGAACTCCTCGACATCCGCTTCAAGCGGATCAACTACAACGAAAGCGTGCGTCCGAAGATCTATGATCGCATGATCTCGGAGCGACGACAGATCGCCGAGCGTTTCCTGTCCGAAGGCAATGGCGAAGCCGCGCGTATCCGCGGCAACCGCGTGCGCGACCTGAACAAGATCCAATCCGAAGCCTACCGGGAGGTGGAAGAAATCCGGGGCCTGGCAGATGCCTCGGCGGCGGACATCTATGCAAGAGCCTACAACATCACTCCCGAGGCCGCTGAATTCTACGCGTTCACGCGAACCATGCAGGCCTACAAGGATATGATCTCGGGCGGAACGACACTTGTTCTCACGACCGACAGCGATCTCTTCGGATACCTGAGGGCAATGGAAGGAGAAACGTCAGGCGCAGGGGCTGACCCTGCCCGTGCAGGGGCCGAAGCGTTGGTCGAACGATGATACCAGGGAGACAATAGCGATGACCGACGATCCGGTTGACCTCGATACAAGGCGAAGCGCCGAAGGCCGGATCGCGGCCGACATCCGGCGACACTCCCTGAAGGATTTCGAAGCCGATCAAAGAGCGCTCCGCTTGCGGCAGGAGGAACTCGAAGTACAGCTCCTCGCCCAACCCGCCGCCAACTGGCATGAGGCAGCGCTCAAAGCGCAGTATCTGATACGGCGCTACTCGGAAACCGCCGAAGCCAGTGACGCCCGGCGACAGGAACTCATCGAGCGCACGCTTGGTGATCTGGCACGGCTGATTGAAGAGGATGGCGCAGATCGATGACCGAACTCGTGGATCAGGACAATGGGCCTGTGCGGGCCATCGATGATGTCCCGAAAGAGCGTCTTTGTCTCCGTTGCCGCACGCCCGTTCCGAGTGAAGGCTTCGGGGAGCGGATTTGTCGGCGGTGCAAAGCGTCGCGCTCATGGCAAACGGCGGTGCAACCTGTCCGCTCGTCAGGGCGCGGGTGACCAGCGGATTGTCCGGCTTTGGCCCAAATCCAAAATCCCGGGCACTCCAAGGCTGCGGTCTCTGAGCGTCGTCATGCCTTGCGTATCATGTCCTCGTCTCGAGCCGTGTCAGTTGAAGCAGTATCAGTGTGCCGATTGTCGCAGCGAAGGCCGATCCTGACAGGATTCCTAGTTTGGCAGCGTTAAGCATCGTCGCATCGAAGGCCAGATCCGCGATGAAGACCGACATCGTGAACCCAATCCCCGCCAAAAACGAGCCGGCCACGATGAAGGGCCAGGACAGGCCCGGCGCAAGCACCGCAATGCCGGAACGAACTGCAAGCCAGCTGAAACCGAGTACGCCGATCGGCTTTCCCAATACCAATCCGGCAATGACCGCCAGAGTGACTGTTTGTTGGAAATCAGCACCCTGAAACGTCATGCCGGCATTAGCCAACGCGAAGATCGGCATTATTGCAAAGCCGACCCAAGGGTGCAGTATCATCTCGAGACGCTCGACTGGAGAGACGGATTCCGTGACCGCTGCCCCTGCCTGGAGAAGGTCATGGCGTTCTGTGGTATCGCCACTCCAATGCTCGCCGGCAGGATGGGCCAGCAACCGCCCCAGGATCCCCCGTAGACGTGCATCGCTGACCCAGACCCGGGTGGGTGTCATGAGGCCCAGAATGACGCCAGCGATGGTCGCATGGACGCCGGATGCATCAACACTTAGCCAGATTCCAACTCCCAGCAATGAATAGACCGGAACACTTCTGATTCCGAGCCGCGAGGCGCTTGCAACGGCACCAATTCCCAGCAGACCCACCCCGAGTGCCGACCAGTTCAGGGCTTCTCCGTACCCGAGCGCGACCACGAGAATCGCGCCGACATCATCGAATATCGCCAGCGAGAGCAAGAAGAGACGCAGGGTAGGTGGAACCCGGTTTCCGAATAGCGCGAGGCACCCGATTACGAATGCCGTATCGGTTGCCATAACGGTTCCCCAACCATGCAGTCCGGATTCTCCGGACATCAACGCCAAATACATTGCGACCGGAACCACCATGCCGCCCACGGCCCCCGCCAGAGGCAAGGCGACTTGTCGAGGATTTCTCAATTCTCCCAGAACGATTTCCCGCTTGAGCTCGAGCGAGAGCACAAAGAAAAAGAGCGTCATCAATCCGTCATTGACCCAGTGGCGCAGGGAGCGGCTGAAATCCCATGAGCCGAATGTCAGGCCGATACGAGTTTCCCAGAAATCCAGAAAAACGCGGTGCCAAGGCGAATTCGCCAGTCCCAACGCCAGCAACACCGCCAGGAAAAGAAGGGCACCCGCTGCCGCCTCGATTTTCAGAAAGCGTGCGAAGGGTCGCGCGAGCGTGTCGGCGGCCTCATGGGGCAGAGATGCTAGTTTGTCGATCATTGGACCGTTTTCCCCTTTTTTCCACTCAGAGGGACAGTGACTCCGCACACGCAACCAGGGTCTGTTTCCTTGTCCCTCGGCCAAATCGCTCAGTCTCAGGCAGAAAGCGCCCGAGCTTCCGCGAACGACAAAAGTCTATGGCGTTGCTCGTCCCAGAGGTGGAGGCGCGCGCAGCGGAAGCTCTCCCAAAGTGTTATGCGCTTGGTCTGCGCCAGGACATCGTGATTCCGGATAACCTCGTCCAGACGGTAGAAGGGAATGCGGCTGGCCAGATGATGCACATGGTGAACGCCGATGTTTGCGCTGATCCAGCGCAGGATACCGGGCAACGCATAGTGTGAACTTCCGTGCAGGGCCGCGTCCTGAATGTTCCAGTCCCCGTCGTGCTGCCAGCTTGTATCTTCGAACTGATGCTGCACGTAAAAGAACCACATGCCGGTGACCGCTGCCAGAAACATCGTCGGGAGGAACACGAACAGCAGAACATCCCAGCCGCCCAGCCAGATGATCGTCATCAGTGAAAGGCCAATGGCGAGGTTTGTGCCCATCGCGCTCAGCCAGTACCGCCAGCCGGATCGCATCAGGTGCACGGGCAGGCGGTTTTGCAGGAAGAATGTATAGAACGGCACCACGCCGAACAGGAACACCGGATTGCGGATCAGCCGATAGCCCGCCCGGCCAAGTCGGCTCTTGTCCTGATATTCGCTGACCGTCAGGATTGGTATGTCTCCGACACCCCGATGGTCCAGATTTCCGGTCGTGGCGTGGTGGAGCGCGTGCGTCTTGCGCCAGACATCGTAGGGGGTCAGAGTGAGAACGCCGATCACCCGCCCGATCCAGTCGCAGAGGCACCGGCTGCGGAACAGCGACCCGTGACCGCAATCATGCTGGAACATGAACAGACGGACGAGAAAGGCCGCATTCGCTAGCGCCAGAATGATTGCCAACGCGGTGCTGATCGACAGCGCCCACGAGGCGACAGCCCAGAGCGCCACGAATGGCGCGAGTGTAATGGTGAGTTCGAAAACGCTACGCGACGGGATAGGTTGTCGATACGCCGCCAGCGTTCGTGTCCAGTCCGATGGGGTGAACTGCGACTGCTTCGATGCGCGGTCGGTCTCGGCGGAAGAATGGCCAGCACTTTTGACCGCCTCCGCGTGTGATCCGGCATCCTGTAGGTCGGGTCCGGAGTTGCCATGTTCGCCTCTTTTGTTCGCCGTAGCGTCCTGTCGGCCATGCCGTTGAGGCTGCTTGTTATCTGAGCGGGACGAAAACGTCATGGGTGATGCAGATCCTCTACGATTGAATGCATCATGCTGGTGGTCGGTGCACCGAATTGCCCTGAGTGATGATCTGATTGATCAGGGCCGCCGCGACCCGGTGAATTTCCGCGTCAGGCTCAGTGTCGATGGTGTTCTCATGGATGGCCGCGGCGTCGCGGAGAACTCCGACGATCTCGTTCTCCGGCAGCAATCCGCGATCGTTCATGGCCAACAGAAGTGACTCGCAGATCGACAGGGCGGCCAGTCCAGAAGCGTCGTTCGACGTAGGCATCCGGTGTGTTCCTTTCATCGCGTCACAATCTGACGGTGCAGCGTGCCTGATGTGTTCCCCTTTCTTGCATGAAATGCTCTATGCTGGACTGATCGAGAGCAGTCCATGAGCCAGTCTCGACATATCCCCGCAACCGAAAGGAAAGGGTCATGACAGCGGCTGCGGCAAGTCCGCTCACCCGAAAACTCTCGGCATTTGTCGCTTTGTCAGAGGCCGAACTTGCGGCGCTGGCGCGTCTGCACGGGCGTCGGCGGTCTTTTGTCGCCGGGCGAGACATGGCCCATCAGGGACAATCGGATCAGGCCGCCTACATCCTGTCCGCGGGCTGGGTCTGCTCCTACAAGATCCAGCCGGACGGAACGCGGCAGATCGTTGATTTTCAGGTGCCGGGCGATTTTCTGGGATTGCGAAGCGTGCTTTTGCGTACCTCGGACCACAGTTTCGAGCCAATCGTGGACGTAGAGGCTGCAGAAGTCTTGACGGGCGATCTGCTCGAGGCGTTCGCGCAGACACCGCGGCTCGCAACGGCCATCCTTTGGGCGGCATCGCGGGATGAGGCGATGGTGGTTGAACATCTCGTCGGGATTGGGCGGCGGGACGCGGGAGCACGGATGGCGCATTTCCTGCTGGAGTTGGGATCGCGGCTGGCTCTGGTAGGCATGGGGAGCAAGGAGGGGTACGACTGCCCGCTCACACAATATCACCTTGCCGACGCGCTTGGATTGAGCGCAGTCCATGTGAACCGTGTGTTGCGGCAATTGCGTGAACGCGGTCTGGTGACTTTCCGCGACGGTCACGTGGCATTTCACGACTACAGCGGGCTGGCGGAGCTTGCCGGGTTCGATCCGGCGTATCTGGATCAGACCGGACCGCTTTTGAAATGACAGAGTCGCCCTCAGTCTTCAGCAAGCGTCTCAGGAGGTCGCGACAGACGCCGGAATGCCACTCAAACGCGTGTTTGGCGGCGTCGGGTTCCAGGTTCATCTCGGCTTCCTGCCCTGCTGTCTAGGAATCCAGGAGCAGGCCATTCAGCGGCTGTTTTAGAAGGGAAAGAACACCGGAATTGTCAGAACTGCGGCGGCCCCTACGATGATGTTCATTGGAAGACCGATCTTGATGAAGTCCGTGAACTTGTAGTTGCCCGCACCATAGACCAGTGTGTTGGTCTGATAGCCGATCGGGGTCGCGAAGCTTGCGCTCGCTCCGAACATGACTGCGACAACGAAGGGGCGTGGATCAACCCCGATCTGGTCCGCCAGTCCGATCGCCAGAGGGGTCACGACGACCGCGACCGCACTGTTGGTGACCGCCTCCGTCAAGGTCGAAGCGAGCAGATAGACCGCGGCCAGGGCGATGATCGGGGGCATGTCCGCAAGCGGCGGGGCAATGGCACCGACGATCAAGGCAATCGCGCCCGAGTGCTGCAGCCCCGCACCAACCACCAGCATCGAGAAGATCAGAACGAGCACGCCCGCGTCGATGGAACTCCAGGCCTCATCGTTGTCGATGCAGCGCAGGATGAGGATGAAGGCCACGGCGACGAGGGAGACAAGGCTGATGTCCGCCACACCGATGGCGGCCAGGGCCACCACTGCAAACAGTGCCGCAAGCGCAAGCGGGGCCTTGCCGCGTCGAAAGGGGCGCCCTCCGGCCATCGTGACGCCAGCCAGGTCCCCCGCCTCGATCAGGCGGTCGTAGCTTTCGTCGGTTCCCTCCAGTAGCAGTTTGTCCGCTGGTCTGAGGAGCGTGGTCGAGAGGTCGGGGCCAAGGCTTTCCCCATGGCGATGTGCGCCCAGGACACGCATGCCATACCTGAACCCGATGGTCAGTTGCGCGATCCGTACACCGCGGCTGCGATGCGAGAGCGTGACGATCGCCTCTGCGACTGTGGTTTCTGAGTTTTCCCTGGCTGTCGGTCCCTGACGCAGTCCGACATCCCATCCTTTCCGGTTTCTCAAGGTCAGAAGTTCGGAGGTGCGGATAACTGCGATCAGCCGGTCACCAGCGGCAAGGATGTGATCGAGCACGTCGTCACGTCTAACCTCTGCACCGGAACGTATTCCGACCACAGTCACACCCGGACGGGTCAGATCATCGATGTCTCCCAAGGAGTGGCCCAGTCCCCAGAAATCATCCTTTGGACGCAACTCGGTCAGGAAATCCGCCTCACCTGCCGCACCCAGATCCGTCTGATCCTTGCGGTTGGGAAGCAGGAGCGGTCCGAGTAGCAGCAGGGTCAATCCGCCGGTGGCCGCGGCCACCAGACCGACCGGTGTGATTTCCAGAATTGAGAAGGGCGCCAGCCCGATCTCTCTGGCAACGCCATCGACCAGCAGATTGGTCGAGGTTCCGATCAGCGTGCAGGTCCCGCCGAGCACCGCCATGTAAGAGAGCGGGATCAACAGACGCGTCGCTGCGAGGCCGAGGCTTTGGGCCAGTCTTATGGCGACCGGGATCAGCACGAGGACGACAGGTGTGTTGTTCATGAGCGCCGAGGCCACGAGGGTCGAAGCCAGAAACACGCCGGTAGCCGCAATGGGGCGCTGGCCGGCGGCGACGACGACCCGGTTTGCCAACGCATCGAGCAACCCGGTGCGGACGAGGGCGCCGCTGAGGATAAACATCGCGGCGATGGTGATCGGTGCGGGATTTGAAAAAACCGATAGAACAGTGTCTTGCGGCACCAGTCCAAAAACGACAAACAACGCAGCGACCGCTGCGGCCGTCACCTCGGGGGCGAACCGCTCGTAGAGGAAGCCCGCGAAGAGAACCAGAAGAAGCGCGAGCGCAAGATAAGGCTCAAAGGGGTACAGGTGTGTCATTCCGGGGTCTCCAGTGCATTGACGGCGGAGAGGTCCTGACGTCGTGCAATATGTGGTCTTTCGTTCTCGCTCTGCCTCGAAGGCTGGCGCAGGGCCCTCCTCGATCGGTCGCCGCGGACCGGGGTCGCGGTGATCAGTATTCGATGACCGCGTGGTGCACCTCGACGGTCATGCATCGCTGGGTGTTTCCCCGCCCCGTGAAGCTCCCGGTGACCGGGACGACCTGATGAATGCCACGGGCGACCGCCACGGGAATGAGGTTCTTTGATCCGACGCTCCGGTTTGTAGGGTCGAACGCGACCCACCCGGCACCGGGAACGAACACTTCGGCCCAGGCATGGGTAGAACCCGCCCCTTCGGACCCGACAAGGCGCGTTTCGGGATCAAAGAGGTAGCCGGAAACGATGCGGGCCCCGAAGCTGAGCATGCGCGCGGCTTCGGCAAACAACACCGCAAAGTCACGGCATGAGCCCCAACCGCGGGAAAGTGTTTCCAGCGGCGACTGTGTCCCTTCCATCTCTCGCCCCTGATATGCGATCTGCGTCGACACCCCGTTGGCGATATCCTTGAGCAGAGACAACGTATCCGTGGGGCGCTTAAGGATGAAGGCCTCGACCCAGCTGGAAAACTTGCCGTCAGGGTCGGGATATTGTGGTGCCGTCAGGGCGCCGAGGTCGGCCCAATCGTCGCCTGAATAAAGGAAGGGAAAACTGATTGCCTCCGCCGCTATGGCGAATACCGGCCAGACCGCGGCGGTCAGATCGACCGTGGCACGGCTTTCGATGATCAGATGGTCGCTCGGCTGATTAAACTGTGCCGTGGCGACCGCATTGCCCGCAACGTCATGGGCCCAGGTGATATCGGCATGGGGCGTGAGGGTGATCTCATGCGACACCAGCCGCAGGTCCCGGGCTTCGCGCGGGCGCAGCATCATCCGATGAGGTCCAAGCAGAACGGGTTCGCCGTAGCGGTATTCGGTCTTGTGATAGGTCGTCAGCGTGGTCACGTTAGGTGCCTTTCGGCTGCAATGCGGTCACCCGGCGTCGGGTCGATTGAGTGGCGACGGTTGGACGGGCGGTCAATCCGGCGGGATCGGGAGCACAGAACTGTCGATTTCGGCTGACGTCTCGGTCGACACAAGGGGGCCGAGAGTCAGGTTCAGGTCGTGAGACCCGCCGTCGAGGGGCAGGAACACCACCGGCCCGGCCGTGATGGGGTGGCCATCCAGCGTGGCTCTCGGATGATCCGCTCTCTCGATCCGGATCCTGCACGACGTGCCCGCCACCCTCAGCATCATGGAAAATCCCGGCCAGTCGGGTGGCATGGTGGGGGCGATCCGCAGACGGTCTCCGTCCCGGGTCACGCCGAGGATGCCTTCGATGGCCGCACGGTGCATCCAGGCGGCCGCGCCCGTGTACCAGCTCCAGCCGCCGCGTCCGATATGCGGGGCAACGGAATAGACATCGGCGGCGACCGCATAAGGTTCCGTCCTGTAGCGCTGTACGTCCTCAGGCGACCGGGCGTGATTGATCGGATTGAGCATCGCGAAGAGCTCCGCAGCGCGCGCTCCATCCCCCAGTCGCGCCCAGGCCAGAATGGCCCACATCGCGGCATGGCTGTATTGCCCGCCATTCTCGCGCAGCCCCGGCGGATAGCCGGCGATGTAGCCCGGATCCTGCGAGCCCGAGTCGGGACCGATCCCGAAGGGCGGCGTGAACAGCCGCGCCAGATCGTTTTCGCGATCGACCAGAAGGCTGTCGACGGACTCCATCGCGCGCCGCGCGCGGTCGCGATCTGCCTGTCCGGACAACACCGCCCAGCTTTGCGGGATCGAGTCGATGCAACAGGCCGGGGAGCCGGCCGCTCCCAGCCATGTTCCGTCATCGAAGGTCGCGCGGCGGTACCAGTCCCCATCCCAGGTATGGGTCTCCATGGAGAGGCGCAGCGTTTCGGCCTGCTCGAGCCAGCGCCGTGCCCGGGCCGGATCGCGCTCTTCCGCAAGCGGCACGAAGGCGCCGAGCGTCTGCAGCAGCAGCCAGCCCAGCCAGACGCTTTCGCCGCGGCCGGCGGCGCCGACGCGGTTCATCCCGTCGTTCCAGTCGCCGCTGCCGATCAGCGGCAGACCGTGCTCCCCGGTCAGGCTGAGTGCGCGGTCCAGCCCCAGGGCGCAATGATCGAACAGCGCCGCACCGTGGCCCGCATCGTCGGGCAGGAAGAACGCGTCGTGCTCGGTCTCTCCGAGGCGATGCCCTTCGAGGAAGGGCACCTGTTCGTCCAGTATCGCCCTGTCGCCCGTACTCGTCACATAGGCGGCGACAGCATGGCCGAGCCAAACGCAATCGTCGGAAATGCGCGTCCGTACCCCCTGGCCGGAATGCGGCAGCCACCAGTGCTGCACGTCGCCTTCCGGGAACTGGCGGGCGGCGACCCGCAGCAGATGCGCGCGGGTGCGGTCGGGGCGCGTCAGCATGAAGGCCATGTTGTCCTGCAGCTGGTCGCGGAACCCGTAGGCGCCGCTGGCCTGGTAGAAGGCCGCGCGCGCCTCGATCCGGCAGGCGAGCGCCTGATAGGGCAGCCAGCCGTTGACCATGATATCCATCGCCCGGTCCGGCGTCTCGATCCGGAGATCGCCCAGCGTGTCGTCCCAATAGGTCTGTACCGCGGCCAGTTCGGCCTGCATGTCGGCGGACCGCAGCCTTTTCAGAAGCGGGACGACCGCCGCCGCGTCTGCGCATTGGCCGAGAAGATGGACGAGCTCAATGCTCTCGCCAGGGGCCAAGGTCAGGGTCTTCATCATCGCGAGGCAGGGATCGAGCCCCGCTCCGACCCGCCCCGACATGACGGCGCCCCGGCGTAGTGCGGCGGGATCGGCATGGCTGCCGCCCGAGCCCAGAAATTCGGTGCGATCTCCTGTCCAGGCCTCGGCCGGACCGGAAGGCGCGTTGAGCGCCGCGAACATCACCCGGCCGGGAAAGGTAGTGTTCCATGGATTCTGGACCAGAAGCGCGCCAGTTTCCGGCTCGTGCGAGGTCACGAGGAACGGGGCCGAGGCGGCGCGCGATTGACCCATGACGGGTTCGCTATAGGTGACGACGCTCAACCTCCGGGGCTGCGTCCCTGTATTGCGCAGGAACAGCCGCGAGACCCTGACCGGATCGGCGCGCGGCACGAACTGTACCAATTCGCAGTCGATGCCATTCGCCTGATGCTCGAACCGGCTGTAGCCGAAGCCGTGGCGCACGATGTGCGGACCGGCCCCTGCAGAAAGCGGCAGAGGGCGCGCAGTCGGTGAAAACAACACGCCGCTGTCGTCGTCTCGGATATAGATTGCCTCGCCCGGAGGGTCTGCCACAGCATCATTGGACCAAGGCGTTAGCTGGTTGTCGCGGCTGTTCTCGGCCCAGGTAAAACCGCTGCCGCTTGCCGACACCTGGAATCCGAAGTCCGGATTGGCGATCACGTTGATCCATGGGGCAGGCGTAGTGTCCGGTGGGCCAAGGCGGATGACATATTCTCGTCCCTCCCGGTCGAACCCGCCTATGCCATTGTAGAACTCGAGGTCCGGGCGGTCGGATAGCGGCCTGGCCTCGTCCCGCTGCGGGGCGGTTCTGTCACGTCTGTTTGCGCGCAGTCGGAGCGCATTGGCGGGTTGCGGGGCGGGGCCAATCTGTCGCGTGTCTGCGATCATGGTGTCAGCCGTAACAGGATCGGCAAGAAGGGCGTCGAGCTGTTCGCCGATCATGCCGCGCCGGGCCAGCATCACAACCCGCGCTGCAGCCAGGAGAAGCGCCCGCGTATCTGGTGCGATCAGGTCGGAGCGCAGCGCAAACACGGCGCCCCAAGCCGGTCGCGTGTCGTCGCCGGGACGGGAATGGCTGCTGCGCAAGGCGATGTCGATGGCGGTCTGCAGATCCTTGACATAGGAGGCAGGGTGCTCGTTGAGGATCACCAGATCGACCCCAAGCTGCCTTCCCAGCCAGTACTCATGGGCCTGTAGCAAGGCACGAACCTGTCCGATATCGGCGGGATCGTCGATGCGCAGCACTACGATCGGCAAGTCGCCGGAAATCGCGAGCCGCCAAAGGCCGGATTGACGTCCGGCGCCCCGTACCAAGGGGGCAGACGGCAGGCGGAAACGGCGATCATGATAGAGGACAGGGGCGGCGAGGCGTTGGAAGTCGGCGGCTTCGGTCGGCGAGATGCCTAGATGGCGCAGTTGCACCTGAGCCTGGGTCCAGGCCAGGGTCCGTGCGCGGTCATAGGCGCTGCGGTCGTGGTGCCGGTCGATCAGATCCATCAGCGCTTCGCGGCTGTCGGCAGCCACCATCCAGACCAGGATCCGTGCGGTGCGCCCAGGCGCGATCAGGAGCCGGTTGCGCAATGCGAAAACCGGATCCAACACCGTGCCAGTGGTCCCGGCAAGAGGCGCCGGATCGGTTATGAAGTGCGGCTGGGTCTGGTCATGATCGCGGCCGAAAGCGCTGTTGCGATCACTGTCATATTGCAGCGGCGCGACGGTCGTCCCCTCGACCACGGAGAACTGCGCCACCCAGATTTCCGGTTGCTCCGGACTGCGCCGCCTGCGCCACGCTATCAACGCGCCGTATTCGGGCAGGAACTCGGTCTGAACGAACATCCGCGAGAAGGCCGGGTGCGCCAGTTCTGAGGCCGGATCCGCCAGCGTCAATTCGACGTAGGAGGTTACATCCAGTTCCCGGGGTTTGCGCCCGCCATTGGTCACCGACAGGCGTCGCACCTCCGCATCCGCCTCGCCCGAGACGAGAACATCCAGCACCGTTTCGAGCTGGCCTGTCCGGGCGGTGAAAGTCGCGTGATCCTCGAAGAACTGCACGTCCTGCGCGTCGGCAGTATCCGGCGCGCCAGGTCCGAACCTCTGGTCAGAGCCGTCCGAGAGATTCCGGATGTGGAGGATGGCGCCATGCGGATCCCGGGTCGCGTCCTCGCGCCAGCGGGTGAGCGCAATATCGCCCCAGCGGCTGTAACTCCCGCCCGTGGCGGTCAGCATAACCGCGTAGCGTCCATTCGACATGAGATGAGTGACCGCGGGGCCGCCCGGGGGGCCGGCAATCCGGCGGCCCCGGTCCGCTTCGGACGGCGTCGGACCGCCGGGCCTGGCGTCCTCAAGCGGCGGCAAGGCGCGGTCGATATCGCGCGGCAGCCGTTCCTGGAGCAACAGTTCGCTGGCATGGATCATCGGTTCATGGTGGAACCTCTGGCGCATCAGGCCGCCGGTCAGGGCGTTGGCGATGGCCACGATGGTCATCCCCTGATGATGCGCCATGTAGCTTTGCACCACGGCAACGCGGCGACCCGGCAGCACACGGTCGGGGGTAAAGTCGAGGGCTTCATAGAAGCCACAGAGTCCGAGGCCACCCATGGCCTCCAGGTCGTCGTAGTTCCGCCGTGCAGCACCGGGATCCAGCATCGCGGCCAGCCCGGTTGCATAGGGCGCGATCACCAGATCCCCGGCAAGTCCGCGCTTGAGCCCAAGCCCCGGCACACCGAAGGTGGAATACTGATAGTTGAAATCCACATCCCGCGCGTTGAAACCGGATTCCGAAATGCCCCAAGGGACGCCTTGCGCCCGTCCGTAGGCGATCTGTCTCTCGACGACCAATCGACAGGTGTGACCCAGCTGACCGCCTTCGGGTTCTCGCATCACCAGCCCAGGCATCAGGTATTCGAACATCGAGCCGGCCCAGGAGACGAGAACGGCGCCGCCACGGGTTGCGGTGACCGTCCGCCCCAGACGGAACCAGTGCCGCAGCGGCAGATCCTGTTTGGCGACGGCGAAGAGACTGGCCAGACGCGCCTCGGAGGCCAGGAGGTCATAGCAGGACGGATCGAGACTGCTCTCATGGACCGAGTAGCCGATGGACAGCAGCTTGCGCTCGGGGTCAAGCAGGAAGCCGAAATCCATGTCCACTGCGAGCCCGCGGGCCTGCACTCCCAGCCGATGCAATTCTGCGGCCAGAGCGGCATGGTCGGCCTCAGTTGACGCGGCATCTGTCGCGGCTTCGGCCAAGCCGTCGCGAAGCAAGGACAGCCATCGGGGCGCATGGGGGGGCATAGCCGCCGGAGGCGGAGTGGCGCGTTCGGCCTTAGCCGCCAGGCGTTGCAGGAAGGGCCAGTTCACTTCAGCCTGTTTCAGGCCATCGCGCAGCGATCCGATCGCCTCGGAGCAGGAGTCACTGAGCGGGGACATTAACCGCTCTGCGTCACGCTCCACCAGGTCAAGAAGATCGGTCAGCCCCTGAGATCTCTGACGTGGCGTCGCGCCGGAATGCGCGGCCCAGTCCTCGCAGGCGTTGGCCAGTGCGATCAGGTGGCCGGCCAGATTGCCGCTGTCCACCGACGAGACATAGGGCGGGTCGAGAACCCTGCCGTCTCGCGTGTCGTACCAGTTGTAGAAATGCCCCTTTACCCGCGGCAGCGCTTGCATCGTGCCAAGGGTCGCGGCGATCCGGCTGGCCGCCTGACGCAGGCCGATCCAGCCGAGATCGCAGGCTGTGACAGTGGACAGAAGATAAAGCCCCATATTTGTGGGCGAAGTTCTGTGCGCGAGCGTCGCGTGTGGTTGCTCCTGAAAGTTGTCCGGGGGCAGATGGCTGTCTTCTGGCGTGACGAAGGTCTCGAAATAGTGCCATGTCCTGCGTGCGATCAGGCGCAATTCCTGGGCGTCCTGCGGGGTAAGGGCGGCGTCGGGTTGTGCGCGGGAAGGCTGACTGACTCGAAAGGCGATGAGCGGCGCGGCAAGCCAGAGGGCTGCAAAGGGCAGGATCAGGGGGAGCGCACCGGGGGCGGCCAAGCCGGCCAGGCCTGTGGTCGACAGTCCCAGCAGGATCCCCGGCGCCATGGCACGGGAAAATCCCCGCAGATCGGGGCGCGGAGCGGCCGAGACCGAGGCCGCCGTGGTCCATTCCAGGAGATGCCGCCGTGAAACCGTCAATCGCCAGAGTGTGCGGGCGATGGCATCGAGCGCGCGCCAGGCGGCGTCGGCGAGAAAGCTGACCGCCAGCCCGGTTTGCAGCACGGCAAGCGACAGGTCTTCCTGCATCAGGCGCAGGTGGTTGCCCATGTGAAGGCGGCGCTGATGCGGAACGGCGGAAAGGGCTGCATGCAGGAAAGCGGGCAGGCTCATGGCGACCAGCGCCAGAGCCGTCGCCAGCAAGGCCGCCGGGCCAGGCAGAAGCCACCCCAGTGTCAACAGGACAAGCGTGGCCGGGGCCAACAATGAGCGGCGCAGCGTGTCCAGCACCTTGACCCGTCCCAGCGCGCCCAGCCCGCCTTCCCGGCCAAGCCAGGGCAGCAGTTGCCAGTCGCCGCGACACCAACGATGGATGCGCCGCGCGGCGAGGTCCTGTCGGTCGGGGAAGGACTCGATCAGTTCCACGTCCGAGACGAGCCCGGCCCGGGCGAAGATGCCTTCAAGCAGGTCATGGCTGAGAAGGGCGTTTTCGGGCACGCGCCCGGCCATCGCCTCTTGGAAGACATCGACGTCGTAGATGCCCTTGCCGGTAAAGGAGCCCTCGCCGAAGAGATCCTGATAGACGTCCGACGCAGCTGCAGCATAGGGATCCATCCCGCCCGGACCCGAGGTCGCGCGCTGAAATGCCGTGCCGTGCCGTTCCGGTGTCAGGGCGGGGGTGATCCTCGGCTGTAGTATGGCGTGACCAGCACTGACCCGGCTGCGGGCCGTATCGAAGATCGGCTGGTTCAGCGGGTGCGCCATCTTGCCGATCAGCCGCAAGGCCGCGTCACGCGGCATCCGGGTGTCGGAATCGAGCGTCAGGACGTAGCGCACCTCAGGAGGCACGGCTGGCACATGACCCTCTGCCGTGCGGTAGTCGGTATCATCGGCACCGCGCAACAGACGGTTGAGCTCGTGCAGCTTGCCGCGTTTGCGCTCCCATCCCATCCAAATCTGTTCGGCGGCGTTGTAACGGCGGTCACGATGCAGGTGCAGAAAGCGGGCACCGGCGGGACCCGCGCCGTAGACCTGGTTCAGTCGGGCAACCTCGACGTCGATCAACGCGACAAGTGGCGCATCCTCCGGCATGTGCTGTCCGGGGGCGTCCAGCCCGTCGGTCAGGATTGCAAAAGTCACGTCTCCTTGGGCGCCGGACAGATAATGGACTTCCAGCCCTTCGAGTTGTTCGGTCAGCTCTGCGCCATTTGTCAGCATTGTCGGCACAACCACGAGCGTGCGCAGCGAAGACGGCACGCCGCTCTCAAGCGCCAGTCCCGGCAGTGCCGTGGCAGGTACGGCCCAGGCCACCAAGCGATCAACGATAAGTTGAGCGACGGCGCTGGCCGGGATGACCGCTGCGAGGAGCCAGAGCGCAAGCATGGTCCATGACGCGGATGGGCCGGAAAGAGCCACCAGACTCCATGCGCTCAGCGCGAGCAGCCCAAGAGTGACACAAAGAATGCTGCCAAGGTATCCTGCGAGACCGGGTCGAACCTGCGGGCGATGCCATCCTCTGTATCGATAGCCGATCTGGCGTTCGAACGCCTCCCGGCCCTCGGCGAGGAGATGCCAGCCCGGATCGCTTCTCCGCAGGATTTCCGGCTCGGAAATCCAGTCGCCATCCGCTTCCGGCGCAGCCACCGCCGTCGCCAGCACCTGCTCGGCCAGATCCAATTCGCTGTAGTCACTGTGACGAGCGAGATCCTCGAGGGCATCGCGATAGAGGTTGCGGCTGGCGAAATCCATCGCCGAAAATCCCGGATGCTCCCGCAGCTTCGCATCGACCAGGCTGACACTTTCAAAGAGCTCTGGCCAGTCCGTCTCAGCGATCGTGCGCAGGCTGGTGATGACGTTTCGAACCGTGACGTTCGAGGCGCCCTGACGCTCCTGTGCATGCCGGACCGCCAGGTCGACATTCGACCCCTGCTTGGCCAGCCGATCCTCCAGCCAGCCGATGGCCGGTGTTGTGACAGGGTCGCAATCACGTAGCCGCTTCGCCAACTGCGCGGCAAAGATCTCAGAAAGTGGCTCGGACGCGCCAATATCTGCAGGCATCCCGATCCCGGTCTGGCCGGCCTCCAGGAGCCGATCCGCAAGGGCATCCGCCGAGAGGCGCATCCTCTGACCGAAGGTGATCTGGTCGGCCAGCCGCCGCAGGTTTTCCAGAAGGACGAGGCGGAGCGTTATCGGAACCGCCCAGAGCTCTCCTATTGTTAGGGGCCGGACCTGCTGATAGGCGCGCAGAAAGCGGGACAGTGCGGGGGCGTCGAGATGGCTGTCCGTATGGGCGACATAGGCCCAGATCAATTCGAACACTCGTGGATAACTGTGAAACGGCCCTTGGGCGAGTTTCGGCAGAAGCTTGTAGTAGCTGGGCGGCAAATCCGTACGGCAGTCGCGCACCTGCGCCTCGACCCTGTGAAAATTGTCCACCAGCCATTGGGCGGCGGGGACAATAGGTTTTCCCGACGCCAACTCTGAGAGACAGGCCTTGCGAGTGGCCCTCAGAGCCGTCGCATTGTCGTCCAGTCGCTGGCGCAGTGATGCGACACGCGGTGAAGAGGCGCAGATACGCTGCACCTCGGCCAGGCTGGCGGCGTGTTGCTCCAGCCTTTCGATACCGAAAAGCTCCGCGCGCACCGGCGCGACGCTCTTCCAGGGTGAGGTGCGGGTGCCGCGGAGGTTGAGTTGAGGTAGCGTCCAGGCCCTCATGCTAGAATCCTGTCGGCAAGCTGGCAATTCTGTCGACTTGCCGCATGGATGCACGCTCTGCGGCCAGGCCCAGGCGATCACACAAGAAGAGTTGGGTCAGGCCTTTTTCCCCTTTGGCTTTGTGTCGATCGTCAGGCCCTTGCTGAAGGAGGGCGCCGGAACCGGTTCAGCCTTCTTCTGCTTGGGCTTCTTGTCTTCTCGGCCGCGACGGCTTTTGCCCTTCGCCATGGTGTTCTCCTAAGTGCTTTGTGTACGTGGAAAATTCTCTCGCCTCGACGAGGCGAAGACCGCATGCGTCGCGGGCCAGGATTCCGAGGGCCGCGCAGGTCCGCAGCGGTGCAATTTAGGAGTATCGCCGAGGTCGGCCGCTTCCATGCTGATCCAGATCAGCGTTCAACGGAGAGTCTTTCTGCTACGTGTCTCTATGAATGGTCCTGAGACAAGTCTGAAGTCGTACCCCAGCACCTCAGTGATACATCCGCAGGAGGAGCGCCTCGATCTGAAACCGATGGCCGAAATGATCCACTACGGGGTAAAATGCGATCAAAAACTGTCCTCTTGACGCATCCGGCCATAGGTTTGAAGTGACGAATTTAGTGGCGGTTTGACTTGAGAGACCAAACGGTCTCTCGCCAACACAACCAAATCAACTCGGACTAATCGAGCGGCACGCCGGATATTTTGGAGCAATAAGCTGCCTGTGAAGCGCAGGCCGCAGACTTACTAACGATCACCCGTACTCAGCTATAATTGCCCTTGTGGTCTGAACCGCCGCAGTCAATTCAGTCCTGTTCGCCCCCTTGATCCCCAGCCTATCAAGATCGAATGACAACTGACTTGAACGACCGCCGGACGCGGCAGCGCGTGCCGATCGGCCACGTGCACGACTAGTCGATACGAGCTTCCGATCCTGCGGATCCGTTGTCGACTTCTCGTCTATCGCCGACGCTACACCATTTTCCCGCGCCCCCGCAGCCTCACGAACTTCCTGCAGCTCCTGCTTCAACCTCTCCACCGTTTCGCGAGTCTCAGACATCTGTCGGTCCCGCCGCACACCTTCCTCGTCCGGATACGGAAAACTCCCCGACTGGCTCGCATGCAGCACCTTGAGCGCCGGGTCCTCGAAATACTTCACCCTTCTAGCCCGGATCGGCATTTGCGCGTCGATCACGAGGATGACCTCGTCGAGGTCCATGCGCCGGGCCTCATCCTCTGTCAGAAGCGGGGTATCTTCTGTCCTCTCCGAAACGCTGCGCCCCTCAAACGGATTGCGCCCGACCGCGCGTGACCGGGTCACCACGCGCTTGGTGGTCTTGCCGACGGCCTGGCTTAACTCCTCGATGGTCTTCTGCTCGGACGGTGTGAGGTAGAGCTTCACACCTGCGCCGCCCTGAAGCGACCTGCGGGTGTTCTCACCATAGATCTCGTCCAGCGCGGGGATCGTCTGGGTGACGATGGCGAGGTTGCCGCCGAAGGAGCGCAGCGTCTTGATGCTCTCGGCGACGATCGGCATTTTGCCGAGCCGGTCGAACTCGTCGAGCATGATCATGACCGGCCAAGGCTCGTCATCGCCGGGTTCCTGAGCCTGCAGCGAGGCGATCAGGTCCGAGAAGAAGAGGCGGATCAGCGGAGCCAGCGGGCGGATCATCTCTGACTCGACCACGAGATAGATCGCATGCGGGCGGCGGCGGATATCCCGGAATGAGAAGTCAGAGGTCGCGGTGGCCGCGTCGATCGCGCGGTTGTCCCAAGTGTCGAGACCCGATGTCATCAGGAGGGAGAGGTAGGAAGTGAGGGTGTCGTTGTTGGTCGATGCCATACGCTCGAAGATCAGTTTGGCCGACTTGTTCTTCACCTCCTGCGAACGCTTCAGGTATTCCTTCTGCTTGTCGCCCCCCGAGGCTGTGATGCGATAGATCTCGCCGATGGTCGGCACGCCGCGCTCGAAGGCCAGCATACCGGCCGCCACGAAGAGGTCGATACCCCCGGCCAAAAGCCCGCTCAGCTTTTCGTTGTCGGTCTGCAGGAAGAGCTTCGCGGTGAGTTTCAGCTCCATTTGCTGTCGGTCGGGGTTGGTTATGGCCGCGATGCGCGCGAGCGGGTTGTAGCGATGCGTCGGTCGGTCCCAGTCGGTCGGCGCGAAGCGGAAAACCTTGTCCCCCATGCTGACGCGGAAGCGCGAGGTCTCGCGAAAGTTCTCGCCTTTCACGTCGAGCACCACGGCCGAGCCTTTGTAGGTCAGCAGGTTCGGGATCACGAACCCCACGCCCTTGCCGCGGCCTGTAGGCGCCACGATCAGCGCGTGGGGGAAGGTTTTTGAGACTAGGAACGGGCGCTTGGATTTCGGGGAGCCAAGCTTGCCCAGAAGGAAGCCGCCACCGGGCTTGGCAAAGAAACCGTTCCTCTTCATCTCACCGCGGGTCTGCCAATGTGTCGTCCCGAAGCGGGTCAATGCATCCCCCAGGAGCGTGACGCTCAGCATCAGCGATGCTAGGCCGAAGCCGCCAAGGATGAGGTTCACCCAGAGGAAGTCCTTCGGCGCAGACTGGGACAGACCCCGATATTCGCGGGCAAGCAGGGTGACGTCGAAACGCGTGGGAGAAAGCCCATAGCG
The DNA here is from genome assembly GCF_000429365.1 of Pseudodonghicola xiamenensis DSM 18339. Taxonomy (GTDB): domain Bacteria; phylum Pseudomonadota; class Alphaproteobacteria; order Rhodobacterales; family Rhodobacteraceae; genus Pseudodonghicola; species Pseudodonghicola xiamenensis. Next base: position 7,346 of record NZ_AUBS01000035.1, on the reverse strand, counting down.
GAACATAACAAAGCCGGTCGCCACGACATAGCCCATGGCGAGACCGACCAGCACGAGGCTCAACACACCGAGGGCAATCTTGCCTTTATCCATGGGTGATCCCCTTCTCGCCATCTGCCGCAGCGTGGCGCGCGCGCTGCGCTTCTATCTGTTCTTCCGCCAATGCATCGAGAACGCGCTCCATGGCCGGGCCATGCGCAGTGACCTCGCTGCTTTGAAGATAGGTCTTGGCGAGTTCCAGCTGGCGCAGCGGATCCTCGGTGAATTTGTCCAGGACGTCCGCGTTACCGGCCCGCAGTGCGTCGATTGCGTCGGGGCTTAGCCGTTCGTTGACCTGCCGGACGATGTCATGTCGCTCTGCCTCGGATATCGGATTCCCGGCGTCGGCGTTTTGCACAAAGGCCATGACGGTTGGCGCGGTCTCTTCCAGATACCGGCGCTCGGCGTAATCTTGTCGCGCTTGGTCCTCGATCTCGAAACTGCGCTCGCTGATGTACGCACGCGACGCGCCAAGCGAACGGAGGTGATTGATTTCGTCCTGGACGGCCTGCCCGAATTCATCATCCGGCATCTCCGTGCGATAGCGGGCGAGGGTGCGGAGCTCTTCGGTGATCGGACCGAGATGATCCGAGGGATCCCGCAAGGCGAGGTCCATGTCGCCAGCATGCAGCGTGCGGTCCTGCGCCGATACCGCGTATTGCGGCGGCATTCGACTGTCAGTTATCTGTTCCCAGGCCATTGAGGCCAGTTCGGCATGTTGCGGCGATTTCTGCGCGTAGGCGTCAAACGCGGCGCGGGCCTCTTCAACCTCCACTGCACCTGCCCGCCGGACGGACGGGTCGTCGGAGAACGGATGATCGAAATCCGTCCGGCGGAACTGCGCCACCAGCGCACTGAACGCCTGCCGCTCCGATGGGGCAAAAATGTCGGGCCCGTCCTTCTCGAGATCACCCCCCGGTGCCGCCAACCGCTCACCGAGCACTTCCTCAGCGTCATCCACCTCGTCGACCTCGGTTGGCGCGCGCAGGACGCGTACATCGGTCAAAACATCGCCCAGCCGAACATGCACGGCTTCCAGCCGGTCGAGCGCTTCTTCCCGGTCCGCAGATTTCTCCAGATCGAGGCCACCTTCTTTGGCAATCGCCTGAAGATCCTGTGCCAGCCACTGGCGTTCCAATGCGGCATTGCCTGCCCCCTCCCGCAGGCGCGCGGCCACAGCCTCGGCATCGATGCCTGTGCCTTGCAACGCCTCGGCCAGTTTTGGTGCCACCTCGCCATCGTCAAGACGCGCGAGGTGATCTTCACTTAAGTTCGGCATTGCATAGATGCCGTCCCGGGACGGGGCATCGACCAGGGCGGCGGAGCGATCCCCAAGCGGGTTCAAATGCGCGACCGAGGCCAGAACGTCGGTCAGCTTGCGCTCGATCACCGGCCTCTCGGCCGCCGGCGCCCTGTCGATCGCCGCCTCGATCTGGCGAATGTTCTGAGAAAACTCGGTGATCAGCGTGTCGAACGCTGCTTCGTCTTGGGACATGTAGATGGCTCCGTCAGATTGAATCTGACCACCACTGGCAAGGATGGTGCTGGCCCTCTCGAGCGCCTCGGACACGTCGTCGAAATTCGAGCGTGACGCCTCCGCCGCGAGCCCGTGGTAGATCAACGCGTTGTGCCTGACGGTTTCCAGAGCGGCCGCCAGGTCAGCGCCGGTTCGCTGGCGCTCGACTGGGGGACGGCCCTCGTCGCGGGCCTTGTAGATTTCATCGATCTCGGCGCGGTAGGTCGTGACGCCGCGATCCAGACGACGCGTCGCCTCAAGGCGGATCCCATGAACCCGGGCCGCCTCGACCATCGCCTCGCGAAAGGCGTCGTAGTTGAAGTGATGATCCTTCCCGAGAAAGAACATTTCGCCATCCTTGCTGCGGCGGTTCAGAACAATATGCGCATGTGGATGCGCGCGATCTTGGTGTATTGCAGCAATATAGTCGAATTGCGACCCCTCACCTTGAAAGAACTTCTCGCAGACCGCCTGGGTGATATCGCGCACCTCTTCACCCCTGGTCCCAACCGGGAATGCCATCAGCAGATGCGACGTATGGCCAAGCTTGGGGCTGTAGCGCTCGTTCCACTGGTTCTCGAACCGCCGCGCCACTCGGTTGATCTCGGCTTCCGAGAGCTGCTTCTTCCCGTCATGGGTGCCGCGACTGTCGAGGATATGGGTCGACTTTGTTGTGAGATATGTGAGCTGAGCCCGTAGCTGCGCCCCGGTGTGACAGCCCCCTTTCGAGATAGCCTTGAAGATCGCTGGCGAATAGCCGCGCGCGGCCCGAACCATCTGCGCGCCCCTGGAAAGCCCCTGCCAGGATCCCGAAACTCGGCTCCAGCCGCGGTCAAATAGCGCCGGGTCGATGCCACGGACCCGGTCACTCCGCGCCATTCTCATTCCTCTCGGCGAGGCCCGCCAGGGCAGAGCTGATCTCAAGGTCCAGCACGCTGCGCCGCGCACGCGACATCTCCTGGACCTGGTCGGCCAGATCGAAGACCAGACCCGCAAGGGCGCGGACGTCACGGTGACTTGAGGCCGGGTAGGACAGTCTCTCGCCCCGCACCTTGGCCTCGTTCAGACGTCGCGCGATCTGGTTCACGTTGTTGCCGACCCGGTTGAGCGCGGCGCCGAGGTTGCGCAACTCGTCACACATCTCGTCGTCGGGCAGGAAAACACCTTCGGCCGCCAGCATCAGGCGGCGCATGGCATCCGAGCGGTGCGCAATCCCGCGCCGCGACAGCGCCGCGTCGAACCGGCGCAGGTCGTCGTCCGAGACCCGGATCCCCACAACCCGCGATCGGCTGCCGTTCGCTGTCTGACGCTCATCCCAGTGGTTCACCACGTTGTAGATCGTCTTCAGGCTGACATCGTAGCGGGCTGCCAACGACACCGCGGAGACGCCGTTCCGGCGCTCTTGGGAGATGGTCGATCGTTCGATCACTGACAGTCTGCGGCGGCGGGGCATTTTGAAGTTAACGTTCCTATTTCTTGCCAACTTCGTACAAGCCCGCCGACTCCCAACGCAAGTGGAGTCGACCATAAGGGCTTGTACTCAATGTAGAAAATCGCCCTGCAGGGGCGATTTTCCGTCCTTTGTCAAATGGATCGCGCGTCGCGCTCATTGCACCACGCGATGCGGTCTCCGCATCGCGCATCGCGTCTTTCGCGCCCCGTCTCTTGCACCCCGCAAGACGGGTTTTGCTGCGTGCTAACCGGCTCGCGTCACCCGCAGAACGACATACGCGAGACTGCCTCCCGTCGTCTGGAGCGCGCTAACCGTCACCTGCATTCTGTCCGAAGCGCATCGCCAAGCGTATCCCGACACTTGGAGGGTGTGTGATGCCCCGCGGCGAATGCTGATGGCGCCACGGCAGACGTCGCACGGTCATCGCACAACGCCGCCCGCTGCATGCCAAACGCGGGTCGCATCCCGACTTCTGCTTGACCCCTCCGCCTCATGCGTTTAGCGACATTTGGGTATTATCGTTGCGATTCACTATTTTTGCGGAGGATCAGAATGCCGAACGAAAATCTTGTGGTGATCGCAGCGATGGCCCGGAAAGGGGGCAGTGGAAAAACGACGCTTTCGCGCGCCTTGATCAGCGCCGCGATCGCCGCCGGACGCAGAGTGATGTTGATCGACACGGACAGCACGAGGGTACTCGGGGCCTGGCATACTCGGGCGCAAGCCGGTGGGCTGAGTTCGCCGCTTCTCTGCTCGGCCACCGTCGAAAGCGTGGCGGGTGTCGAGGATCAGATCGATCAGGTCTACATGGCAGGCACGGCAGACTTCATCTTCATCGATACCGCAGGGGTCGGTGCCGAATGGTCAGACGGCATTGCGGTGCTTGCGGACCACATTGTGACGCCCGTCATGCTGTCAACGTCTGATTTTGATGTCGGCGCACAGACTACCGATTGGTATGAGAAGCTGAAATCCCGCGTTGACGACCCCTCCAGCCTTCCGCGCCACCACGTCGTCCTCAACATGGTTGACCCGAAAACGACCCGTGCTGACGCCGCCCTGATTGAAGAAGCGCTCACCCGTTTTCCGGTGATTGAGACCGTCATGATGCGGCGGAATACTTACAAGGAGATGGACCAGAAGGGGCTTCTCCACGCCTTGGCGCTGGACAAGCAATCCGATCCAAACCCTCTGATGCGTCCACATGTACGTCATGTCGTCGAGGCGCTTGAGGAGGCGACGGACATTCTCAACAACATTCTTGCTGCGTGAGGACAGTCGATTGCGCAAGAAGATCCCGACCATCACCAGGCCCGACCCAGCCTACGCCGCCACCCTGCAACAGGGTGACCGCGAGATTCCAGGGAAGGAAAATGAGGCACAGGTCACAGCAACAAAGACAGGCACCCCAGCCACTGACGTTGACGCGGATCGGCACGAGTCAGAGCGTGCGCCGGAAGGTGCCGTGGCGCCGCACCAAGTCACTGCGGAAAGCTCTGACCCGCATACCAACCTGAGAGCTCCCCTATCGGCGCGCGCTTTGAACCCGACCAGGAAGATCGACATCAGGGTCAACGCACTCGAACGGCAGGAAGCTGCGCTAGAAACTTGTGGTGTTGAGCCAGCACATGTGGTGCGTGCCGCCCTGCGCCGTGCAGTCAAAGGCTGGCAACTGTCGCCGGTCTTCGCCCCAGTCGCGGAGGAGCTACGCACTCGAAACACGCAGTGGCAGGCCCGGACATCTCTGGCAGTAGATGCGGCCAGCCTTGGTGTCCTCCTCCGGGACCACGACCCCCTCGACGTCTTGAGTAAATGGGCCCTGATCCGCGGGCAGGTGGAACCACGCATATGGGGCGAGATCGACAAAATCTTGGAAGAAATTGCTGTTCGTGCTGCATCGCCGCATGATCAGCACACACCGTAAGAGACCTATCTGAAAAGATAACTTGCATTTCGCCGGTGGATTTTCGCCCAACGGCGGAAGCTCGCCTTGCAGTTGCGGAGAGCGTGGCGCTAATGAGCGTCATATAGAATTTCAGACCTCAGTGGTGACGAGTTACGAGGTCCATTTAGGAGGAACGCATTATGAACACGAAGCCCCGCCTGACTGGCGAACCGATCATGCGCATCCTCTGCAAGACATCTGAAAATCTGGTTGGCTACCTTTACCAATGGAACAATGGTGACGTGCAGCCTGCCTGGTTCGACGGCGCCATGGCGGACGTTCGCTTTGAGCCATTCATTCCAGCGCCGGAACAGAACCCTGTCGATCCAAAGATCCCCAGACCGCGTCAGCAAGATCTGACGCACCTTGAAAAGGCCTAGCTCAAGGCCTCGCGTCGGTTTGTGGGTCATCCCATCCCGCAGGTCCTTTGAGCGATAGAGTTGACTTCTATGCCTCAAAAGTGATCTAGCTGTGAGTTATAGAAAGGATATCTATAACTCATGGCTTGGAACTGGACGCTGCCCGATTGGCCGGATTTCCGGTATGACGCCTCCGCTCTGGAGCCGTTTGAGCAGACGTTCCTGCTGTCGTCCGGAGAAATCCTCGGCGCGGTCCATCATGTCAGCCAGCCGGAACGCGCGCAACTCCGCATCGAACTGCTCAGCGAGGAAGCGATGCAGACGAGCGCCATCGAGGGTGAAATCCTCGATCGGCTCAGTGTCCAGTCTTCGCTGCGCCGCCATCTGGGCCTCGATCCGGACAGCTACCCTGCCAAACCGCGCGAACAGGGCGTCGCGGAAATGATGGTCGACGTCTATTCCAGTTTTGCAGAGCCGCTGACCCATGAGACATTGTACCGCTGGCATCGGATGCTCCTGTCCCATGACCGTCGGTTGGAAACCATCGGGGCCTACCGACAACACGCCGAGGCGATGCAAATCGTTTCCGGCCGCCTTGACCGCCCCACGATCCATTTCGAAGCGCCGCCCTCGGAGCGGGTCATGCCTGAGATGGAGCGATACGCGGATTGGTTCAACAAGACCGGGCCGGGAGGAGCAGAGCCGCTTCCAGCGCTGACGCGCGCAGGGCTAAGCCACCTCTATTTCGAGAGTATCCACCCATTCGAAGACGGCAACGGCCGCTTGGGTCGCGCCCTCGCTGAAAAGTCGCTGGCGCAGAACATTGGCCAGCCGACCCTCATCTCGCTCGCCTTCACCATCGAGAAGGAGCGCAAGGGATATTACGATCAGCTTGAGCAGCATCAAAAAACGCTCGACGTGACCGATTGGCTCGTCTGGTTCGCAGAAGTTGTCTTGAAGGCCCAACAGGCAACACTCGACCGCGTAGGCTTCTTCATCAGCAAGGCACACTTCTACGATCGTCACAGAGACCACTTGAACGAACGCCAGGCCAAGGCCATCGCTCGAATGTTTCAGGAAGGCCCTGGCGGTTTCAAAGGCGGCCTCAGCGCCGACAACTATCTCAAGATCACCCGAACTTCACGAGCAACCGCAACCCGCGATCTGCAGGATCTAGTCGAGAAAGGTGCGCTCAGCCGAACTGGTGAGCGACGCCATACGAGGTACTGGTTGAACCTGAATCCATGGGCGTCGAACCAGCTACAATGATTGGCGTAGAAGGGCTCTGTTGCACAAATCGGCTTAAGGCCGAGGTTCCCCTTTCCCCGGACGGACTTATCCCACAGCTTCCGTGACGGGTATTCCGAGCGCGGTGTAGCCGTTCAGGACGGCGATGCGGACCTGGAGTTCGGCGACCTGTCGGTCGAAGTCCCGTGCCATGAGCCGCTGGCCCAGCAACTTGATACAATGCATCTTTGTCTCGACGCGGCTTCGGCGGTGTTATCCACTCCATCGTCGCCAGAGCGCGCGGCCCAGGTATTTCGCCGCGCGCAGGGCCTCATTTCGGGCCACGGCTCCGGCGGTGATCGTCTTCCAGGGCTTCGCGTTCTTGCGGGGCGGGATGACGGCATGGGCACCGCGATCTGCAATCGCATCGTGGCATTTGCGCGTGTCGTAGGCGCCATCAGCCGTAACGCTACCGATTTCCTGGTCCTGCGGGATTTGGTCGAGAAGGTGGGGTAGGATGGGCGCATCACCGATGTGGCTCCCGGTGACTTCGACGGCCCGGATCTCCAACGTTTCTTCATCGATCCCAAGGTGGAGCTTGCGCCAGACGCGCCGTTTCGGGCCGCCATGCTTGCGTGCGTGCCACTCGCCTTCACCTTCGACCTTGATCCCGGTGCTGTCGATCAGCAGGTGCAACGGCCCCTTGGAGCCGCGGTAGGGGATGTTCACGGCCAAGGTCTTCTGGCGGCGAGATAGCGTGCTGAAGTCGGGCACCGTCCAGTTCAGGCCGACCAGCCGTAGCAGGCT
>NZ_AUBS01000034.1 GCF_000429365.1 Pseudodonghicola xiamenensis DSM 18339 | reverse complement strand
ACCGGCACCGCCACCGAGCTGCTCGATCAGGATCAGGTCGATGACGGATCGGTCACCAATGTGGTCACCGCCGAGGGCACCGATCCCGCCGGCGATCCGGTCGAGGATGACGACACCAACATCGTCCCCATCGACCAGACCCCGGCGATAGACATCGACAAGGTCACGGTGCATGAGGGCACCGAGGGCGACGGGCTGACCGGTGTCGCCACCGGCGATGAGGTGAGTTGGAAATACACCGTCACCAACATCGGCAATGTCACCCTGACCGATCTGTCGATCCTGGATGACCATGGCGCGCTCGATCCCGATTTCGGCACCGCCGACGGCGGCATCATCGGCGTCGAGCTCGGTGGTTTCAATATCGGCGATACCGACACCGATGGAGAGCTCGATGTCGGCGAGGCCTGGACCTTCGTTTCCTCCTTCGCGATGACCGTCGAGGAAGGGCTGCTGTCTTACAGCAACGAGGCCACAGTCACCGCCAATACCACCGCCCCCGAGCAGCAGGTCACGGACAGCGACACCAGCGGCTTCTACATCCTGCCGCCAGGCATGGTGACCAACTCTGCGCTCTGCGATTTCGGTGAAGTCTTCCAGGCGAATTTCTCGCCGAACAACGACGGGGGTTTCACCCAGAATTCGACCAATCCGGGGCAATTCTTCTATAATGTCGCCTTCGACTATGACGAGGAATTCACCAATGGCGACGGCACCGACAACGTGCTGACCATGAAGATCCCCGATGGCTTCGTGCTGCAAAGCCCCGATGCCTTCTTCGAAAACGCGGTTCACGTCTATGACAGCGTGTCGGTTGAATTCGATCCCGACGGGAATATCTGTCTGGTTCCCGGTGAGGAAATCTCGCGCGATCTCTATACCGTCGAGTTCAACTATCTGCCCGATGGCAGCATGGAGGCGGTGGTGAATTTCGGCGATGCCGATCTGACCGGCCTGACCTATGTGAACATCCATCTCGATTACGAGACCAAGGGAAGTTCGGGCTGGACCCCGACGCCTGACGAGGATGCCACCGGCGGCGAGCCGATCCCCGGGTATGAGCTGGGCGATATCCCCGAGAACTGGCTCTATCAATTCGACGCCGTCCTGACTGACGGCGCCACCACCAGCACCACCGACTTCAGCGATGCGGTATCGAACGACAATGTGTTCAAACCGTTCAAGATGGCGGGGTTCGGCGGCTATGTCTGGGACGATGGCCTGGGCAGCGACGACATGGTCTACGAGGATGGTGAGGGCATCTCCGGCGCATTGCTGCGGATCCTCGACAAGTCGGGGACGCTGGTGGATACCGCCATCACCGATGACGACGGCTGGTGGTATTCGGACTACGTGCACAAGGGCAAGCTGTCGAACTACACGATCGAACTGCACGCCGACGGCAGCGCCGACGGCCCCGGCACCGAGGATGCCTCGGTCATCACCTCGCTGGGACGCGGTGAGAAATACGACCGTGTCGACTTCTATCAGGACGACAGCGACATCTTCCATCACCTGGAAGTGGCCTGACTCTCGTTCCCTCAAGGGCCGGGGCTTCCGATCCCCCCAAGGTACGCCAGTCCCCGGCCCTGGCGCGGTCCGGATCGCTCCGGGCCGCGCCGCCCATCATCCGGCCCCATCAGACGGAGCAAACCATGGCACAATCCATCTTTTCCGACGGGGTTCTGCTCACCCCCGACAAACACGGCAAGCTGAGCTATCATCCCGGTCGAAACTGGCAAGATTGCGCGACGCAGATCAGTGCGCCGATCACCCTGGCGGAATTTCCCCGCGCCGCGCGCGAATTTCCCATTCTCTTCGCCCGGGCCTCGCAAGGGGTGTCACCGGTCGCGATCCTCGGGCTGAGCCGGGATCGGAATCTTTTCGTCGATGCGGCGGGACGGTGGACCGGAGAATATATCCCGGCGCATTTCCGGCAGCTTCCCTTCTTCGGCACCCAGATCGTGGATCGCGACAAGATGGTGCTGTCAGTGCTGCCCGACAGTCCCGAGCTGCGCCGCGACGACAGTGGTGTGGCCCTGTTCGACGACACCGGCACCGCGACCCCGTTCCTGCAGAAGATCGTCGCCTTTACCGGTGCCCATTACGCCAACAGCCGGCAGACCCAGCGGTTCTGCCGTAGACTGGAGGAGCTGGACCTGTTGGAGCCGATGACCGTCACCATCGCCCTGCCCGGCCACAGCAAACGGGCGCTGCGGGGGTTCATGACCGTCTCGCGTGAGCGGTTGGCCAAGCTCGCCGATGACGACCTGCTGCAGCTTGCGCGTAGTGGCGGGCTGGAGGCGGTGCATATGCACTGGGCCTCCTTCACCAATTTCGAGGTGCTGGCCGAGCGGGTCGATGCCTGCGAAATCACGCCCCGCCCGGTGGATATGCGGCTTGTCAGCACCGACACCATCGCTCGGCAAGCCCAGGTGGCCCCGCACTGAAATCAGCCCAGCAACGGAAAGAGGCGCCCGATGTCGGAAACAACCCCTTTGAAAGTGGTCATGCGCGCGGTGCGCCGACAGCTCTGGTGGCTGCTCGGCCTCAGCCTGTTGTGTAACCTTCTGCTGCTGACCAGCTCGGTCTACATGCTGCAGATTTTCGATCGCGTGCTGTCCAGCGGCTCTTACGGCACGCTGCTCTGGCTCAGCGGCATCGCCGCCGCCGCATTGCTGACCTTCGGGCTGATCGAGCTGTCCCGTCGCCAGATGCTGTCGGGGATCGGCGGCTGGATCGAGCGGGAACTGTCCGGCGAGGTGATGCGCCGGGCGATGCGTCAGCGTCTGCGCGACGGGCGCGCCGCGGCGGATACCAGCGATGTGACCGATCTGCGCAGCTTCCTGTCAGGCGATGCGCTGCTGGCCTTTCTCGATGCGCCCTGGACACCGGTCTTTCTGGCGGTGATCTGGGCGATGCACCCGCTGCTGGGGGCGATTGCCGTCGCCGGCGCGCTGATCCTCTTCGCGCTGGCGGTGCTCAACGATCTGCTGACCCGCCAGCGGCTGGCCCGGGTCAACGGCGCGATGCGGCGTAACCGGACCGATGCCGCCGTCTACATGGAACATGCCGAAACGCTGGCCGCACTTGGCATGATGGGCGGCACCGTCGCACGCTGGAGCGATGCGCAACGCGGGCTCGATGCGCGCAGCGATGGGGCGCGGGCGCTGTCCACCACCTTTCTCGCCGCCTCGCGCAGCCTGCGGATGATCATCCAGATCCTGATGCTGGGCACCGGCGCCTATCTGGTGCTGCAGGCCGAACTGACCGCCGGCGGCATGATCGCGGGCTCGATCATCCTGTCGCGCGCGCTGGCGCCGGTGGAACGTGCGATCGGTGCCTGGCGCAGCTATGGCTCCTACCGCGAGGCGACGGCGCGGCTGAGCGAACTGTTTCGCCAATGCCCCGATCGCAAGGACCGGCTCGAACTCGACCGCCCCAAGGGGAGGATCGACGTCAACGGGCTGCGCTATCACGCGCCCGAAACCGGAGAGCCGATCCTCAAGGGGCTGTCGTTTCACCTGGCCGCCGGCAGCACGCTGGCAATCATCGGGCCCTCTGGCTCGGGCAAGTCGAGCCTGTGCAAATGCCTCGTCGGCGCCTGGCCCGCCTCCTTCGGTGCGGTACGGATCGACGGCGCCGATGTGGCGGAATGGGACAGCGACGACCTTGGCCGCCACATCGGCTATCTGCCGCAGACGGTACGATTGTTCTCCGGCTCGATCGCCGAGAATATCGCCCGGCTCGGCCCGCCGGAAACGCACCTCGTGCTCGAGGCCAGCCGCCGGGCCGGGGCCCATGACCTGATCCTGAGCCTGCCCGAAGGCTATGAGACCGAGACCGGCCCTTACAGTGATACGCTCTCGGGTGGACAGAAACAGCGGATCGCCATGGCACGCGCGCTTTACGGCGATCCCAGCGTCATCGCCTTGGACGAACCCGACAGCAATCTCGACGGCAATGGCGAACTGGCGCTGGCAGCGATGATCCGGGATCTGAAAGAACGCGGCAAGACGGTGATCTTCGTCTCGCACGCCCCGGCGCTGCTGCGCTTCGCCGATATGGTGGCTGTGCTGAAAGAGGGCGGGCTGGCCCGGTTCGGCCCGCGCGACGAAATTCTGAGCTCCATGATGAAACCCGCCCCGGTCAAACCTCGGCGGGTAGCGGAAGCGAGGGTATGAAATGGATCGGATCAAGGAACTGTTCGCCATGGCCGCAACCTGGATCGGGACCGGCTGGCATGAAATCTCGGTCGCCTGGGAGGCGGTGCTGACCGGCACACCCGGCACACAGGAGCTGATGACCATCCTGGCCCCGGCCGCGCTGGCGCTCCTGGTTCTGACCATTCTCGCCGTCCGGGCGCTGCGCCGCCGCCCCGGCTTTCGCCCCGTCACCGCGTTGTCGCAGGTCACCCGTGGCCCGCGATTGCTCGGGCTTCTGGCGGCGCTGCTGTTCTTCGGCGGGTTCGGCGCCTGGGCCTTTCTCGCGCCGCTCGCCAGCGCCGCGCTGGCCGTCGGCGTGGTGAATCCCGATGGCAGCCGCAAGACGGTGCAGCATCTCGAAGGCGGCATCATCAAGCATATCCATGTGCGCGAAGGCGATCATGTCACCGCCGGCGACGTGCTGGTCACCCTGGACACCGTCCGCGCCCGCGCCCGGGTGGAGGAACTGCGCGAACGGCTGGTCTTCCTGCTGGCTGCCGAGGCGCGACTGGAAGCTGAGCTGACCTCTGCCCCCGAGATCAACTTTCCCGAGGAGGAGATGGCCCGCCATTCCGCCGCCCCGGGACCGCTGATCTCGGCGCAACGCAACCTGTTCCGGACCCGGCGCGACACCCAGGCATCGCGCGAACATATCCTGACCAAGCGGATGGATCAGCTCAGGACCGAAATCGGCGGCCTGCAGCAGGTCATCGCCGCGCAGGACCGGCAGATCGAGCTGCTGCAACAGGAGTTGGAAATGACAGATCAGCTTTATGAACGCGGGCTCAACCGCCTGCCGCAAGTGCTGGGCTTGCAACGCGGCCTGGCCAGCCTGCAAGCCGATCAGGCGCAAAATCGCGCCACGGTCGCGCGATTGCAGCAACAGATCGGCGAGACCGAGCTTCAGCTTGTCGCCACCCGCCAGCAGGGTATGGAGGATGTCAGCTCGGACCTGGCGCAAATCCGCTCGGAACTGGCCTCGATGCGCTCCAGCCTGCCCGAACGGCTCGACGCACTCAGCCGCACCCAAATTCTGGCGCCGATCTCGGGGCGGGTCCTGAACCTGCGGGTCACCACCGAAAACGGTGGCGTGCTGGAACCCGGCGGCGATATCCTTGACATCGTGCCCGACGACGGGCGGCTGGTGATCGACGCAAGGGTCAGGCCGAACGATATCGAAACGGTCTATCCCGGCATGTCGGCCCGGGTCCTGCTGACGGCCTACAGCCAGCGCAATCTGCCGCATCTCTATGGCACGGTTTCGGTCGTCGCCGCCGACCGGCTGCAGGACGACCGCACCGGAGAACCCTATTTCCTGGTCAAGGTGACGGTCACCCCGGAGGATGTCAGCGCGCTCGGCCATGACGTGCAGATCCTGTCGGGGATGCCCGCCGATGTCATGCTGCTGACCGGAGAGCGCAGCCTGGCGCGCTATCTGTTCAAACCGATGATGGACAGTCTGCGCCTGAGTTTCCGCGAGAGCTGAGCCCCCTCCAGGGGCCGCCCTCCCCGCCGCCCAGGCCAGACCGGACAGCAACCGTTAAACCGTTGCCTCCACGCCGGCCACATGAAGCGCTTCGGCCCGGGCCTTCAGCGCCGCGTTGAACCGCATGTACCAGCGCCGTAGCAGCCGCAGCATCAGCGGCGCCAGCAGCCGGGGCGCATTGGAAAAGGCATCGGTCTGGACAAACCGGGTCCGCCCATCGCCCAGACGTTCAACGATATATCGGTGATCGTCCAAGATCCGGCCGCCTTCGCTCGTGGGCGCGGTCCAGCCGAACATCCGCCGGTCCTTCCCCTCCAGCCAATGCACCAGCGGGTGGCAAACGCGGGTGATCCGCCCGAACATGCGAAAACTGGCAACGACATCCCCCCCCGCCTCGAACGGCCCCTCCAGCCCCAGGAAACTATCCGACCACTGCGGCATTGCCGTGAAATCGGTCAGCACCGCCCAGACCAGTTCCATCGGCGCGTCGATCACGATCTCGGTCGAAATGGCGGGCCGCCCCCGATCGTCGGTGAAAATCCGGGCCGCTGCGGTCATTCCGCCGCCTCGACCCCACGGGTGTCGGCGCCATCCCAACTCTTGCGGGCGCGGTAAAGTGAATTCACATCGCGAAACCCCAGCAGAAAGGCAGCTTCGGCCGAGGAGTGACCGCGCGCCTCGATCAACTGCGCGTCGAGCGCGGCACGTACCGCCATCAACTCCTGCCGAAAACTGGTGCCGGCCTCACCCAGCCGCCGCTGCAGGGTGCGCCGGCTCATCCCCAGTTCGGTGGCGACGGTGGCGATGCTGGCACGTCCCGCCGGCAAGGCTGCGGTCAGCGCCTGGCGCAGCGCGGTGATGAAACTGCGGTCGGTCGCGACAACGCAAAGGCTGCGCTCGAGCACGGTGACCAGATCATCACGCCGCCCCGCGAAAGGGGCCGCCGCAGCCTGAGCGGAAAAATGGATTTCCTGCTGCGCCCCCAGCGTCACCTTGGCACCGATCACCTTTTCAAAGATCTCCCGCTCGGGCGGCAGCTCCGGCAGGATCACCCTCAGGGGCTGCTGTGGCTCGACCGGACCGCGACGCGCAAGCGCGCCCCAGAACAGCGCCTCGATCGCCAGCAACAGCGGCGGCACCGGCGGTTGATCGGGCCAGTGAAACCGAAGTTGCAGCCCGCCCCCGTCCTGCCCGACATCGAGCCCGAGCGGGCCGATCAGCGACTTGTAATGCGCCATCCGCAGCGCCGCGGCCGCCAAGGTTTCGCTGCACAGGCCGATCAGCAACGCCGGATCAAGCGTTTCGAACCCGAAATGCGCGATCACACCGTGATAGATCTGCGCCACGTCCAGCCCGGGCTGACTGAACAGCCCGTAATAGACCCGCGGCTCCAGCGCCAAGGACTTGTGCCCGCCCAGCCGGACGTCAAAACCCAGCGCTCGGGCATAGGCCAGCGTACCGGGGCCGAGGTGAAAACGCTCAGTCATGGGCCGCCACCGTCGGATCGAGATAGATCGGATCGTTCTTATGCGCGATCCAGGCCTGTTTCTGCATCATCTTGATCCAGGCTTCGGTTTCCGCCGGCACCACGTTGCGGAACCGGGCGTTATCGGATTCGCAGATATCGACCAGCGCATCGACCATGATCTGCGGGTCAAGCTGGCCCGGGATCGGCGCATCGCCCCCGATGAAGTCGAACTGCGCCAACAGCGGCGAACGCGACAATGAGGTTTTCGGATCGAACCATTCCAGCGCCGTCTCGGCGCCGCGATCATTGAAACCAGTGCCGAAGATGCCCGGATTGGCGGTGCAGAATTCAATGCCGGTCTCGGCCAATTCCGTCCTCAGCCCTTCGATCAGCCCTTCGAGCGCGTGTTTGGTGGCGGTATAGACGGCAGCGAAGGGCACGGTGATCAGCCCCCCCATCGAGGTGACGGTGACGATCTTGCCCGCCCCGCGCTCGGCCATCTGCGGCACGACCCCCTGGATCATCGCCAAGGTGCCGAAGACATTCACCTCGAAATTCTCGCGCACCCGATCCATCGGCATTTCTGCCACCGGCCCGGCCTGCATCTGGCCGGCGTTGTTGACCAGAATGTCGATGTCATGGGCAAAGGCGCGGGCACGATCGTCAGCCCGGGTGATATCGAGCTTGATGATCCGCATCTGCACATCCGCCGCCCGGGCCTCAGCCAAAAGATCGGTCCGCTGCTGCGGGTATTGCACGCCGGCGATGACGTGGTGGCCTTTTGCAGCCAGGGCCAGTGCCAGCCCCTTGCCGAAGCCACTGGCCGCGCCAGTAATAAGAATGCGTTTCATATGCGCCTCTTCCGTCGGTTGCTGCGGCCAGTCTACGCCAGCCTCATCCGACCGAAACCGGCAATTCGCGCCAGTCACCGGCAAAAGGCG
Source organism: Pseudodonghicola xiamenensis DSM 18339 (assembly GCF_000429365.1). Lineage (GTDB taxonomy): Bacteria > Pseudomonadota > Alphaproteobacteria > Rhodobacterales > Rhodobacteraceae > Pseudodonghicola > Pseudodonghicola xiamenensis. The sequence goes on along the minus strand of NZ_AUBS01000034.1, from coordinate 29,322 downwards.
CCAAAGCTACACCCCAACGCGCGCCTTGGCACAGCAGCGCGGCCCCTGGGGCACCGCGCCGCTGCAACATCATGCCAGCGGCAGCCGCTGGCGGACCAGCGTGGTCCAATAGGAACAGCCCCAGGCGATCACATCGTCGTTGAAGTCATACATCGGGTGATGCAGCCCCGCCGAGGGGCCGTTGCCGACATTGATCATCGCGCCCGGCACCTCGTTGAGCATGAAGGAGAAATCCTCTCCCCCCAGGGTCTGCGGCATGTCGAGATGCACGTTCTCGACGCCCGCCACCTCCTGCGCAGCCTTGGCCGCCAGCTCGGTTTCCCGTTCGTGGTTCACCGTAACCGGGTAATGCCGGGTATACTCCAGCTTGCCCTCGCCGCCGAAGGCCAAGGCGATATGTTCGACCATCGCCCGCATCCGGGTTTCGACCATATCGCGCACTTCTTCGCGCAGGGTACGCACGGTGCCGGTCATCTCCACCGCCTGGGGAATGACATTGAAGGCATTCCCGGCGTGGATGGTACAAAGCGAGATCACCGCGCTGTCGATCGGATCCTTGTTGCGCGAAATCAACGTCTGCACCGCCTGCAGCAGCGCCGCCGCCATCGGCAGCGGGTCGAGCGTCTGTTCCGGGCGCGCCGCGTGGCCGCCGCGGCCGGTGATGGTGATCTTCACCTCGTCGACCGAGCCCATGATCGGCCCCGGCGCGATGGTGAACTGGCCGAGCGGCAGGTTCGGCCGGTTGTGCATGCCGTAAACCTCGTGACAGGGCCAACGTTTGAACAGGCCGTCCTCGATCATCGCGCGGGCGCCGGCGCCGCCCTCTTCCGCGGGCTGGAAGATCACGATCACCGTGCCATCGAAGGCCCGGCTTTCGGCCAGATGCTTTGCGGCGCCGAGCAGCATGGTGGTATGTCCATCATGACCGCAGGCATGCATCTTTCCCTCGGTCTGCGAGGCCCAGGGCTTGCCAGTCTCTTCCTTGATCGGCAGCGCGTCCATATCGGCGCGCAGCCCGATGGTGCGGCCCGAGGCATTGCTCTGCCCCCGGATCACGCCCACCACACCGGTCTTGCCGATGCCTTCATGAACCTCGTCCACACCGGCGGCGCGCAGCGCCTCGGCCACCGTCTGGGCCGTGCGCGGCAGATCATAAAGCAATTCGGGGTTCTGGTGCAGGTCGCGGCGGAATTCGGTCAGCCCAGCGACCTCCTTGGCGACCCAGTTTTCAACGGCCATAGATCAGGCCTCCTTCTTCTTCATGCGGTAACGGAAATCGCAATGTGACGCGCCCTTCATGATGGTCTGGGTGCGGGTCATCTCGATCTCCGGGTTATAGCCGATACAGAAATCGCCATCGCGGTTGCAGGACAGCAGATGACCGATATCGCCGATCCCCATGTCGCGATACATCTCGGCATAGCGGCAACGGGTGACGTTGAAATCCATCTTCTCCTCGGAGGCTTCCAGCGTCTCGATCCTGAGCGCATCCTCGCGGGTCCAGGCCGGCTGGATGGCGGCGAAATCGGTCAGGTCCGGAGCATGCCCCAGCGCCTCGGCCAGCATCTGGCCCTGCTCGATCGCGGATTTCGAACAGGCGGCGCCGATCACCGCCTCGGCCTCTTCGCGGCCCGAACGTTCGGTGATCACGTCAAGCACGTGCTTCAGGATCATCGCCTCGATCTTGCGGCGCAGGAGGATCGGAATGTCGTTGAAATCCATGCCTTCGGTTTCAGCCATGGGTAGGTCTCCTGTCAGAGGTTCAGTTCCTTGTGATCCTGGCGTTTCAGCCAGGCGAGATAGGTGGGGGCGACACGCCGCACGATCCCGTGCAGCGGGAAGGGATGCGGCTCGGTCACCGGCAGGGCCAACTCCTGTTCCGCAACGCCAGTCACCGCCCGCGCCAGTTCTCGGCCCAGAGAGGTGCCAAGCGCCACGCCACGCCCGTTGCAGCCGATCCAGGCCCAACCGTCCGGGCCCAGCTTGTGCACGCGCGGGAAGCGGTCCCAGTTCATGCCGATGAAGCCCGACCAGACATGCGTCATCTCGGGCACGCCCAGATCGGGAAACGCCTCGGCCAGATTGCGGGCGGCCTTCTGGCGCACCCGGTTGGCGACATTGAAGTTCCCCATCACCGCGCCGCCGGTGATCAGCCGGTTGCGGGCGTCATAGCGGAAGAAGCGCAGATCGCCCCGCGTGTCCGACACCGCCTGCCGGCCCGGCAGGATCTTGGCGCGCAGGTTGTCGCTGATCGGCTGGGTCGCCATCTGCCAGCTCAGCACTGGGACGACTGAATGGGCGATGCGCGGGGCGAGCTTCGGGGCAAGTTCGCCGGTATAGGCGTTGGTGGCCAGGATCAGCGCACGGGCCTTCAGCGTACCACCCGGCGTGCGGATCACCCATTGCGCCCCCTCGCGGGCAAAGCTCTGAACCGGGGATTGTTCATGGATCACCACGCCCAGCCCCTCGGCCGCGCGCGCCATCTCGCGCGCCAGCGCCAGCGGGTTCACATGGCCGCCGGTGCGGTTGTACATGCCGCCATACCAGAAATCAGTGCCAAGGATTTCGGCGGTCTCGCGGGCATCCTTCAGCTCGGCCGGAAAGCCGAAGCGTTTCCAGGCATCGACGCGCTTTTGCGACAGTTTCACCCGGCCGGGGGTATGCGCCGGCTGGAACCAGCCTGCCTGCTCTGCCTCGGCCTGCATGTCGAATTCTCGCACCAGGTCGAACAGCACATCGCCGGAATTGCCGATCAGATTGACCATCCGTCTGCCGGCATCGCCATAGCGGCTGACCCAGACGTCAGGTTCGGCGCTGGTCAGGATCGGGATCACCTGACCGTTGTTGCGCCCCGAGGCGCCCCAGCCGGCGGCCTTGCCTTCCAGCAGCGTCACCGCATGGCCGCGCCTGGCCGCCTCGATCGCGGCGGAAAGGCCGGTGAAGCCGGCGCCGATCACCGCCACATCGGTTTCCTCGATGCCCTTGAGCGGAGCGGTGACAGCACGTTCGGGCGCCGTGGCGGCCCAGAGCGATTTCGGGAATTCGACAGCTTCGCCCATCAGGCGGCTCCTTCTTCTGTCAGGGCGGCGGCCTCGTGCGGCAGCCAGAACCAGCGCAGCGCCTCTTCCTCCGCCGGCAGTGCAAGCGGCTCGGCCGGCGGCAGATCGGCAGCGGCAGTGGCCAGCGCCTCGGCCTGGGCCAGGCAGGCGTCGAAGTCGGGCAGCGGACAGTTCAGCTCGGCCGCGCCGGACCACAGCGCCGACAGGCAGGCGGGCGGCGCATCCTCGACCGGCGGGCTGGCACGCCAGACGCCTTCGAGCGGATCGAGCCGGTAATGCGGCAGCATCTCGAGCCCGTGCTCGGCGATGAAGCGGATTGCGGCAGCGATGTGATCGACATCCGTATCCTCGAAGAACCAGTTCACCCCCAGCCGCGCCCAACCGGGGCGGAAGGCGGTATGGCCGTGATGAACCGCCTCCTCGTGACGCGAGCTCGTGGTCTGATCGATCCCGAGCAGCGCATGCCCATAGGGCCCGGCGCAGGAACAGCCGCCGCGGGCCTGGATACCGAACAGATCGTTCAGCAGCGCGACCACATAGTTATGATGAAGAAGACATCCCTTTGCCCTGATATTGAACGAGAAAATGCCAAGACGCGGAACGTTGCGCGGGCCCAGAAGCTCGACCCCCGGAATGGCGCGCAGGGCGTCTTCCAGACGGCGGGTCAGCGTGGTTTCCCGCGCCTCCACCCGCGCCTCGTCCATGTCGCGCTTGAGCTGCATCACCATGCCGGCGCGGATGTTGTCGACGATGGCGGGGGTGCCGCCCTCTTCGCGATGTTCGGGATCGACGACATAGGAATGCCCCTCGGCGGTGACATAGGTCACCGTACCGCCGCCCACCATCGTCGGCCGCGCACCACTGAAAAAGCCGCGATCGGCCACCAGCACGCCCGAGGCACCGGGGCCGCCGGGATATTTGTGCGGCGAGAGCACCGCGGCGTCGATCCGGTCACCGGCGCCCGGCGCGGTTTCGGCCAGGCGGATCGGCACATAGGGCGCGGCGGCGGCGAAATCGGCCACGCAGATCCCGCCGTGGGCATGCATCAGGCGGGCGATGGCGCGCAGGTCGGTCAGCACCCCGGTGACGTTGGAGGCGGCCGAGAAGGCGCCGATCTTCAGCGGCGCATCCGCATAGGTGGCAAGCTTGCGCTCCAGCGTCTCAAGGCAGATGCTGCCGCCATCGTTCAACGGCACGCGAACGACCATCGCGCCGCTTTCGCGCCAGGGCAGATCGTTCGAGTGGTGTTCGTAAGGGCCGACGAAAACCACCGCCCCCTGCCCCAGCCCCATCATCGCCAGCGCCCGCACCAGCTTGTCGACCGCGCCGGTCGCGCCCGATCCGGTAAAGATCACCGCGTGACTGTCATCCGCATCCACCGCCGCGCGCACCGCCTCGCGCGCCATCTCGCGCAACTGGGTGGTCCGCCTGCCGGTAAAGGAGGTCTCGGTATGGGTGTTGCCGTAATAAGGCAGCACATGGGTGCGGATCGCGTCTTCGATGAAGGCGAGCGAGCGGCCCGAGGCTACGTAATCGGCATAAAGCAACGCGCGCGGCCCGAAGGGGCCGGGAATGGCAGTGCCTTCGCCGATCAGGGCACCGCGGACATCTTTGAATTCCAGTGACATTTCAAAACCTCAGGCGGCATCCGTGCGGAACGACGGGGGCGTCCAATCGCGTCCGGGGATGGAAGACAGCAAGTTCTGCGTATAGGCGTGTTGCGGATTGGCGAAGACCTCGGCCGTCAGGCCGCTTTCGACGATCTCGCCCTTCTGCATGACGATGATCCGGTCGCAAAGTTGCGCCGCGACCCGCAGATCGTGGGTGACGAACAAGAGCGACAAGTTCAGCCGGTCGCGCAGGTCGGCCAGCAGCTTCAGTACCTGCGCCTGCACCGAGACGTCGAGCGCCGAGACGGGTTCATCCGCCACGATCACCTTCGGTTCCAGTGCCAGCGCTCGGGCGATACCGATCCGCTGCCGCTGCCCGCCCGAGAATTCATGCGGGAAACGGGTGGCGGCGGCAGGCGACAGTTCCACCAACTCAAGCAGCTTGCGGGCATCGGCGCGCGCCTTGTCGGGATCGGCGCCATGGACGATGGGGCCCTGGGCGATCAGGTCGACCACCCGCTTGCGCGGGTTGAGCGAGGCCATGGGATCCTGGAACACCATCTGGATATACTTGCGCATCGCGCGCAGCTCTCGCGGCGAACAGGCCAGCAGATCCTTGCCATCGAGTTCCACCTTGCCGGCGTCGCATTCCAGCAGCCGGGTGACGATGCGCGACACCGTGGTCTTGCCCGAGCCGGATTCCCCCACCACACCGAGCGTTTCGCCGCGGTGCAGCTGGAAGGTCAGATCCTTGACCGCGACGACCGCCTTGCGCTTGCCCGACAGCAGACCGCCGCGGGCGGCGAAGGTCTTCTTCAGCCCGATGCCCTTCAGCACCACCGGCGCCTGGGTGACGGGTTTCACCGGCGGCGGCGTCAGCGCCGGCACCGCCCCGATCAGCGCCCGGGTATAGGCGTGCTGCGGGTTGTTCAGAACCTCGGCTGCCGGCCCCTGTTCGACCATCTCGCCCTTGCAGAGAACCGCGACCTTGTCGGCGATCTCGGCCACCACGCCGAAGTCGTGGGTGATGAAGAGAACGCCCGCGCCCTCCTGCTCCTGCAACTCGCGGATCAGCTTGAGGATCTGGAGCTGCGTGGTCACGTCAAGCGCGGTGGTCGGTTCGTCCGCGATGATCAGCTTCGGCGACAGCAGCAGCGCCATGGCGATCACCACCCGCTGCCGCTGGCCGCCGGAAATCTGGTGCGGATAGGCATTATAGGCCGAGGCCGGATCGGGGATGTGCACGCGTTCCAGCATCTCGATGGCGCGGGCCTTGCGCTCGGCCCGTGTCATCCTGGTGTGCAGGCGCAGCACCTCGTCCAGTTGCCAACCCACGGTTTTCTGCGGGTTGAGCGCGGTCATCGGCTCCTGGAAGATCATGGCGATATCCTCGCCCCGGATGGCGCGCATCTCGGTCTCGGTCTTGCCCAGAAGCTCCTCGCCCATGAAGCGGATGGCACCGCCGGCGACATGGACATGGGGTTCCGGCAACAGCCGCATGATGGCGCCGGCGCAAAGCGATTTGCCGGAGCCGGACTCGCCCACCAGGCAGACGATTTCCCCCGGTTCGATGGTCAGGTCCAGCCCTTCCAGCGCAAAGGGACGGTCGGCCCCCTTGGGCAGGGCGATCTTGAGGTCGCGGATTTGCAGGATGGGAGGCGTATCTGTCATTGTTTCTTCTGCCTCGGGTTCAGCGCGTCATTCAGCCCCTCGCCCAAGAGCGAGAAGGACAGCACAGTCAGGACGATGGCGATACCGGGAATGACGGCGCAGTAAGGGGCGGAGCGCAGCACAGCGCGGCCCTGGCCGATCATGTTGCCCCAGCTCGCATAGTTGGGATCGCCCAGCGCCAGGAAGGCCAGCGCGCTTTCCAGCAGGATCGACAGCGCCATGATCACCGAGGCATAGACCACGATGGGCGGCAGCGCGTTGGGCAGGATTTCCTTGAAGATGATGGCGGTGTTCGACACTCCGAGATTGCGCGCCGCATCGACGAATTCGCGCCCCCTGAGTGACATGAACTCAGCCCGGACCATGCGTGCTGGCGCGGTCCAGCTGACGATGCCGATGGCCAGGGTGATCCATTCGATCTTCGAACCCAGGATCGCCACCAGCGTCAGCAGCAGCACGAAGTTCGGGATGGTCTGAAACGCCTCGGTCACCCGCATCAGAACGTCATCGACCCAGCCGCCGAAATAGCCGGCAAGCGCGCCGATGACGACGCCGATGGCAATGGCGACCAGGGTGGCGACCACCCCGATCAGAAGCGAGATGCGGGCACCATAGAACACGCCGGACAGCACGTCGCGGCCCAGCTGATCGGTGCCGAGCGGCGTCGCCCAATCGACGAAGGGCGGCGTCAGCGGATCGCCGGCCCGGCGCAGCGGATCGCCGGGATCGACAAGACCGGCAGTCAGCGCCATCAGCACGACGATCACGAAGATGACGAGCCCCAGCAGCGCGGCGCGGTTGCGCCGATAGCGGCGCCAGAACACCACCAGGCGCGGCGGCTCGGCGGGGGAGAGATCGGTGTCGAGCGAGGTCATGCGAGTTCGATCCGGCTGTCCAGACGTGCATAGAGCAGGTCGGTGAGAAAGTTCACAACGACAACGATGAGGGCGCAGAGGAAGATGATCCCCATCAGCGTGTTCATGTCGCGTTGCACCACGGACTGATAGGCAAGCTGCCCCAGCCCCGGCAGGGTGAAGATGGTCTCGACCACGACAGAGCCGCCGAGCACGGTGGAGAATTGCAGCCCCAGAAGCGTCACCACCGGCAAAAGCGCGTTGCGCATGATGTGATGGATCATCAGCCGCGTCTCCCCTGCCCCCTTGGCGCGGGCGGTGCGGACATAATCCAGATCCGCCACCTCGAGCACCGAGGCACGCATCAGCCGCAGGTAGAAAGAGAGATAGATCAGCGACAGCGCGGCGGTGGGCATGATCAGATGCTTGGCAACGTCGATCACATGATCCCAGCCGGTATAGAAGCCGGCGATGGTCTTGATGCCGCCGACCGGAAGCCAGCCCAGTTTGACCGAAAACAGATACATCATCATCAGCGACAGGAAGAAGGACGGGGTGGCATAGAACACCAGCCCGAGGATCGAGATGATGTTGTCGGTGGCCGAATAGACCCGGCGGGCGGCGATGGCGCCCAGCACCACGCCGGCGGTAAAGGCGATGCTGAGCGAGGTCGCCATCAGCATCAAGGTGGTGCCCAGCCGATCCAGCAGCACGGTTGAAACCGGCTGTTCATAGACGAAGGACCAGCCGAAATCGAAGGTCGCGAGCTTGGCCATATACCGCCAGAGCTGCACCCAGATCGGTTGATCGAGCCCGTATTCCGCGCGCAGCCGCGCGATGAAGGCAGCATCGGCGCCGCCCATGTCGCCAACCAGCGCATCGACGGTATCACCGGGGGCGAGTTTCAACAGCAGGAAGGTGCCGATCATGATCAGGATGATCACCGGCACCGCCTGCACCACGCGCCGCAACGCGTAGATCAGGATCGGAGGGAGGGGGAGTTTCATATATCGGTCCTTCGCGGGACGGAAAGGACGGGCACCGCCGGGGCGCCCGTCCATCGGGTCAGATTACTGTTCGATCCACAGATCATACCAGCTCGAGGAATTCCACCGCGGGGTATTGTGGTGGTTGTGCAGCTTCTTCGAGGTGACCGAGATGAAGGGATGTTCGATTGCGAAGATCACCGGCAGCTCTTCCATCTCGCGGCGCTGGATGGCGTGATACATCTCGGCGCGCTTGGCGGGATCGAGCTCTGAGGCGGCCTCGTCGATCATCTTGTCCATTTCCTCGTCCTTCCAGCCGAACTGGTTGGTCCAGGGGGTGCCTTCGGGTTGACCCGAGCGCAGCCAGACCATGGTCGACACGGCAGGGTCAGAGCGGAACTGATGCCAGCCGTTGGCAGTGTCGAAATCATGATCGCGATAGACACCGTTCAGGAAGCCCGGGGCATCGTTGGTCAGGATCTCGACGTCGATGCCGATCTCTTTCATCGCCTGGGCGTAATATTCAGCCCAGAGCTGGGTGTATTCCCCCCAGGGGGCCGGACGGTGGCGCAGGTGGAAGCGATAGCCGTCCTCCTTCACCGGATAGCCGGCCTCGTCGAGCATCTTCTTGGCAAGCTCAGGATCATAGGCATAGGTCGGAACGTCGTCGGTGTAATTCGCACCGCCGGCGGTCGGGATCGGACCCCGGCCCGGCTTGGCATAGCCGCGCATGATGGTTTTGATCGCATAGTCGATATCAAGACCGTGATACATCGCCTGACGCACCTTCAGATCGGCCAGGATCGGGTTGCGATGGTTGAACTCGACGGTCGAATGGGCGACGTTGTTCTCATAGCCCTTGGTGCCCACGTCAAAACGGTCATCCTTGGACAGACGTTCGACATCGGCCATCGACACGCCGATGAATCCCGACTCCTGCACCTCGCCCGCTTCCAGCGCAGCGGCGGCGGCGGATTTGTCTTTGATGAAGCGCCAGACGATCCGGTCGAGATAGGGATACCCCTCGCGCCAGTAATCTTCGTTCTTCACCGCCATGACATATTGGCCGCGTTCGTATTCGACGAACTTGAACGGGCCGGTGCCGACGGGGGCGGTGTTGTACTTGTTCTTCAGGATGTCCGTGCCCTCATAGAGGTGCTTGGGCACCGGATGGCCAAGATCCGGCATCGCCGCCAGGAACAGTTCCATCGGCATCGGCTTGGAATAGTTGAAGACGGCGGTATGCGGATCGGGGCAATCGACCGTTTCCAGGTTCGCCTGCAGCGCCGAGGAATAGTTCAGCAGCTTTTTCCACAGCTCGATGGCGCTGAAGGCCACATCGTCGCAGGTGAAGGGCTTGCCATCGTGCCAGTTCACGCCGTCGCGCAGCTTCAGGGTGATGTGCAGACCGTCGTCGGAGGAGGACCACTCGGTCGCCAGCACCGGCACATAGCCGTCATAGGATTTGTCGATCAGCGGTTCCATGATCTTGCCGGTGATGTTGTAGACCCCGGTCGAGGCCCTCAGCGCGGGATTCAGGATGCGCTGCTCGGAAATCATGTGGATGACGGCGGTCCCGCCCTTTTGCACGTCCTCGGCCTGTGCCATGGTCGCAGCGGAGCCAAACGCCCCCGCCGTCGCCAGGGCCAGGCCCAATGATCTGAGATGTTGCTTCATGTCTGGTTTCTCCCGGTCGATTGGCGCCCCACGGGCCTTGCCCCTTGGTGCGTGAGTAAACTGGGCCGCACGAACGCGTGATGTCAACATGAAACACCAAAATCTTATTCCTATTTAGAAAAAACAACTAGGATGAGATTATTAATTGGTATACATATTCAAAAATAATGACGCAACAGGGGGTTTCAGGTGAAAAAGATCGTTTGGATCACCGGCGCGGGCTCGGGGATCGGGGCCGCCATGGCGCAGGCCTTCGCCGGCGCGGGCTTCGGTGTGGCGCTGACCGGGCGCACCCGCGACAGCCTTGAAAAGGTTGCCGCCGCTTTGCCCGAAGGCGCCCCTTCCCTGATCGTTCCGGGTGACGTGACCGACCGGCCCGGCATGGCCACGGCGGCCTCCGAGATCGCGGCCTGGGGTGGCGGACTGCATGTGCTGTGCAACAATGCCGGGCTCAACATTCCCAAGCGCCGGTGGGAAGATCTCGACTGGGAAAGCTGGGACAAGGTGTTCGACATCAATGTTACCGGCGCGCTAAATGTGATCGCCGCCTGCCTGCCGGTCATGCGCGCCCAGAAGGACGGGATCATGATCCATACCTCAAGCTGGGCCGGACGGTTCCATTCCGCCGTCGGCGGCGTCGCCTATGGCGCCTCGAAACACGCGCTGAGCGATCTGTCGGCCAGTCTGAACGATCAGGAGGGAGTGAATGGCATCCGCTCTACCGCGCTCTGCCCGGCCGAGGTGGCCACACCGCTGCTGACCCGACGTCCGGGCTTCGATTCCGCGCGGCTGCCGGCGATGATCCAGCCCGAGGACATGGCCGAAACCGCGCTTTACGTAGCCAATATGAACCCGAACGTCGCCGTTCACGAAATCGTCCTGGCCCCGGTCCGCCGCTGAGCCCCCAGAGGAGACATCACATGACCCATCCCGTCAAAGGCATCGACCACTGCTTCGCCCTGGTGAACGATCTCGATGATGCCGCCCGACAATTCGCCGCGCTCGGCTTCACCCTGTCGCCGCGTGGCACCCATTCCGAGGCCAAGGGCACCGCGAATTACACCATCATGTTCCCCCAAGATTACTTCGAGCTGCTGGGGATCTTGAAGCCGACCGAACTTAACGCCGCCCGCCGCGCCACGCTGGAAACCACCGGCCAGGGGCTGATGGCGATTGCCTGCCGGATCGACGACGCGGCCGTGGCCGCCCAGGCGCTGAACGATCTGGGGATCGCCACCGAAGGGCTGAACAGCTTTGCCCGCCCGGTCCCCCTGCCCGATGGCAGCCAGGGCGAGGCCGCATTTTCCACCCTTTCCTTCGTTTCCTCCGAAGTCCCCCACGGCATCGTCTTCATGTGCCAGCACAAGACCCGTGACACCGTCTGGATCCCCGAACTTCTGGACCATGCCAACACCGCCTGCGGGCTGAGCGCCATTCTGGCGATCTCGGACGCGCCGGAGCAGGATGCAACGGGCTTTGCCCGGCTCTGGGCGGCGGGCGCCGTCAGCATCGAGGACGGCATTGCCACCGTCACCACCGGCGAGGCCTCGGCTCCGCTGAAGCTGCTGACGCCCGAGGCGATGGCAGCCGCCTATCCCGGCGCCGATCTTTCCGCCACGGCACAGGGCGCCTTCACCGTTCTGCAGATCAAGGTCGCGGATATGGCGGCGGCAAAAGCCTGCGTGGACAAGGCCGGCATCGCTCCGATCGAGACCGCCGCCGGGCTTGCCATCGGACCGGAACATGCCGCCGGCGTCATCGTGGAATTCGTCCCCGCATGACAGAGACCAAACCGCGCAAGACCGGCACGAAGCCTGCCGAAAGCATCACTTTCGACGAGATAGACCAGCGCATCCTCGAACTGTTGCAGCAGGACAGCGACACCCCGATGCAGGCGATCTCCGAGACTGTGGGCCTGTCGGCCACCCCCTGCTGGCGCCGCATCAAGCGGATGGAAGAGGCCGGTCTGATCACCCGGCGCGTTGCCCTGGTCGACCAGACCCGCGCCAATGTGCCGCTGACCGTCTTCATCGGCATCAGCACCCCACGGCACGAAATCGACTGGCTGAACAAGTTCCGCGCCCTGATCGACGAAATCCCCGAAATCCTCGAGGCCTACCGGCTTACCGGAACGGTGGATTACATCCTCAAGGTCGTGGTGCCCGACATGGAGAGCTATGACGCCGTCTACAAGCGGATGATCGAGCGGCTGGACTTCAGTCAAGTCAATTCGATGATCTCGATGGAGGAGCTGAAATTCACCACCGCGGTGCCAACCAAATACCTCTAGCTCTCCCGTTCGGGCCCCTTCCGGCCAGCGGTTGCGCCGGCCCGACGCCCTACTCCCGCGCCTTGAGCGCGGCCAGAACGCCCCGCGCCACGGTGCTCGCGGTGCGGATCAGCGCCGCTTCGGTGCTGCCGCCGACATGCGGGGTCATGATCAGCCGGGGACAGCCATAAAGCGGGCTGTCCTCGGGCAGCGGCTCGCGGGTGAAGACATCGAGCCCGGCCCCGAAAATCCGGCCCTCCCGCAGGGCCTCGGCCAGCGCCGCCTCATCGACCAGCGCCCCGCGCCCGGTATTGACCAGAATGGCGCCCGGGCGCATCGCCGCGATCTCAGTCCGGCCCAGAACCGGCACCGGTCCCGGACGACCGTGCAGCGAGAGCACATCGGCACGCGCCAGCAGATCCCCCACATCGCGAGCGACCTCATAGCCCTGCGCCGCCAGCGCGGCGGCATCGGCATGGGCGGAATGGACCAGCACCCGCATCCCCAGCGCCCGGGCCATCGGCGCGAAAAGCTGCGAGATCTGACCCCAGCCCCACAGCCCAAGGCACAGCCCGGACAGCTCAACCCCGCGGAACCTTTCGCGAAAGTCGTAATCCCCCGCCTGCATCGCCCGGTCCGAGGCGGGAATGCCGCGCGCCACCGCCAGCATCAGCCCCAGCGCATGTTCCGCCACGCTCTGCGCATTGGCGCCGGGGGCGGTCACAACCGGAATACCCCGCGCGCGGGCGATATCCATGGCCACCCGGTCGGTGCCGGTGCCATGCACCCCCAGCACCCGCAGGGACGGCGCCAGATCGAAGGCCACAGGCGGAAAGCCCCAGTTGCGAGTGATCGCGGCCTCCGCCCCGGCCAGGAGCGGCGCCAAGACCTCGAGATCGGTCGAAGGGGCCGGCACCGGCTCCACCCCACCGGCGGCAAGGATGTCCAACCCGCTTCGATCAATGGGCTGAAGGATCACGCATTTCATGGCTCGGTCTCCGGCTTCTGGATACCGCAGACCGATAGCAGGGCCAGCGGACGGGTGAAATCCTCGATCTCTGCCGCCCGTACAGCTTTCAGCCACCCCGACAGAACGCGATCAAAGCGGCAGCAGTTCCCGGTCCCCGCCCGATCAGTCGAAGACCAGCCCGCCATCGACCACCAGGTTCTGCCCGGTGACCGCCCGCGCCCACGGCGAGGCGAAGAACAGCACAGCATCGGCCAGTTCGTCCGGCGTGGTCACCTGCCCCAGCGGTGTCTGACTGGCGATGATGTCGAACACCGCCTCGGGCGTGGCGGCGCTGGCATCGGTGGTGCGCAGCAGCCCGCCCGACACCATGTTGACGGTCACACCGAGCGGCCCCAATTCCTTCGCGGCGGTGCGGGTAAAGCCCAAAAGCGCCGCCTTGGCAGTGGTGTAATCGTGATAGGGCACCACCGGGTTCTGCACCAGATTGGTGCCGATAGTGACGACCCGGCCATATCCCTGCGCCGCGAAGTGATCGCGCAGCGCCTGCAGGCAATTCAGCGCCCCACCAACGGCGGTTTCGGTCTGCCGCCCGATTTCGGCCCAGCTCAGTTGATCGAGATGGGCGCGCGCATCGCCGTTGAACGAGAAATCGGCCAGCGCGTTATGCACCAGCACATCCGGCGCGCCGAGGCTGTCGGTGATTGCCGCGACCATCTGGGCGACCTCCTCTGGTCGGGTCACGTCGGCGTGGAAGGCCTGGGCACACGGCCCCAGCTCCTCGGCCAATGCCCGGGCGGCGGCATCGCTGTTGCGATAATTGATGGCGACCCGGGCACCTTCGCGCGCGAAGGCGCGGGCGATCGCGGCCCCCAGGCCGCGACCGGCGCCAGTGACAAGAACGGTCTGGTCAGAAAGCGGTTTGATCATGGCTCAGCAGCCCTTTTCCATCTGGGTTTCGGTGAGAGTGAAAAAATGGTTGGTGGGGCCATGACCATGGCCCACCTGCAATTGGTCCGCCGCCGCGATGGCACCGGCGACATAGGCCTTGGCGCGTTCGACCGCCTGCGCCAGCGGCAGGCCATGACCCAGCCAACAGGCCAGGGCAGAAGACAGGGTGCAGCCGGTGCCATGGGTATTGGCCGTGGCGTGGCGCGGCCCGACGCTCCAGTGCAGCGTCTCGCCTTCGACCAGCAGATCGGGGCAATCCTCCCCCAGCAGATGACCGCCCTTCAGCAGCACCGCCTCAGACCCCAGCGCCAGCAGCGCACGCGCCTGCTCCTCCATCTCGGTCCGGTTGGAGGCCTCGGGACACCCCAGCAGATCGGCGGCCTCGGGCAGGTTCGGGGTGATCACCCGCGCCCGAGGCAGGAAATCGCGCAGCGCCGCGACAGCTTCGGCCGCCAGCAGGCGATCGCCGCTTTTCGCCACCATCACCGGGTCGAGCACGATGGGCGCCGCCAGCCCCTCCAGCGCACCGGCCACGGTGGCGATGGTCTCGGCCGAGCCCAACATGCCGATCTTGACCGCGTCGATGCGGATGTCCTGGCGGATCATCGCGATCTGCTCGCGGATCATCTCCGGGCGCACCGGCTCGACGGCACTGACGCCGCCGGTGTTCTGCGCGGTCAGCGCCGTCAGCGCCGCCATCGCATAGCCGCCATTGGCTGAAATCGCCTTGATATCTGCCTGAATACCGGCCCCCCCCGATGGGTCGGAACCAGCAATGGACAGGATATTGGGGATCATACCAGCCCCCCCACGGCCCGAAGGAGCGGCCAACATCTGTTCAAAGGATCAATCCCGGTCTGTCTCATCGCGTTCCCCACCTGGCGCGGGGAAGAGCGAAGACCGTCGGAAGGCCCGTGAGGGCGTGGTGGACCGGCTTCAGACTCCCTCCGCCAGCATGATCTGGTTCAGGTTCGAAGGGTTCTTCTCAGCCCGTCTCCGGACGCCCCCGTCTGCGCCGCACTCAATCCGCCACGGTTCACAATGTCAAGCCGGCCGTCCGGTGTCTGATCCAGTGTCTGATCCGCTGTCTGATCCACCGGGCCGTAGCCCTACCCTGTCACTCAGCCGCCTGCCGCGCGGCTGCCAGCACAGCAAGCCTCGCGGCCAGGCTGGCCGAAACCGGCGGCGCCGGCTCCAGCGCCACCGGGGCCGGCGCGTCGGCGTGATGGCAGGCGACCAGAGTGCCCCCCGCGCCCACCGAGCCCAGCTCGGGCCGGGTTTGCTTGCAAATGTCGCTTGCCAGCGGACAACGCGGATGAAAGGCACAGCCCGACGGCGGGTTCAGCGCCGAAGGCGCATCCCCCTCGGGCGGTTCGCTCGCCGTGCGCAATCCCGGCACCGGACGCGGCGCGGCCGAAATCAGCGCCCGGGTATAGGGATGGCGCGGATCGGCGAAAAGCTGTTCTGCCGGCGCCTGTTCGACGATCCGGCCAAGATACATCACCGCCACCCGGTCGGCGATATGACGCACCACCGACAGATCGTGACTGATGAAGACATAGGCCAGCCCCAGCTTTTGCTGCAGATCCTGCAGCAGGTTGACGATCTGCGCCTGCACCGAGACATCCAGCGCCGAGACCGGTTCGTCGCAGACGATCAGCCGCGGCCGGGTCGACAGCGCGCGCGCAATGCATATCCGCTGCCGCTGACCGCCGGAGAATTCATGCGGATAGCGGTCGGCGTGATGCTCGGCCAGGCCCACCGTCTTCAGCAGTTCATCGACCCAATGCCGCGCCCGTTCACCCGAGGCGACGCCATGCAGCAGGATCGGCTCCATCAGCGTCTCGCGCACAGTCATGCGCGGGTTCAGCGATCCAAAGGGATCCTGAAACACCATCTGCATGTTGCGCCGCATCGCCTGCAACCGCCCGGAAGAAAGCGCGGTCACCTCCTCCCCGTCGAGCTTGACCGAACCGGCAGTGGGTTCGGTCAGCCGCATGATGGCGCGGCCAGTGGTGGACTTGCCACAACCGGATTCGCCGACGATAGCCAGCGTCTCGCCCGCTGCGACGGTAAAGGAAACATCCGAGACCGCCTGCACCACATGCACGGGCTTGCGAAACAGCCCACCGCCCAGCGGGAAATGTTTGGTCAGGCTGTCGACTTCGAGAACCAGCGGTTTCATGCGGCGATCTCCTCGATGGGCGCGCGCCAGCAGGCGACCAGCCGGTCACCGTCGATGGCCCGCAGCGGCGGCTGTTCAGCGCGGCATTGCTGGGTCGCCAGCGGACAGCGCGAAGCGAAGCGGCACCCCTTGGGCATCGCCCAGGGGGGCGGCACCGATCCGGGAATGGTCTCCAGCCGGCTGCCCTTTTCATCAAGACGCGGCACGGCGGCCATCAGCCCCAGCGTATAGGGGTGCATCGGCGCCTGGAACAGATCGCGGGCCGAGGCGCGTTCGACCACCCGGCCGGCATACATCACCACCACCTCGTCACAGGTCTCGGCCACCACGCCCAGATCATGGGTGATCAGCATGATGGCAGCGCCGGTGCGGTCCGACAGGTCACGCATCAGATCGAGGATCTGCGCCTGGATCGTCACATCGAGCGCTGTGGTCGGTTCGTCCGCGATCAGCAGTTCCGGATCATTGGCCAGCGCCAGGGCGATCATCACCCGCTGCCGCTGCCCGCCGGAAAGCTGGTGCGGGAAATCGTCCACCCGCTTCGACGGCGACGGCAACCGCACCAGATCGAGCAACTCCACCGCGCGCTCACGCGCTTCCTTGTGGTTGACCCGGCGATGCGCCCGCAGGCTTTCGATGATCTGATCGCCGATCGTATAGACCGGATTGAGCGAGGTCATGGGTTCCTGAAAGATCATTCCCATGCGCCCGCCCCGCAGGCCACGACGATCCTTGGCCGACATTTTCAGCAGGTCGCGCCCCTCGAACAGCACCTCACCACCGGCATATCGGCCCGGCGGTGTCGGGATCAGCCCCATGATGCCGAGCGAAGACACCGACTTGCCGCAGCCGCTTTCCCCCACCACCCCCAGGGTCGCACCACGACGAACCGAGAAACTGACCCCGTCGACGGCACGGAACACCCCACCCTCGGTCTTGAATTCGATCTGGAGGTCTTTCACCTCCAGCAGCGGGGCATCCTTGGCCTGGCTTGCGGGGCTCATGCGTCATTCCCTTCTGCATAGGTGATGGGCGCGGCCTGATCGTGGCTGCGATGGCGGAAATCCAATTCGCGGAACTGCGCTTCGGCCCGGCGTTGCGCCGCCTCCAGCCCGTCGAGCTCGGCGTTGATGTCGAAGGCCAGAGGCACGCCATCGCGTACCAGCGCCTGGCCATCGACGAAGGTATCGGTCACCGCGCGTTCGCCGGCGACATAGATCAGCGAATTCAGCGGATCGCGCAGCGGCCGCATTGCCCGATGCCTGGTATCGGCGAGAAAGAGGTCGGCCTTCGCGCCCGGGGCAAGCTTGCCGATATCCTCCATCCCGAGGATCGCGGCCCCGCCCACGGTGGCGGCATCGAAGGCATCAGAGGCGCGGATGTCATAGACATCGCCCGACATCAGCCGCGAATTGATCAGCGCGTGGCGGATCTCTTCCAGCATGTTGTGGGGATAGGTATCGGTGCCGATCCCGATCGGAATGCCGCCGCGCAAATAGCGGCCAAGGCTGCGCATGGCGACGCCGCGACGCTGGAACACCGTCGGACAATGCGCCACCGCCGCGCCCGAGCCGGCGAGGCGTGCGAAATCGCTCGACCCCGGCCAGCCGGCCCAGGGGTGATCGTTCAGAAAGATGCCGTGGCCGATGATCAGCCCCGGTTTCAGCACCCCCAGATCGTCAAGCCATTCGATCGGGGTGCGGCCATGGCGGGCGGTGATCTCGTTGAATTCGACCATGCTCTGGGCGGCATGGATCTGCATCGGGATGCCGCGTGCCTGCGCCTCGGCGAAACTGTCCTGGATCAGCGCGGCGGAACAGGTGTCGATCTGCGCCGGCGCGATCATCCCCGACAGCCGCCCCGAGGGATGAGCGGTGGCGGCGTCAATCACGGCGAGCGCCTCTTCCATGGCACCGCGACCGTCATCCTCGGCCCAATCGTAGTCCACAGAATGGCCGGTCTTGGTGAACCAGCGGGCAGAGCGGTACATCGGCGCGGCCACCGCGCGCAGCCCCGAGGCGGCGAGGATATCGACCCAGCCCTCATAGGCGACGGAGAGATCGACAATGGTGGTCACACCCGACAGCGCCAGTTCGCTGAAGGCAACCTTCGAGGCCGCATGCGTGCCCGCAAGATCGGGGCGGAACAGCGGCATGAATTCATAAAGCGACGACATCCTGAGCCCGGGAGAGCCCAGTTCATCGAGCATCCCCTTGTTCATCGGTTCGGATGAGGGATGTGAATGAATATCGACCAGCCCGGGGCTGACAAGGCGGTCACGGCCGTCGATCTCTTCCGCGACGGGGCCGGTCCATTGGCCACCGACCTGAAGGATACGATCGCCGGCAAAGGCGAGATCCTGATTTTCGATCAACTGGTGGCCAAGGGCTGCATCGTCCCAGGCCACGATAAAAGCGGCATTGCGGATGACTGTGGCAGGAGCGCGGGGCGTATCGGACATGCCGGCGGGGTCCTCGGGTCTTGAAAACGGAGAGGGAGAAGACAGGGCCGTCGTGGCCCTGTCCGGGATCGCGGTTCCCGGATGCCCTGCGGCCTCCGGGGAAAGACCGGGATCACTTGTAGCCGAGCTGCAGCCCCTTATAGAGACCGGCACCATAGATGTTATGGGCGGTGAAGGGCTTCAGCTTGTTGGAATAGGCGATCTGCATCGGCTTGTGATAGATCGGCAGCCAGACGGCAGCCTCGGTCACCTTCTCCTGCACCACGCCGTAATCCTTGGCCCGAACCTCGTCACTGACGGCGGTGGAGCCTTCATAAAGCAGCTTGTCGGTTTCCGGATCGTTCCAGTTCATCCGGTTCGGCGACGGCATGTTCGACGAGCGGAAATAGAGGTTCAGCGCGTCCCCGGCAGAGACATAGGGGAAGCCCATTGTGAACATGTCGAATTCCTGGGTCGCCAGCTTGCCCCATGCGACGGTGGCATCGAAGGGCTGAATCTGCATGTCGATCCCGACTTTCAGCAGATAGGCCTGAACCGATTCCACCACCTGCTGCCAGGAGCCGGTGAAGGTATAGACCACCGGTTGCAGCAGCTTGCCGTCCTTTTCACGCTTGCCGTCTGCGTTCAGCTTCCAGCCCGCCTCGTCCAGCAGTTGCGCCGCCTTTTCAGGATCGTATTTCTGCAGCAGGGGTTCGACCTTGGGATCGTAATCCAGCGCCCCTTTCGAGACATAGGAATAAGCCGGCTGCACTTCACCGAAGAACAGATCCTCGGCCATGGCGGCCTGATCGACCGCCCAGTTGATGGCCTGCCGGACCCGCGGATCATCAACCCCGTCCTTGTCGATCTTGAAACCGATGTAGTTGGTCCAGAAGGCTTCGTCCGATTCCGCCAGCTCGACCATGGGCGCCTTGCGCAGCTTGTCGACCCCGATGAAGGGCACATAGGGGCTGACCTGGCCCTGCCCGGTCATCAACGCGACGGTGCGGGTCGCGGCCTCGGGCACCACCTGCCAGGTGATCTTTTCCACCTGGGCAGGCCCGCGGTTTTCATAGTTCGCCGGTCCCCAGTGGTAATCTTCATGCCGGGTCAGCACCAGCTTGTCACGCGGCGTCCAGCTCTCCCAGCAGAACGGGCCGGTACCGTTGAAGCCGGTGACGCCGAAATCCTTGCCCAGTTTCTCGACCGTGTCCTTGTCGACGATCGACCCGAAGCTCTGCGCCAGTTGATAGAGCAGTTCGGAATGCGGCGCGTTCAGCTCATAGACCACAGTGGTGGCATCCGGCGCGGTGATCGACTTGACGTCCCCCATCCGCCAGCGCACCGGCGATTTGGTTTCCGGGTCAAGCCAGCGGTTCAGCGAATAGGCCACGTCTTCGGAGGTCATCTTCTTGCCGTCGCAGAAGGTGACATCGCCGCGGATCTTGAAGGTATAGGTCAGCCCGTCATCGGATACCGTCCAGCTTTCGGCCAGAAGCGGTTCGATGGTCTTCATGTCCTCGGCCAGGCCGACAACGGTATCGGCCATCATGAACAGGACTTCCGATCCCGCCAGCGCCGCGGTGCGCGGGGCATCATAATGGTTCGAGTCGATTTCACGGATGATGGTCAGTTCCTGCGCGGCGGCCGGCAGGGCAACCGCCGTGGCCAGGGCCGCCAGCCCAAGCCGCAGCCGAGCGGAAACCGGAGTAAGGTTCAGAGGGATCATGTAACGTATTCTCCTTGTTGGATTATTTAGTTTTATTATTGAGCCCGCCCCGCCTGTGCGGATCAGGCTTGCAGACGCGGGTCGAGCACGTCCCGCAGCGCATCGCCGGCGACATTGGCCGACAGCACGATGACGAAAATCAGAACCGAGGGGATCACTGCGATATGCGGCGCGAACAGCAGGAACTCCCGCCCCTGAGAGGCCATCATCCCCAGCTCGGCTGCGGGCGGTCGGGCGCCGAGACCCAGGAAGGACAGCGTGGCACCGATCAGCACCACCTGACCGAAGCGCAGCGAGATGAAGATCATGATCGAAGAGATGCAGTTGCGCAGCAGATAGCGGTTGAAAAGCGCCAGGTCCGACAGACCGACAGCGCGGCCGGCCTCGATGAACTCCTGTTTCATCACGCCCACCGCGATGCCGCGGGCGATCCGGGCGCAATCGGGCACCGAGGAAACCGCAAGCGCGATGATCACCGGCGTGATGCCCTGCCCCATCACCGCCACCAGCGCCAGGCCCAGCAGGATCGCCGGGAACGACAGCAGCACATCGACACCGCGCATCACCCAAGGGTCCAGCCGGGCGTAGAAGGCCGACAGCAGCCCGATCAGCGACCCGATGGCGCCGCCTATGCCGACGGCGACGAAGCCGATCAGCAGCGTCAGCCGGGTGCCATAGAGCAACCGAGACAGGATATCCCGCCCCTGCCCGTCGGTGCCCAGCAGGTGCTGCGGCTCGCCCATGGAGCTCCAAGCCGGCGGCGTCATGATCGACCGCGAATTCGATGCCGGATCGAAGGGCGCGAGGAGCGGAGCGAAGAGTGCACCCAGGATGATCAGCGTCAGGGTGAACAGCGCCAGAGCGGCAGCACGGTCGCGCAGCAGACGGCGGAACCAATGGGCGCGCGCCGGCGGGGCGGCAGTGGCCGTGCCCTCTTCGGTCACCGCGGTGATGTCTTCGGGATCTGTGGCAGCCAAGGTCATTTGCGCACCCTCGGATCAAGAATGGAATAGAGAATGTCGATGATCAGGTTGATGGTGATGAACCCCAGTGCGAAGAGCAGAACCGCCCCCTGCGCCACAGTGAAATCCGACGACAGGATCGCGCCGACCACCAGCCGCCCCAGCCCCGGCCAGGAAAAGATGGTCTCGGTCACCACGGCGCCGCCCAGCAGATAGCCCGCCTGCAGCCCGATCAGTGTGATCACCGGGATCAGCGCGTTCCTGAGCCCGTGTTTCAGCACCACGCGGATTTCCGACAGGCCCTTGGCCCGCGCTGTGCGCACGTGATCGAGCTTCAGCACCTCGAGCACCGACGACCGGGTCATCCGCGCCACCGGGCCGATCAGGATCAGCCCCAGCGACAGGGCCGGCAGGAACAGCGCCATGAAGCCTTCGGGCGTGTACCAGGGCCCGGGCCTGCCGATGAAGGGAAAGATCGGCCAGACCACACCCAGATACTGGATCAACAGCAGGCTGATGAAGAAGATCGGCAGCGACACGCCGGCCACCGACAGCCCCATCACCACCCGGTCGGCGAGCGATCCGCGCAGCACCGCCGCCGCGGTTCCCATGGCGATACCGATCGGCACCGACCAGACCAGGCTGGCGAGCATCAGCTCGACCGTCGGGCCGACGGCGGCACCCAGCTCCGACGTCACGGTCTTGTTGGAAATCATCGACCGCCCCATGTCGCCCTGGGCCATGCGTTCCAGATAGGCCCAGAACTGGACCAGAACCGGCCGGTCCAGCCCCATTTCCTGACGGATCTGGGCGACGATCTCGGGGGTCGCGGTCGGGCCGGCGACGACCCGGGCAGGATCGCCCGGGACAAGCTGCAACAGCAGGAAGCCGAACAACAGCACCCCAAGAAGCACCGGGATCGACAGAAGCAGACGGTCGATGATCGTTCTCAGCATCAGGCGGCGCCCTCGCGGCTGTAGACCACCTCACCGCCCAGGATCGTCATCTCGCATTTGGCGTCGAGGATGGCCTCCGGCTCCACCTCGAAGAAGTTGGTGTCGAAGACCGCCACATCGGCAAGCTGCCCGGGGGTCAGCCGGCCCTTGATCTTCTCGTCATGGACACCGTAGGCGCTTTCATAGGTATAGCAGTGCAGCGCCTCGGCGACACTCAGCCGCTCCTCCTCGCCCAGCGACTGGCCGGTGTCGGACTTGCGCGCGATCATGCCATAGAGCGAGGGCAGCGGATCGGGTTCGGTCACCGGACAATCGGTCGACCCGGAGGGGTGCAGGCCGGACTCGAGCCAGGTCTTGAACGGATAGCTCTTCTTCGGCTTGTCCGGGCCCATGCACATGAAATAGCCGTCGCCGAAGAAATAGAGGAACGAAGGCTGGCCGGCAGGGATCACCTTCATCGCCTTCATCTGTTCAAGCTGCTCGGGCGTATGCCAGCCGCAATGTTCGATCCGGTGGCGGCGATCCTCGGCCGGCTCGGCAGCATAGGCCTTTTCATAGGCCGCGAGCACCATGCCGATGGCGGCGTCGCCGATGGCGTGGGGTGCCATCTGATACCCCATCTTGTGGGCCTTCATCACCAGTTCGTCGGTCTGCTCCTGGTTCAGGCAGGGCACGCCGTAATTATCGGGCTGCTTGTAATAGGGCTCGCTCATCCAGGCGGAATAGCCACCGATGGAGCCGTCGGTGAAAATCTTCACCGGCCCGATGCGGAACATGTTGTCCCCGACCCCGGTCACCAGCCCCTTG
This sequence comes from Pseudodonghicola xiamenensis DSM 18339, assembly GCF_000429365.1. Classification (GTDB taxonomy): domain Bacteria; phylum Pseudomonadota; class Alphaproteobacteria; order Rhodobacterales; family Rhodobacteraceae; genus Pseudodonghicola; species Pseudodonghicola xiamenensis. Next base: position 6,199 of record NZ_AUBS01000034.1, on the reverse strand, counting down.
CCATAGGCGTAATCCAGCACGTTGCGCTCCAGATCGCCCATCAGCGTGCCAGCAACGCGCACCGGCAGACGGCCGGTCTCATTCGCCTTGAGATAGGCGTCAAGCTCGCCCTCGCCGATGCCCATGCCGATCGCCGCTTCCATCACCGAGGTGACGCCCAGCTTCAACAATTCCTGACCGCCGCGTTCGATGGCGTTGACCAGATCGTCGACCGAGGGCTGCGGCTGCGCCTGCTGCACCGGCACCCGGGCGTTTTCCAGCAACAGGCCGCTCAGCATCCCCTGGTCATCGCGGCCGATATGGCCGCCATAGGGCTGCGGCGTGTTGTGACCGATGCCACCGGCCTGCAGCGCCAGCGTATTGGCAACCGCCGCATGGCCGCAGGCCCGCGACAGCATCACCGGGTTGTTCGGCGCGACCGTGTCCAATTCCTTCATATGAGGGTGGCGCAGCTCGGTCAGCTTGTCGTGATCATAGCCGCGCCCGATGATCCAGGCGCCCGGGGGCAATTGCTCTGCCGCCGCCTTCACCCGATCGAGCAGCGCCTGAATGCTGCGCACCCCGGCACGCGGCCGCAGGTCCACCTGCAGCAGGTTCAGACCGTAGAGATAAAGGTGCATATGGGCGTCGTTCAGGCCCGGAACGGCGAATTTGCCGTCCAGGTCGATGATATCGGTCTCCGGCCCGGCCAGCGCGGCGATCTCGTCAGCGGCGCCCGTGGCAAGCACCTTGTCGCCCGCAATGGCGAGCGCCTCTGCGAAACCTTCCTTCAAACCGCACCAAATCTTGCCATTGGTGAGAATACGGGTGGGGGTGGTCATGTCGAACCTTTCAATGAAAGCATGTCTGGGAGGATCCGGGCTGGCCGGATGCGGCGGGCATGATCAGTAGCCCGCGCTCAGATCGACCGCGCCGGGCGGCATCCGCCCTTCGCTGATCGCGATGCAGTTTTCCGCCAATTGCCGAAGGATTTCGTCCCTGGTGGAATCCGAGGCCTTGTGCGGCGTGATCAGAATTTCGGGGCGTGCCCAGAACGGATGATCCGGCGGCAGCGGTTCCTGCCGGAAGACATCGACCGTGGCCGAAGCGATCCGGCCCTGATCGAGCGCCTCGAGGAAATCAGCCTCGACCAGATGTTCGCCCCGGCCGATCTGCACCAGGCTCGCCCCTTCGGGCATCTGCGCGAAAAAATCGTGATTGAGGAAATCGCGGGTCTCCTCGGTCAGCGGCAGCACGTTGACCAGAATCTGTGCCTGCGCCGCGACCTCGGCCAGTGCCGTGGCCCCCGAGATCACCTTGACCCCCGGCTCATCCTCGGTCGCAGCGGTCGAACGGCGCGCCGCCAGAACGCGATACCCCATTGCGGCGATCGCCCGGGCGCACATGCGTCCCATCAGACCGAACCCCAGAACCCCGACCGTCACCTGCCCCGGCAGCGCGGGCCGAAAGCTGCGTTCCCAGGTGCGTGTCGCCTGGTTCTTGACGAAATCGCCGATCCGGCGGTGATGCCAGACCACGTTCCAGGCCGCGAAACCCGCCATCATCTGCGCTTGCGCCTCGTCCCGGATGCGCGAGACCACTGCAGTTTCGGGCAGCGACGGGCAGGCGATGATGCTGTCGACACCCGCAGCGATGGAAGAAACCAGCCGGATATTGGGAAAGGAATCGAAAGCATCGTCCGCCGGCCGCCAGGCCAGGGCGAATTCGATAGACGCGGGATCGTCGATCTGATCGGGGCGCAGAATCTGAACCCCCGATCGCCCCTCATCCGCGAAGACCGTCGACAGATCGAACACCTCTGACAGGGCGACGACCGGGATCAGGGGTTTGGTCGACATATCCATCACTGATCGAAATCCGGATGGCGCCGTTTGCACAGACGCAGATAAGCGTCCCATTCCGCGTCAGGCTTGCCGGCGGCCTGATGCTGTTCCGCCCACCCCTCTTCCTGCCGCGCGGTAAATTCGGCCAGTTCGTCCGACAGTTGGTTAGGCGTCTGCCGGCTGCCCATCACCGCGATCTGAGCCCGGCAGGCACGCTCCAGATCTATCATCGCCCGAAACGCCTCACCGACCGTACGACCGCAGGTCAGAAGCCCGTGATTGCGCAGGATCATCGCCGACTTGTTCCCCAGATCGGCCACGATTCGGGCGCGTTCCTCAAGGTTCAGCGCGATGCCTTCGTAATCGTGATACGCAATCCGGTTGAAGAACGGAGCCGACCACTGATTCAGCGGTAGGAGCCCCTCTTTCATCGAAGCGACAGCGACACCTGCGACCGTATGGGTATGAAGAACACAGGCGACATCCGGCCGCGCCGCGTGGATCGCCGAGTGAATGGTGAAACCTGCCTTGTTGATACCGGCGCCATAGGGATCGTTCAGAATCTCACCCTCGATATCAATGGCAACCAGCCCCCCCGCTGTCACCTCGTCAAAGCGCAACCCGTAGGGGTTGATCAGAAAGGCATGCTCCCCTTCGCTTTTCGGGGCCTTGGCCGAGATATGGGTGAAAATGCTGTCGTCCATGCCGAATTCGGCGATCAGCCGATAGGCCGCAGCCAGTTCGACACGTTCCGTCGGATGAGCGGCCGAAATACGCTCGTGCAGTACCATTCCTGTCTCCTGTCTCGCCACTCCGGGGGGAGCGGCACTCTGTCGCGGTGAATCGACGCTAGGACGACAATTTTTTTAATTCAACTGTCGACAATCGACGCAAAGCAAGATTTTCTGGAAATTGGATGACAAGCCACTTATTGCCCCCGAAACGGGCACAGCCACGTTAGAGGTATTGGCCGGCGGCCAGAGGAGACGCCGCACGGGCCAGATTTATCCAAGGAGCCATGGCAGGAATGAGCGACGACCAATCCCCCGAGCCGCAGATCTTCGAAACCCTGCAACCCGCCGACCTGGCCAGCCGGGTGGCGGATCAGGTGTTGCGCGCCATCGGCGACGGCCGATTGCGTCCGGGGGAAAAGGTCGCCGACGCGCGGCTCGCCCGCGAACTCGGCACCTCGCGGGCGCCGGTGCGCGAAGGGTTGAGACTGCTGGAAAGCCAGGGCCTGATCGTCTCGCATCCGCGGCGGGGCTTTTTCGTCCACGCCTATGACGCCGATGAGCTGAAAGAGGTCTATGACCTGCGCGAATGCCTGGAATTGCATGCCGCCGAGGCCGCCGTCGCCCGGATGACCAAGGCCGATTGCGCGCGACTGGAGGCGCAGGTGCAAAAGCTCTATGATCTGGCCGACGAAGGCCAGACCCAGGAACAGGTAGTGCAGGATTTCGCCTTTCACCGCATGCTCTGCGAACTGGGCGGCAATTCCCGCATCCTGCGACTGTTCGATCAGATCGCCGCAGAACTCAGGGCCGGTATCGCACTGGTGGGACAGCTCTATGACGATCCCGAAGAAATCGCACGATCGCACGATCCGCTGATCAAGGCGCTACGCGCCCGCGACCCCGCCCGCCTGCGCGCCGAACTGCACGAACATCTTCAGGATGCCCAGATCCATGTGGTGCAGCTGTTTCGCACCGGCGCCTTCGATCTGACCAATCTCGACAAGCTCAGCGACGACCAGCGCAATCGCCTGCTGCGCTGACAGCCGGCCCCCGAGGGCATTTTGACCTCCCCTCTCCGCCGGAAATGGCTTATCCAGCGCAGGCTGCGGCATGCGTGGCGAAGCGACAGAACAAGGGGCGAGACGGATGACATTCCTGGGTGTGGAACGATCCTTGACCGGGCGGCGGTGGGTCGGCCCGGATGTGGAGACCGATCGTGCCGCCGAGGCCATGACCCAGATCACCGGCCTGCCCCGCCCCGTGGCCCAGGTGCTGGCCCGGCGCGGCGTGCCACAGGAAGAGGCGCAGGGCTTCCTTGCACCGCAACTGAAGGACCTGCTGCCCGATCCGCGCCGCCTGCGCGACATGGAAAAGGCGGCCAGGCGCTTTGTTGCCGCCGTGCGCGGGCGCCAGCGGATCGCGGTCTTCGCCGATTACGATGTCGACGGCGGCAGCTCTGCCGCGTTGCTGCTGATCTGGCTCAGGCAGATGGGGCTCTCCCCGACACTTTATATTCCCGACCGCATAGACGAAGGCTATGGCCCCAACGAACCCGCGATGCGCGATCTCGCCGCCCGTCACGATCTGATCGTCTGCGTCGACTGCGGCACGTTGAGCCATGAGCCGATTGCCGCCGCCAAGGGCACCGATGTCATCGTGCTGGACCACCACCTGGGCGGCGAAACCCTGCCACCTGCGCTGGCGGTGGTGAACCCCAACCGGCAGGACGAGGATGGCGATCTGGGCTATCTCTGCGCCGCCGGCGTGGTGTTCCTGATGCTGGTCGAGGTGCGACGGCAATTGCGCGACGGCGGCCAGGCCCCCGGTCCCGATCTGATGGCGATGCTGGATCTGGTGGCGCTGGCGACGGTCGCCGATGTCGCCCCGCTGATCGGCGCCAACCGGGCGCTGGTGCGCCAGGGCCTGCGGGTGATGGCGCAGCGCAAACGCCCCGGGCTGGTGGCGCTGTCGGATGTGGCGCGGATGGATTCGGCGCCGAACTCCTATCACCTGGGCTTTCTGCTGGGGCCGCGCGTCAATGCCGGCGGCCGTATCGGCAAGGCTGATCTGGGCGCCCGGCTGCTGGCCACCGAAGACCCGATCGAGGCGCAGGCACTGGCTGAACGGCTGGACCAGCTCAACACCGAACGGCGCGAGATCGAAGAGGCGGTGCGCGCCGCCGCGATGGACCAGGCCGAGGCCCGCGGACTAGATGCGCCTCTGGTCTGGGCCGCCGGCGAAGGCTGGCACCCGGGCGTCGTCGGCATCGTCGCCTCGCGGCTGAAGGAGGCCGCCAATCGCCCCGCCGTGGTGATCGGCCTTGATGGGGCCGAGGGCAAAGGCTCGGGCCGTTCGGTCTCGGGCATCGACCTCGGCGCCGCGATTCACCGGCTGGCAACCGAGGGGCTGCTGATCAAGGGCGGCGGCCACAAGATGGCGGCCGGGCTCACCGTTGCGCGCGACCAGCTGGAACCGGCGATGGCGCGGCTGGCCGAGCTGCTGGAGCGACAGGGCGCCGGTAGTCTGGGGCCTTCCGATCTGAAGCTCGACGGGCTGCTGATGCCTGGCGCCGCCACCGTGCCACTGATCGAGGATCTGGAGCGCGCAGGCCCCTATGGCGCCGGCGCCCCCGCCCCACGCTTCGCCCTGCCCGACGTGCAGATTCGCTATGCCAAGCGGGTCGGGTCCAGCCACCTGAAGCTGTCGCTCTCGGACGGGATGGAAGGCCGGCTCGACGCCATCGCCTTCGGCGCCTTCGATACCGATCTGGGGCCACGGCTGGAAAACCATGGCGGCGCCCGCTTTCACCTTGCCGGACGGCTGGAGATCAACACCTGGGGCGGCCGGCAGAGTGTCCAGCTCCGCCTTGAGGACGCCGCCGAGGCCTGAGCGAAAAAACTTCACCCTCGCGCCGATTTTATCTTGCGGGGGGCGGCGCGATTGCCTAAAGAACCGCTCACCACAGCGTGGCCCGTTCGTCTATCGGTTAGGACGCCAGGTTTTCAACCTGGAAAGAGGGGTTCGACTCCCCTACGGGCTGCCACTTATCTGTGTAAGTGATTGATTTTGCTTTCAAATTCTCAAAGCGCAAAATTCTACTACAGAACTACTACAGCAAAAAATCGGCACCTTCCGATCCGCCGCAGGCGGGGGAGTGATCACGCATTCGTGAACGCCAAGGTCCGGGCAGGTGGGCGCGATGTATTGTGAAACCCGCGATTGACGCCGAAGCGCGAGTCGAAGAACATTCTAGGTGTTTGATCCCAAGGTTTGATGGTGTGATCCTTTCGTTGGAATGGAAGGAAGCATTATGGGGCCAATTCGTCACGGCAGCGCCACGTACTGTTACCCGGCAGGCGATTTGCATAGCAAATCTGCCGAGAGGGCACGCACGCCGTCAGAGCAGCAATACAGCGATCGCAAGCTTCGATCGCGGAGCTGAGCCTGGGGTCCAAGCGACAAGCGATTGATCCAGTGGATCAATCGCCGCGCAGGACGGGATCAACCCCAAAACGGTCGCGAAGTGGCGCAAGCGACAGACCGTCGATGATCGCAAGACCGGGCCTCGGAAGCCGCGCTCAACCGTTCTCAGCGAAGAAGAGGAAGCCATGCTCGTTGCGTTCCGACGGCACACATTGCTGC
>NZ_AUBS01000033.1 GCF_000429365.1 Pseudodonghicola xiamenensis DSM 18339 | reverse complement strand
GCCGACCTCAGGCGCATGGTCGTGACACCGCACGTCGCGCAGAAAGCCCGGCATTCCGCCATCGACGGACGGACAACCCGGCACCTCGGCTACGCCCTGTCCCAGCGGCGCCGCAAGAAGATAGAGGAACCGTTCGGCTGGGCCAAGACCGTCGGCGGCATGTCCCAGACCGTTCACCGCGGGCTCGATAGGGTCTGCGCCCAGTTCACGATGACGATGGCGGCCTGCAACCTCGCGAGGCTACCGAAACTCCTGACGGCCTGACGGAGAAGGCAACTCTGACCCGCGACCACCGCCGATGCCGATGCCGATGCCGATGCCGAAGAAAACCGACTTCAAATCGTGGCGGCAGGAATAACGTCCTTCAAGGCCGACTTCTTCAGCAGCCTGTTAGATAGTGGATGAACCGGATGGGACGCAGGTCAAACGGAACATCGTCGTGCGACTGCGTAATTAGGATCACCTCTTTCCCAAGCGCGTGCGCAATCCCCGCCTCGTAAAACACGTTGGGATTCTTGCCCGTAAGATCGCAAACAACCACAGCTGAGGTGCAAATAAGCTCGATTATATCAGACATGATATGGGCATGAACCCACATATCATCCGCTCTCTGGCATTTATAGCCATCAGCCTCTAGCCTAGCCTTAACCTCATGATAAACAGAGGTAAACGGTCCCGAAAACGGCATCATAAAGGATACCAACTTCGGATTAACAGGCTTCTCGCTAAGTTGGAAAACGGTCGGCGACGAACGTTTACCAGCCCCCTTCCGATATAGGACATGGAACAAGTCCACATCTTTGATCGCCCAGTGGTTCCGGTGAAATTCAAAATCGTCAATATCTAATTCAGAAGCCAAATCAGAAATTTCCGCATTTGTCATGCGCGGAACATCCGGATCCAAAGAGAAGTGGAGCTGATAGTCTGTCCCCTTGCGCTCAATACGGTTGAGCCAACCTACACCCGCAACCTGATCACCCACGCCTTCTTCCATCAAGATTGTTGGGAGGGACATTACGCCAGGAATATCAAGCACCCCACCCGGCTTGAATTTTTCTTCCATTTCCTCAGATGTGTAATCAAACACTCGGCTGGCCATAATCGAGCCGCGGCGCTCGTTTTCCAGTCCGCCTGACACAATTAAATTGAACATTCTTCCCTCCGGCATCGTCCTAGATGTAGTATCTGAACGGAAGGATACCCTCAACTCCAAGGTGTCAGGTCGAGCGCATTTGTTGCCTAAGGGCGCTTCACACGCGTTCGGCAGCCGTCGCAATCAGCTTCGCCACGTCGAGGTCAGCGGTCGGAACGGTCTCGGACAGGGCGTCGAGGACGATCCGCATATGCTCATGGCTGACAGGCTGGGACAGCTTGCGGCACATGCGGCGCACCGCGTTGATGCGGTACGTGAGTTCCCCGGCCCATGCCCAGTCCCCAGCCTTGCGGCTCCCATAGAGCAGGTCATCCAAGGGAACGCGCCAGCGATCAAATGCGGCCTGCGCTTCGTGTGTAAGTTGCGGTTCATGCGCAGCGAAATCGAGTTCGATTACTTCAGCCATTTCGGTTCCTTGTCGTAGATGCCAAGGTGCTCCACCATCGTGTAGCCGCCATGAGGGTTCTTGAGGCTGTCCACCCGTTGCGAATGGACAAGGGGGTTCGTGTTGATGAATGCCGCCACAGCCGAGCGCAGGGCGGCTCTGTGAGCGTCGTCTGTCCCATCCGCCCCCATGTCCCCGCGCACCCGCTTGAGCGCCGCATTGACCACTGTGGAAACCTTCACGGGCTTGCGTTGCGACATGAGGGCTTCAAAGGCATGACGGGCATAGAAGTCGTCCGGGACAGCCTGCCCGTAGTCGACCCGCTCCATCGTCGCGCCCATATGGGGTTTCCACAGATAGTGGTGGAACTTGGGGCGCTCGTCGCGTCCATCGAAAACATAGATCAGGGCGTGATCCAGCCCGTGGTCGTTCGGGTGGCGGATGCAGTAGATTTGCATTTCTCGCAGCGTGTCGAGGAAGTCGCCAGCCGAATAGAACATTTCGCCGTTGAGCAAATTCGACTGCGGCAGGCCGGGGGCGACCGGCGAGCCGTACCACTGGAAGCCCCCGAACATGACTTTCATTCGCTCCGCGTGTTCGAGCAGCGACTTGAAATGAACTTCAATTATGGGGACGTGCTTCGACATTATTCCGCCACTCACCTCGACTGCATTGCAACGATAATATTCCCGCAAGATACTGCGATCAAACGGTAATTAAGGACTTCACGCTGATAACAGGACGGCATTCGAGATTGTGCGATGCTCAGGCGCCCTTTATAATGCGAATATCGGATTTGGAGGTCCAAATGAACGAGGAAGAAGAAAACCGCGTATTGCAGGCGCTGACGCTTCGGGCGCAGGGCGGTGACGCTGATGCAGCCCGCATTCTGTTCAACGAGAAATCCAAACGTGTTCGCCCTGTGCGCTTTCACGAGTGCCAGACGCTCGATGAATTGAAGCATGAGTTTGAGTGCTACATGGGCCTGCCAGACATTACCAAGGCCGAGTCCGAACACGCCGCAAAGGCTTTCGACCGTCTATTCAAGCTGATCACGACCCGCGACGAGCAGAAGAAGCAAGCCGACAAAGATCTTGCGCAGATATCGGGTCTTGTTTTCGTCCCGATGACCAACCCTGAAAACTGGGCTGCAATGGCCGAAGCCTCGCAACGCGCACTGCACCAGTTCGCACGGCAGTAAGGGTTTCCACAGTAGTGAATGTTGAAATAGGGGGCTGCGGCCCCCTTCTTTTTGCGTATTCTGCGCCTAACAGAAAATAGCGTTCTCAAATATTCAGGGGGACAATCGTGTGGTTTGAAAATCCAAATAAGCGTGAACAGCCTCATTTACACCTAACGAGAAATTACGGAAAATAGTGAAAAATAGGGATCACACCGATATTTCTCGTTAGTTGTCCCGCTATTTATCGTAATTCTTCGGTGGGGAATTTTATCCTATACTTCGAGGCTTTGACAGAAATCAAAAGCGGTTTTGTCACAGCGATTGTCTACTAAAAACAATAGCTTGCCTTTGCATTCGTGACGGCTGTGACAGAACCGCCCCCTCAAATATTTTATCTATAATTAAATACATTCATATCTTCATACTGCTTATTAATATAAAATATTCTTGTCACAACTGTCACACGCACTGGCAACGCATTGATTTTATTAAGATACCCCCGTGACAGAAGCTGTGACAATACCGCTTTTCGCGTGAAAGACACGCGTAACCGATTGTTTTAGCAGGGCAATTCTTGTCACACGACATTTGTGCCGATGATATGGCCGCGCGGCCCGCATGTGGACACCTCCATTGAGGGTCTGGGGGCGCGATGTGTCGGATGGCTTCGGCGGTTCGCGTGAAGGCTTACCCCACGCTTTCGCGTCGCCCCTGATGCGTCAGAGACGCGTGATCGCGTGTCGGGGCTACGTGTCGCGCGTCGTGCGCTGTGACGCGGTTTGCAGCGGCTTTACGGGTTCGGGGCTATCGTGCGTCACGCGCGTTCTGTCGCTCGTAAAATCCGGGTGTCAGTCGTTGCGTCAGATCGTGACCCTGCATGTCTGCTCGGACTGTCTGCTTTGCCGAATCCGATTGTTTCGGTCCTTGGTGGTGCATGGTCGTCGGCATCGTCGTATGATCGGGGTGAGCCGGTGCTGTCCTAGATGCCCCCCATATGGGTGGGGGGGTGGGGGGCAGGAAGGCTTGGCCTCCTCCGCTTACATTTGCGCCGGATTTTTGGGAGCAAATCCCTTTTTGGTATGGATCAACCTGAAAAAGCGAGACCCGTCAGCAGGTTGCGAGGTCGCGCGGGGCGCATCATCCATCTGTGGAAACCGTCAGACAGTGCCCGTTCAATGTCTGCTATATGTCTGTTTCTCAAATACTCCAGTCGCGACGTCAGCGACCGATATGCGGCAAGTCTTTGTTTTTATTGAGTAAAAATGGTGCCCCCACACGGACTCGAACCGCGGACCTACTGATTACAAATCAGTTGCTCTACCAGCTGAGCTATAGGGGCGTCGGGGCGGCGATGGCCTGTCCCGATCAGTCTAGTGACATTGGGCTTCCCTACCCGAAGGCGACAGCCACCGCAAGCGCCGCGACGACCCGGACAGAACAAAAGCCAGGCGTCCTTTGCTCCAGCACAGGCACAACAGGCCGGCAAAGCGGTTTGACGGAACCCGGACGAGACGGTAACCCCAAGGAAATCAAAGCGAAGGGATCATGCGCGTGACGGATAAGTTGCAGATCATTTTCCATACCGGCGCCCATTGCACTGATGAGGACCGGTTGCTGAAATGTCTTTTGCGCAACAAAGAAGACCTTGCGGCCCAGAAGATTTCAGTCCCCGGGCCAGGCAAATACCGGACCCTGCTCAAGGAAACCATCAAAGCGATGGAAACCTCAGCCGCGGCCCCCGGTGCGCGCGACGTTCTGGTCGATGCCATTCTGGATGACGAGATCGCCGAACGGATGATCCTGTCAAACGAACATTTCTTCGGCTCGCAGCGCATGGCACTGGGGGATGGCATGTTCTATCCCGACGCCCCCGAACGGATTGCCAGCCTCAAGCATCTGTTCGAACAGGATAATGTCGAAATCTTCATGGCGATTCGCAATCCTGCCACCTTCCTGCCAGCGGTCCTGCAAAAGGCGCCGGCGCAGCGCGTCACCGAAATCCTGGGACAATGCGATCCGCGTAACCTGCGCTGGTCCGATCTTTTCGCCCGCATCACGGCAGCCGCTCCCAATGTCCGGCTGACCGTCTGGTGCAACGAGGATCTGCCGCTGATCTGGGGGGAACTGGTCCGCACCATGGCCGGGCTCGACATGGGGGCGAAGATCGCCGGCAATTTCGACATGCTGGCCGAGATCATGGACAAGGAAGGCATGCAGCGCTTTCGTGTCTATTTGCATCAGAACCCCGAGATGACGATCGAACAGCGCCGCCGGGTGATCATGGCCTTTCTCGACAAATACGCGATGGATGAAGAACTGATCGAGGAAATCGACCTGCCCGGTTGGTCAGAGGCACTGGTCGACGCAGTGACCGCCGCCTATGAGGCCGATATCGACGTCATCGCCAACCTTCCGGGGGTGCGATTCCTCGCCCCCTGACCCCTGCCCCAGCGGAGCCCGCCATGCCCGACGACACCCCCTCCGATGATCTCCCGAGGCTGCGGTTGCGGGTGGTGTTCGCCCCCGGTCGCATGCTGGGCCCGGGCAAGGCCGATCTGCTCGGGCTGATCCGTGATACCGGCTCGATCTCGGCCGCCGGGCGCGAGATGGGGATGAGCTATAAGCGCGCCTGGTCGCTGGTCGAAGAGATGAACGCAATGTTCAGCGCCCCGCTGGTCCAAAGCGTGCGCGGCGGCGCCCGCGGCGGCGGCGCCCAGCTGACCGATACCGGTGCCACGGTGCTGGAGCGGTATCGGGCGCTGGAACGCGCCGCGGCAGAGGGCGGACGGGCCGAGCTGGCAGCGTTGCAGGGGCTCAGCGCCACCCCGCTCCCGAGCGATATGTCCGAATGAAAACAACGCTTGCAATCCCGGAGACCCCTCGCGATATTCCCGGCCAGACATATCGCCATTTGACCGGAGGTTCTCCCATGTCCCGTCCCCTGTCCCGCGCCCTGCGCACCGCCGTCGCCTCGGCTGCCTTCGCCGCCCTCGGCGCGGTCTCGGCGCTGCAGGCGGGCACCACCACCGTCTTTGCCGCCGCCAGCCTGAAGAACGCGATGGACGAGATCGCGGCCGATTATAAGGCCGAGACCGGCAATGAGATCCTGCCCTCCTATGCCGGTAGTTCCAAGCTCGCCCGCCAGATCCAGCAAGGCGCCCCGGCACAGATCTTCATTTCGGCCAACCCGGGCTGGATGGACACGCTGGAAAAGGACGGGTTGCTGGTTGATGGCACCCGGGTCGATCTGCTGCTGAACTCCATCGTGCTGATCGCCGGTCCCGGCGCGTCCGCCGACCTCAGCGTCAAGATCGGTCCCGACACCGACCTCGCCACACTGCTGGGCGATGGCCGGCTGGCGATGGCGCTGGTCGATGCGGTGCCGGCAGGCATCTATGGCAAGGCGGCGCTGAGCTCGCTCGGGCTGTGGGACAGCGTCGAACCGAAAGTTGCCCAGGCCGATAACGTGCGCGCGGCGCTGCGGCTGGTCGGTTCGGGCGAGGCACCGATGGGCATCGTCTATGCCACCGACGCCGCCGCCGATCCGCAGGTTCGCGTGCTCGATACCTTCCCAGCCGACAGCCACCCGGCGATCGTCTATCCGGCGGCGATCCTGAAGGACGGCGACAGCGACCAGACCCGCGCCGTCTTCGCCTATCTGACCAGCGACGCAGCCCGCGCGGTGTTCAAGGCCCATGGCTTTGGTATCGCGGGCGAATAACCGATGACGGATTGGCTCGGCCCGGCGGAGTGGCAGGCAGTCGCCCTGTCGCTGAAAGTCTCGCTCTGGGCCATCGGGCTGAGCCTTCCTATCGGCATCCTCGCCGCCTATGCGCTGGCCCGGTGGGACTTCCCGGGCAAGCAGCTTCTGAACGGCATCATCCACCTGCCGCTGATCCTGCCGCCCGTCGTCACCGGTTATCTGCTGCTGCTCAGCTTCGGGCGGCGCGGGCCGGTAGGCAGCTTTCTTTATGAGTGGTTCGGGCTGATCTTCGCCTTTCGCTGGACCGGTGCGGCGCTGGCAGCCTCGATCATGGCCTTCCCGTTGATGGTCCGGTCGATCCGGCTGGCGGTGGAATCGGTCGATCCCAAGCTGGAGCAGGCCGCCGCCACCCTTGGCGCGCCAAGGCTCTGGGTCTTCTTCACCGTCACCCTGCCGCTGATCCTGCCCGGGGTGATCGCGGGCGCCATCCTCGGTTTCGCCAAGGCGATGGGCGAATTCGGCGCCACCATCACCTTCGTCTCGAACATCCCCGGCCAGACCCAGACGCTGCCCTCGGCGATCTACACCTTCCTGCAGGTGCCGGGGGGCGAAACCCAGGCGATGCGGCTGGTGCTCGTCTCGGTCACCGTCGCCATGGGCGCGCTGGCGATTTCCGAAATCCTGGCGCGCCGCGCCGCCAAGCGGGTTTCCGGCGCATGAGCCTGACGGTCGATATCACCCATCCGCTGGCCGGTTTCGATCTGAACGTGGCCTTCGAGGCACCCGAAGGGGTGACCGCGCTCTTCGGTCGGTCCGGCGCCGGCAAGACCACGGTGATCAATGCGGTCTCCGGCCTGCTGAAACCGCAACAGGGCCGTATCCTGCTGGGCGGGGAGACGTTGTTCGACGCCAAGGCCCGGGTGAACCTGCCCATCCACCGCCGGCGTCTGGGCTATGTGTTCCAGGACGGCCGGCTGTTCCCGCATATGTCGGTCAGGCAGAACATGATGTATGGCCGCCGCTTTGCCCCCAGGGGCGCCAGTGGCCCCGGCCTTGAGGAGGTCGCCGATCTTCTGGGCCTCACCGCCATGCTCGACCGCCGCCCGGGTGCGCTCTCGGGGGGGGAAAAGCAGCGCGTCGCCATCGGCCGGGCCCTGTTGTCCTGGCCGCGCATGCTGCTGATGGACGAACCCCTCGCCGCGCTCGACGCCGCGCGGAAAGAAGAGATCCTGCCCTATCTCGAGCGGCTGCGCGACCGCGCCGGCCTGCCGATCCTCTATGTCAGCCATTCCATGGCCGAGGTGGCACGCCTTGCCACCTCTGTCGTGGTGCTGGAGGCCGGGCAAGTGGTGCGTTCGGGACCGGCCGAACAGGTGCTGTCCGATCCGGCGCTGGTGCATCAGATCGGCCTGCGCGAGGCCGGTGCACTGCTGCCCGCGACCGTGGCCCGCCATCACGACGACGGGCTGACTGAACTTTCGGTTTCCGGGGGACGGCTGTTCCTGCCGCATCTCGACATGGCGCCGGGCAGCCATACCCGGGTGCGCATCCTGGCGCAGGACGTGATGCTGGCGCTGGAGCCCCCGAACGGCATTTCCGCACTCAACATTCTGCGCGGCGAAATCGTCACCCTGCGCGAAGGCAGCGGTCCCGGAGCGATCGTTCAACTGCAATCTGGCGAAGACAAGCTGCTGTCCCGCATCACCCGCCGGTCTGCCCAGGCGCTGCACCTCAGCCCCGGGCAAAGGATCTATGCCGTGATCAAATCCGTCGCGATCGCCCGCGGCGATATCGGCGCGGGCTGAGACCCGGGCGGTGGGCCCGATCTTCTGCGCCCCGCGTGCAGGGGCCACTTGTTCGGATCGGAGCCCCAGATCATCACGGCTCCCGGCAGCGCGCAGTCCGAACATCGTCCGGTGCGTGCCTCTCCGCCAGGTCCGTCAGCCGGGCCGGGCGCCGCAATCCGGCGCATCCGGCCCAGGCCGACCGCTGTCAGCTCATGCCCAGCGCTTCCTTGTACATTTCCAGAATTGCCTCTTCCTCGGCAATATCGTCCTTGTCGCGCTTGCGCAGCGAAATCACCTTGCGCATGACCTTGGTGTCATAACCGCGCGCCTTGGCCTCGGCCATCACCTCCTTCTGCTGGTCGGCAATGTCCTTCTTTTCCATCTCGAGGCGCTCGAACCGCTCGATGAACTGGCGCAATTCGCCAGCGGTCACGCGGTAGTTGGCCTCGGCCGTGCTGTCGTCAATGGGATCCATGGAAAGCTCCGCTCGATCATCTGTTTTGGGATCACCCGCCGGGATAGCCGCCCCGACCCCGCCCCGCAAGGCGGGATTGACTGCAACAGCCCGCCAAAGGCTGTGGCAAAGGCCCTTGCGCGAAAAGTCGCGACCTCGTATTCCAAAAATCGCTTTGGTTCGGCGATCAGAGATCGTCGTGAAAAGGGAACTGCGGTGCCCCCCCGAGATCCGGGGAAATCCGTGACTGCCCCCGCAACTGTAAACGGCGAGCGGGGCCGGCAAATACCACTGAACCCGAGACGGGTTCGGGAAGGTCCGGCCCAGGCGACGACCCGCAAGTCAGGAGACCTGCCAAAGCGATCACCTTCATTTGACGCGGGGTGCGTCAGATGGGCGGCGTTCGAACCGTAGGGGTGATGACCAAACTCACCGTTTGCGGAAGAGCGCGGCCCCCGTGCCTTTCCAGACAGAAAAGACCTGAAAACGGCCCGGAAAGGACCAGAACAGATGAAGAAATTTCTTGCCACCGCCTCCGCCCTCGCGGTTTGCGCGGCATCGCCCCTGCTGGCACAAGACGCCTATGAACTGGATGAGATCACCGTCACGGCCAACAAATCCGGCGAGGCGACACCGCTGAACCGCACCGGCGCCACCGTCGAGGTGATCACCCAGGAAGACCTGAAGAACGCCGGCGAGACCACCGTGGCCGAATACCTCGCCCGCGAACCGGGGATCACCGTCAGCGGCAACGGCGGGCTTGGCACCTCCACCTCGCTGCGAATCCGTGGCCTTGGCGACAAATACATCAAGGTGCTGGTCAACGGCATAGACGTGACCGATCCGTCTTCACCCCAGATCCAGTACAACTGGGGCAACATGACCACCGACAACATCGAACGGATCGAGATCCTGAAGGGCTCCAGCTCGGCGCTCTATGGCTCGCGCGCGGTGGCGGGCGTTGTCAGCATCACCACCCTCACCCGCCCCGAGGAGCCCGGGCAGAAAACCACCATGAGCGTCGAGGGCGGCAGCAACGACACCTGGCGCGGGACCGCCACCTATGGCTATAGCGGCAGCCGCGGTGGCCTGGCGATCGGCATCGACCGGACCATCACCGACGGGTTTTCCTCCAGCGCGGGCGGCACCGAAAAGGACGGTTATCAAGGCACGCAACTGTCCTTCTCGGCCGATGTGATGGCCACCGAGACGCTGAAACTGGGGCTCACTGCCTATTCGCTCGAGGCCCGTGGCCATTTCGACGAATTTGGCAGCGACGGCACCCCGCCCTATGACGAATACACCACCACCAAGACGCGGGCCGCTCGCGCTTATGGGCAACTCGATCTCGGCGCCTGGCAACACCAGGTCTCGGCCAGCTATTACAAGAATGACCGCATCAGCAGCTCGAACGGCGTGGACACCCCTTTCAAGGGCAAGCGCAAACGTGTCGATTATGTCGGCAGCTACTCGGTTTCGGACATGCTGGGCCTGACCTTCGGCACCGACTGGGAAGAGCAGAGCTATGACTCCGGCGCCGATACCGGCAAGACCCGTACCACCGGCGTTTTTGGCGAAGTGCAATATGCCGCGACCAGCGCGCTCGACCTGTCGGGGTCGGTCCGCTACGATCATCACTCGAACTTCGGCGATCATGTGACCGGACGGCTTGCGGCAGCCTATCAGCTGACCGGCGCCACCACCCTGCGCGCCACCGCCGCAACCGGCTTCCGCGCCCCCTCGCTCTACGAGTTGAACAACACGCTCTACGGCAACCCGAACCTCAAGCCCGAGGAAAGCACCAGCTTTGAGCTGGGCATCGAACATGATTTCGGGGTCGGGCGCATCATCAAGGCGACCGCCTTCTACACCGAGATCGACGATCTGATCGACTTCCGGTCACTCTATGATGATACAGGGGCCTGGATCGGCGGCCGATATCAGACCATCCCGGGCACCTCGACGTCGCAGGGGATCGAGCTGTCGGGACAATGGGCGATCAACGATCAACTCGGCCTCTATGCCAATTATACCTATACCGATGCCGAGGACGCCAATGGTGACCGGCTGCTGCGGGTGCCGCGCAACGACGTCAACATTGGCCTTACCGCCGATCTGGCCGCCCGGTGGTCGGGTGAGGTAAACGTCCGCTACGTCGCTGATCGTCCCGCCGAATATGGCGTGGAAATGAAGGATTACACCGTCGTCAACCTGGGCGTGGCCTATGCGATCACCGATCAGGCGCAGGCCTATCTGCGGGTCGAGAACCTGTTCGACGAGGAATATCAGACCGCAGAGGGCTTCAACACCCAAGGCCAGGCGGTCTATGTGGGGCTGCGTGCGTCCTTCTGATCTGAAACCATGGCTTGCCGCGCTGGTGCTGACCGGCGCGGCAGCCTTCGCGGCCACCGCCGGGGCCGATCCGCGGCCCCAACGGGTGGTGTCGATCAACCTCTGTACCGATCAACTGGCGCTGATGCTGGCCGATCCGGGGCAGTTGATCTCCGTGTCGAAATTGGCGCAGGATCCCTCCAGCTCCTCCATGGCCGATCTGGCGCGGGCCTATCCCACCAATGGATCGGGGGCCGAAGAGGTCTATCTGCTGAAACCCGATCTGGTGCTGGGCGGCACCTTTACCTCTCCGGCAACCGTCTCCATGCTGGAAAACCTCGGCATCCGGGTCGAACTTTTCGCGCCGGCGCGATCGCTCGCCGATGTGCCGAAACGGCTGAAACAGATGGGCAAGGCCCTGGGACAGGAAGACAAGGCGGCGACGATGATCGCGACATTCGAAACCGATCTGGCAACGCTGAGCGCGGCGCCCGAGCATCGACCGCGCGCGGCGCTCTATTACGTCAACAGCTATTCCGTTGGCGATCACACCTTGGCGGGCGACATCCTGCGCGCCGGTGGCTTCGACAATGTCGCCGCAGAGGCCGGACTGCGCCAGGGTGGCACACTGGCGCTGGAGCAACTGATCCTGCTGGACCCGGATGTCATCATCGAGGGCCGCGATTATCCCGGCCAGGCCCGCGCCGAAGAGGTGCTGCACCATCCGGCGCTGCATGCGCTGAGCGGCACCCGCGTCGCCGGCACGGTGACCGATCGCGACTGGATCTGTGGCACGCCCCTGGTGCTGTCGGCCGTGCGCAACATCCGCGATCTGCGGCTGTCGCTGGAGGCCGCGCAATGAAGCTCGCCACCGGACTGATCCTGCTGGTGGCGGCGCTTTTCGTCATCTCGCTGGTCATCGGCGTGGCGGCCGTGCCCGCCGGGCAGAGCCTGCGGGCGCTGATCTGGGACGATGGCACGCCGCTGGCGGTGGTGATGCGAGAAATCCGCCTGCCTCGCGCCATCCTCGCCGCCCTTATCGGCGCGGCGCTGGGACTGTCGGGGGCGGCGATGCAGGGCTATCTGCGCAACCCGCTGGCCGAACCCGGGTTGATCGGCGTCTCAGGCGCCGCAGCGCTTGGCGCCGTGGTGTCGCTGCAAACCG
Source organism: Pseudodonghicola xiamenensis DSM 18339 (assembly GCF_000429365.1). Taxonomy (GTDB): domain Bacteria; phylum Pseudomonadota; class Alphaproteobacteria; order Rhodobacterales; family Rhodobacteraceae; genus Pseudodonghicola; species Pseudodonghicola xiamenensis. Next base: position 35,252 of record NZ_AUBS01000033.1, on the reverse strand, counting down.
GGCTGAGCCTGCTGTTTCCGCTGGCGCTGCCCTTCGCGGCACTGGCCATGGCCGTTCTGGCGGTGCTGTTGATCCTGGTCCTCGCCGGGCCGCGCGGATCATCGATCACCCTGATCCTGGCGGGCATCGCGATTTCGGCGCTGACCGGCGCCTTAACCTCGCTCGCCCTGAACCTGTCGCCCAATCCCTTCGCCGCCGCCGATATCGTGTTCTGGATGATGGGGTCGTTGGCCGACCGTTCCTTTGTCCACGTCTGGCTGGCCGCGCCCTTCATCGCCATCGGCGCCGCGCTTTTGTTCAGCCTCGGCCGCGGCCTTGACGCGCTGACGCTGGGCGAAGACGCGGCCGAAGCGATGGGGATCGGCCTGAAGGGCGTGCGGCTACGGCTGATCCTTGGCACCGCCGCCGCCGTGGGCGCGGCCACCGCCGTCGCCGGCGCCATCGGCTTCGTCGGACTGGTGGTGCCGCATCTGCTGCGCCGCGCGGTGGGCGCGCGTCCTTCGGCCCTGCTCTGGGCCTCGGCGCTTGGCGGCGCGGCGATGGTGCTGGCCGCCGATATCGCGGTGCGGCTGATCCTGCCCGACCGCGATCTGAAACTGGGCGTGCTGATGGCGCTGGTGGGGGCGCCCTTGTTCCTGCATCTGATCTTCCGCACCAAGAGGGAGATGGCATGAACAGCCTTCTGAGCCTGCGCGATCTAACCGTGCTGCGCGGCGCCTGTCCGGTGGTCGATCACATCACCCTGTCGGTCGCCCCCGGCGAATGCATCGGGCTGATCGGCCCCAATGGCGCCGGCAAGACCACGCTGTTGCGCGGCGCGCTGGGGCTGCTGCCCGCCATGGGCGAAAGCTCGCTTGCCGCCCTGCCCGCCCGCGACCGCGCCCGCGCCGTCGCCTGGATGCCGCAGGCGCGCGAAATCGCCTGGCCGGTGACGGTGGAGCGGTTGATCGCGCTGGGGCGCATCCCGCATCTGCCACATGGCGCGCGACTTGGCCCTGCCGACCGCGCCGCGGTCGAGGATGCCATTGCCCGCATGGGGCTCGATGCCTATCGCACCCGCACGGCCACCCAGCTTTCCGGCGGCGAACAGGCGCAGGTGCTGATCGCCCGCGCCCTGGCGCAGGAGACGCCGCTGCTGATCGCCGACGAGCCCACCGCCGGGCTGGACCCGGCACATCAGATCGCCACCATGGAGGTCTTTGCCACCCTCGCCGCCGAGGGACGCTCGGTCATCGTGTCGCTGCACGACCTGGGGCTGGCGGCGCGACATTGCAGCCGGCTCCTGATGCTCAACCGTGGCCAATTGGTCGCCGATGGCCCGCCCGCCGAGGTGCTGGCCCCCGCCCGCGTGGCCGAGGTCTTCGGCATCACGGCCTTCTATGAAGACACCGGCGACGGCCCGGTGTTCCAGCCAATGCGGGTGACGCGGTGAAGCTGACGCTCGATCATCCCTGGCTGGAACTCGACCTCGGCACCCCGCAGCGGGTGCTGAGCTGGTCGCTGACCAACCCCGGTTTCGTCACCGCAGAGAAAATCCTCTGGCGCGAGGTGCGCAATGCCGATCTGCCGCAGGATCTGGACGTGCTGGAATGGTATCGCGCCGAGCTGGCCGCGCGCGGCGATGCCGATGCCGTGGCGATGCTGACGTCCCGCACGCTCGATACCTATGAGGTGGCCGAGGCCGAGGTGGAGGGCATCCGCGCCTTTTGCGTCGCCACCGTCGGGCTCAGCAACGCCGAGCGGATCGGCCACCGGCTCGACCGCAGCGGCCACGACTGGGGCACCATCAACGTGGCGCTGCATCTGGATCTGGGGCTGACCGAGGCGGCGCTCCTGGAAACCCTGTCGATGGTCACTCAGGCCCGCACTGCGGCAGTGATCGACGCCGGGCTCGATCTGCCGGACGGACGCGCCACCGGCACCGGCACCGATTGCATCGCCGTCGCCGCCCCCGTGGGGCCCACCCCCTACGCCGGGCTTCACACCGCACAGGGCGAGGCAGCAGGCCGCGCCGTTTATGAAGCGGTCCGCCGCGGCGCTGATATCTGGATGCGCCATGTGCGCCGACCCGGGGTGATCTGACCCCTTCCTCCCCTTGCGCCAAAGGCCGCGATCCGCTACCCGGCGGAGACGGAGACAAACGGGGAAGATCGCATGCTCGATGTATTTGACATCATGATCTGGGTCGGCGCGGCAATGTCGCTGGCCGGGTTGTTCGGGCTGGGCTGGTGCATCTTCCGCGTGCTGCGCGCCAAGCGCGCGAAACTGTCCGATGACGATCTGCGCAAAGTGCTGCAAGGCATCGTGCCGATCAATCTGGGCGCGCTGATGCTGTCGATCTTCGGGCTGATCCTGGTGGCGCTCGGCGCCTATATGGGCTGATCGCCACGGATAGGCGAAACCGCAAAATAAGAATGGGGCAGCGAGAAATCCCGCCGCCCCGAACCTGCCCCCTCACGAATACGCTTCCACCCAGGGCGCGCCGTCAGATCGGCATATTATCGAACCGCGCCTCCAGCGCCTCGTCATGCAGCGCGCGTTCCAGCCGCCGCATCCGGGCGGGAACGTTCTGACCTTTCTGTTGCAGGCGGTCCAGCACCCGGCTGAATTCCGGCTGCAAGCTGAGCCGCGTCACCGAACAGGCCCCAGCCAAATTTTTTTCCAGCCGCTCAGCGGCAAGGACAAGGTCGTGAATATTGTGACTTTCAGTTTGCTTCATATTCATCTTCTCCTCCCTTTTCCCCGCAAATCCTTCTCACAGGTTTGTAACACCCACCTGAACACATGAACACATGAACACATGAACACATGAACACATGAACACATGAACACATGAACACATGAACACATGAACACATGAACACATGAACACATGAACACATGAACGGTATTACAACTTTAACGGTATTACAACTTTCGAAGGCCCCCCTTGCGGTACCCCGCCGGTCATCGACGACATGCCGCGATTACCTTACTGCAATTTTGGCGAACGTCTTGCAACACATTCAATTTGAAATATATGTATTACGCAAAGACCAATGGAGAGCCCGATGACCCCCTTTGTGAAAGCCTTTTTCGACGAGGGCACGAATACCGTGTCCTATGTCGTCCGCGAGCCGCACGGTAAAGCCTGCGCCATCATCGACAGCGTTCTGGACTTCGATCACGCCTCTGGCCGCACTTCCACCAAGTCGGCGGATGCGGTTGTTGCCTATGTGCAGGAAGAAGGTCTGAACGTCGAGTGGATCCTGGAAAGCCACGTCCACGCTGACCACCTGTCGGCGGCGCCCTATATCCAGGAGAAGGTCGGCGGCAAGATCGGCATCGGCGACCACATCACCGTCGTGCAAGACACCTTCGGCAAGGTCTTCAACGAAGGGACAGAATTCCAGCGTGACGGCAGTCAGTTCGACGCGCTGTTCAAGGAGGGCGACAGTTTCATGATCGGGCAGATGCGCGGCGACGTGCTACACACGCCTGGCCATACCCCCGCCTGCCTGACCTATGTGATCGGCGATGCCGCCTTCGTGGGCGACACGCTGTTCATGCCCGACTTCGGCACCGCCCGCTGCGACTTCCCCGGAGGGTCTTCGGAAACGCTTTACAAGTCGATCCAGAAGATCCTAGCGCTTCCCGACCAAACCCGCATCTTCGTCGGCCACGACTACAAGGCGCCGGGCCGTGACGAATACGCCTGGGAGACTACAGTGGGCGAGCAGAAGGCCCTGAACATCCATGTCGGCGCCGGCAAGAACATCGAGGATTTCGTATCCATGCGCGATGCGCGTGATGCGACGCTGGCAATGCCCCGGCTGATTCTGCCCTCGCTGCAGGTCAATATGCGGGCCGGCCAGATGCCGCCCGCCGATGACCAAGGCGATGTCTTTCTCAAACTTCCGGTGAACAAGCTCTGACAGAGCCGAACCGGCCGGAGGACCGCCCGGTCCCCCGGCTTCCGTGCATCCGGCGCCGGGTCCGCACAGCTTGGCAATGGATGAAACCGACGCAAAAACAATAGGGAACACTTCATGGAAACAGATTGGATCTGGGGCCTGGTCGGCGGCTTGCTGATCGGGTTGGGCGGCGCCGTCTATCTGCTCGGCAACGGGCGGATCATGGGGGCCTCGGGCATCATCGGTGGATTGGTGGATGGCAGCGGCTGGTCCACCCTGTGGGAACGGCTGGCGTTTCTGGCCGGCGTCATCCTGATGCCGCTGCTGCTCTGGCCGCTCTACAACGTCGAGATCAGCACGCATCTGACGTCGAACTGGTGGGTGATCATCGGCGCCGGTCTTCTGGTGGGGGTCGGCACCCGGATCGCCAACGGCTGCACTTCGGGGCACGGGGTCTGTGGCATCTCGCGGCTGTCACTGCGCGGCATCGTCGCCACCGTCTTCTATATTCTGGCCGGCGGGCTGACGCTGGCGCTGTTCCGTCATGTGCTGGGGGTGATCTGATGCGCATTCTTCTGTCTCTGATCGCCGGCGGCCTGTTCGGTGCCGGACTCTTCATCTCGGGCATGACCGACACCACCAAGGTGCAGGGCTGGCTCGATGTCTTCGGTAACTGGGATCCGACGCTGGCCTTCGTCATGGGCGGCGCCATCATCCCGATGTTCTTCGCCTGGCGACTGACCCGCGGTCGCCATCCGCTGGTCGGCGGCGACTTCCCCGCCCTGCCCCGGCCCGAGCTCGATCACCGGCTGATCGTCGGTTCGATTCTCTTCGGCATGGGCTGGGGGCTGGCCGGCATCTGCCCCGGCCCGGCGATCGCCTCGATCACCTATAACGGCATCGGCGGGCTGGTCTTCGTCGTGGCCATGCTGATCGGCATGGGGGCCGCACCGGCGGTGGGGCGCGGACTGGACAGGGTTGCGGCGGCAGCGTAATGACTCGGGTCATGGATATTCGCGCACTCACCCCCGGCTACGCCGTTTCGCCGCAGATTTCGGTGGAAGATATGCCCGCCCTCGCCGAGGCCGGCTTTACCACGGTGATCTGTAACCGTCCCGATTCCGAAATCGGGCCTGAACAGAGCTGCGCCGCCATGCGCGACGCAGCCGAAGCGGTGGGGATCACCTTCATCCCGTTGCCGCTGGATCAGACCACGCTGACACCGGAGAACGGCATTCGCCAGGTCGAAGCCATCGCCGACGCCACCGGTCCGGTGCTGGGCTATTGCCGCACAGGCACCCGCAGCACGGTGATCTGGGCGCTCGGCCAAGCTGGAACCTTGCCGGTTGACGAGATCCTGGAGAAGGCCGCCGCCGCAGGCTATCAGCTCGATCACCTGCGCCCGGCGCTGGAAGCGCTCGCCGCCAGCCGCGGCTGAGCGTCTCCCGCACGACAGAGACACAGAAAGCGGCCCCAAGGGCCGCTTTTTCTTTACCCCTCGCGCACTGGTGTTCTGGCGACGGGTAATAGGCCCCAAGCTATGCCAGATGCATCGCCGACCAGGTCGCAAAGAGAATGATGATCACCGACAGGATCGCCATGCAGACAAGCAGCCCACGCGGCAGCGCCATCCCCCCGTCCTGGGCTGAGCCCTTGCCGAGCACCTCAACCCGCAGGCCCGCAGCAACCAGCATCAGCCCCAGAAGTGTCCCGATCTCCTCCAGCGTGATCAGAAGCGACGACATCTGCGCCTCGGCCACTGGAAAGATATGGGCAAGATCCAGTAGATAGACCGCCAGATAGCCCAACCCGGCCAGCGCGCCCCAGCCCCCGGCACCACCGCTGCGCCAGACCCGCACGCCCAACATCAGACTGCCCAGCCCGAGCCCGGTCAAAAAGATGTTGAAGGCCACCAGAATCGCCACCGGATAACCGGGAAAAACGCGATTTTCGACAAAACCGCCCGGGATCATCAAGGCAAGATTCGCAGCGCTTAGAAACAGCAGTACCGCAAGGATACGGGTCAGGGTCATGGAAGATCGTCTCCAAACTGTGATGGGGGGATAAGTGGCGCGATCAGCAGGCCGAAGGCCTGTCGGGACAGGAGCTGTTCCTGCGCCATGTCCAGGGCTGCCGCATGGTCGGCGAACCAGTGATCGACCGTCACGATCAGCTGCAATGTCACCGCAACAAGCAGCGATGTAGGCAGATCGCCACGCACCGCCCCAATCGCCTGCCCCGCGGTCAGCAAGGCCTCAACCCGGGCGCGAAAAACGTCCAGCTGCACCGCACAGGCCTGTTGCGCCGCGCGTTCCTGATGCAGGGTTCGGATCAGTGCCGCCAGCCTTTCATCCTTTTGCAAGGCGGCGGTCAGCCGTGCGCCGAGCGCCGCGACCTCTTGCCAGAACAGCCCAGGCTCCTTTGCCGCCAGCACCGCCGCATCGCATAATTCTGCAATCCCTGCCATCCGGCGGTCGAGCGTGGCACGAAACAGTTCTCCCTTATCGGCGAAGTAGTGATAAGAGCGTCCCTTGCTCATCCCCGCCTGTTTCAGGATGCGGTTCAACGAGGCGTTTTCGAACCCGTGGGCGCAGAATTCCGCCTCAGCCGGATCGAGCCAACGCGCCCGCTCCCGGGCGTCCAGAGCATGAAATCGCTTGCGCGGGGTAATGTCCGAGTCTGTCATATGAGCATTTAGACCACTGGTCTAAATCTCGTCAACCGGCTTTTCCGCGGGCCACATCCGCCTTTGATCAAACCGCCGCCCCCTGTCAGCCCTGCCCCACTTGCGCCTCCTCCAGCGGCAGGCTGACCCGGAACGCCCCGCCGGTATGCCCCGGCAGGTAGACGATATCGCCGCCGAGCCGCTGCATGATCTCCTTCGAGATTGCCAGTCCCAGCCCGGCGCCGCCGGCCTTTTCGGCATTCACCCGAAAGAACTTTTCAAAGACGGTCGATTGCACCTCGACCGGAACACCGCCGCCGTTGTCGATGAAATCGACCACCACCTGGCCACCGACATCATGCACCGAAATCACCAGTTCCGGCTGCGGCGCATTACAGTATTTCTGCGCGTTGGAAATCAGGTTAATGAAGACCTGCGCCAGCCGGTCGAAATCCGAGGTAAGCCGGATTGCCTCGGTGCCCTGACGACGACGTACCAGCAACGAACCTTCGGCCCCCGCAAGCGCCGCCGAAACGGCACGGTCCAGCACCTCGGAAATCAGGCCGGTCCGCATGTTCAACGTCACTTGACCGCTTTCCAGCACGCTCAGATCCAGAAGGTCGTTCAGCAGCCGGGTCAGCCGAAGGGCTTCATCATGAATGATCCCGGCATAGCGAACCTTCTCCCCCTCGGTCAGGTTGTCCTCGTCACGCAGGATTTCCGAAAAGGCCCGGATCGAGGTCATCGGTGTGCGCAATTCATGGCTGATCTGCCCAAGGAATGCGTCCTTCTGCAGTGAAATCTGCGTCAGCTTTTCATTTGCCTCGCGCAACTTCCGCGCGGTACGGGCCAGTTCCGCCGATTTCGCCTCCAACTGGCTGGAATACTCCATCAGCTGCGCGCTCTCATCGGCCACCGCCAGCAGATCCTCGACCGACACCGAGGAACCACCGACAATCTGGCCGATCATCGCATGGGCCGCCGCCGCTCCGACCGAGCCGCTGAGCTCGCGCTCCAGCCGCTCCAAGAACAACGGTGTCGGCTCTGGCAGATGACCGCGACCGCCCTGCAATGCCGCCTCACGCTGGAACAGCACCTGCGCCTCCCGCGCGCCGAGGATGCGCTGGGTCATGATCATCAGGTCCTCGCTCTGTGCCACCGATCCGGTCCAGCCGCGCGGGCCGGCGGAGTGGTCGAAGACATCGACGAATTGCGCGCCCTGCAACCGCTCCAGCGGGCTGGGAAAGCTCAGCATCGAGCCCAGGCAGAAAACGCCAGCGTTCAGCAGCATGCTCCACATCACCGAATGCACGATGGGATCGAGCCCTTCGATGCCGAAAAGCGCCTCGGGCCGCAGCCAGCCGAAACCGAAAAGCCCCTGTTCCAGCACCGATTGCGGCAGGATGCCGGCGCCGAGCTGCGGCAGCAGCAGCGTATAGAGCCAGAGCGCAAATCCCACCGTCAACCCTGCCAGCGCGCCGATCCGGGTGGCACCGCGCCAGAACAGCCCGCCTATCATCGCCGGCAGGATCTGAGCGATGCCGGCAAAGGAGATCAGCCCGATCGAGGCCAGCGCCGAGCCGCCCCCCGACAACCGGAAATAGAAATAGCCCAGCGCCATGATCGCCCCGATCGAGATCCGGCGTGCCAGCAGAACCACGCTGCGCACATCCCCCGAGACCGAGGCGCGATCCCCCTGCGCCGACAGCCAGATCGGCATCACCACATGGTTCGACACCATGGTCGACAGCGCCATCGCGGCCACGATCACCATCGAGGTGGCCGAGGAAAAGCCACCCAAAAACGACAGCATCGCCAGCGCCGCCTTGCCCTGCGCCAGCGGCACGGTCAGCACGAACATGTCGGGATTGGCGCCCGCCGGCATCACATCGAGGCCCACCACCGCGATCGGCACCACGAAGAGGCTGATTAACAGAAGATAGAGCGGAAAGGCCCAGGCTGCCGTCCGCAGATGGCGTTCATCATCGTTCTCGACCACCATCACCTGGAACATCCGCGGCAGACAGACGAAGGCCGCCACCGCCAGGAAGGTGATCGTCGCCCAGCGACTGCCATTCACCTGCCATTCCCCGATGGGCGAGGCGTCGATCCGCGCCAGCGTCTCGGCCACACCGCCCGACAGGCCCCAGACCACGAAGATGCCCACCGCCAGCAGCGCCACCAGCTTGACCACCGCCTCAAGCGCGATGGCAGTGACGACGCCATGGTGGCGTTCGTTCGCGTCCAGGTTGCGGGTGCCGAAGAGGATGGCGAAGACCGCCAGCCCCACCGCCACCCAGAACACCACCGAGGCGTCGCTGTAACTACCGACCGGTGCCTCTTCGAAGAAGATCGAGAAGGAGAGCGTGATGGATTGCAGTTGCAGCGCAATATACGGCGTGATGCCGATGACGGCGAGCACGGTGACCGCGATCGCCAAAAGGTTCGACTTGCCGTAGCGCGAGGAAATCAGATCGGCGACCGAAGTGACCCGCTGGCTGCGCCCGACCCGCACCAGCTTGCGCAACCCCCACCACCAGCCCATCATCACCAGCGTGGGCCCCAGATAGATCGTCACGAACTCCAGCCCGGAGCGCGCCGCATAGCCCACCGCGCCATAAAAGGTCCAGGCGGTGCAATAGATCGACAGTGACAACGTATAGATCAAAGGCGAGCGCAGCCAAGTGCTGCGGCCGGTGGCGGCGAAACGATCAGCGGCGAAGGCGACGATGAACAGCAAAGCTACATAGGCCAGGCAAACCAGCACCATGAGGTTCAGCGTTGCCATCCTGTGCCCTTCCTTCAGCCACCGGCCGGTGGGAAGCTATCCCCTTCGCGGCCCGGATCAACGGGATCACGACCGCTCCAGCTTCGGGTCAGATGACCGAACCACAGATTGCCAAGGATCAGCACCGCCCAAACGGTGAAGATATAGATCACTCCGTGCGAACTTTGCACCGCACCCGGCTGACCGGCGCGCGGCCAGATCAGCGGCACCGCAAAAAGCAGCGCGCCGAGCACCGGCAGCAATCGCGCCGCATCCATCAGCCGCCGCCGGCGGTAGCTCTGACGTTCAAGAAAGACCGATGGTGTTTTCTTGCCCGCCACAGGTTCCTCGGCCCCGTCGCTCATCTGCTATTTGCCTGGGCATAAAGATCGCGGACAGCGTCCAGCACCTCGGTATTCGAGAACGGTTTGGTCATGAAGCGGCTGACGCCGGCGCGTTCGGCCATGTCACGGTCGCGCGACTGGCCCCGCGCGGTCAGCATCAGCACCGGCAGATCGCGCAGCCTGTCGATCTCGCGCAGTTCGCGCAGAATATCCATGCCACTCTTGCCCGGCAGCATCACATCCAGGATGACCAGGTCCGGAGACAGCCGGCACACGGTTTCGACAGCATCGGAGCCATCGGCATGGGTGTCCACCTGCCAACCGTCGCGGGTCAGCAGAAAGCGGATCGCCTCCGTGATATTGGCTTCGTCTTCGATAAGCAGCACTTGGCGCCCCATGCGGCTTCTCCTCCCCCATGGTCTCCGGTCCCGCTCCCGGCCGGAACGACCGGGGCCCGGGCGGGCCGGATTGTTTGTTCGGCCCAGAATATCCATTGCCGCAGGAGAGAGTCAAAACCCTTCGTCAGAACCCATCGCTCAGGATCGAAGGTTCGCGCCGCGCCTCGCAGCCCTCGCGCGGGCACACCCGGCAACTGCTGCCCACCGGCTGAACTTCGGGCGCAGCACTATCGGCAACCGGCAGGATCAGCATGATCGAGTGATAGACCGGATCGACATCGAAGCCGGGCCGGCCCAACGGCCAGGCCACCGCAAAGCAATCGAACTGCGCTGCGGTCCGGCCCAATTGCGACACCCGCCGCCGGATCGGAACCAAGGGTCGGTTGAGCGCCGTGAACAGCGGCCACAAAGGACAGGATTCGCCATGCCGGGGCAAGGCGAACCCGGTCAGCGCTTTGCGGAACAAAACCGATCCCGAGGCGTCGCAGACCACCAGGCCGACCTCCTCGGGCAACACCCCCGGCGGCATCGCCGCCAGCCGCCGGAACACTGCCGGCAAATCTGCCGCGAAGACCCCTGCCAGAGCGAGAGGGTCGATCCCGTGACGCGCCACCGCCTCGCGGAAGGGGGCGAGCGGCATCAGCGCGACATCGGCACGATATTGCGCCAGCACCGCCTGTCCCACCGTGCGCGCCGCGCGTGAGGTGAGCTCGGGCGCGGCCTCGATCAGTTCCCCGATCGCCACCCGTCCCTCTTCCAGATCGGGGAAGAAATGCCCATGGGCGGCCATGAAGGCCTCGACCTCCTCTTGCGGCGCGCCCCTGGTATCCTGCGCCGCCTCGCTGTCGTCGAGATAGGCCACCAGTGCCTTGGAACTGTCGGCCAACCTGGCGCTGTCCTCATTGAGGTTGCGATGGAACCGGTCGCGCCACTCCGGCTCGAGCTCTCCGGTCTCGGCCAGGATCGAGGCGGTGGAGCGGATCGCCGCGGCGGTCGAGAGCACCTCGTGCAGCGAGGCGGCAAGCCGCGGATCATGAGTCAGCCGGTCAGACAGGGTTTCCACGGTCCGTTCAAGCGAGGCGATGCGGCGATGCGACCAGGCCAGCACCTCGGCCCAGCCGGGAAAGCGCCCGGCGAATTCATCGGCACGGTCGGTTTCGGCCAGCGGCGTGCCGGCATCCACCGCCGCCTCGCGCAGCGCCGCGATCAGCGCCGCTTCGGCGCCCTCGCTCAGCATCGAGGGTTCGACCCCCAGGACCTGGGCGATGTCGACCAGCAGCTTGCCGCCGATTCTGCGCCGGTTGTGCTCGATCAGGTTGAGATAGGAGGCCGAAATCCCCACCCTGCGGGCCAAATCGGCCTGGCGCAGCCCCCGGATCGCCCGCCGCTCCCGGATGCGGCTGCCTGTCAGCGTGTCGCGAGCCATGGCACGCCCCTCCCCTTTCTATCGGCTTTTCAAGGCCTTTCCGCGATGCAGCATAATGATTTTGACAATTATACCTATATATCTGTTCATTAGTTGACAAAAATATTCTTCCCATCAAGGGGCTTATTGCGAAATTTTCCGGCCCCCCAGCATACTTGATTTGCACAATCGTGCTTGCGCCATCCCCGGGAAGAGGAGCCCGGCGGCGCAGAGAGCGAAATGGGAGGACCACATGACCAAGACCACTGTCACGCGTCGCGGCGTGCTCAGGACAGGTGCCGCTGCAGGCGCCGGGCTGGCACTACCGACGATCTTCACCGCCTCTTCGGCCTCGGCCTATATGAACGAACCCACCGGCGCCACCGTGACGCTGGGCTTCAACGTCCCGCAAAGCGGCCCCTATGCCGACGAGGGCGCGGATGAGCTGCGCGCCTATCAACTCGCCGTCGAACATCTGAACGGCGAAGGCGATGGCGGCATGTTGAACACCTTCAGCTCCAAGGCGCTGCAGGGCAACGGCATCCTCGACAAGAAGGTGCAATTCGTCACCGGCGACACCCAGACCAAATCGGACGCCGCCCGCGCCAGCGCCAAGTCAATGATCGAGAAGGACGGCGCCATCATGATCACCGGCGGCTCGTCCTCAGGCGTGGCTGTCGCGGTGCAAGGCCTGTGCCAAGAGGCCGGCGTGATCTTCATGGCGGGGCTGACCCATTCCAACGACACCACAGGCAAGGACAAGAAGGCCAACGGCTTCCGCCATTTCTTCAACGCCTATATGTCGGGGGCTGCGCTGGCGCCGGTGCTGGCGGCGCAATACGGCAAGGACCGCAAGGCCTATCACCTGACCGCCGATTACACCTGGGGCTGGACCCAGGAGGAATCGATCAAGGCCGCGACCGAGGCCCTGGGCTGGGAGACGGTGAACACGGTCAAGACGCCGCTGGCCGCGACGGACTTTAGTTCATACATCGCGCCGGTGCTGAACTCGGGCGCCGATGTGCTGATCCTGAACCATTACGGCGGCAACATGGTCAATTCGCTGACCAACGCGGTGCAGTTCGGCCTGCGCGACAAGATGGTCAACGGTAAGCGGTTCGAAATCGTCGTGCCGCTCTATTCCCGGCTGATGGCCAAGGGCGCCGGCGAGAACGTCAAGGGCATCCTGGGATCGACCAACTGGCACTGGTCGCTGCAGGACGAGGCATCGAAGACCTTCGTCAAGAGCTTCGGCACGAAATACGGCTTCCCGCCCAGCCAGGCGGCACATACCTGCTATTGTCAGACGCTGCTCTATGCCGATGCGGTGCAGCGCGCGGGTTCGTTCAATCCCTGCGCGGTGGAAGAGGCGCTGACCGGCGGCGACAGCTCGCTGCCCGGCATCAGCTCCGAGGCCAACAAGGGGTTCCTGTTCGATGGGCTGGGCAATGGCCAGACGCTCTATCGCGGTGCCGATCACCAGTGTTTCAAGGACGTTCTGGTGGTGCGCGGGAAGGAGAACCCGACCAGCGAGTTCGACCTGCTGGAAGTGGTTCAGGTGACCCCGGCCGCGCAGGTCTGGTACGAGCCGGATCACCCGATGTTCGCAGGCGGCAGCCTCGGAGAGTGCAACCCGGGCGCCTGATCGGCCCCCAGGCCGGTTCTGAGGCCGATTCCGGAATTCTCCAGGAATTCCGGGCCGTTTTCCAGATCGGAAAACGGTCGACCCAGCTGTCGGATGCCTTCGGCCAGGCCGGAGGCATCCCCCTACCCCTTCCGGAGGCGGGACGATGGACGCATTCCTTCTGCAAATTCTCAACGGCCTGGACAAGGGCTCGGCCTATGCGCTGATCGCCCTGGGGCTGACCCTCATCTTCGGCACGCTCGGCGTCGTCAACTTCGCCCATGGCGCGCTGTTCATGATCGGTGCCTTCTGCGCGGTGACGCTGGAGCGGCTGCTCACCCTATCCTTTGAGACGATCGACCCGACCAAGACCGACTTTCTCGGCAATCCGCTGAAAGTGAAGACACCTTATGTCGAGTCCTGGTTCGGCCCCGAGACCGGGGCGGCGATTATCGACTGGTCGGTGCCGCTGGCGCTGATCTTCGCGATCCCGGTGATGCTGGCGATCGGCTATGCGATGGAGCGCGGGCTGATCAAGCATTTCTACAAGCGCCCCCATGCCGATCAGATCCTGGTGACCTTCGGGCTCGCCATCGTGCTGCAGGAGGTGGTGAAATACTTCTTCGGCGCCAACCCGATCCAGACCCCGCCGCCCGAGGCGCTGCGCGGGTCGGTCGATCTGGGCCAGATGATCGGCTTTCAGGCCAATGCGATCATCTATCCGATCTGGCGGCTGATCTATTTCTTCTTCGCCGTGGCGGTGATCGGCGGCGTCTTCGCCTTCCTGCAATTCACCACCTTCGGCATGGTGGTCCGCGCCGGCATGGCCGACCGCGAGACGGTGGGCCTTTTGGGCATCAACATCGACCGCCGCTTCACCATCATGTTCGGCATCGCCGCGGCGGTGGCAGGGCTGGCCGGGGTGATGTACGGGCCGCTCAACCCGCCGAATTATCACATGGGGATGGATTTCCTGGTGCTCAGCTTCGTTGTCGTCGTGGTCGGCGGCATGGGGTCGCTGCCGGGCGCGGTGCTGGCGGGGTTCCTTCTGGGCATCCTGGAAAGCTTCGCCTCGACCACCTGGGCCACGACCACCCTTCCGGGCATCAACCAGATCATCATCTATCTGGTCGCCATCATCATTCTGCTGACGCGTCCGCGTGGCCTGATGGGCCGCAAGGGCGTGATGGAGGACTAACCCATGCTAGGACTGGGCAAGAAAGACACCACCCTCCTGATCGTGGTGGCGGTGCTGACGCTCTGCGCGCCGTTCATCCTGAACCCCTTCCCCGCCGGCAGCGCCATGGCGCAGTTCAACGCGGGCTATCCCGACCTGATGCAGCGCTTCGTGATCTTCGGCATCTTCGCGGTGGGCTTCAACATCCTCTTTGGACTGACCGGATACCTGTCCTTCGGCCATGCCGCCTTTCTGGGGGTGGGCAGCTATTCGGCGGTCTGGATCTTCAAGCTGTTCACCTACAACGTGCTGCCGGCGATCGCGCTCAGCGTGGTGGTGGCCGGGCTCTTCTCGCTTCTCATCGGCTTCGTCAGCCTACGCCGGTCGGGTATCTATTTCTCGATCCTGACGCTGGCCTTCGCACAGATGTCCTTTGCGCTGGCCTATTCGGTGCTGTCGAACCCAAAGTTCAACCTGACCAACGGCGAAACCGGGCTGCAGGTCTATACCGATGATCCGCAGTGGTTCCACAGCGACCGGCTGCCCGACCTTCCGCATCTCTTCGGCCTGTCGATGCGAGCCACCCACACGATGCACATGGGCGACTGGAGCTTTTCGTTCAATACCGGCTACTACCTCTGCGCGGTGGTCATGCTGCTGGTATTCTATCTGGCGATCCGCATCTTCCGCTCACCCTTCGGGATGATGCTGAGGGCGGTGAAATCGAACCAGCAGCGGATGAATTACACCGGGCTGAACACCCGCCCCTATACGCTGGCCGCCTTCGTGATCTCGGGGATGTACGCAGGCCTCGCCGGCGGACTGATGGCGGCGATGGACCCGTTGGCCGGTGCCGAGCGGATGCAATGGACCGCCAGCGGCGAAGTCGTGCTGATGACCATCCTCGGCGGCACCGGCACGCTGATCGGCCCGGTGCTGGGCGCGGGTTTCATCAAGTATTTCGAGAACATCTTCTCGAAGATCAACGACACCGTGCTGCATGGCTGGTTCGGCTTTCTGCCCGACGGGCTTGAGGATGTCATGGTCTTCATCGTGCATCCCTTCATCGGCAAGGGTTGGCACCTCACACTGGGCCTCTTGTTCATGCTGGTGGTGATCTTCCTGCCCGGTGGACTGGTCGAGGGTGGCCAGCGGCTGGCCCGCTGGATCAGGGGCCGACGCGCCGAAGACAGCCGCCGCAAGACCGAACCGGCAGAGTAAGGAGGCCGCCATGGGTATTCTCGAAGTCAAGAACGTCTCGAAGAACTTCGGCGGCCTCAAGGCGCTGAACAATGTCACCCTCGATGTGCGGGAAAACACCGTGCATGCCATCATCGGCCCCAACGGGGCCGGCAAATCCACCCTGCTGAACTGCCTGGTGGGCAAGCTGATCCCCGACACCGGATCCGTGATGTTCGACGGCCAATCCGTGCTGGGCCGCAAGCCGTTCGAGATCAACCAGATGGGTATTTCCCGCGTGTTCCAGACCCCCGAGATCTTCGGCGATCTGACGGTGATGGAAAACATGCTGATCCCGATCTTCGCCCGCCGCGACGGCGCCTTCCGCATGCATGCGATCGAAAGCGTGGCGCATGAAAGCGCGGTGCTGGAACAGGCCGAAAAAATGCTGATCGACATGAAGATGATCGACAAGCGGCACATGCACGCCGCCTCGATGTCGCGCGGTGACAAGCGGCGGCTAGAGATCGGCATGTGCCTGAGCCAGGAGCCGCGGCTGCTGCTTCTGGACGAACCCACCGCCGGCATGGCGCGAGCCGATACCAACAACACCATCGACCTGTTAAAGCAGATCAAGGCGGAACGCGATATCACCATCGCCATCATCGAACACGACATGCACGTTGTGTTTTCGCTTGCCGACCGGATCACCGTTCTGGCGCAGGGCACGCCGCTGGTCGAGGACGAGCCGCAGAACATCCGCGGCAATCCCAAGGTGCGCGAAGCGTACCTGGGTGAAACCGCGTAACGGAGGGCCGCGCAATGAACGTCAAACCCGACTTTTCCAAGAACGCCAATCAGGCGCTGACTGCCCCGGCCTTTCTGTCGGTCTGGGACATGCACGCCTATTATGGCGAGAGCTATATCGTGCAGGGCATCTCCTTCAACGTGCACGAGGGGGAGATTCTGGCGCTTCTGGGCCGCAATGGCGCGGGCAAGACCTCGACCCTGCGGTCGATCGCCCGCACCGGCAGCCCGCAGGTGACGCGCGGGGAAATCTGGCTGGATCACAAGCCGCTGCATTCCATGACCTCATACGAAGCGGCCACCAGCGGGCTGGGGCTGGTGCCGGAGGACCGGCGCATCATCCCCGGGCTGACGGTGGAGGAGAATCTGCAACTCGCCCAGATCGCGCCGCCCATCGGCTGGAGCATCGGCCGGCTTTACGAGCTGTTTCCCCGCCTGGGCGAGCGTCGCAAGCAGGAGGGGGTGACGCTGTCGGGCGGCGAACAGCAGATGCTGGCCATCGCCCGCGCCCTGGCCCGCGACATCAAGGTGCTGCTGCTGGACGAACCCTATGAGGGCCTCGCCCCGGTGATCGTGGACGAGATCGAAAAGACCCTCATCCACATCAAGGAACAGGGGATGACCACCATTCTGGTCGAACAGAATGCGGTGCGCGCGCTGCAACTGGCAGATCGAGCGATCATCCTCGACACCGGCACCATCGTTTTTGACGGCACCGCCGCCGAAGTCTTGGAAAATGCCGACTTGCGCGCCGAATATCTGGCGATCTAACAAGCTCCCTGCCGCGGGGTCGCAAGACCCCGTGCCCTGAGCGGGCCGCCTGTCCAGGCGGCCCGCTCTCTATCAGGCGTCCGAATTTCCACCCGGCGGCGACACCTTGGCGATCGTGCCTTGAGCCGCGGCGCAGAGCTTTTCCACCCCGTCGCTCAGCGCGAAGATCTCGCAACGGCACACCGCCTGGCTGCGCCCGTGCGACAGCACCGTGGCCCGTGCGATCAGACGTTCGCCAACCCCAGGACGCAGATAGTTGATCTTGAGTTCCGAGGTCAGCACCCCCATCAGCACCGACCCGCCCGCGAAGGTCAGCGCATTGTCGGCCAGAAAGGCCAGCACTCCACCGTGCACGAAACCGTCTTGCTGTTTCAATGACGGGGTGATCGCCAGGGCGATTTCAGCCTCCCCCGGGGCGAAGCGGGTCAGCTCGGCGCCGACCAGTTGCGAAAACGGTTGCGCCGCCAGTACCGCCCGCCCATGTTCCAGCATCTCCATTCGCGCCCCTCCCCCGGCCCCGATGTCGGCGCAAGGGTATCCGCCGAGCCCCCCCTGTCCAGCGGGAACGCCACGTCAGCCCAAGGCTGACCCGACACAAGTTCCGCTTGTCGGAATCCCTGCCTCACAGCAAAGTGAGCCCATGAAAATCTGTGCGATCACTATGGTCTATCGCGACCACTGGGCCCTGGCCCAATGGTATCGCCACTATGCCCGCCATCTGGGGGCGGAGAATCTGTTCATCGTGGCCCACGGCGCCGACCCGACCCTGTCGATGCTTTGCCCCAAGGCCACCATTCTGCCGCTTCCGCGTGATCGGCTGGATGGGTTCGACACGCTGCGCGATACGGTACTGAATGGGTTTCAGGCCGGGCTTGGCGCCGTCTATGACTGGGTGATCCGCACCGATGCGGACGAGCTGATCTGTCTCGACCCCGATATCCACCCGAATTTCTCGACCCTGCTGGAGGGACAGCCGTCGGACGCGATCTTCGCGCTGGGGATGAATGTGGCGGAACGGCCCGGCGACCCCAGGATCGGCGAGGGCAAGGCCGCCCTGCCGCTGCGCCCGGCCATCGCCTTTTCCGGCCATTACTCCAAGGCCTGGGCCGCGCGCAACGGCATGGCCCTGGCCCGCCACGGTATCGCACTCAGGCCGGCGCGGGCGGCACGCTATCCGTTTGTGCTGCCGCGCGGCGTCTATCTGGCGCATCTGAAATACGCCAGCCGGCGGGCGCTCAACGCGGCGAACGAACACCGGCGCGAGATCGCCACCGGCCCCGGCAGGGCGCTGCCCGGATCGGCCTGGGCCAAGCCGAAGCTGACCGCGCGCAAGTTCTACAGCGATTTCGAAGCGCTGCCCGAACGCCCCTGGCAGGACTGCGAGCCCGAGGCCTGGGAACGGATCAGCACCGCCCCGCAGCGCGACCTGAAAAAGGGGCTGCTGCGCGCCCAGAATATTCGTCCCGAATGCCGCACCACCCTGCCCCAGCGCATCCTCTCTTTCTGAGGGCCCTTCTCTTCCCCGGCAAATCCCGGCAATTTGTCAGACATGAACAGCGATATCGCCTTCCTCTACGCCCCTGTCGGCCTGGTCGAACTGGAAAACCGGATCATCCGGCGTGCGAACCTGCGCTTTATCCGCACCTTCGGCGGCACCGAGGACGATTATCGCAACCGGCCACTGCGCGATTTCTACCCCTCGCAGGCCGAATTCGAGCGCATCGGCGCCCGCGGACTGGATGCGATGCGGCGCACCGGCGAATATCATGACGAGCGGATCATGCGCCGCAACAACGGAGAGCTATTCTGGTGCCGGGCAAGTGGCCAGTCGATGACCCCAGATCAGCCGTTCCGACATGGAATCTGGTCATTTACGGATATTTCCGACGAACGCCCCCTGGTCCGGCTGACCCCACGTGAACGTGATGTGGCGATCCTCACCTGCCAGGGTCTATCGGCCAAGGAGGTCGGGGTGGAGCTGAGCCTGTCGTTCCGCACCGTCGAAGCCTATCGTGCCCGCCTGCTGCAAAAATTCGGCGCCCGCAAGCTGCCGGAACTGGTTGCAAAGCTGTCGGGCATGCCAATGTAAGAGCAATTGGACGCGTTGACGTTACGGCAGAGGAAAAGGGGATGGGCGCTTTTCTCCCTTTGCCCCATGGCCTATAAGCGCGCATGATTTGCATGCCGCGCCCGCGAAGCGGGGCCTGCGGAAGTAACCGGTCGAGGACAGACATGACGAACAAAACCACTGACGCGGATGTGGCTTTCATCAAGGCGCTTGCAGAGCTGCTGCAAGAAAACGACCTGACCGAACTTGAGGTCAAGCGCGAATACAGTGAAGATAACAGCCTGAATGTGCGCGTCAGCCGGGCGGCCCCCATCGCGGCGGCCCCGGTTGCGATGGCAGCCCCCGCGGCCGTCGCACCTGCGCCTGTCGCCGCTGCGCCCGCTCCCGTCGCTGCCGCGGCAGCCGAGGATCCGGCCGCCCATCCCGGCGCCGTGACCTCTCCCATGGTCGGCACGATCTATCTCCAGCCCGAACCCGGCGCCGCCCCCTTCGTGAAGGTCGGCAGCCAGGTCGACGAAGGCGACACGCTGCTGATCGTCGAGGCGATGAAAACCATGAACCACATTCACGCACCGCGCGCCGGCACCGTGAAGCGCATCCTGGTCGATGACGGGGCGGCAGTTGAATTCGGCACCCCGCTTGTGATCATCGAGTAAGGGGCGGAGATGTTCGACAAGATCCTGATTGCCAACAGGGGCGAAATCGCCCTGCGCGTGGTCCGCGCCGCGCGCGAGATGGGGATCGCCACCGTGGCGGTCCATTCCACCGCCGACGCCGATGCCATGCATGTCCGCATGGCCGACGAATCCGTCTGTATCGGCCCGCCGCCCAGCCCGCAAAGCTATCTCAACATGCCGGCGATCCTGTCGGCCTGCGAGATCACCGGCGCGCAGGCGATCCACCCGGGCTATGGCTTCCTATCGGAAAATGCCAACTTCGTGCAGATCGTCGAAGATCACGGCATCACCTTCATCGGCCCCTCGGCGGAACATATCCGGCTGATGGGCGACAAGATCACCGCCAAGGAAACCATGCGGTCGCTGGGCGTGCCCTGCGTTCCCGGTTCTGACGGCGGGGTTCCGGATGTCGAAAGCGCCCGCACCATCGCCGGCGAGATCGGCTATCCGGTGATCATCAAGGCGACCGCCGGCGGCGGCGGACGCGGCATGAAAGTGGCGCTGACCGAGAAAGACATCGAAGGCGCCTTTCATACCGCCCGGGCCGAGGCCAAGGCGGCGTTCGGCAACGATGAGGTCTATATCGAGAAATACCTCAGCACGCCGCGGCACATCGAAATCCAGGTCTTTGGCGATGGCAAGGGCCAGGCGGTGCATCTGGGCGAACGCGACTGTTCGCTGCAGCGGCGCCACCAGAAGGTTCTGGAAGAGGCCCCTGGCCCAGTCATCACCCCCGAGGAACGCGCCAGGATCGGCAAGGTCTGCGCAGATGCAGTGGCTAAGATCAAATACATCGGCGCCGGCACCATCGAATTCCTGTACGAGAACGGCGAGTTCTACTTCATCGAGATGAACACCCGCCTGCAGGTGGAACACCCGGTGACCGAGGCGATCTTCGGCGTCGATCTGGTGCGCGAACAAATCCGCGTCGCTGCGGGTGAGCCGATGTCTTTCACCCAAGAGGATCTGGCAATCAACGGCCATTCCATCGAAGTGCGGATCAATGCCGAACGGCTGCCGAACTTTGCCCCCTGCCCGGGCCGCATCACCCATTACCATGCCCCCGGCGGGCTGGGGGTACGGATGGATTCAGCGCTCTATGACGGCTATATGATCCCGCCCTATTACGACAGCCTGATCGGCAAGCTGATCGTGCATGGCCGTGATCGTGACGAGGCGCTGGCGCGCCTGAGCCGAGCCCTGGGCGAGCTTATCGTCGATGGGGTCGACACCACGGTGCCGCTGTTCGACGCGCTTCTGCACGAGCCCGACATCCTGAAGGGCACCTATAACATTCATTGGCTGGAACAGTGGCTTGAGGATCATCTGGGCGACTGATCCGGCACAGGACAACGGGGGGTGATCGGCATGTCGATCACCCCCGACCTTCTGCTGCACGGCTATTCCATCGGCGTCTTTCCGATGGCCGAGCATCGGGACGATCCCGATATCTTCTGGGTCGACCCGAAGCGCCGCGGTATCTTCCCCCTGGAGCACTTCCACATTTCCCGATCGCTCGCCCGCCGGATGCGGCGGGGTGGATATCGCGTCACCATAGACCAGGATTTCGAAGGCGTGCTCGATGGCTGTGCCGACCGGGCCGAGACCTGGATCAACGGGGAAATCCGCGCGCTCTATATCCAGCTCTTTCATCTGGGCCATGCCCATTCTCTGGAGGTCTGGGAGGGTGACGATCTGATCGGCGGCGTCTACGGCGTGGTGCTCGGGGCAGCTTATTTCGGCGAAAGCATGTTCTCGCGCCGCACCGATGCCTCAAAGATCGCGCTGGCCTATCTGGTTGACAGGCTGCGGCAGGCGGGGTTCCGGCTGTTCGACACCCAGTTCCTGACCACCCATCTGGCCAGCCTCGGGGCTGTGGAAATCTCTCGCGCTGACTATCACCGCCGGCTGCGCGCAGCGATCGACCTGGATGCGGAGTTCACCCTGCCGCCGGTTCCGACCGCTCAGGAGGTGATACAGCGCAACACCCAGACGTCGTAACGCGGGTGATCCAGCGCATTGAGCGCCGGAGCCGATGCGATCATCCAGCCTTCGAACTGCGGCTGACCATGATCGCTGATCGTGACATAGGCGAAGGCATCGCCGGTGGGATTCTCGGTCGGAAAGCGGCACTCGGCCAGCGCCACGTCGAGACCGAAAACCTCTCCGCTGCTGCCGTTCTTCAGTTCGATATCGACGGTCTGGCCGTTGACCTTGTCGAGCCCCCGCAGCACCGCGCCCTGCCCGACACTTGCCGGCACCCGATCCTGCGCCGACAGC
Source organism: Pseudodonghicola xiamenensis DSM 18339 (assembly GCF_000429365.1). Taxonomy (GTDB): domain Bacteria; phylum Pseudomonadota; class Alphaproteobacteria; order Rhodobacterales; family Rhodobacteraceae; genus Pseudodonghicola; species Pseudodonghicola xiamenensis. Next base: position 13,197 of record NZ_AUBS01000033.1, on the reverse strand, counting down.
GGCGACGCCAGGCTCAGCGCGGTAATGACAGCTACGGCTAGGGCCTTGATCACTCCGACGCTCCGCTTTCACCATCGGCGGAACTATCGCCATCCGAAGACGATCCGCTGCCCGAGACGAATTTAAGCAGAAGTGAAATCAGGCTGACGGACCCTTGGGTGTCGACGATCTCGGCCCCCGGGGTGAAATAGTCGAAGGACCCGCCGGGCATGATCTCGACGAAGTTGCCGCCCAGAAGCCCCTCGGAGGAGATCACGGCAGAGCTGTCATCCGGGAGCTCGATCCCCTTCAGGATCGAAAGCTTGGTATCGGCGCGATAGGTCTGAGGGTTCAGCGCCATGTCGGTCACGGTGCCGACCTTGACCCCGGCGAGACGGACATCCGTGCCCACCGTCACCCCTTCCAACGACCGGAAGGAGGCGGTCAGCGGATAGCCGCCACTGCCCCGACCGAAGCCAGTGGTCTGCCCCGCATAAACGGCAAAGCCGATGGCCGCGGCCAAAACCACGCCCCCGACCAGAACCTCGGTGGTGTTATGCGACATGCGACGCTCCGTCCGCTAAAGTCCCAGGTCCCAGGTGCGCCGGATCACTCCGGGCTCCAGGCCTCGTAATCACGCCGTTCAACAGGCTGGGCCCGCAGCAGCGACCCCGCCGGCGCATAGGCCTGCGGCGTCCCGGTCAGGTTTTCGTGATGCGGCTTTTCCCAGGGCTTGTGGGCCAGGGGTTTCTCGTTCGGCGGTTCCTTGAAGGTATGGTGCAGCCAGCCGTGCCAGTCCGGATCGACCCGGCTCGCCTCGACCTCTCCGTTGAAAACCACCCAACGGCGGCTGTCGTCGGCATTGCGATAGAACACATTGCCCTGATTGTCCTCGCCGACCTTGGTACCCTTGCGCCAGGTGTAGAGCTGGGTGTTGATCGTCTGCCCGTGCCACCAGGTCGCCGCGCGCAGAAGAGTGTTGAGGATTCCCATGTAAGCCTCCGGCCTTGTCCAAGCGCAGGTATGGACCAAGCGCGCGCCAAGGTCCAGATCAGAGCCCGAAGATTCCGCTCGCCAGCGCCGCCACGCCGATGGAAGCGGCGGCCATCCGTAGGGATGGCCACCACAAACAGGGATTTACCGCGGGCTCAGCCGGTAAATCGCATTTTCCAGATCCGATGTGACATAAACCGTCCCGTCCTGTCCCACGGCGATGCCGGTCGGCACATAGCTGGGCGGCATGCCGGCGGCGGCGCTCATGCCGATCGGCAGATCAGTGGCCAGGACCGTCACCTCCGCCGATTCAGGATCGACCGCGATCACCTGTTTCGCCCCGACCTCGGCCAGCACCAGCCGCCCGTCCGGCCCACGATCCAGCCCCTCAGGCCCCTTCAGCCCTTCGACGATCGGCGTCCTGGCCCCGGTTTCAAGGTCGATCCGCGACAGGGTGCCTGCCCCGGCCTCGGTCACAAAGACGGCCCCCTGCCCGTCCAGAACCATGCCCACCGGCAGGATCAACCCCTCGGTCACCGCCTCGCGCGTTTCGCCCTCGGGGCCGGACACATGCAAAAGCTTGCCGGTGGCGAGTTCGGTGACAAGAAGACTGCCATCGGCCAGTTCGACCGCATCCTGCGGAGCTGCGAAGCCGTGCAGCAGATGCAGGCTCTCCCCGGTCTTGCGATTCATCACCTGCACGGTGCCGGTGAACCAGCTCGACAACAGGACATGATCGGCATTGGCACGGGCGCTGAACGGATATTCCAGATGGTCCGCCTGCATCCGGGCGATATCGCTCACCTGCCCGGTCGCCACATCCACCGTGCGAAAGGCGAAACCGTCGGCGAGATAGAGCGTCTCTTGCCCATCCTCGGCCACCAGAGCCAACCCGCCAGGCATCGACAGTGATCCCTTGACCACCTGCCGCACCGCGCCGGTCGCGGGATCGACCTCCTGAATGCCGTTGTCGGCCATGTTGGAGACAAAGATGCGGTCCTGCCCGTCGATCGCCAGATTGTCGAGCGAGGTGCTGAGTTGCGCCACCACCTCCTTGGACTGGCCGTCGGGGCTGATCCGCACCAGTTGGCCGCGTGCGGTATCGACCACCCAGATGTTGCCCCTGGAATCGAGGTTGACCGCCGCCGGCACCTTGAAGCCCTCGGCGATCACCTCGATGTCACCACTGTCGACGTCGATGCGAACCACCTGCCCCTTGAACCACAGCGGCCCATAAAGCTTGCCATCCGGGCCGAACTGGAACCCGTTCAGCCCGCCCATGCCCTCCATGATCTTGCGCGCAGGCTTTTCGCCCCTGGTGTCGATTTCATAAAGTGCATCCCCCAGAAACACCTGGGTCGCGAACAGCCGCCCGTCCGGACTGTAGGCGAGCGAGTTGATGCCCGGCAGCCCGCTGGCCAAGGTCTTGATCTGCCCGTCTGCACCGCGGGCATAGAGATCGCCCAAAAGAAAGGCGGTCCAGGCCAGGGTGCCATCCGGCCCGATCACCAGATCGTCGGCCATGCCCTGCGGCGCGGGGATTTCCACCGCCACATCGCCCGTCGCCGCATCGACACGGTAAAGCTGCTGGCCGATGACCGAGCCTGCATAGATATGGCCCGCGTCATCCGTCGCCAGCCCGTGAACGCCGTGAAACGCCGATCCCGGCACCAGGGTTTCGACCTGGTAGCCCCCGGCCAGCGCCGGCACAGCCAATCCGACGGCAAGCGCCAGGGTCGATGCGGTGCGCATCGCCCGATTGAGTCTTGTCATGATATCCTCCCAAAATACCACCGCCCGCCGGCTCCTCTTCCGGCGGGCGATGGCTCAGCATAGGCGCAAGCCCGCGTCAGGGGCTGCTGTGACGTTGCGTTAAGGAAGCAATGCGGTCAGTTCGATCTCGATGCGATATTTCGCGTCAATCAGCCCGCATTCGATCATGGTCGCCACCGGCGGATTATCTCCGAAGGCTTCGGACAACAGCGGCCAGCAGGCTTCGAACTCTGCCCGATCGGGCAGATAGTAATTCACCCGCACCGCATCGGCAAAGCTGGCACCTGCCTCGTCCAGCGCCTTGCCGATGATGGCCAGCGCCGCGCGGCATTGTTCCACCACCGTCTCGCCCTGCCCCACGGTGCCCGCCACATGCACGAAGCCGCCGGCCACGACCGCGCGACAATAGCCGATCCTGGCCTCATATTCCCCGCCCGAGGAAATCCTTTTGATGGTCGCCATGCACTTTTCCCTTTTGCAAATGAAAACGGCGCGGGAAACATCCCGCGCCGTCCAATTGGTTCTATTACAAGGGCTTCAGCCCGCTGTCGCCTTTTCGGTGTCGGCGTAAATCTTCAGCGGCTGCGCATCCGAATTCACCGCCTCGTCATTCACGACAACCTTGGTGACTTCATGCATGCCGGGCAGTTCGAACATGGTATCCAGCAGGATGTCTTCCATGATCGAGCGCAGCCCGCGCGCACCGGTCTTGCGTTCGATGGCACGTTTGGCGATCGCCTTCAGCGCATCGTCGGTGAACTGAAGCTCGGTATCCTCCAGCTCGAACAGGCGCTGATACTGTTTGACCAAGGCGTTCTTCGGCTTGGTCAGGATAGTGACCAGCGCGTCTTCGTCCAGATCCTCCAGCGTCGCGATCACCGGCAGACGACCGACAAATTCCGGGATCAGGCCGAATTTCAGCAGATCCTCCGGCTCCAGATCCTGGAAGATCTCACCCACGCCGCGTTGGTCATTGTCACGCACATCAGCACCGAAGCCCATGGCCGAGCCCTTGCCGCGCTGCGCGATGATCCGGTCGAGACCGGCAAAGGCGCCGCCGCAGATGAACAGGATGTTGGTGGTGTCCACCTGCAGGAATTCCTGCTGCGGATGCTTGCGCCCGCCCTGCGGCGGCACGGAGGCGACAGTGCCCTCCATCAGCTTCAAGAGCGCCTGCTGCACCCCCTCGCCCGACACGTCGCGGGTAATCGAGGGGTTTTCCGACTTGCGGGTGATCTTGTCGACTTCGTCGATATAGACGATGCCGCGCTGCGCCCGTTCAACGTTGTATTCGCTGGCCTGCAACAGCTTGAGAATGATGTTCTCGACATCCTCGCCCACGTAGCCGGCTTCGGTCAGCGTGGTGGCATCTGCCATGGTGAAGGGCACATCGAGGATGCGTGCCAGCGTCTGTGCCAGCAACGTCTTGCCGCAACCGGTCGGGCCGATCAGCAGGATGTTCGACTTCGCCAGCTCGATATCGCTACCGGCCTTTTGCGAATGGTTCAGTCGCTTGTAGTGGTTGTGCACGGCAACCGACAGCACCCGCTTGGCCCGCGCCTGACCGATCACGTAATCATCCAGAACCGCGCAGATATCCTTGGGCGTGGGCACCCCGTCGGTGGCCTTGAGCCCCGAGGCCTTGGTCTCCTCGCGAATGATGTCCATGCACAGCTCGACGCACTCATCACAGATGAATACGGTCGGCCCGGCGATCAGCTTGCGCACCTCATGCTGGCTTTTGCCGCAGAAGCTGCAGTAAAGCGTGTTCTTGCTGTCGCCGCTTGAGTTCGTTGCCATAGTTTACCTTTCGGCTTCGATTGATGCGCCACCCCGCCGCCGGGAAGAAGTTCTGCCCGGCCAGCTTAGGGCAGCGTTTCGGGCATCACAATCGCAAATTATCCGGCCCGCCGCGCCTCAGGCGCGTCCGCGGTCTCCGGTGTTACTTCCCGTCATCACCGATTTTCGTGCGGCTTTCGACGATCTCGTCGATATGGCCCCACTCCTTCGCCTCTTCCGGAGACATGAAATTGTCACGATCCAGCGCTTTTTCAACCGCCTTCTTGGTCTGCCCGGTATGCTTGACATAAATGTCATACAGCCGGTCCTTCAGCTTCTGGGTCTCGGCCGCGTGAATCATGATGTCGCTGGCCTGGCCCTGGAACCCGCCAGAGGGCTGGTGCACCATGATCCGGCTGTTGGGCAGCGAGAACCGCATCCCCTTTTCGCCCCCGGCCAGCAGAACAGAGCCCATCGAAGCCGCCTGACCGATCACCAGGGTCGAACACTTGGGCTTGATGTACTGCATGGTGTCATAGATCGACAGGCCGCTGGTCACCACGCCACCGGGCGAGTTGATGTAGATGCTGATTTCCTTGTTGGGATTCTCTGCCTCAAGATGCAGCAACTGCGCCACGATCAGATGGCTCATCCCGTCATGGATCGGACCGTTGATGAAAATGATCCGCTCCTTCAGCAGGCGCGAGAAGATATCATAGGCCCGTTCCCCACGGCTGGTCTGTTCGACGACCATAGGGACCAGGGTGTTCATGTAGGTGTCAATCGGATCGAACATGTAATCTGCCTGCCTTCTTGAAGGATCGGGACGATACCCGCGCTTACGTTACAAGAGTCTTAGTGTCGCTGCCGGGGCCCTGCAAGGGGGCGCGGGCCATCTGCCCCCGCCCCCCCGTCGATCGCCCACCGTTCCGACACCGGCCCCGAACCCATGCCCCGGTTTGGGCCGTTTCCCGCCATGACGCTTGAACCGCGCCTTTCAACAAATTATATTTCTTGAATATCATCACGGAGCAAAGGGCTGCGCGGCTCTGGCGTGACATCGGCGGGGCCACGGCATTCCGGGCAACGGAAGAACCTGGCCGATGCCGGAACGGTCGACCGACCGCGGACCGGCCCGACCGGACCTGTCCGCAGGGAACCCCAGGATGACCCAGGATGACGAGGACGATACCAATGGCATTTCCACAGATAGGTTCCGACATATCGAAGGACCAGCTCGGCAAAGTCGTCGACAACGTGACCGAGGCGTCCGCCTTTCTCAAGGCGATCAGCCACGAGGGGCGCATGCGCATTCTGTGCCATCTGGTCTCGGGCGAGAAGTCCGTGACCGAACTGGAGACTCTTCTGGGCGCGCGTCAGGCGGCGGTGTCGCAACAGCTTTCCCGGCTCAGGCTAGAGGGGCTGGTCACGCCGCGACGCGAAGGCAAGGCGATCTATTACCGGCTGGCCGACGACAAGCCGCGCCGGGTGCTTGAGGTTGTCTATTCGCTGTTCTGCGACAAGGGCTGAGCCCCCGCCGCAAGCATCCCAACGCAGAGCCTCAAGCCGTATTCCAGGGTGTGCAGGACGATATTGCCGCCGGTCACCTGACCGGCAAAGATCAGGCCACGCCCCACCCGGAGGTTACTTCAGCATCGCCGCACAGGTGGCGAAAGACGCGCCCACATCTTCAAGAAGCTGCGGATAGAGATCCGGGCCCGGCTCGAAACTACGGCCCAGCGGATCAAGCTCGATGATCGGGATATCCCGTCCATTCACCGCCGCCTTCAACAGCCGGGTATCGAACTGAGGCTCGGTAAAGGCGCAACGCACCCCAAGATCCTCCAGCCGGTCACGCAGCTGGGCCAGATGCGCCGGGCTCGGGTCGGCGGCATCGCTGGCGGTGACCCGGCCGACCAAAGTCAAACCATAGCGCAGCTCGAAGTACTGGAAAGCGTCGTGGTAAGAAACGAAGGGCACCCCCTCCAGCGGCGCCACCTCGACGGCGATCTGGTGTTCCAACGTGTCGATCCGGTCCTGCCCCGCCGCCGCATTGGCGCGGTAGATGTCTGCATGCTCAGGATCCAGCGCCGCCAGCTTGTCGGCGATCAGCCCCAGCCAGACCTTGCCGTTCTCGGGGTCGAGCCAGGCATGCGGATCGGGGCCGTTGTGATCATGATCGTGGCCATCGTCGTCGACCGCATGATCGTGGTCATGATCGTGATCGTGGTCATGATCGGCCTCGCCTCCGTGGTCATGATCGTGATCATGATCGTGGTCTGCTTCGGCCAGGATATCGGCAGCGCCGCGATAATGACGCTCGACCGTCCCCTTGCCCTCGATCAGCTCCAGTTTCTCGGCCTTGCCGGCCAGCGCGTCCAGCGGCTTTTCCAGCCAGGGGGTCAGCGGATGCCCCACCCAGACAACCAGCCCCGCCTTTTCCAGCGCCCGTGCCTGCGAGGGACGCAGCGCATAGCTGTGCGGCGATTGCCCGGGCGCAACCAGCAACACAGGCTCGCCCACCCCTTTCATCACCTGCGCGGTCAGGGAATGCACCGGGGCAATATCGGTGACAACACGCGGCACCTCGGCCAGCACCGGGGTCGCCACCAACAGCGCGGCTGCGGCAAGCAGGGGAAATTTGGACATATCAGCCTCGAACGTTATATCATAACATGTGATGTCGCTTGCATATAGGCGCTGTTACCTTATATCAACCCCTGATCGTTCCCGATCGCCCTCAGTTCCCAGAGGCCGCAGAGCATGGACAGCATCGGTTTCCAACAGCACGACCACAGCCATTGCATCGCCGAGGCCATCGCCGCGGCGGAAGAGCGCTGCAAGGCGGAAAAGCTGCAATTCACGCCGGCGCGCAGGCGGGTTCTCGAAATCCTGCTGGAACAGCATCGCGCGATGGGCGCCTATGAAATCCTCGAAATTCTCGCCGCCGAGGGGCTGGGCTCGCAACCACCGGTGGTCTATCGCGCGCTGGACTTTCTGGTCGGCCACGGCTTTGTCCACCGGATCGAGCGCATGAACGCCTATACCGCCTGCACCCATCCCGGCGAGGATCATGTGCCGGCCTTTCTGATCTGCCGCCTTTGCAAGGCGGTGGCCGAGGCCGAGACGGTGCTCGACGGCGGTCGGCTGGGCAAAGCCGCCCATGAGACCGGCTTTGTCATCGAGAAAATCGTGGTGGAGGCCGAAGGCCTCTGCCCCGCCTGCGCGGAGACCGCCGCTTGACCACCCCCCTGATTACCGCCCGTGATCTGACGATCCGACGGGGCGACCACGTGATTCTGGATCACGTGAATGTCGAAATCCGTGCCGGAGAGATCGTGACTGTCGTGGGCCCCAACGGATCGGGAAAATCCACCTTTCTGCGCGCTCTGATCGGCGCCATCCGCCCCAGTTCCGGCAGTATCGAACGCGCTCCCGGGCTCAGGATCGGCTATGTGCCGCAAAAGCTTGCCATCGACCATTCACTGCCCCTGACGGTACGGCGGTTCCTGGAACTGCCGCACCGCATCGGCCGGACCCGGGCCAATCAGGTCCTGGCCCAGGCCGGAGCCGAGGCGCTGGCCGACCGGCAGATGGTCGATCTCTCCGGCGGTCAGTTCCAGCGCGTGCTGCTGGCCCGTGCCCTGCTGGAGCAACCCCGGTTGCTTTTGCTGGACGAGGCGACGCAGGGTCTGGACCAGCCTGGCGCCGCCGCCTTCTATCGCCGGATCGAGGAGGTGCGGCGGGAGATCGGCTGCGCCATCGTCATGGTCAGCCATGATCTGCATGTGGTGATGGCGGCATCCGATCGGGTGATCTGCCTGAACGGCCATATCTGTTGCGAAGGCACCCCCGCGATCGTCGCCGATGCGCCGGAATACCGTGCACTCTTCGGCACTGGCACCAAGGGGGCGTTGGCGCTGTACCGCCATGAACACACCCATGACCACGATCACGACCACGGGCCGGAACATGGCTCTGACCCGCATCATCACCATTCCCCCGATCCGGCGAGCGAGGATGCCCAGATATGAGCCTTCTTGACGATTTTCTGGTTCGCGCCGCCTTGGCCGGGCTGGGCGTGGCCCTGGCCGCAGCCCCGCTGGGCTGTTTCGTGGTGTGGCGCCGGATGGCCTATTTCGGTGAGGCAACGGCCCATGCCGCCGTGCTTGGCGTCGCATTGGCACTCGGGCTCGGGTTGTCGGTGATGCCCTCGGTCCTGGCCGCCGCCCTGCTGATGGCGCTGCTGGTCTCAACGATGACCGGACGGGGCTTTGCCATGGATACCGCACTGGGGGTGATGTCACACACAGCGCTTGCCGCCGGCCTGGTGGCGGTGACCCTGCTCAGCGACGTGCGGCTGGATCTGATGGCCTATCTGTTCGGTGATATCCTCGCAGTCACGGCATCTGACCTCGGGGTGATCTGGGGCGGTGCGGCACTGGTTCTGGGGCTGACGATCTGGCGCTGGTCGGGATTGCTGCTGTCGACGCTGAACCCCGATCTGGCCCGGGCCAGCGGCATTGATCCCCGGCGCGAGGAACTGGTGCTGACGCTGGCGCTGGCGGTGGTGGTCGCGGTGGCGATCAAGGTCGTGGGCGTGCTGCTGATCGCCTCGCTTCTGGTGATCCCGCCGGCTGCCGCCCGACCGCTGGCGCGCACCCCTGAGGCGATGGCCCTCGGTGCAGTCGGGGTCGGGGCGCTGTCGGCGCTCGGCGGGCTCTGGGCAGCGTATCAGTTCGACACGCCGACCGGCCCCAGCATCGTCTGCATTGCCGCCCTGCTCTTCCTGGTGCTGACCCTGGCCGGCGCGCTGCGCCGCCACCCGGCCTGAACCGGCCTGAACCGCAGCTCAGCCCTCCCCGCCCATCGCCCGGGCCACCCTCCTGGCGACGGGAAACCCCAGCAGGAAACCACCCAGCACCGCGCCTGTCAGCGGCCAGAAACCGTCTATCCCCGCCACCAGCACGACGACGAGAGCCACCCCCGACAAGGTAGCGCCAATGAACAGATGCAGGGTCAGGATAAGCAGGCTCATGCCAGCGGTCTACGCCCACCCCGCCGGGCCGACCTTGATCCGGATCATCCCGCGTGCATCCTCCCTCCGGGGGGCGCCTTCAGCACCGGCGGCCGGCTGGACTGCCCGCCCCCCTCTCGCCGCGAGTCCCGCCCCCGGACAGCGAACATACTGCGGTGAAACAGGAAAACACCAGGACAGCCTAGAAGTTTGCCAATGCAGGGCGATCCGACCAAGGCATCATAGGCCCGCACCAGGCCTCTGGCTGGCAAGGTTTCGCTGATGCCCGCCCACCGGCCAAGGACCCCGCCCGGGAGATGAAACCGCCCCACGCATAGGCGCTTGCCCGCAGGGGGGTGCTGCGCCTATATCGGGAACGTCGAGCGAAACGGAGACCCCAATGACCCGAGCAATCCTGATTGGACTGACCCTGATGGCCCTCACCGCCTGCGAAACCGCCAAGGGCGCCGGCCGTGACATCAACAAGGCCGGCACCGCGATCGAAAACGCGGCAACCGACGTCCAGAAGAAAATCTGATAGCGGCCCCGGGGGTCAGCGCTTCTTGACGAACTCCGTGAGGATGACGATGCGCTGGCCCTCGACCCGCCCCTCGATCTGGCCGGGATTGTCCTGCACCAGCGAGATGCCCCGCACCGCCGTGCCCCGCTTGGCGGTGAAATTGGCTCCCTTCACCGGCAAATCCTTGATCAGCACCACGGTGTCGCCCTGCGACAGGGTCACGCCGTTGCTGTCCTTGTGCCCAGTGTCCTGCGGCACGTTGTCAGCCCAGGCGCGGGTATCGTCATCAAGCCAGAGCTGATCCGCCAGATCGCGCGCCCAGTCCTGATCCGACAGCCGGGTCAGCATGCGGGCGGCCAGCACCTGAACCGCCGGCTCCTCCGACCACATCGAAGACGACAGGCACCGCCAATGATTGGCATCCGCCTCCCCCTCGATCTGGGCGATGCAAGTGTCGCAAAGCTCGGCAGTGGCACCAGCAGGGCCGCCGGTGACGGCATAGGCGGTCAGGGGCGCATCAGCGGAACAGAGGGCGCAGGGCATCGGGTGTCTCCGGATTGTAAGGTGTCGAGAGCGCTATAGGGGGTTGGGCGCGCGAGGGGAAGAGGGATGACCTGTCCCGGTGCCGATCACGGCTCCAGCCGGACCGGCAGTTTTGCCACGCCGCGCAGGCCCACCCGTCTGAGCATCGGCACCTTGTCCACCGGACAGGCCAGTTCGATCCCCGGGTAGCGGGCGAACAGCCGCATCAGCGCCGCCGAGGCCTCGGCCCGGGCCAGCTGGGTGCCGATGCACATATGGGTGCCGATGCCGAAATCCAGATGCCGGTTCGGCTTGCGCGCAGGGCACAGCGTTTCGGGCGCGTCAAAGGCCGCCGGGTCGCGGTTGGCGCCGATCAGCAGCGGCACGACGCGGTCGCCACGCGCCAGCATGCGGCCGCCGACCTCGACCGGCTGGGTGGCGTGGAACATATTGGTGAACATCACTGGCGAATGGAACCGCAGCACCTCTTCGATGAAGAGCGGCATCTTCGCCGGTTCCGCCACCAGCGAGCGGGCCAGCGCAGGATCCTGCAGGAGCGTCATGACCGCATTGCCGATCAGATGGGTGGTGGTGTCGAAGCCGCCGATGAAGATGGCCACGACCATCGCCAGAAGCTCGTCATCGGAAAGCTTGTCCTCACCGTCGCGGATCTCGACCAGCTCGCGGATCAGACCGGGGCGACGGCTGCGACGGACCTCGTCGAAATCGGCGCGGAAATAGCGCGACGCGCGCCAGAGCCCCGGCGCGGCACGGAAGAACGACAGCGGCGAAGAGACCCGGCCGACCGGCTCCATCCAGCGGGCAACCTTGGCGCGGTCGGCCTCGGGGATGCCGAGCAGCTCGCAGATCACCAGCATCGGCACCCGGCGGTTGAAGCCCTCGACCAGATCGACCTCTCGATCGGCAGGCAGCGCATCGAGCAGCCGATCGACGATGCCGTCGATCTGCGGCCGCATCGCATCGATCCCGCGCGAGGAGAAGGCACCGATCACCAGCCGCCGCAGGCGGGAGTGATCCGCCCCGTCCTTGAGCGTGACATTGTGGAACAGCGGGTGGATGAAGCGGGGGAACCACCAGTAGTTCTGCTCCAGGCTCTTGCCGCCGGCATGGGCCGGGTTGCGCACGAAGCTTTTGGAATCCGACAGCACCGTGCGGGCGGCGCCATAGGTGGTGGTCACCCAGACCGGCCCGAGGATCGGCAGCCGCATCCGCACCAGCCCGGCCTCGGCGCGCAGACCGGCCAGCCCCGCATCTGGATCGCGCAGGAAGTCGGCGGAATGCAGATCGAGTGACATGGTCTTCCCCTTTTCTCCGAACCGGGCAGCGGGCCCCTCATGGCTTGGTCTCATGTTTCAACGCTGGATTGAAGAGACGAAGTGAAGCATCGTCGCGTTAGGTGGGGTGGGGAGAGGGGAAGCGGTCAGGGGTGGCAGTCATCCCCGCGCGGGCGGGGATCTGTCGGCGGGAGCGGCTGGGGGGGGGCCACTTTCGCGGGGATGACAGGGGCGTTGGTTGGTTTGGCCTTCAGTCGCGCCTGTTGCAGAGCTGGTTAGGTGTTCAGTCCCGGCATCTGGTGGATCGGATTTAAGATGAATCGTTCTGGTTCTGATGTCCAGATTTTGCAGATGTATTCGTAGGGCGTGAGGCCGCTGAGCGTCTTCAATCTGCGGGCAAAGTTATAGGCATCCAGGAAGTCGGCGAGATGGCTGCGCAACTGCGCGTGGCTGTTGTAGTGATAGCGTTTCACCGTCGCCTCCTTGATGGTGCGGTTCATGCGCTCGACCTGGCCGTCCCTCGGGAAAACAGTCCCCCGGACTGTTTTCCGATCCTCGGAACTCCATGGATGGTTCGGTTTGGTCAGCCGGTGCTCGATCCCGTTCGCCTCGCAGATCAAATCGACCCGCATGGGCCGAGAATAGACGGTGTTCCGGTTTCGGGGCTGCTCTGCGAACTGGATGCCGCTCGCCATTGGGCTCGAACCGATGGCGCCTTCAATGGCTCGCTCCGTCAGGATCGTGTGGATCTTGTAAGGCACCGCCTCAAGGAGGTGTTCAAGGAACTCCCAGGCCGTCTTGCGGTCGGCTTTCTCTACCAGTTGCGCGACTGCGAACTTGCTGGTGCGGTCGATGGCTACGAAGAGATAGAGCTTGCCCTCTTCGGTCCTGACCTCGGCAATGTCGATGTGGAAGAAGCCAATCGGGTAGCGCTTGAACTTCTGCCGTTTCGGCTTGTCGCCTTCGACATCCGGCAAACGCGAAATCCCATGCCGCTGCAAACAGCGATGCAAGGAAGAGCGCGTGAGATGCGGGATCGTCGGTTGCAGAGCGTAAAGACAGTCGTCCAGCGGCAGCAATGTGTGCCGTCGGAACGCAACGAGCATGGCTTCCTCTTCTTCGCTGAGAACGGTTGAGCGCGGCTTCCGAGGCCCGGTCTTGCGATCATCGACGGTCTGTCGCTTGCGCCACTTCGCGACCGTTTTGGGGTTGATCCCGTCCTGCGCGGCGATTGATCCACTGGATCAATCGCTTGTCGCTTGGACCCCAGGCTCAGCTCCGCGATCGAAGCTTGCGATCGCTGTATTGCTGCTCTGACG
>NZ_AUBS01000032.1 GCF_000429365.1 Pseudodonghicola xiamenensis DSM 18339 | reverse complement strand
TGCCGTCGGAACGCAACGAGCATGGCTTCCTCTTCTTCGCTGAGAACGGTTGAGCGCGGCTTCCGAGGCCCGGTCTTGCGATCATCGACGGTCTGTCGCTTGCGCCACTTCGCGACCGTTTTGGGGTTGATCCCGTCCTGCGCGGCGATTGATCCACTGGATCAATCGCTTGTCGCTTGGACCCCAGGCTCAGCTCCGCGATCGAAGCTTGCGATCGCTGTATTGCTGCTCTGACGTCGTGCGTGCCCTCTCGGCAGATTTGCTATGCAAATCGCCTGCCGGGTAACAGTACGTGGCGCTGCCGTGACGAATTGCCCCATAATGCTTCCTTCCATTCCAACGAAAGGATCACACCATCAAACCTTGGGATCAAACACCTAATCATATACGCCTGAGATGTGTCCACGTTGGACAACCAAAACATGTTCCAACTCTGACGTTTCCAATCACCCACCAAGGGCAGCGCCCCGCACGGGGTGGGTGCGAAGCGCCCGCCGTCACGCCGGAGGCGTGCCGACGTTAGGCGGCGCACCTTCGGTGCGACGGGGCGGGTCGGGCGCTGCCCGGCGTGGACGCCGGGCGGGGCGGGTGTTGGGAGAGGTTCCCGATAGTTGGCTGTTTTGACGAGAGGGCGACCGGGGGTGGCGGGCTGAAGCCCTCCCTACGGCTGCATCCTACCGGGAGCTTGGAGGGTTAGCGCTTAGGCGTGTTTGGCGCGTAACTGACCTGGGTGTGGGCACGCAGTTGGCTGCGCCAACCGCTTTTGCCCACTGGCCCTGAAAACGGACAGCCTCAGCTGTCCATCTTCAACGCCGAAATAAACGCTTCCTGCGGGATTTCCACTTTCCCGAACTGGCGCATCTTCTTCTTGCCCGCCTTCTGCTTCTCCAGAAGCTTCCGCTTCCGAGTGGCGTCGCCGCCGTAGCATTTGGCGGTCACGTCCTTACGCAGTGCCGAAAGCGTTTCACGGGCGATGACCTTGCCGCCGATGGCCGCCTGGATCGGGATCTTGAACATGTGACGCGGGATCAACTCCTTGAGCTTTTCCACCATCGCCCGGCCGCGCATCTCGGCCCGATCGCGGTGCACCATCACCGAGAGCGCATCCACCGGCTCGTCATTCACCAGGATCTGCATCTTGACCAGCGTATCCTCGCGATAGCCGGTCATCTGGTAATCGAAGCTGGCATAGCCCTTGGTGACCGATTTCAACCGGTCGTAGAAGTCGAAGACCACCTCGTTCAGCGGCAGGTCATAGACCACCATGGCCCGCGGCCCGGCATAGCTCAGGTCTTCCTGAATGCCGCGACGGTCCTGGCACAGCTTCAGCACATCGCCCAGATAGTCGTCGGGCACCAGGATCGTCGCCTTGATCCGCGGCTCCTCCAGGTGGTCGACATAGGTCAGGTCCGGCATGTCGGCGGGGTTATGCAGCTCTGTCATCGTGCCGTCCTTCATGTAGACATGATAGACGACCGAAGGCGCGGTGGTGATCAGCTCGATATTATATTCGCGTTCGATCCGGTCGCGGATCACCTCGAGATGCAAGAGCCCGAGGAAGCCGCAGCGGAACCCGAAACCGAGCGCGGCCGAGGTCTCCATCTCGGAACTGAAGGAGGCGTCGTTCAGCGCCAGTTTCTCGATCGCGTCGCGCAGATCCTCGAATTCGGCGCTATCCACCGGGAAGAGACCGCAGAACACCACAGGCTGTGCCGGCTTGAATCCCGGCAGCGGCGTATCACAGCCCTTCTTCTCGTGGGTGATGGTGTCGCCGACGCGGGTGTCGCGCACCTGCTTGATCGAGGCCGTGAGAAAGCCGATCTCGCCCGGGCCCAATTCGTCCACCGGCTGCATCTGCGGCCGGAACACGCCGATGCGGTCAACGTGATGGATCGACCCGTTCGACATCATCCTGATGCGTTCGCCCTTCTTCAGCACGCCGTCCATTATGCGCACCAGAACCACGACCCCCAGATAGGAATCATACCAGCTGTCCACCAGCATCGCCTTCAGTGGCGCCGCACGGTCGCCCTGGGGGGCCGGCAGATGCGTGACGATGGCTTCCAGCACCTCGTGGATGCCCTGCCCGGTCTTGGCCGAAACCGCAATCGCGCCAGAGGCGTCGATGCCGATCACATCCTCGACCTGCTCCGCAACGCGGGACACGTCTGAGGCCGGCAGGTCGATCTTGTTGAAGACCGGCACGATCTCGTGATCGGCGTCGATCGCCTGATAGACATTTGCCAGCGTCTGCGCCTCGACCCCCTGGGTGCTATCCACCACCAGAAGCGAGCCCTCGACCGCGCGCATCGAGCGGGAGACCTCATAGGCGAAATCGACGTGGCCGGGGGTGTCGATCAGATTGAGGATATAGGTCTCCCCATCGTCGGCCTTGTAATCAAGGCGCACGGTGTTCGCCTTGATGGTGATGCCGCGCTCGCGCTCGATATCCATCGCGTCGAGAAGCTGCTCTTTCATGTCACGATCCTGCACCGTCCCGGTCTCTTGGATCAGGCGGTCTGCAAGCGTGGATTTCCCGTGGTCGATATGGGCCACGATGGAAAAATTGCGGATATGCGAAAGCTCGGTCATACGCGCGATATGTCTGGGAACGCGATGTCCGTCAAGCCGGCACGCGCGCGACATGGTGCTTGCGACCCATCCTTTCCCATTCCTTAATTTTGCCATAGTGCTCTGCCAGGGGAGCGGACACGCCACAACCTGCGGATCACAGGCAGGCGCAGCGCCCGTGAACGCATGGGGAACTCGGGCATACCTGCCCCTCAGCATGGGATTCGGCGACGGTTTTTCCGATTACCTGCGACAGCGCTGCAATTGCCTCGCGGACGAGACTGGAACATAGTATTGCCGATCCGGCCCGGCCCGATGGTCCGGCCCCGGAGAACGACCCGGAAAGAGGAAGACGATGAAATATCTGCTGACCGTCGCGCTCTGCGCCGGAGCCCTGGGATGGGCGGCCCCCGCCCCGACCGAGGCTGGCGTGATCGAGCGCGCTTGCCGCCAATCGAACCGCTCTGCGGCCTCGCCGCAGCTGTGCAGCTGCATCCAGCGAGTCGCGAATTCCAGCCTCAGCGCCTCGGAACGGCGCAAGGTCGCCCGCTGGTTCGGCGATCCGCATCAGGCGCAGGAAATCCGCCAGTCCAGCCGCAGCAGCGATTCCAAGCTCTGGGAGCGGTATCGCGCCTTCGGCGATCGCGCCAATCAGGTCTGCGGCTGAGGCGATCCGGGCGCACGACAGAGGGGCGCGCTTCGCCCAGCACCAGTGCTGTCGCCGCCCCGCACGCTTTGCCCTGCATCCGCCAGCAAGCGTTCACACTCACGGCCCTGCCCGCCGCAATTCGGCGCTGCGGGCATGGCCTTCCATTCCCTCCGCCCGGCTGATCCTAGCGGTGGCCAGGACCAGATCGGGCAAGGCCGGAGCAACGGCCCGTTGCCAGGTCACCACCTTCAGAAACTTGTGAACACTCAGCCCGCCGGTATAGCGCGCCGCCCGCGCAGTGGGCAGTACATGATTGGGACCAGCCGCCTTGTCTCCGAAGGCCACGGCCGTTTCCGCCCCCAGAAACAGAGAGCCATAGACCCCAAGCCGGGCGCGCCACCAAGCGGGATCCGCCGCCTGGACATGCAGATGTTCCGGCGCGTAATCGTCGGCCAGCGCCGCCATCTCCTCACGCGAGGAACACAGCCTGACCTCTCCCAGCCCCTCCCAGGCCTGCCGCGCCGCAGTGGCATTCGGCTCGGGCAATTGATCGAAGCAGGTGGGCAACAGCCGCAAAACAGCCTCGGCCAGCGGACGGTGGTCGGTGACCAGCCAGACAGGCGAGCTGGCACCATGTTCGGCCTGCGCGGCCAGGTCCCAGGCGATCACCTGCGGATCGGCAGATCGGTCCGCCACCACCAGCAGGTCAGTCGGGCCAGCGAACATGTCGATTCCAACGGGACCGAACAACTGCCGCTTGGCCTCGGCCACAAAGGCATTGCCCGGCCCGACCAGGATATCCGCCGCCGGCGCCCCGAACAGTCCCTGCGCCATCGCGGCCAGCGCCTGCACCCCGCCCAGCACCAGCACCCTGTCGGCCCCCGCCAGTGACATCGCATAAAGAAGCGCCGGAGCGATCCCCGCAGCCCCCCGGGGCGGCGAGCACACGGTGATATCCCTGACCCCGGCGACCCGTGCGGTGGTAATGCTCATCAGCGCCGAGGCGATATGCGCATAGCGCCCCCCCGGCACATAGCAACCGGCGGCAGACAGCGGCAACAGCCGCTGCCCCGCCATCAGCCCCGGACGCAGTTCGACCTCGAACTCCCGCACCGAAGCACGCTGCGCCTCGGCGAACCGGCGGATGTTCTCATGCGCATAGCCGATTGCCTGCTTCAGCGCCTCCGGCACCTGATCCGCCGCCGCCGCGACCTGCCGCGGGGACAGCACCACCGCCCCCTCCCAACCATCGAGCGCCAGCGCGTAATCGCGGGCGGCCGCCTCGCCGCCGGCAGCCAGGCGGGCCAGCATCGCCGCCACCTGCTCCGCGACATCGCCGACGACATCAGCCGGTGCGGCACCGGCGGCCTTGAGAACCTCAGCGGACATGACAGCTCCTTCCCGGGCAGCATTGCAATCTCACCCACGCGACCTGCCGCGACAGGCTGCGAGGACTTGACCCAAATCACGTCTATATTCACAAAAGGTAAAACTGTGAGGAAGCATGACATGCTCATGAAAGGCGTCACGCTGCGCGGGCTCGAAGTATTCGCCGCGCTCGGCTCGACCGGTTCCGTGGCCCAGGCGGCCGAGCTGACCGGTCTCAGCCAGCCTGCCGTCAGCCAGCAATTGCGCAATCTGGAAACCGCACTCGGTACCGAGCTGCTGGATCACGGTCGCCGCCCGATGGTGCTGACGCCGGCGGGCCGCGGTTTTCTTGCCCGCACCGAGGCGGTGCTGTCGGAACTGCGTCTGGCGCAGAGTGAGCTGACCGTGATGGACCTGAGCGAACTGACAACGCTCTCCTTCGGGATCATCGACGATTTCGACAACGACCTGACCCCGCGACTGGTCACCACCCTGGCCGAAAGCCTGACCCGCTGCCGCTTCAAGATGATCACCGCGCCCAGCCATGAAATCAACGATGCGCTGGAGGAACGCCGGCTGCATATCGCCGTCGCCGCCAGTACCGGAGAGCTGCGCGAAGGAATTTCGGAATATCCGCTTGCCCGCGATCCCTTTGTCCTGGTTGCCCCGCGCGGCGCGGTCCGTAACCGGCAGAACATTATGGAATCCTTGTCGGGCCTGCCGTTCCTGCGCTACGCCAAGGAACAGATGATCTCGCGCCAGATCGAAGCGCATCTGTCCCGCCAGCGCCTGCTGTTCGAAGAGCGTTTCGAGATCGGCAGCCATCTGGCGCTGATGGCCATGGTCGCCCGTCGCATCGGCTGGGCGCTGACCACCCCGCTGGGCTATATGCGCGCCGGTCGCTTCCACGACGATATCGACGTCTTTCCCCTGCCCTTCACCCCCTTCTCGCGGACCATTTCGCTGTTTGCCGCCGCCGACTGGGCCGATCGGGTGCCGCGCGACGTGGCCCAGACCATGCGCCAGCTTGTGCGTAGCCAGATGATCGACCCTGCGGTCAGCCGACTGCCCTGGCTGGCAGGTCAGCTTCGGGTGCTTGAGGAATGATCCGGGATATAATCTGGCGGGGGCAGCGCGATCGGAACACATCGGCAAGGCTTCGAGGCAAGGGGCACGACAATCCTTAACCGCAGCAACCCCAAGGACAAGCGGCGCGGGCCAAGATTTCGCATCCTCGGGCTGCGAATTTGACTTCTCTTAATATCTGACTGGAAAACGCCTCAGCCTTCGGCGCGTAACGCACGCCTGAGACCCGCTGCCGCCGCCTCGATCAGGTCGAGCGCCCCATCGAAATCCCGGGTATAGTAAGGATCGGGCACATGGTCGGTGCCGCTGTCCGCAATGTAATCGGTGAACAGCCGTACCGGTGTGTCGCGCCCCACCGGGCGCTGCGCCTCGATGTCGCGCAGGTTCTGCCCATCCATCGCCAGAATCAGATCGAACCGGCTGAAGTCAGCAGGCTCGAACTGCCGCGCCCTCAACGCAGCCAGATCAATCCCGCGCGCCCGCGCCGCCGCCCGCATCGGCCCATAGGGGGGCTCTCCCACATGCCAACCCGAGGTGCCGGCACTGTCGATCTCGCAATCGG
The DNA here is from genome assembly GCF_000429365.1 of Pseudodonghicola xiamenensis DSM 18339. Lineage (GTDB taxonomy): Bacteria > Pseudomonadota > Alphaproteobacteria > Rhodobacterales > Rhodobacteraceae > Pseudodonghicola > Pseudodonghicola xiamenensis. Next base: position 41,931 of record NZ_AUBS01000032.1, on the reverse strand, counting down.
GCAACAGGGCGCGCGCCACCCCTTCCGCCGCCGGCGACCGGCAGATATTGCCAAGACAGACAAACAGAATACGGGTGGTCATCGACATCTCCTTCCGCCACCCTGATAAGACAGCGCAAACCGCGAGGGAAGCCCATGGAAAAGATCGTCATCCTGACCGGCGCCGGCATTTCCGCCGAAAGCGGCCTCGGCACCTTCCGGGACGAGGGCGGACTCTGGGCCCAGCACCGGATCGAGGACGTGGCCACCCCCGAAGGCTTCGCCCGCGATCCTGCCCTGGTGCAGGAGTTCTATAACATGCGCCGCCTGCAGGCGGCGCAGGCACAGCCCAACACCGCCCATGTGGCGCTGGCCAGGCTGCAACGGGATTTCCCGGGCGAGGTGGTGATCGTCACCCAGAACGTCGACGGGTTGCATGAAAAGGCCGGTGCGACCGGAGTGCTGCATATGCACGGCCAGCTTGACAGCGCGCTCTGCTCTGCCTGCGGTCAACGCTGGCCCGCGCCGATGCGCATGACCGTCGGAGAACCCTGCCCGAGTTGCAAGACCTCCACCGCACGCCCCGATATCGTCTGGTTCGGGGAGATGCCCTATTTCATGGACCAGATCTTCGACCATCTGGTGAGTGCGGATATTTTCGCCGCCATCGGCACCTCGGGCCAAGTCTATCCCGCCGCCGGCTTCGTACAAGAGGCTGCCGCCGCCGGCGCCCATACCATCGAGCTGAATCTCGATCCCTCGGCGGTGGTGTCGCAATTCGACGATACCCGCTTTGGCCCGGCAACCCGGACCGTGCCGGTCTGGGTCGAGGAACTTCTAGCGCGTTAAGGCAGGCGATCCGCCCAACGCAAAGGGCCGCCCCCGAAGGTGCGGCCCGATGTCTGGCGATCGCCGTCGACTCAGTTGTTCATTTTCATCTGACCATGCTGTTGCATCTGCATGCCGCCCTGCGGTTGGCGCTCTAGATCGACGGGCACGTCGATCGTCACCTCGCCGGCCTTTTCGAAGGTCAGGGTGATCTGGACGATATCACCCTGCTCCAACGGCCGGGTCAGCCCCATCAGCATGACGTGGTCACCGCCACGCGCCAGCGCATGGTGACCATGGGCGGGGACAGGAAAGCCTTCCTCGACCTTCATCATGCTCATGACGCCCTGGCCGTTGTCCTTGTGGGTATGCAATTCGACCCGCTTCGCGACATCCGAGTTGGCCGCGACCAGCCGGTCGTCCTGATCGCCCTCATTCATCAGCACCATGAAGGCGGCGCCGGTCTTCGACATCTTGGTCGCTGCACGGGCATAGGCGTCCTGCACCTGGATATCGCCGGCAACGGCAGGCAAGGCCAGGGCCAGGGTCGTGGCAGCGGCGATAAGAACGGTTTTGACAGACATGATCTCTCTCCTCTTGTGGTCGTCGTCTGTGGCTTGGAACTGGGAACAGATATCAGCCGACAGAGGGAGGATCCCGGGCCCGGGCTGTCGGCACCGGGCGGCCGGAACAAAGCCCCCGCTGACAGGCCGACAGCCGCCGCACCTCAAGCGTCAGCGGCGCCGGCAAGATCGCGGGCGGCGTCACGAAGGCCAGGAAATGCAGCGCGAAATCGGGGCAGATATGCGGCGGGCCCGTGGGATTGCCGCTGTCGTCGACATAGACGGTGACCGGACCGGAGCCGATGCAAATCTCGATCTGCCCGGCGACGCCGGCGGCGCCCCGGGCGACGGCCATGCTCTGGCTGGTCAGCGCCATCACGACGACCAGAGCCAAACCGAAATATATGCGCCAACTACGGATCATAGCCGCAGCATATAGTCAGGCAGGGATCCGACGGGCAAGCGCAAAGCTGCAGGCACGGTACGGCAAAACCCCGCACCTGGGGCACGGGGTTTGCAACTGTCCTGACGGATCAGAAAGGATCAGGCGGCGTTGGCAGCAGCAGCCTTGGCGATCTCTTTCTTGATTTTCAGAGCGTTATCCGAAAGCTCTTCGTCCTTGGCCTTGGCCAAGAAGGCGTCCAGACCACCCCGGTGATCGACGCTGCGCAGCGCGGCAGCAGAGATCCGCAGCTTGACGCCACGCCCCAGCGTTTCGGACTGCAGCGTCACATCGTTCAGGTTCGGCAGAAAACGCCGGCGGGTTCTGTTTTTAGCATGGCTGACGTTGTTGCCAGTCATGGGGCCTTTACCGGTCAGTTCGCAACGGCGCGACATGGTTTCATCCTCGTCTTTTCTCGGGCGTTGATGCCGGGGTTCTGGAACCCCCGCGTGGCCCTGCAAATAACAGGGGCGCCGCTTTGGCAGCGCCCGGAATCTCGTTCGCAGGCTATTACGCGTGCGGCAGGGAATCGTCAAGCCCCGGCTGCACAGGCCCCACTCACATTCTCAGATGCTCGCGCAGCATGGCTTCAGCTGCCCCCGCCGGAGAGATATCGCCTGCCGCGACCCGGGCGGAAAGCTCGGCCATTGCCGCTTTCGCCTCACCGGTCTCCAGCCGTGCGAGCAGTGCCTGACGCACCTCCTGGTCGAACCAGTAGAGCGCCTGATCGGCGCGCCGCCGGTCCCAGAACCCATTCTCCCGCCGCCAGTCGATCAGCGCCTGCATCTCTGTCCAGGCCTCTGCCAGCCCCACTTCGGTCTGAGCCGACACCATCATTGCCTTGGGAAAGCCCTCCGGGTCCTGAGGGCGCTTGCGCAGCAGCCTCAACGCACCGGCGTAATCCGAACAGGTCCGCGTCGCCGCCGGCTTCAGATCACCATCCGCCTTGTTGACCAGGATGATATCGGCCATCTCCATGATGCCGCGCTTGACGCCCTGCAATTCATCCCCGCCGGCCGGTGCCAGCAGCAGCACGAACAGATCAGACATCTCCGCCACCACGGTCTCGGACTGGCCCACCCCCACCGTCTCGATCAGGATGACATCGAAACCAGCGGCCTCGCACAGCTCCACCGCCTCGCGGGTGCGCCGCGCCACACCACCCAGATGCGACTGGCTGGGAGAGGGGCGGATGAAGGCATTGGGATCGCGGCTCAACCGCTCCATCCGGGTCTTGTCGCCCAGGATCGAGCCGCCCGAGCGGGTCGAAGACGGATCCACCGCCAGCACGGCAACCCGCAGCCCCTGCCCGGTCAACATCATGCCGAAGGCCTCGATAAAGGTGGATTTGCCCACCCCCGGCGTGCCCGACAGGCCGACACGCACCGCCTGCCGCCCGACCGCCCGCAGTTGATCCAGCAGCGCCGCAGCCTCTGCCCGATGGTCCTGACGGCTGCTCTCCACCAGCGTGATCGCCCGCGCCAAGGCGCGGCGATCGCCCTTTAAGATCTTGTCACCCAGGTCTTGTATCCGCATGCTCATATCCTGCCGGTCCAGCGCCCTACATGCCTTGGCCGGACGACATTTGTCCAGTGCGGAGGGCTGCGGCCGCATGACCCGGGGCCTGATCCGGAGCCTGCTTCTGCGCCTCGCCGCCTCTGCCCCGGGGCAAAACTGCTGGAGACATATTTCTCGATCCTGGCGCTGGAGCCGAAGCTTGGCCCCCGGTTCTGACCGGTTCGGTCGATCCGCGCTGCCATGTCGTTGCCTCCCGCTTCCGAACAGCGAGGCCGGCCCGCACGATGGCGCCCATTTCCGCCCCCCCTTCCGCGGCGAGATCATGAACACCAGTCGCAGCGAATCACCAGCCGATTTGCGCTGCAGCGGCAGCGCGGCAACGCCTCCCCCGCAGCGGTCGCCCGCTCCACCCTCTGCGCCAGCGGGAGTTCGACGGTGAGCGGCGGCCCGAACTCCCTCCCTTCACCGAAGAGGCCGAAGCCGATGAGGGCTCTGCATCGGCGCCTATCGCATCCGGGGCGAGACGATCCGTGGCCCCCCTGGTGCTGCTGCGCCGCTAGACCCGCCGGCCGCTTTGTCGGATAAGGCGCGGATGACCCAGAGCTTGCCCATAGACACCGCCCTGCCCGATCTGCTGGAGGCCCTGCGCCAACAGGGCCGCGCCGTCTTGCAGGCGCCGCCCGGAGCGGGGAAAACCACGCGGGTGCCGCTGGCGATGCTCGACGCCGGGCTGACGACAGGGCGCATCGTCATGCTGGAGCCCCGCCGCCTTGCCGCCCGCGCCGCCGCCGAACGCATGGCCGAGACGTTGGGCGAGGCGCCGGGCCAGACCGTCGGCTATCGCGTTCGCGGCGACAGCAAGGTGTCGAAAACCACCCGGATCGAGGTGGTGACCGAAGGTATCCTGACCCGCATGCTGCAATCCGATCCGGAGCTGTCCGGCATCGGTGCGGTGATCTTCGACGAATTCCACGAACGCTCCCTCAACGCCGATTTCGGCCTTGCCCTCTGTCTCGAAGTCGCCGGCGCCCTGCGCGACGATCTGCTCCTGCTGGCGATGTCAGCAACGCTCGACGCCGGACCGGTGGGCGATCTGATGCGCGCGCCCGTCATCACCTCGGAAGGACGCAGCTACCCGGTGGAAACCCGCTGGCTCGACACCCCGCTCGGCCCCCGGGCGCGGCGGGACGAGGCGCTGGCCGATCTGGTGGTGCGGGCCGAGACTGAGACGCGGAAGCTGGGCGGCGGCCTTCTGGTCTTCCTACCCGGGGAGGGGGAGATTCGCCGCGCAGAAACCGCCCTTTCCCGCCGCCTGCCCGACAGCGTCCAGATCCGCCCGCTCTATGGCGCGCTGCCCTTCGCCGCACAGCGCGCCGCGATCGAGCCCGCCACATCGGGGCGCAAGATCGTGCTGGCGACCTCCATCGCCGAAACCTCGCTCACCATCCAGGACGTGCGGGTGGTGGTCGACATGGGGCTGGCGCGACGCGCCCGTTTCGATCCCGGCGCCGGCATGTCGCGGCTGGTGACCGAACGGGTGACCCGGGCCGAGGCAACCCAACGCGCCGGTCGCGCCGGTCGGGTGGCCGAAGGCGTCAGCTATCGGCTCTGGTCGAAGGGAGAGGAAGGCGCCCTCGCCTCCTTCCCGCCGGCCGAGATCGAGGCGGCAGACCTGACCGGCCTCGCGCTTGATCTCGCGCTCTGGGGCGCCTCGGATCAGGAACTGGCCTTTCTCACCCCGCCGCCCGCCGGCGCCCTGGCCGAGGCGCGGACGCTGCTGCGCCTGCTGGGAGCGTTGGACGACAAGGGCCGGATCACCGATCACGGCCGGGCCTTGGCCACGCTGCCGCTGCACCCGCGCGTCGCCCATATGCTGGTACTGGCCGGCCCCGAAGCCGCTCCCCTCGCCGCCCTGATCGAGGAACGCGACCCGCTGCGCGCCGCGCCCTCGGATCTGACCCTGCGGCTCGAGGCGCTGCGCGATCTCAAACGATTCACCGCCGAGCGCCCCTTCGAGGTCACCCGCCCGACGCTGGAGCGCATCCGGACCGAGGCCAAGCGCCTGCGCGCGCAAGCCCCCGAGGCAAGCCTGCCCGGCCTCTCCGCCGCCGCCATGGCCGCGCTCGCCTATCCCGACCGCATCGGCCAACGCCGCAAGGGCGATGCCCCGCGCTATGTCCTTTCGGGCGGCAAGGGCGCGGTGATGACCGCGGGCGACCCGCTGGCTGGCGCCCCCTTCGTGGTCGCGACCGACCTCGACGGTGACCCGCGCGAGGCGAAGATCCGCATGGCGGCGCAGATCGGCGAGCGCGATATCCGCGAGCTTTTCGCCGACCAGATCGGCTGGATCGATCACTGCGACTGGTCGAAACGCGACCGCCGGGTGGTGGCGCGCAGGCAAGAGCGTTTCGGCACGCTGGTGCTGGATGACCGGGTCTGGAAGGACGTGCCACCCGAGGCGGTGGCCCGCGCCATGCTCGAGGGCGTGCGCGATCTGGGCCTGCGCCTCGATGGGGCTGCGGCACGACTGGCGGCACGGGTGGAACTGTTGCGCGCCACCGGCGCCGATCTTCCCGACTTCTCGCCCGACGGGCTGATGGCGACGCTGGAGGACTGGCTGCTGCCGATGCTGGGCAAGGTGAAAACGGCGGAGGATTGGAAGCGTTTCGATCCCCACCCCGCCTTGCAGGCGGCGCTGAGCTGGGATCAGCAGCAAGAGCTCGATCGCCGGGTGCCCGGCTCCTTCACCACGCCGCTGGGGCGCAAGGTGCCGATCGACTATTCCGGCGGCGACGGGCCCGAGATCGCCCTGCGGCTGCAGGAACTTTTCGGCGTCACCACCCACCCGACCAGCGCCGGTCAGCCGATCAAGATCACGCTCCTCTCCCCCGCCCAGCGCCCAGTTCAGGTGACCCGCGATCTGCCCGGCTTCTGGGCCGGCTCCTATGCCGATGTGCGCAAGGACATGCGGGCGCAATACCCCAAACATCCCTGGCCCGAGGACCCGACCCAAGCCGATCCGACCCTGCGCACCAAGCGGCGCGACCGCCCGGCCGAGTGACACAAGGTTCAGCCGCGAATCTCTGCCGGCGTCTTGCGCAGCCCGCGATATCCCTGCGCCTCGACTTCATGCACCAGCCGCGCGACCCGCTCGCAAATCGGCGCCCGCCCCCCCTGCTGCTGCGCCAGCTCCACGATCGCCCCCTGCATATGGTCGATCTCGGTCAGGCGCCCGTCCTCGAGATCATAGGCCATGGAGGTCCGCGCCATCGGGTCGATCGTCAGCATCCGCTCCGCGATCCGGGTAAACAACGGCGTCGGCAACCGCAAAATAGCCGGCAGCAGTACGGCAGGCACCGGCGCCGGCGGCCGCGCGACGATCCCGGACCGGCGCAGTACCCTCAGCGCCTCGGCGATCTGATCGGCCATCAGGCGGCGCCACTCCCGATCCAGTAGCTGATCGCGCAACGAAATTCCGGACAGGGCATTAAGCGCATTGGCCAAATTCAACAGCAGCTTGCCCCATTGCGCCGGCAGGATGTCATCGACCTCCCGCACGACCAGCCCCGGCACCGACAGCCGCGCCGCCAGATCGCCCGCCCCGGCCTCGATCACGATATCGCCGCTGCTGGCACGATGCCAGGCGGCAGGCCCGGCCGGCACCACGTTGAACCCCACCATCGCGGCACGGACATCGCGCCCGGGCAGCGCCGCGCGCAACAGATCGGCATTGCCGACCCCATTTTGCAGGCTGATCACCGGCGCCGCCTGCGGCGCATGCGCCGCGATCTCGGCAGAGATTGTCGCGGTCGCCCCGGATTTAACCGCCACCAAGACCAGCGCCGCCCCCTCCAGTGCCTCGGGGCGCTGCGCCAGCCCCAACCGACCGGAGCCCACCCTCACCTCCAGACCGGAAAAATCGGTCAGTTTGAGCCCGCTTGCACGGATCGGGCCAAGCACCCGCTCGCGCCCCAGCAACGTCACCGGATGCCCGGCCGCGGCCAGAAGTCCGCCGACGAAACAGCCGATCGCGCCGGCCCCGGCGATGACGATACGTTCCTCAGACATGACCTCCTCCCGTCGCAAATCTGATCCTAGTGTACTCCTGTCGCCCCCTTCGCGAAACGCCGACAATGACGCGCCCGTTCCAGCGAAACACCCCTGTCCTTTTTCTGGCGTCAAATATCCCCGCCGGAGGCTCCCGCAACAAACGAAAACGCCCCGGCCAGACAGCCGGGGCGCTCCATCTCGGCTTCGACCAAGCCGTGGGCGAATACGGAGGGTCTCAGGCGCCCATGCACCAGCGCATGACCGCCTTTTGCGCATGCAGCCGGTTCTCCGCCTCGTCGAAAATCACCGATTGCGGCCCGTCCATCACCTCAGAGGTCACCTCCTCCTCGCGATGCGCCGGCAGGCAATGCATGAACAGCGCGTCAGGCTTGGCGTGTTTCATCAGCGCGGCATTCACCTGATAGGGCCGCAGCATGTTGTGCCGCCGCTCTTTCGAACTCTGGCTGTCATGCATGCTGACCCAGGTGTCGGCCACCACCAGATCGGCGCCCTCAACCGCCTTGGCAGCATCGCGTTCGATCACCACCTTGGCCCCCTTGTCGCGCGCGAAGCCCACGAACTCCTCTTCCGGATCGAGCTGCGCCGGGCCGGTGAACGTCAGATCGAAGCCGAACTGCCCGGCGGCATGAAGGAACGAGGCACAGACATTGTTACCATCGCCGGCCCAGACCACCTTCTTGCCGGCGATCGGGCCGCGGTGTTCCTCATAAGTCAGGATATCGGCCATGATCTGGCAAGGGTGGGTCCGGTCGGTCAGCCCGTTGATCACCGGGACCGAGGCATATTCCGCCATCTCGGTCAGCACGGTTTCATCGAAGGTCCGGATCATGATCAGATCGACATAGCGCGACAGCACTCGGGCGGTATCGGCGATGGTCTCGCCATGACCAAGCTGCATGTCCTTGCCCGACAGCACCATGGTCTCCGCCCCCAGTTGGCGGGCGCCGACGTCAAAGGACACTCGGGTCCGGGTCGAGGGCTTCTCGAAGATCAGCGCCACCATCCGGCCGGCCAGCGGCTGGTCGTCATCGGGAGTTCCCTTCGGCCGCCCCGCACGCGCCTGCTTCATTTGACGCGCCTGGTCGATCATCCCCCGCAGCGCGGCGGGGTCGGTTTTGTAGATATCCAGAAAATGATTCATCTTGCTTACTTTTCGTCTTGGGACGGTCGCACCGCCCGGGAAAGAATGCGGCGCCCGCCGCGCGATCTCAGGCGGTTTCGCCCAGCTTGGCCGCGACCGTCTCGGCCGCAGCCTCGAGCCGCGTCAAAGCCTCGGCGATCTCATCCTCGCTGAGGTTGAGCGGCGGCAACAGGCGGATCACATTGTCGCCGCCCGGCACGGTGATGACCAGATTGTCATAGCCCGCGGCCACCACATCGCCGTTCGGCACCTTGCACTTCAACCCCAGCATCAAGCCGAGCCCGCGCACCTCTTCGAAAACATCTGGATGGGCGGCGACCAGCCCCTCGAGCTTTTGACGCAGCATGCCCGCCTTGCGGTTCACCCCATGCAGGAACGCCGGCGTATTGATCTGCTCCATCACAGCACAGCCTACGGCGCAGCCCAGCGGGTTGCCGCCATATGTGGAACCATGAGTCCCCGCCGTCATGCCCGAAGCAGCCTCTTCCGTCGCCAGCACCGCGCCCAGCGGGAAGCCGCCGCCGATGCCCTTGGCCACCATCATGATGTCCGGGGTGATCCCGGCCCATTCATGCGCGAACAGCCGGCCGGTGCGGCCCATGCCGCATTGCACCTCGTCCAGCACCAGCAGACAGCCCTTTTCGTCGCAAAGCGCCCGGATCGCCTTCAGGTCGGCATCGGCGATCGGGCGAATGCCGCCCTCGCCCTGTACCGGCTCCAGCAGCACTGCACCGGTCGTCTCGTCGATCGCTGCCTCCAGCGCCGCCAGATCGCCCCAGGGCAGATGCTTGAACCCCGGCAGGATCGGGCCGAAGCCCTTGACCATCTTCTCGGATCCCGCCGCCGCGATCCCGGCCGAGGAGCGTCCGTGGAACGAACCTTCGAAAGCGATGATATCGGTCTTCTCCGGCTGACCTTTGTCATACCAGTATTTCCGCGCCATCTTCACTGCCAGTTCGCAGGCCTCGGTGCCCGAGTTGGTGAAGAAGACGGTATCGGCAAAGGTCGCCTCCACCAGCCGATCGGCCAGCGCCTCCTGTTCGGGGATGTGATAGAGGTTCGACACGTGCCAGACCCGATGCGCCTGATCGGTCAGCGCCGCCACCAGCGCCGGATGGGCATGGCCCAACGCGTTCACCGCGATGCCGGCGCCAAGGTCAAGGAAACGTCGGCCATCCGCCTCGATCAGCCAGGAGCCTTCGCCTTTGACGAAGGAAAGCGGCGCGCGGTTATAGGTCGGCAGAACGGACGGGATCATAGGATCATCCTTTGCGGGTAGCACAGGCCCAAGGGAATGCCCGGCTTGGGCGCTTGGGTCAACGATTTGAGATAGATATGAAGGGGAACTGCACCGGAATTCCAGTGCAAAAGATCGAGAGGCGCCGTTACGCGTGTGCGCGTCGGCGTCGGAGCTGTCGGATATGTGCCAGGTCGATCATGGCGCACGCTTAGCCCGAACACCGGCAAAAGGAAAGCCCCAATCGCAGCGCCTGTTCCGCCCCGCCGCCAAGACGCGGGCGATCCCTCCCCCGCGAACACATCCGTCCCATCGCCCCCTGTCCAAGCCGCCTTGTATCTCGCCCAACAGTGATTAAAATAAGTGTCCGATGGGAAATGATCAGAGCGGCCCCCGCAGTGCGGGCCGCTTTTCAGCTTTGAAAGGCACAAGATGTCCTGGACTGACGAGCGCGTTGAACTGCTCAAGAAAATGTGGGCCGAGGGCCAGTCGGCCAGCCAGATCGCCAAGGAGCTGGGCGGCGTCACCCGCAACGCCGTGATCGGCAAGGTGCACCGCCTGGGACTGTCCAACCGTACCACCGGGGCCGCGCCGGTCAAAGCCGAAGCCAAGGAAAAACCAATCGAGACACCGAAGCCCGAGGTCGCGGCCAAGCCCAAACCGGAACCGCGCCCGGAACCTGCCCCCCGCCCCGCCGCCGAGGCCAAACCGGCCGCGGAACCGCGCCCGATGCCGCCGGCGCGCAAGCAGATCATCCCCGCCGGCCAGCCGCTGCCGCCGCAACCCTCCGCAAATGAAATCAGCCCCGAGGCGCTCGCCAAGGTGAGCGAGGTCGAAAAGAAGGCCAAGAAGCTTACTCTGATGGAGCTGACCGAACGCACCTGCAAATGGCCTGTCGGCGACCCGGCAACCGATGACTTCTGGTTCTGCGGCCTGCCGACCCAGGCCGGCAAACCCTATTGCGAGGCCCATGTCGGCGTCGCCTTCCAGCCGATGAGCACCCGGCGCGACCGGCGTCGCTGAGTCCCGCGCAAGCGTGCGGCCCCGATCCGGACCGCACGCGATCGTGCAGCAGCGCACAGCGCGCCCTGCGCCCTCCCCGGCTTGGCAAAGCCCGTGCGCAGGCTTACCCCTTGTGACATCCCGCCCGACGAGGATCCGTCACAACAGGAGGAACGCGCATGAATACCCCCTACACCCCGCCCGAGGTCTGGACCTGGGACAAGCAGAGCGGCGGCCGCTTTGCCAGCATCAACCGCCCCATCGCCGGCCCGACCCACGACCAGGCACTGCCAAAGGGCGAACACCCCTTCCAACTCTATTCTCTGGCCACCCCCAACGGGGTAAAGGTCACTGTTCTTTTCGAGGAACTGCTGGCCGCCGGTCATGCTGGCGCGGATTATGACGCCTGGCTGATCAAGATCGGCGACGGCGATCAGTTCGGCTCGGGCTTCGTCGAGGTCAACCCGAACTCGAAAATCCCCGCGCTGATGGACTACAGCGGCGACACCCCCATCCGCATCTTCGAATCCGGCGCCATCCTTTTGCATCTGGCCGAGAAGTTCGGCGCCTTCCTCGGCGCGCCGGAAAACCGGGCCGAAATGCTGTCCTGGCTGTTCTGGCAGATGGGCAGCGCCCCCTATCTGGGCGGCGGCTTCGGCCACTTCTACGCCTATGCGCCGGAAAAATGGCAATATCCGATCGACCGTTTCGCGATGGAGGTCAAACGCCAGCTCGACGTGCTGAACCGCAATCTGGCCGACCGGCAGTTCATGACCGGCGATGATTACACCATCGCCGATATCGCGATCTGGGCCTGGTACGGACAACTGGTTCTGGGCCGCCTCTACGACGCGGCCACCTTCCTCGACGTCGAGAGCTACGCCCATGTCCGTCGCTGGGCGAAACAGATCAACGCCCGCCCTGCGGTGCTGCGCGGGCGCATGGTCAATCGCACCTTCGGTGAGCCGTCGCTGCAATTGCACGAACGCCATGACGCCAGCGATTTCGACACCAGAACGCAAGACAAACTCACCGCCGAGGAGTGAACGCCGGCGCGGGCCATCCTCCGGGGCCGCCCGCGCCCTCCGTCCGCATGACACCCGCTCTCGGCGCAGGCGGTTCGCCGGATTTTGCCTGCTCACGGCTGACAAGAGGCGGATCAGGAAACTCTCCGGGGGAGAGTTTCCCCGCCGAACGGTCCGCTGGACTGCTTGTCCCTGCGCCTCCCGGGGCTACGCCCGTTCGCGGCTGAAAACAGTCCGCTGGACTGTTTTCCGGGCGCCGCTCACCCCCTTTTTCTGGCTGGAAATATCCCGGGGGAGGCGCCGCAGGCGACGGGGGCAGAGCCCCCCCTTTCCCGTCTCCCCGCAGCCTACACCTACTTCAGGATCGGCGGCTTTGCCGGATTGCTGCCCGGCGCCTCCTGGAACAGGGGCTCGGGCTTGGCGGGTTCGGGCAGATCAAAGCGCAGACCGACCGCCGCGAAACTCGCGGTCACCGGGTCGTCGCCAGTGAAGAACCCGACATCCATCGCGCCTGCCTCGATGCCCGAAAAGGTCAGCGCCTCGCTCGCTGCCTTGGCCAGCGCCCCCTCGGCCTGTTCCAGCGCATCAACGAAGGCCAGCAGATGACCATGGCCTCCGGCGGCATCGCGGGTGCCGACCAGATAGGCCACCCGCGCCAGCCCCACTGCAGTCGCCAGCTTGGTGTCGATCGCGGTGATCAGCTCCTCGGGCAGCCCACCCGGCGCGATCACCTCGCTGATCTGCGCCTCGGTTTCCTGCGGCGCATGGGAAAGCGTGTCGCACAGCCAGTCCATCGCCGCCGGCGGGATCAGGATGGCCGAGGGAGCGACCCCCAGATTGAGCCCTACCCCGACACCCTGCCCCCGCAACATCTCGGCCAGGATCCGGCCCGACATCGCCGCATAGGGCGCCACCCGTTCGGCGAAGCGCGCCAGCCGTTCCTCGCGATCGAAGACCAACACGAACCGCCCGTCCTCGGTATCGAAGATCTCGGGCGAAACGTTATCGTCCAACGCCTCTTCGGTCAGCAACAGGAACAGTTCGGCATCGGCGAGCCGTTCGTAGAACCGCAGCCGCGCGGCCCCCTCATCGCCGGCGGCCTCCATCGCCGCATGGGCCATGTCGATCGGGGTCAGCTCTTCGGTCTCATCGCTCATTCAGCACCTCCTTCACCCGGGCGCGCAGAACCGGCAGCAGTTCCGCCTCGAACCAGGGGTTTTTCTTCAGCCATGCGGTATTGCGCCAGGACGGATGAGGCAAGGGAAAGACGCGCGGCGCATGATCGCGCCAGCCGGCCACTGTCGCGGTCACCGGGGACTTTATTCCCATATGCCAGCGCTGCGCATGCCCGCCCACCAGGATCTTCAGCTCGACATCGGCAAGTTCCGCCATCACGCGACCGTGCCAGGTGCGAGCACAAAGCGCCGGCGGCGGCAGATCGGCCTTTCGGTCGTTGTAGCCGGGGAAACAAAACCCCATCGGCACCACCGCCACCCGGGACAGATCATAGAAGCTCTCCGCATCCATCCCCAGCCAGCCCCGCAGCCGATCACCAGAAGGATCGGTGAAGGGACGTCCGCTTTCATGCACCCGGGCACCCGGCGCCTGCCCGGCTATCAGAATGCGCGCGCCCGGACGATACCAGACAACGGGACGCGGCACGTGATGAGTCGCCGTCGCGGCAAAGCGATCGGCACACAATCGGCAAGCACGGATCTGCTCGATCAGGTCAGAAGACCCGGCCATCAACCGCCCTTTTCCCACCGTGTCGGGCCATTCCTGCCGACTGTTCCCCCTGCCCGCGCCGCCTGACAGACTTAATCACCCGTTCACGAAACGGAAACAAAACGCGCAAACACCCCCATCTTCCGCAGCCACCAAAGTGGGGAAAGACCCATCCAGACTGCTGTCGGCGTTGCCCCATTTCGGCCTCAATCTTGATGGGATTTTGTTTCATATTTCGACATAATCTAGCCCAATTCCCCCTGTAAGTCGTTAATACTCCTCTGATAAAGAGGCGGCCTGAGCATAAGCCAGTGCACATGACGCAAGGAAGCCAAGGCTGCATCTGCAGCTCCGGAAGACACAATGCTTGAATTCGACAACGTCAGCAAATCCTTCTGGACCGGGGTTCGCCGCAAGGTGATTCTGGATCAGGTGTCCTTCCGGGTGGATCTTGGCCGATCGCTGGGCATCCTGGCGCCCAACGGCACCGGCAAGACCACCTTGATCAACATGATGGCCGGCCTGGAAAAGCCCGACGAAGGCGAAATTCGGCGCGGCTGCAAGATTTCCTTTCCCCTGGGCTTCATGGGCGGCGTCGTCAGCCGCATCTCGGCGATGGAGAATTCGCGCTATATCGCCCGGCTCTACGGCATGGACCCCGACTATGTCGAAGCTTATTGCCGCTGGCTCTGCGGGCTCGGGGAATATTTCGACCAGCCGATCGGCACCTATTCCTCGGGGATGCGATCGCGGTTTTCCTTCGCGCTGATGCTGGCACTGGACTTCGACATCTATCTGATCGACGAAGGCATGCCGAGCTCGACCGACGTGGAGTTCAACCGCAAGGCCGGCGCCATTCTGAAAGAGCGGCTGCGCACCACTACGATCATCATCGTGTCGCACCAGCCCGCCACCCTGGAAAAGTTCGCTCGTTCGGCAGCCGTCCTGCTGAATGGCAAGTTACATATGTTCGACACCTTGGAAGAGGCGAAGCAGCTTTATGACTATGAAACCCAAGGCTAAGAAATTCCGTATCCGCCGCAGCCCCGCCGCGGGCAGCGCCCAGGCTGCGACCGTCGAGCAACAGGGCGAGACCAACCCGTCGCGCCCGCCCGAGGTTGAGCGGCTGCGCCCCCGCGTGGTGACGGAGAACGACACCGCCCGTCGGCCCGAAGCCGATCCGACAGCGGGCGATGCCGCGGCACAGACGGCAGCCGTCGATCAGCCGGCAACGCCTGAGGCGCCCGCCGCCTCTGCGACCGATGCCTCCGCCCCGGCAGAGCCCGCAGTCGCCGACACCGGAACCACGGCAGGAACCACCGCCGAGACCACCGCCGGAACGATCGACGACGATACCGCCCGCAGCCAGGCAGCTGACACGACAGACACAGCGCGCAGCGGCATGGTCTCCTCCGCCCATGAGATGAGTGTCGAGGCAGAGATCGACGCCATTCGCCGCGAAGGGTTGACTGGCCGGCAATTGCGCATGGCGCGCCGGGTGGCGCAGAAACACAGCCTGCCGGCGACATCGGATTTCGACGCGGTCCGGCTGCTTCGGCAGCAGGGCATCGACCCGTTCCACCGCTCCAACATGCTGGAACTGGTGGTGCCGCGCGACGATAGTGACGCTCCGAAGGACAAGGTGCAACTGCCGCAAACGATCCCTGCGGGCACCACTACCCTGCCCTCGACAGACCTCAGCCCGGCGCAACAACGCGAACGGGAAATCACCGAGATTCAGCGCGATATCGTCAGCCGCCGCCGCAAGAAGATGCTGCTTCTGCTGACGCGGCTGTTCTTCTTCGTGATGATTCCCACCGCCGTGGTCGGCTGGTATTTCTATTCCGTGGCGACACCGATGTACGCCACCAAGTCAGAATTCCTGATCCTCAAGGCAGATAACGCCGGTGGCGGCACCGGTCTGGGCAACCTGCTCAGCGGCACGCAATTCGCCACCAGCCAGGATTCCATCGCAGTGCAATCCTACCTGGAATCCAAGGACGCCATGCTGCGACTGGATGCCGATCAGGGGTTCAAGGCGCATTTCAGCCAGCCCTGGATCGACCCGATCCAGCGACTGCCCGCCGATCCGACCAACGAGCAGGCCTATAAGATCTATTCGAAGGACGTAAAGATCGGCTACGATCCGACCGAAGGCGTGGTGCGCATGCAAGTGATCGCCGCCGACCCCGAGACCAGCGCCAATTTCGCCCGCAGCCTGCTGTCCTATGCCGAGGAACGGGTCAACCACCTGAGCGAACAGAAACGATCGGACCAGATGCGCGATGCGCTGGCCGGCTTCGAGAACGCGCAGATCGAACGGCGCAAGGCGCAGGAGGCGCTGGTGACGCTGCAGCAAAAAGGCGCGATTCTTGATCCCGAAGGGGTGATCGCGGCGCTGCGCGGGCAGATCAACAACATCGAAATCCAGCTTCAGGACAAGCAACTGGAACTGTCCGCGCTGATGGACAACCCACGCCCCAACCAGGCCAAGGTCGAAGGCGCCAAGGGCGATGTGCGGCGGCTTCAGGATCTTCTTGATCAGCTCAACAAGAAGATGGTCGATGCCTCGAAGGGCGAAAACTCCCTGGCCGAGCTCAGCGTCCGCATCCAGATGGCCCAGGCCGACCTCACCACCCGGGACATGATGCTGCAATCGTCCCTGCAACAGGTCGAACAGACCCGGATGGAAGCGAACCGCCAGGTCCGCTATCTGACCACCTCGGTCGAGCCGGTCGCCAGTCAGGATCCCGCCTATCCCAGGAAGTTCGAGAATACGATTTTGGCATTCCTGTTGTTTTCCGGTATCTACCTGATGATCTCTCTGACCGCCTCGATTCTCCGTGAACAGATAACGTCGTAATCTCATGAAACATGTCGAAGTGGCCGGTCTGACGATCGGCAATGACCTGCCGCTGACCGTGATCGCCGGCCCCTGCCAACTGGAAAGCCGCGATCATGCCGAGATGATCGCCGGCCGGATGAAGGAGATTTGCGAGGCCGCTGGCGCGCAATATGTCTTCAAGGCCTCCTACGATAAGGCGAACCGCACCTCGGTCTCCGGCAAGCGCGGCCTCGGGATCGAGGCCGGACTGAAGGTGATGGAAGAGGTGCGCGCCGCGATCGGCGTGCCGACCCTGACGGATGTGCATGCGCCCGAACAATGCGCCGCGGCAGCCCAAGCGGTGGACATCCTGCAGATCCCGGCCTTCCTGTCCCGTCAGACCGACTTGCTGGTCGCTGCGGGAGAGACCGGCGCCGTGATTAACATCAAGAAGGGCCAGTTCCTGGCGCCCTGGGACATGGCGAATGTGGTGGCCAAGGTGGAAAGCACCGGCAACAGCCGTATCCTGCTGACCGAACGCGGTTCTTCCTTCGGTTACAACACGCTGGTCGCCGACATGCGGGCGCTGCCGCAGATGGCCAAGACCGGCTATCCGGTGGTGATGGATGCGACCCATTCGGTGCAGCAGCCCGGCGGGCTGGGCGGATCGTCCGGCGGACAGCGCGAATTCGCCCCGGTGATGGCGCGCGCCGCAGTCTCTCTGGGCATCGCGGCCGTGTTCATCGAAACCCATGAAGATCCCGACCGCGCGCCCTCGGATGGGCCCAATATGATCCCTCTCGATCAGATGGGAAAGCTGATCGACACGCTGATGCAGTTTGATGCGCTGGCCAAGGCCAACCCGATTGAAATTTGAATTTTGAGGTTCTGACACGATGACCCGGCCGCTTTACGAGGTGTCCCCGAACACCTGGAATTTCCTGAAAACCCCGATGATCAAACCGACTGGCTTTCGCGAATACGACGCGCGCTGGAAATATCCGGAAGAAATCAACCTGCCCGGCATGACGGCGCTGGGGCTTGGCCTTGGCACCCAGATGATCGCCCGCGGCATCGACCCGGTGATCGCTGTCGGCAACGATTATCGCGACTATTCCCTGGCGATCAAGAACGCGCTGATCCTGGGGCTGATGCAGGCCGGCATCCACGTCAAGGACATCGGCCCCTGCATCACGCCGATGGCCTATTTCTCCTCCTTCCACCTGGGAGGCTGCGCGGTGGCGATGGTCACCGCCTCGCATAACCCGAACGGCTGGACCGGGGTGAAGATGGGCTTCAACATGCCGCTGACCCACGGCCCGGACGAGATGTCCGAACTGAAGGACATCGTGTTGAACGGCAAGGGCGAGGCACGCGAGGGCGGCAAATATGAATTCGTAGACGGCGTCTGGGACGCCTATATGGACGATCTCGTGGGCGACTTCAAAATGACCCGCAAGCTCAAGGTGGTCTGCGCCACCGGCAATGGCACCGCCGGCGCCTATGCCCCTGCCCTGCTGGAGCGGCTCGGGGTCGAGGTCGTGCCCTCGCACAACGAGCTCGACTATACCTTCCCGAATTACAACCCGAACCCCGAAGCGATGGAAATGCTGCACGACATGTCGGCCACGCTGAAGGCCTCGGGCGCCGATCTGGCGCTTGGCTTCGACGGCGACGGCGACCGCTGCGGCGTGGTCGATGACGAGGGCGAGGAGATCTTCGCCGACAAGGTCGGCGTGATCATGGCCCGCGATCTGTCAAAGCTCTATCCCGGCTCCACCTTCGTCGCGGATGTGAAATCCACCGGTCTCTTCGCCTCCGACCCCGAGCTGAAGGCGAATGGGGTCAAGGCCGATTACTGGAAGACCGGCCACAGCCACATGAAACGCCGGGTGCACGAACTGGGCGCGCTGGCGGGCTTCGAGAAGTCGGGCCATTACTTCATGGCCTCCCCCGTGGGGCGTGGCTATGACGACGGCATGCGCGTGGCGGTCGAGATCTGCAAGCTGATGGACCGCAACCCGGACATGAAGATGTCTGATCTGCGCAAGGCGCTGCCCAAGACCTGGTCGACACCGACGATGTCGCCCTATGCCGCCGATACCGAGAAATACGAGATCCTCGACCGGCTGGTGGACAAACTGGTCGCAAAACATGCCGCAGGTGACAGCTTTGCCGGTCAGCCGATCAAGGACGTCGTCACCGTGAACGGTGCTCGGGTGATCCTGGAAAACGGCTCCTGGGGGCTGGTACGCGCCTCGTCGAATACCCCGAACCTGGTGGTGGTCTGCGAAAGCTCTGTCAGCGAAGAAGAGCTGCGCGCGATCTTCAAGGAGATCGACGACGTGATCCGGACCGAACCCGGCGTCGGCGATTACGACCAGACATTCTGACCCAAGCGGCGCGCCCGGAAACACTTTCGGGCGCGCCTGCCGACAATTGCCTCAATTGCCCCCCAACAGCTTGAGGATACCTTTCCTCGCCTCATCCTCCAGCTTTTGGCGCACCGCGTCCTCGGTGCTCTGCCCGTCCTGCAGATTCAGCTTTTCCTTCAGCTTGTCCTTCGCCTTCTGCTCAAGCGCATCTTTCTGCTCGTCCAGCTTCGCTTTCGCCGCAGCGTCCAGATCGGGCCGGAACTTCGGCGCGCTCCAGGGGCCTATCACCCGCACCGGCACCTCGAGCCCGTCGCTGGTATCGCTTTTGAAGGCCACCGGCGTCACCAGATAATCAAGATCGCGGCCACCAAGCCCGACCCGCCCGGCGCCCTTCACCCGGAAGTTCGACAGCGACAGCAACAGATCGTCGTTATGCAGATTGCCCGCCTTGATCGTAAAGCTTCCGGTCAAGCTGTCGAAAACGGTCGTGCCCCCCGATGCCACGCCGGACCGGAACAACCTGTCGAGATCAATCCCCGAGATCACCCCGCGTCCCATCGTCAGGCTGCCCTTGCCT
The DNA here is from genome assembly GCF_000429365.1 of Pseudodonghicola xiamenensis DSM 18339. GTDB lineage: Bacteria > Pseudomonadota > Alphaproteobacteria > Rhodobacterales > Rhodobacteraceae > Pseudodonghicola > Pseudodonghicola xiamenensis. Next base: position 22,624 of record NZ_AUBS01000032.1, on the reverse strand, counting down.
GAGAGCGATTTCATGATCGCATCCACCGATGCCCCCTTGCCCAGAAACTCCACATCCGCCTGCAGTTTGCCACTCAGCCGGTCGATGCCGGCGAATGTCGCGAGCATCTGCGTGGTGTCGAGATCGCTGGCCCGGAGGTTGCCCGCAACAGAAAAGCCCTTGCGATTGTTGGCAACCAAACGGCCGGAGAGGCTGCCACCGAAGATGGTTGCAGGGGTCAGTCGCAACACTCCCCGGGCGGTGTCGAGCGTCAATTCGGCATTGGTCGGCCCCAGCGTCATCGCGCCGACGCGTATGCTCTGGGCCGAGAATTTGACAGAGGCATTCGCCAGGCCGAGCGCGCTGGCATCAATCGGGGCCGTCGACCAGCCGGACGTGGCCGAGCCCGAGCCACCGGCCCCGCCGGATGCGCCCCCCCCAGTCAGCCCCGACAAGTCCAGGACGCCGGCGGACAGATCGGCATTGATCTGCGGCACTGCACCGGAAAGGTCGATATCCGCCGCCCCCGACAGGCTGTTCTGATCGGCACTGATCGCCAGGTCGCGCAGCGCCAGTCGGCCATCGGGAGAGATCTCGGCCTCAGCCGATAGGTGCGCCGCCCGCCCCAATCCCTTCGGCAGATCGACATCACCAAGCCCCAGCGCCGCCAGCAGCTTGGCGGTATCCGGGCTGTCGGCCTCGATCTGCCCCGAAGCGGCACCGATAACATCGGCCTCGCCATCGAAATCGACCGTCGCCCCGGCGGTGCCGACCTTGGCCACCAACGGCACCCGTTTGCCGTCGATGAAATCCTGCATCGCGGCGATCCGGGCGGACACCTTGATCCGGGCCTTGTCATAGGTCAGCGCCGCAGTCACATCTGCCGGCCCCGAGGCTTGCGGCCAATCGAGCGTCAGATCCGCCGGCCCCAGGTCGACCGGGTCGGCGCCTGCAGCAGCATAGCGCAACCGCGCATCGGTCAGTTGCACATGCTCCAACGTCACCGGGGTGGCAGAGCCGCCGCTCGTGCCAGTCTGCGCCGTGTCAGAGGCAGCAGCATCGCTGAAAACCCAGTTACCGCGCCCGGCCTTGTCGGTGGTCAGGTTCAGCATCGGTTCTTCGGCAACGACTCGCGTCACCCGGATGCGTCCGGCGATCAGATCACGCGTCGAGACGCCGATCGACAAGCTGCGCGCACGCAGCATCGGCTCCTCCCCCGCCCAGGGGGCATTGGCCAGGGTCACCGGCCCGGTCTCGACCCCAAGCACCGGCCAATAGGACAGGCTGAGACCCCCGGTGATGGTCAGCTTACGGCCTGTCTGGGCCTCGATCTGATCGGCGGCGAGACGCGCGATCCGCTCCGAGGGCAACATCAGCACCCCGATGCCCGCGGCAATCACCGCCACCACCAGAGCCCCCAAAATCCGGAACATCCATTTCATGGCCAACCTCTGCCCCTGCCGTTGCGTCCGGCCTCACCCTAAACTCTCGGCTGGCAGGTGCAATCGCCGGACGACGCCCAGGACCGTGCCGGCGGTGCGGCGCGCATCCACCATTGCGCGATTTCCATCGAAAACGGTTCCCACGCAGCCCTTCGGGGACTATATGCGCGCAATGACCACGAATCCGCCGAACCTGCGCCCCGACATCGCCCCCAAGGCCCAACTGGCCGACCGCCCGCGCGCGGGCCAGCCCACCATCGGCATGGTGTCATTGGGCTGCCCCAAGGCGCTGGTCGACAGCGAACGGATCCTCACCCGGCTCAGGGCCGAAGGCTATGGCATCTCGGCCGATTATGCCGGGGCGGATGCGGTCATCGTGAACACTTGCGGCTTTCTCGACAGCGCCAAGGCGGAATCGCTCGATGCCATTGGCGAGGCGCTGCAGGAGAACGGTAAGGTCATCGTCACCGGTTGCCTTGGGGCAGAGCCCGATTATATCCGCGAACACCACCCGCGCATCCTGGCGGTGACCGGTCCGCATCAATACGAACAGGTGCTGGACGCGGTGCATGGCGCGGTGCCACCCGATCCCGATCCCTTCGTTGATCTGCTACCGGCCTCGGGCGTCAAGCTGACGCCACGGCATTACAGCTATCTGAAGATTTCCGAGGGCTGCAATCACAAGTGCAAGTTCTGCATCATCCCCGACATGCGCGGCCGGCTGGCATCGCGCCCGGGTCATGCGGTGCTGCGCGAGGCCGAGAAACTGGTCGAGGCCGGGGTGCGCGAACTTCTGGTTATTTCCCAAGATACAAGCGCTTACGGGCTGGACCGAAAGTACGACAGCAATCCCTGGAAGGATCGAGAGATCCGCAGCCATATCACGGATCTATCACGCGAACTGGGGCAGATGGGCGCCTGGGTGCGGCTGCATTATGTCTATCCTTATCCCCATGTGCGTGAGCTGATCCCGCTGATGGCGGATCCCGACAGCGGCCTGTTGCCCTATCTGGACATCCCGTTCCAGCATGCGCATCCCGATGTGCTGAAGCGGATGGCGCGCCCCGCTGCCGCCGCCAAGACCTTGGACGAAATCGCCGCCTGGCGCGCCACCTGCCCTGATATCACCCTGCGTTCGACCTTCATCGTCGGCTATCCCGGTGAAACCGAGGCGGAATTCCAGACCCTGCTAGACTGGCTGGATGAGGCGCAACTGGATCGCGTCGGCTGCTTTCAATACGAGAACGTCGAAGGTGCCCGGTCGAACGACCTGCCCGACCACGTGCCGGACGAGATCAAGCAGGACCGCTGGGAACGCTTCATGGAAAAGGCGCAGGCGATTTCCGCCGCCAAGCTCGAGGCCAAGGTGGGCACCACCTGCCAAGTCATCGTCGACGATGTGGATGCCGACGCCGCGACCTGCCGCACCATGGCCGACGCCCCTGAGATCGACGGCAACCTGTTCATTGACGAGGGGTTCGATGGGCTCAAACCCGGCGATATCGTCACTGTCGAGGTCGAAGAGGCCAGCGAATACGATCTGTGGGGCCGCATTTTGCAGGCATAGGGGCCCGATTTTCCCGCAAATTTCCGCCACAAGATTGTCTTTTTTCAACATTCCGGGGATTTTATCCCGACGGCATCTCTGAGTTTTCTCAGAGGGGTCCATGCGGCGGCATCGGGGCGGTTGACCCGTGTCAGCTCCGCCCCATCAGCGCCTCGCCGACGGAGCTGACAGCTTTCGCCCGGGCAGGGCTGCCGTCATCGCCCGGCAGCGCGCCATCCCCAGCCATCCGGCGACGATACCCGCGCCAGGCTCTGAACCGCGTTTAATCGACCTGAAGATGGCTGAGCCGGGCCAGGATTTCCACATGGGCGCAAAACGACGGCGGTGCGACAGGCCAATCGGCCTGCCCCGCCAGCCACTCGGCGCAGGCGGCATGACAGCCACCGCTTCGACAACGTTCGATCATCCCCACATAGTCATCGGCGCTCAGGCCACCCTCGGCCATTGCCTGGGTCAGGTTGACACCGGCCACCCGCGCCATCGAACGGGTCAGCCAGAATGGACGCCCCATTTCCGAGGGAATGGCACCGCCATCCATTGCTCAGGCCTCCTCGGGCATCCGCAGCGCAGCCAGCGCCTGCAGGTCAAGAAAACGCCCCCGGTTCGGGCATTCCGTCGGGGCACGATCGGCGTATTCATGCGCCTCCAGCCAGTCACCACAGGCGCCGGCCCAACTGCAGCCCCGACAGGCTTGCACCATGTCGACCCAGGCCTCTTGCGTCAGGTCGCCGGCGCGGTAGGCGCCAACCAGATCGGTGCCGGTTGCCCGCGCCATCCGCGACACCAGCCGCACATGCGTCATCACATTTCCCAAAACGCTTGTCATCAGTCCTCCCCCAGCTCAGGCAACCCCGGGTCGCAGCCGCGCCATCAAATCTCTGTTGCGGCAATATCCCGGCGTTTGCGCTGCGCCATGGCCATGGCCATCCAGCCAACCGGCACAATGCGACGGATCGGAACACCCGGTACAGCGCAACACCGCATCGGCAATCTCATCCATCGCCACGCTGCCCTCCAGCGCGGCCTCCTGCAGATCAATGCCAAGTGTTTCAGCCATTCGGTCGACCAACGCCGCGTGGCGCTTCAAGCTGTCACGATCCTGCATTCCGGGGGCCCTCCCTTATCGGCACGGCCCCAACTTACAGAAGAGACGACACGCGCCCCTTGATGCAGGTCAATCCGCTGCCAGACCGGTCGTGTCGAGATAGGCGCGGACCGCATCCTGGACCCGCCGAAACCGGTCTCCGCCCAGATTCTTGCCACCATACCAACGGGTTACCACGATCAAGTGATCATCAAGCCCCGCCCGTTCCAGCATTCGCAGAATGACCATGCCCGCCCCGCTTTCTCCGTCATCGGCCTTCAACGCCCCGGTCGGCAATAGCGCGGCCCAGGTGTTGTGAGTCGCCTTGGCATAGGATCTGTCCGTCTTGAGCGCCGCCAGCGCCATGTCGATCTCAGCGCGCGACCGGACCGGCGCGCCGCTGACCGCATAACGCGAACCGCGGTCTGTCACCACAATGCCCAGACAGGTCAGTGACGGCGATGTCATCCCCCCGCCCCGGCCAGGGTGCCCAGGGTGATCGGCTGCCCCGACGCGACGGCGGCGCGAATGTCACGCATGGTTTGAAGAACGATTTTCTTGCGGGCGGCATTGGGCGGATGACTGCCCAGAAACTGGTCGCCCGGATCGGGCAGACGATCGAAATATGCCGCCCCCTTCAACGGATCGAACCCCGCCTCATAGGCAATGATCGTGCCCAGATGATCGGCTTCAAGTTCATATTCCTTGGAAAAGCTCCGCGCGCCGAGTTCGGCGCCGATCTGACGCGCCCGGGCGATGGTCACCGGATTGGCGCCATCCAGCGTCGCCATCTGACCGAGGATCTGCGCCCCGGCCTCGGCATTCTTCGCCTGACGCGCCAGATGGCCCAGAATATGGTGCGAGGTCTCATGCGCCAGCACGAAGGCCAGTTCGTCATTATTCTGCGTCGTCTCGATCAGCGTCATCGTGAAAGTGATTACCGGGCGGTCCTTCCGGTCCAGTGACTGAAAGGCGTTCGGCGGCTCTTCCGGATTGGTGTCGACCTGAATCTGGAAATTACAGTTATGCGCCAGACCGAAGGCGACGCATTCGGTTTCGGCCACCGGCTCTACCTTCTGGATAACCTCGACAAAGCTGTTGATCCGCGCCTGATCGTGCGGATCCATCTCGGAAGTAGACAACAGGCCGCCAGTGTCGCAAGCGGCGGTCAGCAGCAGGGCCGCCAACAGGAACATCCAGCGCATCACTCGGGCCTTTTCCTGACAAACGATTTACTAGGGCGACCTTAGCACAGCCGGTCCGCCCCGCCAGCCCCTGTCCCCACCAATGCCGGTTTTCCACGCTTGCATTGGCGGCCAAGCGGCGGCAATCTGGTCCTATGTTTACGATCGAACACGATTTCGACGCCACGGTGATCACCCTTGTCGACGAGGGCAGCCTGCCGTTGCAGGAGGACATCACCATAAACGCCTTTGCCGAATGCGTGACGCTCGAACAGCTCGACCCACGCACCGACCGAGTGCAAATGATCACCCTCTCGCCCGAACAACTCCGCGATCTGGCGGCGGCGCTGGATCTGCCCGAAGGCATCTATCAGATCCGGGAAGTCCCCGAGGACAAGGGATAGCGTTCAGCCCAGAAAGACAAAGACCTTGTCGCGCGCGGTCTGGCCGCGGCGAATTTCCAGGCGTGAGGGCGCAACCCCCATTGCCGCGGCCAAAAGCGCCTGAACTGCGGCATTGGCCTTGCCATTTTCGGGCACCACCGTGACGGTCGCACGCAGGCTGTCGCCCTCGCGCGTCAGGCTGGTACGGGCAGCCTTGGGGGTCACCCGCAGAGCGATTTCCGTGCCTGGACGGGCCAGGTCCGACAGGTCGGGCAGATCGCGGATTTTCGGTTTCTTCGCCATGAGCACATTTTGCGCCGGATCGGGATCGGGTTCCATCGAATTCCGTCGGGCCTTCCTGCCTCAAGGCAACCGGCGCGGCCTGCCGTCCCACACAAGCGGACAAAATCGCACGGCTGGAGTACTGGGACCCGGCGGGCAAGTTTGCCCTTGAAACTGCCTCCCCGCGACCAGAGATTGGGGGAGACCCGAATGTAAAAAGGCTTTACATAGATGCCCGCACCCAATCCTGCCGCGCTCGACTTTCTGCTGACCCGCCGATCGCGCCCTGCCAAGACGCTGACCACCCCGGCCCCGACCCGTGACGAGCTGGAGCCGTTATTGCGAGCCGCCGCGCGCAGCCCCGATCATGGCAAGCTGGAGCCATGGCGCTTCATCGTCATCGAACAGGGCGCCATGGGTCGGCTCGCCGATCTGGCGGAGGCCCGCGGCAAAGCGCTTGGCAAGTCCGAGACCGATATCGTCAAGGGCCGCAGCCAGTTCGATCAGGGCATCCTGGCGGTGGCGGTGATCGAAGTGCAGAAAGCCTCGGACAAGGTCCCGGCGATCGAACAGACCTATTCCGCCGGCGCCGTCTGCCTGGCGCTGCTGAATGCCGCGCTGGCCTCGGGCTGGGGGGCGAACTGGCTGACCGGCTGGGCGTCGCATGATCGTGGTTTCTGCGAAGACGGGCTGGGGCTTGCCGAAAACGAACGCATTGCAGGACTTATCCACATCGCCACAGAAACCGTCGCCGCCCCCGAGCGCCCGCGCCCGGATCTGGCTGCCATCACCGAATGGGTCGAGCAGTGATCTTTCAATCCTTCCTCCTTGCCCTGCAACAGACCGGCGATCCGAAATTCCGCAAGGTTCTGTTCCTGGGTATCGGATTGACCTTCGCCCTGCTGGTCGCCGCCTATGCAGTGGTTCTGTGGCTGGTCAACGGGCTGGTCGGCGACCAGGTCACCCTGCCGCTGATCGGCCAGGTCACCTGGCTGAACGATCTGCTCAGCGCCGGATCTTTCTTTCTGATGATGATCCTGTCCGTCTTCCTGATGGTGCCGGTCGCCTCGGCCATCACCTCGATGTTCCTCGACGAGGTGGCTCAGGCAGTCGAGGACAAGCATTATCCAACCCTGCCGCCGGTGCCGGGCGTGTCGTTCTGGGACGGGCTGAAGGACAGCGTCAATTTCATGGGCGTACTGATCGCCGCCAACACCCTGGCGCTGATCATCTACGCGCTGATACCGCCGGCCTCGGTCTTCATCTTCTGGGCGTTGAACGGGTTCCTGCTGGGGCGGGAGTATTTCATGCTGGCAGCAATGCGCCGGATCGGGCGCGAGGGGGCGAAACAGATGCGGGCGCGTTATTCCGGCACGATCTGGGCCGCCGGGACGCTGATGGCCGTGCCCCTGTCGGTGCCGCTTTTGAACCTGGTGATCCCGATCCTGGGGGCAGCAACCTTCACCCATATCTTCCATCGGCTGGCCGAACGCGCTCCCCGGAGCTGAGCCCGAATGAAACGGAAACGGCGCCACAGGGCGCCGTTTCTGATGTTGTCCTATTGCCCCGATGGTAGCCGGTGCATCCAGTCGATATCCCTGAGCGTGATCAACCCTGTCGAAATGACCCAGGCGACCAGCACCCAGAGAGCCGCCGCCACCACCGTGGTGATGACAGCCTTCTTCTTGAGATAATGATGTTCCGGCGCCCCGGCATGGGTGCCCGGCACGATCTCTCCCATATCGCCCTGCGTCTTCAGACGGATCGGCAGGGCGATGAAGAAGGTCATGAACCAGAGCACCGCATAGAGCACGATGGCGGATGTGATCGACATTCAGGCCTCCTCCCCTGCCCGGATGTGCGGTCCAAGCCCTGGGCTCAGACCTGTTCAAGCTCGATCAGGCAGCCATTGAAGTCCTTCGGATGCAGGAACAGCACCGGCTTGCCATGGGCACCGATCTTCGGTTCGCCCGTGCCCAGAACCCGGGCACCGGACGCTTTCAGATGATCGCGTGCGGCGATGATATCGTCCACCTCATAACAGATGTGATGGATGCCGCCCGAGGGATTCTTGTCCAGAAAGCCCTGGATCGGGCTGTTCTCGCCCAGCGGGTAGAGCAGCTCGATCTTGGTGTTCGGCAGCTCGATGAAGATCACGGTGACGCCGTGATCGGGTTCGTCCTGCGGCGCGCCGACCTTGGCGCCCAGCGTGGTGCGATATTGCTCTGCCGCGGCCTCCAGATCCGGAACGGCGATTGCGACATGGTTCAGACGGCCGATCATGGCGGGTCTCCTCAATCCTGGGTTTTCCAGGTTATGGGCCCTGCCGGATGCAAGAGCAAGTGTGGCGGCACCACCGGCGGTAGCTTGCTCCCGCCCCGTCAGCGTTAACCCGGCCTTAGGCATATCCACCTAGCGTCTGCGAGAATCCATCTAGGGGGCTACGCTATGGATGACACCGATCTTTTTGGCGCCGGGGGGTCGCATGGCCCCGGGCGCCGTCCATTGTTGGGGCTGACGGTGCTGGTCGTCGAGGACAGCAATTTCGCGGCGGAGGCCTTGCGGCTCCTGTGCCTGCGCAGCGGCGCCCGCATTCGCCGCGCCGACAGTCTGAAATCCGCCCGGCTGCATCTGCAGGCCTACCGGCCATCGGTGCTGATTGTCGATCTCGGCCTGCCGGACGGCTCCGGCGCCGACCTGATCGAGGAAATGGCCAGCGCCCGCCCGCGGATTTCCGCCATCCTCGGCCTGTCCGGCGACAGCTTTTCCGAAGACTTCTCGATCGCAGCCGGTGCCGACGGGTTCCTGCCCAAACCGCTGAGCTCTCTGGCTGATTTCCAGACCATGATCCTGCGCCGGCTGCCCGTCGATCTGCTGGGCGCGCCGCCCAGCGTCGGCGAAGACGAGATCATCCACCCCGATCCGATCGCCTTCCGCGATGACATGGCCCATGTCGCCGACATCCTGACGGAAACCCATGACGGGCGCGTACTGGACTATGTGGCGCAATTCCTGCGCGGTGTTGCCCGCAGCGCCGCCGATGACGATCTGGCCGAAGCCGCGGCAGAGCTGGCACAGATCCGTCGCGACGGGGCGCCTGTCGGGGCGATGGCAGCGCGGATCGCGGGACTGGTACAGCAGCGCATGCAGGGCGATCACCTGCTGTGAAAACGGGCCAGGCCCGCGCACCGGACCTGTAACCGACAAGCCCTGCCATGGCGCCGGCCCGGGGCCCAGCACCACCAAGTTCGGGGGGCTCACGGCCACCGCCGCCACGTCCGGAAGCGGCCGGACCGGATCAGAGCATCAGCCCGGGATCGCCGCCCATATCGAGCCCCGGAAATACCGCCTGCTCCAACACCGCGCGATCCAGCCCTGAGGCCCCGCGCAAAATCCAGGCCGCGGCGGCGCGCACATCGCCGGTCGGCATCAGATCGCGCCGGGCATAGAGATCAGCCTCGGCCAGACCGGGCCAGTGCCCGTGCACCCGGCCACCGCGCAATGCACCACCGGCCAGCACCATCACTCCGCCGGTGCCGTGATCGGTGCCACCGGTGCCGTTGATCGCAGCGGTGCGTCCGAATTCGGTCATCGCCACCACGGCAGTCTTGTCCCAGACATCCGCCCCCACCCCGTCATGTAGCGTGGTGATCGTGGCCGCGAGGCTTTTCAGCGCTGGCAGCAGGGTTCTGGACTGATTGCCGTGGGTGTCCCAGCCATTGAGCGAAAACGACACGATGCGGGTATCCGCACGCATCTGCTCGGCGGCGAACTGGGCGATCTGCACCGCCCCCGAGCCCCCGCCCCCGCTGCCATCCGACGTATCGGCAGACAACATCAGCGCCTCGGAAAAGGCGGCGTGAAAGGCCGGATCGTCCTGCATCACCCGTGCCATCAACCGTTCCGCCTGCGGGCTCATCACCAGATCGGAATCCGGTGCCCAATTGGCAATGGTGGCCGGTCCTGCAAGGACCTTCATCTCTCCATGGCCCAGGGCGAAGGCCGTGCGTGCCTCGATCCCGGGCAGATGCTGCAACATGCGATTGAGCCAGCCATCGTGCACCCCGGTCTGCAGGCGGGCGGTGCCGGCCTCGAGGATGTCCTGCCCGTCGAAATGGCTGCGCTTGTCCCGATAGGGGGTGGAGACCGCATGGACAAAGCCCAACTGCCCCTTGCGCCAGAGCGGCATCAGTTCGGACAGCGCCGGATGCAGGCCGAAGAACCCATCCAGCTCGGCTGCGCCCCCCTGCGCCCCGCCCGCCAGCGCAGCGCGCAGCCCAGCATATTCCGGCGCCCCATAGGGCCGCACCACATCAAGCCCGTCCATGCCACCACGCAGGATAATCACCACCAGCCGGGTGTCCCAAGGGGCGGCGGCGAAACTGACCCGGGACCACAACGGGCTGGCCGCAGCCGAACACCCCAGGGCGGTGGCCCGGGTCAGAAAGGCGCGACGGGACAGGATATCAGGCATAGCAAGGCTCCTTATCGGCGCTGAAAGGCGGGCGAGGCCAGCACCAGCCCCACTGCATCGGCCTCGGTCTCCGCGGCGCTGGCGGCGAATTGCACCGCCTCCGGCACCCCCAGCCCCAATGCCGTGGTCACAAAATCGCGGGGATCGGGCAGTTCGGGACGCAGCCGGCGCGGTACGGACATCGCCCAGCCGATCCGCGCCGACAGCCCCGGTGGGGTGATCCAGGCGCGGTCTTCCTCGGGCCAGCCATTGGGGCCGATAGGCTTTTGCCAGGCCTGCCCCATCTTGGTCAGCGGCAACAGAAAGAACCGGTTGATCTGCTTGGGCTGCAACGCATGCAGCCTGTCCGGCCCCAGTGCCAACGCCCGGCAGGCCGAAGCGATGAAGTCAAAGCCAGGCTTGACGTTTCCCGGGCCATCGGCCCAAGCGGCAGGATGCTCCAGCAGCGCCGCGTAGACCGCGCGCAGATCGCCGTCGGTCTCACGATACCGGGCGGTAACGTGATCGACCAGCGCCGGATCAGGGCTGTCCGAGACGAAGTGCACCGCCAGCTTGTGGGCGATATGGCTGGCAGTCGACGGATGCACCGCCAGAGCCCGCAAGGCCTGTTCGATGGCCGCAAACCCCGCCGGATCACCGCCATAGCGATGCCCCAGAACGGTTTCCGCCCCCGGTTCTGCCCGGTTCGGCCGGAAGGTGAACGCCCCGGAGGCATCGACTCCCATGCCGGTGAACAATTCGGCCAACTGACGCACGTCATCCTGCGAATAGGCACCGCCAACCCCGAGCGTGTGAAGCTCCATCACCTCGCGGGCGAGGTTTTCGTTCAACCCGCGCTCCCGGTCCGCCCGGTTGGCAAAGCGGCTGCCGGGACCGACGGAGTTCTCCTGATCGAGATATTTCAGCATCATGGGATGCGTGGTCACCGCCACCAGCATATCACCGAAGCTGCCCGCCAGATGCGGCCGGATCGCCTCGTCCAGATAGGTGGAGACCACGCTGCGGGTCAGCGCTGATTTGCCCACGACTGTGAAATGATCGGCCCAGAAACGTGCCAGCCTTTCGCGAAACCCCTGCCCGCTCTGGCTCCAGCGCAGCACGGTCTGCACCACCCCCTGCCGCGTGGTCCGGACGCTTTCACCCGAATGCGCCTTGAGCTGGGCCTTGATCTCTTGCGCTCGTGCACCCGAGGCCGTCTTGAGCTTTTTTCTCAGCTTCCGATCCCGCTGACGCCGTTCGATATAGACCGAATAGGGCATCACCGGGAACCGCTCCGCCATCTCGTCCAGGCCATCAAGGCCGGTCAGCATTGCCGTCGCAGACTCCGGCGCCGGCCGAATCGGAGACAGGCCGCAACCAAACCGAATCTCGGCCCGTTCAGGGGAAAAGCTCACTCAGTCATCCTTCGGAACAAGGGATATGCCAACAGCCTACACCATCGCGCCGCATCGGACAGCGGGCCCGTGAACAAAGGCCCGTCACACTGTGGTGTGCGGGCGAAAACCCGCCCGCAACAGGGCCAGCCCACGGCATCATGGGCAAAAGATGGTGGCCTTGCGATGCCGTTCCCGCTATGTTCCCAAAACCTCCGCGTAAGCTCGGGTGGGAATCCGAGTGACAGCCCGACGAAATTCAAGCAGTATATTGCGTATGACACAGACAGCCGCACACGATTTGGCCAAATTCCTGGGGGATTCGCGGTTCGGCTGCGTGATGGCGGACCCGCCTTGGCGATTCACCAACCGCACCGGCAAGGTTGCCCCCGAACACAAGCGACTGGCCCGCTATCCCACCATGGAACTTGAGGAGATCTGCGCGCTGCCGGTCGCCGAACATCTCGAGGACAAGGCGCATTGCTATGTCTGGGTGCCCAACGCGCTGTTGCCCGAGGGGCTGGAAGTGCTGCGCGCCTGGGGGTTCGAATACAAATCGAACATCGTCTGGCACAAGATCCGCAAGGATGGCGGCAGCGACGGGCGCGGCGTCGGCTTCTATTTCCGCAATGTGACCGAGCTTTTGTTGTTCGGCACCCGTGGCAAGAACGCCCGCACGCTGGATCTGGGCCGTCGCCAGGTGAACATGATCCAGTCGCGCAAGCGCGAACATTCGCGCAAGCCAGATGAGCAATACGAGCTGATCGAGGGCTGCTCCTGGGGCCCCTATCTGGAGCTTTTCGGCCGTGGCGTGCGCGAGGGCTGGACCGTCTGGGGCAATCAGGCGGATGCCGATTACAAGCCCGGCTGGAAGACCTACGCCTATAACTCGGGCGTTGCGGCGGAATAGCCCGTGGCCCGCGACATTTCAGATCTGGTCTTCGACCCGCAAGAGCTGGCCGAAGCCGCGTTCGACGACGACCTGCTGCGCCGTTATTCGGTGCGCAGTTATCGCAGCGCGACGGCGGTGCTGCAGCAGCGCGCACCAGAGGAATTCGAGACGATCAAGCAGGTGCTGCGCGCCTTCACCATCTCGTCGACCGAAATCCGCAGCCCCGGCGGCAACCGGATGGAGGCGACCACGCGTTTTGCCAGGCTGGCAGGCGCGGCAGGCTTTCATGAAGAGGTGCATATCGAGGCCGACCTGGTGGTCAAGCTGAAGGCCGGCAAGGGCCAGTCTGCGCAGGAGGTCGACCGCATCCTGCGCCAGGATTACATCCACAACCACATGATCGACTTCTGGAAGGGTCGGGTCGCCTTCGATTACGAATGGAACAGCAAGGACCAGACCTATGACCGCGATCTTTACGCCTTCCGCAGCTTCTTCGAAGCCGGCGTGATCGACGTGGGCGTCATCGTCACGCGTGAGCTGTCGAACGAGTTCTTCAAGTCGCTGGGCCATTGTCTCGACCGGCTGGGGCGCGAGACCGACCAGACCGTTGCCGCCAAGTTCGGCGCCAGCACCACCGGCACCCACAAGCTGATCAGCCGGATCGCCGCCGGCCGCAGCGGCGGCTGCCCGGTGCTGGCAATCGGCATCCTGCCGGAGAACATCACCCCGGAGTGATCCTGCGGGGCCGGAACGCACGACAGAAGCCGAACGCCATTCTTCCGCCCGGAACAAGGCCCGCAGGGCCGCCGGGCGAGCGCCCGCCCTTCCCCCTAGCCCCAAACGAAAACGACGGCCCGAAGGCCGCCGCTTTACTGCTCGAAACTGTTGCCCGGATCACTCCTGCGGGATCACCCGCAGGTTCAGTTCCATCAGCTGCTCTGCGCTCGGCTCCGACGGGGCGCCCATCATCAGATCCTCGGCGCGCTGGTTCATCGGGAACAGGATGACCTCGCGGATGTTCAGCTCATCGGCCAGCAGCATGACGATGCGGTCGATGCCGGCGGCGCAACCACCGTGCGGCGGGGCGCCGAACTGGAAGGCGTTGACCATGCCGCCGAACCGCTTGCGCACCTCGTCTTCGCCATAGCCGGCGATCTCGAAGGCCTTGAACATGATTTCCGGCTTGTGGTTCCGGATCGCGCCCGAAACCAGCTCGTAGCCGTTACAGGCCAGATCGTACTGATAGCCCAGCACCTTGAGCGGATCGCCCATCAGCGCCTCCATGCCACCCTGCGGCATCGAGAAGGGGTTGTGTTCAAAGTCGATCTTGCCGGTTTCGTCGTCCTTTTCGTAGATCGGGAAGTCGACGATCCAGGCAAAGGCGAAACGGTTGGTGTCGGTCAGCCCCAGCTCGTCACCGATCACGGTGCGGGCCTTGCCGGCAACGGTCTGGAATGCCTCGGGCTTGCCGCCCAGGAAGAAGGCCGCGTCACCCACGCCCAGGCCCAGTTGCTGGCGGATCGCCTCGGTGCGTTCCGGTCCGATGTTCTTGGCCAGGGGGCCGGCCGCTTCCATCTCACCATTCGCCTCGCGCCAGAAGATATAGCCCATGCCGGGCAGACCTTCCTTCTGGGCGAAGGCATTCATGCGGTCACAGAACTTGCGGCTGCCGCCGGTGGGCGCCGGGATGGCACGGATTTCGGTGCCTTCCTGCTCCAGCAGCTTGGCGAAAATGGCAAAGCCGGAACCAGCGAAATGTTCGCTGACGACCTGCATCTTGATCGGGTTGCGCAAGTCGGGCTTGTCGGTGCCATACCACAGCGCCGCGTCTCGATAGGAAATTTGCGGCCACTCGGCCGGATTGTCGACCTTGCGGCCGCCACCGAACTCCTCGAACACGCCCGCCAGCACCGGCGAGACGGTATCAAACACGTCCTGCTGGGTGACAAAGCTCATCTCGAGGTCGAGCTGATAGAAGTCGGTCGGCGAGCGGTCGGCGCGCGGGTCCTCATCGCGGAAGCAGGGAGCGATCTGGAAATACTTGTCGAAGCCCGAGACCATCAGCAATTGCTTGAACTGCTGCGGCGCCTGCGGCAGGGCATAGAACTTGCCCGGGTGCAGACGCGACGGCACCAGGAAGTCGCGCGCGCCCTCGGGGCTCGACGCGGTGATGATCGGGGTCTGGTATTCGCGGAACCCCTTGTCCCACATCCGCCGGCGCATCGAGCTGACCACGTCGGAACGCAGGGTCATGTTGCGCTGCATCGCCTCGCGCCGCAGATCGAGGTAACGATAGCGCAGACGAGTTTCTTCCGGATATTCCTGATCGCCGAAGACGATCAGCGGCAATTCCTTGGCGGCGCCCAGCACTTCGATGTCGCGAACGAAAACCTCGATCTCGCCGGTGGGCAGCTTGGGGTTGATCAGGCTCTCGTCGCGCGCCTTCACCTCGCCGTCGATGCGGATGCACCATTCCGAGCGAACTTTCTCGACCTCGGCGAAGGCCGCGCTATCGGGATCGCACAGCACCTGGGTGATGCCATAATGATCGCGCAGGTCGATGAACAGGATGCCGCCATGGTCGCGAATCCGATGAACCCAACCAGACAGGCGAACGGCCTGCCCAACGTTGGCGGCGGTGAGGTCGGCGCAGGTATGACTGCGATAGGCGTGCATCGTGGCGATCCTTTGAGTGATCAGAAATGTGGCGCTGATACACCGCGCCGCGCTTCAGAAGTCAAGTAAGCAGGAGGTGACGCAACGGGAATTGCGCTAGACTTGGGAAATTGAACGTTTCAGTGTAGCTTTTAACGGCGCGAGAAGCAGCGAACCCGAACTGCGGAGGTTTGCCCGATGTGGAAAACGATATTCGATCGCATGATGCTGAAGCTGATCAAGAAAGGTCAGCTGACGGTTACCTTCCCCGATGGTGAAACCAAGACTTATGGCTCAACCACCGACCCGAGTTGCGAAGTCAGGCTCACCGATGAACAGGCGCTCAGGGCGCTGTGCCTGAAACCCGAACTCGCCCTCGGCGAAAGCTATATGGACGGGACATTGCAGATCGCAGGGGACGATCCCGAGGCGCTGCTGCGAGTCCTGCTGCGCAATGCCCGTAACATGGATATCCCGATCTGGGCCCGCTTCTATAACAAGCTGCGTTATGCGGTACAGGCCTGGGCGAAGCTGAACACACCCAAGCACGCACGCCAGAACGTGGCGCATCATTACGATATCTCCGACGATCTGTATCGCCTGTTCCTGGATGAGGACATGCAATACAGCTGCGCCTATTTCACCGATCCGGACATGAGCCTGGAGGACGCGCAGGTTGCCAAGAAGGCCCATATCGCGGCCAAGCTGCAGATCGAGCCGGGCATGAAGGTGCTGGATATCGGCTGCGGCTGGGGTGGCATGGCGATCACGCTGGCGCGCGATTACGGCGCCGATGTCACCGGGGTCACCCTGTCGGAAAACCAGCTTGCCACCGCACGGCGCCGCGCCGAGGCGGCAGGGGTCGCTGGGCGAACCGATTTCCGCCTGCAGGATTACCGCGCCCTGAACCAGACTTTCGACCGTATCGTCTCGGTCGGCATGCTGGAGCATGTGGGGGTGCCCTTCTATGGTGTGTATTTCAACCAGATCTCGCATCTGCTGAACGAGACCGGCGTCGCCCTGATCCATACCATCGGCAGCCTCGATCCCGCAGGGCCGCAGGCGGAGTGGATCACCAAGTACATTTTCCCCGGCGGCTATATTCCCAGCCTGTCGCAACTCGCTCCGGCGATCGAACGATCCGGGCTTTGGTCCCTGGATATCGAAATCCTGCGTCTGCACTATGCGATGACTCTGCGCCACTGGCTCGCCCGCTTCGACGAAAAGATCGACATCGTCCGGCAAAGCTATGACGATCGCTTCATCCGCATGTGGCGCTTTTATCTGATCGCCTGCTTCATGACCTTCGAGGAAGAGAAGCAGGTGGTCTTCCAGCTCCAGCTTGGTCATCAGCGCGCTGCGGTGCCGCTGACGCGGGATTATATGTATCAGCCCACCGGCATCCCGTTGCAGGCCCAGGCTGACCCGACCAGTCAGGCGGCCGAATAACGCAAGCGGCGGCGCATAGGGCCGTAGGTGTAAAGCATATACATAACGCTCAACCGAATGTAGCTCTCAAATGGAGAGACCGTCCAAATGCGCCGCGCGCCCGATTATTCATGAACGGGCTTTACGACCGCCTAGGCAACTGTCTTAATCTCACCATGACCTAGAACAAAGAATCGGTTATTCTTGGTTATTATTATTTCAAATGGCACCGGGGGTTCCCGGTGAATTTACTACGGAAATTAACCTAAAGCGCGGGAGGGCGCAGGTATGAAAGAGATTTTTGGTATCGACGGCGAAGACGACGTTCTGGCGGGTACGCTCTTCAATGATCAGATTTTCGGCCTGGGAGGCGACGACATCCTGTTCGGCCAAAGCGGCGACGACACGCTGCAGGGTGGCGACGGGGATGATGTACTGTCTGGCGGTCTGGGCGATGACACCCTGCTGGGCGGCGCTGGTCGTGACGTCTTCGACCTGAGCGCCGGCGATGACGTGGCCTTCGGTGGCGACGGGAACGACCACTTCATCGTGAACGGCCTGGCCGGCGATCACGTGGTGATCACCGACACTGCCGGGCGGCGCGACACGCTGGATTTCTCCGGCGGCATCACCGGGGCGCAGATCAACATGAACGCCGGTTCCATGTCCTATGTCGATGATCGGGTGATCGAATTGACCGGCGTCAGCGGCGAAGGCGAACGGCCGTTGGAAATGGTGCTGTTGCAGGATCTGTCGGGATCGTTCAGCGATGACGTGTCCACGGTGCGCGGCCTTGCCGACGACCTGATCGCGGCACTGTCGGGCCTGGCTGATACGGTGCGGCTGGGTCTGGCCAGCTTCATCGACAAGCCGACCTCGCCCTTCGGGTCCACCTCGGACCATGAATACTTGACCCAACTGGGGCTGACATCGGATTTCGATGCCTGGAAAGCGGCCCTGGACGCGATGGTGGTGGGCAGCGGTGCAGATGGCCCCGAAGCCCAGATGACCGGCCTGATGCAGGTCGCACTGCGTGCGGCTGAAGTCGGCTGGTCCAGCGACGCGCTGAAGGTCGTGGTCCTCACCACCGATGCCATCCCGCACCTGGCCGGCGACAACCCGGTGGCCCCCAATGACGGCGACGCGGTCACCGACGGGCCCGGCGACAACGGCACCGGCGAAGATTACCCGACCCTCGCCCAGGTCAAGCAGGCCCTGATCGACGGCGGCATCATCCCGATCTTCGCGGTCACCTCCGGCGTGGTCAGCGATTATCAGGACATCGTCGACGAATTCGGCTTCGGCACCGTCGTGACGCTGAGCTCGGACAGCTCGGACATCATCGACAGCATCGAGGGCGGCATCTCCGACGCCACCGATACGCTGATCGAGAACGCCATCGGCACTGATTTCCGGGATGTGATCGAGGGCAACGCAGCCGCCAACCTCATCCGTGGCAAGGATGGCAACGACAAAATCTTCGGCGACAATGGCGGCGACACCCTGCTGGGCGGTCGCGGCAAGGACAAGCTCTTTGGCGAACGGGGCAGCGATGTGCTGGACGGCGGTCTGGGCAAGGACACCCTCAAGGGCGGCGCCGGTGACGACACTTTCCAGTTCAACATGACCAAGGCCGACAAGGCCGATATCGTGCTCGACTTCACCGACGGCAGCGATCAGATCGCAATCCTGGATGTGGCGCTGCACAGCTTTGCCGACATCACCGCCACCCAGAACGGCGATGACGTGCTGCTGGAGCTGTCCGGCACCCGTTTCGCGGTTCTGCGTGATGTCGATGTGGCCGATATCGACGCGTCGGACTTCTCTTTCGATCTGATCTGAACGGATCCGAACCCCGGCCCGGACTGTCCGGCCCTTGCAGATCCCCCGCTCCGGCGGGGGATTTTTCGTTCTCGGGAACCTGTCTCCTCCCCCTTGCACCTTTCCGGCCCATCCCTATAAAGCAGGACAATTTGGGCGCCCGCGCGCCCCGGTGACTCGCCCCGCCCACAGCAATTCGAAGGAACAGGCCATGCCCAAAAGAACCGATATCTCCTCGATCATGATCATCGGCGCCGGTCCCATCGTGATCGGACAGGCCTGCGAATTCGACTATTCCGGCGCCCAGGCCTGCAAGGCCCTGCGCGAAGAAGGCTATCGGGTGATCCTGGTGAACTCGAACCCCGCCACGATCATGACCGACCCCGGCCTGGCCGATGCCACTTATATCGAGCCGATCACACCGGAAGTCGTCGCCAAGATCATCGAAAAGGAACGCCCCGACGCGCTGTTGCCCACGATGGGCGGCCAAACCGGGCTGAACACCTCGCTCGCACTGGAAGAGATGGGGGTTCTGAAGAAATTCGGCGTCGAGATGATCGGCGCCAAGCGGGACGCCATCGAAATGGCCGAAGACCGCAAGCTGTTCCGCGAGGCGATGGACCGGATCGGGCTGGAGAACCCCAAGGCCGATATCGTCACCGCGCCGAAACTGCCCAATGGCAAGCATGACATCGCCGCCGGCCTGAAACAGGCAATGGAAGCGCTGGAACATATCGGCCTGCCCGCCATCATCCGCCCCGCCTTTACGCTCGGCGGCACCGGCGGCGGCGTCGCCTATAACCGAGACGATTACGAATATTACTGCCGCTCTGGCATGGAAGCCTCTCCCGTCGGGCAAATCCTGGTCGACGAAAGCCTGCTGGGCTGGAAGGAATTCGAGATGGAGGTTGTCCGCGACAAGGCGGACAATGCGATCATCGTCTGCGCCATCGAAAACATTGACCCGATGGGCGTGCATACCGGCGATTCGATCACCGTCGCCCCTGCCCTGACGCTGACTGACAAGGAATATCAGATCATGCGCAACGGCTCGATCGCCGTGCTGCGCGAGATCGGCGTGGAAACCGGTGGGTCGAACGTGCAATGGGCGGTGAACCCGGAAAACGGTCGCATGGTTGTGATCGAGATGAACCCGCGGGTGTCGCGGTCTTCGGCGCTGGCGTCCAAGGCCACCGGTTTCCCGATCGCCAAGATCGCTGCCAAGCTGGCGGTCGGCTATACGCTGGACGAGCTTGACAACGATATCACCAAGGTGACCCCCGCCAGCTTCGAACCGACCATCGACTATGTCGTCACCAAGATCCCGAAATTCGCCTTCGAGAAATTCCCCGGCAGCGAACCCTACCTGACCACCGCAATGAAATCGGTGGGCGAGGCGATGGCGATCGGTCGCACCATCCACGAATCCCTGCAAAAGGCGCTGGCTTCGATGGAATCCGGCCTGACCGGTTTCGACGAGATCACCATCCCCGGCCTTTCGGTCGGCCCCTGGGACGAAGTCGGTTCCGATGACAAGGCCGCCGTCATCAAGGCACTCAGCAAGCAAACGCCGGACCGGATCCGCACCATCGCCCAGGCCATGCGTCACGGGCTCAGTGACAGCGAAATCAATGGTGTCACGAAGTTCGACCCCTGGTTCCTGGCCCGCATCCGCGAGATCGTCGAGGCCGAGGCCAAGCTGCGCAAGACCGGCCTGCCGGTGACCGAGGACGAGCTGCGCGCGCTCAAGATGCTAGGCTTTTCCGATGCACGGCTGGGCAAGCTGACCGGCCGGGATGAGGACAACGTGCGCCGCGCTCGCCAGAACCTGGGTGTTAACGCGGTCTTCAAGCGGATCGACACCTGCGCCGCAGAGTTCGAGGCGCAGACCCCCTATATGTATTCCACCTACGAAATGCCGATGATGGGCGAGGTCGAATGCGAAGCGCGCCCGTCGGATCGCAAGAAAGTAGTGATCCTGGGCGGCGGCCCGAACCGGATCGGTCAGGGGATCGAATTCGATTACTGCTGCTGCCACGCCTGCTTCGCGCTGACCAATGCCGGGTATGAGACCATCATGGTCAACTGCAACCCGGAGACGGTCTCGACCGACTATGACACCTCGGACCGGCTCTATTTCGAACCACTCACCTTCGAACATGTGATGGAGATCTTGCGGGTCGAACAGCAGAACGGCACGCTGCACGGGGTGATCGTGCAATTCGGTGGCCAGACGCCGCTGAAACTGGCCAACGCGCTGGAGGCCGAAGGCATCCCGATCCTGGGCACCACGCCTGATGCCATCGACCTGGCCGAAGACCGCGAACGCTTCCAAGACCTGGTCAACAAGCTGGGTCTGAAACAGCCGCGCAACGGCATCGCCCATTCCGACGCCGAGGCAATGGAAATCGCCGAAGGCATCGGCTTCCCGCTGGTGATCCGCCCCTCTTACGTGCTGGGTGGTCGGGCGATGGAAATCGTCCGCGATATGGATCACCTCAAGCGCTATATCTCCGAGGCAGTGGTGGTTTCGGGCGACAGCCCGGTCCTGCTCGACAGCTATCTGTCCGGCGCGACCGAACTGGACGTCGATGCGCTTTGCGATGGTGAGACGGTGCATGTCGCTGGCATCATGCAGCATATCGAAGAGGCCGGCGTGCACTCGGGCGACTCGGCCTGTTCGCTGCCGCCCTATTCGCTGTCGCCTGAGACCATCGCCGAGATCAAGCGCCAGACCGAGGCATTGGCCCGCGCGTTGCATGTTGTCGGCCTGATGAACGTGCAGTTCGCGATCAAGGGCGACGATATCTATCTGATCGAGGTGAACCCCCGCGCCAGCCGGACCGTGCCCTTCGTCGCCAAGGCCACCGACAGCGCCATCGCGTCGATCGCGGCACGGGTGATGGCGGGCGAAAAGCTCACCGCCTTCCCGCAGCGGGCACCCTATCGCCAGGATGCAGATTACGACACCGCCCTGCCGCTGGCCGATCCGATGACGCTGGCCGATCCCAACATGCCCTGGTTCTCGGTCAAGGAGGCGGTGATGCCCTTCGCCCGCTTCCCCGGCGTCGACACCATCCTCGGCCCCGAGATGCGCTCCACCGGCGAGGTGATGGGCTGGGACCGCGACTTCCCGCGCGCCTTCCTCAAGGCGCAGATGGGGGCCGGCATGGCGCTGCCGCGTGAAGGCCGTGCCTTCATCTCGATCAAGGATGCCGACAAGACGGCGCTGATGCTTGAGGCGGCGCAGACGCTGGTCGGGCTGGGCTTCAGCCTGATCGCCACGCGCGGCACCCAAAGCTGGCTGGCCGGTCACGGGGTGCCCTGCGATCAGGTCAACAAGGTCTATGAGGGCCGCCCCGATATCGTCGACATGATGAAGGACGGTGAGGTGCAACTGGTGATGAACACCACCGAAGGCGCCCAGGCGGTCGAGGATTCCAAGGGCATCCGTTCAGTCGCGCTCTATGACAAGATCCCCTATTTCACCACCGCCGCCGGCAGCCATGCCGCAGCCCTCGCCATCAAGGCGCAGGCCGAAGGTGAAGTCGGGGTGAAAAGCCTGCAGGCTTGATCGACGCTCGCAAAACCAAAGAACGCCCGGCCCCGTGCCGGGCGTTTTGCTTTGCACTCGCCCCCTGCGCGGTCGGCCCCTGCCCCGCGCGCACCCACCGAAGCGGTCAAACCACAAGGGTCTGACGTTTCAGGGCGAACATCCTTTAGCAGGCTGCTGAAAAAGGCCGGTCTCGACGCGGTTTTGAGAACATGATTCACTTCCGGCACGGCAGCGGTGGTGAGGGTGACGATGCGTGGGACGGACGAAGCGAGCGAGTCGCTGTTCAGCTATGTTGACCTTGAGGAGCGGATCCCTGTGGGTCATCCGCTTCACAAGATCCGGCAGATCGTGAACGATGCACTGACGAGCCTCGATGCCGAGTTTGACGCGCTCTATACCGACTTTGGCCGCCCCTCCATTGCGCCGGAGCGCCTGATCCGGGCGAGCCTTCTCCAGATCCTGTTCTCGATCCGCTCGGAACGGCAGTTGATGGAGCAGATGGAC
>NZ_AUBS01000031.1 GCF_000429365.1 Pseudodonghicola xiamenensis DSM 18339 | reverse complement strand
TCGTAAGCGCTGTTCCGCTCCCACCTTCCTGCTGAATCCGTAATCTGCGATGCGCCCTTGTGTGGAGATTTGCACGGGAGGTGTCCTTGGGAGTCCATCGGGAGCGCAGTATGGAGGCCGTTGGGTTTGTGGAGCTTCTGGCGGCTCCGGCGGCCAAGCGGCGATGGTCTGACGAGGCGAAGGGCCGGATGGTGGCGGAGACGCTGGTGCCAGGCGTCACGGTGAACGAGGTGGCGCGTCGGCATGGATTGAAGGCCAACCACCTGTCGTCCTGGCGGACGCTGGCTCGGAAGGGCAAGCTGGTGGTGCCTGAGGTTGCGGGGGCAGAGTTTGCAGCGCCCGTGGCGTCTCCGCTGGCGGTCGCGGCAGCGGCAACGACGGCGTCGATTGATCTGATCGTCGGGACGGTGACGGTGCGGCTGAACGCAGCCACGCCTGCGGCACGGGTTGCGGAACTGGCTATGGCGCTGCGGGCCTGCTCATGATCTTCCCGTCGAACCGGGTGCGGATCATGGTTGCCACGAAGCCCATCGACTTCCGCAAGGGTCACGACAGCCTTGCCGCGATGGTGAAGAACGAGCTGCGCAAGGATCCGTTCACCGGAACGGTTTTTGTCTTCCGGGCCAAGAAGGCGGACCGGCTGAAGCTGCTCTACTGGGACGGCACCGGTCTGGTGATGGCCTACAAACGGCTGGAGGAGCACAGCTTCACCTGGCCTGCGGTAAAGGACGGACTGATGGTGATGAACCACGCGCAGTTCGAGGCGCTGTTTGCGGGGCTCGATTGGCGGCGGGTTCGGGCCATCGCGGCGAAGGCCCCCGAAGCCGTGGAATGAGCCGTTCAAGGCTGCGGCAGGATGACTCATCGTGCTCTTTCCAGAGGCATAGGCCATGGCGGTTTGGTAAAACCCGGCCATGCCGAATGCCGCTGATCTGCTTGAAGAAATTGCTGCGCTGAAGGCGATGCTGATCGCCGCGGAAGCGCGCGACCTTCGCAAGGACGAGCGGATCGCGCGGCTGGAAAAGCTGGTCGCGGCCTTCAAGCAGGCGGTCTTCGGCCGGAAATCGGAGAAGAGCAATCCGGACCAGTTCGAGCTGGCGCTGGAAGACCTGGAAACGGCTATGGCAGTGATCCATGCCGAAGAGGATGCCGAGGATCGCGCCGCCAAACGCCCCGCCAAACCGCGTGCCGCCAACCGTGGTGCATTGCCGAAACACCTGCCGCGCATCGAAGAGGTCATCGAGCCGCAGAGTCTGACCTGCGCCTGCGGCGGCTGCCTGCATTGTATCGGGGAAGACGTCTCAGAGCGGCTCGACATCGTGCCCGCCCAGTTCCGTGTCATTGTCACCCGCCGTCCCAAATATGCCTGCCGGTCCTGCACCGATGGCGTGGTTCAGGCGGCGGCCCCTGCGCGGCTGATCCCGGGCGGGATGCCCACCGAAGCCACAGTCGCCCATGTGCTGGTCAGCAAGTATGCGGATCATCTGCCGCTCTACCGTCAGGCCCAGCTCTACAGCCGCCAAGGCGTCGATCTCGACCGCTCCACCCTTGCCGATTGGGTTGGCCGCGCTGCCTTCGAACTCCGCCCCGTCTACGACGCGCTGATGGCGGACCTGAAGCGGTCCACCAAGCTCTTCATGGACGAGACCCGTGTCCCAGTCCTCGATCCGGGGGCGAGAAAGACCAAGACTGGATACTTCTGGGCACTGGCTCGCGACGACCGACCCTGGGGCGGCACGTCACCACCGGGCGTGGTCTTCACCTATGCCCCCGGTCGGGGCGGGCAACATGCCGAGCGGATATTGCAGGGCTTCGGCGGCATTCTGCAGGTCGACGGCTATGCCGGATACAACCGCCTGATCGCAGCGGACAGGATCGGTCCGGGCATCCAGCTCGCCTATTGCTGGGCGCACGCGCGTCGCAAGCTGATCGAGATCACCCGCACCGGATCCGCGCCGATTGCCGAGGAAGGCGTGGCCCTCATCCGCGATCTCTACGCCATCGAGGCCGAGATCCGCGGCAGTGACCCTGTCACCCGCCTGTCCGTTCGGCAGGATCGCTCCGCCCCGATCCTCGCGCGCCTCGATGACTGGCTGACGCCCCATCGCGCCCGGGCCTCGGCTAAGTCCCCATTGGGCGAAGCGCTCACCTATATCGCCAAATACCGCGACGGCCTCGGCCGCTTCCTCACCGATGGCCGCGTGGAGGTCGACAACAACACCGTCGAACGCACCATCCGCCCCATCGCCCTGAACCGCAAGAACGCCCTCTTCGCGGGCCATGACGCCGGAGCCGAAAACTGGGCCACCATCGCCTCGCTCATCGAGACCTGCAAAATGAACGGCGTCGACCCCCACGCATGGCTGTCTGCCACACTCACCGCCATCGTCCAAGGCCACAAGCAAAGCCGGATCAACGACCTGCTCCCGTGGAATTACGCCGCCACCGTGTGATCGGCACACCGCTTACCCAAAATCTAACCTGCAGACTCTCGCTATGAATGGGGGACCGGCAGGGGGCAGGTCACTATCAGGGCGATCACCAGGGCTGCGCGGTGATGAACTAAGGCGAGGTCGAGGTGCCCTATACCCGGATCACCGAACACAAGCATTTCGCGCCCTCGGAGAAACACGAGGGATCGGTGCTCTACCGCGAGTTCTCGCGCGCGGCCGAGCCTGAGGACATCCCCTATTACGCGATCCGCCAAGTCGAGGAGAAGGCGCTGCTGTCGGACTACGTGAAGCTGGCGGAGGCGACCTCGGACGTCACCTTCGTCGGCCGGCTGGACACCTATCGCTATCTCGAGATAGATGGCACCATCCGCGAGGTGCTGGATACCGCGCGGGGCTTTCTCGCCCGTCTGGAGAAGGGCGCGGCGGTACCGGCGTTTTTCGTCGCGCCGCTCCGACGCAATTTGGCCCTGGGCTGTGGACAAGCGGCGGGCTTATGTGCGTTTTATGCGATGAGAGGCTGCGCGCTGCTGCGCGCGGGCCGCATGACTGAAGGAGTCTTCCTTGGATGGAGCTTTTCCTGCATATCGGTCCGGACAAGACCGGAACTACGACGATACAGAAATTTCTGGAGGAGAACCGGGAGACATTGGCGGAACGCGGCTATCTAGTTCCGAAATGCCCCGGGCTGAAACGTCATTACAAGCTCTATCTTTATGGATTCGATGACGACAAGACGGTCAAGGAACCGTCGTGGAAGAACCGCGCCAGTAGTCCGGAGGCGTTTCGCCGCGAATTCCTGCAACAATTCACCGAGGAAGTGTGCGGCAGCGGGCTGGATCGGGTGGTGCTGTCGGACGAGGGGCTCTACCGGCTGAGCGAGGAGGAGATCGGGCGGCTGCAAACCCTGTTCGAAGGGTTGTTTGACCGTGTGCATGTCGTTCTCTATCTGCGCCGCCAAGACGACCATGTGATCAGCCGCTATCAGCAGGTGATCAAGACCGGCGCCAGCACGCAGACCTTTTCGGAGTATCTCAAGGGTCCGCACCCCTATTATTTCTATGGCGAGATCATGGAGCGGTGGGCCAGGCGGTTTGACCGGGAGAACATGCGCCCGCGGATCTTCCACCGGGACCGGATGGTCGGCGGAGATCTGATCGAAGATTTCCTCGCGTGCATCGGGGTGGAGGACAGGGAGGGGTTCACCCCGGTGCAATCCCAGAATGTCGGGCTGGATGCCGCGTGTACCGAGTTTCTGCGGCTCTACAAGATCGCCTATAAGGAACGGACCGGCCGCGATCTGCATCCGCTGAGTCAGAACATGACGCTGATCGGCTTTCTCGAGCGCAACTCAACGGGCGGCAAGCTGGCGCTGCCGCCGGCGTGGCGCGAGCGGTTCATGCAGCGCTGGGAGCAGAGCAATGCCGGGGTCGCCCGCAGTTATTTCGACCGGCCCGAGGGGGATCTGTTCCCTCCGGCGAAATCCGTGCCGAAGCCGGTAGTGATAGCGGCGGAGCCCCTGTCTGTCGCCCGCGCGGTGGAACTGTTCCTGCTGGCCTGGCAGGAGGATCTGCCCTGACCCGGGCGGAGAGTGTCAGTACCCCAGCGCGGCGATTTCGTGGGCCAAGGCCTCTTCGATTCCGGCGATGATGGGAGCGTATTTCCCGGGGGCGCTGCGCCAGCCCTGAGGCTGACTGCGGCGGCGGGGGCTGTCCCCGTTCAGCGAGACCAGATCGTCCAGCGCGGCAAGCGTTGCAGGCCGGGGCAAGTCGAGAAGCTCGAAAACGGAGGCGAAGGCCCGTTGGGGAGTAAGGGTCAGATCCTCATAGCGGAGATGCAGCGCCCCATCCTGACCGGTGTCCTCGGTGATCCAACTCCGATACCAGTCGCGGTAGGCCTGAAGGACGCTACGCGCGCCAGCGTGAGCCGCATCGCGAATGATGCCGAGCACATCGGGCTGGAACAAATACCAGTAGTAGTCAGTCTCCAGAAACCGTTCCGGATCGATCTCGGTTCGCCGCAGCCCAGCGACATAATCATAAAGCGACAGAAAAATATCCCGCGGATCCCGGACGAGAATGATGAGACGGGCGGGGGGCGTTTCGATCTTCCACAAGCCGGAGAGTTCCGCCATCAACGTGGCGGGATCCAGCGCATGGGACTTTAGGAACAGTTGCGGTGCGTCCAGATAGCCGCCGGCATAGATGCTGGCGCAGTCGACCCCCTCGCTGTTGCGCCGCAGGATATTCTGCACGAAATTGCTACCGCTGCGGGGAAAGGATAGCAGAACGGTGACTGTTCCCGGGGCGGGCGGGGCACTGTCCCAGTGCAGCAGGCGGTGCTGTTGTGGCACATAGCTGAAGGCGGCGGGTACCCCGTCCGGCGCGCCGATTAGCAATAGCCGGTCGCGCACCGTGGCGAGCCGGACGCGGTCGAACACCCCGACCAAGCGCGGGCTCTCATCCGCGACGATGGCGGGCACCTGTCGCACCTTTGCACGATAGGCCGCATCGTCGGAAAGCAAGGTGAGCAATAGGTCCGGCGCTAGCGAGCCGGGGCGGAAATTGAAACTGACCCGCCCGGCGGCATGGTTGTAGCTGACGGAGGTGACGGGAAGGTCAGGAAGCATGGGGGCCCGTTTCTGCCGCGATCAAGGGCGCCCGAGGCCGGGCGCCCGCAGTGTGCAACACTTCAGTAGAACAGTTTCGTTTCCAAGAAGTTGAACAGGTTGGAATAGGTGATCTCCGGGCGAAGATAGACGCGGGCATGGTCATATGCTGCCTGTTCCAGCCCGGCCCGCTCACCGGAGGCGGTCAGCAGGCGGATTGTTTGCTCCGAGAAAAGATCGGCGCTGTCGGTGACCGCGATCGCGCCGGCCTCCACCGCAGCTTCCAGACCGCGGGCGCCGATGCTGGTCGAGACGGTCGCCTTGCCGCGGCTCAGTGCCTCGATCATCTTTATCGCCATACCGGTCCCGAATAGCACCGGATTGATGATCAGCGCCGCCTGTTCGTAGAAGGGCGCGATATCCTGCACCACGCCGCGCACCTTGACTTGGTCGTTGGCATATTCCGTCACTGAGGCGCCGCAGCTGCCGATGATATCCAGCTGCACCCCGTCGACCGCGTCGCGGATCGCCGGCCAGCTGTGCTCTAGGAAGCTCTTGATGCCGAAATTGTTGGCCTCGTAATTGTTGCCGATGAACAGCAGCCGGCGGCTGTCCGCGGGCGAGCCGAGGAAGGTCTCGTTCTGGCTCGACGGGGTGGCCAGAACGGTGTTCCGGGCGCCGATCATGTCGTCCAGAACCTGTTTCTCGTCGGGCGAGATCGCGATGCAGGCGGGGGCCATGTTGAGGAATTTCTGCTCGGTCTCGCGGTCGACGGCAAATTTTTCCAGCGACGGAACCGCCTCGGTGCCGTAGCGCTCGCGCGCGGTGGCGAAATTCGCGTAGCGGGCCGATTGCACGTCATGGGTATCGAGCAGCCCGTAGGTGGCATCGGGCAGGGCGGTGTGGATTTCGCAGCTCCAGGCGAATTGGGTGATCGCCACATCCGGGCGCAGCCGGTGCAGCATCGCGGCAGCGGCATAGTTGAAATGGGAATCGACCCGCGCATAGAGCCCTTCGCCGTCCCCGGGCAGCAGCCGGCCCTCTTTCTTTGCCCGCTTCAGATAGCCGGTCAGACGCTTCTGCTCGGGCGTTTGCGTCGCGTGCTCCCCCTGGGCGTCGTCCAACGCCAAGCTCAGCAGGTCCGACTTGTAGATCTGGGGGATCATCAGGTGGCTGTCGCAGAGCCGGCGCAGCGCCTTGTAGTCCTCCAGCGCCTCCATGTACTCCCAAGGCGCGGTGCGGTCGATCAGCGCCACCGAATAGCCCGCGGTCTTGAACGCGTGCATCATGTTGCGGATGCGCGCGGTGCCGCCGCCCTTGCCCAGCATCGAGCCCTGCAGCACGAAACAGGCCACCGGCTCGGGCAGCTGGCGCACGGCTACGTTGTGATCGTAGATCTGCTGCACGGTTCCAGCCTTGTCGGGGCTGGAGATGGTCTTGTGTGCGCTGACGATGATCGCCTCGGGCAGATCGCGCAGCAGTTCGGCGGAGCCGGTCTTGCCGCTGATGACCTCAAGTTCGATCTTGTGGGTCTTGGCCAGTTCGAAATTCACCTCTTCGGCGATGAACCAGCTGGCGATCTCGGCGGTGGGGTCGGCGTCGGGCAGCACCGGCACCAGCGGCTCGCCGATCTGGCGGCCGGCGACGCGGAAGGCGACATCCTCGGGCGGGCAGCCGGGGGCGCATTCCCCCCAGACCATCAGCAGCGAGTTGCGCCGGTCGAACATGATGCTGGTGGCCTTGGCGGTCACCATCTCGACGGCGGAGGGATCGGCCTCGAAGCGGCCGATATCCCGGTCCCGGTTGAACAGGGTCAGGGTGAACGGCGTCTCCGGGGGCGGCAGCCGGGCGGGATCGCTGAGCGCCTCGGACAGCGGCAGATCGTAGCGGAACCGCTGCACCAGCGGTCCGCGGAAGCCCAGCTTGCGGCTCAGCTCGGCGTCTTCGCGCAGCTCGGGCAGACCATGGCAGGGCTGATTGCCCATGTGCAGCTTGATCATGGTGACCGGGTGATAGCTGCGATACCAGCCCTCGACGGTGATCCGGTCGCGCAGGTAATCGAGCCGGGCGCTGGTGATCTCGGCCAGCGGCTGGTCGTAGAGCAGTGCCTCGGGCGCGATCGACCAGGCGGTCTCGCTGCCGTCGATCAGGTCGGCGACCACCTTGATCGCGGACAGCGCCCCCTGGCCGACAAAGCGGACCCGGGCCTCGAACCCGCCGAATTGGTTGACCACCCCGCCAGTTTTCAGCCGGGTGTTGGAGGAGGGCAGGAACGCCTTTTCGATAACTTCCGAGCGGCCGGTGCCCAGCACCACCCGCAGTCGGCGCAGCGGCAGTTCGGGATATGCCTCGCCCGCTAGGCGCAGGAACTTGCTCTCGGTGTCATAGGCGCAGGTGGTCACCTCGAAGCGGCTGTGGTCGACGGCGGCCTCCGGGGTTGCCAGGAGCGTGATCGGGGCGCGGTACAACTGCTCGCCGCCATCGTGGACGAGTGTGGCAAGCAGCTTGTTGTGGTGATCCAGATTGGGGACCGTCGCCTCGAACACCCAGCCGGGGGTCTTGTCCTCGTATTCGGGATACTCACGGAACACGTCGGCGCGCCTGCCCCCCTGCTCGGCCTCGCCCAGCTCGCCGCGCTCCGGGGTCGACAGCACGATACGGGGAGGCTTTTGGCCTGAATACAGCCTCCAGCCGTTCACGGTCAGCTTCTGCGTGGCGGGATCGTAAACCGCCTTCGAAATGTTGATGCGCGGTCGCAAGCGGGGCTTTGCCGCGGGCATGGTATCCTTCAGCATCTTGTCGGTCTTCTCGGAAAACTGATTAAGCTCTGGGACGGACTCTAATGGGTTTGGGGGCGAGCGCAACCCGCTATCCGGCCGGCTATCCGATTGTGCCGCTTGCGTTTCGGGGCCGTTTCTGGCCTGTATGGGGGAAAGTAGGAAGCGAGTACGGTCGCCACCCCGCCCGTTCAGGTCCCTCCGGGTAAAGGCCGGGTTTTTACGGGAAAGGTGGCGCGCCAGAGCTGCTTCGGGCAAGCAGAGCGGCAGGACGACAAATGAAGAAAAAACGCATTAACCTAAATATCTGGTTCCTGAAGGCGGCGCGGCAATGACGGACAGCACTTACGA
This sequence comes from Pseudodonghicola xiamenensis DSM 18339, assembly GCF_000429365.1. GTDB lineage: Bacteria > Pseudomonadota > Alphaproteobacteria > Rhodobacterales > Rhodobacteraceae > Pseudodonghicola > Pseudodonghicola xiamenensis. Next base: position 40,899 of record NZ_AUBS01000031.1, on the reverse strand, counting down.
AATCGAGAATGCGGTCCTGATTGGGGAGCACGAGGAACTGTACCTGGCTGCCGGGGCGCACAGCATCCTGAAATTCGCCACCGGCGAACTGACCGTGCCCGAGCAGTCGGTGCGCAATTTCTGGCAGAACTTGCGGGAGCGCGCGGCGTTTTGCGCACGCCAGGGGCGTGGTTTTCTGCAGATGGTGGCGCCGGAAAAATACAAGGTCCACCCCGAGGGGTTCCCGGTGGAGAACCCGAAATCCTTCTGGGATGCGTTTACCGCCGCCGAGGGCGCCACGGTGGAGAACATGTGGTACGGCGCGCAGGATCTGCGCGACAACCCATTCGGGCGATCCTATTACAAGACCGACACGCACTGGACCGCCGCCGGCATGATGCTGGCCACCCGGCGCATCGCCGAGACGGCCGGGTTCTCGGAGGTGGAGCTTTCCGCGCTGAGCGAGAAGATGCAGGCGCAGACCCAGCCGCTGGACAAGCTGTTCTACGGCGACCTGGGCCGCAAGCTCGAACCACAGCAGGGCGAAGAGGCGCTGTGGCCGCGCCGCGCACCCTCGGTCACCAGCGAAGAGAACGGGCTGGCGCATGATTACGACAAACCGGTGAACGACGGCCGCATGGTGGTGTCGTACAACCCCGACAGCGTGACGGACAAAACGCTGCTGATCTTTGGCGACAGCTACCTGTTTAATGGACTGGCCTATGTCGAACTGGGGTTCCGCAACATGGTGTTCTGCCGCACGCGGTTCTTTCACCGCGAGATGGTGGCCATGGTTCAACCCGATATGGTGGTGTGCGAAGCTGCCGAGCGCTACACCCGCGTGGTCAGCCGCGACGTCAAGGCACCGCCGTTCCTACTCTTGCCTTATGTGCTCGATCGGGAGCCGAAGATGTCTCCGAAACAGGCCGCATTTATTTCGAAGATACTGTCTAACAAGCGCAGGCCAGACTTCTCCGAATACAAGGTGGATCTGGACTAGTTTGCAGTCAGCCGTTGTGATTGCACGCATGCCTTTGCGGGCGTGCTGTGCGAATCCTGTGGTTCGAAAGGGTGCCTCGCTTTACAAAAACCCGCCGTGTTTGAGGAGTTTTCGATAGCTGCCAAAATCGCAGTGCGCAGAGACATGAACCTTTTCCTCGTCGGCGAGGGCTGACCGCTGAGCTTCCAGAGACAGGCTGCGCTTGTGAGCGCCTTGCCAGCTTGAGCGCGCTTCGTCGTTCATCTCGAGGCCAAGAAAATCGTAAACGTTTTCAAATTCCTCAAAATTACGGAAAATAGTCTCGTAGCGAATAATGTGAAGATCGAGTTGGTCGAGGAACTTGACGGCCTGCCGGATATCGAAATTCCAGTGTTTCACGGCAACGCTATAGTCTGTGACAGGGCGCCAGGTCTTGTCTTTTTCATTGCGCGCCCGTTTGTTGTAAGATGCTGCCACGTCAAACGGATTCCGCAGCAAGTAAATGATCTTGATGTCCGGAAGAGTCTCTGCGAACACTTCAAAGCTGTTGGCAGAGCGTGGCAGCTTGTCGCCGATGTAGTCGAGGGTTTCGTAGTCGTTACGAACGCGGTCTATGATGATGTTTGCGATATCCCAAGACGGGTGATCGGGCTGCACCTGGGTATCTTCTGGGCGCACGTCGATGAACCGCTCGCGCTCCCAAAGATCAGGCGTCATTTTCTTATTGATTGATAGTTTTAGGTATCTTTCGAGGCCGATGGCCATGCGGGGATCCTGCGCAAGGGTTGTGCGGAACCCTGTTGTGCCGGATCGGGGGCAGCCAGAAATCAGCATGACCTTGGGCATCATATCTCTCCTTAACGCGCCTAGTGCGGCAACGGTACTTCAGCTAACGCGATTGCCGATGCAAGCTAATAGACTAGGGCTATGGTCTAAAAACCTTGAAAACTCGTCAGCGACAAGAAAAATGAGGTGTACGAAGGGATCTTCGGCTCGAACGGCGGAAAGTATTTCAGTCTTCCGCCGTTCAGACCTAAATGTCAGGACACAGGCGTTCCGGGCTGAAGAATTTCAAACTCGCTAATCTGGCGGCGCTGAACCTCTCCTTCCTGATCAGTAAAAAACATTGCAAGCATATCTTCCGATTTGGTTATCTGAATGACGCGCTCCATGTTCAGGAACAGTGTGTTTCCGTTGTTCAGCGTACATTTCAGCATGAGATATATCCTTTTTCGATAATGGGTTAGGGATTGCGTCGCGAGTGTAAGCGCAAGTCTTCCGGCGGTTCAAGCGAGAATGCGCCGCGGTGCGGCGCGGGCGCCGGTCAGGCCGCTTTTCCCAGCACGTCCTCCAGCCGGGTGCGCGGGATCCGCGCGTCCACGATGGCGCCCTTGGAGACGATCTTTAGGTCGATGCCCTGGGCGGTCAGCCAGTCGTACCAGTCGCCGGAGGCGGCGGCGCAGATCTCGACCTCTTCGGGTATGATGCGGGGCTTGTTGTACAGAACGCCGCCCTCGTGCAGGAACCGGTTGCGCTCGGCCAGGCTGCGGATCCAGCGCGACTTGGCCAGGGTGCGGGTGCGCTGGGGTGACGGGCGGTCGTAGAAATGCGGCATAACCGACGTGCTTTTCGCGCCCACGTCCCAGCCCAGCGTGACGATGGATTTGAACCCCATGTAATGGGCCAGGTAGAAGCCGATCTCGTACAGCACGCCGGGCCCCCAGGGGCGGTTGACCGAGGCATCGAAAGCGTAATCGTCATAGCGCTTCGAGCGCGCCAGCTGCTGGGACAGGTCGCTGGCCCGGGGCAGGTCGAAGACGATGTCGTGTTCGCCGTAGACCGTCGGGTCGGCGGGTCCCTTTTCGTAGAGAATAACTGGACGACGCTGGCCGAAATCGTATTTCTGGTAATTCCAGGTGTTCAGCAGCAGGAAGTCGCAGACCTCGGGCACATAGGCAAAGGCCTGTTTTATCGCCAGAACGACGGAGTCCTTGCACAGCTCGCGCAGCTGTTCGGGGCTGTATTCGTTAAGCGACGGTCCGCAGGCGAGGATGACGCAACTGTCGCTGGCGGCCTGGTCTTTCAAAACCTGGACCTTCGCTTCGGTGGTTTGGGCCGTACGGATTTTTTCCACGAGTTCCTGAGAATAGTTACTATCGAGCATGCCGCACCTTAATCTGGAATGAAAATTTGCGCTTCGAATGGCTGGCCCATGGGTACAGCGGAGGGCCTGCCTTGTCGACCATTTCTAGCTTTTCTAACCCGGTCCGGGCGGGGCCGGCGACTGTGGTGAAGGAGACTTGAGCCCCAGAATCTCGTCGAGATCGGCACGAGGGAAGACCTCCAGCTTGGAAAACCGGCTGGCGTTGTAAATCTTGACGCCGATGCTGTCGCAATAATCCTTGGCGAACTGGTAGGAGGTCTCCAGCCGATCCAGCACCGGATAGTGCCATTTCTCGCCCTTCTTGCGGTAATCGGGGTGGAAATGGTTGCGCTCGCCTTCTGAGATCAGCGCGCCGTCCTGCTTGGTCGCGGGCTCCACGTAGCTGTGGTCGAGCCCGAGGATGTGGATCTCACTGAACCCCATATGTACGGCCATCTGCAGCATCGAATAGGTGATGGTCGAGCCCCAGCAGATCCCCTTGGTCAGATCGCTGGAAAATTCGCGAAAGGGGGACCGGTTGTCGGCCGGGGGCAGCCAGCGGGCGTAATGGTGGTTGGGCTGGCGCGGCAGGAACGGCAGCATGTGATGCGGGAAGATCTTGGTGGTGCCCTCCACTGCCAGGATATCGGCGGTATTGTTCTGCGCCACCAGAAGATCCTCGACCGAATAGAAGGTCGGGCGCCAGTCGGTTTCGTCGAAACAGAGGTAAATCTTGTTGGCCGCGAAGGTGACCTCGTTGCGCAACAGTTCCAGGTCGGCGACGGTCAGGCTGGGACCGTTGCCCAGCACGAAACAGCGCTGGCCCAGATAACGGTTGCGCAGGGCGTTCAGAAAGCTCTCGTCCTCGGGGCTGACGTTGCGGGCGCGATGGTCTTCCAGCGCGCCGCGCTGCTGCAGCGCGATATGCAGCCGGGCGACCTCCTGGCGCAGATCCGTGATCGCGGCGGTCTCGTGCTGCACCGGTTCCAGGCGCGGGCGCCGGCCGAATTTGCCGTAATCGGCCCAGAACCCCTGTGCAGTCAGATGCGGCTGCGCGGCGCGATAGCGGGCCATCACCCCGGGCAGCGCCCCGGGGAGCTGCCGCTGCAGCCGGCGCAGGTGCAGCATCTGCCGCAGCGCCCGGCGGGAATCGCGGGTGACGGTGAACCCGACCCCCTTGCGGCTGTTCCAATAGCTGACGGTCTTGCCGCGGCGGCTGTCGGTCGACCGATGCGGCCGGGTGGTGTCGATGGCGACCCGCTCTTTCAGCGGCAGGAAATGGTTGTTGACGGTGATCCGGTTGAGCTGTGCGGTCCGCGGCGAGGCGGGAGGATAGAGATCGTTGGCCAGTACGGCGCCTTCGGGCGGGGTCGGCATGGTGACGTTCTTCTCGTGTTTCACCAGCGCGAAGATGCCTGCCAGAATGGATTTCTCCTGTTCGACCAGATAGTCGGGCCCGCGCTGGAAATGCTCCATCGCGTCGAGCAGAAGCTGCGCGTGTTCGTATTTGCGTTCGGCCACGAAGCCGCGCACCAGGGCGACATATTGGTCGATGAAATCGGTCTGGGTCTCGAGCCGGCCGGTCAGCGCCAGCAGCACCCAGCGGTTGCGGAAGCGGAAATATTGCATGGCGGCCGAATATTTCTCTTCGAAATCGTCATGCAGCACCCAGAAGGAGAAGGGGATCACCAACTCGACCCCAGCGTCGCGCAGCCGCAGGCCGTATTCGACATCATCCATCTTGATGAAGAAGGGATAGGGCAGGCCGATGCGGTGAATATCGGCGACGGCGATGCAATCCCACCACCAGCCGGTGGTGTCCGGCGCCCTGTCCATGCCGATGAAGGCGGGGATGTCGGCGGTATCCAGCCCGCCGCCGAGCGCGGTATCGCTGGGGTGGACGGTGCCGCGGAACTTGTGGCCGAAACAGGCGCTGTGCCGGGGCGCCTGCTGGGGCGATGAAGTCGGGTACATCGGCGCGCCGACGTGGAAACCGGGCCTGAGAAAGCGCAGGAAGGCCGTGTTCCTGGCGAACATCTCGGGCGTGAGATAGATATCGTCGTCGAGCAGGCAGACATGGGTGAAATTCTGCCCCGCCAGCGCGCCATAGCAGGATTCATAGATGCCGCGGCCAAAGCCGCCGGCGCCGCCGGTGTTGTCGTTGGCGAAGACGGTGACATCGGCGTCGGGATGGACGCCGCAATCGTTGCTGCCCTGATCGCTGCCGTTGTCGATCACGGTCAGATGAGCCTCTTCCGTGGCGCGATGGCGGCGCAGGTAATCGCGGAACACCTCTGCGTTGTGTTGCACGTATTCGGCGCGCTTGAAGGTGCAAAAGATATAATTGATGCGCAGATGCGGGGTGGCGGGGATATCGTCGGTGGCAAAGACGATATCGTAATTGGCATCCGGACTCTCCTCCTCGATCACCGGCAACAGGGCGCCATCGAGCTCGGCCAGCCGCAGATCGGGCAGCACCTGGGTGCCGGGGCCGCCCTGTTCGGCCCGGGCCAGTTCGCGGCGGCTGCCGTCGGCGGTGATCTGCTGCAGGCTCATGCGCACATGGCCGGCGCGGACCACCAGCCGGATGCCCAGCCATCTGAGGGTGGTGGCCCGGCGCCAGGCATCGAGATCGAAGGCATTGACGATGGAGGGGCCGAAGGCCCGGACATAGCGCTGCAACGGATAAATCCCGCGGATCTGGCTGAAGCGGCGGCGCGCGGTCCGCTCGGTCCGGGCGGCGGCGGGGGCAGTCTCGGTGGAAATATTCATGTGCATTCTCTTGCGATCGGCCCCGGGCCTGCAGGCCGGGGCATGATGGAGATCAGCATATCACCCGCGGTTCGGGAGAGCCACGGTAACGGGTCGGTAGCGCGAAGGTCCGGCCGGCATCGGCCTGCCAGTCCGGCCTGTCCTCGGGCAGTTTCTGGGTGGCGCTGGTGACGAAGAGCGTGCCCAGATCCGGCCCGCCGAAGGCGGGGCAGGAGGTGTGACCGGTGGGCAGGGCCACCGCCTCGAGAAAGCGCCCGTCAGGGGCATAGCGCGCCACCCGCGCCGCGCCCCATTGCGCGCTCCACAGGCAGCCCTCGCTGTCGGTCACCGCGCCGTCGGGCTTGTATTCCGGGCTCTGGTCGGTGGCATGCAGATCGAGAAAGACCTGCCGTTCGCCCTGGGGCCAACCGGTATCGGCGGCCAGTGGCTGGCGCCAGATCGTCCGGGCCTTGGTATCGGAATAATAGGCGCAGGAGCGGTCGGGGGCGAAGCAGATCGCATTGGGGGTGGTCAGCTCGCAGAGCAGCGGCCGCAGTTCGCCGCGATACCAGCGATAGAGCGTGCCGGCCCCGGTTTCGCCGCCCTTGCCCATGGTGCCGATCCAAAAGCCGCCCCAGGGATCGGCGCGGCCGTCGTTTGAACGGGTCTCGGGGCGGTCCGCCTCCAGTGCGCAGAGCCGGGTTTCCTGGCCATTCTCCAGATCGAAGCGGAAGAGATCGGTTTCGCTGGCGATCAGCAGATGGTGTTCGTCGATCCAGCCGGCGGCGCTGACATGGCGGTCGAAGCGCCATTCCAGCGGTCGGTCGCCGTTGCGTGACAGCAGCCGGTTGTTGACGATGTCGAACCAGAACAGCTGTTGGCGCAGCGGATGCCACAACGGGCCTTCGCCAAGGGTGCAGATACGGTCGTCAAAGATCGGTGGCGTCATGGTCTGATCCTTCGGCGGGGGGGGAAGAGCCGGTCGAAATCGGCCCGGTCGAAGATGTCCAGCCGGCTCTGGCGCGAGGCGTTGATCACCGGCACGCCGCGGGCGGCGCAGGCCGCACGGGCGCGGGCGAAGGACACCTCGATCACCTCGAGATTGGGCTGGTGCCAGGTCTCGCCCGGGCTGCGGTAATCCGGGTGGAAGTGGTTCTGCTCGTTCTCATGGACATAGAAGCGGCCCTGCCGGCGGTCGGGAAGTTGATAGTCGTGGTCGACCCCGGTCAACACGATTTCGCGGCAGCCCATGTGGAGGGCCATCTGGATCTGGCTGTAGATGATGCTCGATCCCCAGCAGATGCCCCGGCAGAGGTCTTCGCTGAAATCGGGGAAATCCGGATCCGACAGCGGCGCCTCGAAAGAAGCGGGGGGCAGGAAGGGGATGAAGATCGCATCCGCCTCCTGATAACCGAACTGGCGCATGTTGTCGGGAAAGATCTTGGTGACCCCGCGCAGCGCGGCGATGCGATCGCGGTTGTGCTGCATCACCAGGCTGTCCTCGACCGAATAATAGGTTGGCCGCCACAGGGTTTCCCCGAAGCCGAGGTAGATCTTGTTCGAGGCGAAGGTGATCTCGCCGGTCAGCCGGTCGAGATCCGAGATCCGCAGGCTGGGGCCGTTGCCGAGGATGACGGCGCGGCGCCCGGCGTGACGATTTCGCAGCAGGTGCAGCGCGGCGAGGCTGGCGCGGTCCAGATCGCCCAGCACCTGCGGCGTGTGTTCGAGCCGGTTGTGCCGCAGCAGCGCGGCGATGCGGTCGCTGTCGCTCTGACGGGCGCGTTGCAGCGCATCATGCAGCGTCTCGATCCGCAGATAGGCCGTGGCCAGCTCCTGCCGCAGCGTTGCCAGACCCTGGCGCAGTACCTGCAGCTCGGCCCCGCCGGTGGTGGCGGTGGCGGCGTCCGATATCGGTGCGGGCAGCGGCGCGCGATCGCGCCGGTCGCGGTAATGCGCCAGCAGATGGGGCCCCTGTTGCTCCAGCCGCTCCAGCGCCCTGGTCAGGCGGATTTCGATCCCGGCGCGGGTGTCGACGGGGCCGGTCGGCAGCGGCGGGGCCGCCGGCCCGGGGGATTGCACGCCGCTGAGCAGATCGTCCAGCGCGCCGAGCGCGTCGCGGGCGCGGGGCAGATCGCCGGCCTCGAGGGCGGTGCGGATCAGCGCCGCCACCTGCGGTCCGGGGGCCTGGCCGGCCAGCATCAGCCGCAGCATCCGGTCGCGCAGCGCCTGACGCGGCGGTGGCGCTGGCGGCAGACCGTCGCTCCCGACGATCGGGTCGGGTAGGGTCCAGAGCGACAGCGGCTGCAGCAGCCCGACACCGGCGGCGCGCAGCCGCAGGGCATGTTCCGCCGCGCTCTGGCTGGCCAACAGCGGGGCCGGCGGGCCGGCGCGCAGCAGGTCGCCATGGGTCAGGGCGCGCCAGCCGGGGTTGGGGATATCGGCCTCGGGCGGCGGCGGCGGCAGCAGGATCTCCCGGAGGATCTCCCGGTCGCCGGGATCGAGCGTGGCACGGGCCTGCCAGCCATGGTGCAGGCGGTCGCCGGGGCGGTCGGGGGCATCCGGTTGCGGCGTATAGAGCGGGGCGGCGATCTCCCATCCGGGGCGCAGAAAGCGCAGCAGGGCGGTGGTCCGGGCGAATTGTTCGGGATCGGGGCGCTGATCGGCGCCGATCAGGCACAGATGGGTGAAATCGCACGGCGCCAGCCGGCCATAGCAGGCCTCGTAAAGCGCCTGCTCCGGCCGGGCGGGGCGATCGGTGTCCAGTGCCGAGATCTGCTCGGTGCCGGCGGGTAGCGGACTCCCGCCGGCACCGAGCAGCACCAGCCGGGCGATCTCGCCATCTCCATAGATGCGCAGGTAATTGTCGAAGCTTTCGGCGCAGGCCATGGCGGGCTCGGCGCGATCGGTGGCACAGAGATAGCCGACCCGCAGCCAGGGGGTGGCGGGGGCGTCGTCGGTGCCGAAATAGAGATCGTAATCGACACCCTCGGAATGGGCCTCGATCTCGGGCAGCAGCACCCCGTCGAGATCGGGCAGGTGCAGCGGCGGGCTGAAGGCCTCGCCGGGATCGGGGCACTCCAGCAACGCCAGCCGGTTGCGGCTGCCGTCAGGGGCGATATGGGTCAGGGCCACCCGCAGGGCGCCGGCCCGCACCCGCAGCCCGACCCCGAAATAGGACAGGGTCGTGGCCTGTCGCCAGGCTGCGAGGTCGAAGGCGTTGATGGTATGGGCGCCGAAAGCGGCGACATATCCCTGCAGGCGGTATTTCATTCCGTCGACTATAGCCGGGGCCGGGTCAGACGGCGAGATGTTTAAACAGGTTCTCAAGCGTATTGGCGTGGACCTGCTCGATCGCCTCGACGGTGCTGTTGGCGTTGTGGCTGGACAGCACGACATTGTCGAAGCCGCGCAGCGGGTGATCGGCGGGCAGCGGTTCGGCCTCGAAGACATCGAGCGCGGCAGCCTCGATCTTGCCGGCCTCCAGCGCCGCGATCAGCGCGGCCTCGTCGATCAGCCCGCCTCGGGCCACATTGACCAAGATCAGCCCGTCGCGGGCGCGGCCCAAGCTGTCGGCGTTCAGCAGGTGATAATTCTCCGCCGTCTGGTTGCAGCACAGGCAGATCACATCGGCGTGCTCCAGCAGCGTCTCGAAGCTCATCAGCTCGGTGCCGTCGGGGGCCTCGGTCATATAGGGATCGTGGGCCACCACGGTCATGCCCAGCCCGCGGGCGCGCTGGCCGACGCCCTGGCCGATGGCACCATAGCCGATCACCCCCATGGTGCGCCCGGTCATCCCCGGGAACCGCCCCTTGGGCCAGCCGCCGGCGCGGATGGTCCGGTCGGTCAGCGCCAGCCGGCGGCTGGCCGTCAGCAGCAGGCCGATGGCATATTCGCTGACCGCGTCGCGGAAGGCGCCGGGCGAGTTGCAGACCGGCACGCCGAGCGCCTTCGCCGCCGCGAGGTCGATGGAATCGATGCCGGTGCCCCATTTCGAGATCACCTTGAGCCGCGGCAGGCAGGCCTGGATCACCGGTTCGGTAATCTTGTCGTCGCCGGCCAGCCAGCCGTCGAAGCTGCCGGCGAGGGACAGGCATTGCGCCTCGTCCATGAACTGGTCGACCTCGGGCCAGACCGGTTCGACGCCGCGCGCGCGCAGGGCCGCGTCGAAGCGGTCGCGCTCGTTGATCATCATGATGTTGGAAACCAGAACCTTCATGGCGGGCCTCACTTGCGCAGGACCGAGAGCAGCGCCTCGGCGATATCGAGATCCTGCTGGGTCTTGATCACATGGCCGGAAATGGCATTGACCGGATAGAAAGCGATCTTGCCGTTATACGTGCCGATGTGGCCGGATTCGACCGCGTCGATATAGGATTTCGCCCGCCAGCCGGTGATCGACCAGGTGACCCGCTGGGTTGGCTTCAGCTCCTGCGAATTGGTCTTTTCGGCAAAGGTGAAATTGACCGGCTGATCCTGATAGGCGACCTCGATCTGATCCTCGATGCAGGAGAGCATCACATCGGCGTCGGAGGCGGCGAAGGCGCGGGTGAAGGACAGGATCTCTTCCATGGTCAGCAGCGGCGCGATCGAGTGTACCTGCACGAGAAGATCGCAATCGACATGCTTGAGGAAGTCGTAGACGAACTGTTCCGAGGTGGCGACGGAATTGCCCAGCTCTTCGGGACGCTGATAGAACTTGATGCCGTATTCCTCGGCATATTGGCCGAATTCGGCGTTTTCCGAGTTGATGTAGATCTCGTCGAAACAATCGGTCTTGAGACATTTCTCGACCGCATGGGTGATCAGCGGCTGTCCGGCCAGCGGAGCGAGGTTCTTCTTCTTCAGACGCTGGCTGCCCATGCGGGCGGGGATCATGGCTACGGTTTTCATGGGCGGGTGCTCCTTGTTGGCTGGGGCGCGTCGGCCGGCGGCAGCGAACGGGCCAGCGCGGCGGCATAGGTATCGAACAAATCCGGGGTGGTGCAAAGGCTCATCTGTTCGGCGCCCGCCTCGGGATCGTCGGCGCCGTAATGGCCATAGACCAGCCCCGCCTCGGTGGCGATCAGGGCACCGGCCATATCGTCCCAGCCGCGGGCCTCGCGGCTTGCGACCAGGCTCAGGTGGCCGGCGGCGGCATGACACAGATGCAGCGCCTGGCTGCCCAGGTTGCGCAGTTTGAAGGTGGCCAGAAGATCGCCCAGAACCGCGGGCGCCTGGCCGGCCAGATCGCGCATCAGTCCGGAGCTGAGCACCGCCAGCCGCGCCGCATGGGCGCGGGGCCGGAGCGCGGCGCCGTCGAGAAAGGCGCCGCCACCGGCGATGGCGGAATAGGTCGAGCGGTTGGGGATGTCATGCACGGCGGCCAGCACCGGGGCGCCGTCGCGGATCAGCACCGCCGCCATCGCATAGCAGGGCAGGCCGGCGACGAAATTCACCGTGCCGTCCAGCGGATCGACCAGCCAGACCGGCGCTTGGGTGGCGCCGAGCCCGGCGAAGCCTTCCTCGCCGACCACGCGTGAGCTGGGCAGCAATGCCGCCAGTTCGGTTTCGAAACGGGCCTGCAGCGCCAGATCGACCGAGGTGACGAAATCCAGGCCGTCCTGGCCCTTTTCCGACACCCGGGCCGGACCGGCGAGCACATCGCCCGCCACCCGGTCCATCAGGGCAGTGAGGGCGATGTGCAGATCGGACATTCGCGGGGACAAGATCAGAACTTCCGTTCGGCGATCAGCCCCTTGTCCATGTGGCTCATGCGCAGATACTGGGTGATGATGTGGATGAAGCTCATGTGGATGTCTTCGACCACGCCGTAATTCTGCGCGTCGACATGGGCGTTCACATCGGCCAGCTCGCGCGACCGGCCGCCGGCGAAACCGGTGAAGGAGACCGAGCGCAGCCCCTTTTCACGGGCGACTTCCAGGGCGCGGCAGACGTTCGGCGAATTGCCCGAGGAGCTGACGGTCCAGACCATGTCACCGGGACGGGCCATGGATTCGAGCTGATAGGCGAAGACCTCGTCATAGGAGATGTCATTGGCCAGGGCCGAATTCATCTCGGTATGGGCGGCCAGCGACATCACCCGTGGCATCAGGTCGGTATCGGTGCGCACGCATTTGAGGAAATCGCACAGCGAATGGTTGGCGATCCCGGCCGAGCCGCCGTTGCCGCAGATAAAGATGAAATTGCCGCTGTCGATGGTCTCGCGGACCATCTCGGCGATCTTGTTCAGCGCGGTCAGGTCGCAGGCCTGGGCCGCGCGGTTCAGCTCGGCGAAATAATCCGAGGCGAAGCTGTCACAGGTGTCGAAGGAAGTTTCGGGAAAAAGGGCAGTCATGATTACAATCGCTTTCTGTCAGGTTTCCAGGACGAAACGCATTACGCCGGAGCGCAGGCTGCGCTGCAGCAGGATTTGCAGATCCCGCAGCCGATCCTTGTTGGCGCTGCGGAAAAAGCCGGACCAGAACGGTACGTCGGCATTTTCGATTTCGGTGAAGTAATGCTGCAGGATCACAGCATCGAGCCGGCCCGGGGTGGAGACTTCGAGCGCGGTATAGCCAAGCTCTCGCACCATCTGGCTGAAGCCCTCGACCGAGAAGATGTTGAGCCGGTCGAGCGGCACGAAGCTGGGGGAATCGGCCCCGAGGATCTCGTATTCCAGCCCATCGGCACAGGAAGTGGCGATGAAGACCAGCGATCCGCGCGGCAGGTTGGCGCGCACCACCCGCAACAGCGCGGCGGGATCCGCGACCCGGTCCATCTCGCCATAGAGCAGCACCGCGTCGGGGGTTTCGGCCTGCAGCCGGTCGCGCAGATCGTCAAAGCCGGTCTCGCCGTCGGCGGCCAGCGGCAGAAAGCTCCAGTCGCGATGGGTGCCCAGACGGGTCACCGCATCGGGCCAGGAGGGGGCCTGCGAGGAGAAGCGGTAATCGAGCACCTTGCCGAGACTGTGGCCGCTGCGGGCCTCGGTCAGGCGGATCCAGTTCAGGATCGAGATATATTCGAACTCACGCGGCCGCTTGGGCTTGTCGGCGGTCTCGGGCGGCAATTCGTCCAGCAGCCGCAGCCGCTGGCCGTCCAGATGCGACTGGTCGGGCACCCGGGCGGCATAGATGGTGTTGCAGGCGCTGCAGCGCTGGAACGGCATCAGCGCCTGGCTGAAGTTGCGGCTCAGATCGCGGCTCTGGCCGCAGGCGGGGCAGGCGCGTTCGTGCCAGCTGACCGCGTCGTCCAGCAACATTTCGGCCAGGGCGCGATTGCGGGTCTGGCGGTAATGGTCGGACTTGCGGCTGGCGACGGTGGAAATGTCGGGCAGGTCGTCGATGAAAACAGGGGTTTGCATGGAATATGTCCTCAACCGGCCGTGGCGGTGGCGGCGATCTGGCCGGGCCAGTCCGCATCGGCGGCGTAAATCCGTTCGACCAGGGTCATCACGTCCAGTGCCTGCTGCGAGGTGCCGCAGCGGACCGGCTGGCCCTCGGCGATGGCGGCATGGAATTCGGCGATTTCCTTGTCCCAGGAATGATCCTCGGTATAGCGGACCTCCTGGCTTTCGGGGTTGGGGATCGGGTTGCCGTCCTGATCCAGCCGGTTCAGCGCCACGTTCAGCACCTCGGTGCCATAGGTCCCGGAGGCCGACAGGATGCCGTTGACCGAGATGAAGCCGCCGCGGGCATAGAGTTCGAGGGTGAACTTGTGCTGCCATTGCGTCGCCGAGGAATGCAGCGAGGCGACCACGCCGGCGTCGTTCTTCATCAGCGCGAAGGCGTTGTCCTCGACCGGCACATCGGTCCAGAACTTGCGCTGCACCACCGATTGCACATCTGAGAAGTGATCGGCGAACATCAGGAACAGATCCAGCATGTGGATGCCCTGGTCGATCAGGATGCCGCCGCCCGACTGGCTGGGATCGTTGCGCCAGTTCTGGGCGTAATTGGCGCCGCCCGCCTTGCCGTAGACGCCGCGCATGAAATAGAGATCGCCCATCGTGCCGGCATCAAGCATCCGCTTGGCGTCTTCGATGGCGTCGTGGAACCGGTGGTTGAAGCCGAATTTTAGCACCAGATCGGGGTGGCGCGCCTCGACCGCCTGCATCCGCCGCACATCGTCGGAGTTTCGCCCCGGGGGCTTTTCCGAAAACACATGTTTGCCACGTTCGAGCGCATCGCAGACCACATCCGGTATCATCCGGTTGGGCACGCAGCAGAACACCACGTCGGGATCGTAGTCATAGACCCGGGTAGGGTCGGTCACGAGAGGAATATCAGCATCAAAATTGGCATGGGTGTCACAGGCGCAGACAACATCGAAACCGCCGTGGCGGTTCATCGCCTCGTGGCGGATCTGCCCCATCTTCCCATATCCGATGATCGCGGCTCGTAGCGTCATGGCAACATGGTCTCTTCAATATGTGCCGGGAATATCCGACAAGTGTGAAACAAATAAAATGACCTAGATTTTTGCACGGTTTCTGGCACCCACGCCAGATTGTACGGAGTCGTTATACAAGCTCCTCTAATGGCGCAACCCGATACTGGGGGAGGGGGTGCGGAGCGGTTGCATACCCGCGGGAGTTGGCCGATGGTGACGCCGAATTATGCGAGCCGGAAGCGAGATCGATCCATGGAAAATTTGATGCAAATGCTGAAGGGCGCCCGCGCCGAAGGCCGGGAGGCGGCGGTCGAGCCGGCGGATCTGCCGACCGATGCGGCATCGGCCTATGCGCTGGCACTGGCCGATGCCGCATCGGTGGCAGGCTGGAAGATCGGTGGCGCCAACCCCTGGTCGCGCCAGGCCTTCGGCAACAGTGAGAACTTCTTCGGCGCCCTGTTCGACGGCGAGGTCTTCGTCGAAACCGCCGAGGTTGCGGTGGCAGGGCTGCACCAGCCGTTGGCGGAACCCGAGATCATGCTGGAAATCGCCGATCCGGCGGCAGAGACGCCGGAGGCGGCCTTTTCGCGCATGGGGCTCGGGATCGAGATCCCGGCCACGGTGCTGCCGGCGGCCTGCAAGGGGCTGCTGCTGGGCCAGATCAGCGACCGGGCCGGGGCCGGGGCGCTCTGGGTCGGCGCGGTCCGGCCGTTCGATGCGGCGCCGTTCCAATCCCCTTTCCTGTCCGAGTTCCGTCACAACGATGCAGCCCTGATCGAGGGACGCAGCAACAATGTACTGGGCGGACCGCTGGGGGCGGCGATGGAGTTTCTCGGCCTGGCGCGCCGCTATGGTGCCGGGCTTGCGGCGGGGCAGTGGATCGCCTCGGGCGGGCTCAACCCGGCGGTGGCGGTGCAGCCGGGGGACCGGCTGAGCGTCGCGGCGATGGGGCTGCGGGTCGCGCTGAAGATCGTCTGATCCGCCAAGGCGCCGGGTGCAGCCGGGCGCGCAGCGCCTCCTCGCCGGCGAATTCCTGCCGAAGGTAGGCCAGGTCCGCCGCATCGAACAGGCTTTCGTAGCCGTCGGCGAATTTCTTCCGGCCCTGGTTATACGTCGGCAGCTTGGCGTTCGCGACCCCGAGCCGGGCCATGATGGTGCTGTACCAGTCGTCGATCCGGTCGTAATCGACGAAGTGATCGACCAGCAGCCGGCCCTCGGCGTCGGAACAGAATTGATCCAGCCGTTCCACATCGTCCATGTATTCGCTGCGGATGAAGTCCGAGAGGCTCATGCCGGTGACCCGGGGGTATTTCTTGGCATCCAGGCCATTATAGCGCTTGGCGTGATAATAATAGGAGCCGACCCGATCCCACCAGGGACGCACCGAGACGAGGTGGATTTCGCTGGTGTCGCGGCTGCGGGGCAGCTTGTTCAGGATGTCGGCGACCGGCGAATGTTTCCAGACTTTGCCCCGGCGGCGCGATAAGGCGCTTTTCTCCTCGCCCGCGGCAGTATAGCCCCAATAGTCGATAGTGTCGGGCGGCAGGCTTTCGATCATGCCTTTGCAGACGGATGCCCCCCCGCATTTCTTCATATGAGCGATAACGATGCGGTCGTTGACAATAAGCACAGAAGCCTCCGGACAGTTTTCTCATCTACTGTCATTGTCGCGAAAGGGCTACAACTGCCTGCGGGCGGTTTCCCGGCGATCGCGGCCTGGCTGCGGCAGCGGCGGAGGGGGCCGCGGGGGCGATCACGACCGCAGAAAGGAACAGGCATGAAAAAGGCGTTGATCACCGGGATTACCGGACAGGACGGATCCTATCTGGCGGAATTCCTGCTGGAGAAAGGATATGAGGTGCATGGGCTGAAACGCCGCGCCTCGTCGTTCAACACTCAGCGGATCGACCATATCTATCAGGACCCGCATGAGGGCAACGCCCGGCTGAAGCTGCATTACGGCGATCTGACCGACAGTTCCAACCTGACCCGGATCCTGTCCGAGGTGCGTCCTGACGAAGTTTATAACCTCGGCGCGCAAAGCCATGTGGCGGTCAGCTTCGAGGCGCCGGAATATACCGCCGATGTCGATGCCATGGGCACGCTGCGCTTGCTGGAGGCGATCCGCTTTCTGGGGCTGGAGAAGACCACACGCTTCTATCAGGCCTCGACCTCGGAACTCTATGGTCAGGTCGCGGAGATCCCGCAGAGCGAGACCACGCCGTTCCATCCGCGCAGCCCTTATGCGGTGGCCAAGCTCTATGCCTATTGGATCACGGTGAACTACCGCGAGGCCTATGGGCTCTATGCCTGCAACGGCATCCTGTTCAACCACGAGAGCCCGCGGCGCGGCGAGACCTTCGTGACCCGCAAGATCACCCGCGGGCTGGCGCATATCGCGCTGGGGCTGGAACCCTGTCTCTACATGGGCAATATCGACAGCCTGCGCGACTGGGGCCATGCCCGGGATTATGTCCGCATGCAGTGGATGATGCTGCAGCAGGAGGCGCCGGAAGATTTCGTCATCGCCACCGGGGTGCAATACAGCGTGCGCCAGTTCATCGCCTGGTCGGCCGCCGAGCTGGGCATCAGCCTGGAGTTCTCCGGTGCCGGGGTTGACGAGATCGCCACCGTTACCGCGATCGAGGGCGACAAGGCTCCGGCGCTGAAGGTGGGCGATGTGATCATGCGGATCGACCCGCGCTATTTCCGTCCCGCCGAAGTCGAGACGCTGCTGGGCGATCCGTCCAGGGCCAAGGCGAAACTGGGCTGGGAGCCGGAAATCACCGTGCAGCAGATGTGTGCCGAGATGGTGGCCGGCGATCTGAAAGAGGCGCGCCGCCATGCGCTGTTGAAGGAACATGGCATGGAGCTTCCCGTCAGCCTGGAGGGGTGAGGCCGGTCCAGGCAACGATCCGGGGGGCGTGTCAGGGCCGAACGGATGCCGCCCCGGCAGCCCTGGCCCGGCAAGACCCGTCCGACGGGCGGGCAGGGTCGGGCCGGGATTCGGGATGGGGCGGGCGGGGGGCCGCCGCCTTTGCAGCCTGTCCCGGATCGGCTAAGCCCGGGAACAGATCGGCGCCGGCGGGGTCCGGACAGAACAGGAGAAACCGCGTATGAGAATCTATGTGGCAGGCCATCGCGGCATGGTGGGCGGGGCCATCCTGCGCCAGTTGCAGGCGCGCAAGGAGGTGGGCGAGGATCTGACGCTGATCACCCGCAGCCATGCGGAGCTGGATCTGACGAACCAGCAGGCCGTTCACGACTTCATGCAGGCGGAACGCCCCGATCAGGTGATCCTGGCGGCGGCCAAGGTGGGGGGCATCCTTGCCAACAACAGCTATCCGGCGCAGTTCATCTATGAAAACCTGATGATCGAATGCAATGTGATCCATGGCGCCCATCGGGCCGGGGTCACGCGGCTTTTGCAACTGGGATCGAGCTGCATCTATCCCAAGATGGCGCCGCAGCCGATGGCCGAGGATGCGCTGCTGACCGGCACGCTGGAGCCGACCAACGAACCCTATGCCGTGGCCAAGATCGCCGGCATCAAGCTTTGCGAAAGCTACAACCGGCAATATGGCACCGATTACCGATCGGTGATGCCGACCAACCTTTACGGGCCCGGTGACAATTTCCACCCGGAGAACTCGCATGTGCTGCCGGCGCTGATCCGCCGTTTCCACGAGGCCGCCCGCGACGGGCTGGAGGAGGTCGCCATCTGGGGCAGCGGCGCGCCGCGCCGGGAATTCCTGCATGTGGACGACATGGCCGAGGCGAGCCTGTTCGTGATGGATCTGCCGCAGCAGATCTATGCCCGCGAGACCGAGCCGATGCTGAGCCATATCAACGTGGGCACCGGCAGCGATGTCTCGATTCTCGAGCTGGCGCAAATGGTGGCGCGGACGGTGGGATATCAGGGCCGGATCGTGACCGATCCCTCCAAGCCCGACGGCACTCCGCGCAAGCTGATGGATGTCAGCCGGCTGGCGCGACTGGGCTGGCGGGCCGGCATCCCGCTGGCCGAGGGGCTGGCGCAGACCTACGCCTGGTTCCTGGCTCAGGATGCGGCGGATTTGCGGGCGATCTGACCCGGGGCCACAGGTTGGGCCGGTCGCGGGCCTTGCGGGGTTGAATACCGGGAGGCCATTGGCGATACCAAAGGCCGGTGGTCGACCCACCGGCTCATTTTCTTCCGGGAGTTTATATAGATGATTACCCCCGTTCTCCTCTGCGGCGGCTCCGGCACCCGGCTGTGGCCGCTGTCGCGGAAATCCTATCCCAAGCAATTTGTTCCCCTGGTGGGGGAGGAGACGCTGTTTCAGGCCTCGGCCCGGCGATTGTCCGGCCCCGGTTTCGCGGCGCCGCTGATCCTGACCAATTCCGATTTCCGTTTCATCGTCACCGAACAATTGTCCGAGATCGGCACGGATCCGGGCGCCATCCTGATCGAACCCGAGGGGCGCAATACCGCCCCCGCGGTGCTGGCGGCGGCGCTCTGGCTGGAAAAGACCGATCCCGAGGGGCTGATGCTGGTGGCGCCGTCCGATCACGTGGTGCCCGATGCGCCGGCCTTCCGCGCCGCCGTCGCCGCCGGGGTTCCGGCGGCCGAGGCCGGGCAGCTCGTCACCTTCGGCATCAAGCCTGCCCATGCGGAGACCGGCTATGGCTATCTGGAGCTGGCCGAGGATCCGGGCGATTTCGCCGCCCGGCCGCTGGCGCTGAAACGATTCGTCGAAAAGCCGGATCTGGCCACCGCCGAGACGATGCTGGCCTCGGGTCATTATCTGTGGAACGCCGGTATCTTCCTGTTTTCGGTCAAGGCGATCCTGGCGGCCTTCCGCAGCCATGCGCCCGAGCTGATCGCCCCGGTCACGGCGGCGGTTGAGCAGGGCAAGCCCGATCTGGGCTTTCTCCGGCTCGATCCCGAGGCCTGGGGGCAGGCCGGGGATATCTCGATCGACTATGCGGTGATGGAACGGGCCGAAAACCTTTCGGTGGTGCCCTTCGCCGCCGGCTGGTCGGACCTGGGCGGCTGGGACGCGGTCTGGCGCGAAGGGGGCCGGGACGACCGTGGCGTCGGTCTGTCGGGGCATGCCACCGCGATCGATTGTGACAATACGCTGCTCAGATCTGAGGATACCGGGGTCGAGGTGGTCGGCATCGGGCTGAAGGATATCATCACCGTGGCGATGGCCGACGCGGTGCTGGTGGCCGATGCCTCGCGCGCGCAGGACGTGAAGAAGGCGGTCGAGGCGCTGAAGGCCAAGGGGGCCAAGCAGGCGACGCATTTTCCCAAGGATCACCGCCCCTGGGGCTGGTTCGAAAGCCTGGTGATCGGCGACCGGTTCCAGGTCAAGCGCATCCATGTGCATCCCGGCGCGGCGCTGAGCCTGCAGAGCCATCATCACCGGTCGGAACATTGGATCGTGGTCGAGGGCACCGCGCGGATCACCGTCGACGACAAGGTGACGCTGCTGACCGAGAACCAGTCCGTCTACATCCCGCTGGGCGCCGTCCACCGGATGGAGAACCCGGGCAAGGTGCCGATGGTGCTGATCGAGGTGCAGACCGGCTCCTACCTCGGCGAGGACGATATCATCCGCTACGAGGATATCTACGCCCGGAGCTGATCGCGTGGTCCCCGGAGGGGCCGATGGCGACGATGCCGGGGTGGACAAGATGAAAACGCCCGGGGCCTTGCGGTCCCGGGCGTTTCCTTTGTCGATCTTGGCAGGGACCTATTCGGCCATCTTCTTGCGCCGGTCGCTGCCGAAGAGCCGCAGCACGAAGACGAAAGCCGGCGGGACGAAGAAGACCGAGAAGACGGTCGCCGCGATCATGCCGCCGATCACCCCGGTGCCGACCGCGTTCTGGCTGGCCGAACTCGCCCCGGTGGCGATCGCCAAGGGCACCACGCCCAGGGTGAAGGCCAGCGAGGTCATCAGGATCGGGCGGAAGCGCAGCTTGGCCGCCTCCACCGCCGCTTCCAGCAAGCCCTTGCCCTCGGCGTGCAGATCCTTGGCGAATTCCACGATCAGGATGGCGTTCTTGGCCGACAGCCCGATGATGGTGATCAGCCCCACCTTGAAGTAGATGTCGTTGGGCATGCCGGCGATCCAGACCGCGGCGACGCTGCCCGCAACCCCCAGGGGCACCGCCAGCATCACCGACAGCGGGATCGACCAGCTTTCATAGAGCCCGGCCAGCAGCAGGAAAACGAAGAGGATGCTGAGCGCATAGAGCATGTTCTCCTGCGCCCCGGCATCGCGTTCCTCCAGCGACTGACCGGTCCATTCATAGCCGAAGCCCTGCGGCAGCGCCGAGGCGAGCTTTTCCATCTCGGCCATCGCCTCGCCCGAGGAATAACCCGGTGCGGCGCTGCCCGAGAGCCGGGTGGCGGCATAGCCGTTATAGCCCACCACCTGCGACGGGCCGACCTCCCAATGCACGGTGGCGAAGGAGGAGAAGGGCACCATGCCACCCTCGGAATTGCGTACCGAAAGCTGCAGCAGATCTTCGGCGCTCATCCGCGCGGTCTCGTCGGCCTGCACCACCACCTGCTGCAGGCGTCCCGCATTGGGGAAGTCGTTGACGTAATTCGACGCCAGGTTGGTCGAGATGGTGGCGTTGATATCCGAGAAGGTCACCCCGAAGGTATTGGCCTTTTCCCGGTCGATGGTCAGGATCACCTGGGCCGCAGCCGGCATGCCCTCGGGCCGGAGCCCGGTGACGATGCCGCTTTTCTGCGCTTCGGCCATCAGTTGCTGGGTCGCCGCCTGCAGCGCCTGTTGGCCCAGCCCGCCGCGGTCCTGCAGCCGGAAACTGAAGCCACCGGTGGTGCCGAGCCCCTGGATCGGCGGCGGCGACAGCGCGAAGGCGCGCACGTCCTTCAGGCCGAACAGCTGCATGTTGGCCTGCATGGCGATCTCCTGCGCGCTCTGACTGCGCTCACTCCAGTCCTTGAAGGTGACGAACATCAGGGCTGCGTTCGGGCCGGTGCCGGAGAAGCTGAAGCCGCGCACCGCGACGATGTTCTCCACCGCCGGATTGCTGCTCAGGATCGCCTCGGCCTGTTCGATCGCCGCCGTGGTCCGGTTGGCCGAGGCCGAGGGCGGCGTTTGCAGATCGGTGATGATGAAGCCCTGGTCCTCGTTCGGCAAGAAGGAGGTGGGCAGATTGACGAAGCCGAAGGCCATGGCGCCGACCACGATCAGATAGAAGACCATGACGATGGCAGTGCGGGCCGACAGCCGCCGCACCGCGCCGGTATAGCCGGTGGTGGTGGCCTCGAAACCGCGGTTGAACCAGCCGAAGGGGCCGCGCCGTTCCAGGTGATGCCCCTTCGGCACCGGCTTGAGGAAGGTGGCGCAGAGCGCCGGTGTCAGACTGAGCGCCAGGAAAGCCGAGAACAAGATCGACACCACCATGGTCAGCGAGAACTGCCGATAGATGATGCCCGAGGCGCCGGGGAAGAAGGCCATCGGAATGAAGACCGCCGAGAGCACCAGCGAAATCCCGACGATGGCGCCGGTGATCTGCGACATCGCCTTGCGGCTGGCTTCGCGCGGGGGCAAGCCTTCGGTCACCATGATGCGTTCGACGTTCTCAACCACCACGATGGCGTCATCGACCAGGATGCCGATTGCCAGCACCATGGCGAACATGGTCAGCACGTTGACCGAGAAGCCGGTTGCCAGCATCACCGCCAATGTGCCCAAGAGCGCCACCGGCACCACGATGGTGGGGATCAGCGTATAGCGGATGTTCTGCAGGAACAGGAACATCACCAGGAACACCAGCACCATCGCCTCGATCAGCGTGTGGATCACCTTGGTGATCGACTTCTCGACGAAGGGCGCGGTGTCGTAGGGGATTTCATAGGCGATGCCGCCGGGGAAGAATTTCTCCAGCTCCGCCATCTTCGTCCGCACCGCTTGAGAGACCGCCAGCGCGTTGCCGCTGGAGGTGAGCTGCACCCCCATCGCCGCCGCGGGCTGGCCGTTCAGCCGCGAGCTGAACATATAGCTTTCATTGCCGATCTCGATCCGGGCGATGTCCTTCAGCCGCACGGTGGAACCGTCGGCATTGGCGCGCAGGACGATATTGCCGAATTCCTCGATGGTGGAGAGCTGGCCCTTGACCATCACCGTGGCGGTGAGCTGCTGGTTGATCGGGTTCGGGTCGGCGCCGACCTGGCCCGCTGCCACCTGAGCGTTCTGCGCATTGATCGCATTGGTCACGTCCGAGCTGCTCAGGCTGAGCCCGAGCATCTTCTGCGGATCGATCCAGACCCGCATGGCGCGCGCTGCGGCAAACAGCTGGACGCTGCCGACGCCTTCGATCCGCGACAGCTCGCCCACCACGTTGCGGGTCAGGTAATCGCCCAGATCGACCGCCTCGCGGGTGCCGTCGGTGGAGATCAGGGACACCACCATCAGGAAGCCCGAGCCTGCCTGTTCGACGTTGATGCCGCGCTGCACCACCGAGGAGGGCAGTTTCGATTCCACCCGCCGGACAGCGTTCTGGACATCAACGGTGGCCTGCCCCACATCGGTGCCGGGGCGGAAGGTGGCGGTGATCGAGATCCGCCCCGAGGCATCGGAAGTGGATTCGTAATAGCGCAGCCCGTCGACGCCGTTCAGTTCTTCTTCGATCGGCTGGGCGACGCCCTCATACATCTTTTCAGGCGACGCCCCGACATAGGTGGCCGAGACGGTGATCTGCGGCGGCGCGACATTGGGATATTGGCTGATCGGCAGGCTGGGCAGTGCCAGGATGCCGGCCAGAGAGATGAAGATGGCGATCACCCATGCCAGGATGGGGCGCCCGATGAAGAATTGTGCCATGTCTCAGACCTGCCTCAGTTGCCGGCCGTGACCGGTTCGGGCTGAACCGTGGCCCCGGGATAGAGTTTCTGGGCCCCTTCGACGACGATGGTCTCGCCCGCCTCCAGTCCGCTGTCGACCATCCAGCGATCGCCCAGCGTCACGCCGAGCTGGATCAAGCGCAGATCGACGGTATTCCCCTCTTTCAGCACATAGACCTGGGCATTGCCGCGGCCGTCACGCAGTACCGCCTTTTGCGGGATGGCGATGGCCTGTTCGCGCACTGCCTGTTCGATCCGCACCCGGACATAGAGACCGGGCAGCAGATCGCCCTCGGGGTTGGGGAATTCGGCACGCAGGGTGATCTGGCCGGTGGTCTCGTCGACCGCCGCCTCGGAGAACAGCAATTGCCCCTTGTGGGCGTAAGCGGTGCCATCGTCGAAATAGAGCGTGACCGCGGCCTGGCCCGGCGCGGTGGCGACCAGGGCGCCCGACGCCAGCGCCCGGCGCAGCGCAAAGAGCTGCGAGGCCGATTGGGTGAAGTCAGCATAGACCGGATCGAGCTGCTGGATCAG
This sequence comes from Pseudodonghicola xiamenensis DSM 18339, assembly GCF_000429365.1. Classification (GTDB taxonomy): domain Bacteria; phylum Pseudomonadota; class Alphaproteobacteria; order Rhodobacterales; family Rhodobacteraceae; genus Pseudodonghicola; species Pseudodonghicola xiamenensis. The sequence continues at coordinate 17,277 of NZ_AUBS01000031.1, read as the reverse complement.
CGCCAGGTAATCGCTGCCGGTGGCGCTGACCAGCGCCCCTTCGGTGACCAGCGCCCGGCCGATGGTGCCGGTGATCGGCGCGCGCACCTCGGTGTAATCGAGGTTCAGTCGCGCCTCGTCGAGCGAGGCTTCGGCCAGGGCCACATCGGCCTTGGCCTGCAGTACCGTGGTCTGGGCCGATTCCAGTTCCACCCCGGAGGAGACGTTGCGCGCCTTGAGCTGGCGCTGCCGCTCCAGCTCGACCTCGGCATTGGCCAGCGTCGCCTTGGCGCGCGCCAGCGTCGCCTCGGCCGCCTTGACCTTGACCTGGAACGGGGCGGGGTCGATGTGATAGAGCACGTCGCCCTCCTGCACCAGGCTGCCCTGTTCGAACACTCGATCGACCAGGATACCGGAGACCCGCGGCCGCACCTGGGAAATCCGGGTGGCCGAGATCCGGCCGGGCAATTCATTGATGATCGGCAGCGCCTCGCCCTGCAGCGTCAGCACCGAGACGGGAGTGGGCGGCATCTGCTGCTGGGCCGTGGCGGCAGAGGTGGCCAGCCCGGCGCAAAGCGCGAGGCCGGCAAAGAAGCGGGAGAGGAGAGACATCGGGGAACTCGCTTTCGAGAAACGTCGGAGAGGGAGGGAAGGTGGGGAACCTGGCTCTGGATTATGGCTGTGGTGTCGGGGGCGTATCGGCGGGGGCCGGCGGGGTCTCCGGCCCGATCAGGTTACGGATGTCTTCAAGGACCTGGTGGCGCAGCGGCGCATCGAAGCGATGAAATCCCATGTATTCCATCGACATCATCCCATGCAGCGCCAGCCAGGCCAGCATCGCGCAACGCGGGTCGGCGGCCTCTTCGCGGATCCGGGCGATCTCGGCGTCGAAAAAGGCGTTCATCTGCGTCCGGCAACTGTCGTCGGCGCCCATGCTGGCGGTCAGCTGAACCGCGCCCGAGATCTCTTCTTCCGAGGGCGGTTTCTCGGCCTCGTCGAGCAGGGCGGAGAGCCAGGGATGCGTGCATCCTACCGCCTGCGCCACCTGTTCGGCGCGCAACGCGGTCTTGGTGTCGATCTGACGGGCGACATAGGCCGCCAGCAATTGCCGCTTGGTCTTGAAATCATAAAGCACGCTGGCCTTGCTGATGCCGGCCTTCTCGGCCACCGCCTCGATGGTCAGCCGGCTGGGGCCGAGGTCGCGGATCACCGCTTCCACCGCTGTCAGGATGCCATCCCGATCTATGCGCTTGCGTCGTCCCATCGGCCTGGAGGGTCCCGTCGAAAATTAATAACCAAATGGTTGGTTATCCTCGGGGCCGCAGATCTGTCAACCTGCCCGATGCACAGGCTCCTGTGTCCGGTTGCACAAATGGACATTTTGTCGATCCCGGCGGCACCCGCGCCGGAAAACCGGGCGATTGCCCCGGGATACAGACACTATGTTCAGGGTATCAGGATATGTTCAGGATATTCGGGCCGCTTGCCGGGATCAGTCCTCGGCGATGTAATCGCTGCGTCCGATCGAAATATAGCGCTGAAAACCCGCCCGCTTGGCGTCGCGGGCGGAATAGATGTTGCGCAGATCGGCCAGGGCAGGCGTGGCCATCTTCCTGGCCAGCCGCTTGAGATCGAGGGCGCGGAATTCGTTCCATTCGGTGAGGATCACCACCGCGTCGGCCTTCTGCGCCGCCTTATAGGCATCCTCCATCCATTGCACCCCGGGCAGCAGCGCCTCGCCCTCGCGGCGGCCCTGCGGATCGACCACCCGCACCTTGGCGCCGGCGCCGATCAGGGCCGGTACGATGGTCAGGCTCGGCGCCTCGCGCATGTCGTCGGTATTGGGCTTGAAGGTGACGCCAAGCACCGCGACGGTCTTGCCGGCAAGCTGGCCCTCCATCATGTCGGTGATCTTCTCGACCATGCGGCGGCGGGTCTCGTCATTGACCTTGATCACCGTCTCGGTGATCTGCATCGGTACGCTGTGATCCTGGCCGATCCGCGCCAGGGCCTTGGTATCCTTGGGAAAGCACGACCCACCATAGCCGGGGCCCGCATGCAGGAACTTGTTGCCGATGCGGCCATCCAGCCCCATGCCCTTCGACACCTGCTTGATATCGGCGCCGACACGTTCGCAAAGCGCGGCGATCTCGTTGATGAAAGTGATCTTGGTCGCGAGAAAGGCATTGGCGGCGTATTTGATCATCTCGGCCGATTCCAGATCGGTGGTGACGATCGGGAAATCGCGCAGGAACAGCGGCCGGTAGATCTCGGCCATGACCTCGCCGGCGCGCGCGTTCTGGACGCCGACGACCACCCGGTCGGGGCGCATGAAATCGTCGATCGCGGCGCCTTCGCGCAGGAATTCGGGGTTCGAGGCCACATCGAATTCCGCCTTCGGGTTGGCCCTGGCGATCACCTGTTTCACCTGCCGGTTGGTACCCACCGGCACGGTGGATTTGGTCACCACCACGGTATAGCCGGTGATCGCCTGGGCGATTTCCTCGGCGGCGGCCATCACATAGCTCAGATCGGCATGGCCATCGCCGCGCCGGGTGGGGGTGCCCACCGCGATGAACACCGCCTCGGCACCATCGACCGCCGCGGCCAGATCGGTCGAGAACGACAGCCGACCGGCGGCCACGTTCTTTTCGATCAGCGCATCGAGCCCGGGTTCGAAGATCGGCACCTGGCCTGCCTTCAGCATCTCGATCTTCTCGGGGGTCTTGTCGACGCAGATGACCTCGTGACCGAAGTCCGAGAAACACACCCCCGAGACCAGCCCGACATAGCCCGTCCCGATCATCGCAATCTTCATCTGCCCGCCCTCGCGTCCGCTTTTGCCAAAGGCATGGGGGATCGTCCGGGGACTGTCAACCGAAGCCGGAAAGACGAAAACGCGCGCGGGGCCACAGGGCCCGGAACCACCGGCGGTTGCGGCTGTTATCGGCCTTGATGCGCCTCGTTCAGCACCCGGGTGACGCGGGCCTGGGCCCGGGCCGCCTCGCGCGGCAGGCCGAGGCTTTGATAGACCTCCGCCAGCTTGTCGTTGTTCGGCACCGAGCAGGGTTCATAGCCGCGGCGCATCTCCAGCATCTGCTGGGCGGTGGAATAGCGCCCGGTGCGGATCACGCTGTCGAGCAGCACCTGTTCGAACAGATCGCGTTGCGCATGGCTGCCGCCGATCTCGACGATGCGCGAGATCGCCGATCCCATCTTCCTCACCACCGTCTCGTGATCGCCGCGGGCATGGGCCACCAGCGCCTCGCAGGCGGGCTCGGCGACATTGATCCAGGCATCCTGCACATGGGCCGGCGCCCGGCCGACGAAGGCCTTCAGGTTCTCCATCATCGCCTCGGTCTCGGGCGCGCCGGCGCGGGCCAGGCCATAGACATATTGCATGGTCAGGAAGGGCTGAACGAAATCCTCGGTCCGTCCCTTCATGTGCTGCGCCACATCCTGCCAACGGTCGCCGACATCGACCCCCACCAGTTCCAGCCGCAGCAGCAGCGAGACGGCGCCGATCTGATCCTGGGAATAGCTCTTGTCGGCGCCCCAGATATGGGTGTCGTAGGCCCTGAGCACATCGTCATAGCGGCCCTTGGAGATGTAGTTCAGGCACAGATGCCACCAGTTGTGGGTCAGCATGAAGCTGTTGAGATCGTTCCAGGTCCCGGACACGTCCTCGAGAAAGTCGATGCCCTCGTCGATGCGGCCCTGGGTGATCAGCACATGGGCCAGCGCGTGATGCGCCCAGGGTTCCTTGCGCTTGAGTTCGATGGCGCGCCGCGCCGAGGTCTCGGCATCGCCCAGCAGGTGACATTGTTCATAGGCGAAGGCGGAGAGCCCGTGCATGTGGCACAGATCGCTGTTGACCTCGGCCACCTTCTCGGCGACGCGCAGCATGCCCGGCGCATTGCCGAGGTTGAATTCATGATATTGGGTCAGCTTCACCATCGGCAGGTCATGGGCGAATTCATCGGCGATCTCATTGCCGATGCGGATCGCACCGGGGACGTCGCCGGCATGCCAGGCCCGCACCGCGGCGATATTCATCGCCTCGCGCCGGGTGGCGCCCTTGGCGGCCTCGGCGCGCTCCAGATAGGATTTCGCCAGGCCCCCCGCCTCGGGGCTTTCGAGGAACATATAGGCCAGCGCCGCATAGGCATTTGCCATCGCCGAACCCGGATCGGCCTCGGCGGCGGCGATCACATTGCCGGCCTTGGTCTCATAGGCCAGGAGCCCTTCGCTGAAATCGTTGATCGCCTGCACCGTGGTGCTGTCGGTGGTGGAGAGATCGTTGCCAAGCCAGTCTTTCGCCATCTTCACAGCCTTTCTGCCCGTAGTCTGCCCCCGGTGCGCTTGCTCTCGCGATCAGGACGTCCACCGCATAAAGCCCCGTAGCGCCGGGACCTTTCAAGAGGGCGGTTCATCGCAGCCCCTCAGGGCAGGCGGAAAAACCCCTGTTCAGGGTCTTTTTCCGATCTGTTGCCGCGTTTTCCCTCTGGAGGAGACCGCCGGACATCGCCGGCGGTCGGGCCGGATCAGAGGAAATACTCCGGATGGCGTGCCTGCCACCATTTGGCCAGGGCCAGCACCCGCGAATCCGCGCCGCGCCCGGCGATGATCTGCAGCGAATGCGGCAGGCCCCCGGTGCTGAGCCCGGCCGGCACCGACATCGCCGGCTGCTGGCTGAGGTTGATCGGATAGGAGAAGCCGGCCCATTCGATCCAGCGGGAAAGGCCGCTGTTCTCGGGCAGTTCCTCACCGGCGGTGAAGGGCTGGATGGCAGCGCCGGGGGCGACCAGATAATCCAGCTCCTCGGCCAGCAGCCGGTCCATTTCCGATCCATAGGCGGCGCGCAGGTTCACATTGGCGATGTAATCCGACACCCGCCAGTCGCGCGCCTGTTCGGCCATCTGATAAAGCCCCTGGTCGATCTGTCCGGCATCGAAATCGCCCAGCATGTCGAGCCGGCGGCGGGCGCCGGAAATCCAGTGCCAGTTGAAGATATCGAGCAGCTGATCGCGCATCGGCAGCTCGAATTCGATCAGCTCGGCGCCGGCCTCGGCCAGATCGGCGAGCGATTTCTCGAATTGCGCCGCGACCTCCGCCTCGACATAGCCCGAGGGAGGGCTGCGCCAGACACCGATCTTCTTGCCCTTGGGGGTGACGTCTTTCGGGGAAAGCGCCGGGAATTCCGCCGCACCCTGGAACCAATCCGACAGATCGCGCCCCGACATCACCGCCAGCATCGCCTCGGCGTCCTCGGGGCGGCGGCACATCGGGCCGATATGGGCCACCGTGCCGAAGGGGCTGGCGGGGTAGGCGGGCACCCGGCCGAACGTCGGCTTGATGCCGGAAATGCCGGTGAAGGCCGAGGGGATCCGGATCGAACCACCTCCGTCCGAGCCCAGATGGAAGACGCCGGCGCCCATGGCCGCGGCCACCGCGGCGCCGCCGGAAGAGCCGCCCGGGGTGACATCGGTGTTCCAGGGGTTGCGGGTGATGCCGGAATAGAGACAGTCGGTGATCGCCTTCCAGCCGAATTCCGGCGTCGTCGTCATGCCCAGGAACACCAGCCCCGCAGCACGCATCCGTGCCACGCTGGGGGCATCCACCGCGCAGGGTGTCGCATCGGTCAGCGTCGAGCCATAGCGCACCGACCAGCCCTTGATCGAGACGATGTCCTTGATCGTCGACGGCACCCCGTCGACCGGCGACAGCGGGGCGCCCGCCTGCCAGCGCGCTTCGGCGGCGCGGGCCATTTCCAGCGCCCCGTCATGGTCGATCAGGGTGAAGGCATTGCAGCTCTCCTGCGCTGCCTCGGCCCGCTCCAGCGCCTTTTCGGTCACCTCAACCGGCGACAGGCTGCCGGCGGCATAGGCCGCGGTCAGCTCGGCGCTTGTCAGCAGGCAACGATCATCCGCTCCCGAAACCGGGGTTTTCTTCGCATCCAGCACAGCAGTTTTCCAATCTTGTTGTCCTTTAAAAGGCTGCGCTGCGTCCGAAACTTTGTAAAATGCAAAATATACAAGAAATATAAATATAAAATGGAGAAGGCGATGCGCGCCTCCCTACGACAAATCCAATATGTTCTGGCGGTTTACGAGGCCGGCAGCATCGCCAAAGCCTCGCGCGAGAGGCATATTTCCCAATCCTCCATTCTTGCCGCCATCGCCCTGGCTGAACAAGATTTAGGCGCCCGCATCTTCGACCGGCGAAAGGGACGGGGGGTTGTTCTGACCGCGATGGGGGAACGATACCTGGCCGCGGCGCGCCGGCTGCTGTCGGCAGAACGCGAATTCCGTGACAGCCTGCTGCTGTCGGGCACTGCGCATGGGCCGCTCAGGATCGGCTGTTTCGAACCCTTCGGTCCGATCATGATGATCGACGTGCTGAGCAGGCTGCGCGAACGGATCGGTTTTTTCGAGATCACCCTGCTTGAGACCGATCAGGTTTCGCTCAAGCGGGCACTCGATCGTGGCGAGATCGACGTGGCGGTGATCTATGATCTCGGCCCCGATTTCGATTGCACCATCGAATATATCGGCCGCGCCCCGCCGCATGCGATGGTCCATGTCGGCAGCCCGCTGGCGCGGCTCGAGGCGATCTCTCTCGCCCAGCTTTGCAGCGAGCCAATCGCGCTCCTCAGCCTGCCGCTGACCACCACCTATCTGATGACGTTGTTCGATTATGTGGCGCAAAAACCCCTTATCGGCTTTCGCAGCAGCCATTACGAGACAGTGATCCGCGCTGTCTCCTCGGGCTTCGGCGGCACCGTGCTGAATGTCTGGCCAGCCAATCCGCTGCCGACCGAGGCCAATACCAGGCGGCTGCGGCTGACCGACGATCTGCCGGCCCCGAATATTGTCACCGCCGATCATTACGGCGATCAGAAGCCGCCCAATCTGGTCGAATTCATCACCGAGCTGAAGGCGCATGTGGCGCTGGGATACCGCAATCTGGCACCGGCGCAGGGGGCCGGTTGACCCCGCCGTTCAGGTGAACAGGAAATGCTCCGGGTCGAGTTCCTCGGCATCGACCCCCTCCAGCAGGATGGTGCCCTCGCCGGTATCGATCAGCGCGCCTTCGGCCATGGCCTCGATCTTCAGATCCTCGAAGCTGAGGCCGGAGATATCCAGCTGGATCCGATCCTGTCCCGGGTCGAAATCGGTGATGGTGTCATCGCCGTGATCCTCGGCGAAGACATAGCGGTCGCGGCCGCCGCCGCCGCTCAGCCTGTCGTCACCGCCACCCCCCTGCAGCCAGTCGCGCCCGGCGCGACCCAGGAGCTGGTCATCCCCGGCCCCGCCGATCAGCCGGTCGCGGCCCGCGCCTCCCTGCAGGGTATCGTCGCCCGCCTCGCCCCACAGGCGGTCATCGCCGTCATTGCCCGCGATCTGGTCGTCACCCGGCCCCCCGCGCAGGTGGTCGTTGCCGCCACCGCCGCCAAGGATATCGTCGCCCGCGCCGCCCTCCAGCAGATCGTTGCCATCCCGGCCCATCAGCTCATCGTCACCGGCTCCGCCGTCGAGCGTATCGGCCCCGCCGCCGCCTTCCAGCAGATCGGCGCCATCGCCCCCTTCCAGCCGGTCGTCCCCATCGCCGCCATAAAGCGTATCCTCACCGCCACCGCCCGAGAGATGATCGTCGCCAGCGCCGCCGGTGAGGGTATCGTCCCCCGCCCCCGGGCCGGTTTCCGTTTCACCTCCTCCATCCCCATCACCGCCTCCATCGCTGCTTCCCCCGTCATCGCCGCCGCCGTCGGGTCCATCTCCGCTCCCATCCGACGGCAGGATGACCCGGTCCGGCGTATCGAACCCGCCGGGCCAGAGATCGGCCGGCCCCAGCGGCTTGCCATCGGCGCTGATCACCTTGATCTCGGTCCCGCCGAACCGCACCCAGGTGCCGGTCGGGATGGCCTCGAACCTGAGCTGGTCGAGACTGCGCAACATCGGAAAGGCGCTCAGATCCAGCCGGTCGCTGCCGCGCTCGAAATCGAGAATGCGCAGGATGTCGTCGGTGGGGGAGAGCACGAAGGTATCGGCCCCGCCGCCACCGCTCAGCTCCCCCCCGGCGGCTCCGGTGACCAGAATATCGTCTTCGACCCCGCCATGGATCGCCGGAGGGACTCCGGCCCCGGCGGCTGCCCCCGGGGCCGGATCGGCACTGTCCAGCACCTGCCCCAGAACCCCCAGATCGAGCGAGAATTGCGACAGCCCAGCCGCGCCGCCCGAGGTGACAAAGACCTGAATCTGATCGCCGATCCGGATCGCCTCGATCGCGGTGATATTCTCCAGCCCCAGCCCCTCCTCATGCGCCAGGCTCTGCAGATGCACCAGCCGGCCATCGTCGAGCAGCGAGAACAGGCTGATCCCGTCATCGGCACCGCCGGCCAGCACCAGCACATGATCGCCGGTCTCGACCACTTCGAGCGCGGTGATCCCGGCGAAGCGGGTGGCGCGGGTATCCAGGATATGATCGGAGACGCTCAGGCTGCCGTCTTCGCCCAGCTCCATCACGCTGATCGAACTGGAGCCCGAGGCCGCCAGCAGCACCCGGGTGACACCGCCATGGGTGACCGCCGCGATCGCCGAGGGCGCCGCCACGCCCAGCCCGTCGGCGGCCCCCAACGTGGCGGTTCGCGTCAACGCCCCGGTTTTCGCGTCGATCCCATAACAGCTCAGCCCCTGGCTGCCGCTGTCGGCAGCCAGCAGAAAGGCGCTGCCGCCGGCGGTTTCGGCCACCGTCAGCACCGCCTGGGTGTCGAGCACATAATGCGCCGCCTTACCCGACAGCTTCGCCGCGGCGGTGATCGCACCGGAATGATCGGCGATCCAGCCGTCGATGCCACCGGTTTCCGCATCGACCATGTAAAGCGCCGCCCGGCCACCGCCGAGCCCGAAGGAGGCCACTGCCGACGGCCGCTGCCCGCCAGGGCCGGGCAACGGCATCGTCATTGCCCCGCTCAGGCTGCCGTCGTCCTCGATGGCATAGCCGATCAGGCTGCCGGCCCCGACCTGATGCAGCACCAGTCGGGCGCTGCCGCCGGCCTCGACGATATCGAAACCGCCCAGTCCGACGTCCCCGGTGGTGAAATAACTGCTGTCGGCCAGCCGGGCGAGCCCGCCGCCCTCGTCGATCCGATAGACACTCAGGCCGCCATTGCGCCCGGTCGCGGCATAGAGGAAATTGCCGGCCCCGCTCCGATGAATGGCGATCTCGCGCAGATCGGTGTCGAGCAGCGCGTCGCGCGACATGATCCGTCCCGTCAAAGTCAGCGCCATGGCTGTCTGTCCCCCGATACTCATCACCCGCACGGCATCACCGGTTCCCAGCCTGTTGCAGCAAGACGGCGGGGGACGCACGGAAAAAGGGCGAAACCGGGGAAGATGCTTCAAGCTTGTATCGAATGCGGCGAAACCGTCGGGCAAAAGACCCCGCTTCGGCCTTTTTCTGGCTGAAAATATCCCTGCCGGAGGCGCGGCCCGCAGGGCCGCACGCCCCGGCGCAGCATTCCCCGGCTTCAGGAAATCTTCAGCCCGCCGCGCGCCGCCTCAAGCCGGGCTTAACCGGGCGCGCGGCAGTGTCGCGCCGATTTCCCGCCGCATGAAAGGAGCGCGCCGCGCATGCCGGACACCACCCCGATCCTCGCCCTGCCGGTCCTGCTGCCGGGGCAGGCCCAGCCCTATGTCACCCATAATACAGCGCTGCGCCGGCTCGACATGCTGGCGCAGACCGTTGTCGAGACCTTCGACGCCGAAACCCCGCCGGAGTTGCCCGAAGCGGGCAGGGTCTATGCCCTGGGCCCGGTGCCCACCGCCGCCTGGGCCGGTCATCCGCTGACCCTGGCGACCTGGATCGACGAGACCTGGCTGTTTATCGACCTCCAGCCCGGCTGGCGCGCCTGGAGCCGGGACGGCGCCGGGCTGCGGATCTGGACCGGCACCGCCTGGGCGCGGCCCCAGGCCGATCTTGACCGGATCGCGGGCCTCGGGATCCGGGCCGATCACGATGCCACCAACCGGCTGGCGGTGAAGGCCGAGGCCACCCTGCTGAGCCATGACGGCGGCGGCCATCAGCTCAAGATCAACAAGGCCACCACCGGCGACACCGCCAGCCTGCTGTTCCAGTCGAACTGGTCGGGACGGGCCGAAATGGGGCTAAACGGCAGCAACGACTGGTCGATCAAGGTCAGCCCCGACGGGACGGGCTGGACCGATGCCCTCCGGATCAATGCCAACGGGCGGGTCGGGATCGGCGCCAGTACCGCCTATGCCCAGCTGCATGTCCAGCATGCCGACGCCGCGGTCGATGCGCTGACCGCGACGGTGACCAGCACTTCCTTCGTGCGAAACGTCTATTACGCCCAGGTCGCCCGGGCAGCCTCGGCGAATTACAATTTCTTCGCGGCCCAATCCGAATTCGGGGCGACCAGCGACATCGAATTCAAGCTCAGGGACGACGGCAATGCCTATGCCGATGGCTCCTGGAACGGCGGCGGGGCCGATTACGCCGAATATTTCGAATGGCAGGACGGCAATCCCGCCGACGACGACAGGCGCGGCCTGTCGGTCGTGCTCGAGGGCGACAGGATCCGCCCCGCCGCCATGGGCGATCTCCCCGTCGGGGTGATCTCCGGCAATCCTTCGGTGGTGGGGGATGCCGATATCGGCCGCTGGAAGGGCAAATATCTGCGCGACGATTTCGGCGGCTATCTCTGGGACATCGACGGTTCCGCCGGTCCGGGCAGCCCCCCGGGCGCGACCCGGCGGCTCAATCCGGCCTATGATCCGACCCGGGATTACGTCAGCCGCGCCGAGCGGCCGGAATGGGACGTGGTCGGGCTGATGGGCAAGCTGCGCCTGCGCCGGGGTCAGCCCGTCGATCCCCGCTGGATCAAATTGTGCGATATCTCTGCCACGGTCGAGGAATGGCTGCTGCGATAAGGCTGAAAATCACATAATCTTCATTATTGGAATAAATGGCGGGGGGCAACTCAATATCGCGCGGGCCGCTCCGGCTCGAAGACGTGATGCCATCACCGCATCGCTCACCGGTTGCATGATCCCCTGCGCCGCATCCATCAAGGCCCATGGCATAGAGCCCGCCGAATAATGTCTCTTGCCTGCCGCCATGCCCTGTCCTGCCTTTGGTGAGCTCCAATCGACCGACCGGTACGGTAAACGCAAAAAGGCAGGCGATTCGAAATCGCCTGCCTTCTATCTCTCAGCTCCGGCGCCTTCCGGCGCCGGTCCGCCTCACTTGGAGGTGGTGGTGCTGCTGCTGTCGTCGTCGCTGATGATCACACCCAGCACGATCACGCTGGCCGCGATCCCGCCTGCCGCGCCAACGGTAAGGCCGGTGGTCCCCAACGGGGAGTTCAGAAAGCCGCCCACGTTGTTGCCTGCAGCCGGAGCCGGCGGCGGGGTTTGCTGCGCCATGGCAGCAGAGGACAGACCCAGGGTTGCGGCGGTCAGGGCGACAAAAAGCTTTTTCATAATTCCAAACTCCTCTCGGATGCACTTGGTCAAGCTCTAGCGCAGATTCCCTCTCATTTCAACGAAATCGACTGGCCTCGACCGCCGTCGCCGTCGTTTTTTCGCAACTGCAGAGAACCTGTGCTTATTTCGTCACCCGGTTCAATTGCAGATAACCGACATAAGGACCGGCCCATTGCCGTGATTTCCAGATCGTTCCGTCGCCGGGCGATTGCCAGAAATCGTTGGTCACCCGGCTGCCGTCAGCGCCATCGCAGATCTGGCGCAGGTGGCGCGCGTCATGGCTGACCCCGAGGATCTCCACCCTCTCGGCCCCGATATCTTCGGTCTCGCAGCGCAGCGTCAGGCTGCGCTCGCGGTTGTCGCCGGTGAAGATCCGCTGTTCCAGCGCCCCCGATTGCGGCTGTCCGTCGGCCAGCGGCACCGCGCTGGACAGAAGATCGCCGCCCAGGCCCCGGGTGGCGATCACCACCCCGTCGCGGGTGGTCACGGTGGATAGCTGATCGCCCGACATCCAGACCTCGATCAGCCCGGGGGTCTCGTCCCGGCGCGCCTCGGCGCGGAAGAAATAGGCACTCATCGCCCGCCGTTCGGCACGAATGCCGGTGACCGGCAGGCCGACCGCCTCGATCTGGGCCCGGCTGATCGGCGCCGGGGCCGCCCCCCGGCCCTTGCCCGATATCGCCCCGCCGACGATGGCCTTGGTCGCCCGGGCCAGCTCCAGCTGCGTCGGCGCCGCATCCTTGCCGCCGCTGCAGCCCGTCAGCACCAGCGCCCCGGCCAGGACGATCGCGGACACGCCCGCCCGGCTCCGCACAGCGTTCAGAAACGTCATCCTCATTCCCAGACCCTCGCCCATCCGGCCTCCAGGCCCCGCATATGCGCCGCGCGCACCTGAGAATACAGCCGCCCCGGCACCGTGACGCGCTGGCCACCGTCGCGTTGCACCGGGCGGATCGTCAGCCCCATGCCCGACCGGCTGGGCTGCCCCAGCATCCAGTTCAGCGGAATGCGGAACCGGATCCCCTTGTCGAAGGAGCCTTCGCCGAAATCGGCAGAGGAGACATCGGTCAGGGTGAAGAAGCCGCCGACGCTCCAACCGTTGGAAAAGGTGCGATCGAGGCTGAAGGTGGCACCGCGATCGCCGGCCAGATAGCGCCCGACATCGAGCTGCGCCTCATAGCCGCCGCCCAGATCGGCATAGGCCGAGGCGTGGCCCGTGAACACCTTGTAATCGCGAAAGCCGAACCGCTGATCGTAGTCGCGCTGGAGGACGTAATTGCCCTCGATCCCGAAGCCCAGCCAGCTGCCCACCGGTTTCCACAACAGTTCGGCCGACAGGCCGCCATACATCGATTCGAAATAGCCCGCGGTGACCCGGGCATAGAAATTCCGCCCCGGACGCCATTGCCGCGCGACATAGAGGTTTTCGATCGTGGTGCCGTATTGGGCGTATTCGTTCTGATCCGTGCGCACATGCGGCAGCACCGAATTCGATGCCCGCCCGTTCTTGACGTTGCCCCAGATCCGTTGCCGCAGCTTGCCCGAAATCCGCCAGCCGGGGCTGGGCCGGTAAGTCAGCCGCAGATCGGCGCCGAGATCCAGCCGGAACGGCAGCGAAGGGTCGAAATAGGAGGGTGAGAAATACTGCGCGACCGACCAGCTGAAATCGGGATAGAGATCGGGCCCCGGCATCGCCTCGGGCCCCGGGGCGCGGGCGGCATCGGCCAGCCCCGCCACCGCCTTGAGCCCCTCGGTCGCCTCGGGGGCATATTCCAGCGCCTCCAGATCCGAACGGCGCAGGATCACCGCCGTCAGCGCCATGCCATCGGAGACCGGCACCAGGCGGAAGGTCTCGACCGAGGGCGGCAGGCTGGCGGCCAGTGCCCGGGCGGCGCGACCGATGCCGCCGGCCTCGGCCGCATAGCGCGGATTGCGATAGCGCAGCTCGGCCCTGGTGCCCTCCAGCTCAAGCGATTCCAGCACCAGGCCGCTCTTGTCCAGCTCGGTCGCCACCAGATCGCGCAGGCCCAGACGATATTCCCGGTTTTCCACCCAGTCGGTGGTCCAGGTCTCGGGCGCCCCGGCCCAGTCGCTGCGCGGCTTGATCGGCACCGGCGCCTTCTGCTGCATCGGCGTCACCGGGCGGCGCGGATTGAGCTGCATCTGCAAGGAGACGCCGACTTCCGAACCATACATGTAATAGAGCCCGAGCCGGCTGGTCTCGGTCCATTGATATTCGACGCCGAAGTTGAAGGGAGATTTCTTGTTGAAGACCGCGGTCTTCTGGGTCTCGACCGTATAGGCGTCCGAGGAATATTCGACCTTGATCCCCAGCCGGTCATTGGGCCGCCATTCCAGCCCGCCGAACAGCGCATAGGGGCCACGGAACCATTGGTCATAAGAGGGTTTGCCGCCGAAATTGGTCGACCCGTCATAGGCAGGGCGGTTCCCGAAGGAGCCGATATGGTGATAGGAGCCGAGCCGCCCCCAGCCGATCCCGCCGGTGACCACCAGCTTGCCGCCGTCGCGGGCGCTGCCCCAAGCCGCCGGGGTCCGGATGGTCTTGCTGGCGACCAGATATTCAGCGCCAAACAGGCCGGTGCCGCTGAAGTCCTGCAGCCCCAGGGTCACCTGCGGCAGATAGCGGCCTTCCTGCAAGAGCCGGAACCGCGCGTCGAAGTTGCGGTCGTAATAAGTGCCGAAGCCATAGAGATTGTAATGGGCGATGCCGTGATAGCGAAAGCTGATGCCCATCCAGGGGGTGGCCTGGAAGCTGAGCGTCAACCGGGTCTGGCCGCCGAAATGGGCCAGCGTCGTGGTGAACTGCCCGTCCGGAGCCGTCTCGCCCGAGGGCATGTCTATCACCCCCGGCACACCGTAGAAGTTCAGGCTGGGCGGCGGCAGCGGCACGAAACTGGGCTCTTGTGATCCGGCTTCGGGCAGCAAGGTCTGCGCTTCGGCCCGAAGCCCGGAAACGAGCGCCAGGCAGAGGGCCAGACAAAGGGGCAGACAGAGCGGCAGCGCCAAAGACCCGGTCCGTTGCGCCAGGGGCCGGATCAGAGAGCGAATCGGAAAGGTCATGAACGGGCCTGTATTGCGGGATCCGGATGGTTACAGCACAAAGCGCAAAGACCGATCAACGCACAAGCCGCCCTGCCCGACATCCGGCGGTCGGACGTGGCAGATCTGCCGCCCGTCCGCGCCCGCTGGCGTGACCGGATCATGAGCGCAGGACGCCCGCGTTGTCCGGGGCATAGCCCTCGACCCAGCGGCAGATCACCGCGCGCGCCGCCGCCTCGTCACCGGCGGCCAGCGCCTGGCGCAGACCGCGCAGCACACCCGCCACCTCGATCTCGGACAGCCGGTCCTCCCGGGCGCAGAAGATCTTCTGATAGCGGGTGCCGATCAGATCGGGGCTCAGCGTCAGCTCCTCCTCCAGCTTCTCGCCGGGGCGCAGCCCGATGATCTCGATCTCGATATCGCCCTCGGGATTGGCGGCATCGCGCACGCTGTAACCGGCGCTTTCGATCACCTGGCGCGCCAGATGCAGGATCGGCACCAGCTTGCCCATGTCCAGCACGAAGACCTCGCCGCCCTCGGCGATGGCTCCGGCCTTCAGCACCAGCTGCACCGCCTCGCGGATGGTCATGAAATAGCGTTTCACCCGCGGATCGGTCACCGTCACCGGACCGCCGCGGCTGACCTGTTCCTGAAACAGCGGCACCACCGACCCGCTCGAGCCCAGCACATTGCCGAAACGCACCATGGTGAAGATCGTCCCCGAATGGCGGGTGGCCAGATCCTGCACCACCAGTTCCGCCAGCCGCTTGGAGGCGCCCATCACATTGGTCGGCCGGACCGCCTTGTCAGACGAGATCAGGATGAAGCGCTCCACCCCCACCGCCGCCGCCTCGCGCGCCAGGGTGCGGGTGCCAAAGACATTATTGGCCAATCCCGGCAGCGGATTGGCCTCGACCAGCGGCACATGCTTGTAGGCCGCCGCATGCAACACCACCTGCACGCCGAAATCGGCCAACACCTTGCGAACCTGGCGCGGATCGGTGACCGAGCCCAGGACCGGCACCAGCTCCACCTCCATCCCCTCGGTAATCTGCTCCAGCTCCTGATGCACGGTGTAGAGCGCGAATTCGCTGAGTTCGTAGAGCACCAGCCGCGTCGGCCGGCAGTTCACGATCTGCCGGCACAGTTCCGATCCGATCGAACCGCCGGCGCCCGAGACCAGCACGACCCGATCCGTATAGCTGCCGCTCGCTCCGCCCAGATCGGTATCGGCGGCCTTGCGGCCCAGAAAGCTCTGCGGCGCCAGCGGCGTCAGCTTGTCGATCAACGCCTCCTCGCCGATCAGCTGGGCGAAGGAGGGCAGCACCTGCACCTCGAGCCCCATCTTCTGCAGCCGCCGGGCGATCTGCGCCTGTTTCGGCTGGCTGAGCGAGGGCATCGCCAGCAGCACCCGGTTGATCTGCCGGTCGCGCACCAGCCGGGCGATCCGCGACGGCGGATGGACCGGCAGACCGGCCAGCAGCATCCCCTGCAACGACACATTGTCATCGACGAAGGCGATCGGGTCGATGCTGTCATGGGCGCTCAGCGCCTGGGCCAACTGGGTGCCGGTGGTCCCGGCCCCGTAGATCAGCACCCGGCGCCGCGGCTGGGCACGGCGATAGATGGCGGTGACCACCTGCAAGAGCACCATCCGCGTCGCCACCACCACCAGGAAATAGACGATGCCGAAGATCACATAGGTGCCCGGCAACAGCCTCGGCCCGGCGACCCAGGTCAGCCCGGCCAGGGTCAGCGTCAGCCCCAGCACATAGAGCGCGGTCAGCCCGATGGCATGGCGCTCATAGGCCTTGAGCTGGATATTGGGCAGCCCCAGCCCCTTGGACAGGCCGGCCGCGATCAGCAGCAGATAGGGCAGGATCGCCAGGCTTTGACGCAGCGACTCCAGCGCCGGCTGCGGCAGCGCCTGCACCGCGAAGGTAAAGAGCAGCGCCGCCGGGATCAGCGCCAGATCGATCGCCAGAAAGATATAGCCCCGCTGCGCCCGCGACAGGGCGGTAATCAGCTTCAGCATGTTCCGGAAACTCCCCGGCCCGGCGATCTGCCCCGCAGTCTCGCTCTCCGCATCGCCGCCCATCCTTCTGGCAAAAACCGCGCTGCGGATCTGTTGTAAATCAATTGATAACCGAACCTATTCTCCGAACCGCCCCGTTGTCAAAGCCCCGAGGCAGGACTGAGGCGGCGATTTCCGCCGCGGAACCAGCCCCGGGGCAGCCTATTGCGCGGCCTTGTCGAGATGGACGATCTCGGTCAGGAACTGGTGCAGCTCGTCACGCAGGTCGTCACGGGCCAGTGCGAAGGCCACGGTGGCCTGCAGGAAGCCGGCTTTCGAGCCGCAATCATAGCGCTGGCCGCGGAAACGGTAGCCATGCACCGGCACGCCCGCCTCGATATCCTCGGCGATCGCGTCGGTGAGCTGGATTTCCCCGCCCGATCCCGTTCGCATCTTGTTGAGGTTCTTCAGCACCGAGGGCGACAGCACATAGCGCCCGATCACCGCCAGGTTCGACGGCGCCGTGCCGGCGGCGGGTTTCTCGACCATGCCACGGGCGCGCACCACCGATCCCATGTCTTCCTCGACATCGAGCACCCCGTAGGACGAGGCCCGCTCCGGCGCCACCTCCATCGCGGCAACCATGTTGCCGCCGGTTTCCTCATAGGCCTCGATCATCTGCTGCAGGCAGGGTTTCTCTGCCGCGATCACATCGTC
>NZ_AUBS01000030.1 GCF_000429365.1 Pseudodonghicola xiamenensis DSM 18339 | reverse complement strand
CGTGGGGCTGGAGTGGCCGGCAACGCAGGGAGGAGGAGAGCGTTGCCGGCCGATCCAACATCGAGCGCAGGGAGGAGGAGAGCGCCCGATGTATCAGGTTCCGGCATTCGGGGCCGGTATAAGGCGCGGCGGCATCAGGGAGGAGGAGAGATGCCGCCGCTATGTACAGACCCTCAAGGGAGGAGGAGATGAGGGCCTGAACCGTTTATGTCTTCGTTTCGCCTCTTAGCGAACCTCACGAGAGGCTTGGTAAGCCACCCGCCGCAGTTCCGAGCGATGCAGGCCGAGATCGGCCAGCTCTTGATTGTTGAGGGCGCCCATTTCGCTCATGGTCCGGCGATATACCCGGTGCCGTTCGAAGCGAACACGCGCATCGTCGATCCAAGCAGCCAGTCGCCCGGTCGGGGAGGCGGCGCGATCATCGCTATGCGTCAGAGCAGCCATCGTTTGTAACCTTATGTCGTCGTGTCTTGTTTCGTACCGGCCCCGTTTGCGGCGCCGTGTTGAGGATGAAAATAGGCAAATGCTGCAATTGCACAATAGAGGAGTTATTCAATGCTGCTATGCGGCAAGTGCATAGATTGGCTGCATATTAGTTGGGCAGCATTGCTGACGTAAGGTCGTCAGACGATGCTGTCATGCCCTTCCGGAACGGGGTTTTGGGTGCATCACGGTCGGGCGTGTCCAATGCGTGGCGCATCACAGAGTTAATGGGGTGTTTATGCTCATTTTATGAAAGGATGTTCCAAACATGGTTCGATTTGGGTCCGATTATTGCTGTCGCTGCGGTTTTGCTCTGGGGTGATCAAGCTGGGGTGGAGCGGAAGGGTTTTGCGGAAGCTATGCAATCCGGCCCCTGTCTTGCGCGGCCAGGATGTCATGTTGTCCGGGTTGCTGCCGGAACTGTGACAAATTTAACGCGCCCCGAGGTCTCTTTCCTGTTTTGGGGGGATTGGGACTTCCCGTCGGATCGGAGGGCGCGTCCGGCGATGATGGGAATTTACGGGAACGACTTTCCCGATGGTGCTCGTCCAGGTGATTCGCGGCATGTTGTGGGAACGTATGGGGAACGCTTGTGCCGGTGAAGCTGTGGGTGGAATTTTTTATGGGAAAGACTGGGATTAGTTGGGTTGGGAGGTCTCTAACAACATGTAGTGTGTCGATTCGGTCTTAACGCTAAGGAGGCTGCGTAGATTCTCGATCGTCACGCTTTGTCTTGCCTGTCTGGAGGGAATCAGGCAAAGGGGCGCCGACTATTCCCGTAAATTCCAGTTGCTTTCCATAAATTCCCGTGGCATCCCTTGATCATCGGATGAAGACGAGGCAAGGGGCAAAGCAAACAGACCCCGAAGCACATAATAAAAGCAGGTTTCATACAGGCACTTCGCTTTCACCGAACCAAGAGATCCGGCGCGCGAGCGAGCAGACATCCCCCCAGGTGGCGCGCGCAGTCGGACACCCCGCAAGGCGGGACAAGCGGCGGGTTGATCAGTGGCAGCAGATCAACCCGCCGTTTTTTCATCCGGGGGGTGGCAACAACGACCCGAGGATACGGGCAAAGGGACAGATGGTGTGAGCCGGCGCTTCAGAGGCGAATACACCTTCAAGGTGGACAGCAAGGGCAGGGTGTCGATCCCGGCCCTGTTTCGCCGTGTGCTCGAAGCCGGAGACCCTGATTACACCGAAGGTCTGCGTCCGCAGCTGGTCATCGTCTACGGTGATGGAGATCAGGAGTATCTCGAAGCCTATACGGTGAACGAGATCGACAAGCTCGAAGCCAAGATCGAAAGCCTGCCCAGCTCACCGCTGAAACGAAAGCTGGTCCGTCAGATCACCACCCGGTCGCATCACACCGAAGTCGATCCCGATGGTCGCCTGGTGCTGCCGGCGCGCTATCGCGACAAGATCGGGCTGGAGAACGAGGCGCTGTTCGTCGGCACCTCGGGCACCTTCCAGATCTGGAACCCCGAGACTTATGACGCCCACCTCGCCGAGGAAGAGGATGAGGATCTGGGCTTCGATCTGCCTGAGGGTACCAATGCGCTCGATGCGCTGGACATGGTGCTCAGCAAACGGAACGCCGACGGGGCTGGGGGTTGATCATGGCAGCAGATGCGCCCTCCACCAGCTCTGCCCGTCCCCACATTCCGGTTCTCCTGCGTGCCCTGCTGAAGGCAGTGGCGCCGGTCTCAGGGGTTTGGCTGGACGGAACCTTCGGCGCTGGCGGATATACGCGCGGCCTGCTCGAGGCAGGTGCCGACAAGGTGATCGGCGTCGATCGCGATCCGTTGGCCTTCGAGATGGCCGCCGATTGGATCGGGCAATATGGTGATCGGCTGGTGCTGCAGCCGGGCGTCTTCTCCCGCATGGATGAATATGCGACGGGTCTTGACGGTGTGGTGCTCGATCTCGGCGTGTCGTCGATGCAGCTCGATCGGGCGGAACGCGGGTTCTCCTTCATGCGGGACGGGCCGCTCGATATGCGGATGTCGCAACAGGGCGGATCGGCTGCCGATCTGGTCAATACCCTGTCCGAGGTCGAACTGGCCGACATCCTGTTTCTCTATGGCGAGGAACGTGCCAGCCGCCGCATCGCCCATGCCATCGTGCGTGAGCGCGAAAAGATGCCGTTTGAAACCACGCTGCAGTTGGCGCGGGTCATCGAATCCTGTCTGCCGCGATCCAAGCCGGGCCAGTCGCATCCTGCCACCCGCAGCTTTCAGGCGCTGCGCATCGCGGTGAATGACGAATTCGGAGAGCTGTTCCGTGGCCTTCTGGCGGCAGAGCGTGCCCTGCGCCCGGGCGGTCAGCTTGCGGTCGTCACCTTCCATTCGATCGAGGACCGCATGGTCAAGCGGTTCTTTCAGGAACGCGCTGGCGCCACTGGCCGGGCCAACCGCTATGCCCCGGAGATCGAGGTGCCAGAGCCTCAGTTCACGCTCAAGTTCCGCAAGGCCATCGCGCCGGACGAGGATGAGCTGATCGAGAATCCACGCGCCCGTTCGGCCCGGTTGCGGGTGGCAGTGCGTACCGGCGCGGCCTCGGGCGATATCGACCCGGGGCGGATCGGGATGCCGCTGTTGAAAGATCGCCATGCGAAAGGAAAAGGACGATGAAGGGGATAGCCTATGTTCTCGCCGCCCTGGTGGTCTTCGGCCTGGCGTTCTGGGCTTATCGGGAAAACTACGCCACGCAGCAGGTGCTGAAGGACACTCGCACACTGCAACGCGATATTGGCGACGCGCGGATGAAGATCGGTATCCTCAAGGCCGAATGGGCCTATCTCAACCGACCCGAACGGTTGATCGAGCTGACCGAGATCAACTTTGGCCGGCTTGGCCTGTTGCCGCTGCGTCCCGATCAGTTCGGTCGCATCGACGAGGTCAGCTTCCCGCCGAAACCGGATCTTCAGGTGACCAATCCCGTCGATGTTTCGACAATGGCCGGGGATGAGGAGGGCAACCCATGATCCGCACGCCGCTGCGCCCGCTGGCCCGTATTCTGCCGGCGCGCGACAAGGGGGAGAACCCCGACGCGATCGAGCGCGAGAACATTCGTCGCCGTCACGCCGAGATGCAGAACCGCGCCCGTGTCCGCGCCGAGGGGCGGTTGTTGATGCTGGGGCTGTTCTTCTTCTGCGCCTATGTGGTGGTGGCTGGCCGGATGGCGTTCATGTCAACCTCTGAACCGGAGGAGCCCGTCGCCAGCTTGCCCGGCGCGGCGATTGCCATGCAGCGGGCCGATATCGTCGATCGCGAAGGGCGAATCCTCGCCACCAACTTCGAAACGCACTCTCTTTATGCCCAGCCGCCGCAGATGGTTGATCCGATTGCCGCGGCTAAGGGGCTGAAGCAGATCTTTCCCGACCTCGACGAAGCGAGAATGATCAAGGACTTCACCGGCAAGCGGAAGTTTGTCTGGATCAAGAAGCGGATCAGCCCCGAGCAGAAGCAGGCGGTTCACGATCTTGGCGACCCCGGGCTGTTGTTCGGCCCGCGCGAGATGCGGCTTTACCCCAATGGCAAGCTGGCGGCCCATATCCTGGGAGGCGCGGGCTTTGGCAAGGAAGGGGTGAACGCTGCCGAGGTGATCGGTGTCGCCGGTGTCGAAAAGCAGTTCGATGATTATCTGCGCGATCCCTCGAACGGCGATAAGCCACTGCAGCTTTCTCTCGATCTCACGGTGCAGGCGGCGGCTGAACAGGTGCTCGAAGGCGGTATGCGGCTGATGAACGCCAAGGGTGCCGCCTCGATCCTGATGGATGTGCACACCGGCGAGGTGATCTCGGTCGTCAGCCTGCCGGATTTCGACCCCAACGAACGACCGCGCCCGGCCCTGACCGGCGATCCCAGCGACAGCCCGCTGTTCAACCGCGCGGTGCAGGGGGTTTATGAACTGGGCTCGACCTTCAAGATTTTCGCCGCCGCCCAGGCGTTGGAACTGGGGTTGGTGACGCCCGAGACGATCATCGACACCGCGGGACCGATGCGGGTCGGGGGGCATCTGATCGGCGAATTCAATGGCAAGAACTATGGCAAGCTCAGCGTTGCCGATGTGATGGTGCACAGTTCGAACCGGGGCACCGGGCGCATCGCGCTGGAAATCGGTTCCGAGCGGCAGAAGGCCTTTCTCGGGGCGCTTGGCATGTTCGATCCGACGCCTTTCGAGATCGTCGAGGCCCGGGGCGGTCAGCCGCTGATCCCGAAACGCTGGACCGACCTCAGCACGGTGACGATTTCCTATGGTCACGGCCTGTCGGCCAGCCCGATGCACCTGGCGGCAGCCTATTCGACCATCGCAAATGGCGGCCATTATGTCAGCCCGACGATTCTGAAGCGTAATGGGCCGCAATACGGCCCCCGGGTGATTTCGGAGCAGGTCTCCCGCGAAGCCCGCAAGATGCTGCGTGCGGTGGTGACACGCGGCACCGCCAGCTTCGGCGATGTCGAAGGGTATTCGGTGGGGGGGAAAACCGGCACGGCCGACAAGCCGAAACCGCAGGGTGGCTATTACGATCACAAGGTGATCGCCACCTTCGCCTCGATGTTCCCCACCAATGACCCGAAATACGTGCTGATCCTGACGTTGGACGAACCGCAGGTGATGGCGCTGAAAGAAGAGCGCCGTACCGCGGGGTGGACTGCGGTGCCAGTCGCCGCCGAGATGATCCGGAGGGTGGCGCCGCTCCTGGGGCTGCGACCCGACATTGAACACGACCGGCAGGCTGCTATAACGCTGACGTCATCGCATTGACCGCCGGAAGGACCGGGTGAGGACACTCATGAACAGTTCCCCGAAACCGCTCAGCCAGCTTGCCCTGACCGCGCGGGGTGGGCGTGACCCGCTGATTGCGGGGCTGGCGGTCGACAGCCGCGAGGTGAAGGAGGGGTTCCTTTTCGCGGCGCTTCCGGGCACCCGGGTGCATGGTGGCAGCTTCATCGAATATGCGCTGGGGCTGGGCGCGGCGGCGGTGCTGACCGATGCCAGGGGCGCCGAGATCGCCGAAACCGCGCTGGCGGCGAGCGATGCGGCGCTGGTGGTGGTCGAGGACCCGCGCCAAGCGTTGGCCTGTGCCGCCGCGCTGTGGTTCGGCGGCCAGCCCAAGATCATGGCCGCGGTCACTGGCACCAATGGCAAGACATCGGTTGCGACTTTTCTGCGTCAGCTCTGGACGGCGCTGGGGCACAGCGCGATCAACCTCGGCACCACCGGTGTCGAGGGCGCCTGGACCGCGCCGCTGCATCACACCACGCCCGATCCCATCACTCTGCATCGCGTCCTGGCCCAGGCTGCGGCCCAGGGCGTGACCCATGCGGCGATGGAGGCCTCCTCCCATGGGTTGGATCAGCGCCGGCTCGACGGGGTGCAGCTGACGGCGGCGGGGTTCACCAATTTCACCCAGGATCATCTGGATTATCACGAAAGCTTCGAGGCCTATTTCGCCGCCAAGGCGGAATTGTTCCGCCGGGTGCTGCCGCCGGACGGGACGGCCGTGATCGACCTGGATGATCCCAAAGGCGCCGAAATGCGCGCGATCGCCTCAGCGCGGGGCCAGTCGGTGATTACGGTGGGGCGTAAGACCGGCGATCTGCTGCTTTTGGGCCAGCGCTTCGACGCCACGGGGCAGGATTTACGCTTTGCCTGGGGCGGCCAGACCTACCAGACACGGCTTGATCTGATCGGCGGGTTTCAGGCGCAGAATGTGCTGGTGGCTGCGGGGCTGGCGATCGCTTGCGGTGATGAGGTCGAAGCGGTGTTTCGCGCCTTGCCAGAGCTGACCACCGTGCGCGGTCGGATGCAACTGGTCGCCACCCGGGACAACGGCGCCGCTGTCTTTGTCGATTTCGCCCATACGCCGGATGCCATCGCCACCGCACTGACGGCGCTGCGCCCGCATGTGATGGGCCGGCTGATCGCCATCGTCGGCGCTGGTGGTGATCGCGACCGCACCAAGCGTCCGCTGATGGGGCAGGCGGCAGCCGAAAATGCCGATCTGGTCTTCGTGACCGATGACAACCCGCGCAGCGAGGACCCGGCGGCGATCCGCGCTGCAGTATTGGCGGGGGCTCCGGGCGCTGTCGAGGTCGGCGACCGCGCCGAGGCGATCCTCAGGGGCGTCGATGCATTGCAACCCGGTGACGCGCTGCTGATCGCCGGCAAGGGCCATGAAACCGGCCAGATCGTGGGGGATGACGTGCTGCATTTCGATGATGCCGAACAGGCCAGCGTGGCGGTCGCCGCGCTTGACGGGCGACCGGCATGACCGCGCTCTGGACTGCGGCAGAGGCGGCGGCGGCCACTGGTGGCCGGGTGATCGGCGACTGGTCGGTCACCGGGGTTTCCATCGACACTCGCACATTGGAGACGGGCGATCTCTTCGTGGCGCTCAAGGCGGCGCGTGATGGCCATGATTTCGTTGCCCAGGCGCTGCGGGCCGGGGCCGGCGGGGCTCTGGTCAGCCATATCCCCGAAGGGGTGGCCGCGGATGCTCCGCTGCTGATCGTCGAGGATGTGCTGAAGGCGCTCGAGGCGCTGGGGCTGGCCGCGCGGGCCCGGACCGGGGCGCGGGTGGTGGCGATCACCGGGTCTGTCGGCAAGACTTCGACCAAGGAGATGCTGCTGCGGGTTCTGTCGGATCAGGGCGCCACCCATGCCAGCGTTGCCAGCTACAACAACCACTGGGGTGTGCCCTTGACCCTGGCGCGGATGCCGCGCGACACCCGTTTCGCGGTGATCGAGATCGGTATGAACCACCCCGGAGAGATTGCGCCGCTGGCCCGGATGACACGGCCGCATGTGGCGCTGATCACCACGGTGGCGCCGGCGCATCTCGAGGCATTCGACAGTGTCGGGGATATCGCCCGTGAAAAGGCATCGGTCCTCGATGGGCTGGAACCGGGCGGGGTGGCGGTGCTGAACGCCGATCTCGATGAATCACCGATCCTTTTCGAACACGCGCGCGCGCTGAACGTCCCCGCCCTGGGCTTTGGCGGGCGGGCGACCGATTACCGGCTGATCGCTGCCGAGGTCGATGGCGATCAGACCGAGGTGCGGGCCGAGGCGCCCTTCGGCCCGGTGCTGTTCCGTCTTGCCACGCCGGGGCGGCATTTCGCGATGAATGCGCTGGGGGCACTGGCTGCGGCCACGGCACTTGGCGCCGAGCCCGGCAAGATCATCGACAGTCTGCCGCGCTGGTCGCCCTATCGGGGGCGCGGGGCCCGCGAACGGATCGCGATTCCCGGCGGCGAGCTGACGCTGCTGGATGATTCCTATAACGCCAATCCGGTCTCCATGGCCGCAGCCCTGGCGGTTCTGGCGACGATAGAACCCGAGGCGGCCGGGCGCCGGATCGCCTGCCTGGGCGACATGAAGGAACTGGGGCCGCAGGCCGCGGCGCTTCACGCCGGGCTCGCCAGCCTGCCGGCGATGGCGCAGATCGACGTGGTGCATTGTGTCGGCCCGCTGATGGGGGCGCTCTACGCCGCGCTGCCACGGGACAAACGCGGGCTCTATACCGCCACCAGTGCCGAGCTTGCCACCGAGCTTCCGGCGCTGATACGGCCCGGCGATGTCGTGCTGGCGAAAGGCTCGCTCAGCATGGAGGTGGCGAAACTCGTTGACGGGTTGCGCGGAATCGGCCAAGGGGGCGCGTTTTCGGGTGACAAGACGTAAGGATAGGACCGGCTAAATGCTCTATTGGTTGACCGCGCTGTCGGACGGGGGGGATTTCTTCAACCTGTTTCGCTATATCACCTTCCGCGCGGGCGGGGCGTTTCTGACGGCGCTGGTGTTCGGATTCATGTTCGGCCGGCCGCTGATCGACGTGCTGCGCAAGAAACAGGGCAAGGGCCAGCCGATCCGCGACGATGGCCCGCAAAGCCACCTGTCCAAGGCCGGTACGCCGACCATGGGGGGGCTGTTGATCGTCGGCTCACTCGTCACCGCGACATTGCTCTGGGCGCGGCTCGACAATTCCTTCGTCTGGCTGGTGCTCTTCGTGACGCTGGCCTTCGCGCTGATCGGCTTCGCCGATGATTATGCCAAGGTCTCCAGGCAGAATACCAAGGGAGTGCCGGGCAAGCTGCGGCTGGCCCTGGGTGTTATCATCGCGGTGATCGCGGCCTTCTGGGCGGGCTGGAGCCATCCGGCTGATCTCCAGAACCAGCTTGCGCTGCCGGTCTTCAAGAACGTGCTGATCAACCTGGGCTATTTCTATGTCCCCTTCGTCGTCATCGTCATCGTGGGGGCCGCCAACGCGGTGAACCTGACCGACGGGCTCGACGGGCTGGCGATCATGCCGGTGATGATCGCCGCCGGTACGCTCGGCATCATCGCCTATGCGGTGGGGCGGATCGACTTCACCGAATATCTCGATGTTCATTACGTGCCCGGCACCGGTGAACTGCTGATCTTCACTGCCGCCCTCTTCGGCGCCGGGCTCGGCTTCTTGTGGTATAATGCGCCACCGGCGGCCGTCTTCATGGGCGATACCGGCAGCCTTGCCCTGGGCGGCGCTCTGGGGGCGATCTCGGTCGCGACCAAACACGAACTGGTCCTCGCCGTTGTCGGTGGCCTCTTCGTGGTCGAGGCGCTCAGCGTGATCATTCAGGTGCTCTACTTCAAACGCACAGGTCGCCGGGTCTTCCTGATGGCACCGATTCACCACCATTACGAAAAGAAGGGCTGGTCAGAGCCCACTGTGGTGATCCGCTTCTGGATCATCTCTCTGATCCTGGCGATGATCGGCCTCGCGACGCTCAAGGTGCGCTGAGCGCGTCACGGCCCTGCAGAAAAAAGGCGCGTCCGGTGGTCCGGCGCGCCTTTTCTTCTTTTTCTGGCCCCAAATATCCCGGGGGAGGCCGAAGGCCGTGGGGGCGGAGCCCCCCAGCACTCAGCGCGACATCACCGGCTCAGAGCAGCTCCAACAGCTTTTCCGGCGGCCGCCCGATCACCGCGCGATCGCCCGAGATGCCCAGGGGCCGTTCGATCAGAACCGGGTTCGCCGCCATCGCCGCCAGCAGCGTCTCATCGCTGTCGCTCTTCGACAGGCCGAGTTCCTTGAACTTCGCCTCCTTGGGGCGCATCATCTCGATCACCGGCGGATTGCCGAGAGCGGCGCGTGCGGCTGTCAGCTCCTCTAGGCTCGGGGCGTCTTCCAGATACCGCCGCACCTTCAGAACCGCACCTTTCCCCTCCAGCAGAGCCAGCCCCTCGCGCGATTTCGAACAGCGCGGGTTGTGCCAATAGTCGATCATAGCCAATCCTCTCTTGCGGTGCCCACCGCCTCGGCCACATTGCCGAACCCATCCCGGGCGAGAAGCGCATCGAGCCCTTGGGCGATTTGCGCGACGAGCCCCATGCCCTGATAGATCAGCGCGGTGTAAAGCTGCACGGCCGAGGCGCCGGCGCGGATCTTGGCATAGGCATCTTCGGCCGAGGCGATGCCGCCCACGCCGATCAGCGGGATTTGGTCGTCCGTCAACAGGCTCAGCCGGGCCAGCACCCGGGTCGATTTCTCGAACAGCGGCGCGCCGGAGAGGCCTCCTGCCTGATCGCGATGCGGGCTTTTCAGCCCCTCACGCGACAGGGTGGTATTGGTGGCGATCACCGCATCGACCCGCGTCTCGCGGGCGACATCGGCAATATCGGCGATCTCGGCCTCGCTCAGATCCGGGGCAATCTTGAGGAACACCGGGATCGGCCGCTCCAACGCATCGCGGGCCGCCATCACGCCGGACAGCAGCGCGGTCAGTGCCGCCTTGCCCTGCAGATCGCGCAGCTTTTCGGTATTCGGGGAGGAGACGTTGACGGTGGCGAAATCAAGCTCTGCGCCGCAATGGCTCAGCACCCGGGCGAAATCGCCGGCGCGGTCCTCACTGTCCTTGTTGGCCCCGAGGTTGAGGCCGACGGGCAGGTCGCGTGGCCGGGCGGTCAGGCGCGGCAGCACCGCCTCCATGCCGCCGTTGTTGAAGCCGAAGCGGTTGATCGCGGCGCGGTCCTGATCCAGCCGGAACAAGCGCGGCTTGGGGTTGCCGGGCTGTGGTCGGGGCGTGATGGCACCGACTTCGAGAAAGCCGAAACCGCAGCGTGCCAGCGGCGCCAGCGCCTCGGCATTCTTGTCGAGCCCGGCGGCAAGGCCGATGGGATTGGCCAGATCGAGCCCTGCCAGACGTGTCTGCAGGCGCGCCGACGTCACCGGGCCGGAGCCGGGAACCAGCCCGGCATTCAGCGCCTTGAGCGACAGCCCATGCGCCACCTCAGGGTCGAAACGGTGCAGGATCGCAAGGCCTGCGCGGTCGATCAACCTCATTGCATCTGCTCCGGAAACTGGTGGCGGCCCTCGATCAGCGGCAGTGATGCGGACCAGAGCACATCGTCCATCTGCAGCGGTCGGTAGAGATGCGGGAACAGCGCGCCGCCGCGCGAGACCTCCCATTTCAGCGCCTCGCCCATGGTGTCGGCCTCGCAGGCCAGCAGCACCAGCCCCTCGGCTCCGGCGAAATGTTTGGCTGCCGTTTCGGCGGCCTGTTCGGCGGTGGAGAAATGGACGAAACCGTCCGCCACATCCACCGGCGCGCCCGTGGTCTCGCCCGCGGCTTGCAGGGCGGCCCATTCATTGGCGCGGAAAATCTTGTAGATCAGCATGAGGATCATCTGCCGGGGAATGCGGCCACGGTCAATCCCCGGCGGGTGGCTGCTACATCCAGCGGGCGCAGCGGCGCTGGATTTGCGGGATGATCACATAGACCATGCAGGCCACGATGATCGGCACCATGACCAGGTTGCGCTGCCAGATTTCCCAATCCCGGGTCAGCGGGATCAGCGCATAGAGCAGTGCTGTGACCAGAGGGTAGACGCCACAGAAGACGAAAAGCGCGAAGCGGAACCGCGACGGGCGCGGTGTCAGCTGGGGAGGAGGAGAGGTGGTGGACATCGGGTTTCCCTCTGGATTTCCCTTTAATGAAACGGAACGTTCCGTTAGTATGTGGCAGGTCGGGCGAAAGTAAAGGGGCGGGAATGGCGAAAAGTGACGGGGGCGACGCATGTGCTGGAAAACGCGGTTCCATCGGGGCGCGGCGCAATCCGGCGACAGAGGTGGCGATCCTCGACGCGGCGGGCGCCATCGTCGACGAAGGCGGTATCGGGGCGCTGACGATGGAGGCGGTGGCGCGTCGGGCACGGGCCGGCAAGGCGACGGTCTACCGCTGGTGGCCGACCCGGGGGGCATTGCTGCTGGCGGTTTATGAGCGGCAGAAACAGACCGATGGCTACCCCGACACTGGCACGCTCGAAGGCGATATGGCGGCAGTGCTGCGGTTGCTCTTCGCGTATTGGAAACGCCCCGAAGGCGCGCTCTTTCGGCATATCGTCGCGGCGGCCCAGAGCGATCCGGAGTTGGCAGAGGCGCTGGAGACCTTTCGGAAGGAGCGTCTGGCAAGCCTGACCGAGGTGATCGGCCGTACTGCTGCCCGTGGCGAATTGGCCCAGGACCTTCCTGTCGCCGATATGGCCCGTGCGGTGATGGCCATGGCCTGGTTGCATCTGCTGACCGGGCAGCTCGATGCCGATCCGGTGGCGCTCGCGCGGGTGCTGGTGCGGGGCTGGGGGCATACCGCCTAGGGCATCGCGCCGCATGGTAGATGTCTCAGCTTATCAGGGTTTCGGACGATCCAGACGGCCACGATCCGGTTGCCTCGGATCTCCAGGGCGGTGGTTTGCAGCACATTGCCCGGCTCCCGCGTCACAAAGCCCGGGGCGCCGTTGATCGTGCGGATTGGCGGCAGTGGCGGCGGCGGCAGCGGCCGTTTGCGCCCGAGCCCGGCGAACAGCCCCGCTGCCCTCCGGCGCCCATGCAGCACGTTGATCGCCGCCGGCACCTTGCCGCCGCCATCGGTGCGTACCTCGATCTCCTCGGCGAAGAGATCAAGCAGCGCCCGCATATCGCCGGTTCGGCTGGCGTGCCAGAAGGCGGCGACGATCGGGGCCGCTTGATCCGGCTGTGCAGGGCGGGCAGGGGGCGCGGCCCCGGCCAGGCGTTTGCGAGCGCGCGATACCAGTTGACGGCAGGCCGCGGGCGTCTTGTCGATCGCTTGCGCGATCTCCTCGAAGCCGTAATCGAAGGCATCGCGCAGCAGGAAGGCCGCCCGCATGTCCGGCGTCAGGGTATCGAGCGTCAGGATCAGTGCGATACTGACATCCTCGGTTACCATCCAGTCCTGTTCGGCATCCGGCGCGCTGTTCCGCACCAGCGGGTCGGGCAACCAGGCACCGACATAGCTTTCACGCCGGTGCCGGGCGGATTTCAGGTGATCGAGGCAGAGCCGCGTCACCACGGCCCGCAGCCAGCGCGGCGGCGTCTCGATCGCCTCAAGCGGTTGTGCGGCGAAACGCAGCCAGGTTTGTTGCAGGATATCCTCGGTATCGGCGACCGATCCCGTCATGCGATAGGCGAGCCCCGCCAGGCGGCGGCGCTCGCTCAGGAACAGGGGCAGGCGCGGATCAGGCGGCATCTTTGCGCATCGGATGCACTGACCGGAAGCCCACCGCAAAGCGGTTCCAGGCGTTGATCGCATTGATCACCAGCGTCAGATCCACGCATTCGCGCGGGCTGAAGGCGGCGGTCAGCGTGGCGTAATCCGCATCCGGCGCTCCTGAACTTTCCAGCCGGGTCAGCGCATCGGCCCAGCTAAGTGCGGCGCGTTCGCGGGCGTCAAAAGCCGGGCTTTCGCGCCAGGCCGCCAGCACGTCGAGCTGTTGTTGCGACACCCCCGCCGCCCGCGCGTCGGGCGCATGCATGTTCAGGCAATAGGCGCAACCATTAATCTGCGACACCCGCATCTTGACCAACTCGCGCAAACGAAGCGGGATCGACAGCCCCTGCGTCGCCTCCTCCAGCGCCCGCATGGCCGCCAGCGCCTCGGGTGAGGCTTTGTAATAACTCAGTCGTTCGTTCATGATCGCAGCTTCCTCATCTTGTCTAACAGAAATGATGACGATCCGGGCGGTGGATTTGTGACAGCTCGGGGGCGAGAACTTCCGCGAAAGACACGCTTTGACTTGGGATTGGGCGCGGGGCAAGCTTTCGCCATATCAACCCGACGGAGAGGAATCCGATGTCGTTTCGCCTTTTTGCCTCCGCCGCGCTGCTGGCGCTCAGCGCCGGGGCCGCGTCCGCCGATTACAAGCTGACCATTCTTCATACCAACGATTTTCATTCCCGTTTCGAACCCATCAGCAAATACGACAGTGGCTGTTCGGCCGGGGATAACGAGGCTGGCAAATGCTTTGGCGGCTCGGCCCGGCTGTCGTCCGCTATCTCGGCGGCCAAGGCCGCAGGCAATACCTATGTGCTGCTCGATGCCGGCGATCAGTTCCAGGGCTCGCTGTTCTATAGCTACTATCACGGCAAGCTTGCGGCCGAGCTGATGAACCGCTTCGGCTATGACGCCATGGCGGTGGGCAACCACGAATTCGATAACGGGCCCGAGGTGCTGGCCAGCTTTCTGGAACTGGTGAAGTTCCCGGTGCTGATGGCGAACGCCGATCTCAGCGGTGAACCGGCGCTGAAGGGCGGGCCGGTGCAGAAATCGGTGGTAATCGAACGCGGTGGCGAAAAGCTGGGGATCATCGGGCTGACACCGCAGGACAACCCAGAACTCTCTAGCCCCGGGCCGAACATCATCTTCACCGATCCGGTCGATGCGGTGCAGGCCGAGGTCGATCGGCTGACCGCCGAAGGCGTGAACAAGATCATCGTGCTCAGCCATTCGGGCTATGGTGTCGACCAGCGTATCGCGGCGGAAACCAAGGGCGTCGACGTGATCGTCGGCGGCCATTCGCATACGCTGCTCAGCAATACCTCCGACAAGGCCTCCGGTCCCTATCCCACCATGGTGAACGGGGTGGCGATCGTGCAGGCCTATGCCTATGGCAAGTTCCTGGGCGAATTGAACGTCACCTTCGATGATGCCGGCAACCTGATCACCGCCGAGGGCGAGCCGCTGGTGATGGACGCCAGCGTCACCGAGGATCCGGCAGTCAGCGCCCGGGTCAAGGAGGCGGCAGCCCCGCTAGAAGAAATCCGCAACAAGGTGATCGCCAGTGCCGCCGCGACGATCGACGGGTCGCGCGATAGCTGCCGGATCGGCGAATGCGCCATGGGCAATCTGGTTGCAGACGCCATGCTGGACCGGGTCGCCGATCAGGGCGTGTCCATCGCCATCACCAATGGCGGCGGGCTGCGCGCCAGCATTGACGCCGGCGATGTCACCATGGGCGAGGTGCTGACGGTGCTGCCGTTCCAGAACACGCTGTCGACCTTCGAGGTCACTGGCCAGACCATCATCGACGCGCTGGAAAGCGGGGTGTCGCAGGCCGAGGAGGGCGGTGGTCGCTTCCCCCAGGTCTCGGGCCTGGCCTTCACCTGGGATCCGACGAAACCGCCGATGGGCGGGCGCATCACCGAGGTGCTGGTCGCCAGCGAGGACGGCTATGTGCCGATCGACCCGGAGGCCTCTTATCTGGCGGTCACCAATAACTATGTCCGCAACGGCGGCGACGGTTACAAGATGTTCTCGGGCGATGACAAGAACGCCTATGACTTCGGCCCCGATCTCGCCGATGTGACCGCCGAATACCTGGCGGCCAATTCGCCCTATCAACCTTATACCGACGAACGGATCAGCCGGAAATAACCTTTGTCGCAGGCCCTCGTCCGGCGCGGGGCAGGGCCTGCGCCAAAGGGCAGATGCCTGTCCCCGGGGGGATAGTGCCCCGTCCTGCCGGGCGCTTGACATGCTATCCTCCAACTGGTGCCCCGGCTTGACATGGGGCCGGCGATGGCATTCGCGGTTGTCCCTGACAGATGACCTCGCCTAATCTTCGCTCACCCTTTGTGTGTCGGTGC
Organism: Pseudodonghicola xiamenensis DSM 18339; assembly: GCF_000429365.1. GTDB lineage: Bacteria > Pseudomonadota > Alphaproteobacteria > Rhodobacterales > Rhodobacteraceae > Pseudodonghicola > Pseudodonghicola xiamenensis. The sequence continues at coordinate 34,168 of NZ_AUBS01000030.1, read as the reverse complement.
CGACCGGTCCGCTCTTTGCCAAGAGCCTCAGTGTGCCGGGCGCGGCAAGAATGCGAAACCCAGCGCGGGAAATCAGCAGATGTGCGGACGCTATGCCCTGACCCTGTCTGTCCAGACCATGGCGCAGGTGTTCCAGGCGCAGCCGGCCAACGATCTGCCGGTCGTGCCGGATTACAATATCTGCCCGACCGATCAGGTGCCGGTGGTTCTCAACCTCGAAGGGCAGCGGCGGTTGCGGCCGATGCGCTGGGGTTTTGTCCCAAGCTGGTATCAAAGCCTGTCCGGCGGACCGTTGCTCTTCAACGCCAGGGCCGAAACCCTGGCCGAAAAGCCCGCCTTTCGCGATGCCTGCCGCCAGCGCCGTTGCCTGCTGATCGCGTCGGGATTCTATGAATGGGAACGCCGCGCAGAGACCCGGCTGCCCTGGTATGTGTTCCGTCGCGATGGCGCGCCGATGGCGTTTGCCGGCATCTGGCAGTATTGGGGGGATGCCGACCCGGTCGCCACCTGCGCCATCGTCACCACCGCCGCCAATGCCAAGCTCGCCCCGGTGCATGACCGCATGCCGCTGATCCTCGATCCGCAGGACTGGCCGCTTTGGTTGGGCGAGGCCGGGCATGGCGCCGCCCGGCTGATGCGCCCGGCAGCCGAAGATGTGGTTCAAAGATATCGTGTCAGTCCGAAGATCAATTCGAACCGCGCCGAAGGCCCCGATCTGATCGAGGAGTTGATCGAACCCTTCGAGGCGGAATAAGCCGGTCTTCAGCTCTCGGTTCTGCTGGCGGTCTGGTTGGCGGTCTGGTTGTCTGAGGCCTTGCCCTCGTGCGCCTTCAGGGGGCGGCGGCGCCGGTCGTTGTCGGCTATGGCGACCTTGGGCAGAAGGCGCAAAAAATGCGCCGGCTCCGGGCTGCCGAGATCGACAAGGGTATCGGTTTGCAAGACTTCGATGTGCCACGCCACCAACGCCGCGCTCTCCGGACGTCGCCGAAGCTCCCCGGCGCGCCGGTCGATCATCTTGCCAAGGCACGCGCGATCATGCGCGCCAGCCCCGCGGCTTCCATCCAGCTGATGAACAGCACCGCCGGATCAGCACGCCCGGGCATGCGAGGAACCTCCATTCTCGCCGGTTCCGCCTCAGGCCATCACCCAACCCCATATTGACCAATGACATTCCTCTTTCACGCCGCCCCGTGGCCCGGCCTTTTTCTGGCTGCAAATATCCTCGGGGGTGAATTTGCGCGGTTCGCGCAAAGAGGGGGCGGAAGGCCCCCTGATCTCCCGGCGCTTGCACCGCGCGCTTCCCCTCCCAGCTCGTCCGCGCTAAGCAGTCTCATGCCCATCGAATTCGCCACGCTCGCCGATCTTGCTGCCCATGGGTTCGACACCGTGATCGACGTCCGCAGCCCCGCCGAATATGCCGAGGATCACCTGCCGGGCGCGATCTCGCTGCCGGTCTTGGACAATGACGAACGCGCCCGCGTCGGCACTATCTACACCCAGGAAAGCCCGTTTCTGGCCCGCAAGCTGGGCGCGGCGCTGGTGTTCCACAATGCCGCCCATCACATCGAGACGGTGCTGAAGGATAAAGAAGGCGGCTGGCGGCCACTGGTCTATTGCTGGCGCGGCGGTCAGCGCTCCGGCTCCTTCACCTGGATGCTGGGGCAGATCGGCTGGCGGGCCGACAGCATCAAGGGCGGCTATCAGACTTATCGCCGGCTGGTCTATCGCGCGCTCTACGATGGCTCCTTGCCTTACCGGGTGGTGCTGCTCGACGGCTATACCGGCACCGCCAAGACCGATCTGCTGCATCTGCTGAACCGGCGGGGCGTTCAGGTGCTCGATCTCGAGGGGCTGGCGGTGCATCGCGGCTCGCTTCTGGGCGAGAGGGGGCAGAAGCAGCCCAGCCAGAAGGGGTTCGAATCCGCATTGGTCGGGGTTTTGCTGACGCTCGACCCTTCTCGCCCCGTGGTGATCGAGGCTGAATCGAGCAAGATCGGCGAGCGGATCATTCCCCCCGCGCTCTGGGAGGTGATGAAGGCCGCGCCCCGGATCGAGATCGCCGCGCCGATCGAGGCGCGAGCGGCCTATCTGGCGCGGGCCTATGACGATATCCTGTCCGGCGGCGACCGGCTGCGCGACCGGCTTGATCCGCTGCGCGCCCATCGCGGCCATGCGGTGGTCGATGGCTGGGGCGCGCTGATCGCGGCGGGCGACAAGTTGGCGCTGACCCGGGCGCTGATGGAACAGCATTACGATCCTTCCTATGACAAATCCCGCCGCGCCATCGGGGCCGAGGTTCTGGCACGGATCACGACGGATCGGCTGGATGCCCCGGGACTCGATCATGTCGCGGCTGAGATCGAGCGGATCGTCGAAGGTTGGGTCGGCTGATCCTTGCTCCGGCTGTGCAGGTCGGCTAGGTTTCCTGCACGGTCGGCAGTTCACCGAGGCGTCGCTGGCCCCGAGAGGGGCAGCTAAACCTGCTCCTAGTCATCGACAGCATTCGACATCTCCGTCCAGTGCCGCGTCGTAAGTCAGCGACCACGACAGTCTCACGCGGCCCCTTGAGGACATGTCATGTCGAAACAGGTTTTCCCCCTGAATAGCCCCGATATCTCCGCCTTTGCCCGCGCGCTTGGCCGGCAGTTGCAGGCGCGCGAGGCTCCGCCGTCGCATCTGGAGGTGATGAATATGCTCGCCCGGGCGGCGGGCTATCGCAACTTCCAGCACCTGCGCGCCGCCCATGCGGCCGAGGCGCGGCTCGATACGCCTGCCTTGGTCGCCGTCGTCGATTTCCGGCTGGTAGAACGCGCGCTGACCCAGTTCGATGCCGCAGGCCGGCTGCTGCGCTGGCCGTCGCGGCGCCAGATCCAACAGCTTTGCCTCTGGGCGCTGTGGTCGCGGTTTCCGGCCGGCGTTTCGCTGCACGAGCGCGAGGTGAACGCGCGGCTCAGCGCGGAGCATGCATTCGGTGATGCGGCGCTTTTGCGGCGCGATCTCTGCGGGCTGGGCCTCTTCACCCGATCACGGGACGGTAGCGATTATCGCCGCCAGGAACTGTCACCTCCGCCTGAGGCGCGGGAGCTGATCCGCCGGCTGCGGTCGCGTGAGGCAGGTTAGATCAGGCTCAGCCTTGGGCCACCGGCGGTGAGGCTCCCGATCCGTGCCGCCGGATGCCCTGCCGCGCGCAGCGCCGCGATCAGCTCCTCGGCCTCTTCGGCGGCGACGGCGGCGAGGAGGCCCCCGGCGGTCTGCGGATCGAACAGAAGATCGCTGAGCGGATCGCTCGGCAATTCCGGCGCCAGTGCCCGGTTGTCGGGGAACAGGGTCGAGCGATAGCCCTGTCGCGACAGCTCCAGCGCGCCGGCCATCAGCGGCACGGTGGCAAGGTCGAGCTGCGCCGCCAGCCCTGAGGCTTCGCAGATGTTCAGCAGATGCCCGGCCAGGCCGAAGCCGGTGACATCGGTCATCGCATGCGCCCCGGCCAGAAGCCGCGCGGCATCGCCCTGCGGCCGGGTCATCTGGGCGAAGGCCGCAGCGATCCAGTCGCCGCGCGCGGCGCCCTGCATCTCGGCCGCCATCAGCACGCCGGTGCCGATCGGCTTGGTCAGGATCAGCGCATCGCCCGGCCGCGCCCCCGCCAATGTGATCGGATCGCGGTCGAGCAGCCCGGTCAGGGTGAAGCCCACGGTCAGCTCGGGTCCCATCGAGCTGTGACCGCCGACGATCTCCGCCCCCTCGGCGCGAAAGATCGCATCGGCGGCGCCCATGATCTCGGTCGCGGTCCGCTGCTGCAACGCCGTGGTCATCCGCGGCAGGATCAGCGTGACGGTCACCGCCTGCGGCTCTGCCCCCATCGCCCAGATATCGCCAAGCGCATGGACGGCGGCGATCCGGGTCATGGTGACCGGGTCTTCGATGAAGGCGCGCAGATGGTCGGTGGTGATCACCTGCCGCTGGCCGCCAAGCGTCAGCATCGCGGCATCGTCGCCGGGCAGTGGGGTCAGGTCCTGGCGCCCCCCCGCCGGCAAGCTTGCCAGCGCCATCCGCAGCGCGCCGCGTCCCAGCTTGGCGCCACATCCGCCGCACATCGGTTTGTCGGGCAGCTCATCGCTGCCGGCGGCGCGCAACTTGGGCGGGACAGGGGGGGGCATCATCGGCAGGTCGCGGAACCGGTCCATGAAGCGGCGGTCGATCCGATCCTTCCAACGCCAGATCAGCGGGCCCGAGAAGGGGAGCCTCCATTTCTCCCCCAGTGCCGATTGCTCGCCCAGCGAGATCAACTTGAGGTAATCGCGCTGCGGGTGATAGCGGCGCCGCCGCGCGTCCCCCATAAGGGCATTTTTCAAGTTCTCCAGCAGGATCGGCGCCTCGCGCACCGCATAGACACCAGCCTTGGGGCGCGGCGTCTCGATCAGATCGGCACAATCGCCGGCGGCGAAGACGGCAGGATCGCTGCTTTGCAGGCTGGGATCGACGGCGATGAAGCCGCGGGTTACCGCCAGCCCGGTCTCGGCGATCCATTCATAGGGGCGGGCGCCGGCAGCGCCGGTGATGAAATCGGCCGCGATCCGCTCCTCGCCCGCCAGCACCACGGCGCCCTGATCGACATAGGCGATCTCCACCCCTTCGCGGATCGTCACCCCATGGGCCGAAAGCGCCGCCCGTAGCCGCTTTTGCGCCGCATGCCCCAGCGCGGAGAGCGCGCGGGCGCGCTCGACAAGCGTCAGTTCGGCCGGCCGGCCTCGGCTGCGCAGCGCATGTGCCATGGCCAGGATCAGCTCCACGCCGGCGACGCCGCCACCGATCACCGCGACGCGGGCCGGGCCGTCGCCGGCAAGATAGCTGTCCCAACGATTGGCGAAGGGGCCGAGCGGTTTGGCCGGCACGGCGAAATCGGTGAACCCGGGCAGATCCGGCATCGAGGAGGTGATGCCGACATTGACCGAACAGACATCATAGCCGATCGGCGGCCGGCCCGGCACATGGATCAGCTTGGCCTGCGGGTCCAGTCCCCGACACTCCCCGAGCACCAGCCGGGCGCCGGCGAAGCGGGCCAGCCGGATCAGGTCGATATCCAGATCGTCGCGGCGGTAATGACCGGCGATAAAGCCCGGCAGCATGCCGGAATAGGGCGCGGTGGGGCCTGGGTTGATCAACGTCACCCGGGTGCCGGGCAGTGGCGCCATCCCCCACATCCGCAACAGCAGCGCATGGGCATGGCCGCCGCCGACCAGGACTAGATCCCGGGTCAGCGGCTGGGTGGTGCGGTCCATGGCAGGCCCGATGCTCAGTTGTGGGGCGGGAGGGGGGCGGGCTGTTCCTCGGGCCGGATGTCATGGGTGGCCCAGATGCGGTCCTCTCCCGCCGGAGGCAGGCTCTCGGGGGTCTCGTGGCGATGGATATGCGCCTTGGCAATGAAATTGGCGGTGATCGGCGCGGTCAGGAACAGAAACAGCGTGATCAGCAGCTCGTGCCAGGAAATCTGCCCCTCCGACACGATGGCGTGGATCATCGAGGCGATCAGCACGCCGCCGACCCCCAGGGTGGTGGCCTTGGTCGGCGCATGCAGTCGGGACATCGCATCGTTCAGCTTGATCAGCCCGAACGAGCCGACCAGCCCGAAGACCCCGCCCAGAACGACGGCGGCGGCGATGATATATTCGAAGATCGCTGACATCGGTCTGCCCCCTTATTCGATGATGTTGCCGCGCAGCATGAAGCGCGCGTAAGCGACGGTCGAGACAAAGCCCAGCATGGCGATGATCATCGCCGCCTCGAAGAAGATCTCGGTCCCGTTGGCCAGCCCGTAAAGGATCAGCAGAGCGATAGCGTTGATCACCATGGTATCCAGCGCCAGCACCCGGTCGCCGACGCCGGCGGCAGTGGCGATCTTCCAGAGGTTCATCAGCAGCGCCAGCGCGAAGCAGCCCGTGGCGAAATAGATGGCATAGCTCAGGATCATTCGAAAATCTCCATCAGGCGGCGTTCGTAACGGGTCTTGATCTCGTCACGCACGGCATCGGGGTCGGGCGCGTCGAGGCAATGGACCAGCAGGTAGTGCCCGCCGGCGGACAGATCGGCGCTGACGGTGCCGGGCGTCAGGGTGATGGTGCCGGCCAGCGCGGTGATCGCCTCTGGGCTCTTCAGTGCCAGCGGCACGGTGATCCACGCCGGTTTGCGCGCCGCGTTCGATTTGAACAGCACGATCTTGGCGACGGTGAAATTGGCCAAGATGATATCCCAGATCACGATCGCGATATAGACCACGATCTTGATCGGATGATGCAGGCGCGGGCGGTTCGGCCAGTAGGGGCGGGTGATGAAGGGGATCACCGTGCCCAGAAACAGGCCAAACAGCAGCGAATTGATGGAATATCGGTTGACCAGCAGAAGCCAGACCAGCGTCAGAAGGCCGGTCAGGATCGGGTGGGGAAAGATCCGGGCAAGCAATCTCATGGGTCAGGGCCTTTGCAGAACGGTTTCGATATAGGCGGTGGGGTCGAACAACTGCCCGGCGGTGGCTTCGGTATATTTCAGCACCGGGCCGGCCAGCACCGTCAAGGCCACCAGCCCCGCCAGCAGCGCGAAGACCGAGACGAAGGCCAGGCCGGGCACTGGCGCCGAGGCGAGCTCGGGGCTCACCGGCTTGGCGATATCGTCCTCTTCATCGTCTTCCGGTGGCTGGACGCTGCGGTCGTGCGATTTCCAGAACAGGATGCTGCCGGCGCGGGTCAGCCCGACGATGGTGATCAGCGAGGTGGTCAGCACCACGGCGAAGATCAGCCAGACCTCGGAGCTGGGCCAGGCCGCTGACAGTACCAGCAGCTTGCCGATGAAGCCCGACAGGGGCGGCATCCCGGCCATGGCGATGGCCCCGGCGAAATAGAGCGCAGAGATCAACCCGCTTTGCGGCATGGCGGGGCAGGGGATCAGCTTGCCGCCGCGCCGCTCCATCACCAGATCGGCCACCAGGAACAGCAGCGCTGCGGTCAGCGTCGAATGGATCGCGTAATAAAGCGCCGCCGCCGCCGATTGCGGAGTGAAGAGCGAGATGGCGATCAACAGGGTGCCCATCGAGGTGATGGCGCTGAAGGCCACCAACCGGCCCAGCTCCTTGGCGCCCAGGATGCCGATCGAGCCCACGGTCAGCGTCAGCAGCGCTGCCGGCAGCAGCCAGTCGCCGACCAGCCCCTGGGTCACCGCCACGTCGGGGCCGAAGACCAGCGTGTACATCCGAAGGATGGCATAGGCGCCGACCTTGGTCATGATGGCGAAAAGCGCCGCCACTGGCATCGGCGCGTTGGCATAGGAGGCCGGCAGCCAGAAGTGCAGGGGCAGCACCGCCGCCTTGATGGCGAAAACCAGAAGCAGCAGCACCGCGGCCACCCGGATCAGCGCGGTATCCTCGACCGGCAGGGCGGCGACGCGTACCGCCAGATCGGCCATGTTCAGCGTACCGGTGACCGAATAGATCGCCCCGAGCGCGATCAGGAACAGGCTGGAGCCCAGCAGGTTGTAGACAACATATTGCACCCCCGCCCGTAGCCGCTTGGAGCCTCCACCATGGATCATCAGCCCGTAGGAGGCGATCAGCAGCACTTCGAAGAAGACGAAGAGGTTGAAGGCGTCGCCGGTCAGGAAGGCGCCGAGAATACCCATGAGCTGGAACTGGAACAGCGCATGGAAGTGCCGGCCCCGGGTATCCCAGCCCGAGCCAATGGCATAAAGCAGCACCGGCAGCGCCAGCAGCGTGGTCAGCATCACCATCATCGCAGACAGCCGGTCCAGCACCAGCACGATGCCGAAGGGGGCCGGCCAGTCGCCCAGCTCATAGACCTGGATCGAGCCGTCCATGCTGTGCCACAGCAGGGTGAAGGCGATAAGGTTCAACAGCACCACGGAGGCGACCGAGAACACCCGTTGCAGATCGCTGTGAAAGCGGATCGCCATCAGGATGAAGGGGCCCACAACCGCCGGCAGGACGATGGGCGCGATGATCAGGTTGTTCATGCGTCCTCTCCCTTGTCGTCGGACATGTCGATGCGGTCGTCACGCGCGGCCAGATAGGCGCTCAGCGCCATCATCAGCACCACGGCGGTCATCCCGAAGGAAATCACGATGGCGGTCAGCACCAGCGCCTGCGGGATCGGGTCGGTATAGCCGGTGGCGTGTTCGCTCAGGATCGGCGGCTGGTTCAGCGCCAGCCGGCCGGTGGCGAACAGGAACAGGTTCACCGCATAGGAGAGGATCGACAGCCCGAGGATCACCGGAAAGGTGCGCTGTCGCAGGATCAGATAGATGCCGCCGGCGGTCAGGATGCCGACCGCGCTGGCCAGAAGGATCTCCATCGCTCAGTGCCCCTCGTTCTCGTTGGTGTCGTCGTCTTCGCGTTCGGGGTTGATATCCATCGGGTGTGTGCTGGCGATGCCGGGCTGCCAGGCAAAGCGTGACAGGCTTTGCAGCGCCAAAAGCACCGCACCCCAGACCGCCAGGAAGACGCCCAGATCGAAGAGCGCAGCGGTGGCCACCTCGAATTTCTCGAGATAGGGCAGATGAATATAGCCGTAATCGCTGGTCAGGAACGGCTTGCCGTTGAACCAGGCGCCCATGCCGGTGGCGGCGGCGACCAGAACGCCCATGCCGATGATGCCGTGATAGGGCAGCCTTTGACGTTCCGCCGCCCAGCCGAAGCCCGAGGCCATATATTGCATGATCACGGCGATGGCTGCGACCAGGCCAGCGACAAAGCCGCCGCCGGGCATGTTGTGGCCACGGAAGAAGATATAGGCGGCGACCATGAAGGCGATCGGCATCATCACCCTTGTGGCGACCACCATCATCAGCGGGTGGGCATCGCCCGCCAGCGGTTTCCATGGCTTGCGGTTCAGCAGGCGCGCGCGCACCCGGCTGCCCAGCGTCGCCTCGGTGATGGCGAAGATGATGATGGCGGCGATCCCCAACACGGTGATCTCGCCGAAGGTGTCAAAGCCACGGAAGTCCACCAGGGTGACGTTGACGACATTATGACCGCCGCCGCCCTTGTAGGAATTGGCCAGATGATATTCCGAGATCGACGGCATGGCGAAATCGCGGGTCATCATCGCATAGATCAGCCCACCCATGCCAAGCCCGGCAACCACCGAGATCGCGATGTCGCGGGTCCGCCGCATCGGGCTGCTTTCCTTCGGCGTGTCTTGGGGCAGGAAGTTCAGTGCCAGGAGCAGCAGGATGATCGTCACCACCTCGACCGAAATCTGGGTCAGCGCCAGGTCGGGGGCGGAGAGATAGCTGAAGGTCAGTGACACCATCAGCCCGGAGACCCCGATCAGCACCAGCGACAGCAGGCGGTTGCGGTGGAAGGCCACCACGCAGAGTGCCGAGCCGACCAGGCAGAACCAGCCCAGCAGCGGCATCGGGGTGATCGGCAGGGTGGCATGGGTCTGCGGCCCCAGCACACCGCTGTCGAAGGCGTACCAGCCGATGGCCAGGGTGAAGACCAGGAAGATCGCGGCATAGCGGGTCAGCGATCCGTTGTGCAGGCCCTGGGTGATCCCCCGCGCCAGCGTGGTCACGGCGCCGATGATGGCGTCAAAGATCGCCTTGGCCTCGGGACGGGGCAGGTTGTTCCAGACGGCGCGGGCGCCGCGATAGGCCAGCAACAGCAGGATGCCGCCCAGCACCGCCGCGATCGACATGTAAAGCGCCGGCGTCAGCCCATGCCAGAGCGCCGGGTGGAAATGCACCTCGTGTCCGGTGACGGCTGTGGCGGCGGCGGTGACGATCGGCGTCGCGAAGACATTCGGGAACAGCCCGATCAGCACCACCAGCGCCACCAGGATCGCCGGCGGCAGCCACAGGCCCGGGCCCGGATCATGCGGGTGGCTGGGGTAATCGTGGCGCTTCTTGCCCAGGAAGACATGGGCGATATAGCGCAGCGAATAAGCGACCGAGAAGAGAGCGCCGAAGACCGCCAGCGCCGGCACCAGCCAGGCCACTCCGGCCCAGTCGGTATGGGCCGCGGCCTCAAGCATCATTTCCTTCGACAGGAAGCCGTTGAAGGGCGGGATGCCGGCCATCGACAGCGCCGCGATACCCGCCAAGGTGAAGGTCAGCGGCATCAGGTGACGCAGCCCGCCCAAGAGCTTGATGTCGCGGGTATGGGTCTCGTGGTCGATGATGCCCGCGTTCATGAACAGCGAGGCCTTGAAGGTCGCGTGGTTGATGATGTGGAAGACGGCGGCGACGGCAGCGGCCTCGGTGCCGAAGCCCAGCAGCATGGTGATCAGACCCAGGTGGCTGACGGTCGAGAAGGCCAGAAGTGACTTCAGATCGTCCTTGAACAGCGCGATCACCGCGCCCAGCACCATGGTGATCAGCCCGACCGAGCCGACCAGGTAGAACCAAAGATCGGTGCCCGACAGCACCGGCCACATCCGCGCCATCAGGAACAGCCCCGCCTTTACCATGGTGGCCGAATGCAGATAGGCCGACACCGGGGTGGGGGCGGCCATGGCGTGCGGCAGCCAGAAGTGGAAGGGGAATTGCGCCGATTTGGCGAAACAGCCCAGCAGGATCAGGATCAGCGCCGGGGCATAGAGCGGCGAGGCCTGGATCAGATCCTTGTGCTGGAGAATGACGCTCAGGTCATAGCTGCCGGCTATATGGCCCAGGATCAGCATGCCCCCGATCATCGACAACCCGCCGGCGCCGGTCACCGTCAGCGCCATCCGCGCGCCCTGCCGTCCCTCGGGCAGGTGTTTCCAGAACCCGATCAGCAGGAAGGACGACAGTGATGTCAGCTCCCAGAAAATCAGCAAAAGCAGGATGTTGTCGCATAGAACGATACCCACCATCGCGCCCTGGAACAGCAGCAGATAGCTGTAGAACTGCCCCATGGGGTCTTCGCGGCTGAGATAGAAGCGCGCGTAGGCGATGATCAGCAGGCCGATCCCCAGGATCAGCGTGGCGAACAGCAACCCCAGACCATCAAGCTGGAAATTGGCATTCAGCCCGAGGTCGGGCAGCCAGTCGAGCCGGGCGGTGACGACCTCACCCCGCAGCACGGCGGGGGCGTTGACCAGAAGGCCGATCAGCGCCAGCAGGGTGACGCCCCCGGTCGAGAGCGAGGCGGCATTGCGCCCGGCGCGGATCAGAAGGGCTGGGAACACGGCGCCGAGAAAGGGCAGGGCCGCGATCAGAAAGAGGGACAAGTCGGTTCTCCAACGTAGCGGGCGACAGCGGGTTTCATCTTGCCTAAGCAATTTCGTGACACTGTCCAGACCCGGCAGAGGCAGGACAGCACAGTTTCACAGGGCGATCACGAATTTTTCAGAACATGGTGCCGACTCGGGCAGGGACAAGGACCGAGGCGGCGGGACAGGGCTGAAGATCATGCCGGAACGCGGCGTCTTTGGCGCGTGGTGCGTCTGAGTGCCGATCTGTCATCCGGCCGTCTCCTCCTGTCGGGTGTCTTGGTCTTGCCGGGGAAATAGCGCGAACGCCCCGGGATGTCACCCGAAAGCGGCAGAAAACCGCAGGACAAGGGGACGCAGCGGGGCGGTTTTGCTGTGGGGTGGGGCACCTCGCGATGGCGGCGAGCCGACGGAGCGGGAGGCGCGGTGGTGAATTGGCCCATTCTGAGCGGGAAGGGCCCGCCCTTCGCCGGATGCCTGATCTATCCACCTTTCAGTCGCGCCATCAGCACGACCTCGCTATCCTCCCCGACCGGTTCGGTCAGGGAGGAGGCGATCATCTTGCCATCGACGGCGACCGAGACGCCGGCATCGAGGGTCGGCCCCAGTGCGGGGTAATCGCGGCGGAGCGCGGTCAGGATCTGGCCGACGGTGCGCCCCTCGACCGCGACGCTGTCGCGCCCTTCGACCAGGGGGCGCAGCCCGGACCAGAGCCGGACCTCAACCATTCTTGCTCTCCAGCGCCTCCAGCACGCGGGCGGGGCGCATCGGCAATTGTCGCATCCGCACGCCCACGGCATTCGACACTGCATTGGCAATGGCTGCCAGCGGCGGGCAGATCGAGGTTTCGCCGACGCCCCTCACGCCGAAGGGGTGGCCGGGGTTCGGCACCTCGACGATCACCGTGTCGATGAAGGGCAGGTCGGAGGCCACGGGAATACGATAGTCGAGGAAGCCGGCATTCTGCAGTCGCCCGTCCTCGCCATAGATATATTCCTCGTTCAGCGCCCAGCCGATGCCCTGGGCGGCGCCGCCCTGGAACTGGCCTTCGACATAGGTGGGGTGGATCGCCTTGCCGGCGTCTTGCACCACGGTATAGCGCACCACCTTGGTCGCACCGGTTTCGGGATCGACCTCGGCATCGACGATATGGGTGGCGAAGCTGACGCCGGCGCCTTCCGGGGTCGCTTCGAAATGGCCGTTGATCGGGCCGCCGGTGGCGCCCATGTCGGCGGTCAGCTCGGTGATATGCAGGGGCTCGTGATCGCCGGCATTGGGGCCTGAGGGTTTGGCATAGCCATCTTCCCAATAGACCGCCTCTGCCGGGATATCCCATTTCGCCGCCGCGCGGCGGCACAGTTCCTCAACCGCCGCCTCGGCCGCCTTGATGGTAGCGAGACCGGAGGCATAGGTCACCCGGCTGCCATGGCTGATCTCGTTATAGCCCAGCGAAGACGTATCCGCGATGGTGCAGCGGATGTTCTCGTAGGGAATGCCCAGCACCTCGGCCGCCATCAGCGCCATCGACGCGCGCGAGCCGCCGATATCCGGCGTCCCCACCATGATCTGGGCCGAGCCGTCCTCGGACATCGCCAGCGAGACCGAGGTTTCGCCGCCATGGTTGAACCAGAAGCCACAGGAAATCCCGCGCCCCTGGCCCGGTTTCAGGGGCGCCGCGTAATGCGGGTGGGCCTTGGCCGCCTCAAGCGTTTCCACTAGGCCGATGCGCGGCCAGGTGATGCCGAAATTCGCCGTCGTGCCTTCGTGCGAGGCATTCTTGAGCCGCACCTCGATCGGGTCGAGGCCAAGCTGATTGCACAGCTCGTCCATCACCGATTCCACCGCGAAGGCCGCCATCGGGGACCCCGGCGCGCGATAGGCGGCCTGTTTCGGGCGGTTGGTGATCACGTCATAGCCGACCTGATGCACGTTCTTCAGATTGTAGGGCGCGAAGGCGCACATCGCCGTCATGTCGCAAGGCGCCCCCGGAAAGGCGCCGCCCTGCAGCCGGAAGATGCCTTGCGCCGCGGTGATGGTGCCGTCCTTCTTCATCCCGATCTTGACGTTCATCGAGGTGGAGGAGGTCGGGCCGGAGGCGCGGAACACTTCCGACCGGGTCATCACCAGCTTGACCGGGCGGTTGGCCTTGCGGCTCAGCGCCAGCGCCACCGGCTCGATGAACACGGTTGTTTTGCCGCCGAAGCCACCGCCGATTTCCGAGGCGGTGACGCGCAACTGGCTGGTTTCCAGCCCCAGCAGCGCGGCGCAGACCTTCTGCACGTTCCAGTGCCCCTGGGTGCAGCACCAAAGCTCCCCCTTGCCGTCGCCGCCCAAGGTGCCAAGGCAGGCATGCGGTTCGATATAGCCCTGATGGGTCGCCTCGGTGGTGAAATGCTCTTCGATCACCAGATCGGCCTCGGCAAAGCCGGCCTCGACATCGCCATGACCGCTTTCGTAATAACGCACGACGTTGGGATGCAGCCCCTCGGGGACGGAGGCATCCGCCGCGCCGGCACGGATCACCGGGGCATCGGGCTCTATCGCCTTGTCGACATCGGTGACATGCGGCAGGATCTGATATTCGACCTCGATCGCCTTGATCGCATCCTTGGCGATCAGCGCCGAGGTGGCGGCGACGGCAGCCACCGCGTGCCCGTCATAGAGCGCGGTGTCGCCGGCCATGACGTTTTCCAGGATGTTCCAATCCTCGCCCGTCAGCCCCTCGGCGAAATCGGCGCGGGTGACCACGGCCTTGACGCCCTCCATCGCCAGCGCCTTGCTGGCGTCGATCTTGACGATCTTCGCATGGGCATGCGGGCTGCGCTTGATCGCGGCGAACAGCATCCCGGGGGCGGTGGCATCGGCGCCGAACTTGGCGCGGCCGGTCACCTTGTCGAGCCCGTCGGGCCGGTTGGGCCGGGTTCCGACATATTTGAAACCTGTGGTTTTCGAGCTGTCCAGCGCCATTACGAGGCCTCCCGCATCTCGGCCGCGGTATCCATCACGGCGCGAATGATCTTGTCATAGCCGGTGCAGCGGCACAGGTTGCCGGCCAGCCAGTAACGTACTTCCGTCTCGGTCGGGGCGGGGTTCTTTTCCAGCAGCGATTTCGCCGCGATCAGAATGCCCGGGGTGCAGATGCCGCATTGCAGGGCGGCATATTCGATGAATTTCTTCTGCAGGGGATGCAGGGTCTCGCCCTGGGCGATGCCTTCGACGGTGCCGATCTCCTTGCCCTCGGCCTCGACCCCCAGCATCAGGCAGGAACAGACCAGCCGGCCGTCGACGGTGACCGAACAGGCGCCGCAATCGCCGGTGCCGCAGCCTTCCTTGGCGCCGGTCAGCCCCAGCCGGTCACGCAGCACGTCCAGCAGGGTTTCGCGCGGATCGCAGAGGAATTCGACCTCATCGCCATTCACTTTCGTGGTTACATGGGTCTTGCTCATGCCTTGGCTCCTTTGGCGCGGTCATAGGCGATCTGGGCCACCCGCCGGGCGAGGACGCCCGCCACATGGGTGCGGAATTTCACGGTGCCGCGTTTGTCGTCGATCGGATTGCAATTGGCCTCGGCCAGCGCCGCCAGCGCCGCCAAGGCGTCGTCGTCCAGCGTCTTGCCGACCAGTACCTCGGTCACCGCCGGGATCAGCAGGGCGGTGGGGGCCACCGCGCCAAGCGCCATGCGGGCCGAGGTGATCTGATCGCCCTCGACCGTCAGGTTCAGGGCGCATCCGACCACGGCGATATCCATCTCGGTCCGCGGGATGAAGCGCTGATAGGCGTCGCCGCCGTTCTGCCCGCGTGGCGGCAGGGTCAGGGCGGTGGCGATCTCGCCCTTCTTGAGGGTGGTCTTGCCGGGGCCGGCGGGAACCTCTTCGGCCGGGATATCGCGAGAGCCGTCGGGACCGATGACGTTGAGCACCGCACCGGCGGCGATCATCGCGGGGACGGAATCGGCCGCCGGAGAGGCATTGCACAGATTGCCGATGGGGGTGGCGCGCCCCTGCACCTGGGTGGAGCCGATCAGATCCATCGCCTCGACCACGCCGGGCCAGTCCCTGCCCAATTCGGGATGTTCGCTCATTTCGGCGCCGGTGACGGCAACGCCGATCCGCCAGCCGCCTTCTGCGGTCCGGGCGATCTCATGGGTGCCGGGGATCGCCTTGATGTCGATCAGCGTGTCCGGGGTGACGATGTCCGCCCGCATCTGGACCAGGACATCGGTCCCTCCGGCAAGGATGCGGGTGATCCCCTCGGCCCCGGCGGCAAGCGCCACGGCCTCTGCAAAACTGGCGGGTTTGTAATAGTGCATGGGCATTCCTTGCGACTGGCTGGGATTGTCCCCCCGGGACGCGGGCCTAGGCCCGGCGGAGCGTTGTGCAAACTCTAGCGCCTGATCGGCCCGTGGCAAGCTTCCGCTGAAATTTGATCAAACTGTTACACGGGAATTTTAAGCGAGCGGGTGACTTTTGATCTTCGTCGCGCTAACCGCGGAGGCGAAACAAGGACGGGCGGGGTGACATGCGCGATCTTTTCATCATCGGCGGCGGCATCAACGGCTGCGGAATCGCACGTGACGCCGCTGGCCGGGGCTTGAGCGTGACACTGGCCGAACAGGGCGATCTTGCCGGCGCCACCTCCTCCGCCTCGACCAAGTTATTTCATGGCGGGCTGCGGTATCTCGAATATTTCGAATTCCGCCTGGTGCGCGAGGCGCTGATCGAACGCGAGGTTCTGCTGAAGGCGATGCCGCATATCAGCTGGCCGATGCGCTTCGTGCTGCCCTACGAGCGCGCCATGCGGTTCGACACTGCAACACCGGCCTCCAAGGTTCTCGGAGCGGTGATGCCCTGGATGAAGGGGCGCCGGCCGGCCTGGATGATCCGGCTTGGTCTCTTTCTGTACGATCACCTGGGCGGGCGGCAGATCCTGCCAGCGACCCGCACGCTCGACCTGCGCCAGGACCCCGCTGGCGCACCGCTGAAGGAGCGGTTCGCGCAGGCCTATGAATATTCCGACTGCTGGGTACAGGACGCGCGTCTGGTGGTGCTGAACGCCCGTGATGCCGCCGCCCGCGGGGCCGAAATCCTGACCCGCACCAAGGTGATCGCCGCGCGCCGCGAGACGGATCATTGGGCGATCACCCTGCGCCACGCCGATGGAACCGAGACGGTGGTCGAAGCGAAGATGCTGATCAACGCCGCCGGCCCCTGGGTGGGCGAGGTGCTGCATGGCATGCTTCACAGTTCCGCCCCCGACGGCGTGCGGCTGGTGCGCGGCAGCCATATCGTGACGCCGCGGCTTTACGATCATGACAAATGCTATTTCTTCCAGGGGCATGACGGGCGGATCATCTTCGCGATCCCCTATGAGGATGACTTCACCCTGATCGGCACCACCGACGCCGATCACCCGGGCCCGGACACGCCGCCGACCTGTACCGAGCCAGAGCGTGATTACCTGCTGGCCTTCGCCAATGAGTATTTCAAACGGCAACTGGCGCCGGAGGATGTGGTCTGGACCTATTCCGGGGTCCGCCCGCTCTATGACGACGGCGCCAAATCGGCGACGGCAGCGACGCGGGATTACGTGCTGGTACTCGACCGCGACGGCGCACCGGTGTTGAACGTCTTCGGCGGCAAGATCACCACCTATCGCCGGCTGGCGGAAGCGGCCCTGGCCAAGATCGGTCAGGCGATCGAGGTGGCCAAGGGCAACTGGACCGCCGGCGAGGCGCTGCCCGGTGGCGATTTCCCGGTTGCGGGCGTGGCGGATCAGATCGAACGGCTGCAGGCAGATTATCCTTTCCTGACGCAGCCCTGGGCGCGGCGGCTCATCCGCACCTATGGGACCGAGGCGCGGGCGCTTCTGGGCAAGGCCAGGACCGCCGCTGATCTGGGCCGTGATTTCGGCGCCACGCTGAGCCAGGCGGAACTCGATTGGGCCGTGGCTAATGAATGGGTGCGCGGGGCGGAGGATATGGTCTGGCGCCGCACCAAGCTGGGCCTCAGGCTGAGCGCATCACAGGTGGCCGAGATCGAGGCCTATATTCGCGCCACTAGCCGCTGATCGCAGCGGCGATCAACGCCGGCACCCCGGGATGCTGGCCCAGCGGTGGCAGCAGCGCCCCGGGAAAACCGGCTTGATCCAGCGCTTCGGGCACATCCTGGCGATAATGGCCGCCCTCGGCGGCAAAGACCGGAAGGCAAAGCGTTTGCTCCGGCAGGTCGCGGGCCGATTGGACGAGGTAAGGCGCCTCCTCGACAAAGCCATAGACCGGAGAGCGCCCGGGCCAGAGCGCGGCAAGGGCCGCGCCGAAATCCCGTGCCGCCGCCGCCGCGCGGGGGCCGCGGGCAGACCCGTGGGCGGCGATCAGCAGCGCGGTTTCCGCGGGCTCCCAACCGCGCACGGCGCATTCCTGCATCAGATGCTCCGCCGCCAGATCGACCAGCGCGGAATCACGGCCCAAAGGCGGCAACACCCGGGCCGGATGTCCGTTCAGCCGTTTCGGCAGTGCCTGCCGAACGAACCAGCCATCGGCCATGAAAAATGGATAGATCACCCCGTCGGTCCCCAGCCGCTCCAGTGCCGCCTCCAATGCGCCGGCGGCAGCCAGCGTGGCAGAGCCGATGCGCTGCGCGGGCAGCAGGCGCGCGACCTCGGTCGCCAGCCTTGCCAGCGCCACTTCCGCCGGTGCGGGGGCAGAGGGCTGGCCATGGGCCACGATCAGCGCATCGAGACAGTCCGGCATGGAAACCTCCTCTTTCATATGTGGCGCGCTCCGGCCGCCCCGCCAAGGGCAGAGGGGAAAAAATGCAGCATCATGATTTCGCCCTTCTTCTCGGTTCAAATACGGCGGGGGAGGCGCCCTATATGGGCGTCGGGGGGGGAGCCCCCCCCTTTTCCGGACAGCCGTCCTGTCTGTGCAACAAGACAGGTCCGGCGGCGTGGCTGGCCCTCCTGTCCCCAGATAACCTATCCCCGGGCACTCTATCCCCAGCTGATCGGCTCGTCCGTCACCACCTGGCCAAAGACGTTCTCGCGATGCCATTTCAGGTTTGCGGGGCTGGGCCAGTTCTTCCGATCAGAGGGCTTCCACAGCTTGCCGTCGGGCCGCAGCAGGCGGGCCACGACGTCTCCCGGCACCTTGTTGCGAGAGACCAGGATGGTCTCGCAATCCTCGGCGACAGAGATCAGGCCGCGGTCGAACATCCAGTGCAGCGTTCCGGACAGCGCCAGACCATTGCGGATGGCGTCGCTGCCCTGCCGCTCCACGGGGCGAATATGCGCGGCCTGCACTTCGGGGCGGCCGCCACCGTTGCGGAGCTGAAGGCCGGACATGGCGCAGCGGTAGTCATAGGCCTCGCGGACCTTCCTGCGAAAGGCGACGTCCCGATAGGGACGACGTGTGAGCCGTTCCAGGATCGGCCTCTGAAAGGGGGTATTCTGCTCTGCAAGATCGTCGGGAACGGGATTGTAGCGCGTTGCCTCGCGGCGCTCGAGATCCTGAGGCAAGCCAAGATCAACAATTCGCGCGAAGTCGGCCTCGGGAAGCCGCCGCACGGCAAGCTGAACGGCGCCACCCTTCTTCGGCGACCCGTCCGGTTCTGTCAAAGAGGCCTCCAGCGGGCGTCCCTCGACGAGACGCGGAACCTCGGCATCGAAGGGCAGGTAACTGCCCGGCTCGATGAGGGCGAGATACCGCCCCTCCACGCCCGGTTTGGGAATGATCCGCTGGATTTTCGCGACGGCAAAATATCCACGCGCCCCTGCCTTGACCGGTTCGTAATAGACGATCCAATCGCCCTCGGCCTCCCGAACGGCTTTCAGATAGGCCCGGGGAAAATCATAGACGACATCCGGCTCGTCCTCGTAGATCGAGTCGGCCTTGTGCAGGAGAACCAGCTTTACCATGCCATCAGAAAAACCCATGGCTCTGGGAGTGCAAGCCCTTTGATCTAAAAGTTTTTGCTGCCTTGGTCTGTCCTCCCGGGGGCTGGCCACGATGGCGCGGGCTTCGAGCTGCGGGACATCGACGCCGACCTGGTCCTCGGCACCATCTTCGAGGTCGGCTCAGTTGAGGCCTTCCAGCCGCTGCCTGTCTTTGTCCGGCGTGCGGGGATTGAAATTGGTCATCTACAGGGCGTTTTCCCCTGTCGTCGTGCCTCGGTCGGTTGGGGCGTGGTTCCTCCGCCAAGTGACCGTTGTCGCGTGATTGGGAGGCCTGTCCGGAGCTGGCCTGTCGATGCCCCTGGGCATCCGTTGGGGAGGGCTCTCGTCCCCCCGGCTGACGAGATTGACGTGCGGGGCGGGGGCCCCGTCGGCCTCTGGTGAGGCCAGTTCTTCGTTGGCGATCACCAGAATGGCAGATGGGAGGGGCTGGGGGGATCGGCGTCGATCAGACCATCGCGATGGACCTGGCAGTCGGCATATCGGTCCCTGTCGCCCGGACTTTGCACGCGATGGAGACACGGGAGGGCATCGGACGCGCTGTAAAGTGAATTCGCTCTGGCCCCGGTGGGCGGGGCATGAAACGGTGCCGGCGGGGATGCCGCAGGCATCTCCGCCTATTGTCTTGAGGAGAGAATGACATGAACGGCGCCGAAAGCCTGGTGCGTAGCCTGTTGGCAAGCGATGTGGACGTGTGTTTCACCAATCCCGGAACCTCTGAAATGCACTTTGTCGCGGCGCTTGATCATGTGCCGGGAATGCGCTCGGTTCTGGCACTGTTCGAAGGTGTGGCGACTGGGGCGGCCGATGGCTATTGGCGGATGGCGCGCAAGCCGGCCTCGACCCTGCTGCACCTCGGGCCGGGTCTGGCCAACGGTCTGTCGAACCTGCACAACGCCAAGAAGGCGGGGTCGGGTATCGTCAATATCGTCGGTGAACACGCCTCGACCCATATCGCGCTGGATGCGCCGCTGACGGCGGATATCGAAGGCATCGCGCGGCCGATGTCTGCTTGGGTTCACACCTCTCTTTCGACGGCGGATGTCGGTGCCGATGCCGCCCGCGCAGTGCAGCAGGCGCGCACAACGCCGGGCCGGGTGGCGACGCTGATCCTGCCGGGGGATACCGCCTGGACCGAGGGCGGCGCGGTGGCCGAGGCCCTGGCGCCCGAGGCCCCGGAGCGCCCCGACGCCGCGCTGGTCGAAGAGGCGGCCAGGGCGTTGGCCGGTGAAGGCAGCCTGCTGCTGCTGGGCGCCGGCGCCCTGACCGAGGAAAACCTGGCGCTGGCCGGCAAGATCGCCGCCGCGACGGGGTGCGCGCTGATGTCGGAATGGGCAAACCCGCGCACCGAACGCGGCGCCGGTCGGGTGGCGATACCGCGGGTGCCCTATCCGATCGACCTGGCGCTGAAGGCGCTGGAGCCCTACGGCAAGATCGTGCTGTTGGGGGCGCGCGAACCGATCGGCTTTTTCGCCTATCCAGGCAAGCCGGCGCGTTTGACCCGGCCGGATGCAGATTTCGTGCCGCTGGCGACTGCCGCGATGGATACCGGTGCCGCGCTGGAGGCGCTGGTGGCGGCCACCGGGGCGGCGGCCAAATCGGCACTGATCGAGGCCGCCAGCCTGCCCGATCTGCCGCCGCTGTCGCCGCTGACGCCCGAAACCATCGCGCCGGTGATCGCCAATGCGATTCGCGAAGGCACCATTCTGGTCGACGAGACGGTCTCGAGCGGTGGTTATCTGCCTGCGGCCACCAAGGGCGCGCCGCAGCACAGCCTGTTGCAGAACAACGGCGGCTCGATCGGCTATGGGCTGTCGGTTTCGGTCGGCGCAGCGGTTGCCTGTCCGGATCGCAAGGTGCTGGCGCTGATCAGCGACGGCAGTGGCATGTATGTGCCGCAGGGCCTTTGGACCATGGCGCGCGAGGGGCTGGACGTCACCATCGTGATCCTTGCCAACCGCGCCTATAACATCCTGCGCGGTGAGCTGACCAATGTCGGCGTGCAGAACCCCGGGCCGCGCGCCATTGACATGCTGTCGCTGGACCGGCCGACGCTGGACTGGGTGTCGCTTGCCCGTGGCATGGGGGTGGAGGCGACCCGGGTCGAGGATACCGCACAGCTCGCTCTGGCGCTGGACGCAGGCCTTGAAGCGCCAGGGCCGGTGCTGATCGAAGCGGTGATGTGACCGGGTCCCGCCCCGTCGGTTCATTCCCGGTGGGGTGGGCCCCCGGATCGGGAGGGGCGGGCGGGAGAGGGAACGTTTCAGCGGGGGACTGGCGTAGGCTTGACAATTCCGACGAATTTAATCAGGTTCTGGCCGAGCTCCCGCCCGTGCGGGGACATCTGTGTTTCAGGATCGCGAAAGCGCCAGGATTGCCGGCCGCGCCCAGGGGGCGGTAGGGCAGGCTCTTTCGGGGTCGGTCGCCGACTGAAAGGATTTCGAAATGAAACGTCTCGCCCTGACTGCCGTACTCTTCGGCTCGGTCGCAGCCGTGCCGGCGCTGGCCGCCGACAAGGCTGCGGTGCTGGATACCTACGTGACTATCGCCGCTGCCGCCTATGGGGACAGCGCCGCGACGGCCAAGCGGTTACAGCTGGCAGTCGATGCGCTGATCGCGGATCCCTCGCCCGAGGCGTTGGAGGCTGCAAAGGCGGCCTGGAAAGAGGCGCGGGTGCCTTATCAGCAGACCGAGGTCTTCCGCTTCGGTAACCCGATCGTCGACGATTGGGAAGGCAAGGTGAATGCCTGGCCGCTGGACGAGGGGCTGATCGACTATGTCGATTCCTCTTATGGCGAGAGTGATGAGAACCCGCTGGCCGCGCTGAACGTGATCGCCAATCCCAAGCCGGTGATTGCTGGCAAGCAGGTCGATGCCACCCATATTACGCCGGAGCTGCTGGAAGGCACTCTGCAAGAGGCCGAAGGTATCGAAACCAACGTTGCCACCGGCTATCACGCGATCGAATTCCTGCTCTGGGGGCAGGATTTGCATGGCACCGAGGCCGGCGCCGGAGAGCGGCGCTGGACCGATTACGCCAAGGGCGATGCCTGCACCAACGACAATTGCGATCGCCGGGGCGAATACCTGAAGGCCGCGACCGATCTGCTGGTCAGCGATCTGGACTGGATGGAGGCGCAATGGGCCGAGGGCGGTGCGGCGCGGGCCAATGTGCTGCAGGACGAGAATGCCGGCATCACCATCATTCTGACTGGCATGGGCAGCCTGTCCTATGGCGAGCAGGCGGGCGAGCGCATGCGGCTGGGCCTGATGTTGAACGATCCTGAGGAAGAACATGATTGCTTCTCGGACAACACCTATAACAGCCACTTCTACGATGGCATCGGTATCCGTAACGTCTATCTGGGCCGCTATGTCGGTGCCGATGGCGCGGTGGTGTCGGGGCCTTCGCTGTCCGAAATGGTGGCCGAGACCAACCCGGAGCTGGACCGCGAGATGAAGTCCAAGCTGAATGCCACCGTCAATGCACTGCTCGATATCAAGATCGCGGCCGAGGCCGGTTTTGCCTATGACCAGATGCTGGCGCGCGGCAATGCCGCGGGCGAGGCGCTGATCATGGGGGGCGTCAATGGGCTGATCGACCAGACCAAGACCATCGAGCGTATCGTCGGCGCTCTGAACGTCGACAAGCTGGAATTCGAAGGCTCTGACAGCCTCGACAACCCTTCCGCCGTCTTCCAGTAAGGGCCAGGGTGACATTCTGAAATCTCGGTGGGGCCCTTCGGGGCTCCACAGTTTTGCCAAGCCGGGCTGCGCCATTGTCGCGCGGTCGCTAGGCCTTATCTTCCCCACGAAAGAAAATCATGAAAAAACAATTGACTGTCGCGCTGTACTCCAGCGTGCCGCTGTTGCTGCTGTCATCTGTCGCCCAGGCGCAGGAGGCCAGCCGCCTGTCTCTGGGCGGGTCGCTTGAGATCGGTAACGATCAGGTGATCCATTCCGACGAGTCCAGCCGCGAGATTCGCGACACCTACGCCACCGGTGAGATCAACGCCCGTTTCGCCCTGACCGACACCGTCGTGCTGTTCGGTGGGCTGACCTGGGAATCGGTGGTTGATCCGACCGAAGACCGAACGTTCCAGCAGATGGGGCTTTATGCGCATGAGCTGGGCGTCGAATTCGATTTCGGCCCGGCGGCAGTTCAGGCTGGTAAGGTGCACCCGGTCTGGGGCGTGGCCTGGGACGTGGCCGCCGGCTTCTACGGCACGACCCTTGCCGAGGATTACGAGCTGTCCGAGCAGATCGGTATCCTGGCCAGCGTCGATCTGGGGCAGGCCGGTGCGCTGTCCTATGGGGTGTTCTATGCCGACGATACCGTGTTCAGCAGATCGCTGGGCTACAATCGGGGGCGCAATTCGTCGAACGACGGTGGCGCCGGGAATACGGGCAAGCTGAACAACGTCTCGATGCAGTGGGCGAAGGAATGGGATGATACCTATGTCCATGTCGGTGTGCGATATCTGCACGCAGGCACCGGCGACGTGAAGGACGAAAAGGGCTATCTGCTCGGGATCGGCCATTCCTTTGCTGGTGGGGTCGATGTGCTGGCCGAGGTCGCGGCCTTCGACGGATATGGCGGCACCGCCGACGATGCCACTTATGCGACGCTGAACGCGGCCTATGCGATCGGCGACTGGACCCTGTCCGGCACCTTTGCCAGCCGGGATATCGACAGCGAGGGGCGCACCAACCTGACGTCGGTCGGGGCGGAATATGCCTTTGCCAACGGGTTCGTCCTGGGCGGCGCGCTGGCCTATGTCGACGAGGCCGGCACCAAGGATACCGCGTTGGGGGTCAATCTGGTGATTCCCTTCGGCGATTGATTTCGACGCTTCTGGGAAGGTTTGACGATCGGGGCCGTGCCGCAGGTGCGGCCTCACGCATTTCTGAAGAGGTATCCGACTAAAAATATCAGAAAACGCTGGCGAGAGCCGAAAAAGCCGACTAATAGACTAAGATAATTGCCGCCCCCCAGTCAGAAGGTCGCCGCATGATCGTTTGCCACTGCATGAACATCAGTGATTCCGATATTCACGCCGCTGTCGACTGGATGCGGGCCGCCGACCCCGACACGCTGATCACCCCGCGCAAGGTCTATCGCGCGCTGGGAAAATCGGCGGATTGTGGCGGTTGCATGCCGCTGTTTCTGGATACCATGCGGAAGAATTCCAATTTGCAAATTCCTCTCCTCATGCGCAGTCTCGACCCTGTGCATAGAACCGAAGTGAATGGACGGGAGTAGCAAGACGATGAAGGGCGACGCCAAGGTTATTGAATACCTCAATAAATCCCTGCGGCACGAGCTGACGGCGGTCAGCCAGTACTGGCTGCACTACCGGTTGCAGGAAGATTGGGGGCTGGGCGCGATGGCATCCAAGAGCCGCGAGGAAAGCATCGAGGAGATGCAACATGCCGACAAGCTGATCGAACGGATCATCTTCCTCGAAGGCCATCCGAACCTGCAAAAGCTCGATCCCCTGCGGATCGGCCAGACCCCGAAAGAGACGCTGGAATGTGATCTTGCCGCCGAGGTCGACGCCCGTGCGCTTTATGCCGAGGCGCGCGCCTATTGCGACAAGGTGGGGGATTTCGTGTCGATGAAGCTGTTTGACGAGCTTCTGGCCGACGAAGAAGGGCATATCGACTTCCTTGAAACACAACTGGACCTCTATGACCGCCTTGGCGCCGAAAAATACGCGCAGCTCAACGCCACCAAGATGGACGCAGGCGAATAAGCCTGCTCTTGCGCTGGCGCTCGCCCTGATCGCGGGCGCCGGCTCCGCCCAAGAGGCGGCCTTGACCGAGCCGCATCTCAAATTCCTGCCGCGCAGTGCCGAGGAGGCCGCTCGGATTGCCGCAGTCGAGCAGCCGACCACGGAGTTCTCTGCCCCCGAGGCTTTCGAGGCGCGCGCTGGTGGTGCCTCTACGGTATTTCGGGACGACAAGGACACATTCCTGCAACCCTCGGCCAATCTCGAGGCCGCGCGAGGGCTGGATTTTCGCCTGGGCCACGGGATGTTCGAAAAGCTCTGGGTGTCCTCTCCGTCTTCGACCAAGGCATCGGACGGGCTCGGTCCGCTCTACAACGCGCGTTCCTGCCTGAGCTGCCACCCCCGCGACGGGCGTGGTCATGCGCCGGCAGTGGGCGAAGACGCGCTGTCACTGGTCCTGCATGTCGCCCGCCCGATGGGGCAGGGGCCTGGCACGATGGCCGGGATCGCGGGGTTTCAGCCCACTGGTCCGGATCCGGTCTATGGCCGGCAGATGCAGAACCGCGCCGTGGTGGGGCTGAAACCGGAGTATCGGCTGACCGTCAGCTATGATGAGATCGCAATTCCGCTTGAGGGGGGCGAGATCGCGCATCTCAGGGCGCCGCAGTATCGCCTGGATGAACTGGCCCATGGTCCGCTGGCCGCGGGCAGCGCCGTTAGCCCGAGGGTGGCGCCGGCGATGATCGGTCTGGGGCTGCTCGAGGCGATCCCGGCGGCGGATATCCTGGCCGGCGCCGATCCGGATGACGCCAATGGTGATGGTATCTCGGGACGGGCGAATATCGTCTGGTCGCAACGTTACCAGCGTCCGATGCTGGGCCGCTTCGGTCTCAAGGCCGGCCAGCCCACGGTTGAGGATCAGAGCGCCCGGGCCTTTTCGGACGACATCGGCATCTCGACCCCGCTCTATCCGGCGCCCTGGGGAGATTGCACCGAGGCCGAAGCTGCCTGTCGCGCCGCCCCCCATGGCGATGGCGATGCCCGGGTGTTCGAAGTGGATGCAGAGGCGCTTGATGTGCTGGTCTACTACGCCCGCAACCTCGCCGTGCCGGCGCGGCGCGATGTGGACGATCCGCAGGTGTTGCGGGGCAAACAGGTGTTCTACGACGCAGGTTGCCCCGCCTGCCACCGGCCGAAATTCGTCACCCACCGGCTGAAAGAGCAGCCGGAACAGAGCTTTCAACTGATCTGGCCCTATTCCGATCTTCTGCTGCACGACATGGGGCCGGGGCTTTCCGACGATCTGGTCGAAGGCCGCGCCTCCGGGGCGGAGTGGCGCACCGCACCGCTCTGGGGTATAGGGCTGGCACGGGTGGTCGATCCGCGCGCCGGATACCTGCATGACGGGCGCGCGCGCAGCCTTCTCGAGGCGATCCTCTGGCACGGGGGCGAGGCGCAGCCCCAGCGCGACCGGGTGATCGGCCTGCCGCCCACCGAACGCGCCGCCCTGATCCGGTTTCTGGAGAGCCTTTGAATGCGATATCTCATCCCCGCCGCCGTCACCCTGTTCACCGCGCTGGCCGCACCGGTGGCGCAGGCGGGGCCCAAGACCGAAGCGATCCTCGATCAACTGGTGCTACCTGGCATGCGCAACCTGGCGGAGCGCACCGCCGATCTGGATGCAACTGCCCAGGCTGATTGCGCGGCTGACAGCACAGCGTTGCGTGCCGCCTACAATCAGGCCTTCGACGCCTGGATCGGGGTTAGCCATCTGCGCTTCGGTCCGGCGGAAACCGACACCCGCGGCTTTGCTCTGGCCTTCTGGCCTGACAGTCGCGGCATGATCCTGAAAACCGTCAAGGCGATGATCGCGCAGGAGGATTCGGTGGTCGATACGCCCGATGGCTTTGCCACCGTCTCGGTCGCCGGCCGCGGCTTCTATGCGATGGAATATCTGCTTTATGATACCGATCTCACCACCCACGAGACCGCTGATTATCGTTGCCGGCTGGTCCGGGCCCAGGCCGCCGACATCGCCCGCACTGCCGCCGCGATGGAGGCCGACTGGCGCGAGAGCTATGCCGATGTGATGCGCAATCCGGGGCCGGACAGCCGTTACAAGACCGACGAGGAGGTGCTGCAGGAGTTCTTCAAGGCCGTGGTCACCGATCTGGAAGTCGACGCCGATCTGCGGCTGGGCCGACCGATGGGCAAGATCGACGCGCCGCGTCCGACCCGGGCCGAGGCCTGGCGCTCGGGCAGGTCGCTGCGGCATGTGGTGTTGTCGCTGACCGCGCTGCGCCAGCTTTCCGACCTGCTGGACGAGGGCGACGCCGAGGTCGCGGGCCGGATCGACAAGGATTTCGACTATGCCTTCAGCCGGGCCGACAAGCTGACCGGGGATCCGATCTTTGCCGGGGTGGCGACGCCGCAGGGGCGGATCCGGGTGGAGACCTTGCAGGATGCGATCCGCACCATCCGGACCGACGTCAACCAGTACATGGGTCCGATGCTGGGGGTGGCGGCCGGCTTCAACTCACTGGACGGAGATTGATCATGACCTCACGGCGTGGTTTCCTGGCAGGCCTGATGGCCAGCGGACTGGCCCCGGCGGTCACCTGGGCCGAGGTGGGCGCCCCCGATTACCTTTCGGCAGCGCAGGCGCCCGACGGGTCTTATTGCCTGCTGGGGGTGGGGGCCGATGGCTCGATCCGCTTCCGCCAGCCGATCCCCGGGCGCGGTCATGCCGCCGCCGCCCATCCCCATCGCGCCGAAGCGGTGGGCTTTGCCCGCCGACCGGGCACCTTCGCCTTTGTCATCGACTGCGCCGCCGGCACCACAAGGGCCGAGCTTGAGGCGCCCGAGGGGCGGCATTTCTATGGTCACGGGGCGTTCTCCCGCGAGGGGGAGCTGCTGTTCACCGTCGAGAACGATTATGACGCCGCACGCGGGGTGATCGGGGTCTGGGATGTCGCATCGAACTATACCCGGGTGGGGGAGTTCGATTCGAATGGTGTCGGTCCGCATGAGCTGCGGTTGATGCCCGACGGCAAGACGCTCGTGGTGGCCAATGGCGGGATCGAAACCCATCCCGACAGCGGTCGGACCAAGCTGAATATCCCCTTCATGAAACCGAACCTGACCTATCTCAGGCTCGACGGCAGTCTGCTGGAGGCGGTCGAACTGGAGCCGGCGCTGCACAAGAACTCGATCCGCCATATCGATGTGCGGGCCGACGGGCTGGTGGGCTTCGCCATGCAGTGGCAGGGCGGCAAGGGTGATCAGCCGGCGATCCTGGGCGTGCATCGTCGGGGCGAGGCGCCGCGGCTGCAGTTGTTCGGAACCGACCCTGAGGTGGCCGCGCAGATGGACGGATATGGTGGCAGCGTCGCCTTTTCCGGAGATGGGCGCTATCTGGCGGTCTCTTCGCCGCGCGGGGCGCGGGTACAGGTCTTTGACGCCGAAACCGGCGCCTTGGCGCAGATCCTGCCGATGGAGGACGTCTGCGGCCTGGGGGCGCGGCCCGATGGCTTCCTGGCGTCGTCCGGCACCGGGCGGATGATCATGTTCGAGGCCGACGGCCCGCATGATCTGGGCAGGTCTGACGTGCGCTGGGACAATCACCTGGTGCCGCTCGCTCGCGTTTAGGCCGGGGGCGGGTCATCCGGATGCCCGGGCGGGGCAGGGGGCAGTCGCAGCTCTGCCCTGAGCCCGGCGCCGGTGTTCTCCAGATGCAGGCCACCGCCCGAGGCTTCGGCTAAATCGCTCGCGATGGCGAGGCCGAGCCCGCTGCCGCCCTGATCGAGCCGCGCACCGCGCGCGATGAGGGCGGAAAGCTGCCCCTCGGCAATTCCTGGCCCGTCGTCGGTGAGGCTGAGGTGGATCAGCCCGTCCTCCGCAATCGCCGCGGCGATCTGCACCCTGGCGCTGGCATGGCGCGCCGCGTTTTCCGCCAGCGCGCCGAAGGCTTCGGCCAGATCGGATTCTTCCATTGCCGCGATCAACCCGGGTGTGGTGCTGTTCTGCCAGTCTAGGCCGCTGCCCTCGGGCGTGCGGCGCAGCACGGCGGTGACACCGCGCACCACCTGTGCCACATCGGCACGGGCATCGCGGGCGCGGGCCGCGGCGCGGGTGCGGGCCAGTTCGCGGTCGACATGGCGTTGCAGCGCGCGGGCGATGGTTTCGATCCCCGCCGCGCTCTGCGCCTCGCCGGCGCGGCGCAGCCGCCCGGCCTCGCCCATCAGGGCCTGCAGCGGTGTCTTCATTCCATGCGCCAGATCACCGGCCCGGGCGCGGGCGCGGTCGATATCTTCCTCGCGGGCCGAGATCAGCGCGTCGATCTCGGTGGCGAGAGGGCGGACCTCCTGCGGCCAGTCCTGTCCCATCCGCCGGGCGGTGCCCTGTCTCAACGCGGTGACCCGGGCTCCCAGATCGTGCAGTGGCCGTAGCCCGACCATCACCTGAGCGCCGCCCGCGACGATCAACACCAGTGCGAGCAGCGCCAGATAGGGCAGCATGTCGGCCAGGAAATCCTGCCGCGCCGCCGCAAGCGATCCGGCTTCTACCGCGACGGAGGCCTGGATGCGATCTCCGCCAAGGCTTGGCGGCAAGGTCACCTGCCGTTCGACCACGAGGAGCGGCCCGCCGTCGGGCCCGGGCAGGCGATGGCTGTGGCTCAGCCCGTCGCCCAGATCGTCCACCTGTGGCAGCCGGTAATCCCACAACGAACGGGAGCGCAGGATCCTGTCGCCATCGACGATCTGCCAATAGAGCCCGCCATAGGGCTGGCCGAACCGTGGATCGGCCGGTTCGCGCACCAGCGTCAGCACTCCGTCCTTGCGCGCCAGCCCGGCCAACACCTGATCAAGCTGTATCGAGAGTTCCGCCTGCGCGCGGCGCTCGACATGAGTGCCGAAAAGGAGCGACAGGCCAAGGGCGGCCAGCCCCAATGCCAGCACGACGGCCAGCGCGCCGGCCAGCCCCAGCCGCAGGCGCAGGGACAGGTGGCGCAACGGATGCCTCATGCCTCGCCTTCCAGGAAATAGCCGAAACCGCGCCGGGTGCCGATCACCCCTTTGCCCAGCTTGCGGCGCAACCGCGCCACCACCGCCTCGAGCGCGTTGGCCTCGCGGGCGTCGTCATCGCCATAGAGGTGCTCCAGCAGTTCCGAGGGCGGCACCACCCGGTCGCGGTTCAGCGCCAGATAGGACAGCAGCCGATATTCCAGCGCTGTGACCGGCACCGGGGCGCCGGCGAGAGCCACGGTCATCCGGTTGGTGTCGAGGCTGAGCACTCCGGCCTGCTGCACTGCCGCCGGGTGGCCCGCCGCGCGGCGGATCAGGGCGCGGGCGCGGGCTACCAACTCCTCCATCCGGAAGGGTTTCGGCAGGTAATCGTCGGCGCCGGCCTCGATGCCGGCAACCCGCTCCTGCCAGGTGCCGCGCGCGGTCAGGATCAGCACCGGCACCGCCTGGCCGCCGGCGCGCCAGCGTTTCAGCACGCTCAACCCATCAAGCCCCGGCAGCCCCAGATCGAGCACGATCAGGTCATACTCTTCAGTATCGCCGCGAAACCAGGCCTCTTCTCCGTCGCTGCAGATCTCGGTCAGGAAACCGGCGCCGCCAAGCGCTGCGGCCAGATCGGCGGCGATCCTCGGGTCGTCCTCGACCACCAGCGCGCGCATCAGTCGTCCCGGCCCGGGTGGGCGCCGATCTCGGTCCCGGTGGCGGCATCCAGTTCCAGTTCCATCATGCGGCCATCGGGGGTGATCATCTCAAGCTCATAGATATAGCGACCTTCATGATATTCGAATTCCACCTCGATCAGCCGCCCGTCGCCGATCCGGTCGCGGGCGATGGTCAGGATATCGGTCAGCGGCAGGATCTGCCCCCGCTCCAATGCATTGCGGGCGCGGTCATGATCGTCGGCATCCGCCAGCGCGGGCAGGGCGAGCGTGATCAACAGGGGCAGCGACAGCAGGGGTCTCATCATCCGCATTCTCTAGCCTTCCGGCGCTGACGGCAAGCTGACAGAGATTGTCAGCGGGATGTCAGGCGCAGGGGCGCAAAAGGGTGCAGTCCGAAACAGAAAGCCGGAGACCCGAGGAATGAAACCTGTCGCAGAATTGTCCGTCCCACGTGCCGCGGATGGCTGCCCCATGTCTGCCCCCAAGGGGCTGTCGCTACCCAGGCGGAGGGCCTGAGGATGACACAGACCGAAACGCCGCAGATCAAGGTCTGGGATCCGCTGGTCCGGATCGGCCACCTCGTACTGATCGTGGGATTCGTCATCGCTTATCTGACGGAAGGGGAACCCGAGTGGCTGCATACCTTCGCGGGCTATGCCATCGCGGTGACCGTGGCGATCCGCATCCTCTGGGGAGTGGTCGGGCCGCGTCGGGCGCGGTTCACTGATTTCGTCACCGGCCCCTTTCGTGCGCTCGATTACCTGCGGGCGCTGATCGCTGGCCGGTCGCCGCGCTATGTCGGTCACAGCCCGGCCGGCGGGGTGATGGTGGTCGCGCTGCTGGTCTCTCTGGCGGTGACGGCCTTTGCCGGCATGGCCACGCTTGCCTCGGAAGACGGGCGGGGGCCGCTGGCCGGGATCATCCAGCAACTGCCGCAGGAGGCGATGAAGGTCGAGCGCGCCGGTCATGAGGAAGAGGGCGAGGAGGGCGAGGAAAACCCCTGGAAAGAAGTGCATGGGGCCTTCGCCAATCTGACCCTGCTTCTGGTGCTCTTCCATCTCGGCGGTGTGGCGCTGGCGAGTTACCGGCACCACGAGAATCTGCCGCGGTCGATGGTGACGGGATACAAGCGCGCCGAATGATCGCCGAATGATCGGGGGATGATCCGCGGGCCGTTTCGGGTTTCGCTCTGCCTCCGGAACGGCCAGACTTGGAGCGGGATGCGGCACGCCGCGCCCGCTTTTCCGTGTTCATGTGTCGGGTGAAGGAAGGCGTCTAACGACCTAGGGTCATAACACAAAACGCCAACAGCGTTTGTCTGTCTTGGACTGTTGTCATGAGAAAAGTGGCAGCCCGTAGGGGAGTCGAACCCCTCTTTCCAGGTTGAAAACCTGGCGTCCTAACCGATAGACGAACGGGCCACGCTGTGGTGAGCGCTTCTCTATGCAACTCTGGAGCCGGGCGCAAGAGGGAGAGAGAAGAAATTTTCGGCTTTCTCGTGAAGCGGTCGCAGGCTGGTCATGCATCGCTTGCGAGCATCCAATACGTCGATCTTTTCCGCATAGGAAAAGGTTTTGCTTCACTTTAGGGGGGAGAAAAGTGGCAGCCCGTAGGGCTTCCATTCATATGTCTGCCTGCGTCCAGGTGCGTCTAAAAATGGTTTTGTTTCCAATTGCTTGCGGTTCTGTTGCGTCCGTCACTGTCTTGATATGCCCGCCTGTTTCTGCGAAATTTCTGTAGTAAGAATGTAGTAGGGGAAGTGGTCATGGCGCGGGGTTCCGACCTTCTGGACGTGAAGACGATCAAGGCGACGACGAAGCCGGGGCACTACCGCGACGGGAAGGGCCTGTATCTGCAAGTGTCGGTTTGGGGCACGAAATCGTGGGTGTTCCGCTACACGGTTCGCGGCAAGACGCGCGGCATGGGTCTTGGGTCTATCGAAGACCTGACGCTTGCGCAGGCCCGCAACGAAGTCGAACGGCTGCGGGTTGTCGTTCGTGAAGGACGTGACCCCATCGAAGAACGCCGCGAACTTCATGCCGTGCAGGATGCGCCGAAGATCGTGACCTTTGCTGACGCGCTGGACGAATACATGAAGTCGGGCCGCATCGAAGATTTCCGCAGCGACAAGCACCGCAAGCAATGGCGGGCCAGCCTTGACTTTCACGCCGTTCCCAAGATCGGGGCGAAGGACGTGGGCACCCTGACCATTGACGACGTGAAGGACGTGTTGAAGCCGATTTGGGCGACGAAGACTGACACGGCTCGCCGCGTTCGCGGGCGCATGGAAAGCGTCTTCGCATGGGCGATTGACGAAGGTTGCCGCGAACATGACAACCCGGCGTCGGTGAAGGCGCTTGAAGTTTGGGTCGGCAATCAGATCAGAAGAAGGCCGAAGCGCAGAACCATCCGGCCATTCAGCAGGGCGGTTTCCCTGCATGGTTCGCCGAACTGCGCCGGCGCGAAGGCATGGCGGCGGCGCTGGCCTTCGGCGTTTTGTGCGCCAGCCGTTCCGGTGAGGTCCGGGGCATGGTTTTCGGCGAGGTCGATTTCGCAGCGAAGGTCTGGACGATCCCCGCAACCCGCATGAAAATGAAAAAGCCGCACGCGGTCCCGTTGTCCGAAGCTGCGGTCGCGCTGTTGAAGGCGCTTCCGAACTTCGAAGCCGATCACAAAGACCCCAAGGCGCTTGTCTTCCCGGCTCCGTGTGGCGGCGTAATGTCGGACATGACGATTTCCGCAGTTATGAAGCGGATGCACGAAGCCAAGGCGAAAAAGGACGGCAAGGGCTGGATTGACCCGCATGTTCTGACGCAGCCCGAAGACCCCGCCGAAGAACCGCAGCCGCGCCCCGCCGTGCCGCATGGCCTGCGTTCGACCTTCAAGGATTGGGCGACGGAAGCCGGTATCGACAACATTCAATCCGAAATCGCGCTGGCGCACCGCGTCGGCAACGAAGTCGAACAGCGGTATCGCCGCACCGATCTTGTCGAACAGCGCCGCGCCATGATGACGGCATGGGCCGGGTTCTGTCGCGGTGATGCCGCAGCGGCGAAGGTCGTGCCGATCCGGGCAGGGGTGGCATGATGATCAGCAAATTTCCGGTCGGGGCCGTTCCTGACGAAATCTTCGAAGCGATCAAGAATATTCGTCGCGGGCCAAAGAACAGCGAACGGCTTGCCGCGCTTGACGCCGAAGCATCTGCCGCGATTGATCGTGGCGAAGTCAAAAGTGAACGCGAAGCCGCCAAGCTATTTGCGCCGAAATACGGCAGTGAAGGTTTCGACGCGGAACAGCGCAACAACCGGCTTCGCGATATTGCCAATCGAATTAAAGAGTTTCGCGCCAATAGCGCCTAAATATTAATCCCCACGACAGGCAATTTTCGCCTGACATATGGTGATCCTCAGAAACATTTGAGGACTTCCACCATGAATGCCCTGACCAGTTCGACCGCCGCCGCAGCGGCTGAAACGCCCAAGTTCGCGCCTTCGCAGCTTGTGCCGACCGTCCTGTGTGGATGGCTCCCGCATAGCAAGTCGTAAATGATCTCATGTACCTTTTCAGAAGCGGTCTTGTGTCCGGCCTGTTTGCGCGGCTCACACCGC
>NZ_AUBS01000029.1 GCF_000429365.1 Pseudodonghicola xiamenensis DSM 18339 | reverse complement strand
GATCTCTATACGCTCGGTGATGGGCAGGTCAGGTGCTGTCTCTGTGGTTAGGAGAATTTTGGTTATACTTTCTTCTCGCTCCCGAGAAGCTTGTTGTTCACGTTGGCTCTCGATGGAGTAATGTGGATGACCTTCAGGCCACTTATCGGCAGATATGCAATCCTTGCAACGCCTATGCTGATCCCCTTGCCAGAATGACAAATTCCCACCGCAGCTAATACACTCTGACATTGGCTCACCCCACTTTGGATTGACCATCACACATCCTATGGGAGTGGGCAAGCTAGGCTACTCGGGCGGTTTGGATTGGCACACATTTTGGCACACATTGGCACACATCTTGCAGGATTCGGCCCCAAGGTGCTATCAGTGCGCTGGATGCAATTGGATCATGGTAGACGCAGCCTAGCCGGAAAAATTCTTTAATTTTGAGGGCTTGATAGTGCGAAGCACGTTAGCGTTGAGGTCGCTGTGGGGTAACTCCCGTGGAAGTTCGAGTCTTCTCGACCGCACCATTCTCCTTCATAATACCCGGAATATATTGCAATACCCTATGGTTGCCTTGTGCCGTGCCTTGGGCAGAAGCTGCTTTTCTGCCCGATAGGATGCGAGGGCTAGGGCCATGGGGCGAAAGTCTGCGGCTGGTTTGGGTAGCAGAGCAAGAGCGCCCCGCTGCGCTGGTCGCAGGGGGATTTTCCGAAATGTTTGTCTGTGCGCCAGGATCAGCGGCGCAGATTGGTCGCGATCTCTGTCCCCAGCCGGTCGATGGCGATTCCGGTCGCCTGGGCGATCTGTGCCGGCGAATCGCCTGCCAGCGGGACGGCGATGCTGAAGGGAACGATGCGTTCGCGGATGATCCTGTCGTAGGAGGAGATGGCGAATTGCCCGCTCAGGTGCAATTGCCCGTCCAGACGCGCAGCAAGCTCT
This sequence comes from Pseudodonghicola xiamenensis DSM 18339, assembly GCF_000429365.1. Lineage (GTDB taxonomy): Bacteria > Pseudomonadota > Alphaproteobacteria > Rhodobacterales > Rhodobacteraceae > Pseudodonghicola > Pseudodonghicola xiamenensis. The sequence continues at coordinate 51,942 of NZ_AUBS01000029.1, read as the reverse complement.
GACACCCGCACCGCGACCTGGGCCTGGGCGGGGGTGGACAGCGGCCAGGGCTCGGCGGCGACCTGCGCGGTGCTGCTTGCGGCGAGACCGTCGGCCAGTTGCTGGGTAATGGCGCGGCTGGGTGTGTCGGCCCAGAGTGCGCTTTTGACGGGTTTCAGTGCGCCACTGGCTTCTTCCCTCAGGATCTGATCCTCCCCTGCATAGGCGGGAAGCGAGACCTGCCGCATCTCGAGCGAGGCAACCCGCAGCGCCATCCGCGAGGTGGGGGCTTCGGTTGCCGTCGGGATCAGGTAACGCGGCGTGGTGTCGCCGCAAGCGGCCAGAGCAAGCAGGAGCAGAGGGGCAATGCGTGTCATGGGTTACCGTCCGAACAGAAGGGAATTGGGAGACCGCTCAATCGTGCGGGCAAGGTTGGTCAGGGCCTGCGCCGTCGTCCGAAGTTCGCGTAGCGCATCGAGCGTTTCGCGGTTGAAGCGCGAATTCTGGCCGTAGCCGGCCAGCACATCCTGGGCCTGGCTTACCAAACGGTCGATCCGCTGGGCAAGATCGGGCAGGCCGGCGACCGCCTCTTGCACCGCTGCGGTTGCATCGCGGGCCGAGGAAAGTGTGTCATTGACGTTTTCGATCGCTCCGCCAGCGCGCAACTCGGCCAGGGCCGCCTGGGCCTGGTCCAGCGCGCTCGACAGGCTTGCGGGCAGGGCGCGGGTGCTGTCCTGGTCGATCAGCGCGCGGGTGCTGTCGAGGAAAGCGGTGGCGGCGGTCACGAACTCCTCGACATCAAGCGAGTTGGCCTTGGCGGTCAACTGGTTGAGCCCATCGACCAGCCCCGGCACGCCGGCAATCTTCTGGTCGAAGTAATTGGCGACATCGGTGACTGTATTGGCGGCCTCGGTGGCCGAATCCAGCGCAGTGACCAGCTTGCCCACCGCCTCGGCGGTGCGCAGGTTTTCGGCGACGCCGCGCAGTTCTTCGATGGCGCTGCGCAATTCGCCGGGCAGGGCCTGGGCATCCGGGCTGCCCACCAGGCCGCGCGCATCGTCTATCAGCTTGACGAAGGCATCGGGGGCGGCGCGCAGCTTTTCGTCGCCGGCCAAGCTTTCGATCGAGGAGAGCGTCGCGATGGCCTGTTGCATCAGCTCTTCGATCGGCAGGGCGCCGACCCGGTTCATCACGCCCTGGACGGTGGCCGCCGCATCCGGAATGTCGGAGGCGACCGAGGGGATGCGAGGCACCGCCGAGGAGGTATCGAGATGCGCCGGCGCCGCATCGGGCAATTCGACCAGCTCGACCGAGAGCGAACGCGAGAAGATGCTTTTCGACATTAGCCGCGCGCGCAGCCCGCTGTCGACCTCCTGCGCGAAGAAGGCGATGATATCATCCTTCGAGGTGTCGGGATCGAGACCGAGCCGCCCCGGGTCGATCGAGAGGGTGGCGCGCAGGATCACGTCCTTTTCGCCATTGCGCTCTTCGACAAAGGCGCCGAGCGCCGAGACCTTGCCGATCACCAGCCCCTTGTAGATCACCTCGGACTCGACCGCGAGCCCGGCGACGGACTGGTCGAATTCCACGGTCAGATCCACCGGGTTTTCAAGCGGTTTGGTGAAGGCAGAGGATCGTGCGACATCCTCGCTGGCATAAAGGTCGAATACATGGCCGGGCTCGATCGGCTTCCCGCCCGAATAGACCGTGTCGAACGTCAGCCCGCCACGCAGGATGCCCGCGACCGAGCCGACCGAAAGGTTGATCCCCTGCGGTCCGAAGTTGACGGAAAAGCCAGAGGTCAGCCAGAAACGAGTGGCCGAGGTCAAAAGCTTGTCATGCGGGGCGGAGATGAAGGCGTTCACCTCAACCCCGTTGCCGTTTGCCAGCAGCCGGGGCGCCTCGATATTGCCGACCTCGATGCCGCGGAAATAAATCGGTGCGCCGGCGGTCAACTGGCCGCCGTCCCGCGCGCTCAGCGTCACCCGCGTGCCCTTCATGCCCGGCTGGATCAGCGGCGGTTGCTCCAGACCGGTAAAGATCGGGTCGCTGCCATCGTCTGTGGGTTCGAAAGCGGCCTGAATGTAGACGCCGGACAGCACGGTGGAGAGGCCGGAAATCCCTCTGGCCGAGACCTCGGGGCGGACCACCCAGAATTTGGCGTCATGTGGCAGCTTGGCCGCCACCGCCCGGTCGATCCGGGCATTGATAATGACCGCTGTCAGATCGTCCGAGAAGGTGACTTTCTCGACCACGCCGATATTCACGTCGCGATAGCGAATAAGCGTTTCGCTGGCGGTGACGCCGGCGGCGTTCTCGAAATGGATTTCGATCAGCGTGCCGCGTTCCGCCCAGCTTTGCCAGGCGATGAACAGGGTGACCGCCAGCGCCGCCAGGGGCACCAGCCAGACAACCGACAGGTTGCGCCAGAACGAGGGCTTGGGGCCTTCGACGATCGGGGCTGAAGGGGTGGGCTCGTCCATCTTGCGGCTCTCCATCGCGCGGCGGTCTGTATCGTTGGTCTCTTCTGCCATGTCAGTCGGCTTCATCCCAGATCAAACGGGGATCAAAACTCAGCGCCGCCAGCATGGTGAAGGCGACGGAGAGGGCGAAACTCGCCGCTGCGATGCCGGGCCGGATCGTCGCCGCGAAATCGAGCTGTACGAGAGAGGACAGGATCGCCACGACGAAGACGTCGATCATCGACCAGCGCCCGATGAATTCCACCACCTCGTAAAGCAGGTGGCGCCGGTGCGACGGCAGCCGCACCCGATGCGGGATACTGAGCGCGAGATAGGAAATGGCGACGAATTTCGACACCGGGATGACGATCGAGGCCAGGAAGACGATCAGCGCCACGCCGATGTCGCCATGATGCATCAGCTCAAGCACGCCGCCGAGGATCGTGTTGTCATACTCCCGTCCGAGCTGGGTGGTGCGCAGCATCGGATAGAGATTGGCCGGCACATAGACGACAAGCCCGGCGATCAGCCAGGCCCAGACCCGTTGCAGGCTGGCGGTGTTGAAACGGGCCAGCGCCGCACCGCACCGGCCGCATCGCGCCGTGCCCGGGTGATGGACCTTGCCGCATTGGGTGCAGCCGATCAGCCCTGCCCGATGGGCGGTCAGGATCTGCGGCGGGCGTCCAGTGTTTTCCAAACCGTCACTCTGCTCATGAAATTGTCTTTCAGGACTGTCACGATGACGAGGGCGACAAAAGCCCAAAAGGCCGGGCCAAGGGAAATATGCGCCAGTCCTCCAACCTTGACCAGTGCCACCGCGACGCCAACGACAAAGACCTCGGCCATCGCCCAGGGGCGCAGCAGTTCGACAAAGCGGAACACCGGTGCCGCATGTCGGGCGGGATGCCAGCCGAAGGCCATCGGGGCCAGCACGTAAAGCAGCCCCAGGAACCGGGTCGTGGGCAGCACCACGATCAGCGCCGCCATGACAATGGTCAGCGGTTCGGTCAACCCGCCGGAATAGGCCATCACCGTATCGAGCAGTGAGGACCGGCGGATCATGCCGGCGGCCTCGAGTTCGAGAAACGGGAAGAAGATCGCCGCGACCATCAGTATCAGTGCCGACAGCGCGAGCATGATGATCCGGGTCATCGCCAGCGCACGGGGGGCCTCGATCACCGTGTGGCACCTTGGGCAGCGGGCGGTCTCTCCAACCGCGACCGGCCGTTCGTGCAACAGCGCGTCGCAGGTCGGGCAGGCGATGAGATCACCGACATCTGAAGATGCAGCAAAAGGAAGCTTGGTCGCGGTCATATCGGCAACCTAGAGCACCGGCGGCGGTGAGGAAAGCCATGGGCGCGCCCGACCGGGATGTTTCGCCGATCCGAGAGGGGCTTGTGCCGAGTGTGGGCAGCGGTCCGGTGGCCTGTGAACCTCCTGCACGGTTGAAAATCGCGTCGCCGAGGTCAGATAGGAATTCAAGCCAACTTGAGGTCAACTCATATGCTCGACATCACCGAACTTTCCCGGCTCAGCGGGTGTCCCGCGTCGAAACTGCGGTATTACGAAGAGATTGGATTGATCCGCTCATCTGGCCGAAAAGGGCTCAAGAGACTGTTCGAAGAAGAGGTCACCACCCGTCTGGCGCTGATCTCGCTGGGACAGACGGCGGGTTTTTCCCTGGACGAGATACGCGCCCTGATCGGGGCGGAGGGGCGGCCGGAACTGGACCGGGCGGCATTGGAACGACAGGCGGACAAGATCGACCGGAAGATCGGCGAACTGACTGCGCTTCGCGACGGGATACGCCATATCGCCCAATGCTCTGCCTCCAACCATCTGGATTGTCCCCGCTTCAAGCGGATCATGCGCGCGGTTCTGAAGCGAAGGGCCTGAGCCAGAGCGGCGATGCGCGTGGCGGGCGCCGATCTGTGGGGCACCCGGCCCGCCGCGCAAGGGGATGCGCATGGCGGGCCGGGGCAGTCATTGATTGCCCAGGAAACAGGCGGTGTCAGTTGATGTCGAAGACGACGCCCTGGGCCAGGGGCAGGTCTTTTGAATAGTTGATGGTGTTGGTGGCGCGGCGCATATAGGCGCGCCAGGCGTCGGAGCCGGATTCACGGCCGCCGCCAGTCTCTTTCTCGCCACCGAAGGCGCCGCCGATCTCGGCGCCGGAGGTGCCGATGTTGACGTTGGCGATACCGCAATCGGAACCGCGCGCCGACAGGAAGGTCTCCATCTCGCGCAGGTCGGTGGTGAAGATCGACGACGACAGGCCACCGCCGACGTTGTTGTGCTGTTCGAGCACATCGTCGAAGTCGGTGTACTTCATGACGTAGAGGATCGGCGCGAAGGTCTCGCGGAAGACCGGGCCAGTCTGCTCGGGCATCTCCACGATCGCCGGCTTGACATAATAGGCAGTATCGGGGCCGACATCCTGACGCTCGCCGCCATGGATCACGCCGCCCAGCTCCTTGACCTCTTCCAGAGCCGCGACCATCGCGTCATAGGCGTGCTTGTCGATCAGCGGACCGACCAGAGCCGGGGTTTCCAGCGGGTTGCCGACGGTGACCGAGGCGTAGGCTTTCTTCAGGGCCGGCACGATCTGGTCATAGACGCTTGCATGCACGAACAGCCGGCGCATCGTGGTGCAGCGCTGGCCGGCCGTGCCCATGGCGCCGAAGGCCACCGCGCGCAGGGTCATGTCCAGATCGGCCGAGGGGCAGACGATGCCGGCGTTATTGCCGCCAAGTTCCAGAATGCAGCGGCCAAAGCGCGCGGCGACCTTCGGTCCGACGATCCGGCCCATGCGGGTCGAGCCGGTGGCCGAGATCAGCGCAACCTTTTCGCTTTCCACCAGCGTTTCGCCCACTGCCGGGCCACCGATCAGAACCTGGCTCAGACCTTCAGGCGCATCCCCCCCGAACCGGGCGAGCGCACGTTCGAAGACCGCCTGCACCGCCAGCGCGGTCAGCGGGGTCTTTTCCGACGGCTTCCAGATCACCGGATCGCCGCAGACCAGCGCCAGCGCCGAGTTCCAGCACCACGGCGCACAGGGGAAGTTGAAGGCGGTGATGATGCCGACGACGCCGAGCGGATGCCAGGTTTCCATCATCCGGTGGCCGGGGCGTTCGGTGGCGATGGTCAGACCATAGAGCTGGCGCGACAGGCCGACGGCGAAATCGCAGATGTCGATCATCTCCTGCACTTCGCCCTGACCTTCCGAGGGCGATTTGCCGGCCTCGATCGACACCATGCGGCCCAGGTCTTCCTTCGATTTGCGCAGTTCTTCGGCGAACAGACGGACCAGTTCGCCCCGGCGCGGGGCCGGGATCATCCGCCAGCTCCGGAATGCCTCGTTTGCCAGCGCGACAGCCGCTTCGGCATCAGCCACCGAATGCTCCGCAAGAGTGGCAACTGCCTCTCCGGTCACCGGCGAAACGACGGCCATGCCGCCGCTGACATCCAGCGCGGCGCTGACGCCGCAGGCGGCCATTGTCTCGGCGGTGATCGCCGCAAGGGATTTGCTTTGCATCGTGTCGTGTCCTTTTCTTCTGACGGGGCGCGCGCGGCGGCGCCGCGCGCAAAGCTGTGGGAAGGCGGCCGTCTGGCGGGATCAGGCCGCCGCGCTGCGGCCAAGCTCCGATCGCGCCCGGGCGAGCGAGGCTGCCTCGATCTCGGCATAGCAATGGTGCAGGTCGATGACCCGGGCCCCAAGGGCGGTTTCGAACATGTCGCGGTTGGGGGTGGCGCCAAAGGTCTGCGCGGCATCGTCGCCGAGGTTCGACTGAAAGATCCCGGCGGCGCTGACCGGCAGGAAATCCTCATAGACGATGGGATCGGCGCGCAGCAGGCCGGCAGCGATCAGGGCGTCCGCGTCGCGGGTGACATCGGCGGCCGAGGCCGGCTTGCCGGTGACGCTGTAGCGGAAATACCCCAGCCCGTCCTTGCGCAATTGCTCGGGGTCGTCCGGGAAGGCGGCGAAGATCTCTTGCAGCTTCGCCATATAGGCGGCGGCATTCGAGCCGTCGGGCGCGGGGGTGATCGCGGCGCGGGTCTCGCCCAGCAGCCGGTCGTACAGAGCCTGGCCTTTCGGTGTCAGCGCCATGCCGCGCTGTTCGATCTCGCCGAAGCGGGCGGTATGGCTGCCCGGTTCATTGGTGCCGTCGGTGATGAAATCCACCGGCTCCTCCAGCGCCTTGAACGAGGTCTGGCGCAGCAGGATCGGCACCCTGCGGGCCGGCGGGCCTTCGATCACCGCCTTGGGGGCGACGCCCTTTTCCGGCATCATCCGCTGCACCGCGTCGATATCGAGCGTGCGCGGGGTCAGATGGTTGATATGGGGTCCCTTGAAGGCGACCACATCGGCGATCAGCCGATGCGCATCGTGCAATCGGCGGTACATGCGATGGTCGACATTGGCCCGGGTGTGCCAGCGGAAGGTTTCCAGCGCCTCGGCGACGAAGCTCCGGGCGTCTTCCGCGGACAACCCGCCCTCGGTCTCGGCCTTCTCGATCAGCCGCAGGCAGCCGGGGGTGAAGATCTGACGCTGTGCCAGCACCGCCTCGGCATCGGCGCGCAGGGTCTCGTCCGCGATCAGATCGAGCCGCAGCAACGAGGTGAAGACGCGGAAGGGATTGGCCCGCAGCGCCGCATCCTCCAGCGGCCGGAAAGCGGTGGAATGCACCGGGACACCGGCGACAGACAGATCGTAATAGCCCACCGGATACATGCCCATCACCGCGAACAGCTGCCGCATGGTGGCCAGTTCGGCGGCGGTGCCCAGACGGATCGCCCCATGGCGCTCCTCGGAAAGGCGCTCAAGCTCTCCCAGCGAGGCAAGCCGTGCCTTTTCCTCGGGGTGGCCGGCGAGCGTCTTGCCGTTCAGCTCGGCCACCAGATCGAGCAGCGTGCCATAGGCAGGCACCTCATCGCGGTACATCTCCGACATTGCACGGGAGAAAAGGGTACGGATATCGTTCGGGGAAAGCTGGGGGCTGGTCATGTTTGGCAGTCTCGATTGATCGGGCAATTTGGTGGCGATCCTAACCGGGGTGCTGTCCGGGGCACAATGACGGTTGAAGCTACATTCATTCCGAATGCGCATGGCAACTTGCGGTCGCGGCCTGTCGAGGGGTGATCCGGCAGCGCCGTTTTCCGCCCGATTTGAAGCTGTTTGGAAGCCTTCGAATGTGCCGCTGGAGAGGGAATTTCACTCCAGCAACAGAGCGGTTGGCCCTGACGCAGCGCCGCTCGGCCTGCAGGGGCGAAAGCTTGGACCCCAGTTGCAAGGCCGCTGTTCGAATGCCTGCCCCGCCTGATCCTAGTCGCAGGAGGTGACCGCATCGACCTTGTAGGTGGTCTTGCCCAGACCTTCGGGCGGGACCGGCAGCAGATAGGCCTTCAGATCGCAGGATTGCAGCCGGATGGTCCATTCGATGGCGCCATCGGCGCGGGTGCCGGTGTTGGATATCGCCCCGATCGGGGTCTGATGCGCCGCTTCGGCGATGCGGCGGTCGCCCAGAATTGTGTCGATCTGCTCGGCGCTGTCGTAAAAGGGGGACAGCGTCGCCAGCGCGGGAGAGGCTAGCAGGCAGCAGGCGAGGGTGGTCAGCCGGGGCAGGGCGGGGCGGCGTTTCATGGCGGTTTCCTTGCGGGGCGTCTTCGCATCAGTCTGGGGTGAAACGGCGGTATAGTACAGCGACGAAACCGGATGTCACAGGAGGGAATTGTCGGGATTTTCGGCAATTTCTTGGGAAGGCTCGGCGTTTGACCTTGGCCCTGGTATCTGGTCATCTGCCATGGTGCGGCCCCGCCGGGGCTGCACAGATCTTCAGCCCGGACCTTGAAAGTGACAGAGCGTTTCTCCGCCGCATTCCCATTGCTTTGCCGTGCCGCGCTGGTGATGTTGGCGCTGCTGCTCGCCCCCGCGGCACGGGCGGCGGAGGTGCTTCGGATCGGCGTGCTCGATTATCTCGGGTCTGAGCATTCGCTCAGCCATTGGGCGGTGACTGAGGCGGCGTTGAACGCGGCTCTGCCGGATTATGATTTCCAGTTCGAGCCGCTGGACATTCGCCAGTTGGCCGCCGCGCTGGAGGCCGACCGGCTGGATTTCGTCATCACCAACCCCGGCAATTATGCCGAACTGGAATATCTCTATCACATCAGCCGGATCGCCACTGCCGAGGGCGATCAGCCGGTGGCCTCGACACTAGTAACGGCGGGTGATCTGGAAAAGCTCTCCGATCTGGCCGGTCGCAGGCTCGCCATCGTCTCGCCCGAGGCCTTTGGGGGATTCCAGCTGATCTGGTCGGAAATGGCCGATGCCGATAGTGGCCTGCCCGGGCGGGTGGAATTGGTCATGACCGGTTATCCGATGCAACTGGCGGCTCAGGCGGTGCTGGAGAGGCGAGCCGATGCCGCAGTTCTGCGCGCCTGCATGCTGGAGGAGCTGAAGGCGGCTGACCCTCAGCGCTATGCACCGCTTCATGCCTTCGCGCTGAAGCCGGGGCAGGGCACCGATTGTGCGCTCTCCAGCCCGGTGTTCCCCGGCTGGCCCTTTGCCAAGACGCGGACCACGCGGCCCGATCTGGCCAAGAAGGTGGCAGTGGCGCTTCTCAGCATGCAGGGGGGCACCCTGTGGACGGTGCCGCTGGACTATCAGCCGGTGCATGAACTGATGCGCAAGCTGCAGATCGGTCCCTATGTGCGCAAGGGGCCGGTTTCGGTGCGCGAATTCATTGCCGATTATCGTGACTGGCTGATCGCGCTGGTCGTCGCCTTGGTGTTCTGGGCGATCTATTCGGTGAGGATCGAAACTCTTGTTCGTCGCCGTACAAGGGCCTTGAACGATAGCAATGCCCAGCTTGTGCGCGAGATGTCCGAACGCCGCCGCGCCGAGGAGGCCGAGCGGCAGAACCGCCGCGAGCTGGAGCATGTGGCGCGGTTGTCGATCCTGGGAGAGATGGCCTCGAGCGTCGCGCATGAACTGAACCAGCCGCTTTCAGCGATCTCGACCTATGCGCAGGGCATGCTTTTGCGGCTGACCGCAGGCCGGGCAGAGCCCGAGGAGATGCGGCGCGCCGCCGGCGAAATCTCGGATCAGGCGGCCCGCGCTGCCACCGTGATCCGCCGTATCCGCGCCTTCGTGCGCAAGCGCGAAAGCCAGATGGGGCCGGTCGATATCTGCGATTTCCTCGAGGAATGCGCCACGCTCTATGCGGCGTCGATCCATCGCGCCGGGGTCGAGGACAAGGTGATCTGCGAAGACGGGCTGCCGAAGGTTCTGGGCGACCGCATTCAGCTCCAGCAGGTGATGCTGAACCTGGTGCAGAATGCCGTTGATGCGATGGCCGGCACCCCGGCCGAGGCGCGGCGTATCACTATCCGCGCCGAACGGCGCGGCGATCCGGATCATGGCGCTGGCGTCTGCCTGTCGGTGCGTGATCAAGGCCATGGCATGGATGCTGCTGCCATGGATCATTTCGCCGAGGCCTTCTATACCACCAAGCCCGAGGGCATCGGGCTGGGGTTGGCGCTGTCGCGCTCGATCGTCGAGGCGCATGGCGGCTGGATGAAGGCGGAGGCGCCGGGAGACGGGCCCGGCCTGAACATCTCGATCTGGCTGCCGGAGGAGCCGAACGCATGACCGATCAGGCGGTGATCCATATTGTCGACGACGACCGCGCTGCGCGCGAGGGGCTGGGCTTCTTGCTGTCCTCGTTGGGGCTCAAGACCCGGGCCTATGCCAGTGCGGCAGAGCTGCTGGAGGCGATTGACGATCAGGCCGAGGGCTGCATCCTGGCCGATGTGCGGATGCCGGGGATGAGCGGGCTGGAGCTGCTGGACGAATTGGGCCGCCGCGGCTGCCTGCTGCCTGTGATCATGATCACAGGCCATGGCGATGTGCCGATGGCGGTCAGGGCGATGCGGGCCGGGGCGGTCGATTTCTTTGAAAAGCCGGTGAACGGCATGACCCTGGTTGACCGTATCAAGGAGGCGCTGGACCAGAGCAGGGCCCGGGCTGGGACCGAACGCGAAAAGGTCCGGCTGATCCGCAGGATCGACAGTCTTACCACCCGCGAGGCCGAAGTCGCCCGTGCCGTGTTGCGGGGGCTGATGAACAAGCAGATCGCGCATGAACTGGGGATCAGCCAGAAGACGGTTGAGAACCACCGCCATAACGCGATGGAGAAGATGGGCGCCACGAGCGCCGCCGATCTGGTCCGCCTGCTGGTGGCCGCCGGCTGGAGCGAGGGCTGAGACCGCCTCGTGGCGCGCGCAGCGGGGCCGGTGAGCCGGGGGATCAGCCCCGGTTCAGCACCCGCCCGGCGACCGCATCCAGCTTTGCCACCAGCGCGGGATCGCGTTTTTCCGGCGCGGTCATGATGGCGAATTCCAGCGCCCGGTCGCAGCCGCAGGGGCAAAGATCGCGCTCCGCCCCCAGCAGGGCCGGCAGGCGGCGGACCTTGTCGCGGCCCTTGTCGGCATTGCCGGTCAGTGTGGCGATGATCTGGGTCACATCGACCGCGCCATGCTCCGGGTGCCAGCTATCGTAATCGGTGATCATCGCGACCGAGGCATAGCAAAGCTCCGCCTCGCGGGCGAGCTTGGCCTCGGGCATGTTGGTCATGCCGATCACATCGGAGCCCCAGTGTTCGCGATACATCCGGGATTCGGCCAGGGACGAGAATTGCGGCCCCTCCATCGCCAGATAGGTGCCGCCGCGGTGCACGGTGATCCCGGCGTCGCGCGCGGCGACCTCGCAGACCGCGCTCAGCCGGTCGCAGGTCGGATGCGCCATGCTGACATGCGCCACGCAGCCGGTGCCGAAAAAGCTCTTGTCGCGGGCGAAGGTGCGGTCGATGAACTGATCGACGATGACGAAATCGCCCGGCGCCAGTTCCTCGCGGAACGATCCGCAGGCGCTGATGCTGATCACATCGGTGACGCCGATCCGCTTGAGCGCGTCGATATTGGCGCGATAGGGCACGTCGGTGGGGCTGAGGTAATGGCCACGCCCGTGCCGCGGCAGGAAGACGATCTCGATCCCATTCAGTCGGCCGGCCAGCAGCGCGTCCGAGGGTTTGCCCCAGGGGCTATTGACCTCGATCCATTTGGCGTCTTCCAGCCCGTCGATCTCATAGATGCCGGATCCGCCGATAATGCCGATCTTGGTAGGTGTCATGGTGCCTTGCCCCCGCTTGCCTGTGACGCCGACATTAGCCCGGGCGCGCGCGGATGCAACCGCAGGTCGCGACCCGTGGCGGCGGAGGGCGGGGCAGGGCGCGACCCTGCCCAAAATCGGCTCAGTCCCGGCGAATGATCCCGGTGATCGCGGCAGCCCCCAGCGCGGTGACGATCCAGCCCGCCATCTGCAAAAGGAAGCCGCAGCGCCAGAGCCTGCGCCCCCAGTCGCCGCGCGCGGTGGAGGGCGCCCAGGCCGCGGTCTGGCCCAGGTCGATGATCGGGATCACCAGATCGGCGGCCCAGCCATAGCGGTTGAAGGTTTCCCAATCGCGGCCGGCCTCGGAGGCCGACGACCAGATCAGGGAGGGGTTTTCGACGCTCACCGCCAGCGCCTGCCAGCGGTCGGACATCTGCACCGGCCCGGAGTTCGGCGCGAAATCGCCAGCGGTCCAGGCCATATGCGCCAGCCAGACGGCGGCGGCCCAAAGCCCCAGCAACCAGAGAAGGCTGCGGAACGGATGATGCCCATAGCCCACCACCCAACGCAGCAGCAGATCCCAGACCCAGAGCAACGGGCGGAGGACGTCGAGCCAGACCGAGCGAACCCCGGCCCTCCAACTGCCGTCGAGCTCCACACGCAGACGCCGACGCATGTCCGCCTGAATCTTCTGCTCACGCCGCGCCAGCACCTTCCGCGCATCCCGGTCGTGCCCCATCTCGTGCAGCACCTTGGCAAGCTGGGTATAGGGCTGAGGGAAGAACGTGCCATTCCAGGTGTCGCCCATGGAAAGCCAGTTCAGTCGGGTGTTGGCATCGGTTGGGGCGCCGGAAATCCGGTCATAGGTGAAACCATCGAGGATCAGCCGTCCCCGATCCGGCCAGCAGTTTGGATCGTCAAACAGTTCGCCAATATGTGCGGCGTTGAGGTCCACCGATCCGGCCTCGACCGTCACGTGGCGCCAAATCAGGCCCCGGGTGACCCGCAGCCCCTGCGCGTTCAGCGCCTTTTCCCCTTTCGTTCCAGCGAAGCGAGCGCCGACACAGGCAAGCTGGCCACCGATGGAGGCGCCGGAAAGGCGGACCATGCCGGTAGCGGTGACGTCGCGCAGGAAAACACTTCCGGTCACTGTCGCGCCTTGCGCGCTCAGCGCATGACTGTCCTCTCTCCCGATAAAGTGGGCGCCCTCGCAGACAAGCGAACCGCCGATGGAGGCGCCGGCGAGGCTGACCGCGCCGGTCGCGGTGACGCCGCGTAGAAAAACATCGCCAGTCACCTTTGCACCCTGTGCATTGAGGCCGGGCAGGTGGCTTTCAGTGAGGTTCAGAAATTCAAACCGAGCCTGGAGGGCGACAATCTCCTGCTCGATGCGACAAACAAGGAGGCTCGTTACCCCCACTGCCGTCTGAAACGACAGATCGAGCCGCCCCTCCACATAGGCTCCGGATACCCGCACACCCCAACCCTGAACCTTGCACCGATCGCATCCCCCGAGGATCAGATAGCGCAACACCTCCGCCCGCACCCGGCGTTCGGGATCAGGTGTCCCCTCGGGTGGCAATGTCCCGTCGCCGAGGATACATTCTTCCGCCACCCGGCAGGCGGCGATCAGCTTTCTCTCCGCAGGGGTCAGCCAGTCGCTGCCCCGATCCTCGATATCCTGCCAACAGGTGATGATTGCCATGATCCGCCCCCACTGGGCAGCCTAGCTCGCCCGGACGTCAGAGGGGAGGGGGGACTTCGCGGCAATGCCCGTGATCTGTGCCCTCATGGACCCGCTGTTCGGTGTATTGGCCCGCTTGCATTGACGTGCCAGGGGGTAACCCTGTAGACGCTGCGCCGCAGCAAAGACAAATGTCCCGCCAAACCCAACCCCAAGGAGCATGCATGCCCCGCGCCCTTCTGGCCGCCTTCGCCTCTCGTATCGAAAAACCCGATCTGCGCTGGATGCCGGACGAAGGGTTCAGTCTCGGTCGGCTCAGGATCGAGCTTCTCTCCGGGCTGACCGTGGCGCTGGCGCTGGTGCCCGAGGCGGTGGCCTTCGCCTTCGTCGCCGATGTAAACCCGCTGATGGGGCTCTATGCCGCCTTTATCATCGGACTGGTGACCGCGCTGATCGGTGGCCGGCCCGGCATGATCTCGGGCGCGACCGGGGCCATCGCTGTGGTCATCGTGTCGCTGGTGATGAGCCACGGGGTCGAATACCTTCTGGCGGCGGTGGTGCTGATGGGGCTGATCCAGATTGTCGTTGGCATCATGCGATGGGGCAAGTTCATCCGGCTGGTGCCGCATCCGGTGATGCTGGGGTTCGTCAACGGGCTGGCCATCGTGATCTTCCTGGCGCAGCTGACCCAGTTCCGGGTGCCGGCCAGCGCCGCGACCGGTGGAGGAGAGTGGCTGTCGGGTCTCCAGCTCTGGACCATGCTGGGGCTGGTGGCGTTGACCATGGCGGTGATCCATTTCATCCCGCGGGTGACCCGGGTGGTGCCGGCGCCGCTCGCCGGTATCCTGGTGACCGCCGTGCTGGTGATCGCCTTCGGTCTCGACGTGCCGCGGGTGGGCGACATGGCCTCGATCAAGGGGGAGCTGCCGGTGTTCCATATTCCGGCAGTTCCCTTCACCTGGGAAACCTTGAAGATCGTCCTGCCCTATTCCGTCATCATGGCCGCTGTGGGGCTGATCGAAAGCCTGCTGACGCTGAACCTGGTGGGCGAGATCACCGGCAAGCGCGGTGGCGCCAGCCAGGAATGCATCGCCCAGGGCACCGCCAACGTGCTGACCGGCTTCTTCGGCGGCATGGGCGGCTGCGCCATGATCGGCCAGTCGATGATCAACGTGAAATCCGGCGGCCGCACCCGTATCGCTGCGATCTTCGCCGCGCTTTGCCTTCTGGGCTTCATCCTCTTTGCCTCGCCGCTGATCGAACAGATCCCGTTGGCCGCGCTGGTGGGCGTGATGTTCATGGTGGTGATCGGCACCTTCGCCTGGAACTCGATCCGCATTCTCGCCAAGGTGCCGCTGATCGACGCTTTCGTCATTATTCTGGTCACCGTGGTGACGGTGTTCGAGGATCTGGCGGTGGCCGTGGTGGTCGGCGTCATCGTCTCGGCACTGGCCTACGCCTGGAATAACGCCAAGCGCATCCATGCCAAGGCCTATGCGACGCCGGAAGGCGCGAAGGTCTATCAAATTCAGGGGCCGCTGTTCTTCGGTTCGACCGACGGCTTTGTCGAACTGTTCGATCCGAAAGAAGACCCCTCGACGGTGATCGTCGATTTCGCCGACAGCCGGGTGGTGGACCAATCCGCGCTGCAGGCGATCGAGGCCCTGGCCGCGAAATACGAGGCCGAGGGGAAGCGCATCCAGTTGCGTCACCTCAGCCGCGATTGCCATCGGCTGCTGACCAGGGCGGGCCATCTGATGATCGACAGCGACGATGATCCTGATTACGCGCTGGCAGTGGATTACTCGGTGAAGACCGGCATCCTTGGATCGCATTGACCCCTGAGGGCGGCGGGGGGGCGCTGCCCCCCAACGGCCTGCGGCCTTCCCCCCGGGATATTTGAACCAGATCGAAGGGGCGGGCGCGGTCTGGCTTTCGATCTGGCAAAAATATCCTCGGGGGTGAATTGGCCGAAGGCCAAGAGGGGGCAGACAGCCCCCTTTCTCTGTTTGCCGGCGCGGTGGCGCTTGACGTCGCCCGTCAGAGTGCTAGGGGCAGCAGCCGAGCTGATGCGGAGGGCAGGCGGGTGATCGAACTGCGGCCGGAACAAACCGGAGACTGGTGGGACGTCGAGGCGCTTTATGATCTGTGTTTCGCGCCGGGGCGCGAGGCGCTGTCGTCCTATCGGCTGCGAGATGACGTCGATCCGGTGGCCGGGTTGTGTCTGGTCGCGCGCGACAACGACGGTACGGTTGCCGGCGCCATTCGCTATTGGCCGATCCGGATCGGCGCGGTCGAGGCGCTGTTGCTCGGACCGGTGGCGGTGCATCCGACGCACCAGGGCGAAGGGCTCGGTGGTTTGCTGATCGAGGAATCGCTGATTGCCGCGCAGGAGGCCGGTTGGGACCGGGTGATGCTGGTGGGGGACGCGCCCTATTACAACCGGTTCGGCTTCACCAAGCTCGACGGGGTCGAAATGCCGCCGCCCACCAACCCGGATCGGGTTCTGGGCCGTGAGCTCACCCCCGGTGCTTGGGGCAAAATTACCGGGGCCGTTGCCCGTTGGAGCCCGGCGGGCTGATCTCTTCCCATTGAAACCCGGGCGCTGCGTGCCGATCTGATAAGGGGAATCAGAGGGATCGCAATGACCGAGGCCATAGTTCTCCCACCTCCAGAGGGAGCCCTTGATCCGGAGGCGGAGCTTGACCGGTTGGCGGTACGCTATCGCGCGGCCGGAGGGGCTGGGCTCAAGCTCCTGAATGCGCTGGGCACCGGTGCCGAAGGTCTGCTCGACCGTTTGCCAGCGCCTGTGCGCACGGGCCTGGATGGTGCGACAGAGCAGGCGCTGTATCTGTCGTTGCGTGCGGCCGAACAGAGCCGGCGTGTTACCGGCGATCCGGCGCCCTGGGTGAATACAGCCATGACTTCAGTCTTCGGGGCCGCCGGCGGCTTTGCCGGCCTTTCGGGTGCATTGTTGGAACTGCCGGCAACCACCACTCTGCTGATGCGGGCGATTCAGGGGGCGGCGGCGCGTCAGGGCTTCGATCCGGCAGCCGAGAGCGTTCGTTTCGATTGTGTCCGGGTTTTCGCGGCGGCTGGGCCCCTGGCCGATGACGATGGCAGCGATCTGAGTTTCCTGTCGCTCAGGTTGACATTGACGGGGCCGGCGTTGCAGCGGCTGATCACGGCGGTGGCGCCACGGTTGTCGGTGGCGCTGGGGCAGAAGTTGGCGGCGCAGGCGGTGCCGGTTTTGGGCGCGGTTGCGGGGGCAGGGGTGAATTATGCCTATACTCGCTATTACCAGCAGGTGGCCGAGGTGCATTTCGGTCTGCGTCGCCTGGCGATCGAGGCCGATGTCCCGCATGCCGATCTGGTGGCGCGCTTCGCGGCGCGGATCGTGCCGCGGGGTTGATCTTCGCCGTCGGGTGGATATCTAATCCTGTACTTCTTCAAGGGATCCCGGAATGATCCGATATTCGCTCAAATGTGCCGAAGGGCACGCCTTCGACAGCTGGTTTCAATCCGCTGACGCTTATACCAAGCTGGCCGGCGCTGGCATGGTGAATTGTGCTGTCTGCGGGTCACCCCAGGTTGAAAAGGCGTTGATGGCGCCGCAGGTCCAGCACGGGCGCGAGACCGAGCCCGCCACGGCCGAGCATCCGCTGGCTGCTCCTGCCAGCGCTGCCGAACAGGCGCTGGCCGAGCTCAAGCGTAAGATCGAGGGAAACTCGGAATACGTCGGAATGAATTTCGCCGCCGAGGCGCGCGCCATGCATGAGGGTGACGCGCCGGAACGGGCCATTTATGGAGAGGCTAAGGCCGAGGAGGCGCGCGCGCTGATCGAGGACGGCGTGCCGGTCACGCCGTTGCCCTTTCTACCCAACAGAAAGACGAATTGATGCATGTTGTGATCACCGGAGCCGGACGCGGCATTGGCAAGGCCTTGGCGGATCGGTATCGCGCCGCCGGTCATCGCGTTACCGGCACCGCGCGCGACGGCAGTGCCGATCTGGTGCTGGATGTCGCCGATCCGGCCGGGCACCGTGCCATGGCGGCGGCGCTGGCGGGCGACCCGGTCGATCTGCTGATCTGCAATGCCGGCATCTATCCTGACAAGGGCCAGCGGTTGGACGACGGTTATCCGCCCGAGATGTGGGCCGAGGCCTTTGCGGTGAATGTCACCGGCACCTTTCTGGCGGTTCAGGCATTGTTGCCCAATCTGCGGGCGGCAACCGGCAAGATCGCGGTGATCTCGTCGCAGATGGCGTCGGATCAGCGGGCGCCGGGGGGCAGTTACATCTATCGGGCCTCGAAGGCGGCGGTGCTGAACCTTGGCCGCAACCTGTCGACCGATCTGAGGGCTGAAGGCATCGCCGTTGGCATCTATCATCCCGGCTGGGTGCAGACCGACATGGGCGGTGCGGCGGCCGAGATCACCGTGGACGAGGCGGCCGATGGGTTGGTCACCCGTTTTGCTGCGCTTGATCTGGCCGATACCGGCTGTTTCCGCACCTGGGACGGGCGGGAGCACGCCTATTGACCGATCTGCCGCAGCGGCCCGAGGATATTCCCGCGGCTTTTGCTGCGGCCTGGGCGGCGCGGGATGCCAAGGCGCTGGCGGCACTCTTTGCCGAAGATGCGGATTTCGTGAATGTCGTCGGGCTCTGGTGGCATGACCGTGCCGCAATCGAACGGTCGCATGCCTATGGGTTGAGCACTTTCTTTGCCGAGAGCCTCCTGACGCCGGGGGTGATCAGGACTCGTGATCTGGGCGAGGTGGCGGTGGTGAGTTGCCGTTTCACCCTGACCGGTCAGCGGCTGCCCGATGGTGGTGTCGCCGGCCCCCGGCGTACCATCCTGACCTTTGTGGCCCGGGACGTGCCACAGGGCTGGCAGGTGGTCGCGGCGCAAAATACCGATGTGGTCGAGGGCGCCGAAACCCACGTGCGGTCTGATGTTCTGCGCCCCGCCGACTATCGGCGGTGATATCCGTCAAGCCCTGGTAAAACCGGCGGTTATCCCCAAGCCATCTTGCTCTTTGCCGCGACAGCGCATAAACCGCGCCGGAACTTGGGCCCTAAGGGAAAGCGCATATGCCCATCCTAGTCATGAAATTCGGCGGTACCTCGGTTGCCAACCCCGACCGGATCCGACGCGTTGCGAAACGTGTCGGTGTCGAGGTGGCCAAGGGCTATGACGTCATCGTTATCGTTTCGGCCATGGCCGGCAAGACCAATGAGCTGGTGAACTATGTCGAAGAGACATCGCCGCTGTTCGACGCACGCGAATATGATGCCGTGGTCAGCTCGGGGGAGAATGTCACCGCCGGGCTGATGGCGCTGACGCTGCAAGAGATGGATATCCCGGCCCGGAGCTGGCAGGGCTGGCAGGTGCCGTTGCTGACCACCTCGGCGCACAGCGCTGCGCGGATCGTCGATATTCCGACGGAAAACATCCTGCGCAAGTTTGACGAGGGCATGAAGGTCGCCGTCGTGGCGGGCTTTCAGGGCGTCAGCCCCGAGGGTCGGATCACAACGCTGGGCCGGGGCGGATCGGATACCACCGCCGTGGCATTCGCCGCCGCCTTCGATGCCGAACGCTGCGATATCTATACGGATGTGGACGGGGTCTATACCACCGACCCGCGCATCTGTGAAAAGGCGCGCAAGCTGGACAAGATCGCCTTTGAAGAGATGCTGGAACTGGCCTCTCTGGGCGCCAAGGTCTTGCAGACCCGCTCGGTCGAGCTGGCGATGCGTTATAATGTGAAACTGCGGGTGCTTTCGAGCTTCGAGGAACAATCCGACGAGGCGGGCACGCTCGTCTGCGACGAGGAGGAAATCATGGAACTGAATGTTGTCTCCGGTGTGGCCCATTCCCGTGACGAGGCCAAGATGACCCTGATCTCGGTCGCCGATCGTCCCGGCATCGCCGCCGCGATCTTCATGCCCCTGTCCGAGGCTGGCGTGAATGTCGACATGATCGTGCAGAACATCAGCGAGGACGGTCGCACCGATATGACCTTCTCCTGCCCGACCAATCAGGTGGCCCGTGCCGAAGAGGCGCTGAAGAAGGCCAAGGACAGCGGTGAGATCAATTTCCACGACATCGTCGAGGATACCAACGTCTGCAAGATCTCGGTGGTGGGGATCGGCATGCGGTCTCATACCGGGGTTGCGGCCAAGATGTTCAAGGTGCTCTCGGACGAGGGGATCAACATCAAGGTCATTACGACCTCGGAGATCAAGATTTCCGTCCTGATTGATCGGAAATACATGGAACTTGCGGTTCAGGCGCTGCATGATGCGTTCGAACTGGATAAGGCGGCCTGAGCGGTTCCCGCTCGGGCGTGTCTGACGCCGCAATGTGAACGAGGCCTATGCCAGACGGCACGGAAAGCGAGAGTCGCAAGCTGCTGAAACGGCTGCGAGAGGTTATGGCCAGCAGCGATGCGGGCCAGACCCGGCTGGACAAGATTACCCATCTGATCGCTGACAGCATGGGGTCCGAGGTTTGTTCGATCTATCTGTTCCGCGACGCGGATACGCTGGAGTTGTGCGCGACAGAAGGTCTCAAGGCCGAGGCGGTGCATCACACCCGGATGCGGTTGGGTGAAGGGCTGGTCGGTCGGGTGGCCAAGACAGGTGTCGTGGTCAACACCGCCGATGCACCAAGCGAACGGGGCTTTCGTTACATGCCGGAGACGGGGGAGGAACGCTATTCTTCCTTCCTCGGGATTCCGGTGCAGCGTCTGGGCGAATCGCTGGGTGTGCTGGTGGTGCAGTCACGCGAGGCACGGCAATTCTCGGCGGATGAGGTCTATGCCCTTGAAGTCGTCGCCATGGTGCTGGCCGAGATGGCGGAGCTTGGCGCCTTTGTCGGAGAGGGCGCTGCGCTGTCGCCGCCGCATCAGCGCACCGAACTGATCCGTGGGGTCAGCGCGCAGGAGGGAGCCGCAGAAGGCCACGCCTGGCTGCACGAGCCCCGCGTCGTCGTCACCAATCCGATCGCCGACGATCCCCAGCGTGAAACCGAGCGGTTGCATACTGCGGTGGAGGAATTGCGCGTCGGTGTCGACAAAATGCTGCAATTGTCGTCGACCGAGGACACCGAACAGCTTCAGGTGCTGGAAACTTACCGGATGTTCGCCAATTCCCGCGGTTGGATGCGGCGGATGGAAGAGGACATCTCCCGGGGCCTGTCGGCCGAGGCCGCAGTGGAAAAGGAACAAAGCCTGGCGCGCAAGCGGATGGCGCAGGCGCAGGATGCCTATCTGCGCGAACGGCTTTCGGATCTGGATGATTTGTCGAACCGGCTGTTGCGAATTCTGACCGGTCAGGGCCAGAACACTGGTGCCGACCTGCCGGCCGATCCGATCCTGGTCGCGCGCAATATCGGCCCGGGGGATCTGCTGGAATATGGCCGTAACCTGCGTGGTATCGTGCTCGAAGAGGGTTCGGTCGGGTCACATGCCGCCATCGTCGCCCGCGCCCTGGCGATCCCGCTGGTCGTGCGCGCGAAACGGATCACCGCAGAGGCGTTGAATGGCGATCACATCATGGTCGATGGCGATCAGGGGCTGGTGCATCTGCGCCCCGATGACACGATCGTCGCCGCGTTCCGCGACAAGATCGCGATGCGGGCAGAGGCGCAAGAGCGCTATGCCTCGATCCGCGACAAGCCGGCTGTAACGCAGGACGGTCAGACGATTGCCCTGGTGATGAATGCCGGTCTGATGGCGGATCTGCCCTCGCTTGACAGTTCGGGCGCCGAAGGGGTCGGCTTGTTCCGGACCGAGCTGCAGTTTCTGATCCACAACAAGATGCCGAAACGGTCGGAGCTGGTGGCGCTCTACGAACGGGTGCTGGATGCCGCCGACGGCAAGCGCGTGGTGTTCCGGACCCTGGATATCGGATCGGACAAGGTGTTGCCCTATATGAAGCCCACGGATGAACCCAATCCGGCTCTGGGCTGGCGGGCGATCCGCGTCGGGCTCGACAAGCCCGGGGTGATGCGGATGCAATTGCAGGCGCTGCTCCGGGCGGCGGCGGGCCGGCCTTTGTCACTCATGTTCCCCTTTGTCGCCCAGTTCGAGGAATATCGTGAGGCGCGCGCCGAGGTCGACAAGATGGTCGAACGCGAGCGCAAGCTGGGGCACGTCCTGCCTGAACGGATCGAGGTGGGCGCGATGCTCGAGACGCCCTC
Source organism: Pseudodonghicola xiamenensis DSM 18339 (assembly GCF_000429365.1). Classification (GTDB taxonomy): domain Bacteria; phylum Pseudomonadota; class Alphaproteobacteria; order Rhodobacterales; family Rhodobacteraceae; genus Pseudodonghicola; species Pseudodonghicola xiamenensis. The sequence goes on along the minus strand of NZ_AUBS01000029.1, from coordinate 30,446 downwards.
ACTCGCCTTTGCGCCGCAGAAGTTCTTTGACGAGGTCGGCTTCCTGTCGATCGGCGGCAATGACCTGAAGCAGTTCTTCTTTGCTGCCGACCGTGAAAACGAACGGGTGCGGCGGCGGTATGATACGCTGAATGTCAGTTTCCTCAGCCTGATCGAGCGGATCGTCGAACGGTGCGATCGGTCAGGCACGCCATTGAGCTTCTGTGGAGAGGACGCCGGTCGCCCGGTAGAGGCGCTGTGCCTGGCTGCGATAGGGATCCGGACGCTGTCGATGCGTCCGGCCTCGATCGGCCCGGTCAAGAGCCTGCTGCACCGCGTCGATCTGGGCGAGCTCCGCAAGCGGATCATCGACGCCCGCCATCGCGGAGACCAAAGCGTGCGGCCCGCCGTGCTGGAGTATCTGCGCAGCCTGCCTTGAACGGTCTTTGCTGCGCTCGCTGCTTGGGGTTGATCGTTATCCACAGCGTTACGGATGTTTTCAGGCGAATAACGCCTTAATGTGAACTGATATTTTTCGTCATTTTTCTCGATTTACCCCCGTCGGGATGCGCAGTTCTTGTCTTTAATCAATATCGCGTGGCTTTGGGTTTGTCTGCGTGGGGCGCTTTGTGGATAGAATTGTGGATTATTTCCCCCCGGACGCGCTCTGTGGGCACCCGTCGGTGGGGCCGTGTGTTTCTGGCGCGGATATGCAGCTTGAAACGAGTTTCTGATCAAGGGGTTACAGGATGATGCTGAGGGTAGGGGACAAGGGCGGGCCAAGGCATGCCCTGCTGCAATATCGTTGCTGCGGCAGGTTTTCGCCAGCGGCGCCCACGATGGGAACAGCGAACCGAACTTCCCCCCCATAGAAGGCTTGCAACAGCGCCGGTGGGCTGGAATGATACCCGCCAGCCGGGCGTTTGTCGCCCAGCCAGGGCAGGACACCGATGACTTTGATCCCCACTCTCAGACCCGCGGTGACAGATGTGACCGCGCGGATCACGGCCCGCAGCGCGGCGACGCGGGCGGCGTATCTGAACCGGATGCGCGCGGCGGAAGAAGAGGGGCCGGCCCGGACCCATCTGAGCTGTTCCGGTCAGGCCCATGCCTATGCCGGGGCGGGGCCGGATCAGGCCGCGTTGGCCGGAGCCTCGGGCGGTAATCTGGGCATTGTCACAGCCTATAATGACATGCTCTCGGCGCACCGTCCGTTTGAAACCTATCCGGCGCTGATCCGCGATGCTGCGCGCGCGGCTGGTGGCTCCGCCCAGGTAGCGGGCGGGGTTCCGGCGATGTGCGACGGGGTCACCCAAGGGGCGGCGGGGATGGAGCTCAGCCTGTTCTCGCGCGATGTGATCGCGATGGCGGCGGCGGTGGCGCTCAGCCACAATGTGTTCGATGCGGCGCTTTTCCTGGGGGTCTGCGACAAAATCGTGCCGGGGCTGGTGATCGCCGCCCAGGCCTTTGGTCATCTGCCGGCGGTCTTCGTGCCGGCGGGGCCGATGATCAGTGGCCTGCCGAATGACGAAAAGGCCAAGGTTCGTCAGCGCTTCGCCAAGGGAGAGATCGACCGCACGGCCCTGATGGCGGCCGAGATGGCGGCCTATCACGGACCGGGCACCTGCACCTTCTACGGGACGGCGAATTCCAACCAGATGCTGATGGAACTGATGGGGCTGCATCTGCCCGGTGCCAGTTTCGTCAATCCGGGAACCGATTTGCGCAGCGCGTTGACCCAAGCGGCCACTCGGCGGGCGCTGGAGATCACCGCTCTGGGGCAGGCCTACACGCCCACTTACCGCATCCTCGACGAACGCGCCTTCGTCAACGGCATCGTCGGGTTGATGGCGACGGGGGGCTCTACCAACCACCTGATTCACCTCGTCGCCATGGCGCGGGCAGGTGGCATTCAGATCGAGTGGCAGGATTTTTCCGATCTTTCCGCGGTCACGCCGCTGATCGCGCGGGTCTATCCCAATGGGCTTGCCGATGTGAACCACTTCCATGCGGCGGGTGGCCTGGCCTATGTGATCGGCGAATTGCTGGGTGCGGGGCTGTTGCACCCGGATACCGAAACGGTCGTTGGCCCCGGACTGGACCGCTACACCCGCGAGCCGAAGCTGATCGGCGATGAACTGGTCTGGCACGATGGTCCGGGCGACAGCGTGAACCGGCAGATCCTGCGCCCGGTGATCGATCCGTTCCAGACCTCGGGCGGGCTGAAAAAGCTCAGCGGGTCGCTGGGCGAAGCGGTGATCAAGGTATCGGCGGTGGCGCCCGAACACCATGTGGTCGAAGCGCCGATCAGGGTGTTCAGTGGGCAAAAGGCGGTGAAGGCGGCATTCAAGGCGGGCGAATTCACCAGCGATACCATCGTTGTGGTCCGGTTCCAGGGACCGCGTGCGAACGGCATGCCCGAGCTGCACAGCCTGACGCCACTGTTGTCGATCCTGCAGGGGCAGGGGCTCAAGGTGGCGCTGGTGACCGATGGGCGGATGTCGGGCGCTTCGGGCAAGGTTCCGGCGGCGATCCACGTCTGCCCCGAGGCGTTGGACGGTGGCCCTATCGCGCGGTTGCGCGATGGCGATCTGGTCCGGCTCGATGCGGTGACGGGGAGGTTGGATATCCTGACGCCGGGGGTGTTGGACCGTGCTCCGGCCATGGCCGATCTCTCGGCGCATCAGGCCGGCGTCGGGCGCGAGCTGTTTGGTGCGTTTCGCGCCCATGTCGGTGCGGCGACAGCCGGCGCCAGCGTGTTTTTCGGAGGCGGGGATGAGGATTGATCCGCACTCGGCCAGCCGGCGCATGCGGGAGCTGGCGGTGCTGGCCCCGGTGATCCCGGTTCTGGTGATCGAGCAGGCTGCGCAGGCGCGATCGCTGGGTCAGGCGCTGGTCGCCGGTGGCCTGCCGGTGCTGGAGGTGACCCTGCGCACCCCGGCGGCGGCTGAGGCGATCCGCGCCATGGCCGGGCTGGAGGGCGCGGTGGTGGGCGCCGGGACGGTGATAACGCCGGCCGATGTCGATCTGGCCCTGGCGGCGGGGGCCCAGTTCGCGGTCTCGCCCGGGGCGACCGATGACCTTCTGGCCGCTTGCGAGGCTGCCGGGCTGCCATTGTTGCCTGGCGCCGCCACTGCGAGCGAGGCAATGCGGCTGGCCGCGCGCGGGTATGATATGCTGAAGTTCTTTCCTGCCGGGCCTGCCGGTGGGGCGCCGGCACTGGCCGCATTGGCGGCGCCGTTGCCGGGGATTTCCTTTTGTCCGACCGGTGGGGTCAGCGTGACGACGGCGCCGGACTATCTGCGTCTGCCTACGGTGCCCTGTGTGGGCGGCAGCTGGGTGGCACCGAAATCTCTGGTCACTGCCGGCGACTGGTCGGCGATCGAGCGGCTGGCGCGCGAGGCCCGCGGGCTCACCCCCGCGACATAAGGCGGCCCAGGTGCCAGCCAAAGGGCAGCGCCAGCAGCAGATTGACCAGCGGCTCGACCACGAGAGACAAAAGCCCGGCAGAAAGATCCGGAGCAATCAGGACGCTGTGGGCCACCGCCAGATCCATCATCAGCAGGACAGAAGCCGCCACCAGGGCCGGCTGCCAGCTTTCGGGGTGACGCCTGAGCGCGATCAGGGCGATCAGATAGGGCAGGGCGGAGAGCAGAAAAACCAGTGTCGTGATCAGGGGGGCGCCATCGGTCAGGAGGAAATCCCGGCGACCGTGCAGCAAGATCCCGAGAGAGAGAAGCGCGAGAGGGAGCGGTCGGAGCAATTTCTGCATTCGGGTGGGACGTCTTTTGTTCGCGTGGTCGCTGGGCGAGCGTCGGGGGCAGTGCTGGCGCGTGGGTCAGGCGGGATGACGCATTCTCCATCCTCCGTGACGGAAGAGGGGCTGATGCCGATATCGGTCCTGTGTCTGGGGCCGGCGCCTGGAGGCGTAGGGCATTCTGCCTGGGATCGGTGATCCCTTGCCTGAGGCGCGCGGTCTGCGGATGTGGATTTCGCCACCGGCAGCAAGCCGGTAGCCTATCGAGCGATACTCCGACCCGAGGCCGGGTTCAAGGGGGGGCTGTGCGCCGTCGCGGCGGCGGTTCCGGCTGGCCGCGAGCGGTTTGGCGAAGAAGTGGTCGTAAGGCTTGCGGCCGCCGAACGTGCTCGGGGGGCGGGCGGCAGGGACGGTCCGGCGATGCGATGCGCCGCCGGACCTGGGCGGTCAGCCTCGATAATCGCTGCCCACCCCGTCGATCGACCGCAGATGCGCGGCCCATTCCAGCGCCAGATCGCCATCTTCTTCGTTCATCTGTACATATTGCCGATGGACCCGCGCGGCGATCTCGTCGTCGATCAGCCGGATCGGCTGGCCGCTGGAGGTGGCGGCGATCTGGATGTCGCAGGCGCGTTCCAGATAGAACATGTTGCTGAACATCTCGGCAGCGCTGCGCCCCGTCGCGATCAGCCCGTGATTGCGCAGCATCAGCACCGGATGATTCCCCAGATCGGCGACGATGCGGTCCCGCTCCTCCAGATCCAGCGCGATACCCTCGAAGTCGTGATAGCCGATCCGGTTGTGGAATTGCAGAGAGATCTGATTGAGCGGCAAGAGCCCCTCTTCCAGGCAGGACACCGCCACGCCCGCGCGGGTATGGGTGTGCATGATCCAGGCGGCATCGTGGCGGTTCATGTGCACCGCGGAATGGATGGTGAAGCCCGCCGGGTTGACCCGATGCGGGCTGCCGTCGACGGTGTTACCGTCGACGTCGATCTTGACCAGGGAGGAGGCGGTGATCTCTTCCCAGCGCCAGCCGTAGGGGTTGATCAGGAAATGCCCCTCCTCTCCCGGAACCCGGGCGGTGATATGGGTATAGATCAGATCGGTCAGCCGGTGCAGCGCCGCCAGCCGGTAGCAGGCGGCCAGCTCTTCCCGGGTTTGTTGTTCTTCGGGAGAGATCGTCATGTCAGTCCTCCTTGATCTCAGGGTCTGTCGCCGACGGCCCCACTAGCGCCTTGGGCAGAGCGGCCGGCATGGGCTTTGGCATAACGGGCGAGTGCCGCGGCCACCTCGGGTTCTGGCGGACAGGCGCGGCGGGTGGTCAGATCAGTATGCAGCAGCAGCGTCTCGATGGTGGCGGCCAGGCCGCCATCCAGCTTGAAGGCGCGGTGGAACAGCTTCATCTTCTTGCCCTCGCCCTGCAGCACCTGGGTGGTGACGCTCAGCACTTCACCCCGCTGCACCTCATCGAGATAGCGGATGCGGGTATCGACGGTGAAAAAGCTCTTGCCGCTGGCGATATAGGCCTCATCGGCGCCAACCAGTTGCATCATGCCGTCGGTGGCCCAGGTGCCAAGCTCCAGATAAGCGGCTTCGTTCATATGGCCGTTGTAATCGGTCCAGGTCACCGGCACGGCGCGGCGCGAGGTAATCGGCAGGCCGTCGATCTCTCCGCCCTCGGGCAGGGTCGCTTCATGGCCGAGGATCACGCCGCCGGCACCGCTGCCGGTGCGGCGCAGTCCGCGCAGGATGGCAACCAGATTGTCGTCGCGCAGCCGCTCCAGCTCGCGCACGGTCTTGCCGCCCGATTGCGCATCGGATTGCCGGCTGATCGTCTCGATCAGCGCCTGATCCAGATCGGGCACGTCCATCAATTTGGTCCAGGGCCAGGACAATGTCGGGCCGAATTGTTCGAGATAGCTTTGCATCCCGGCCTCGCCGCCGGCGATGCGATAGGTTTCGAACAGGCCCATCTGCGCCCACCGCAGGCCAAAGCCCAGCCGGATCGCATCGTCGATCTCGGCGGTGGTGGCGATGCCGTCCTTCAGCATCCACAGCGCCTCGCGCCAGACGGCTTCCTGAAAGCGGTTTCCGATGAAGGCGTCGATTTCCTTGCGCAGGGTCAGGGGCGCCATGCCAAGGGAGGTGACCACCTGAGCCGCCCGGTCGCAGAGCGCAGGCGCGCCGGAGAGTTCGATCAGCGGCAGCAGATAGACCGGGTTGAACGGATGGACCACCACCACGGGATGCCCTTTGGCCGCCAGATCGCTGGCCTTTAGGCCGGAGGTGGAGGAGGCGATAAAGCCCGCCTCTGACAGGGCTGCGGCGATTTCGTCGTAAACGCGGTGCTTCAGATCTAGCCGTTCCGAAACGCTTTCCTGCACCCAGTCGGCGCCCTCGACTGCTTCGGCGATGGAGCCGCAGAAGGAGAGCGTGCCCTCCGAAGGCAGCGCGCGGTCATACAGCGCCGGTAGCGCGGCGCGGGCATTGGCCAACACCTCGCCGATCTTACGCTCGGCCTCTGGATCGGGATCGAAGACCGCCACATCCCAGCCGTTCAGCAGGAAACGCGCCGCCCAACCGCCGCCGATGACGCCGCCGCCGATGATCGCCGCGCGGCTCATGCGCCCACCCCGGCGGGCGCGCGCTTGGTCAGGCCCAGCATGTCGCGTACCTCTTGCGGGCCCATCAGCGTGGCACCCATGTTGGACAGAAGGCTGGCCGCGCGCTCCACCAGTTGCGCATTGGTCGCCAGCACACCGCGATCGAGATAGAGGTTATCCTCAAGCCCCACACGCACATTGCCCCCGGCCAGGGCTGCGGCGGCGACATAGGGCATCTGATCGCGCCCCAGGCTGAAGGCCGACCAGGTCCAGTTTGCCGGCACGTTGTTGACCATCGCCAGAAAGGTGTTGAGGTCGTTGGGGGCGCCCCAGGGGATGCCCATGCACAGCTGCACCAGCGCCGGATCGGCCAGTACACCTTCCTTCACCAACTGCGTGGCGAACCACAGATGGCCGGTATCGAAGGCCTCGATCTCGGGCTTTACCCCCAGCTCGGTCATCATCGCGCCCATCGCGCGCAGCATGCCGGGCGTGTTGGTCATGACATATTCGCCGTCGCCGAAATTCATTGACCCGCAATCCAGTGTGCAGATTTCGGGCAGACAGGCGCGGATATGGGCCATCCGCTCGGTGGCGCCGGCCATGTCGGTGTTCGGCGCGTCCAGCGCCATCGGTGTCTTCGGCCCGCCGAAGGTCAGATCGCCGCCGACCCCGGCAGTGAGGTTCAGCACCACATCGACCTCGGCAGAGCGGATGCGGTCGGTGAGCTCTCGGTAATACTCCAAATCGCGGCATGGCGCGCCGGTTTCCGGATCGCGCACATGGCAATGCACGATGGCGGCGCCGGCCTTGGCGGCGTCGATGGCGGCCTCGGCGATCTCCTGGGGCGAACGCGGCACCAGGCGGCTCTTGTCCTGGGTGGCACCGGCACCGGTGATCGCGGCGGTGAGAAAGAGTTTGCGGTTCATCTGAAGGGGCATGTCGTCTCCTGTCGCGGGTTACCGGCCTTTCCAGACCGGATCGCGTTTTTCTGCGAAGGCACGGGCGCCTTCCTTCTGGTCCTCGGACCGATAGAGCCGTTCGACGGTTTCGAACTGACTCGTGTTGATCCGGTTCATCGCGTCCTGGAACTTCATGTCCTCGGCCTCGCGAGCGATTTCCTTGATCGCGGCGAAGACCAGCGGAGGACCGGCGGCCAGATCGTCAGCCATCTGGCGCACCTGATCCATCAGCTCGGCGGCGGGGACGATACGGTTGATCAACCCCCAACGATGCGCCTCTTCGGCATCGAACCAGCGGCCGGTGTAAAGCAGCTCCATCGCGATGTGATAGGGGATGCGCTTGGGCAGTTTGATCGAAGCTGCATCGGCGACGGTGCCAGAACGAATTTCAGGCAGGGCGAAGGTGGCGTGATCGGCGGCGAAGATGATGTCGGCGCTGATCGCAAGTTCCAGCCCACCGCCGCAGGCGATGCCGTTGACGGCGGCGATCACCGGCTTGTTCAACCCGCGCAGCTCCTGCAATCCGCCAAAGCCACCCTTGCCGTAATCGGCATCCGGCCCTTCGCCCTCGGCGGCGGCCTTCAGATCCCAGCCAGGACAGAAAAACTTCTCTCCCGCACCGGTGATGATCGCTACACGCAGCTCCGGATCGTCCCGGAAGGCGGTGAAAATCTCGCCAAGCTCCTGGCTCGTCGCCATGTCGATAGCATTGGCCTTAGGCCGGTTCAGGGTGACTTCCAGGACGGCGCCGCGGCGCTCGGTCAGTACATTTTTCAGCGTCATTTTACCTCTTCCATTCTGATGAGGGCATCTGCCGCAACCGCGCCGGCAGCGCGGCAGATCAGCGGGTTGATTTCGATTTCATGCAGCGCGCCTGCGTGGGTCTGCACCAGGGATTGCAGCGCCATGACGGTGTCGATCACCGCCTCGATATCTGCCCCGGGGCGGCCCCGGTAACCGGAGAGCAGCGGCGCGGTGCGCAGGCTTTGCAACGCTGCGCGGATGTCGTCGCGGCTGGCCGGGATCAGCACCGAAGCGGTGTCTCGGATCAGCTCGGTCAGGATGCCGCCCAGCCCCAGCGTCAGGACGAAACCATGCGCCGGATCACGCGTCACACCGACGATCAGCTCGGCGACGGTCCCGGTGATCATTTCCTCGACCAGGAAGCTGGTCGCGGGCATTTTCGCGGCGGCCTGTGTCACCTCATCGGAACTGGCGAGGTTCAGCACCACAGCCCCGGCCTCGGTCTTGTGGGCGATGCCTTCGCCCTTGAGCACCACGGGAAAGCCGATTTCGGTGGCGCAGCTTCCGGCGCTCTCGGCGCGGTCGGCCTGCAGCGATCTCGGCACCCGGATACCTGCCTGCGACAGCAGAGCCTTGGCCTCGGCCTCGGAAAAGATGCGCGGGGCACTGCAGCCGTTGACCGGCTGCGTTACCGGCTCAGGGCGTGCATTGCGCGCGTTCGGGGCCAGTACCGACGCGCGGATTGCCCGAAGCGCATCGCCCATCCCGCAAAGCGGCACGATGCCCAGCTCGAGCGCCTGACGCGCCACCGGCTCGGGCAGACCTTCGGCCAGCAGCGAGACCATGGCCATCGGCGTTCCCGTCGCCTTTTGGGTCTTGGCGACCGCGCGCAGCACCTGGTCGTAGTCGGGGGCCTCGAAGCGGTCGGTGCGGGGATAATCCACCACCACGCAGCCCATCCCCAGGTCGGCCCCGGTATCGCACAGGGCAGTGAAGGCTGCTGTCAACGCATCCTCGTTTCCCCAGATATAGGTGTTGTAATCCAAGGGGTTGGCCAGAGCGACCTTGGGGCCGAGCACGGCGCGGAGCCCGGTCTTCTGAGCATCATCCAGGGGCGGATAATCCACGCCCGAGATCGCGCCCATGTCGGCCATCAGCGATGCCTCGCCCCCCGAGCAGGAGGCCGATGCGATACGCGCCGAGCGCAGGCCGCCGGTGACGTGCAGGATCTTCAGCGTTTCGACGAGCTCCGAGGGGGTTTCGACCTGGGCGATGCCAAGCCGCCGCAGCAGGGCCCTGGCCCCCGCGTCCGACCCTGTGAGCGAGGCGGTATGCGAGACCGCCGCCGCCTGCGCCTGTTCGGATGCGCCGACACGCAGCGCGGCAATGGGCTTGCCCAGGTCGGCCGCGTGGGCCGCCAGCGCCTCGAAGGCGGGCAGATCGCTGATCCCCTCGATGTGCAGACCCAATGCCGTGATGCGCGGATCCTCGAGCAGCGCGATGCCCAGATCGGCCATCGAGGTCTGGGCCTGATTGCCCGCCGCGACGACGGTGGCCAGTGGCAGGCCACGGCGCTGCATGGTGAGGTTGATCAGCACGTTGGACGACTGGCCAATGACCGCAACACCCTTTTCACAGGGCGAGAGACCGTGCCGGTCCGGCCAGAGTGCCACGCCGTCAAGCGCGTTGACGATGCCATAGCAGTTCGGGCCGAGGAGGCGCATTTCGCCGGCGGCTTCGACCAGTTTGGTCTGAAGTTCGTCCCCGTCCGCCAGTTCGGAGACTGCCTCGCTGAAGCCGGCGGCAAAACAGACCGCCCCGCCGCACCCCATGGCGGAAAGCTCTCCCGCGATTTGCACCGAGAGGTCACGATTCACTCCGATGAATGCGGCATCCGGCGTAGCGGGCAGGGAGGCGAGATCAGGGTAGGCGGGCAGGCCGCCGACGTCGGATCTCTTGGGGTGTACCGGCCAGATCGGTCCGGTAAAGCCGGTTGCGCGGCACTGGCGCACCACGCTTTCGCACCAGGTGCCGCCACCGATGACGGCGATGGCCCGGGGCGAGAAAAAACGGCTGAGCGGCTGCATGCGTTAGGCTCCCAGTGGCCGGAAGAGGTCTCGGCTGATGATGTGGCGTTGGATTTCCGACGTGCCGTCCCAGATGCGTTCGACACGGGCATCGCGCCAGAACCGCTCGATGGGGAGCTCATCCATCAACCCCATGCCGCCGTGGATCTGCAGCGCCCGGTCGGTGACCCGCGCCAGCATTTCCGAAGCATAGACCTTGGCTGAGGCGATCTCGCGGTTCGCCGGCAGTCCCTGATCCAGCCGCCAGGCCGCCGAGAGGGTCAGCAGGTCGGCCGCGTCGATTTCCGTGATCATATCGGCGATCTGGAAGCTGACGCCCTGGAACTTGCCGATGGGCTGGCCGAACTGCTTGCGCTCGGCGGCATAGCTCAGCGCGTGATCGAAGACCCGGCGCGCGCGCCCGACCGAGTTCGTGGCGACAGTGATCCGGGTGGCATAGAGCCATTCGTTCATCACGTCGAAGCCGCCGTCGACGTCGCCCAGGACCTGCGCGTCCGAGAGCCGGCAGTTGTCGAAGTAGAGGATCGAGTTCTTGTAGCCCCGGTGCGAGACCGAGTTGTAGCCGCGGGCGATCTCAAACCCGGGGGTGCCGCGATCGACGAGGAAGCAGGTGATCCGCTTCTTCGGTCCGCGCGGGGTTTCATCGACGCCGGTGGCGACGAAGACAATGACGAAATCCGCATGCTCGGCGCCGGAGATGAAGTGTTTCGAGCCGTTGATCACCCAATCGCCGCCCTCGCGGGTGGCGGTGCATTTCATGCCACGCACGTCCGAGCCGGCATCGGGTTCAGTCATCGCCAGCGCATCCATCTTTTCGCCGCGGACGGCAGGCATCAGATATTTGTCGATCTGGTCGCCCTTGCAGGCCATCAGGATGTTCTGGGGCCGGCCGAAGAAATGGGTCAGCGCCATGGAGCCGCGGCCCAGTTCACGTTCGACCAGCGCGAAATCAACGTGGCTCAGCCCCGGACCGCCGACGCTTTCGGGAAAGTTCGAAGCGTAGAAACCAAGGTCAATGCATTTCTGCTTGATCTCCTGCGCGATCTCGGCAGGCACTTCGCCTGTGCGCTCGACCAGGGTTTCATGCGGATAGATCTCGTTTTCCACGAAGCTGCGGACGGTGGAGACGATCATCTCCTGTTCATCGGTCAGACCAAAATGCATGTCGCACCTTATTTCTCTTTGGGATTGTTTCTTGTGTTCGGAGGGAAGGGCGCACGGCCGGGACCGTGCGGCAGTGTTGCGTGGGGTCTATTTCGCCCGGGCCTCCCTGCGCATGAGCAGGATCGCGCGGAGAATGATCACGGTGCTGACCACGAGGATCAGCAGCACCGAGAGCGCTGCAATAGAGGGATCGACATTATCGCGCAGACCCATCCACATGCGGCGCGGCAGGGTGATGGTGTCGACCGAGGTCACGAAGAGCGTCACGCCGATTTCATCCCAGGACAGCAGGAAGCACAGGAAGAACGCCCCGAGCAGACCGAACCGTACATTGGGGAGGATCACCCCAAAGACCCGTCTGGCCACGCTGGCGCCCATGGATTGGGCCGCCAGATCCATGCGCCGGTCAAGCTGGCTGAGCGAGACCATGATGACCACAACCGCATAGGGGACGATCATCACCATATGGGCCAGGATCACCCCGCCCAGCGAGTCATAGGCGATGAGGTCGTTCCATTGTGACAGGCGGGTCAGGAAGAAATAGAGCGTCAGCGATGATACGACGGGCGGCGCCACCATGGGCAGCAGGACAAAGCCGGTCATCACACCAGACAGTTTCGGGCGCAGCATCCAGATGCCGATACAGAAGGCCGTCGCTAGAACCACCGCCAGCAGGCTGGCGATCAGCCCCACCTGAACCGAGGTGAGGAAACTGTCGAGCCAGGCGGGATCCTCGAGCAGGGCCCGGTAGTGGCGCAGCGAGTATTTGCCGTCCGGCAGGCTGAGATAGCGGCGCGAGGTGAAGCTGACCGGGATCACCGCGATCAGCGGCATCAGCAGGAAGAGCGCGACTAGCGCGGTGAGCAATGTGGCGATGCGCCCGGGGCGAAGCCTGATCATTTGGCCACCTCCCCATAGCGACGCATCAGCAGGACGAGGATGCCCCCCACCGCGATCATCAGGATCACGCTCATTGCCGCGGCCATGCCCCATTGCGGGATCTGGAAGATCCAGAGGTAGATCAGCTCGGCGATCAGAACCGATTGGCCGCCGCCCAGCAGGGCCGGGGTCACGAAGAAGCCGATCGAGAAGACGAAGACCAGAAGGGTGGCGCCGATGATGCCGCTGGCGGTCATCGGCAGGAACACCTGCCAGAAGATGCGCAGGCGGGACGCGCCCATGCCATCGGCGGCGGTCAAAACGCGTTCGTCGACATTGCGTATGGCGGTGGCCAGGGGAAATACGGCGAAGGGGATGAGGTAGTGCGACATGCCGATGACGACCGCGAATTCATTGCGGGTCATCTGCAACGAGGCGTCGATCAACCCGAGATCTTTGAGCCAGGTATTGAGCAGTCCCCGGTTCGACAGCATCGACATCCACCCGAAGGCGCGGCTGAGGACTGAAATCCAGAACGGGATCATGATGCACAGCTCGGTCAGGCTGCGTACCAGGGGCCGGCCGCGCACCCAGAGCAGGGTGATGATATAGGCGGCGATCACCGACACGACGGTCACGATCGCGCAGATCCGCAGCGTCCGCCAGATCACGCTGAGCGTTAGCGGATCGGACAGGACATGGCGATATTGGGCAAGTCCGGGATCGGGATCGCTGAAGCTGAGCTGCATGATCCCGAGAAACGGCAGCAGGTAGCTGCACCCGAGGAACAGCAGCAAGGGGCATATCAGAAAAAGAAAGGCGCGCATGAGAGGGTCCTTGCGCCGCTCTTGCGTGAACCTGGGCAAGAGCGGCGCTGTCAGCGGGTCAGGCGGAGATGATCTGCAGATACGCGTCGAGCGCGGCGCTGTAGTTTTCCTCGTACCAGGCCATATCGAGAGGGACCTGCTTGGCGAAGTTTTCCGGATCGACCGGATTGAACATGCGCTCCTCCTCGGGGATCAGCGCATCTGCCGCCGGGTTGCCGGGGCCGTTGCCCAGCAACTGGAACAGTACCACCTGGCGCTCGGGCTCCTGTGTGGCTGCGATATAGCGCATCGCCGCCTCGGTGCCGCCGGGGTTGTCCTTGATGACGGCAATGCCGCCCGGCCCGATGATCCCGTCGTTCCAGGTGAAGGAAATTTCCCCGTCGGTATCCTTGTAGAGAAGGCTGGCGCGGGTGTTCCAGATCAGCGCCATGGAGACATCGCCGTTCAGCAGCAGCGATTGGCTTTCCGCACCACCGCCCCAGAAGGCACCGATGTGATCCTTGAAACCAGCGATCTTGGCATGGGCGCGCTCCAGATCAAGCGGATAGAGATCCTCGGGGGCCACGCCATCGGCCAGAAGAGCGGCCTCCCACATGCCGGCGCCCCACTTGTACATGGACCGCTTGCCGGGGAATTTCTCGGTATCGAAGAAATCCGCCAAGGAGGTCGGCGGCGTGTCGTATTGGGTCGCATCATAGGCGATGACATAGGAATAGAAATAGCACGACGAGGAATATTCCCATTGGAAGCCCTCGCGCTGTTTGGCCGGGTCGACGATGCTGTAGTCGATCGGCTCGATCATGCCCTTGCGGCCAAGCGCCTGTGCCGAGAAGGGCTCGGCATCGACCAGGTCCCAGGTCGGGTTGCCGCCCTTGGCCTGCGCGATGATTGCCCCTTCGGTGGGGCCCGAGCCGTCATAGCGCACATTGATGCCGGTTTCGGCGGTGAAGGGTTTGCCAAAGGCTTCGTTCATGGCGGTGAGCGCATCGCCGCCCCAGTTCACGAAGACCAGATCGTCAGTGGCCGCCTGGGCCCGGCCGGTGCCCAGCCCGAGCGCCGTCGTGCCCAGCAGCGCGCCCATGCCCTGCATGAGCTGGCGGCGCGAGATCTGGCCCTTGTCGAGCCGTTCCTTGAGGATCGCCATGCAATCGTTGCGAAAATTCTGGTTCATGTTCTCACTTTCCTGTTGGGTTTGTTGTTTTGGTTGCTGACCTTGGGATGCGAGACGCCGGCCCGGGTCACGCGGTGGCCCGGATCAGAGATTTTTTGTGGGGTGAGGTCAGACCGCGAAGCTGTCGCGGGCATCCCATGCGACCCGGAGTTCCGATCCGGGGCGCATGTCGGTGGGGTCGTTGTCGAGATAGAGCATCAGCTCCTCTCCCCCGCTGGTTTCCAGGAGAAGCCTGGATTTCGAACCGAGATAGACGCGATCGCGCAGCCGCACCGGCAATTGGATCGCATCGTCATCGGCGGCGAGGCGCATATGTTCGGGACGGATGGCGAGGTGGCTTTGCCCGGCGATAGTCTTCGGCAACTCGATCGCCGTTTCGGCCAAGCAGCCGGTGCTGCCGTCGAGCGACAGCAGGTTGATGTCGCCGAGGAATTCGGCAGTGAAGCGGTTGGCCGGTCGCTCGTATACCTCTTCCGGGGTGCCGATCTGCTGCAGTTCGCCATGGTTGAAGATGGCGATATGCGTCGAGAGCGCCAGCGCCTCTTCCTGATCGTGGGTGACGAAGACGAAGGTCGTGCCCAGGTCGCGGTGCAGACGACGCAGTTCTTCCTGCATCTGGCCGCGTAGGTTCTTGTCGAGCGCCGAGAAGGGTTCGTCCAGCAGCAGCACTTTCGGCTCATAGGCCAGGGCGCGGGCCAGGGCCACCCGTTGCTGCTGGCCGCCCGAAAGCGCCGTGGGCTTTTTCGCTTCGTGACCGGATAGGCCGACCATCTCGACCATCTGGGCGACGCGGTCGGCGATCTGTGCCTTCGACCGCTTCTGCACCTTCAGGGGAAAGGCGATGTTCTCGGCGACCGTCAGATGTGGAAACAGCGCGTAGCCCTGGAACACCATGCCGAAACCGCGCTGTTTTGCCGGCCAGTTCGTCATGTCCTGACCGTCGAACAGAAGGCGCCCCGAGCTGGGGGCGTCATAGCCGCCGATCAGCGTCAGAAGCGTTGTCTTGCCAGAGCCCGAGGGGCCAAGCAACGACAGGAATTCACCCTCGGCGATACCCAGGTTGATATCGCCCAACGCTTTGAATTTACCGTATTTCTTCCCGATCGAACACACTTCGATTTGCGTTGTGCTTGCCACAATCGCCTCGCTTTCTGGTTCTTGTCCACAGTGTCTCAAGCGTAGGGAAGCCGGAGGAAAGACTGCAAATGAAACCTATTGAATAGGGAGGCAAATGAAATTTGTCAGGCTGTGTTTTCTGGGTGAAGACGGTTCACTTCCAAGCGTGTTTTCAACCAGTTATGGAATTCCGTGACGATCGGGTTTTCCAAGCTCTCCTCAGGTGTACAGAGAAAATACCCGGTATCCGAGTGCAAAGAACGGGCAAATGGTCGCATCAGCTTGCCGTTTTCCAGGTCGTTGCGCCAAAGCACGGTGTCGCCGATCGCGATTCCTTCGCCGGCCAGAACGGCAGTATGCACGATGTTCATGTCGGAATAGCAGACGCCCCGGTTGGCGTTTTCCATCGGCAGGCCGGAAAGCTGCATCCATTTCCGCCAGTCGGTGAAGTCGTACATATGCAGCAGCGTGGCGCGTTCGAGATGGCGCGGGTCACTGAAACCTTCGAAGCGCGTCAGATATGCGGGGCTGCACAAGGGGGTGAATTCCACTGCCAGCAAGGGTTCGGCATGGACATGGGGCCGGGCATCATCACCGAAGGTGATGAAGGTATCGGCCTCGGGGTTGCTGGTATCGGCGAGGTTGCGGGCGCTGACGATGTTCAGCACGACTTCTGGGTTTTCCTCGATAAAGTCACGGACATGCAGGCAGAGCCAGGCCGAGACGAAGCCCGGCGGCGCGCTGACCGTCAGTCGTCCGCTCAGCCCGTGCTGGCTGGCCCGCGCCGAGGAGCTGGCGATCATGCTCAATGCACGGCCTACGTCTTCGGCATAGGTCCGGGCGCGGGGAGTGACCACGGTACGGTTGCCGACCCGTTCGAGAATTTTGAACCCCAGATCGCGTTCAAGCAGCCGGAGCTGATGGCTGATCGCGCTACGGGTGACGTTCAGCTCTTCGGCTGCGAGCCAGAGCGCACCGTTGCGGGAAACGCTCTCGATGGCGCGCAGCGCCTGGATGGACGGAAATCGTTTGATGGGGGCCTCCATAAGCTGTTGCGCCTCCAGAGCGTAATGCAGGAGACGCAGGGAGGCCAGGTAGCCGGGGCCGCGACAGGGCCCCGGCGCAATCGCAAGGTCTGCCCTAAAGGGCAGGAAGCTGGGACTTGAGAAAGGCGAAATGGCGATCGGCCATGCCACGATAGGCGCGCCAGCCATCGGCGGTATTTTGTGCAACCGCGTCGGACAGGACGGCCAGTTTCTCGCCGGTCGAGCGGGCGAGAATCAGAGTCTGGGCAGCTTTCTCGAAGAAATAGAGATCTTCGAAGGCATCGGCCACGGTTTCCCCGACGATGCTCACGCCATGATTGCCCATAATCAGCACGGTCTTGTCGCCAAGTGCCTCTGCCAGCCGCTCGCCTTCCTCTTCGGCATCGGCGATGCCGCCGAAATCGAGATCATAGGCGGTTCGCCCATGGAAACGGGCGGTGTTGTTGTCGATCGGGACCATGGTGGGATCGGCAAGGCAGGAGAGCGCTGTCGCATAGGGCGAATGGCAATGCAGGATCACCTTTGCCTCTGGCTTGCGTCGGTGCAGGGTCCCGTGCACGCACCAGGCCGAGGCATCGGGCGCGTCAGGGCGGCTCAGCACGGTTTTGTCGTGGCTATCGAGCAGCAGCAGGTCTTCGGGCCGGATGGTTGCGAAATGCTGCCAACGTGGATTGAGCAGGAAACGGGCTCCATCCTCTGAAACCGCGGCGCTGAAGTGGTTGCCGACGGATTCGCTCCAGCCCATCTGGTGGCAGATGCGAAACGCCGCGGCGAGGTCCTGCCGCAACGCGACAGGATCTTGGGCCGGGTCCGGCAGGGTATGAAGAGGGGCCGCAGTCATCGCTTGAACCGTCCTTCGCTGACCAGCGCGCGATAGGTCGATCGCATCTCGGCTCGGTCGGTATAGCAGCCACGCAGATAGCGGTCGCCGCTCGTTGCCGAATAGGCCGCGCGCCCGTGCACGATGCGGTGATTGTCGAACACCATGCATTCGCCGGCCTTCATCAGGAACCGCATCATGTACTTGTCTTCCTGCAGCATCCGACCGAACCGGCAGAAGGCGGGATAATAGCTGTCCAGCAGATCCTGGGGCAGGTCGATGATATCCAGCATGTGCTGGCTGATGGTCAGCCCGGAGACTTCGCCATGCTGGTCCAGTTCGATCACGGTCTGGCGCGAGCGCATGTCATAGTCGTCGTGTTCGCAATAGAAGGGGATGGCGATTTCAGACAGCAGCTTGAAGCCCTCTGGATCGCGGTGACGGAAATCGTTCGCCACCGCCACGCCATCGGCATAGAGGCTTTCTCCCCCCTGCACAGAATTGACCCGGCAATGCAGGAACTGGACGCCCGGCGCGTGTTCCTCGGCGGGGGTGTCGGTGTGCAGCTCCAGCGCCGCCGCAGTATAGGCGGTGTTGGTCGGGTTGATATGGGTGCGCACGTCGAAGTAATCGCCGAAGAAGGTCGGCCGGACCTGGCCGATCAGGCTTGCGGTCTCGGTCAGGCCGGCGTCGCTGTCGGGCATGTCGGTCAGGATCACGAAGCCCTTGACCAGCATCGCCTCGATCCATCGGGTTCGCGCGGCGGGGTCGGCCATCAGCTCGGGTTGGCTGAAGCGGGGGACATCGGGGTAGTGATCGCTGTACCAGGCCTGGCGCGGCAGGTCCGAGGGATCCGGGCGCGGCGTAGCTTCCTTGTAGCTTTCAAGCCAGCTCAGCGGAAAGCGGGTGACATGATCCTCACCCTCCCAGACGATTTCCAGCGCGTCGCCGTCGATCTTCGCGTTGGCGGCGCGCGGCGCTGCGTCGAGATGGAAAATGTCGAAGCTGCGTTCGCGCGTATCGGCGTTGAACGAGGCCGGGCAATTGTCGCGCAGCCAGAAATAATTGAAGTAATGGGGGCTGCCGTCGGACAGGATGATATCAAGGCCCTTTTCCTTCAGGGAGGGGGTCGAGACCGGAGGCGTCATCACATTCATGTTGTATCTCAGGATGTTGGGGGAGTGTTGTGAAGGAGTGTGAAACCAACATCTCACGTCTTTCATTTTCGAAACAGACGGATTAGCCTGAAGATAACTTAAGCAAATGGTGAAGTTTTGAGCTCCCTTCCTCCATTACGGTTGCTGACCACCTTCGAAGCGGTGTCACGCCATGGGTCGATGCGGCAGGCGGCTGCGCGGCTCAACGTGACGCAGCCGGCGATCAGCCAGGCGCTCAAGGCACTGGAGGCCCATGTCGGTATGGCGCTGTTCGACCGGAGCACGCGTCCGGCGCGGCTGACCGAGGCGGGTGAGCTGCTGGCCCGCGCGGTGCGGGATGGTCTGGGGCAGATCTCGGCCGCGCTGGAGGATATCCGGAGCCTCAGCGGACAAGACGACAGTCAGATCACCGTGTCCTGCACCCTTGGCATGGCGACGTATTGGCTGATGCCGAGGTTGCCGGATTTCTACGCCCGCAATCCTGAGGTTACCGTCAATGTGCAGGCGCCCTCCACTGACCTGCCGCATCTTGCGCCGGGCATCGACATTGCCGTGCGCTATGGCACTGGCGCCTGGCTCGAAGGAAGAACGATGAAGCTGTTCGATGAACAGGTTTGCCCCGTGGGTGCGCCGGCGCTGGTCGAACGGCTGTTGGCCGAAGGCGTGGGGCTGGACCGTGCGCCGCTGATCCATGTGCGAAGCCCGCACAACCAGCATTGGGCCGGGTGGGAGGACTATCTGCGCACCCGCGGCGTCAATCGCGCCCGGCTGGCTGGGCAGAGCTTCAACAATTATGTGCAGGCGGCGCAGGCTGTGCTGGACGGGCGTGGTCTTATGCTGGGGTGGCGTTCGATCGCTGCCGGGGCGGTCCGCGAGGGGGCGCTGCGCATGTGGCCGGGTGGAGAGGTCGATCTGGGGACCGGCTATTTCGTCACTGCGGCGACACCGACGTCACGGACCGCGCAGAGCTTTCTTGACTGGATCGTCGGGGTGGACCCCTTGCAGTTCTGATCGGAGGAGGGGAGGCGGCTTGCGGCGTGCCGGTCGCTTCGCGCAGGCATGCGGTCCTATCCGGTGGCGATCTTGCGGCCGACCTTGCCATGACAATTGCCGGGGCAAGGATGTCCCTCCGTGGCCCTGTTGGCAACCTGGCGCAATCGCTTGACAGCGGGGCCGCGCAGGGCATTACGCTTCGCCATGTTCGACTTCAAAGACATCGAAATCATCCGCTCCGTTGTGCGATATGGCGGCTTCCGTGCGGCCTCGGACGCGACGGGGCTGGCGCAATCGGCGATTTCCCGGCGAATCCGGCATCTCGAGGATCGGATGGGGATCACCATTTTTGAACGCGACGGGCGCGGTGTGCGGCTCAGCGCGACGGGGCGCAGGCTTTGCGACGAAGGCGAGGTGCTTGTCGCGCAGCGGGATCGGATCGTCGAGGAATTGACACAGGGCATGATGGCCGGGGTCGTTCGGCTTGGCGTGGCCGAGACGATGACCCACACGATCCTGCCGCGTATGTTGACCACCCTGGGCCACCGTCACCCGATGTTGCGTTTCGAGATCTCGGTCGACACCTCGGACCAGATGGAGCAGGCACTGAAGGACGATGCGCTCGATGTCGCGATCTTGCTGCGCGATCAGGCGCCGCGCGGCATCGTGCTGGCGCCACTGCCGCCGGTGAGCATGGGCTGGTTCGTGTCGCCTGAGCATTTCACCTTGCCCAGCCCGGCGGGGATCGAGGATCTGGTGTCGCTGCCGATCGTGTCATTCCCGAAAAGTACCATTCCGCACCGGCAGGTGCTTGAACGGCTCAGCTCAGGCCGGCGGCGTCCGGCCACGGTGCATGGGTCCGCGTCATTGGCGACCATGCTGCATCTGGTGCAGCAGGGATTCGGGATCGGCACGATTCCGCATTCCATCGTGGCGGCCTGGCCGCATGCCATGCTGCGCGAGATCGAGGTTCTCCCTGAGGCGGTGTTGCCGCCGCTTGAGTTCGGGATTTGCTACGATCCTGAAAGAAACGAGGAAATCGGGCGCGCCGTGACGCTTGCGGCGATCGAGGCAGCGACTGATTGATCTCATAATTAGATCATTTTTGGTGATAAATGAACTCTTGATCCAGTCGGTGGTTCCGCGGGATTCTGACTGGAACCGGAGGACTTCGATGACCGAACTCACTAATTCCATCCTTGATCCCAAAAATCTGCGCGCGCAGATTCGCGACGGTCGGTTCCTCGGGCCGACAGCAGGCCATGGCGGCGATGCGCTGCAGGCCAACTTGGTGATACTTCCCGGGGAAGACGCCCAGGACTTCCTGCGTTTCTGCCAGGCCAACCCGCAGCCCTGTCCGCTGCTGGCGGTGGGAGAGCCGGGCAATCCGGCGCTTCCGACGCTTGGCGATATCGACCTGCGCCACGACTTGCCGCTCTATAGGGTGTGGCGCGACGGCGAACTGGTCGAGGAACCCATCGACATCGCCGATCTGTGGCGTGACGATATGGTGTCCTTTGCCATCGGCTGTTCGTTCAGCTTCGAAGATGCGCTGACCCGCGCCGGCATCCCGGTGCGCCACCAACTGGCCGGGCGCAACGTGCCGATGTATCGCACCAATCTTGCGACCCGACCGGCGGGCAAGTTCTCGGGCCCGGTGGTGGTGAGCATGCGGGCGATGCCGGCGGCCGACGCCATTCAGGCGGTCTCGATCTGCCAACGTTTTCCGCTGGCCCATGGCGCGCCGGTTCATCTGGGCGATCCGTCGCAGATCGGGATCGCCGACATTCACCAGCCGGATTATGGCGATGCGCCCGACATCCGGCCTGGCGATATTCCGGTGTTCTGGGCCTGCGGAGTTACCCCGCAAGCGGCGATCGTTGCCGCCAAGCCCGCTCTCGCGATTACCCATGCCCCGGGGCACATGCTGGTGACTGATATCCCCTCCGGCCAGGCCGATCGTCGCCTGACCGGTGTTCATGCCGGCTGACGCCCCCGGTTCCGACGACCAGAACGAATTAACCCAACAGGAGACCTCTCATGAAAAAGACAATGATGACCGCAATGACGGTCGCGCTTCTCGGTTCCGCCGCCTATGCCGAAGACCAGTTGGCCGTAGTCGGCAGCTGGTCCAACCTGCCGCTTTACAAGCAGTTCACGACGCCGTTCTGGACCGAAGAGCTGCCGAAGCTGACCGATGGTGCATTCAGCGCGCAGCTCACCAGTTTCGATCAGATGGGCATCGCTGGCGGCGACGTGCTGCGCATGCTTGGTGATGGGGTCTTCGACATTGGCCAGACGGTTGCCGATTACACGGTTGGCGATGCGCCCGAGCTCGAGGGGCTCGATGTGCCGCTGGTCGCGATGACGGCGCAAGAGGCCAAGGCCATGGTCGACGCGGCGCGCCCCATGGTGTCGGACATCATGCACGACCGTTTCGATGCCGAGCTTCTGGGCATCGCGCCCTATCCGCCGCAGGTGGTCTTCTGCAAGGGCGCCATCACCTCGCTGGACGACCTCAAGGGCAAGAAGGTTCGCGGCTCGGGGCGGATGACCACGAAGCTGCTCGAGGCGCTTGGCGCCGAAGGGGTGAACATCGCCTTCTCCGAAGTGCCGGGGTCGCTCCAGCGCGGGGTGATCGACTGCGCCGTGACCGGTGCCGGATCGGGCTATTCTGCTGGCTGGTGGGAAGTGTCCGATCACCTGCTGACGCTGCCGCTCGGCGGCTGGGACTCGGTGGTGATCGCGATGAACAA
Organism: Pseudodonghicola xiamenensis DSM 18339; assembly: GCF_000429365.1. Taxonomy (GTDB): domain Bacteria; phylum Pseudomonadota; class Alphaproteobacteria; order Rhodobacterales; family Rhodobacteraceae; genus Pseudodonghicola; species Pseudodonghicola xiamenensis. The sequence continues at coordinate 8,382 of NZ_AUBS01000029.1, read as the reverse complement.
GGATCGCTATGACGGTCTGGCGCCCGAGGCGCAGCAGCAACTCAAGGCTGCGGTCAAGGTCGGGCTTGAGGACAAGGCCTGGGCTGCGGCGCAGGGTGGCCTCGAGAACGACATCGCCTGCCTGACCGGGCAGGGTGAGTGCACCTCGGGTGAGACCGCGTCGATGACGCTGGTCGAGGCCAGCCCGGCGGACATGGAAACGGCGCGGACGGTGCTTGAGACCCAGGTGCTGCCCGATTGGGCTGACCGCGCCGGTGCTGACTGGGCTCGCCGTTGGAATGACAGCGTCGGCAAGGTCGTCGGCGTGACCGTGCCCGTTTCCAACTGAGGTGCCCCTTGTGAGCCTGATCGACAGATTGGAAGGCGCGCTGCGGCGCGCCAACCGCCTCGTCGCGTTGCTGCTTGGAGCGGCGTTGGTGGCAACGATTGTCTTTGTCCTGGTCGACGTGATCGGGCGCAAGACCGGCTGGGGCTCGTTGGGGGGCTCAGACGAGATCTCGGGTTATGTGATGGCGGCCGTGGCAAGCTGGGGCCTGGCCTGCGCGCTGCTTGACCGCGCCCACGTCCGGATCGACCTGATCCGGCAACGTCTGGGCGCGGGCGGGCAGGCGATGATGGATCTGTTCGCCATGATCGTGACCAACGGCGTCGTCATGCTGATCGCCTATCATTGCTGGCCGGTGCTGGAGAAAACCCTGGAACGCGGGTCGCGTGCAAACACCCCGCTTGAAACGCCTCTGTGGATTCCGCAGGGCATCTGGTTCTCCGGATGGGCCTGGTTCGCGCTGAGCGCAACTTTGCTGAGCCTGATCGGCATCGCCTATCTGGTTCAGGGCCGCCGGGCGGAATTCATGGCCTCGATCGGCATCGGCTCGGAGCTCGACCAATGATCTGGACTGTCGCAGTTTCTCTTCTCGGGCTTATGGCCCTGTCGATTCCGGTGGGGATCGTATTGTTCATCCTCGGCATCGGGGTGGGGGAATTCTTTTCCGCCTTTCCGTTGCTGCGTGGGCTGGGCCAGGTGATCTGGTCTTCCTCCTCTTCCTCGACCCTGATCGCCATTCCGCTGTTCGTCTTGCTGGGCGAGATCCTGGTGCGCGGCGGCGTCGCGGCGCGCACCTATGGGGCGCTCGACAAATGGCTGAGCTGGCTTCCGGGCGGGCTGATCCATGCCAATATCGCGACGGCGACCATGTTCTCGGCGACCTCGGGATCGTCGGTGGCAACTGCCGCGACCGTGGCGACCGTGGCGATGCCGCAGGCCGATCGGCTGAATTACGACCCTAAGCTGTTTTCCGGGGCGATCGCGGCAGGGGGCACGCTGGGCATTCTGATCCCGCCGTCGATCAACCTGATCGTCTACGGCTTTCTGACCGAAACCTCGATCCCACAGCTCTTTTCGGCGGGACTGGTTCCTGGGCTGCTGATGGCGCTGGCCTTCGTGATCGTCACGGCGGTGATCTGCAAGCTCCGCCCGGGGCTTGGTGGTCCGTCGCGCAGCTTCAGCTGGTCTGATCGCATGCGCAGCCTCGTGCAACTGGTGCCGATTATCATCCTGTTCACCGTGGTCATCGGGTCGATCTATGCGGGGTGGGCAACGCCTACCGAATCCGCCGCCATCGGTGTCGTCATCGCGGTGCTGATCGCGATGACGCTGGGCAGCGGGTTGGGTCTGGGCACCATCGCCGAGGCGTTGCATGGCACCATTCGCATTTCGGCGATGATCATGCTGGTGATCGCCGGGGCCTATTTCCTCAACTTCGCCATGACCTCGGCGGGGCTGGGGCGTCAATTGACCGCCTTGCTGGGGAACACTGGGTTGCCGCCTCTGGGCACCCTGCTGCTGGTGGTGCTGCTCTATCTCGTGCTCGGGTTCTTCATCGAGACACTGTCTCTGATGGTCGCGACGATCCCGATCATCGTGCCGATCGTCGCCGGGCTTGGCTATGACAAGGTCTGGTTCGGGGTGCTGATGATCGTCTTGATCGAGATGGCGCTGATCACGCCGCCGGTGGGGCTGAACCTCTTTGTCGTGCAGGGCGCGCGGTCGAAGGGCTCGATGAACGAGGTGATCCTCGGCGTCATTCCCTACGTCCTGGTCATGCTCTGCATGATTGCCCTGCTGATTGCCGCGCCGGGTCTGGCGCTCTGGCTGCCCTCCATCCTTTGACAGGAGACTACATGATGACCCTCGAATTTCGCGCGAACGGCGCGCCGCTTCCGCTCGCCCTGAAACATCTCATCGTCGCGGGCTGGACTGGGCGCGACGCCGCCGCCATTGCCCACCACATCGAGGAGCTCGCCGCGCTGGGCGTGCCGGCGCCGTCGCAGACGCCGCTTTATTATCGGGTGTCGGCGCCCTTGCTGACCATGGCGCCGGAGATCGAGGCGGTTGGCGGCGCATCCTCCGGCGAGGTCGAGCCGCTGATCGTGGTGGCGGGCGGCAAACGCTATCTCGGGCTTGCGTCGGATCACACCGACCGTGCGCTCGAGGCGCATTCGGTGGCGATGTCGAAACAGGTCTGCGCGAAACCCTGCGCGGCAGAGCTCTGGCCCTGGGACGAGATCGCCGACCGGATCGAGGAGATCGAGCTGACAAGCTGGATCGAGGAGGCCGGCGAATGGGTGCTCTACCAATCGGGTACCATCGCCTCGATCCGCCCGTTTGCCGATCTGATCGAGGGCAGCGGTATTGTCGCACTTTCCGAGGATGGACCCGTGGCGATGCTCTGCGGTACCTTCGGCGCCAAGGGCGGCGTGCGTCCGGCCGGGCGGTTCCGGATGGAGATGCATGACCCGAAGAGCGGGCGCAGGATCGTCCATGAATACGAAACCATTGCCCTGCCGGAGGTCGCATGAGCCAGGAACTGCACGTAAAGGTCGAGGAGGCGATTGCTCGCGTCGAGGCCTTGCCCACCGCGGAGCGTCGCGCGATCTTCACCGAATTCTCGCCTGAGCGCATTCGCGCCGAGGCGGCTGATCTGCAGCGCCGCCACGCGGCGGGCGAGGCACTGCCGCTTTATGGCACGTTGGTCTCGGTCAAGGATCTCTTTGACGAGGCGGGCCAGGTCACCAGCGCCGGGTCGCGCCTCTTGGCCGACCGTCCGGCGGCGCAGACGGATGCCATTGCCGTCGCCCGGTTGAAAGCCGCCGGGGCGCTGATGTTCGGGCGGACTTCGATGTCCGAATTCGCCTATTCCGGCGTCGGCCTTAATCCGCATCACGGCACGCCCTCGGGCGCGCTGGTCGCCGGCGGCATGCCCGGGGGATCGAGTTCGGGTAGTGCGGTCTGCGTCGGGCTCGGGATCACCGATGCGGCGATCGGCACCGATACCGGTGGCTCATTGCGCATTCCCGCCGCCGCCAACGGTATCTGGGGCTTCAAGCCGAGCCAGGGCCTGATCGACGCGCAGGGCGTGCATCCGCTGGCGCCGACCTTTGATGTGCCGGGCCCGATGGCGGGTGACCTGGGTCTGCTGCGGCGGCTTGCCGCGGTGATGGCCGATGACGCGCTTGAGGCGAGCGTTCCGGCCAGCCTGCGCCTCGCGGTGCCGACCGGTGCCTTTACCGACGGCCTGTCAGAGGAGGTCGCCGTGCTGTTCAAGGCAGAGATGGCGCGGATCGCGGATCTGGGCCATGCGCTGGTGACCGTCGATATGTCCGAGATCGGGGCCGCGATCTCGCTCAACCGGATCATCGTGGCGGTCGAGGCGCATCGCATCTATGCCGACGATCTCGACCGGCTGGAGCAGGTCGGCGATCCGCGCGTGCTTTCGCGCATCCGCTTCGCCGAGACGCTGAGTGCCGATGAGATCGCTGCCGCCTATGCCCGCCGCGCCGAGATCGTTGCGCGGTTCGATGCGGCGATGGCGGGGGCGGATGCCATGCTCGCCCCGACGTTGATGCGTCTGCCGCCCAGCATTGCCGAGGTCGAAGCCGAATTCGACCGGCTCAACGTCGAAATGTTGCGCAACACCTCTCTGGTGAACTTGGTCGACGGCTGCGCGCTGGCGATGCCGACACCGGGGGCAAGGCCGGCCTATGCGATGACCATGCTGGCGGGGGTCAAGGGCACCGATGCGCGGCTTCTCGCGATTGCGGATGCACTGAACGGGTGAGCGCGATGACCTTGTCCACACCGCTGACCGCGGAGGTCCTGCCCGCTGGTGTCGACGGGTTTCTCGTGCGGTTTTCGCTGACGCCGGACCCGGTGGCGATGACGGCGGCACGGCGCTTTGCCGCCCGGCTCGAGGCCGGCGCGCCCGAGGGGCTGAGCGAAATCGCCGCCGCGCTGGTGTCTGTCCTTGTGCGCTTCGATGCCACGTTGGCGGATCGTTCCGAACTGAAGACCCGTCTCGAGACAATGGCGCGGGAGACGGTGCAGGGCCCGCTCGAACTGCCGGAGCCGGCGCGCCGCTGGACGATCCCGGTGGCATTCGGGGCGGAGCAGGGGCCGCAATTGGCCGAGGTCGCCGCCGCCCTGGGGATCAGCGAAGAGGCCGCCGTCCGGCAGATTTGCGAGGCCGACCTGCGGGTCTTGACCATCGGCTTTGCCCCCGGCCAGCCTTACATCGGCCTGATGCCCGAGGCCTGGAATCTGCCGCGCATGGCGCAGCTCAACCCCTCGGTTCCGGCGGGCGCCCTGGTGGTGGCCGTGCGTCAGTTCGTTCTCTTCGGCGCGGCCTCGGCCACCGGCTGGCAGCAGGTCGGGCGTGCCGCGTTCCGCACCTTCGTTCCCGAGCGTGAGCCGCCGATGCCTCTGCTGGGCGGCGATGCGATCCGCTTCGCGCCTGCCGCCTGGGACGAGATCGCAGACCTTGCCGAGGATGGTGACCGTATGGGCGGCGCAAGGCTGGAGGTTCTGCGATGACTGCTGTGCAGATTTCCCGTGCCGACGGTATCCTGACGGTGCAGGACATGGGCCGGCCCGGGCATCTTGCAGAAGGGTTGTCGCGCGGCGGCGCAATGGATCGTTGCGCGCTGCTCGAGGCGGCGGCGCTTCTGGGGGTGAACGCTCCGTGCGCGGCGATCGAAATGGCGGGGGCTGGGGGCGAATTCTCCGTGACCGCCCCGACCCGGATTGCGCTGACCGGTGCGCCGATGTCGGCGACGCTGGACCAGGAGCCGCTGCAGTGGAATGCCAGCCATCTTGTGCTGCCGGGGCAGAAACTGCGCATTGGCGGCGCGCGCGCCGGGGTCTACGGGTATCTCACGCCGGCGGGCGGTATCGCCACCGATCCCTGGCTGGGCAGCCGTGCGGCGCATCTGAACATCGGTATCGGCCGCACCCTTGCGCCGGGTGACAGCCTGCCGGTCGGTGACGATCCCGTGCCGGAACGACCGGCCCATGGGTTTGTCCCCGATGCGCGATTCGAGGGCGGCACGTTTCGGGTGATCGACGGGCCGCACACCGCGCTGTTCAGCGACGAGGTGCTCGAGGCCTTTTACACGACCGCCTTCCGGCGCGGTGCGCGCGGCAACCGTCAGGGCATTCAGCTTGATGCCGACGCGCGCTTTACCAGCGCCCATGCAAAGGGTCTGGCCTCTGATCTCATCGGGCCGGGCGACGTGCAGATGACCGGTGATGGGGTGCCCTATATCCTGATGTCGGAATGTCAGACTGTCGGAGGCTATCCGCGGATCGGTACGGTGCTGCCATCTGATCTGCCGCTGGTGGCGCAGGCGGCCCCGGGGGTGATCCTGCAGCCCCGGCGCATTTCCCTTGAGGAGGCGATCGCGACGATCCGTTCGGAGGCAGAGCTGTTGCGCGACCTGGCGGGCCGCTGCGCCCCGCTGGTTCGGGATCCGGCGACGATCCGCGATCTTCTGTCCTATCAACTGGTGAGCGGGGTGACCTGCGGCGACGATCTGGAGCGCGTATGAAAATCGACTTGAATTGCGACATGGGCGAGGCTTTCGGCCCCTGGCGGATGGGCGAGGACGCGGCGCTGCTCGATCTGGTGTCTTCGATCAATGTTGCTTGCGGCTTTCATGCCGGCGACCCGCAGGTGATGGCCGCGACCATGCGCGGCGCGGTGTCGCGCGGGGTGGGGATCGGGGCGCATCCCGGGTTTGCCGATCTGCAGGGCTTTGGCCGCCGCCGCATGACGCTGTCGGCAGATGAGCTTGGCAATATCGTTGCCTATCAGTTGGGTGCGGCGCAGGCGATGGCCCGCAGGGCCGGGGGACGGGTGCGCCATCTCAAGTTGCACGGGGCGTTGTCGAACATGGCGGCCGAGGATGTGCAGATCGCGCGGGCCTGTTTCGAGGCGGCGCTGCGGGTGGAACCGGGCATCTGTCTGTTCGTGCTGCCGCAGACCGCGATGGAACAGGCCGCGCGGGAGCTGCAGGCGAATTGGGTCGGCGAAATCTTCGCCGATCGGGCCTATGCGGACGACGGATCGCTTGTCAGCCGGTCCGAGGCCGGGGCTGTCCTGGATGATCCGGCCGAGGTGGGCGCGCGGATCGAGGCGATGCTGCGCGAGGGCGCCATCATCGCGGCGAGCGGCAAGCGCATTCCCTGTCGGATCGACACCGTTTGCCTGCATGGCGATGGGGCTGAGGCGGTGGTCATGGCACGGGCGCTGCGCGACCATCTTGTCGGGGCCGGGATCGCGGTCAGCTGCGCCACGGCCGGATAGGGCGACCTGCAGCCAGGCCCCTGAGCGCTTGCGCCGTGCCGCAGGCGCAACGCAGTTCCTGTCGGAACTTGCTCGATATAGTGGGCGAAAGTTTCGGGGCAGGCAGCGCATGCAGCGCTCGGGAGCGGCCTTCGTGGAGTAATATTCCCACTCTGCGGCTTGATCGGGCCGAGGCAAATCGCCGTCATGGGGGCGTCGCTCGACCGGACAGGAACGTTGCCTTGACTGAAGACCGATCTTCGTGCGCCCGCCGCAAGCTTCCTGGCGGGTCGAACCGCATCCGCGCCGTGACCGAGGCAGACCGGAATGTCGTGCACAGGCTGTGTGCCGCGGCACATGCGGCATCCTATCTGCGCGCCATGCTGGTCTTCCCCGACTGAAGTGATCCTCCGCTATGTTTAGGTGTTCAGTCCCGGCATCTGTTGGATCGGATTTAGGATGAATCTGTCGGGCTCGGATGTCCAGATCTTGCAAATGTATTCGTAGGGTGTGAGCCCGTTGAGGGTCTTGAGCCTGCGGGCGAAGTTGTAAGCCGCGATGAAGTCGGTGAGATGGGCGCAGAGCTGATCGTGGCTATCGTAATGGAAGCGTTTCACGGTGGCCTCCTTGATCGTTCGGTTCAGCCGCTCGACTTGGCCGTCCCTCGGGAAAACAGTCCCCCGGAATGTTTTCCGATCCTCGGAACTCCATGGATGGTTCGGTTTGGTCAGCCGGTGCTCGATCCCGTTCGCCTCGCAGATCAAATCGAACCGCATGGGCCGGGAATAGGCGGTGTTCCTGTTCCGAGGCTGGTCGGCGAACTGAATGCCGCTCGCCATTGGGCTCGAACCGATGGCGCCTTCAATGGCTCGCTCGGTCAGGATCGTATGGATGCGGTAGGGAACGGCCTCCAGCAAGTGCTCCAGAAACTCCCAGGCGGTGCGCCTGTCGGCCTTTTCAACGAGCTGGGTGACGGCAAACTTGCTGGTGCGGTCGATTGCCACGAAGAGATATAGCTTGCCTTCAGAGGTCTGTACTTCCGCGATATCCATATGGAAGAAGCCTATGGGATATCGTTTGAACCGCTGGCGTTTTGGCTTGTCGCCTTCGACCTCGGGCAAACGCGAGATGCCGTGACGTTGCAGGCATCTGTGCAACGCCGAGCGGGTTAGGTGCGGGATTGTGGGCGGCGGGGCATAGAGGCAGTCGTCCAGCGGCAAGAGCGTGTGTCGCCGAAAGGCAACGACCATCGCCTCCTCGGCCTGAGAACGGAGGACCGGGGCTCCTTGGGCGGCCCAGTCTTCAAATCCTCGACCGTCTCGCGCTTGCGCCACTTAGCCACCGTCTTCGGATTGATCCCCAGTTCCCGACTCAGCGCCGCGGTCGAAGCTTGCGATCGCTGTATTGCTGCTCGGATGGCGTGCGTGGTCGTGGCGCAGCCGTGACGAACTTGTCCCATAGTGCTTCCTTCCATTCCAGCGAATGGATCGCACCATCAAACCATGGGATCAAACACCTAGGCTCAGGACCCATTAATCGGCTTGCGGCGCCACTGGCGGCGTGATTCACGCTCTCCAACTATAGGAGGGTGTGGTGAGCAATCTTTTCTGGCTGAGCGACGAGCAGATGGCGCGGCTCGAGCCGTTTTTTCCGAAGAGCCATGGCCGCCCACGGGTCGATGATCGTCGTGTTCTGAGCGGGATAATCTTCGTCAACCGCAATGGGTTACGCTGGAGCGATGCACCGAAGGAATACGGTCCAG
>NZ_AUBS01000028.1 GCF_000429365.1 Pseudodonghicola xiamenensis DSM 18339 | reverse complement strand
CAAATCTTGTCGAAGGGCGCGTCCTCGCGCACCTTGGCCAGCGCGATCTCCGGCATCACCGTGTGATTGGCGAAGGTCGAACAGCCCATGTAGTGATAGATCGGCGTGCCATCGAGCATCGAGAACCGCGTCGTGCCGTCGGGCATCAGCCCCTGGCCCTGGGTGTTGCGGATCGCGGTGCACAGGTTGGTCTTGCCACTGAGGCAGGACGGGCATTCACGGCATTCCGGCGTATAAAGCGGGATCACGTGATCGCCGGGCTTCAGCGTGGTCACGCCCTCGCCCACCTCGATCACCACGCCGGCGCCCTCATGGCCGAGGATGCAGGGGAAGATGCCTTCCGGGTCGGCGCCCGAGCGGGTGAATTCGTCGGTGTGGCACAGGCCGGTGGCCTTGATTTCGATCAGAACCTCGCCCGCCTTCGGGCCCTCAAGGTTCACCTCCATGATTTCCAGCGGCTTGCCGGCCTCAAGGGCTACGGCGGCTCGGGTGCGCATTGGGCAGGTCCTTTCTTTGGTTTCCCGGAGCCTGCGATAAAGCAGGCCGATTTTCAACGTCCATTCCGTGGTGCCCAGCGTCCTCGGCGGGGCCAGCGAGGGGCCCGCTTCCCGCCCCGACCATGGGCCCGGGCGGCCGGGCGCTCCCTCCGCTTCGATCTGGTCCAAATATCCCCGCCGGAGGCATCGTGCCGCGGCTGCGGCGCGATTTTCGCGGCCCGGGCCCGGCGCGGTCGGTAGCGGGCTTGATTTGACCGCAGGAAAGCGCAACTCTTACGATATGAATATGCAAACCTCCAGCGGCACGCCTTATAGCCCGATGATGGAGCAGGTCGCCTTCGACCGGCGTGAGCTGTCAGTGATCCTCTCGCTCTACGGACGCATGGTGGCGGCTGGCGAATGGCGCGATTACGGTATTTCCTGCCTGCGCGAGGTCGCGGTGTTTTCGGTCTTTCGCCGGACCGCTGAATTCCCGCTCTACCGGATCGAGAAGCGTCCCAAGTTGCGCAATCGGCAAGGGCAATACGCCGTTGTCGGCATGGATGGACAAATCTTCAAGCGCGGCCATGACCTGCGCATGGTGCTGCGGGTGCTGGAGCGCAAGCTGATCCGCGCGGTGGAGTGATCAGAGCCGCTTGTGGGCGGTGATCGGCCCGCCGCCCTGATCCAGGATGCGGGACATGGCGTCGGCGATCAGTTCATGGGCCACGGCCATATGATGGGCGTTGGCGTGGATCAGGGTCGTCGTGTCCAAGGCCATCGCAACATGACCCGTCCAGAAGAACAGATCGCCGCGCCGTGCCGGCGTTTCCGCAGGCAGCGCTGCGCCCAGCTCCCGTTCCTGCTGGTCGCTGTCGCCGGGACAGGGCAGACCGCAGGCCAGCAGCGCCGTCTGCACCAGTCCTGAACAGTCGATCCCGAACGCGGAATTGCCGCCCCAGAGATAGGGGGTTCCGAGATAAAGCTCGGCCACCTCGATCGGGTCGGTGTCGGGTCTATCCACCGGGGTCAGATGGGCGGCGGGCATCCACAAACGATCGGCTCCCAACGCGATTTGTCGCCAGGGGCCGTCTTCGGCCAGCACCGCGACACGGGCGCCATGCGGCAGCAGTACGCTGTCGTCCATCGTCTTCAGGCTGGGGCTCGCCTTGGCATAACTGTGGCGCGTGGTGATCCTGTGGCTGGGAACGGGCGCCGTTGCGCTGAGCGCCGCAACCTCCATCCAGCCGACATGGCCGTCGCGGGCGGCGAAGCCGAAGACCAGCGGCCCACGACGTTCCAGCACGGTGAAAACCTCGCCCAGGATCAGTTCGCGGTCGCGTGCCGCAGCCGCCTCAGATGGAAAGAGCGTGGCGCGTGGCGCGGTTACGCGCCAGTCGCTGCCGGCGGTGAAGCTTTCCGCCGCGACCGCACCGCGCAGGCTGTCATGCGCGATACGGCCGTTGAAGCGCAGACGGCGCCGGTCGGTCACAGCGACAACATCGCGGGCAGCGCATCCAGCACCGCGCGGGCGCCCTGCACCAGCGCGCCCTTGGGCCGGGCCGGGGTGCTGGCCTGGCTCCAGGCGTAGATGTCGAAATGAACATAGCGGCCAGGGCCTGCGAAGCGGCGCAGGAACAGCGCGGCGGTGATCGCCCCCCCGAAGCCGCCGCCCGGTGCGTTGTCCAGATCGGCGATGCCCGGTTCGATCTTCAGTTCGTAAGGCTCATGAAATGGCAACCGCCAGACCGGATCGGCCACGGCGGGGCCAGCCTGCGCCAATGCGCCGGCGGCGATTTCGTCATCGGTGAAGAAGGGGGCGATATCGGCGCCGACAGCGACGCGGGCGGCACCGGTCAGCGTGGCCATGGAGACGATCAGATCTGGCCGCCCCTCGGCTGCCAGCGCCAGCGCGTCGGCCAGTACCAGCCGGCCCTCGGCATCTGTATTGTTGATCTCGACCGTCAGCCCCTTGCGCGAGGTCAGGATATCGCCGGGGCGGAAGGCATTGCCGGCGACCGCGTTCTCGACCGCCGGGATCAGCACGCGCAGTTGCAGCGGCAGCCCCAGCGCCATGATCGAGCGCGCCAGCCCCAGCACGGTGGCGGCACCGCCCATGTCCTTCTTCATCAGCGCCATGCTGGCCGCCGGTTTCAGATCGAGCCCGCCGGTATCGAAGCAGACCCCCTTGCCGACCAGCGTCAGCTTGGGGCCGGTGTCGCCCCAGTGCAGGTCGATCAGCCGCGGTGCCCGGGGTGAGGCGCGACCAACGGCGTGGATCATCGGAAAGTTCTGTTCCAGCAGCGCATCGCCTTCGATCACCGTGATCTCAGCGTCGAACTCCCGGGCCAGGGCGCGGGCGGCGCCCTCAAGTTCAGCGGGTCCCATATCGGAGGAGGGTGTGTTGATCAGATCGCGGGTCAGGCATTCGGCGGCGGCCAACGCCTCGATCCGGGCGGTGTCGATGCCACTGGGCGCGATAAGCGCGCGTGCCTCCGGCGTTGGGGTGTCGCGGTAACGGCTGAAGTTGTAGCTGGAGATCAGCCAGCCGAAACATTCATTGGCCAGCGCCTGACCTTCGAGGCCCGAGGCAATGGCGTAGGTGCCGGCCGGCAGCGTCTGCACGGCGCCGGCCAGCACGTGGCGATGGCGGGCCCGCTGGGCGGCATCGGCATATCCGGCCAGCGCCATTTCGGGCGCGCCGTCCTGCCCGGGGATCAGCAGCGCCTGACCGCGGGCGGCGGTGAACCCGTTGGCGTCGACCCAGCGGCGGACATGATCCGCCTGGCCGGTGAGCCAGTCGGCGAGAGCTTCGGTTTCGATCACATGCAGGGGGATTGCGGCGCTGCCGGCGGCTGCGAATTGCGGGGTCATGCTGGAGGGGGTCATCTGAAAGGCGTCCTTGCGGTGATTTCACGCCAGACTATCCCTCAGCTCTGCGGCTGCAAGAGGGGAGGGCCGGATCAGATCACCACGCCGCGCAGATGCCAGACCGCGCGCAGGGATTCATACCCGACCCGTTGCAGGCGCGCCAGGGTCGCGGCGGTGGCGACGGGGTCGCGCCGATCTGCGGTTGTGGTGACGTCGCGAGCGACCCGGGCAAGCGCATCCATCCCGATCTGTTCGGCTATTGCGATGGTAGAGCGGGCGCATTTGCGCAGCGCCGGAAAATCTTCCATCTGCCACAGCCGGTCACAGCGCTTCAGTCGTGAGGCCAGTTCCCGGCTGGCCCGTGTGATCACCGTTTCAGCGCCGGTTTCGCCCATTTGCCTGTACAGTATCCGCAACCGCCCGTGGTCCAGGTGCACGCTTTCTGCCTGCGTCAGGGAACATAGAAGTGTCACGGTCTTCTCCAGTCTTGCCTCGCCCGCGGCCCCATCATCGGCCGGACAGGTTTTCAAAAGGTTTCGATCAGATGCGCTTAATCTCTCGAATTTTGTTGGAATCAGGGCTATCTGGTGCCCTGACGTAACCAAGCGAGGAAAGTTGCATGCAGTTCGCCAAACCTTTGCCGAGCTATCTGGTGCACCGCTATCAGGGCTGGAAGGCAACGACATATTCGGAGAACCAAAGCTGGTATCGCCGCCTTGCCAGCGATGGGCAGCATCCGCGCGCGATGGTGATTTCCTGCTGTGACAGCCGGGTTCACGTGACTTCCATCTTCGGAGCCGATCAGGGTGAATTCTTCATTCACCGCAATATCGCCAATCTGGTGCCCCCCTACGAGCCCGATGGCGATCACCACGGCACCTCGGCCACCATTGAATATGCGGTCACCGCGCTGAAGGTGGCGCATCTGATGGTTCTGGGGCATTCGCAATGCGGTGGGGTGCAGGGCTGCATCGACATGTGCAAGGGCCATGCGCCTGAGCTGGAAGCGAAGGAAAGCTTCGTTGGGCGTTGGATGGACATCCTGCGTCCGAAATACGATCTGGTCGCCGACATCGAGGATGCGCAGCAGCAAGCCCGCGCGCTGGAACGGCAATCGGTCTTGGCCTCGCTCTCCAATCTGATGAGCTTCCCCTTCGTGAAGGACGCAGTCGACAAGGGAGAGCTGACCCTGCACGGCCTCTGGACCGATATCGGCGAGGGCGGGCTGGAATATTACGACCCCAAGCTCGAGAAGTTCCTTCCGGTCTGATGCCTTTTTACGAGCTGCGCCTCAGCGCAGCTCGTACCCCTCGGGCCAGCTCAGTTTCTGGTCGACACGGACGGTCCGGGTCTCTCCGGGGCCCAGGTCAAGCCGCCATTCCAGCAGACCGCGTTGGTTGTCGACCTCTTGCAGGTCGGGCATCGGTGTCGCGGTCCAGCCGATCTGGAGATCCTCCTGTTCTGAATAGGGCACCCGGCTACGCATCCGCACCGGCCAGCCGGTGCCGGTCAGGTTGCTGATGCGGTATTCCTCGGCCTCGGTCATCTGGTTCGATTTGCTCAGCACGCCGCGATCTCCCCGGGTGCGGTCCAGCTCGTCATACCCCAGCCGCAGCCCCTCGATAGGGCCAAAGCCCAGTTCCGCCGACTGGCCGCTGGCGATCATCGGCAGGGTGCCGACCCCGGCGAAATGGCCGTCGATATAAAGCTGGACGTCGTCCGAGGGCAGGAGGATCTCGCCTGAAACGTTGGTGAAGGCGGCGGTGACATAGGCGGTCTGGTCGAACTCGGGCGTGGCGCGGGCGAAGACCTCGGCCGGCAGGGCGATCTGATCGAGCGGCAGGCGCAGCATCTCTCCCCCCGACAGCACGGTCGCTGGCAGCGGATAATCATAGGTGACGCTGATCCCGTCGAGCATTTCCGGAGCGGCGGCCAGGATCGGTTCGGGCATGGCGCCCCCGGCGGCATCCATCAGCCGCATCGGCGCCGGCGGCTGTGGTTTCTCGATCCTGCGCCGGTCGGGATAGAGCGGCGCAGGATCGGTGCGACCGCTGGGCATCGTGGTGGACAGTTTCAGCTCCACGCCGGTCCAGGGGGTTCCGGTCTGTTGCGCAACCCAGGCCACCCGGGACAGCCGCAACTCGGCGTGTTCTCCGCGGCTCAGATGCGCCTCATAGCCCGGCGTCCATTGTGCCTCAGGGGTGATATAGCTGAGCGTCACCAGCCCCTCCGCCGGCACATCGGTCGTGACGGCGAGGGTGTATTCCTGCTGATCGTCCTCTGCCGGGGCAAGAGCGGCCAGATGCGCGCGGGCGGCGGCCAGCGTCTTTTCCAGCTCCGCCAGCGGCTGGTCATAGGCGTGTGCTGCGCTTTCGGCCTGATGCCGGGTGGTGCGGGCGGCGATGCCTTCCTCGGCGATCATGCGGGACAGATCGCGCAGCACCGCCACGCCCTGACCGCCCAGATCCTGCGCTGCACCCAGACCGTCTAGAAAACCGATCTGCGCGCGGGCAGCCGCGGCCTTGGCCCGTTCCGCCGCCTGCTTGTCTCGGGTGGCGGCAAATTCGGCCTCCAGCCGCGCGACTTCGGCCCGGGCCGTCTTGATCGTCTCGCTCTCCTCGATCCCGCGCGGGGGCAGGGCACTGGTGCGGGCGGTCACGGTTTCCAGCGTTGCACCCTCGAGCACGACCCGTAGCTTGGGCAGTGGCACATGGGGGCCCGCGCCGCGCAGGATGAGCCGGTGCTGGCCGGCGGGGATAGAAAACGGCACCCGCCGTTCGATACTGGCGCCCGAGGGATAGAGCGTCACGCCGGTCACCGGGGCGGACAGGACGAAATCCTCTGCCAGGGCAGCGGAGGGCAGGCAGACAGCCAGGAAAAGCAAAGCACGCATCGGGAAACACCTGTGGACGCAAACGTCCGAAGCATCGCCCGGCCCCGTCAAAAGAACAAGAGGGCGCCCCCGGCATCGGCCATGGGGCGCCCTCTCGTGAAATCTTTCCGGGGGCGTCGATCAGCCCTTCTTCAGAACCTCGCGGCCCAGCAGTTCGGCAATCTGAACTGCGTTCAGCGCCGCGCCCTTGCGCAGGTTGTCCGAGACGCACCACAGGTTCAGACCGTTGTCGATGGTCGAATCCTGACGGATGCGGCTGATGAAGGTGGCGAAATCGCCGACGCATTCCACCGGGGTGACGTAGCCTCCGTCCTCGCGCTTGTCGATGACCATGACGCCAGGGCTTTCGCGCAGGATGTCGCGGGCTTCGTCCTCGTCGAGGAAATCCTCGAATTCGATGTTCACCGCTTCGGAGTGGCCGACGAAGACCGGAACCCGCACGCAGGTCGCGGTGACCTTGATCGAGGGGTCGATGATCTTCTTGGTTTCGGCGACCATCTTCCATTCTTCCTTGGTCGAGCCGTCATCCAGGAAGACGTCGATATGCGGAATCACGTTGAAGGCGATCTGCTTGGTGAATTTCTTGTGCTCGATCTCGGAAGTCGGGTTGTAGACGGCCTTGGTCTGATCCCAAAGCTCGTCCATGCCTTCCTTGCCGGCGCCGGACACCGACTGATAGGTCGATACCACCACCCGCTTGATCTTGGCGCGGTCGTGCAGCGGCTTCAGGGCCACCACCATTTGCGCGGTCGAGCAGTTGGGGTTGGCGATGATGTTTTTCTTGGAATAGCCGTGGATCGCCTGCGGGTTGCACTCCGGCACGATCAGTGGGACGTCCGGATCGTAACGGTAGAGTGAGCTGTTGTCGATCACGACACAGCCGGCGGCGGCGGCCTTCGGCGCGTATTCCTTCGTCGGGCCGGAGCCCACCGCGAACAGCGCGATGTCCCATCCGGTGAAATCGAAGGTATCCAAATCCTGGGTCTTGATAGTCTTGTCGCCGAAGCTCACCTCAGTGCCGAGAGATTTGCGGCTGGCCAGAGCAGCAATCTCATCCACCGGGAACTGGCGCTCGGCCAGGATATTCAGCATTTCGCGACCCACGTTGCCCGTGGCGCCTGCGACGACGACGCGATAACCCATGTTGTCCTCTCATACGGTTTCTGCCGGCCAAGGACCGGCTGCGGCCTTCTACAGGTATTGCACCAAAGAAAAAAGGGGATCTAATCTAGGCTGTCGCGGCTGAAGAGGTAAATCGTGGTGCCGAGCGCGGTTGTGATCGCCAGAAACAGGAAAATCATCGCATAGGCGCCGCCGGCGCCAGAGGGGGACAGGCTGCCATAGACCTCTCCGGTGGCGAATTGCGTCAGTCCGACGCCTCCGATTCCGAACAGATTCATCATCGTCACCCCGCGGCCCACCAGATGGGTGGGGAAGAAGGCACGGCCATGGGCGATGATGACGGGAAAGTACCCGCCGAGAAAGCCGATCGCCGCCATCAGCAGGGTGGAGAGCGCCGGGCTCATGTCGATGCGCAGGATGATGGCCGTCAGCGCCGCCGCCGTACCGACACCGCCCGCCGCGATCGGCCATTTGCGCGATTTCACGATCCGGTCGAGCGGACCGTAGACCAGAGTGCCGGCGATCATCGCCACCCCCATCATCAGGGTCGCCTGGCCGATCTGGTTGGTTTCGAGCCCGAAGACGTCGCGCAGGTAGGGGCCGATCCACAGCCCCCGGATCGCGCCCGAGGGTGCATAGCTGACCGCCATCATCGGCAGAATCAGCCACATCACCGGCATTTTCAGCAGGTCGAGCACCGATCCCTTCAGATCGCTGGAATGTCGTTCGGGATCGCGTACGGTGAAGAACAGCCCCACCGCCACCACCAGCGACAGGCCGGCCAGCGTCGCCAGCGTCCCGCGCCAGCCGATAAGCTCAGCGGCCACCGCTGTAGGGTAGGAGGCCACGAGGTTGCCCACCGATCCCATTCCCAGCATCAGTGCCGCCAGCGTGGCGAAGCGCGCCGGCGGGTATTCACGGGCGAAGATGTAATAGGAGCTCATCAGCGCGGGGGCGCAGCCGATGCCGATCAGGAACATCGCCGCGCTGATCTGCCAGGGGGCCTGGGCCAGCGCGAAGACTGCCGCGCCGCCACCGCAGCCGATCAGCAGCAGCACCGACACCGTGCGGCGCGGTCCGATCCGGTCCAGCGCCCAGCCGACCGGCAGCTGCATGATTGCGAAGGATAGAAACCACATGCTCGACGCGGTGGCCAGGGTCTGCGCGCTGGCGCCCACATCCTGTTCCAGCACGGTGCTGAGTACCGCCAGAAAGGCACGGAAAAACTGGCTCAGCACATAGGCCAGACATAACCAGATCAGGCCGATCATCGCATCGCGCCTCCCCACGCAATCGTTACCGACGGCAATGGGTCGCATGTTCGCGTGACAAGGGCAAGCGAGCACGCGCAGATGGCAGTGCCCCCCTGACTGGCCGGCGGCGTTCCGGGGCGCGCCGGGGCCGTGCCGAAGAGGCCCCAAGGGCTGGAAGAGATGCCCTGCGGCACTATTTTTAACCATGGGTGGAGGGCTGCGCGATGGTACAGGATCAAAATGGGTTTTACGGTCAGATCGTGCCGCGGACGGATTTCGCTGCGCTTTTGGCCGATGACAGTTTTACCCCCTTGCCAGACGATTGGGTGGTGGGGGCCGCCGATATCGTGAGTTCGACCGCCGAGATCGCGGCGGGGCGTTACAAGACCGTCAACATGATCGGCGCGGCGGTCATTGCCGCGGTGGCCAACGGGTTGGGGGGAGAGGCCTTTCCCTTCGTTTTCGAAGGCGATGGGGCCTTGTTCGCGGTGCCCTCCCGGGCAGAGGAGACGGTGCGGGCCCAGCTTGCCGCGCTGCGCCGCTGGGCGGATGCGGAATTCGGCATCACGCTACGCGCCGCGCTGATCCCGATCGGCGATATCCGGGCCGCCGGTCTCGATCTTCAAGTGGCGCGTTTCGCGCCCTCGGGGGGGGCCGATTATGCGATGTTCTCCGGGGGCGGACTGGCCTGGGCCGAGGCTCGGATGAAGGCCGGAGAGTACAGCGTGCCGCAAGCGGCCGAAGGCGTCGCCCCGGATCTGACCGGGCTGTCGTGCCGCTGGGACAACCTCAAGTCGCGCAACGGGCTGATCCTGTCGCTGGTGGTGCGGCCGGTCACCGGAGCCGACCCGGCGGGGTTTCGGGCGGTGGCCGCGCAGGTGGTGGATCTGGCCAGCGGATTGTCGCGTGGCGGTCATCCGGTGCCACCGCAGGGCCCGGCGCCGCATTGGGCACCGGGAACGCTCGATTTCGAAGCCCGCGCGCGCCGCGACGGGCGGCCGCTCTGGCGGCACCGGCTCAGGCTGCTGCTCAGCCATCTGGCGATTTCGGGGTTGATGCGCACCGGTGCCCGGGTCGGTCGGTTCGATCCTGCACGCTATCGGGCTGCGATCAGCCTGAATGCAGATTTTCGCAAATTCGACGATGGGCTGAAAATGACGCTGGATTGCGATCCCGCGACCCGCGACCGGATCGAGGCGGTGCTGAGTATCGGGGCCGAGGCCGGCCTGATCCGCTATGGTATGGTCGAGCAGGAAGAAGCGCTGATTACCTGTTTCGTGCCCTCGGCCCTGCGCGACGATCATGTGCATTTCGTCGATGGTGCCGCGGGCGGCTATGCCAGTGCCGCCCGCAGACTCGATTCCAAACTCAGCGACCGGACCTGAGCCTGCCGACGATGCCGGTGGGGAAGAAATAGACGCTGAGGATGAACAGAACGCCCAGCCACAACAGCCAGCGGTCGGCGCTGAGCAGTTGCGGCAGTACCGGAATGCCCTCGACCAGGCCCGAGGCCGCCCCCATCAGGTTCTGCAGGTAATTCTGCGCCAGCACGAAAAGCGTGGCCCCGATCACTGCGCCATACATCGTGCCCATGCCCCCAATCACCACCATCAGCAGGATGTCGATCATCAACTCCATCGACAGGGTGGTGTCGGGCCCGACATAGCGCAGCCAGATCGCATAGAGCGATCCGGCCAGCGCCGCCGCTGCTGCCGACAGGCAGGTCGCCGCCACCCGGTAATAGACCACGCGGTAGCCGATCGCCTCGGCGCGGAAATCATTCTCGCGGATCGCCTGCAGCACCCGCCCGAAAGGGGAATTGACGATGCGCAGCAGTAGCAGGAACAGGACCAGCGCGCCGGCGAAGACCAGGTAATAGGCCAGCAGTTTGCCGTTCAGCTTTACCCCGAACAGCTCACCTCCGAACATCTCGGTGCCGAACTTGAAGGCCGGGCCCAGTTCACGCGGCAGCTTGAAGGTCAGCCCGTCCTCCCCTCCGGTCAGGCCGGACAGTTGGCTGGCCAGCACCGCCACGGCGGAGGCGACGGCCAGGGTGATCATGGCGAAGAAGATCGCCCGCACCCGCAGGGAAAACAGGCCGATCAGCAGCGCCAGGAGTGCCGCCACCACCGCGCCGGCGACGGAGCCCACGATAATCGCGTCAAAGCCGCGTCCCATGTGCGTCAGCGCCAGTGCCACGCCATAGGCGCCGATACCGAAGAACATCGTATGGGCGAAGCTGACGATGCCGCCATAGCCCAACAGCAGGTCATAGCTGGCGACCAGGGCGATGAAGACGCAGATCCGCGCCGCGGTGTCGATGCTGCGCACACCCGGGAACAGGAAGGGTGCCAGCGCCAGGCAGGCGAAGATCACCGCCAGCAGGATCGACAGCACGGCAGACCGCGGCATGTCGCCGGAAAGAATGGATCGGAACATCGTCATTTCGCCTTCACCACGGGGATCATCCCCATCGGGCGCCACATCAGGATTAGCACCATCAGGGCGATATTGGAGATCAGCGCCGCCTTCGGTTCTATATAGGCGACATAATTCTGCATCAGCCCGACCAGCAGCGCGCCGATGAAGCAACCCTCGACCGAGCCGAGCCCGCCGATGATCACCACGATGAAGATCAGGATCATCGCGTCATTGCCCATATGGGCGGTGATCACCTCCTGATAGAGGCCCCACATCACCCCGCCAAGACCGGCGAGCGCCGAACCGGCGATGAAGACTCCGACGAAGACCCGGCGCAGCCGGTATCCCAGGGCCTCGACCATCTCGCCGTTCTGCACGCCAGCGCGCACGATCAGCCCGATCTTGGTGCGGCGCAGCACGAAGCGCATGGCGGCGAAGACGATCAGCCCCACCACAACGGCGACCAGCCGGTATTTCTCCAGCGCGGCACCGGCGAAGGTGATCGCGCCTTTCAGCGCCTCGGGGCGGGTGATGTAAATCTCTTCCGGGCCCCAGAGGACGATGATCAGCTGTTCGATCACGATCAGCCCGCCCATGGTGACCAGGATCTGCTTCAGGTGATGGCCGTAGACGGGCATCACGATCACCTTCTCGAAGGCCCAGCCGACGGCGCCGGTGGCGGCCATGGCGCCGACCACCGCCAGCATCAGCGCGATCAGGTTCAACCCCAGCGACGGCGCGCCGGTCATCTGCCCCAGCATCAGCAGGACCGACACCCCGACAAAGGCGCCGATCGAAACGAAGGCGCCATGACCGAAGTTGATCACGTCCATCAGCCCGAAGACCAGCGTCAGCCCCGAGGCCATGATGAAGATCATCATCCCCATCGCCAGGCCGGAAACGGTCAGCGTCAGCCAGCTTGAGGTCTGCGGGATCGCCAGAGCCCCCAGCGCGACAAGAACCGGCACCAGCAGCACCGGCATCCAGGGGGCCAGCCGCTGGCCCAGGCTCAGTTCCGCCATCTTCGGCGTATGTTTTGGCGCCGCTGTCGTCATTGCCGCCCCTCCCGCATGATCGTCATGTCCTGCGCCTCTTCCCTTGTCAGAAGCCCGGGGCCGCATGCGGCACCCTGTTGCGTCTTCCCTGTCCAAATACTCAAATCCGCCATCGGTCGTGCCACCTCAGTGATGGGCATCGAGGCTCAGCCCCATCAGCCGCTCCTGCAGTGTCGCATCGCCCGACAGTTCCGCCATGGCGCCGGACCAGATCATCCGGCCGTCGTCCATCACGTTGGCGGTATCGCCCAGGGCGCGTGCGACGGCGAAGTTCTGTTCCACCAGCAGGATCGAGGCGCCCTGTTCCTTTAGCTCCCTCAGCGCCCGCGCCATGGTCGAAACGATCGCCGGCGCCAGCCCCTTGGTCGGTTCATCGATCAGATAGAGCTTGCGCTCCTCCACCATGGCACGCGCGATCGAAAGCATCTGTTTCTGCCCGCCCGAGAGGTTGCCGGCCTCGGATTTCCAGAAGGTCTTGAGCGGCGGGAAGGCGGTGAAAATCCAGTCGAGCCGGGCGCTGTTGATCGGGCCGTGAATGGCCGCCAGGACCATGTTTTCTTCGACCGTGAGGTCGGAAAAGATGCCCATGTCTTCGGGCACGAACCCCAGGCCCGCGCGGGCGATCAGCGGTGTCGGCAGGGCAGTGATGTCCTCGCCATCGAACAGAACGCGGCCCTTGTGGGCGCGCCAGTGGCCGATCACGGTCCTGAGCGTGGTGGTCTTGCCGACGCCGTTGCGACCAAGGAGCATGGTCACCGCGCCCTTCGGCACCTCGAGATCGACGCCTTGCAGGATGTGATACTGGGCGATGTTGGTATAGACGCCCTCCAGTTTCAGGATCGGCTCAGACATCTTCCAGTTCCTTGCCCATATAGGCCTCTTGCACCACGTCGGACGCCATTACTTCGGCCGGGGGGCCATCGGCGGCCAGCGCGCCGTTGTGCAGCACGATGATCCGGTCGGCGAGCGTGCGGATCACGTCCATCTTGTGTTCGACCAGCAGGATGGTGCGATCGGCCTGGGATTTCAGCTCGGCGATCAGGTCGAGGACCACCGGTGCCTCGTCGACGCTCATCCCGGCGGTGGGTTCGTCGAACATGTAGACGGCCGGATCGAGCGCGATCAGCAGCGCCACCTCAAGCTTGCGCTGGTTGCCGTGGGACAGTTCCGACACCACCTGCTCGCGCTGGTCGATCAGTCGCACGCGCTTCAGGATCGCTTCGGCTGCCTCGACCATCTCGCGATGTTTGGCGGCCATCGACCACATGTTGAAGCCCCGGCCCGAGTGCGATTGCACCACCAGGCGGACATTCTCCAGCACGGTCAGATCGGGAAACAGGTTGGTCAGCTGGAAGGCGCGCCCGATGCCGGCCTTGGTGCGCTGCGACACGCCCTGACCCGAGATGTCGCGCCCGCGCAAAAAGACCTTGCCGGAGGTCGCTGGGATCTGGCCAGAGATCAGGTTGAAATAGGTGGTCTTGCCGGCGCCGTTGGGGCCGACGATGGCGGTCAGCTCTCCGGCCTGAAAGGCGCAGGAGACGGCATCCACCGCCACATGGCCGCCGAAGCGGACGGTCAGGTCCTGGGTTCTGAGAATGGGGTCTGTCACGCTGCTCGGTCCTTTTCGGGCGTCGTGGAGGGGGGGCGTCAAATGGGCGACGGGGGCGGGCCGGTCCTGCCGATCCGCCCCCGCCGCTGGGTTACCGGATCACTGGTTACGGATCGGGATCGGCAGATCTTCGATTGTCAGTTCGCGCACCAGTTCTGGGATCGCCCATTCGACGTTCGGATCGACCTTGATCTTGAAGTGATACATGGATTGCAGCGCCTGGTGATCCTCGGGGCGGAACACCATCTTGCCCTTAGGCGTCTCCCACTCCATGCCTTCCATGGTGCTGATCAGATCCTCGGTATCGGTGGAGCCGGCCTTCTTGATCGCCTCGACCACCGCGATGCCCGCCGCCATGCCGCCTGCGGTGAAGAAATCGGGCGGGGTGCCAAAGCGGGCCTCGTGTTCCTTAACCAGCCAGTCGTTCACCGGGTTCTTCGGGATGTCGTAATAATAATAGGTGGCGCCTTCCATGCCGGGGAAGTCCTTATAGGCCTTCATCGCCGCCAGGATGTTGCCGCCGGTGGCGATCTCGATGCCGAAACGGCCCGGATCCATGGCATTGATCTTTGTCATCGGGTTGCCGCCGCCGGCCCAGATGACAAAGAGCTTTTTCTTGCCGTCCAGATCCTTCATCGCGTTGAAGATACGCTCGGCCGCGGCGGTGAAATCGGTGGTGTCGGTGGGCACGTATTCTTCGTAATCCACCTTGCTGCCGACGGTTTCCAGCGCTTCCTTGAAGGCGGCGATACCGTCGCGGCCAAAGGCGTAATCCTGTGCCAGGGTGGCGATATGCACGTCCGGCCCGGCCAGAGCGATGGCGTTCGCCACAGCATCTTGCGAGGAGTTGCGCCCGGTGCGGAAGATATAGCGGTTCCAGTTCTCGCCGGTGATCGAATCCGCAACTGCGGGTTCAACCAGCAGGATCTTCTCATATTCCTCGGCGACCGGCAGCATGGCCAGCGCCACGCCCGAGCTGACGGGGCCGACGGCCAGATCGACCTCATCGTCGCCATAGGCCTCTTCCAGCAGGGCACGGCCGTTCTCGGGCTTGAGCTGGGTGTCCTTCTCGATCACGACGATCTTTTCGCCATTGATCTCCATGGTGCCGCCGGTGGCATATTCCAGCCCCAGCATCAGCCCGTCATGCGATTGCTTGGCATAGGCCTCGAGCGGGCCGGTCTTGCCGTAGACATGGGCGATCTTGATTTCGGCGGAAGCGGTGGTGGCCAGCGCAAGCGCAGACACCATTGCCGCAGCAAATGTGCGTTTCACGTTCTCTCTCCCTCGTGCGCGCCACGATTTCGGCGCAAAACGTTCCGGTCCGGGAAGGCTAGCGTCTGGATCACGTTTGGGTCAATTGCGTGGAAATACGCACGAAGGTGAAATCGGCCCCCCACTGTAATGAACGGGGGGCGTCAGAATGGCCTCAGCCCTGTTTCCAGCGGGCCGACAGGGCCCGGGCGGCCTGGGCCAGAACCAGCACGTCGATGCCGACGGCCAGGAACTGCGCCCCCATGTCGGAAAAGGCTTGGATCGTGTCCTCGCCGGTGCCGAGGATGCCGGGGGCCTTGCCGGCAGCGCGGATGCGGGAAAAGGCATCGGCGATGGCGGCGCGGACTTCAGGGGCGGCGCTGTCGCCCTGATAGCCCATATCGGTCGACAGGTCGGCTGGCCCGATGAACACACCGTCGACGCCTTCGACCGAGAGGATATCATCCAGCGCGGCGAGGCCGGCGCGGCTTTCCACCTGCACCAGCAGGCAGATCTGATCGTTGGCGGTGGCGATGTAATCGGGGATCGAGCCGAACATGGTGGCTCGCCCACCCATGGCGCCGACCCCGCGCATGCCCTCGGGGGGATAACGGCAGGCGCTTACCAGTTCGCGCGCCTGATCGCCGGTTTCGACCATCGGCACCAGCACGGTCTGGGCGCCGGCATCCAGCACCTGCTTTATCATCCAGGCCTCGCCGATTGGCACCCGCACCACCGGGTGGCTGTCGCTGGCCGCCAGCGCGATCAACTGATCGCGGATCGAACGCAGATCGTTCGGCGCATGTTCGCCGTCGATCACCAGCCAGTCGAAGCCGGCGGTGCCCATGATCTCGGCCACCTGGCCTTCGGCAAAGCTCATCCAGCAGCCGATCAGCTTCTGGCCGTCGGCCAGCGCCTGTTTGAAGCTATTCGTGGGGGCGGGCATGAAAGACCTCTCTTATGCGAAAGTGATATCGACCGATCCGAAAGGCCCGAAATCGGCATGGATGTGCGATCCCGGCGGCGCCTCGACCGGACGGATGAAGGAACCTGAGAGGATGATATCCCCGGCCTCGATCGTTTGACCATACTCTGCCATCCGCCGCGCCAGCCACAGGACCGAGGTGACCGGATCGTTCAGCACCCCGGCGCCCAGGCCGGTTTCCTCGACGATATCATCGCGGGTCAGGATGGCACCGATCCAGCGCAGATCGACGGTCTCGGGGGCATGGCGCGCGGTGCCCAGCACCAGCCCGGCGTTGGCGGCATTGTCGCTGATGGTATCGACGATCACCCGGGCCTTGCCGGTGGCGGGATCGACGCGCTGCACGCGGGTATCGAGGATCTCCAGCGCCGGTGCGACGTAATCGGTCGCGGTGAGCACATCGTGGCGGCTGCAGTCGGCGCCCGACAGCGGCGCCTTCATGACAAAGGCGATCTCGGCCTCGATCCGGGGCTGGATGAAACGGCCGGCGGGCACCGTGGCGCCGGTGGCGAAGAGCATGTCGTCCAGCAGCACGCCGCTGTCCGGCGTGTCGATCTTCAGCGCATCCTGCATCGCCCGGCTGGTCAGGCCGATCTTCCAGCCGATCTTGCGCCGTCCCGAGGCCAGCTTGCGCGCGATCAGCCGCGACTGGACGGCATAGGCATCGTCCAGCGTCATGCCCGGATAGGTCCGCGAAAGCAGGCCGCATTGCTGGCCGGTCTCCTCGGCAGTGACCAGGGTTTCGGCGGCCTCGTCATATTGATCGGGGGTCATTCCTCCTCCACGCTGCTCGTCAGCTTGCCGATGCCTTCGGCCTCGACCTCGATCACATCGCCGGGGACCAGATATTTCGGCGGATCGAACCGGGCGCCGGCACCTGTGGGGGTGCCGGTGACGATGATGTCGCCCGGAACCAATGTGGTGAAGGTCGAGATATATTCGATCTGCCGCCGGATCGGGAACAGCATGCGGCTGGTGCGATCGTCCTGCCGCAGCTCTCCGTTCACGCGGGTGGTCAGCCGCACGTCGTCAAGCTGTGAGGGAGAGGTGAAAGGCACCAGCCAGGGCCCCATGGCGCCGGAGCTGTCCCAGTTCTTGCCTTGGGTCACGTTGAACTTGGCGTGCCGCACCCAGTCGCGCAGCGTGCCCTCGTTGCAGAGCGTGATGGCGGCGATATGGTCATAGGCATCGGCCTGCGAAATCCGCCGGCCACCCTTGCCGATCACCACGGCGATCTCGCCCTCGTAATCCAGCTGCGGCGTTTCCGGCGGGCGGATCAGCGGCCGGTCGTGGCCGGTAAAGCTGCGCGGGAAGCGGATGAACAGCGACATATTCGTCGGCACCTCCTGCCCGTCCTTATATTCGGCATTGCGGTCGGGGAAGTTGACGCCGACGCAGATGATCTTTTCCGGCGCGGGGATCGGAATGTCATAGTCGAACGTCCCCGTTGGATGGGTGACCTCGCGCCCGCGCGCGGCAAGCCAGAGATCGTGCAGCGCGCCCGCCGCGATCACCTCGCGCAGGGTGGGGTATTGCGGGAAGTCGGGCGACAGGGCGATCATTCCCTGATCGGTAGCCAGACCATAGAAGCTCTGCCCGCCGGCGGTGTAACTCGCAAAGCCCTTCATCCGAGCGTTCCGGCGATTTCGGTGATCACGTCATAGGTCATCATCACATCCTCTTCGGTGGTTTCGAACTGCCCGGCCTGAAAGCGGATGGCGATCCGCCCGTCGACCCGGGTCTGCGTCAGGTAAATCCGCCCGTCATCGTTGATCGCGTTGACCAGACGGATGTTGAGATCGTCGAGGTCCGCGGTCCCTTCGGGCGCATAGCGGAAGGAGAACAGCGACCACATCGGTTTGGTCACGATCTCGATCTGCGGGTGGGTGGCGAGCTTGTCGTGAAGCTGGACCGACCATTTCACATGGTTGCGCAGCCGTTCCCGCAGCCCTTCGAGCCCATAGGCGCGGATCAGGAACCAGAGCTTGAGCGCGCGGAACCGGCGGCCCAGCGGCACCGACCATTCGGAATAGTTGATGATGCCCTCGGCGCCGTGGGTCTTGAGGTATTCGGGGCTGATCGCCAGCGTCTTCACCAGATCGTCGGGGTTCTTCAGGAAATGCGCCGAACAGTCGAATTGCGCGCCCAGCCATTTGTGCGGGTTGAAGACGATGCTGTCGGCGTCTTCGATGCCAGCCCAGTAATGGCGGAACTCCGGGCAGATCATGGCGCTGCCGGACCAGGCGGCATCGACATGGGTATAGAGATCATATTTCTTCGCCACCGCCAGACAGGCGGCAATCGGATCGGTGGCCCCCACGCCGGTGCCGCCAACGCAGAGGATCAGCCCCGCCGGGGTCAGCCCCGCGGCCAGATCGGATTTGATCGCCGCCTCCAGCGCCTCAGGGTCCATGCCGCGCCAGTCGCCCTTGATGGGAATGCGGACAAGGTTCTGCTGGCCGATGCCGGAAATCCAGATCGCCCGGTCGATCGAGGTGTGAACCTCGGACGTCGCATAGATGCGCAAGGGGTTTTGCCCCGGCAGCCCGGCGATATTGCCCTGCCAGTTCAGCGCGCGTTCGCGCATGGTCAGCACGGCGGCCAGCGTCGCGGTCGAGGCGCTGTCCTGGATCACCCCGGCAAAGCCATCAGGCAGACCCAGCGCCTGGCGCAGCCAGTCCATCATCCGGGTTTCCATCTCGGTCGCGGCCGGAGAGGTCTGCCAGAGCATGCATTGCGGCGCGATGGCGGCGACGAGGAATTCCGCCAGAACCGAGGGCGCTGCGGCGTTCGAGGCGAAATAGGCGAAGAACCGGGGGTGCTGCCAATGGGTGATTCCGGGCATCACGATGTCCTCGAAATCGCGGAACACCTGCTCCATGTCCTCGGGCGTCTCTGGCGGGGTTGCGGGCAAGGCGTTCAGCACCGCGCCCGGCCTGGTTTGCGCACGCACCGGGCGGTCGCCCACCGTCAGGTGATAGTCCTGCGCCCAGTCGGCCACGCGGCGGCCCCAGCCGGCGAATTCAGTCCATTTCATCGAAGCATCCGATCCTGTTCCGGGGAGCGCAGCTCACCGGATCGCGCCCGACCCGCCCCCCACTCTGAGAAATGCACGCCTGCGGCGTGATGGCGGGCGCGATTGCGCCCACCATCACGCCGGGCGCAATTCTTTGTTATGCAAGCACCACTCACGGCGCAATGATCGGCTGGGCATTCAACCGGGCCGGAACCGGCGCCTGTCCTTCGAACAGGCTGCCTTCCTCGAACCACGACCGCGGCGCCGGCGCGCCCCAGAGGGTCTGACGCTGCGGATCCTTCAGGTCCCATTTGATCGGCTCCAGATCCGGATCGACGGTCTGATAGTCGGAACAATAGATCTCGATCCGGTGCCCATCCGGGTCGCGGATATAAAGGAAGAAGGCATTGGAAATCCCATGCCGGCCCGGGCCGCGTTCGATGTTGTCGACCCAGCCGGTGGTCGACATCAGGTCCAGAAGATCAATGATATTCAGCGGCGTCGGCACCCAGAAGGCGGTGTGATGCAGCCGCGGCCCGGTGCCGTTGGTAAAGGCCAGATCGTGCACGCCACCCTTGCGATGGGTCCAGGCGGCCCAGAGCCGGCCGCTTTCCTCGTCCTCGGTATATTCGGTCACCCGAAAGCCGATCTCGTTATAAAAGGCGACGCTGGCATCGACGTCGGGCGAGAAGCAGTTGAAATGGTCGATCCTGAGCGGTTTGACCCCGCGATAGAGCGCGTATTTCTGGTGGATCGGCGGCAGCCGGTCCATCCGGGCGTAGAATTCCAGGGGAATGCCCAGGGGATCGCGGGTGCGGAAGGTGCGCGACTGATAGGGGCGATCGACCCAGTCCACCGGCAGGTCGCGGGCGCGGAAGAAGGCGGCGGCGCGCTCCAGATCCTCTTCGCTGAACAGTTTGAACCCCAGATCGCGGGCGCAGGGCGCATCCGCCTTGCGCAGGACGATGCAGTGATGGCCGCGCTCCTCCATCGCGCGCAGATAGATCGCCTGGTCATCCTCGTCGGTGACCTGAAGGCCCAGGGTGTCGACATAAAAGGCGCGGGACCGTGCGAGATCGGTGACCGCCAGTTCCACATGACTGAGACGGAGGATGTTGAAGGGCGGATAGAGGTTCGGTGCGGGAATGGGCATCTGTCTGGTCCTTGTCGGATCGGGGCGCCGAAATGGGACTGGGGTGTCAGTCGGCTACTGGAATGGAAAGATCACGTTGGTCTGGCCGGTGCCGGAAGAGGGGAAATAGGGGGCCACCACCTCGCATTTCGCGCCGTAGCAATCCCATCCGAGCGCGCCGTAGAGCATGGCGGTGTCGTGCATCGCCCCTTCGCCGCAGCAGTATCGCGCATATTCCGGCAGCATCTTGAGGAAGGTGGCGTGATCGCCGGCCTGCCACATATCCAGCACATGCAGTTCCATCTGCCGGTTGAATTCGGAACTGATGGTGAAGGTGCCGTTATTGGCCGCGTAATCCTTGTTTGCCCAGAACTTGTGGGAGAGCGAGCCGGAGGCCTCCAGCAGCACCTTGCTGTCGCTCGCCTCTACCGCCTTGCGGATCGCCTCGCCCACCACACGGCTTTCCTGATGGTCGTGCACCGTGCGCCAGGCAGCGACCGAGACGACCTTTATCTCATGTTCGCGGGCCATGAAGCGCATCGGCACCAGGGTGCCGTATTCCAGTTCCAGACCGTCCAGATGATGCGACAGCGTATGCACGCCCAGATCGCAGGCCACCTTGGCGATGGCGTCGCCCAGCTCTGGGTTGCCCTGATAATCATAGGGCAAATCCTGGATGAACTGCGGAAATTCGTTCGAGGTAAAGAGCCCCTTGAACCGGCTGTTGGCGTTGATGTGAAAGCCCGCGTTGATCACCCAATGGGTGTCACAGATCACCACTGTATCCGCCCCCAACGCCTTGGCGCGTCGGGCGATCTCCCTATGGCCGTCGATGGCGGGCTGGCGCTTGCCCTCGACCGGGCCGGGCTGTTCCGACATCAGCATGGTCGGAACGTGGGTGCATTTTGCGGCAAGAACGATTTCGCCCATGGTCTCCTCCTCCTGAAACCTCGCGCGTTTCCTTGGGGGTGATTATGCTCCCAGACGGGGGATCTTGTGTTGTCCCAGAGCAAAGCCGATGTGTTTTTGCTCCATGTAGAAGTCGAACGACCAGTCGCCGCCGTCCCGCCCGATGCCTGAGGCCTTGACCCCGCCGAAGGGCGTGGGCAGGTGGCGGACGTTTTCCGAATTCACCCAGATCATCCCGGCCTCGAGCGCGTCGGTAAAGCGCAGCGCGCGGGTCAGATCATTGGTCCAGACATAGGCCGTCAGCCCATATTGGGTATCATTGGCGATCCTGAGCGCCTCGGCCTCGGTCGAGAAGCGGATCGCGGTCAGGACCGGGCCGAAGATCTCTTCCTGTGCCACGCGCATGCGCGTCGTTGCTCCGGTGAAGAGGGTGGGGCGCACGAACCAGCCCTGATCGCCCTCCCGGCAGCCGCCGGCGGCCAGGGTGGCGCCGTCCTGTTTCGCGGTGTCGAAATAGGATGTCACCTTGTCGAAATGCACCTTGTGGATCAGCGGGCCGACCTCGGTTTCCGGATCCAGCGGATGGCCGACCTTGATCCGGTTGACCCGTTCGATCAACTTCGCCTCAAAATGGTCTGCGATCGTCTCCTGCACCAGCAGGCGCGAAGAGGAGGTGCAGCGTTCCCCGTTCAGCGAATAGATCATGAAGATCGCGGCATCGAGCGCGCGGTCCAGATCGGCATCATCGAAGACGACCACCGGGTTCT
This sequence comes from Pseudodonghicola xiamenensis DSM 18339, assembly GCF_000429365.1. Classification (GTDB taxonomy): domain Bacteria; phylum Pseudomonadota; class Alphaproteobacteria; order Rhodobacterales; family Rhodobacteraceae; genus Pseudodonghicola; species Pseudodonghicola xiamenensis. The sequence continues at coordinate 34,133 of NZ_AUBS01000028.1, read as the reverse complement.
TGCCGCCCAGCTCGAAATGCACCCGCTTCAGCGTGTCGGCACCCTGTTTCATGATCATCGACCCGGTGCGGCTTTCGCCGACAAAGGCGATGGCCTTGATCGCCGGGTGTTCGGTCAGGGCGCGGCCGGCATCCTCGCCCAACCCGTTGACCAGGTTCCAGACGCCATCGGGCAGGCCGGCCTCCTGCGCGATCTCGGCCAGGATGCGGGCGGTCAGCGGGCTGAATTCGGCCGGTTTATGCACGATGGTGCAGCCGGCGGCGAGCGCGGGGGCGATCTTCCAGGTCGACAGCATGAAGGGGGTGTTCCACGGCGTGATCACCCCCACCGGGCCGATCGGCACCCGTGTTGTCACGTTCATCAGTGTCGGTGAGCGCAGGTTCTGCCCGTCGCGGGCCGAGGCGACCTTGTCGGCGAAGAAGCGGAAGTTTTCGGCGCCGCGCAGTGCTGCCTTCGACATGAAGCGCAGCGCCTGGCCGGTGTCCCAGCATTCACACAGTGCGATCTCCTCGGCCCGTGCCTCGATCAGATCGGCGATGCGGATCAGGATCTTCTTGCGCTTGGCCGCGGGCATGTCGCGCCAGGCCGGAAAGGCGGCTGCGGCGGCCTTGGCGGCGGCGTCGATATCCTCTGCCCCGCCACGAGCGACCGGGCAGATCACGCTTTCATCGACAGGCGATGCAGTGTCAAACACAGCGCCCGAGGCGGCGGGGCGGGTTTCCCCACCGATCAGGTTCTGGATGCCATGCGGGCGGAAGCGGGTGAGATAACCGTCGAGCTTGGTCAGGTTGTCGGTCAAGGTGGTCATCGGCTCAGGCCTTCTTCAGATGGTCGCGGATGGTGCCGGTCTTGGGCGCAAGCTCCGGGTCGATGTCGCGCATCTCCAGCGACAGGGCGAGCGAGCGGTTTTCCATCACCGGTTTCAGGAAATCTTCTGCGGCGGCGAAGATCAGGGCGGTCGCCGCCTTGCGGGTGTCTAGGTCGCGGCCACCGCGCAGCCGGACCGAGATGTCGATATAGCCGTGATCCGGGTCGCCATCGGCGATCGAGACATGATCGGCCCGCATCGCCCGCACCCGGATCCCGGGCATCGGCAGCGCGCCGGTCTCGATGGCGGTGCGGCGCAGGGCGTCGCAGAAGCGGACCATGTCGACCCAGTCTTCGACATTGGCGGAATAATCCACCATCAGATGCGCCATGACGTTCCTCCCTCCGCCCGAGCCTTTTGTAATTAACATGTTTACTAAATGAAGGGGGTTCGTCAACCCCGGCGCCATTCTCGCATTGCGTGGCTGGGGGCGGATCGGCAAGACTGTCGCATGACCCGAAAACTGCCCTTGACCGCCCGTTCATTGCCCATCGCGTTATTGCGCGCCCGTGAGGAGGTGATGGGGCCGATCCGCGCCATGCTGGCGGATGTCGGCATCACCGAACAGCAATGGCGGGTGCTCAGGGTTCTGGACGAGGGCGGCGCGATGGAGCCGACTCGCATCGCCGAGGAGGCTTGCCTGCTGTTGCCGAGCCTGACGCGTATCCTGCAGAAGCTGGAGGAACGTGGGTTGATCGCGCGGCATCGCGATCCCGGGGATAAACGAAAGCAGATCGTCGAAATCGCTCCGACCGGAGCGGAAGTGATCGCCCGCAATCTGGGAACGAGCGTGGCATTGAATGATGCGGTGCGCGACCGGCTGGGGGCGGAGCGATATGAAACGCTGCTCGATCTGCTGAACGAGCTGGCCTCAAAGGACGGTGTCGCGGCCAGAGCACAGGACGTCTGACCGCGGCAGGGGGCCGGTTTTAGGCCGGCTTGTGCTTGTCTGGATAGGCGGCCGAGAATGCGGGATGCGCGGCGCAGGCGGTTTCGATGGCGCAGAGGCGGGGCAGGTCCGAGACATCGACGCCCCAGCGATGCGCGTTGTAAAGCTGCGGCACGATGCAGATATCGACCAGCCCGGGTTTGTTGCCGCAGGCATAGGGGGCCTGTTCGAATCCTGCCAGCAGCTCTTCGACCGCGATCAGGCCCGGGCGCATAAACTGCTGCATCCAGTCTTCCTTGACGTTTTCCCGGTTGCCGGTGATCTCGGCGGCATAATTGATGACCTGCAGGTTGCAGATCGGGTGGATGTCCATCGCGATGGCATAGGCGATCGCCAGTTCGCGGGCGCGGGTCGCCGGTTCCTTGGACAGAAGCCGCAGGTCGCGGGTGGTGTCGAGGTAATCGAGGATCGCCAGCGACTGGGTCAGCATTTGCCCGTCGATTTCCATCGCGGGGACCAGACCTTGTGGATTGCGGGCGAGGTGTTCGGAGGTTTTTTGCTGTCGCGCGACCAGATCGACCGGGACCGAAGTGTAGCTGAGCCCGGCCAAGTTCAGCGCGATCCGCAGCCGGTAGGCGGCGGAGGACCGCCAGTAATCATAGAGCACAACCTCGCTCATATTCATGTTCCTTTAATTTCATGTCCCGGGGAGGGGAGGGCGGTAGAGGGTAGTCGCAGCACCGGCGACGGTTCATGTCAATTGTCGCGCGGCGAAAGCCGCCGTTTTCCGGCACGGAAAACGGTTCGAAATCCGTGCCGGATTTCCGTGCTCAAATTGTGCTCAGTTCCTTTTCGTGCAGCCATTCGGCATGTTTGGGGGCCTTCTTGGTCTTCGACCATTCCTCAAGCATGTCCCATTTCACCGCGTCGAGCTTGGCGAGCATCGCCTCTTCCTCCGGATCCGGGCAGGCCAGTTCGATCCGGTGGCCGGAGGGGTCGAAGAAATAGATCGAATGGAAGATGGAATGGTCGGTGACGCCCAGCACCTCGACCCCGTTGGCCTCGAGATGTTCCTTGAACGCGATCAGCTCATCGCGGTCCTTCACCTTGAAGGCGATATGCTGAACCCAGGCGGGGGTGTTCGGGTCACGGCCCATCTCGGGCTTGGTCGGCAGTTCGAAGAAGGCCAGCACGTTGCCGTCGCCGGCATCCAGGAACAGATGCATGTAAGGATCGGGTTCATGGGTCGAGGGCACGTGATCTTCGGCGATGGCCAGGATGAAATCCATGTTCAGCATCTTGCCGTACCATTCCACCGTCTCCTTCGCGTCCTTGCAGCGATAGGCGACGTGGTGAATTTTCTCGATCTTCATGGGTTAGTCCTCCTTTTTCAGAGTGGCGGCGCGCAGTGCGGCGGACAGCGCCTCGCGGTCACCGATGTGATTGGCCAGGATCAGCACAAGCCTTGCGTTCAGCTTGTGGCTCTCCTCTGTGCTCAGCCCCTCGTGGGTGCTGAGCAGCTCGGCATAGAAGTCATCCGCAGCGGGGATGTTCGGGGTCAGGATCAGCTGGGTCATGGCGATTACTCCTTGCCAAGCGCTCGGGTGAGGGCGGCGGTGACGCGGGGGGCGTCGAAGCTGTCCCATCGCGCGGCGACATGCTGGTCGGGTCGGATCAAATAGACGGCAGAGGGCGCATCGCCCAGATAGCGCGCGGCCAGCGCACCGCTGGGATCGTCCCTGACCGACAGCGCGAGGCGGGGAATGGTGACCCCTTCCGCCGCAAAGCTTTCGGGGGCCTCCGTGTCGATGGTCATCAGGGTGAACCCGTTGCCCAGTTTCGACAGCAGGAAGTCATCGCCCAGCGGAGCGTCGGGGCAGGGCGAACCGGGCCGAGTGCGGTTCGGGCCCGCCAGCGCGTCGGCGGAATTGAGCGGCGAGCCGTCATAGGTGCTGGGCACGCTGAGCCGACCGGAATTCACCAGCGGACGGGCGAATTCATATGTCTCGCTCAGGTCCAGAACCGCATCGCGCAGTATCCGCGATATGTCGGATTTGGGGGTGATGAAATCGGTCGAGCGCGAGGAGTTCAGGATATTCTCATCTGCGCCATAGACCCGTTCCAGATCATAGCTGTCGAGCAGGTTTTCGGGGGCCTTGCCGTCGATCACCAGCTTCAGTTTCCAGATCAGGTTGTCGGTGTCCTGCAGGCCGGAGTTGGCGCCGCGTGCGCCGAAGGGGCTGACCTGATGCGCCGCGTCGCCGGCGAAAAGCACCCGGCCATGGCGGAACCGCTCCATCCGGCGGCACTGAAAGGTATAGATGCTGACCCATTCCAGTTCGAAATCGACATCCTCGCCCAGCATGGCCTTGAGGCGGGGAATGACATTCTCGGGGCGCTTTTCGCGGTCCTTGTCGATGTCCCAGCCCAGTTGCAGGTCGATCCGCCAGACGCCATCGGGCTGCTTGTGCAGCAGCGCCGACTGGCCGCGGTTGAACGGCGGGTCGAACCAGAACCAGCGTTCGGTGGGGAAATCGGCCTCCATCACCACATCGGCGATCAGGAAGTTGTCCTCGAACACACGACCGACGAAATCCAGCCCCAGCATCGCGCGGGTGGGCGAGCCGGCGCCGTCGCAGGCGATCAGCCAGTCGGCTTCGATGTTATAGCTGCCTTCGGGTGTGTCGATTTCCAACGTGACGTGATCGGGATGGGTGCCGATGGCCGAGACCTTGTTGCGACCGCGGATCTCGATCGGCGCGCCCTCGGCTTGCAATGCCCTCACCCGGTCGACCAGGAATTGTTCGAAATAATACTGTTGCAGGTTGATGAAGGCAGGGCGGCGGTGGCCCTCTTCCGGCAGCAGGTTGAAGTCATAGACCTTGCGGTCGTCAAAGAAGACCTTGCCAAGATTCCAGATCACCCCCTTGTCGACCATCGGTTGGCCGCAGCCGAGCCGGTCGAGGATTTCCAGCGGACGCTTGGCGAAGCAGATGGCGCGGGAGCCGAAACTGACCTTGTCGTTTTCGTCCAGCACCACGACCTCCACCCCCTGCTGGGCCAGGTCGATGGCGGCGGCGAGCCCCACGGGGCCGGCGCCGATCACCACGACCTTGTGGCGCGGCGGTCGGGCGGCGTCCTGATCGTCGTGCCGGGTATAGGGGTAGAGGGGGACTTCGAATATCTTCTTCACGGGCTTGTTCATGGCTCTCCTCCCTGAGTGCGCGTGGGATGCAGGCGCAAATCCTCCGTCTCCCGGCGGCTCCTTCCGCCGGGACTTTGGTTCGGTCCTTCGTCGTTCCTGGTGGGGCGGCTCGATCTGGATCAAGCCGGTCCCGGAGATTTTGGGCACGAGGGGGAGGTTCTGCGTCTACCGGTCTGGCCGGGTGTCAGATTGGCATCTCCCCGGGCTCCGCCCGTTCGGCGTGGAAAGAGGCCTGTTGGGCCTTTTCCCGGGCGTGCCTCACCCCTGCAGGGCTGCCCACATCTCCAGATCGCGCTGGGCGGTCCAGATACGCGGTGTGTCGATGCCGCGGGCTTCGTCATAGGCGCGGGCGACGTTGAACGGCAGGCAATGTTCGTAGATCGCGTAATCGGCGAACTTCGGATCGCATTCGGCGCGCACCGCGTCCCACGCCTCTTTCAGCGAACCGCCGCGCGCTGCCACCTTCGCCGCCGGGCGATAGGTGCTTTCGACGAAATCGCGGGTGTTCTCGATCGCCTCGTTGACCATCTCCTGACCAACCAGCGCGTCACCGCGGCCCGGCGCGATGGCGTCGACCTCGAACCACTTGATCGCATCGAGCGTATCGCCCCAGTCCGAGAAATGGCCGTCGCCGCAATAGCAGGCCGAATGGTATTCGACGATGTCGCCGGTGAACATCACGTTCTGATCCGGCACGTGGATCACGATGTCGCCGGCAGTATGGGCGCGGCCCAGATGCATCAGGTCGACCCGGCGGTTGCCCAGATAGACGGTCATCGAGTCGCTGAAGGTGGTGGTCGGATAGGTCAGGCCGGGGATGCTCTCATGCCCTTCGAACAGACGCGGGAAGCGTTGGAATTCGCTATCCCAATCCTCTTGTCCGCGTTCCACCACCATGGCGCGGGCGGTGTCACCCATGATGATCTGCCCGGCCCCGAAGGCCGAGGCGCCCAGTACGCGCACCGCGTGATAATGGGTCAGGGCCACATGGGTGATCGGCTTGTCGGTCACGGACCGCACGCATTCGATCACCTTGTTGGCCAGCCGCGGGGTCGCCTGCGCCTCGACGATCATCACGCTGTCATCGCCGATGATCACGCCGGAGTTCGGATCCCCCTCTGCGGTGAAGGCATAAAGCCCTTCTCCCACCTCGGTGAACGAGATCTTCTTTTCCGCCATGTCTCCCTGAGATGCGAATGCTTTCGCCATGTCTCTCTCCCTTCATGTTTTTCAATGGACGGCTTCGGGCCGCCATGGTTCATGTTGCGCCATGAAGATTTCGCAGCGCATGTCTCCCGTTCTCCTGTCCGTGGCCATCGTGGTGGCCTCCGGTCTGACCCTCTGGCTGATGGGGCGCAATCTGATCTGCCCCTGTGGTCATGTGTCGATCTGGTACAGCCCCGGCGATCCGGAGCCGAGCAGCCAGTCGTTGTTCGACTGGTATACACCCAGCCACATCATTCACGGCATCCTGTTCTTTGGCGCCCTCTGGCTGGTGGCGCGGCGGATGCCGATGGGCTGGCGCCTGGTCATCGCCCTGGCCGTCGAATGCGCCTGGGAGGTGATCGAGAACACGCCCTGGGTGATCGAACGCTATCGCAACGCGACGGTGTCGGTCGATTACAACGGCGATTCCGTGATCAACTCCACCTGTGACATTCTGGCGATGATCCTGGGCTTTGCCCTGGCGCGCCGGTTGCCGGTCTGGGCCAGCGTTGCCATCGTGATCGGGTTCGAGGTGCTGACCACTTGGCTGATCCGCGACGGGCTGGCGCTGAACATTCTGATGCTGCTCTGGCCGCTGCCCTCCGTGGTGGAGTGGCAGGCGGGCGTCTGAGCTGCGAATGCCAAGCGCCAGCGCCATGGATCAGTCCCGCGCGTAGGGATCGGCCAGCGCCGGGATCACCTTGCCGATGCAATCGCCGAAGCCGATGGTATAGCCGTCACCCTTGGCCACGCCTTTCAGCGTGAGGGTATCATTGTCCTCGATGAAGCTGCGGGTTGTGCCTCCGGGCAGGTCGATCGGCTCCTTGCCGCTCCAGCTGATTTCCAGCAGCGAACCACGGCTGTCCTTGGTCGGCCCCGAAATCGTGCCCGAGCCCAAGAGATCGCCCGCGTTCATCGGCGATCCGGCAGTGGTGTGATGCGCCAGTTGCTGCGCGGCGGAATAATACATCTCCCTGTAATTGGTACGGGAGATGGTGGTTGCCGTGCCGCCTTCGGGTTGCAGCGTGACCTCGAGGTCGATGTCATAAAGCATCGGACCGCAATCCTTCAGATGCGGCAAGAGCTCGACCTCCCGCGCAGGCGTGTCGGTGCGGAAGGGCTCCAGCGCCGCCTTGGTCACGATCCAGGGGCTGATGGTGGTGGCGGTCGCCTTGGCCTGGAACGGGCCCAGCGGCTGGTATTCCCAGGCCTGGATATCGCGCGCCGACCAGTCGTTCAGCAGCACATAACCGAAGATATGATCGTCGGCCTCCTGCACGGTGATCGGCCCGTCGGAGGGGGTGCCGACGATGGCGCCCATCTCGAGTTCGATGTCGAAGCGGGCACAGGGGGCGAAGCGCGGCGTTGGATCGTTCGGGCCCTTGAGCTGCCCCCAGGGACGGCGCACTTCGGTGCCCGAGACCACGACGGAGGAGGCGCGGCCGTTATAGCCGATCGGGATGTGCAGCCAGTTCGGCGGCAGCGCGTTTTCCGGCCCGCGGAAGATAGAGCCGACGTTGAAGGCATGGTTCTTGCCGGCATAGAAATCGGTGTATTCGCTGACCGCGAAGGGCATCAACAGCTCGGCATCCGCCATTGGCACCAGCAGCGGTTCGACGGCGGCGCGCTCGTCCGAGCCTTCGGCGAGCAGTGAGGTCAGCCGGTCGCGCAGCGCGGCCCAGACGGCGGGCCCTTCTTCCATCAGGGCGTTCCAGAACGGCACGTCGAACAGCGGCGTGTCGGTCAGGTCGATCAGACCGGTGTCCTCTGCGGCGGTGACATCCAGGATTTGATCGCCGATGGCGACGCCGCAATGCGGCTCGGTCTCGGCGGTTGCGAACACGCCATAGGGCAGGTTGTTCAGCGGAAAGGGGCAGTCGGCGGAATTGGCGCTGTCCACCCAGCTTTTCATCAGGGGCATGGGGTCTCCCAACAGGTTCAGGGGTCTTGCCAAGATTCTTTAAAGAATCTTGGCAAGAAAATTCGAATTTTCTTGCGGCTTACTTTGGGCCGGGGGTGCCATCGAACTTCTTTTCGATATCGGCCCAGCAGTCGATATAATCATCCTGCAGCGGGGCTTCCTTGGCGGCGAAGGCCGTCAGGTGCTGCGGGAAGCGGGTCTCGAACATGAAGGACATGGTGTTGTCCAGCTTCTCGGGCTTGAGATCGGCGTTCGAGGCGCCCTCGAAAGCGTTCTTATCCGGCCCGTGAGGCAGCATCATGTTATGGAGGCTCATGCCTCCGGGTGCAAAACCTTGTGGCTTTGCATCATACTGGCCATAGATGTTGCCCATTAGCTCAGACATGATGTTCTTGTGATACCAGGGCGGGCGGAAGGTATCTTCCATCACCATCCAGCGTTCGCGGAACAGCACGAAGTCGATGTTCGCGGTGCCCGGCACGCCCGAGGGTGCGGTCAGCACGGTGAAGATCGAGGGGTCGGGGTGGTCGAACAGGATCGAGCCCACCGGGCAGTAATTGCGCAGATCGTATTTCACCGGTGCATAGTTGCCATGCCAGGCCACCACGTCCAGCGGGCTGTGGTCGATATGGGTAACATGGAACTGGCCGCACCATTTGATCGTCACGGTCGAGGCCGCATCACGATCCTCGAAGGCGGCGACCGGTGTCTTGAAGTCGCGGCGGTTGGCCATGCAGTTGGCCCCGATCGGGCCGCGACCGGGCAGCTCGAATTTCTGGCCGTAGTTTTCACAGACAAAGCCGCGCGCGGGGCCTTCCAGAACCTCGACCCGATAGACCAGACCGCGAGGGATGATGGCGATCTCCTTCGGTTCGAGGTCGATGATCCCCAGTTCGGTGGCAAAGCGCAGCCGGCCTTCCTGCGGCACGATCAGCAACTCGGAATCGGCCGAGAAGAAATAATCATCCACCATCGACTCGGTGACCAGATAAATATGGCTCGCCATGCCGACCTGGGTGTTCACGTCGCCGGCGGAGGTCATGGTGCGCATGCCGGTCAGCCATGTCAGCGGCTGATCCGACAGCGGCACCGGATCCCAGCGGTATTGGCCCAGGCTCACCACATCGTCGACGACATGAGGGGCGGATTTCCAGTAGGGCAGGTCGATCTTTTCATAGCGGTGCGAATGCTTGACCGAGGGCCGGATGCGATAGCACCAGGTGCGTTCGTTCTGATGGCTCGGCGCCGTGAAGGCGGTGCCGCTCAGTTGTTCGCCGTAAAGGCCGTAATTGCATTTCTGCGGGCTGTTCATGCCCTGGGGCAGGGCGCCGGGCAGTGCCTCGGTTTCGAAGTCGTTTCCGAAGCCTGGCATATACCCTTCGGTGGTGCCGGCGGCGGTGGCTGCCTGGACCATCTTGTGAGGATGTGTGGGACGATTCATCGCGCGTTCCTCCTTTCGTCGCTTGCTGCCTATTAGTTGATTTTGTAACTAACAATATCCGATGGAGAGAAATTTGACAAAGCAAGACCTGGAAGCGGACGATTTCGATCTGGCCAATTTCCTGCCCTATCTGTTGAATCAGGCGGCCGAGGCCAGTTCTCTCGAGTTCCAGCGTGTCTATAAGGGACGCTATGGCATGCTGCGCACGGAATGGCGGGTGCTGTTCCACCTGGGCATGTATGGGGGGCAGACCGCGACCGAGATCTGCACCCGCGCCCGTATGCACAAGACCAAGATCAGCCGCGCCGTGCAGCGGCTGGAGGCGCGTCGCTTCCTGACCCGTACCCGGGATGCCGCGGATCGCCGGGTGGAGCATCTTGAACTGACCCAGGCGGGCAGGGCGGCCTATCTCAGCCTGCGCGATATCGCCCGCGCCTATGACGACAAACTGATCCGGATGTTTTCCAAGGATGAGGCCGGCCTGCTGCGCGCAATGCTGCGGCAATTGGCGGAACGCTAAGACGCGCGGGCGGGCGCGATTTTCTGTGCGCTTTCCTGGAACCAGCCTATATGTTGTTGAAGTTCCTGACCGTTACGCGCAAAGACCGCTGATGCCCGATCGAGATTTCTGCCTTTCCCCTGTCGCCGAACTGACATCCTGGCTGGTCGCCGGGGGGCTTGATGGAGCTGCGCGCGAAGAGCTTCTGGTCGGGTATTGTGAAAGGCTGGTCGGATATGGCGTGCCGCTGATGCGTCTGCATGTGGCGCAGCGGGCGCTGCATCCCCGGTTCGGGGGCATCGGCTTTGACTGGCTGCGCGACGGCGTCGACGGTGGCGTGTCGCTGGAACGCTATGCTCATAGTGCCGAACCGCTGCAGCAGTGGCTGCAAAGCCCGCTTTATCATCTGCTGTCTTCCCATGAGACAGAGTATCGGGTTCGGCTGAGCGATGTCGTCGAACGCAACCGCTTTCCCCTACTGACCGAATTGTGGGAGGCCGGGGCAACAGATTATTTCGCAACAGGGCTGCTGTTCCAGAAAAGCCCCGAGGCTGCGAAAATCGACGTCAAAAATATGCCGCAGGGGATGTTGATCTCTTATTGCTCGGATGCCCCTGAAGGGTTTTCCGAGGAGGATCTTCATCTGATTCGCTGCACGCTGCCGTCGCTTGGCTTGGCGTTGAAATCCACCGCCAACAGGCGAATGGCGCAGGATTTGCTGCAGGCCTATCTGGGGCGTGACGCCGGCGAGCGGGTGCTGTCGGGCGAAATCCAGCTGGGTTCGGTCGAGGAACTGAATGCGGTGATCTGCCTGTTCGACCTCTCCGGCTTCACCAGCCTGGCCGAGCAAATCCCCGGACCCGAGATGATCGCCATGCTGAACGCCTATCACGGGCTGGCGGTGACGGCGATTCAGGAGCGCGGCGGCAATGTGCTGAAGTTCATGGGGGACGGGCTTCTGGCCATGTTCGACCAGCCCGATCCCGAGCGGGCAGCCTGCGCTGCGCTCGATATGGTATCGGAGCTCAGCGATCGGGTGGCGGCGACCAACCGTGCCCGTGAACGCGAAGGCCTGCCGGTGGCGCGCTGTACCTTCGCGCTGCATGCGGGGCAGATCTATTATGGCAATATCGGCGCCGAGAACCGGCTGGACTTCACCGTGATCGGCCCGGCAGTCAACCTGACTGCGCGGATCGCCGATATGCACCGGGCGCTGGGGCGCCGGGTGATCCTGTCGGAACAGGTGTTCGAGGCTGCCCGCAAGGGCAATCACGATCTGGTTTCACTTGGGCGGTATGTGCTGCGGGGGGTGTCCCAGCCGCAGGAGCTTTATACGATCTGGCCGGACACCTGGGTCTGAGCCGCCGGGGCCGACGCGGCGAGCGCCGCCTTTCGGTCGATTGCGAAAAGCGGCAGCGGCGGCCTCAGATCTTCACCTCGACGTCGGGCAGCTTCAGCGCCTTCATCAGATCGCGTAGTTCCTGCCGGGCGGCGACATTCGAGATATTGAGCTGGCGCACGCCGATATCCTTGAGGTCGAGCAGGGTCAGCCCGCGCGGGAACAGCTCGCGGAAGATCACTCGCTCGGAAAAGCCGGGCGCGACGCGGAAGCCGATGCGGTTCGACAGCATCTTGACCGCGCGTTCCATCTTTTCCTTGTTGACCATTCGCTGGGTGCCGACCCGGTTGCGGATCACGATCCAGTCGATCGGCTTGAGCCCGGCCTGGGCACGCAGCTGACGGGCGTTCCAGACCATTTCGGAATAGACCGAGGGGCCGAGGATCTTTTCGCCGCTTTCGTCGGTATGGGCCAGCAGATCGAAGTCGATGAAGCTGTCGTTCAGCGGGGTGATCAGCGTGTCGGCCAGCGAATGGGCGACCTGGCTCAGGCGGGTATGCGATCCGGGGCAGTCGATCAGGATGAAATCCGCGTCGCCCTCCAGCCCGGAAATCGCAGCCGACAGGCGGTGATCATAGACGTTTTCTCCCGGGTTCAGCGTCGCCGGGTCGATCTCGGGGAGGGTCTGTAGCCGGAAAGTGGGCAGGCTCAGCCTGGAGCTTCGCAAAAACTCCTCCCGGTTTTCGACATAGCGGCCGAGACTGCGCTGCCGCAGGTCCAGATCCAGCACGCTGACCTTCTTGCCCAGTCGCGCCAGCGCGGTCGCCACATGCATCGAGACGGTGGATTTTCCCGCACCGCCCTTTTCGTTTCCAACTACGATAATATGCGCCATCGATCCGTCCCTCGGCCTTTGTTAGGCTCTGATTTCCCTAGGGAGATACAATATATGGGGGCGGCTGCAAGAAAAACCCCAAAGCCCGAGCGAAAGCGACTGCGGAGGAGAAATCTGCCCGGGGGCGGCATTCAGGCTGCCGCTTTTCGCGCCCTGGCCGGGTGCTCTGCGCGCGGCAGCGGGGCGGTCGGCCCGGGGATGACCGGGTTCGGGGCGCAAAGAAAAACGCCGCCGCTGGAACCCAGCGACGGCGTCTTTTTGCGTCCGAAGGACGGCTGGATCAGAAGCCCAGGCCTTCGTATTTCTTCTTGAACTTCGACACGCGACCGCCGGCATCCATCAGGCGCGAGGAGCCGCCGGTCCAGGCCGGGTGCACGCTGGGGTCGATGTCCAGAGCGAGCTGGTCGCCCTCGGAGCCCCAGGTGGATTTCATCTGAATGATGGTGCCATCGGTCATCTTGACGTCGATGATGTGGTAATCGGGGTGAATGCCTTTTTTCATCGATCCGTTCCTTACGCCTTGGCGTCAGCCGATTTGGGTTTGTAGTTGGTCACTTCCGCGATCCGGGCCGACTTGCCGCGGCGCGAGCGCAGATAGTAGAGTTTGGCACGGCGCACGCGGCCGCGACGGATCACTTCGATGCTGTCGATGTTGGTCGAATAGAGCGGGAACATCCGTTCCACGCCTTCGCCAAAAGAAATCTTGCGGACAGTGAAGGACCCGGCAATGCCGACGCCGTTCTTGCGGCTGATGCAGACGCCTTCGTACATCTGCACACGGGTACGGGTGCCTTCGGTCACCTTGTAGCCAACGCGCACGGTGTCGCCGGCTTTGAAGTCGGGGATCTCTTTCCCCAGGGCGGCAATTTGTTCCGCCTCAAGCTGTGCGATCAGATCCATCGCATCTTCTCCTGATATGCTCGCGGTTGCTCCGCGAAGGTTTGCGCGCCCTCAGAGCTCTTGGTCTTCATCGGGTCCGCCATGCTCCGAACAATCGGGGCGCCCGCCAGAGATCAGGTCGGTTTTCTGTGAAACTGCCGGGTGCGCACCTGAGGACGTCGAAGAAGCGTCCTTGCCCATACCCAACAGGTCCGCACACCGATTCCGGTCGCGAACGTGCGGTGTATAGGGCTATTGCCCCTGCGGATCAAGGCCCGTTTCGGGGCTGAGCCAGCGCGTCAGAAAGGGGGCGAGACGTGCGTCCAGCGGCTGTTTGCCGCGCAGGGCGCAGAAGTTTAGCGCCATCGCCTGCGCCATGAAGGCCTGCACCCCCTCGGCAAGCAGCTCAGGGTCGGCATCGTGGCGAAACTGGCCCGCGGTGATCCAGCTTGCGATCTGCCGGACCAGCCGGTCCAGTGCCTGAGCGATGGGGCCGATATCCTCGCGCGCGGCGGCGCCGGAATGGCGCAGGATGACGTCGAAGACATAGCGTTCACTGGTCATGAGCGCCATCAGTGGACCCAGGGCCTGAATCAGCGCCGGGGTGTCCCGCGGCGCTGGACCTGTTTCCAGCGCGTCGAGACAGTGATTCATCTCGGCGCCGATCAGCATGTCCATCAGCGCATCCTTGTCCTTGAAATGCGCGAAGAAAGTGCCCTTGGCCACGCCGGCACGGCGCACCACCTCATCGACACGCATGGCGCCATATCCGGTCTCGGCGATCACCGCCTGGGCGGTGGCCAGAAGGCGGGCGCGTGTTTTCACCGCACGAGGTTGAATGGCATCCATCATGCTGGATGTGTCTCACAAAATTCGACCGTGGTCAAAATTTAGTATTGACCGTAGTCAATTTCCCATAGATGAATTGACCGCGGTCAATTTATGGAGGTTCCATGTCCCCGAAACGCATCCTGATTTTGAACGGACACCCTGCCGAAACCTCGATCTCGCGGCAGATCGCGCAGTCCTATGCGCAGGCGGCAGAGCAGGCCGGTCACAGCTTGCGGGTGACGCATCTTGCCGGTCTGTCGTTCGATCCCGATTTCGGTTTCGGTGGCTATCGGAGGCACAAGCCGCTGGAGCCGGATCTGGAGCAATTCCTGGCTGATCTCGCCTGGTGCGATCACTTCGTTCTGGTGACGCCGATGTGGTGGGGCGGTTTGCCGGCGAAGCTCAAGGGATTGATCGACCGTTCATTTCTGCCGGGCCGGACTTTTGACACCCGTGGCAAGTTGCCGAAGCCACTGCTCAAGGGGCGGAGCGGGCGGGTGATCCTCACCTCTGACAGCCCGTGGTGGTATTTCCGGTTGCTGCACCGGCCGCTTTACTGGCAGCTCAAGCGGCAAATTCTTGGCTTTGTCGGGCTGAAGCCGGTGCGCATCAGTCATTTCGCGCAGGCCAGCCATCCAACGCGCGAAGCGGTGGAGGGCTGGCTGGCCGATACCCGCAGGCTGGCAGGACGGGCGGTCTAGGCGCTGAATTCGAGATGGGGTGTTCCTCCGATCCGGGGGGGCATACTCCAGCCGAGGAGCCCGAAGGATGTCCCCTCACACCCACGGGCTCGCCTTGTCTGTCACAGTCGAGAGCTGATCGTGCCCCACCGCGCGGCACGGCGGTCGGTCACAAAGATCGCCGCGGATTTTGCGGATTTTGGTGTCTCTGTGCGCAGGATTCGCAGTTGGCACAGTTGGTATCGTGAGAGGGCAGGGCGGCGCCCGGAAATGTGTCTGGCGCGCCGCTCCGATCGCTGCATCGGCTGGAGGCGGGGCGGGTCGCGCTGATCCTCGGGCTCGGGGGCGGTCCCATCGCTCAGTGCCTTGGGGTGGCCGGTTCCTCTATCGCGCCTTGGTGGCGGTCAGGGCCTGGTTTGCCGTCTGGGGCCTTCGCCACCCGCCACCTCCGCATTCGGCCCTACACCTCTTGCAGCATGGCCAAGGCCGAGCGGTTCGTCCCGACGCTGCAGTGGGACCTATGCAACGCCAGATGTCCGAAGCCGTGACCAGCCAAGGTGGCTTGGCTGGGTCTGCCATGCGCCGCCTGGCTCGGTCCTCAAAGGCCAGCCTCTGAGATTGGCGCGGCGTTCACAGCTAGGTTGCCCCGATCATTGATCTGTGACTTTCTGCCGGCCTGAACTGCAAGAAGTCGGAGCATGAAGATGGAATGGCAGAGGCTGCTGAACCCGGGGCGGCTGTGCCGACCGGATTACAAGGAAACCGCGGGCCGGCCGGCCTACCTGCAGGATTACGATCGCATCCTGTTTTCCCAGCCGTTCCGCCGCCTGGCGCAGAAGACGCAGGTGCATCCGCTGGTGCATCACGATCACCTGCACCACCGGATGATCCATTCGATGGAAACCGCCAGCGTCGGCCGGTCGCTCGGGATCGCCGTCGGCCAGAGGCTGGTCGATGAGGCAAGGCTCGACGATGGCCAGCAGCATGTGATCGCCGGCGTGGTACAGGCCGCCTGCCTGATGCATGATATCGGCAATCCGCCCTTTGGCCATTCCGGCGAGGCGAGCATCGGCGAATGGTTTGCTGGGCTCTTCGCCGGAGACCCGGCGCTGGCGGCGACGATCGGGGCGCGGCAGGCGGAATTCACCGCTTTCGAAGGCAACGCACAGGGCTTCCGCATCGCGGCCTCGCTCGAGATGGGGCGCCGGGCTGGCGGTATGCGACTGTCCTACGCGACGCTGGGCGCCTTCATGAAATACCCCTGCACGGCCGTCGTCAGCGGCTCCGCCGCCTATGTCGGGCTGAAGAAATTCGGTGTGTGCGAGAGCGAGGAGCCGCTCTTTGCCGAAACCGCCGCCGCGCTCGGCCTGCCGCAACGGATGTCCGGGGCGGGGCGCTGGTGGGCGCGCCACCCGCTGGCCTTCCTGGTCGAGGCGGCGGATGACATCTGCTACCGCATCCTCGATCTCGAGGACGCTGCCACCATCGGTGATCTGCCAACCGGCAGGGTGATCGAAATCCTCGAAAGCATCGCGGCGCCGGATTGGCCTGATGCCGAGGGGATGACGGCGCATGAGATCGTGGCATCGCGTCGGGCGCTGGCGATCGGCCGCGCGATCGACGCGGCGGTCGATGCCTTCATGGACCACTATGAGGCGATCATGGAGGGAACTTTCAGCGATGGGCTGATGGAGGTCTCCGCCAAGGCCGGCGCCTTCGGTGAGCTGAAGGATATCTCCAACGCGCGCATCTTCACCGCGCGGCGCAAGACTGAACTTGAGATCGCCGGGCGGCAGGTGCTGCATGACCTGCTGGATCATTTCCACGGGCTGTTCGAGGCGCTGAAGGCCGAGGGGTGGGAGCCGGAGGCTCTGAAAAGCCGCTATTGGGGCAAGTTGATCCGCGCCACCGATATCGACCTGCGCGGCGTCGTTGACGATTACACGGCTCTGCATGCGCTGGCCGATTTCGTCTCGGGCATGACGGACCGATATGCCGTGCGCACCCGCGACATGATCGCCGGCCGGGTGGGCTGAGGCCGGCGCTCCCCTTCTTCTCGGTGAAAATACGGCGGGGGTGCGGGGGCCGCGCCCCCGTCCGCGGTCTGTTCCGGGGCCGGGCTTCGGCAAAGAAAAACCCCGGCGTTGCCGCCGGGGTCTGTTGTCTCAGTCTTGAGGAAACCCTCAGCCGATGGCGACGGCTTTCACGTCGTCGTCGATATGTTCGACATATTGCTCGAAGTTCGCGGCGAACATCTTGACCAGCTTGGCGGCCTGGGCGTCATAGGCGTCCTTGTCGGCCCAGGTCTGGCGCGGGTCCAGAAGCTGGGTGTCGACGCCGGACGCCGCAACCGGAACCTCGAAGCCGAAGTTCACGTCCTTGCGGAATTCCGCCTCGTTCAGCGACCCTTCCAGGGCGGCGGTCAGCAGCGCGCGGGTGGCTTTGATCGGCATCCGCGAACCGGTGCCGAAGGCGCCGCCGGTCCAGCCGGTGTTGACCAGCCAGCAGGTGGCGCCATGCTTGGCGATCTTTTCCTGCAGGAGCTTGCCATAGCTTTCCGGCCGGCGCGGCATGAAGGGGGCGCCGAAGCAGGTCGAGAAGGTGGGTTCGGGTTCGACCACACCGCGCTCGGTGCCCGGGGTCTTCGAGGTGAAGCCGGACAGGAAGTGGTACATCGCCTGGGCCGGGGTCAGCCGCGAAATCGGCGGCAGCACGCCATAGGCGTCGCAGGTCAGCAGGATGATGTTCTTCGGGTGACCGCCCAGCGAGGTTTCCGACGCGTTGGAGATATAGTCCAGCGGGTAGGCGCAGCGCATGTTCTCGGTCAGCGAGCTGTCCTTGAAGTCCAGCTCGAAGGTTTCCGGATCGAACACCATGTTCTCGATCACGGTGCCGAACTTATGCGTGGTGGCATAGATTTCCGGCTCGGCCTCGGCGCTCAGGTTGATGGTCTTGGCATAGCAGCCGCCTTCGAAGTTGAAGGTGCCGTTATCGGACCAGCCGTGTTCGTCGTCGCCGATCAGCACCCGGGCCGGATCGGCCGACAGCGTGGTCTTGCCGGTGCCCGACAGGCCGAAGAAGATCGCGGTGTCGACCGGGTTGTCGACCGCGTGGTTGGCCGAGCAGTGCATCGGCATCACGCCTTTTTCCGGCAGCAGGTAGTTCAGCAGGGTGAACACCGATTTCTTGTTTTCACCGGCGTATTCGGTGTTGCCGATCAGGATCAGTTTCTTGTCGAAGTTAAGGGCGATCACCGTATCGGTGCGGCAGCCGTGACGCTCCGGGTCGGCCTTGAAGCTGGGGCAGTTGATGATGGTGAAATCGGCGATGAAGCTGTTCAGCGCGTCGCGGGTGGGGCGGCGCAGCAGGTGGCGGATGAACAGGCCGTGCCAGGCCAGTTCGGTCACCATGCGGACATTGATCGCATACTCGGGGTCGGCGCCACCGACCAGATCCTCGACGAAGAAGTCGCGGCCCTTCATGTGGGCCAGCATGTCGGCGTGCAGCACGTCGAAGGCTTCGGGCGACATTTCGGCGTTGTTTTCCCACCAGATGGTGTCTGCAACGCTGTCGGTCTTGACGATGTGCTTGTCCTTGGGCGAACGGCCAGTGAATTTGCCGGTGGTCACCAGGAAGGCGCCGCCTTTACCCAAGGTGCCTTCGCCGCGTTTCAGCGCGGCTTCGATCAGGGCCGGCTCAATCAGGTTGTAATAGACATTGCCCAGGCCCTCGATGCCTTGGTCTTCGAGGCGGAATTGGGGATTGACCCGTCCAGTTGTCATGCTGTCATTCTCCTGTGGCGGCGCCTGGCGTCGCGTGTCGTTCAATCGCTGTTCGGGGCGATGATCGGGCTCAATTCCCGATGCGGGGCCTCTTAGCATGACGTTTTCGGGCTTGAACAGGACGCTTTGGCACAGTTAGCGCCACCATGGCGATGTTTAGCGCAACCATGCGACGCGTTGCCTCGGAGACGTGCGACAATTCAACCTCGCTTAAGGAATTTCTGCTGTCCTGAGAACGCAAAGGCGGCTCGATTCGCAGTTAAGGATTGATTCGCAACGCGAAAAAAGGGCAGAATATGGGAAAAAACGTGGCAGTCATGAGCAGATAGGTGCACGCCGATGTCAAAGATCGCTTTGGTTGACGATGACAGGAATATCCTGACCTCAGTATCCATGACCCTCGAAGCCGAGGGGTTCGAGGTCGAAACCTACAACGACGGGCAGGCGGCGCTGGACGCCTTCAACAAGAAACTGCCAGATATGGCGGTTCTGGACATCAAGATGCCCCGGATGGATGGCATGGATCTGCTGCAGCGGTTGCGGCAGAAGACCCAGATGCCGGTGATTTTCCTGACCTCGAAGGACGATGAGATCGACGAGGTACTGGGCCTGCGCATGGGCGCTGACGATTACGTCAAGAAGCCTTTCTCTCAGCGTCTTCTGGTCGAACGGATTCGCGCCTTGCTGCGCCGTCAGGAGGCGGTATCGGGTGACGTAGTCGGAACCAGCCCCGAGACCAAGGTGATGGAGCGCGGGAATCTGCGGATGGATCCTTTGCGCCATTCGGTGACCTGGAAGGGCAAGGATGTGTCGCTGACGGTTACGGAATTCCTGCTGCTGCAGGCGCTGGCGCAGCGTCCGGGGTTTGTCAAAAGCCGCGATCAGCTGATGGATGTGGCCTATGACGATCAGGTCTATGTCGACGATCGCACCATCGACAGCCATATCAAACGCCTGCGCAAGAAAATGCGCAGCGCCGATCCGGATTTTTCGGCGATTGAGACGCTGTACGGGATTGGCTACCGCTATAACGAGGAATAACGGCTGTCCGGGATCGTTTCCGGATGTGTTCTTGCCGAAAGGGGTGACGTGCGCGACACCGGCTCTTCTGAATTGCGTCACGACGGTGATGTGGTGCTGGGCGACGACTGGGTCGCGCCCCACAGCACCGTGGCCGAGGAATTGCGCGCCAAGCGTGACCGGCGCGGGTTCTTTTCGCTGCGGGGCTCTCCCCTGACGCGCAAGATCATCGTCTTCAACCTGATCGCCCTGACACTGTTGGTGGCGGGGCTTTTGTACCTCAACAGCTCGCGTGACAATCTGGTGGCGCAGCGGGCCAATGTGCTGGCGGGCGAAGCGCGCCTGACTGCCAATGTCTTCGAGGCACAGCTTCCCAGGCATGGGCCGGTCAACCTGGCAACGGGCGATGGTGTCGACGTTGCCGATACGCTGGCGGCGCTGACTTTGCGCGATGGCGTTGCGGTGGTCGTGTTCGATCCTGCCGGCCAGATCGTGGGGCAGACCCGCGGTACCGGCGCAGGCCTGTCGGCGCCGACTGGTGACATCGCCGGGCATACCCCGATCAGTGACGGGCTGTCGGCGCTTTGGCGTGGGCTGGCGGGGGTGCTGGCCTCGGATCGGGTGCCACAGGCCGCCCCGCTGGAGACGCAGTTGGGGGCGCTGTTGCCCGAGGCGCTGGATCAGGGCACGACCCGGGTCGCGACCCTGAGCCCGGGGACCCGCGGCGCCGAACTGGCGGCGGTGACGCCGATCTTGCAGGATGGTGCTCCGGTCGGTGCGTTGGCGCTGGTCAGCCCGGCGGGAGAGATCGAGATGCTGATCCGCGGCGAACGGGAGCGGGTGCTGCAGATGTTCGTGGTGACGCTTTTGGTTTCGGTGGGATTGAGCTTGGTCCTGGCCTCGACCATCGCCAATCCGTTGGCCGATCTGGCCGAGGCTGCGGAACTGGGACGTGACCGGAATGCCCGGAAGATGAGCCCGGGCCGCGTCCGGATTCCGGATCTGACTGCGCGGCCGGATGAAATCGGTCGCCTCAGCCGGGCGCTGCGCGGCATGGTCTCGGCGCTTTACAATCGGATCGACGGTAACGAACAATTCGCCGCCGACGTCGCGCATGAGATCAAGAACCCGCTGGCCAGCCTGCAATCTGCGGTCGGCACGCTCAGGATGATCAAGCGGGAGGATCAGCGCGACAAGCTGCTTGATATCATCGAACACGATGTGCGGCGGCTCGACCGACTGGTCAGCGATATCTCCAATGCCTCCCGCCTTGATGCGGAGCTGGTCAAGGAGGAACAGGAAAGCTTCGATCTGCTGACCATGCTGGGCAATCTGAACCAGTATCTGGGGGAGGACGCGAGGACCAAGGGGATCGACTATATTACCGACCTGCCGAAGGCTCCGATCGTGATTCACGGGCTCGAGGCGCGGCTGGCACAGGTCTTCGTCAACTTGATCACCAATGCGATTTCCTTCTGCGAAGAGGGTGACGCGATCCGCGTCTGGGCCCGCAAGCGGCAGAACCGGGTGCTGGTGGTGGTCGAGGACACCGGCCCGGGCATCCCGGAAGAGGCGCTGACCAAGATCTTCAAGCGGTTCTATTCGCAACGCCCGGAGGAGCATTTCGGCAATAACTCCGGCCTCGGTCTGGCGATCTCGAAACAGATCGTCGAGGCGCATGGCGGGGTGATCTGGGCCGAGAACATCCGCCCGACCGAGGCCGATGTCACCTCTGATCCGTTGGGTGCGCGCTTCGTCGTCGGCCTGCCGGTCTGATCCATGTCGGGGCCGCCCAGCGAAACGTTGCACGCCAGTTGTGTTGTCGTCTCCGGGCGCGGCCTCGTGATTCGCGGCGCCTCGGGCAGCGGAAAATCCGGTCTGGCCCTGAGCCTGATGGCATTGGGGGCCAGGCTGGTTAGCGATGACCGCACCATTCTCTCCCGGCAGGGCGATGGGCTGATCGCTTCCGCTCCCGCGGCGATCGAGGGGCTGATAGAGGCGCGCGGCCTCGGCCTGCTCGGGGCGGCGCCTGCCGGGCCCGCTCCGGTGTTCGCACTTGTCGATCTGGACCTGCCCGAGGACCATCGCCTGCCACCTATGCGCAACATTTCGATACTGGGATGTGATGTCACCTTGCTTCTGCGCAGTGAAACACCACATTTTGCGGCATCTTTGATGCAGTTTCTCAGGACCGGACAGCGCAGGGTATGACAAAGGACAGTTCCAACAACCCGTTTCGGCTGGTACTGGTCACCGGTCCCTCGGGGGCTGGACGATCGACGGCGATCCATGCGCTCGAGGATTTGGGTTTCGAGGCGATCGACAATCTGCCGCTCAGGCTGGTGCCGCTGCTGTTGGACGGGCCGACCCCGCCCCGCCCGCTGGCGCTGGGAATGGATCCGCGCAACCGAGAATTCTCGGCCGAAGGCCTGTTGGAGCTGATCGAGACGCTGTCATCGCGCGCTGATACCGAATTGACCGTGCTTTATCTCGATTGCCGTGACGAGGTGCTGCTCAGGCGGTTTTCCGAAACCCGTCGCCGGCATCCGTTGGCGCCGGCGGAGAGCCCTGAGACCGGGATACGCCGGGAGCTCGGGCTGCTGGCCCCGCTGCGCGAGCGTGCCGATACGCTGATCGACACCTCGGACATGAACGTGCATCAGCTCAGGGAAGAGATCGAGCGCTGGTTTGCTCCGGATACCGGCCGGGCGCTGGCGCTGACGGTGCACAGCTTTTCCTACAAGCGCGGGCTGCCGCGGGGCATCGACATGGTATTCGACTGCCGTTTTCTGTCGAATCCCTATTGGGTTCCTGCGTTGCGCGCGCTCGACGGGCGCGATCCGGCGGTGGCCGCCCACGTTGCCGCCGATCCGCTGTTCGCACCCTTCTTCGACCGGGTTCTGGATCTCACCCGCTTTCTGCTGCCCGCCTACACTCAGGAGGGGAAGGCGCATCTTTCCATCGCTTTCGGCTGTACCGGAGGGCAACATCGCTCGGTCATGCTGGCCGAAACGCTGGTGAAGGCCCTTGCAGAGGACGGTCAGCAGGTGTCAATTAGGCACCGCGAGCTGGATAGCCAGCGGAACGGATAGGGACTGAATGATCGGGATTGTCATTGTCGCGCATGGGGGGTTGGCCAAGGAATATCTGGCCGCCATCGAACATGTGATCGGCAAGCAGCCGGGCATGACCGCGATTTCCATCGAGCCGGAGCATGACCGCGATGGCAAGCAGCGCGAGATCTGTGCCGCTGCCGACGCCGTCGATACCGGCGACGGGGTGGTGCTGGTGACCGATCTGTTCGGGGGCTCTCCCTCGAACCTCAGTCTGCGGGCCTGCACGCCGTCGGATCGTCGCATTCTCTATGGGGCGAACTTGCCGATGCTGATCAAGCTGGCGAAAAGCCGCCAGTTGCCGATCGGGGATGCGGTTCGCGGTGCGATGGAAGCCGGACGCAAGTATATCAACAGCCGCAATATCAGCCTTAACGACGCCTGACGGACCAAATGACCCGACGCACATTGAAAATCGTGAATGAAAAAGGGCTGCATGCCCGGGCTTCCGCCAAGCTGGTCGAGGTGGTCGAAGGCTTCGATGCCCGGGCTGAGGTCTCCCGCGACGGGATGACCGCGGGTGGTGACAGCATCATGGGGCTTTTGATGTTGGCAGCGTCCAAGGGAACGACTATTGACGTTGAGACGACGGGGCCGGACGCCGAGGCGCTGGCCGCTGCGCTGGAAACATTGGTCGCCGACAAGTTCGGCGAGGATTATTGAGCGCGCCCGCGCGCCCGGCGTCTAGATAAACGGGAACAGGCACATTGGTCGAGACTGCGCATAACAGCAATTCGGGGCTTTCCGCCCAGGCAGGCGCGTCCGGGGTCGAGGCCGAGGGCGAGATTTACGATCGCCGTACGCTGACCTATTCGAGTTCCTTCGATGACCGTTGGACCTCCTTGGCGATCAAGGCGATCGAATGGGTGACGGGCAAGCCCAGCATCCTGAGGATGGTCAACAAGTTCGAAAAGCTGAACGCCGATTTCCGTGGTCAGAAATTCTGGCGCGGCGCGCTCGACGTGATGGGGATCGACCTGCAGACGCCGGCGGAACAGATCGCCAATATCCCGAAGGAGGGACCTGTCGTGGTGGTGGCCAATCACCCGCATGGCATGGTCGACGGTATGATCCTGGCCGAGCTGATCGGCCGCACCCGGCTTGATTACCGCATCCTGACCCGCTCGGTCCTGACTGGCCTTGACGAAGCCGCGACCTCCTTCATGATCCCGGTGCCTTTCCCGCACGATCCCGACGCGCAGCGCAAGATGGTCGAGATGCGCGGCAAGGCGATGACGCATCTGGCCGAAGGCGGGGTGGTCGCGCTGTTCCCCTCGGGGGTGGTGATGTCCTCGGACAGTTGGTGGGGCCCGCCGGTCGAACGCGAATGGCATGCCTTCACCGCCAAGATGATCCGCAAGTCGGGCGCCAAGGTGGTGCCGATCTATTTCCCGGGCCGCAATTCGCGCGCCTATCAGATCTCCTGCCAGATCTCCCCGATCCTGCGCCAGGGCCTCTTGCTGCATGAAATCGTGCGGGCCTGTCACAAGCCGCAGGCACCGGTGATCGGCAAGGTGCTGACCGACGACCAGATGGCGCCGCTGCAAAAGGACCCGCGCGGCTTCATGGCCTGGTTGCGGAATTACGTGCTGGAGCTGGACCAGCACCCCGACCGGCTCTGACCGGGCGGTTTCGGCCTTTTCTGGCTATAAATATCCCGGGGTGCGGGGCAGGGCCCCGCTCCTGTCGCCCGCATCCATTCCCGTCGCCCGATAGAAAAAGGGGCCCGTCGGGCCCCTCTGTGTCATGTCGTTGTGACCCCGGCGGTACTCACCGCGTCGGCACCGGTTCCTCGCCGCGATAGTCGTAAAAGCCGCGCTTGGTCTTACGGCCCAGCCAGCCGGCTTCGACGTATTTGGTCAACAGCGGGCAGGGGCGATACTTGGTGTCGGCCAGCCCGTCGTGCAGCACGTTCATGATCGCCAGGCAGGTGTCCAGCCCGATGAAATCGGCCAACTCCAGCGGCCCCATCGGATGGTTGGCGCCCAGCTTCATCGCCTCGTCGATCGACTTCACGTTGCCGACGCCCTCATAGAGCACATAGACCGCTTCGTTGATCATCGGCACCAGGATGCGGTTCACGATGAAGGCAGGGAAATCCTCGGCCGAGGACGCGGTCTTGCCGATCCGCTCGACCACGCCCAGGCAGGCCTTGTAGGTCGGCTCGTCGGTGGCGATGCCGCGGATCAGCTCTACCAGCTGCATCACCGGCACCGGGTTCATGAAATGAAAGCCCATGAACTTTTCCGGTCGGTCGGTGCGGCTGGCTAGCCGGGTGATCGAGATCGAGGAGGTGTTCGAGGTCAGGATCGTGTCGGGCTTCAGATGCGGCTGTAGATCCTCGAAGATCGCCTGTTTCACCGCTTCCCGCTCGGTCGCGGCCTCGATCACCAGATCCGAGGCGCCGATATCCGCCAGGTCCAGCGTGGTCTTGATCCGCCCCAGCGCCGCCTCCATCTCCGCCTCGGCCATCTTGCCGCGTGACACCTGACGGGACATGTTCTTGCGGATGGTCTCCATCGCCCGGTTCAGCGCGTCTTGGCTGACGTCCGACATCACCACATCGTAACCGGCCTGGGACATCACATGGGCGATGCCGTTGCCCATCTGCCCGGCACCGATCACCCCGATTGTCTGAATGCTCATGAACCTGCCTTTCATCGCGTTGTCGTGCAGACCATACCGGGAGGCGGGGCGCGCGGACAAGAGGCGGCGAACGCTTCAATTTGTTTCAAATGCTTATGTTACAAATGCTTATGTTAGCCGAATCGCAACCCTGTGGGCTGCAGGGTAATAGCCTGCCGAAACTCCCCGGGGGGCGAGATGAGCTATCAGAATTCAGGTGCCGGTGTGCTGGATCAACAGGTCTGCCGGCTGTCGGGCTCGCAGCTTTGGGTTCGTGGTCCCTGTGTGGTGCCCAAGGCGCCTTATGTTGCCTTTCTGGGGGGGAGCGAAACCTTCGGGCGTTTCGTCCAGGCCCCGTTTCCCGCGCTGGCACAGCCTTTGGTGGGCCGCGCTTGCGTCAATCTGGGCTGTGCCAATTCGGGGCTCGACTCGCTGTTGAACGATGCCGCCGTGATGCGCGTGGCTGCGGCGGCAGAGACGGTGGTGCTGCAGCTTTGCGGGGCGCAGAATCTGTCGAATCAGTATTATCGGGTACATCCGCGCCGCAACGATCGGTTCCTTGCCCCGTCCGATCGGCTTGCCGCGCTTTACCCAGAGGTGGATTTCACCGAATTCCATTTCACCAAACATCTGCTCAACACGCTGCTGCGGATCAGTCCGGATCGGTTCTCGCAGATCCACAGCGCGTTGCGCGATGTCTGGCTCGACAGGATGGAACGTCTTTTGCGTGCGCTGCAGGGGCGGGTGGTGTTGCTTTGGCTGCGATATCCCGAAGAGGCCAGTCAGGAGGTCGGCGGTGGGCTGGGGGCGGATCCATTGCTGGTCACCCGGGCGATGATCGACCAGGTGGTGGGCGGTGGTCTCGGCCTGATCGAGGTGCCGGTCGTTGCGGCCGCCGCGCAGGCGGGGGAAATGGAGCGCATGGTCTATGGCCCGCTTCAGGCGCCGAGCGCGGAACATATGCCTGGGCCGGCAATGCATCGCCTGATTGCCGAGCGGGTGGCAGAGCGTTTGTGCGAACTGGGCTGAGCGCGGTCATGAAAAAGGCCCGCCAGAGCGGGCCTTTCAAAGTGTCTTTCGCCGGCGCCCCTTCATGCGAAGAGCGCCAGCAGGGCCGAAGAGCGGCTCAGAGTTTTTCGGTGAGCTCGGGGACCGCCTGGAACAGGTCGGCGACGAGGCCGAAGTCCGCAACCTGGAAGATCGGGGCTTCTTCGTCCTTGTTGATCGCGACGATGATCTTCGAATCCTTCATGCCGGCGAGGTGCTGGATCGCACCGGAAATGCCGACCGCGACATAAAGCTCGGGCGCGACCACCTTGCCGGTCTGACCGACCTGCCAGTCGTTGGGGGCAAAGCCCGAATCCACCGCCGCGCGCGAGGCGCCGACTGCGGCGCCCAGCTTGTCGGCCAGGGCTTCGATGATCTTGAAGTCCTCTTCCGAGCCGACACCGCGACCGCCGGAGACCACGATCTTGGCTGAGGTCAGTTCGGGCCGGTCAGAGGCCGCAACCTTGTCCTCGACCCATTCCGACAGGCCGGGATCGCCAGGGGCGGAAACAGCTTCGACTGCCGCAGAACCGCCTTCGCCAGCGGCGTCGAAGGTCGAGGTGCGGAAGGTGATCACCTTCTTGGCGTCCTTCGACTTCACGGTCTGGATCGCGTTGCCGGCATAAATCGGGCGTTCGAAGGTGTCGGCGTCGACCACGCCGGTCACATCCGACAGCACCATCACGTCCAGCAGCGCCGCGACCCGCGGCATCACGTTCTTGGCGTCAGTGGTCGCCGGTGCCACGATGTGGCTGTAATCGCCGGCCAGGCTGACGATCAGCGCTGCGGTGGCTTCGGCCAGGCGGTGGCCCAGGGCGGGGTCTTCGGCGACCAGCACTTTCGACACCCCGTCAATCTTGGCGGCGCTCTCTCCGGCGGCGGCGGCCGAGGCTCCGGCGCAGAGCACCGTCACATCACCCAGAGTCTTGGCGGCATTCACCGCCTTGGCGGTGGCATCCAGCGCCAGCGCGCCATCGGTCACTTCGGCAAGCAGCAGAACGGCCATCACACGATCCCCTTCTCTTTCAGTTTCGCCACCAGCGTGTCGACGTCGGCGACGATCTCGCCTGCCTGACGGGCCGCCGGTTCGGTGGTCTTGACGATTTCAAGGCGCGGGCTGACGTCGACGCCGTAATCGGCGGCCGTCTTCTCGTCCAGCGGTTTCTTCTTCGCCTTCATGATGTTGGGCAGCGAGGCATAGCGCGGCTCGTTCAGGCGCAGGTCGACAGTGACGATGGCAGGCATCTTCACCTTGATGGTCTGCAGCCCGCCGTCCACTTCGCGGGTCACGACGGCGCTGTCGCCTTCGATCTTCAGCTCGCTCGCGAAGGTGGCTTGCGACCAGCCCAGCAGCGCCGAAAGCATCTGGCCGGTGGCGTTCATGTCGTTGTCGATCGCCTGCTTGCCGGCCAGAACCAGGCCAGGCTCTTCGGCTTCGACGACTTTCGCCAGAATCTTGGCCACTGCCAGCGGCTCGATGTCCTGATGCACGTCATCGGCGGCAACCACCAAGATTGCCCGGTCGGCCCCCATCGCCAGCGCGGTGCGCAGGGTTTCCTGGGCCTGCTTCACACCGATCGAAACCGCAACCACCTCAGAGGCCGTGCCCGCTTCCTTCAGCCGGATCGCTTCCTCAACCGCGATTTCGTCGAACGGGTTCATCGACATTTTCACGTTCGCAAGATCGACACCCGCGCCGTCCGCCTTGACGCGGACCTTCACGTTATAGTCGATCACGCGCTTGACAGGCACCAATACCTTCATATGCGTTGCTCTCCTTGGTTGTTTTGCCCAAAACAGTCAGGGCGGCTCATGGGTTCCGACATGTGTTAGCCTCTGTGTTGCGTGGAAAACAGAGGAAAATCGACAGGATTTGGTACAGAGACGCCGCGTTTAGATGTTGAATTGCGGAAATGCCGCAAACGCCGGTTCGGCGATGCGGTGGCGATGTGGGAAGCTCAGCGGTTGGCCCCCGGTATCCAGAGGACATCATCGGCGCCGCCGCCATTGGCGGTGCGTGCAGCGACGAAGAACCAGTCGCTCAGCCGGTTGAGATAGCGAACGGCCTCGGGATTCACCGTCTCGTGCGCGGCAAGCTCCACCGCCGCGCGTTCGGCTCGGCGCGATACGGTGCGGCAGACATGAAGCTGGGCCGCCAGCGGCGCCCCGCCGGGCAGGATAAAGCTGCGCAGCGGCGCAAGAGACGCGTTCATCGCGTCGATTTCGGCTTCGAGCCGGTCAACCTGGGCGGCGATGATGCGCAGCGGCGGATAATCCGCCTGGGCATCCTTCTCCATCTCCGGCCGGCACAGATCGGCGCCGAGATCGAAGAGATCGTTCTGAATGCGGGCCAGTGCCGTATCCATTTCCGTGTCAGAGGCGGCCAGCCGAGCCACGCCCAGAAAGGCGTTAAGTTCGTCGACGGTGCCATAGGCATCGACCCGGGGGGAATATTTGGGCACCCGGGTTCCGTTGCCAAGCGCGGTGTCGCCCTTGTCTCCGGTGCGGGTGTAAATCTTGTTGAGCACGACCAAGGGTCAGACCCCTCCCTGGCGTTTGAGATAGATGTAAAGCAGGATCAGGAGAACCGCGATCACCTGCAGCACGATGCGAAGCTGCATCAGCTTGTTGGAATATTTCGCGTTGAAGGCGCCGCCCTTGGCGAAACCGCCGATCCCCAGCAACAGCACGACCGCAACGGCCAGCACGGCCAGCAGTACGATCAGAAACAGCGGATCTCCCATTTTGCCCTCGCTTGGCTCTCCTCTGGCGTGACATGTAAGCCAGTGAGGGCGCAAAAGCGAACCGTTTTTCAGATCCGGCGGATCAGCCAGTCGGTGGCGCGTGTCGACAGCAACCGTCGCAGGTAGCCGCTGAGATAGGTGGGAATGGTCACGTAATAGCGTGGATGGGGGTGTTTCGCCTCGAGCGCGCGAATCAATTTCCCGGTGACCGCGCGCGCGGGGAGTTCAAAGCGGTCGGGGCCGGTGGCCTCATACATGCGCGGGATCAGCTTGGCTTCGTAATCCTTGCGGCGGGGCGAGGATTGCCAGTCGATGAAGCGTTCGAAATAGGCGCGACCGTTGATGCGGAACTTGGTGCCGATGGGACCGGGTTCGATCAGGACCACCTGGATGCCGGCGTCGCGTAATTCGATCCGCATGGTGTCGGAAAAGGCTTCCAGCGCGTGTTTGGTCGCCGCATAGGCCCCGCGCCAATGCATATAGACCAGTCCCAGAGACGAAGAGCACTGCACGATGCGCCCGTGCCCCTGGGCGCGCATTACCGGGATCACCTGGCGGGTCAGTTCATGCCAGCCGAAGAAATTCGCTTCGAAGATCTCGCGCAGCCCCTCGGTCGGCAAATCCTCGACTGCGGCGTTCAGCCCGTGGGCGCCGTTGTTGAACAGCGCGTCGAGCCTGCCGCCGGTGATCTCGAGTACCTGCGACAGCCCGGCGGCGATGCTGGCGGTATCCGTGTAGTCAATGCGCGGGCTGTCGAAGCCCTGGGCGCGCAGCCGGTCGCAATCGCGCTGCTGGCGGCACGAGGCGAAAACCCGCCAGCCCCTTTCTCGCAGCCCCATCGCGGCGTCGTGTCCGATGCCGGACGAACACCCGGTGATCAGGATGGTTTTCTGCATCGCTTGCCCGCCTTTGATCCTGTGGTCCTGGTAAGCTATGGGCGGAAATCCGCGCCGGGGCAATCCGTGGGCCACGCCGCAGGGGAACACGGTGCGCGACAGGGCGAATTTCGGGCCCTCGCCTGCCTTTTCTTCGGCAATTCGCTGCCGCGTCGCTATATGTCGATATATGGAATGCGCCAGGGGGCTTTGGTCGGCTCAGGGCGCTTTGCGGCTGACCAGAGAGGCCGCAACCCAGCCGAGCCTGCGATCCGGGCCGCGCAGGCGCAGCCAACCGGTGCCGGAGTCGCCCAGCACTTCGACCTTCTCGCCAAGCTGAAGCCGTGCGATCACAGGGTAGATGGTGCCCGGGCCGTCCCGCATGTTGACCCGGAGCCCGGTGATCTCACGGATGTCGGCGGTGGTCTCCTGAATGTCGGGGGTGACCTGCGCAGGTTCGGCCGGCGGGGGGGCCTGGCGCAGCCCGGCCGCAGCCTGGGCCAGAGACGTGAGCTCAAGGCCGCCGAGAGGGCCGGAAAGGCCGGTGCGCAGAGGGCTCTGTGGGGATGGCTGTGTCGGGGCTGGCGCGACTTTCGCGGCGACGGTGGCCGGAGGCGTCGCCTCCGCGCGGGTGGCAATCTGGGTGGTCTGGGCGGTTTGAGGGCGGGCTTGGGGCGTGTCTGCTGGCGCTGGCCGGTGCGGCACGAAATCCGCGCCGCCGCTGAGTTCGTAGAAAACCCAGGCCAGCAACAG
Organism: Pseudodonghicola xiamenensis DSM 18339; assembly: GCF_000429365.1. Classification (GTDB taxonomy): domain Bacteria; phylum Pseudomonadota; class Alphaproteobacteria; order Rhodobacterales; family Rhodobacteraceae; genus Pseudodonghicola; species Pseudodonghicola xiamenensis. The sequence continues at coordinate 3,521 of NZ_AUBS01000028.1, read as the reverse complement.
AAAGGACAGAACGATAAAGCGCCGCATGGGGGCAACATACCCCATTCGCCGATTCGCGATAGCGGGAAGCTCTGTGAGGTTTTCCCATTCCGGGGTGTCGTGGTGATCGGGCGGCCGGACGATCCGGTCGGCGGTTTTCGCCAATCATTCCTGTGGATAGCTTCTCGGCTTGTCGTCGGGGCCGCTTTACGCCCGCCGCGCGCACGCGTATCACAGGATCTATGAGCGACGTTATCGACGACCCCAATATGCAGCCGCCAGACGCGGGCCAGGAGACGGCAGAGCCGCTCCGCCGTGCCATTGGTGATCGCTATCTGACCTATGCGCTGAGCACGATCATGCACCGGGCGCTACCCGATGCACGAGACGGGCTGAAGCCGGTGCACCGCCGAATCCTCTACGCGATGCGGCAGTTGCGGCTGAATGCGACCGGGGGGTTCCGCAAATCCGCCAAGATTTCCGGCGACGTGATGGGCAACTATCACCCGCATGGCGATGCCGCGATCTATGACGCGATGGCGCGCCTGGCGCAGGATTTCAACGTCCGCTACCCGCTGGTCGACGGTCAGGGCAACTTCGGCAACATCGACGGCGATAATCCGGCGGCCAGCCGGTACACCGAGGCGCGGATGACCGTGGTGGCCGAGGCGCTGCTGGAAGGGTTGGACGAGGACGCGGTCGATTTCCGCGACAACTATGACGGCACGCTGAGCGAACCGGTGGTGCTGCCGGCGACCTTCCCCAATCTTCTGGCCAATGGCGCCAGCGGTATCGCTGTGGGGATGGCGACCAATATTCCGCCGCACAATATCGCCGAGCTTTGCGATGCCTGTCTGCATCTGATCAAGTCGCCGGGCGCCGATGACGATACCTTGCTGAAATATGTGCCCGGCCCGGATTTTCCCACCGGCGGCACCATTGTCGAGCCGCGCGAGAGCATCGCCCAGGCCTATCGTACCGGCCGCGGCGCCTTTCGTCTGCGGGCGAAGTGGGAGACCGAGGATCTGGGACGCGGTCAGTGGCAGATCGTGGTCACCGAAATCCCTTATCAGGTTCAGAAATCCAAGCTGATCGAAAAGATCGCCGAGCTGATCCAGACCAAGAAGATCCCGATTCTGGGCGATGTCCGCGATGAGAGCGCCGATGACATTCGTCTGGTGCTGGAACCGAAGTCGAAGAACGTCGATCCCGAAGTGCTGATGAACATGATGTTCCGCAACTCGGATCTCGAGGTGCGATTCAGCCTGAACATGAACGTTCTGATCGACGGGGTGACGCCCAAGGTCTGTTCGATGAAGGAGGTGCTGCGCGCCTTCCTCGATCACCGGCAAGAGGTGCTCTTGCGCCGCTCGCGACACCGGCTGGCCAAGATCGACCATAGGCTTGAGGTGCTGGAAGGGTTCATCATCGCCTTCCTCAACCTCGACCGGGTGATCGACATCATCCGCTATGACGATGATCCCAAATCGGCACTGATGCGCGAGGATTGGGCGATCGACCATCCGCGGGCGATGTCGGAGAAGGATTACCGCACTCCGCTGCCCGGCGAGGGGGAGCTTTCCGAGGTCCAGGTCGAGGCGATCTTGAACATGCGCCTGCGGTCTCTGCGGCGCCTGGAAGAAATCGAACTGGTGCGCGAACGCGATGCGCTGATGGAAGAACGCGCCGGGCTGGAGGATCTGCTGGAGGACGAAGGCCTGCAGTGGGCACGGATTTCCGATCAGATCAGGGATACCAAGAAGGCCTTTGGCAAGGATTACGAGGGCGGCGCCCGCCGTACCGTCTTTGCCGAGGCGGGCGTGGTCGAGGATGTGCCGATCGAGGCGATGATCGAGCGCGAGCCGGTCACCGTGGTCTGTTCCAAGATGGGCTGGATCCGGGCGATGACCGGCCATATCGACCTGACGCGTGAGCTGAAGTTCCGCGATGGCGACGGGCCGCGATTCATCTTCCATGCCGAAACCACTGACAAGCTGCTGATCTTCGCCACCAACGGGCGGTTCTATACGCTGTCAGCGGCGAATCTGCCGGGCGGGCGCGGGTTGGGCGAGCCGTTGCGGCTGATGGTCGATCTGCCGAACGAGGCGGAGATCGTCGATATTCTGGTCCACAAGTCGGGTGGCAAGCTGATCGTTGCCTCGAACGCCGGTAACGGTTTCGTGGTGGCCGAGGACGATGTGATCGCGCAGACCCGCAGCGGCAAGCAGGTGCTGAACGTCAAGGACAGCGATCGCGCGCTGATCTGTCAGCCGGTGACCGGTGATCACGTTGCAGTGGTCAGTGAGAACGGTAAATTTCTGGTCTTCCCGCTGGAGGAACTGCCCGAGATGGCCCGTGGCAAGGGGGTCCGGTTGCAGAAATACAATCAGGCCCGTGGCAAGCAGGGGGCGCTCGAGCTTGATGGCGGGCTGGCGGATCTCACCACCTTCGACTGGGCTGAGGGGCTGCGCTGGCAGATGGGCGGCGGCAAGACCCGGCACGAACCGGATATGACCGAATGGCTGGGCAAGCGGGCCGGCGTCGGCAAACGTCCGCCGCATGGCTTCCCGCGCGACAACCGTTTCACCTAACTGGGGCTCGCTGCCGCGCGGAAGGTTTGCACCCGGCTGCGCGGTAGTCTATCCCGTGAGGCGACGTTCAGCTACGGAGAGATCATGATCCGCATCTTCGCCCTGCTCGCCGGTTTCGCCCTTCTGGCGGCCTGCACTGCCGCTTCTCCTGACGAACCGCTCGCGGATCTCGGGGAATTCCGGCTCGGTCACAACATCGTGGTCGCCTCCAAGGCGCAGAAGGGCCCGATTTCGCGCGACGCCACGGCCGAGGAATGGGTCACGGTGATGACCGGCGCGGTCTCCGATCGTTTCGGCCGCTATCAGGGCAGCCAGCTCTATCATCTGGGGATTTCGGTCGAAGGCTATATGCTGGCCCCCAAGGGTGTACCGGTGATCTACAATCCGAAATCGGCGCTGATCATCAATGTGACGGTCTGGGACGATGCGGCGGCGAAGAAACTGAATGACGAGGTCGAACAGTTCACCATCTTCGAAACCACCACCGGTAACACCCTGCTGATGGGGTCGGGGCGCGAACGGACCCGCGAAGAGCAGATGCAGGGGCTGGCCCGGAACGCGGTCGGTCAGATCGAGGATTGGCTGGTCAAGATGCATAAGGAACATGGTTGGTTCGACCGCCGTGAGGGCGCGGCGACCGATGCCCAGGGCGTGGCCACGGTGAATGACGTGGTGCCCTTGACGACCAACGATGCGCCCGCGATGCAGGCGCCCGCTGTGGGCGGCTGATGCAGGCAGGCCGCGGGCTGGAGTTCGGATGCGGGAGGCCTTGATTTTCCCTGCCGAACCCAATATGTGCCGCGCGCAGAGGAAACCGGGTCATTGGGACCCCACCAGTGCAAAAGGGCGCCTAAGACATGGCAAAGGAAAAGTTTGATCGTTCGAAACCGCACGTGAACATCGGCACGATTGGTCACGTTGACCACGGCAAGACGACGCTGACGGCTGCGA
>NZ_AUBS01000027.1 GCF_000429365.1 Pseudodonghicola xiamenensis DSM 18339 | reverse complement strand
TGGTCAAGGACCGGGACGCGCTGCTGACCTTCTACGACTACCCGGCCGAACACTGGAAGCACATCCGCACGTCAAACCCGATCGAAAGCACCTTTGCCACCGTCCGGCATCGCACGAAACGCACCAAGGGCTGCCTCAGCCGCAAGACCGGACTGGCCATGGCATTCAAGCTGATGATGTCAGCGCAGGCAAAATGGCGCAAACTCGACGGCCGGAACCGCCTGCCCGAAATCATCCAAGGGGTTGAGTTCCGCGACGGCCTCCGCCACGTTCAAATCGCCGCCTGATCAGGCGTCACCAACTTCTGCGCATATCTCGGTCTGCTTGCGCTCGATGTCCTGTGTGAAGATCTCATCCCAGTAGGGTGTCAGGAAGACGCGGACGTTGTAGCGGGCTGCCTTGGCTGCTGCAGCGATGTGGGGCGGCACTGGGAGGCCGCAGAGGGTCAAGTATCCCATTATATCGGGAATGCCCCGGTCGAAGATCACGGGGCCTGAGAGTGCTTGAGCGTCCTCGTAGGCGCGGAGATCGCGTTCAAGCATCCGTTCGGCATAAGCCACGCGATCCGCCCAAGGGAGGGCGTCTCCGCCGCGGGCCATCTCCTCGCGAATGATCGCGCGGCCGGATTCGGGGATCGTATGAAAGCCGCGGCGGGCGAGTTCGGTGATGAGGCTGGTCTTGCCCGCACCAGGGCCGCCCGTCACGACGAAGAAATGGTCGCTCATGGGCCATCCTCGATGGTGAAAGGGGGGGGCTGCAAAGCGATCGACACGCCAAGGGCGCGGATCGAAGCAGCATGGATTTTCGTAGGGAAAACAGCACTGGTCCGCTCGGCAGAGGCAAATCATCTGACGAGAAAGGCAGAACTATCTGGTGCTTTTCAAAGAGAATTTGGTGGAGCCTAGGGGGATCGAACCCCTGACCTCTTGCATGCCATGCAAGCGCTCTCCCAGCTGAGCTAAGGCCCCGTCGCTGTTGCCAGCGTGCCGTCTCCGGCGGTGTGGGCGTCATTTACGGAACGGCGCCGGGATGTTCAAGCGAAAAAATCATCTGTTGGGGGGATTTTTTCGTGGGCTGCAAAACCGTCTGAAAACAGCGGTGGCAGCGGGGGCGGGCGCCTGGTTGCGTCCGCCCCGGGCTGGTTACGACTCGTCGTCGTCCGAGGACATATCGGCGATGTCGTCGAGCGAAACATTGTCCTCGTCGTCCTCGTCATCGAGAACATCATCGCCGAGATCCATGTCGACCGCATCGTCGTCATCATCCAGAACGACATCCTCGTCGTCTACCGAACGGGCCTTGGCCTTCAGGGTCGCTGCGTCTTCGGCATCGGCGGCGATCATTCGGCTCTTGCCGACATCAAGTTCGACGATCTCGCCCGTGTAGGGGCTGATGATCGGATTCTTGTTCAGGTCGTAGAAACGCTTGCCGGTGGTCGGGCAAACGCGCTTTACACCCCATTCTTCCTTGGGCATGTGAAATCCCCTCGATTATCTGCTGATATCTGCTGAGTCGTGTCGACGATTCCGTGCACCTGCCATATGAGGTAGACACTGTCAAAGCCTTTGCGATCCCGGGTTTCGAACGGATGAGTGAGTATTTTCTGGATGGAGCGCCGCCGGTGGCCCTGACCCTGCGCCGCTCGGCCCGGGCGCGGCGGATCAGCCTGCGGATTTCTCAGCTTGACGGGCGGGTGACGCTGACCCTGCCTGCCCGCGTTCCCGAGGCGGAGGCGCTGGCCTTCGCGCGCGAAAAGGAAGCCTGGATTCGCCAGCATCTGGAGGCGCGGAGCGAGGATGTCGATATCGCCATCGGTGCCGAGATACCGATCGAAGGGGCGATGCGGCAGATCGTACCGGCGGACGGGCGGCGGCTGGTGCTGATGGCCGATCGGATTGCAGTGCCGGGGCCGGCGGTGGCGATGCGGCTGCAATCCTGGCTGAAGGAGCTGGCACGGGATCGTCTGGCCGCGGCCTCGGACGATTATGCGCGGCGGCTGGGCCGGAGTTATAGCCGGATCACCCTTCGGGATACCCGCTCGCGCTGGGGGTCGTGTTCGTCGCAGGGGGCGCTGATGTATTCCTGGCGGTTGATCTTGGCGCCGCCGGAGGTGCTGAGCTATGTCGCCGCGCATGAGGTGGCGCATCTGGCAGAGATGAACCATTCACCAGCCTTCTGGGCACAGGTGGGGCGGATTTACGGGCCCTATGAGGCGCCTCGGCAATGGTTGCGGGCCCATGGCGGAGAACTGCACCGCTATCGTTTCTCCGGCTGACCGCGCGGGGCCGCTTGACGGCGGCGGGCTTTGTGATCACATGGGAGCATGTTGATCCAGTCCCGCACCTCGGACCCGTTGCTTGCCGCGCATGACCGGGTCTATCGCACGCTTCGGTCCCGTATCATGCATGGCGAGATCGCCCCGGGCACCGCTCTGACCCTGCGCGGGATCGGTCGGGAATTCGAGGTGTCGATGACGCCGGCGCGCGAGGCGGTGCGGCGTCTGGTGGCCGAGGGGGCGCTGCTGCTGTCGAGCTCAGGGCGTGTCTCTACCCCGGATCTCGGGCCGGAGCGGATCGAGGAGCTGGCGGCGTTGCGGGCGCTTCTTGAGGTCGAGCTGGCCAGCCGGGCATTGCCGCGGGCGCATATGGCGTTGATCGACCGGCTGACCAGCATAAATGCTGTGATTGCCGAACGGGTACAGAAGCGTGATGCGGTGGGGTACATCCGGTCCAATCTGGAATTTCACCGCACGCTTTACCTGCGGGCCCAGGCGCCGGCGATGCTGGCCATCGTGGAAACCGTGTGGCTGCAGCTCGGCCCGACGATGCGGGCGCTTTATGGCCGATTGAACCGAACCGAACCGCCGCATTTCCATCGGTTGATCATTGCCGCGCTGAAGGCAGGCGATGAGCCGGGGTTGCGGCTGGCGGTGCGCTCTGACGTGACCCAGGGGCTGAGGCTGCTGGCGCGCTGAGATCGCCCCCGTTGGGGGGCGAGCCTCCGGCGGGGATATTTCCAGCCAGAAAAAGGCAAGGCGGCGGCGCCTTGTTGCGCAGCCGGGGCAATCAGCACGGTCACCGGCTTGGGGGCTTGGTGGATTTGCGCTAGCTTGCGTCAAAATCACGTGAGGAGACGGGCTGATGATGAAGATGACGCGGCGGGTGTTCGGTCTGACGGCGGCGGCAGGGGCGCTGTCGGCCTGTTCGGGCGGGGTATTGCAGACGGCGGCGCCAGCGATGCGCCCCGTGTCGAACCCGGCCTATGATGCCTGGGTCGTGGGATTTCGCGACCGGGCGGCGGCACGGGGGATTTCACCGCAGGTGATGGTGCGCGCCTTTCGCGGTGCCGGCTATTTGCCGGGGGTGATCGAGCGGGACCGTAACCAGACCGAATTCACCCGATCACTGGAGGATTATCTGGCGATCGCGGCCTCGGACGAGCGGGTTTCGACCGGCCGGGCGATGATGTCGCGCCATGGGGCGTTGCTGCGGCGGATCGAGGATCGCTATGGTGTCGAGGCGCAGGTGGTCTGTGCCGTCTGGGGGCTGGAAAGCCGCTATGGCGCGCGGCGCGGCGATGTGCCGGTGATTTCGGCGCTGTCGACGCTGGCCTATGATGGCCGCCGTGGTGCGTTTTTCGAAAGCCAATTAATGGCGGCGCTGAAGATCCTGCAGGCGGGGGATGTCAGCCCCGAACGGATGACCGGAAGCTGGGCCGGCGCGATGGGGCACACGCAATTCATCCCGACGACCTATCTGGCCTATGCGGTGGATTTCACCGGCGACGGGCGGCGCGATATCTGGGATGCAGATCCCAGCGACGCGCTGGCCTCGGCGGCTGCTTATCTGTCGCGCTCGGGCTGGCGGCACGGCCAGCCCTGGGGGCTGGAAGTGGCGCTGCCGCAGGGGTTCGATGCCGGGCTGACTGGGCGCGGGAAGGAGCGCAGTGTTGCCGCCTGGCGGGCGTTGGGGGTGCGGCCGGCGGCGGGGGGGATTCTGCCCGATCATGGCTCCGCATCGGTGCTGGCCCCTGCCGGGCTGAATGCGCCGGCCTTTCTGGTCTATCGCAACTTCCAGGTGATCCTGCGCTATAACAATTCCGAGAAATACGGGCTGGGGATCGGCCATCTGTCCGATCGGATCGCCGGGGGCAGGCGTCTGCGCGGAACCTTCCCTCCGGATGCCAATGGGTTGACTCTGGCGGATCGCAAGGCGTTGCAACAGCGGTTGACCCGGGCGGGCTTCGATACGGAAGGGGCCGATGGGGTGATCGGCGACAAGACCCGTGCCGCGATTGCCGGTTATCAGCGACGGCAGGGACTTGGCGTGACGGGAGAGCCCTCGGTGGCGTTGTTGCGGCGACTGGGCGGATAGCGGCAGGGGCTGAGCGCCCCCTGCGCCGGCGGCCTTGGCAAGGCGCGGCGTGCGGCCTCGCTGTCGGAGTGTCGCGTGGGGCCTGAGCCGCGGGCTTAGGCCGCCAGCCCCTTGCTGCCGATGTCGAGGAATTTCTGCCGACGCTCTTTGATCAGCTCTTTGGGCTTCTTGTCGGCCATCTCGGTCAGCATGGCGCGCAGGGTGTCGCCTACCGCGGCGATAGCGGCCTCGCGGGCGCGATGGGCGCCGCCGAGGGGCTCGGGGATCACCCGGTCCACCACCTTGAGCTTGAGCAGATCTTGCGCGGTGATGCGCATCGCCTCGGCCGCCTCACGCATCTTTTCGGCGTTCTTCCAGAGAATCGAGGCGCAGCCTTCCGGCGTGATCACCGAATAGACCGAATGTTCCAGCATCGCCACGCGGTCGGCGGAGGCCAGCGCCACGGCGCCGCCCGAGCCGCCCTCTCCGACGATGACCGAGATCAGCGGCACGCCGATCTGCAGGCATTTCTCGGTCGAGCGCGCGATCGCCTCGGATTGGCCGCGCTCCTCTGCGCCCTTGCCGGGGTAGGCGCCGGGGGTGTCGACCAGGGTGATCACCGGCAGGCCGAACTTGTCGGCCATTTCCATCAGGCGGACCGCCTTGCGATAACCTTCAGGGCGGGCCATGCCGAAGTTGTGCAGGATGCGCCCCTTGGTGTCGTCGCCCTTTTCCTGGCCGATCACCATCACCGGCTTGTCGTCGAAACGGGCAAGCCCCCCCATCACCGCGTGATCGTCGGCAAAGTTCCGATCGCCGGCCAGCGGGGTGAATTCGGTGAACAGCGCTTCGATGTAATCACGGCAATGCGGTCGCTGAGGATGGCGTGCCACCTGACATTTTCGCCAGGGTGTCAGGGTCTGATAGAGGTCGGCCAGCATCTTTTCAGCCTTGGCGTCGAGGGCGCTTGCCTCTTCCTCGACATCCATCTCTTCGTTGGCACGGGCGAGCGCACGCAGCTCTTCGGCCTTGCCTTCGATTTCGGCCAGGGGTTTTTCGAAATCCAGATATTGGGTCATCGGGCCTCTCGCTGCGGAACCACATGCGCGTTGTTGCAGGCGCTATATGACCCTGCGACCGCGCAGATGCAACTCGGCAAGAGTTGTTTGGGGGCTATGGCGACGACTTCGCGGCGGTCCCGGGGCGGATCAGTGGTGTCTGAACGCCACGGCAACCGGATTTTGCGGGGGCGTGGTCTTGCACGGTTTCAACCGGCCCGCAGCACCGGATAGAGCGAGGCCACCAGCAGTGCCGCCATGGTCCAGTTAAAGGCCGTCAGCCGGCGCGGATTGGTCAGCAGCCGGGCCATCTGCTGGCCCAGAACAGTCCAAGTGCTGACCGAAGGCAGGTTGATCGCCCCGAAGGTCAGTGCGACCAGAGCGACTGCGGCGGTCGAATGATCCGGCGTATAGGCGCTGATCGCGGTCAGCGCCATCGCCCAGGCCTTTGGGTTGACCCACTGAAAGGCGGCCGCCTGCAGAAAGGTGAAGGGGCGGCCGGCGGCCTCTCCGGTCTGGATCGGGGCAGCATGGGCGATCTTCCAGGCGAGCCAGAGCAGATAGACGACCGAGACAATCTTGAGGCCCGTATAGCTGTAGGGCACGGCGTCGAACACCTGCGCCAGTCCGGCGCCGACCAGCAGCACCATGAAGGTGAAGCCCAGCCCGATCCCCAGCATATGCGGCAGGGTGCGGCGAAAGCCGAAATTGGCACCCGAGGCCATCAGCATCAGGTTGTTGGGCCCCGGGGTGATCGAAGAGGCGAGGGCGAAGAGCGCCAGGGCAAGGAAGAGATCGTAAGTCATGGTGCGAAATCTTGCGGATGAATGCCGGAATTAAATTGCGTTTTGTCGAATGATTACAGAAGTTGCGCAACTAATGGCGAAGATGGATCAGATAAACCGCCGGATATTGCGAGAGCTGACGCGCGATGGGCGGATCAGCAATCTCGATCTGGCTGAGCGGGTGGGGTTGTCGCCCTCGGCCTGTCTGCGCCGTGTGCAGGAGCTGGAACGGGCCGGTGTCATCGCTGGCTATCGTGCGGTGCTGCAACCGGCGGCGATGGGGATCGGCTTTGTCGCCTATCTGGCGGTCGGGCTGGGCGAGCATAGCAAGGCGGCGCAAGAGGCGTTTGAACGCGCGGTGGCGCAGGCGCCGGAGGTGGTCGAGTGCCACAATGTCACCGGCACCATCGAATATCTGCTGCGCGTCGAATGTGCCGATCTCCCGTCTTACAAGCGGTTCCACACTGATGTGCTGGGCACTCTGCCGCATGTCACCTCGATCACCTCCTATGTGGTGATGGAGTCACCCAAGGACTTACGCGCCTGAGCGTGGTGCAAGGGGCTTGTCCGACAGCTTTGGTCTGCCTAGGCTCCAAGGATCGTCAGACCCGGGGTGGCCGGGTGCGAGGAGAGGTGTTTTGATGAAAATCGCGAGTGTCGCGGCGTTGGCCGCTTGGGGCCTGGGGGCGGCGGGAGCCGTCGCCGCGCCGTTGAAACTGACCCCGGCGGAGCCGCAGCCCACTGGATTGAAGGCGGGGCTGGCGGTGAAATATGCTTATCTCGGCCCGCCGCCGCAGAAGATTCAGAGCATGTCGATGGCGATGCAGATGCTGAATTCGGCCAAGCCGGGCCAGCCGCTGCGGGGGCTTGATTACCGGGACACGGATGAAGGCGATCCGGTGCTGACCCATAAGTATCCCTATAATGTCGCTGCCGACATTACCGGTTTCATTCGTTTCGACGCTCCCGGTGTCTATGAGATCGAAACCTGGTCAAACGACGGGATCAATGCGCAGATCGGCGGGGCCCTGGTGGGCGATTTCGACGGGCGCCAGGGTTGCGAGGCCAACCAGCGGGTCGAGGTGCAAGTGCCCAAGGCGGGCTGGTATCCGCTGAAATTCGCCTATTTCCAGAAATACGGCAGCTCCTGCCTGATGATGAAATGGGGCAAGTCGGGGCAAAAGCTGAAATGGGTGCCGAACGAGGTGCTCGGCTGGAAATAGGTCAGGCTATTCCAGGCCCAATGCGTGGAGCAGGGCGGTTTCGGGCGAGCTGAGCACCGGAACCGTTGTTTCCAGATGGGGCGCGGCCCCGGCCATCGAAGCTTGTGCCAGCACCGCGCAGGCAATGTCGGGGGCCGCTTCCAGCGCCATGCTCACCTGCCTTGCGATCTCCTGCGTGAAACGCCGGGTCTCTCCGTTTTCGAACAGCGGCCAGAGCTGGCGCAGGTCCAGCAGCCGGATATCGGCAGCCTTGCCTTCGGCCGCAAAGGCTGCCTCCAGCAGCGCCACCGAGGGCGCGCGGGTGCTGTTCAGGCAGTAGGCCAGCAGGACCGGCCCGCGGATCCGTGCCGCCCGCGCCATCATCGGCGCGTCGATGCGCAGTGCGCCGGCTTCGGCGGCGAGCGGCCCCAGCGTGGAGCAGCTGCACAGCACAGGGCCAGAGGCGGAGCGGATGGCCTCGGTGACCTCTGCCTCAAGATCTGCGTCGATGCCGGTCTGCGCGCGGACGAGCCAGTCGGGCCGCAGGATATGGGCCAGCCGTGCCCTGGGCACGAGCCGGGCGGCCAGATCGTCGAAGGTGGTGCGATGCACCTCGGCGGTATGGATCAGTGTGAGATCGGTCATGCAGCCCCCAATGGAAAGGGGGCGCCGGCTGGGCGCCCCCTGACAATACTTGCGGTTCGGTTGCGCCTATTTCCCGGCGATCAGCTCGGCCTGGGCGACGATCACCTCGGCTTGCTTGATGCTGGCGATATCGACCAGTCGGCCCTTGTAGACGGTGGCGCCTTCGCCGCGCGCCTTGGCGTCTTCCATCGCGGCGAGGATTTCGCGCGCCTCTGTCACGGCGGCCTCCGAAGGAGTGAAAACCTCGTTGGCGAGCGCCACCTGTTTCGGATGGATCGCCCATTTGCCGACCATGCCCAGCGTCGCCGAGCGCAGCGCCTGGGCGCGGAAACCGTCGTCATCCGAGAAATCGCCGAACGGCCCGTCGACCGGCAGCACCCCATGGGTGCGGCAGGCGGCGACGATGGCGGCCTGGGCCCAATGCCAGGGGTCGGACCAATGTTTTACGCCTTCGCGCAGCATGTAGTAGTTTTCTTGCGTCCCGCCGATGCCGGTAGTCTGCATGCCCATCGAGGCGGCGAAATCCGCGGCCCCGAGGCTCATCGCGACAAGGCGGGGCGAGCTGGCGGCGATCTCCTCGACATGGGCGATGCCGGCGGCCGACTCGATGATCACCTCGAAATTGATCTTCTTGGTCCGGCCCTTGGCTGTTTCCACTGCGGTGGCCAGCGCGTCGACGGCATAGACATCGGCGGCGCAGCCCACTTTGGGGATCATGATCTGATCGAGCCGCTCGCCCGCCTGTTCCAGCAGGTCGACGACGTCACGATACCAATAGGGGGTGTCGAGCCCGTTGATCCGTACGCTGAGGGTTTTGTTGCCCCAGTCGATTTCCGAAATCGCCTGAATGATATTCGCGCGTGCGGCATCCTTGTCGGAGGGGGCAACCGAATCCTCGAGATCAAGGTTGATCACGTCGGCGGCGCTGGCGGCCATCTTCGGGAAAAGCGCGGGGCGCGCGCCCGGGCCGAACAATTGGCAGCGGTTGGGGCGTGCCGGCGCGGCGGGCTGGATGCGGAAGCTCATGGGCCTATTTCTCCGGGTAAGGATGTTACCTATTTCATGTCTCTGGAAGTATTAAATTGCGCGCCATCCTGCAAGTAGATTGTGCTGGCGCAGCAATGCTGGCGCGGCATGGATGTGTGTCTTTTCTCGAAATGGTGGGATAGGCGCTTAGTTGTTCGTTTTGACTGTTGAATTGTGGGAGAAATTTGCGTGAATTTGTGATTTGTGTGTGGAAAACGCGATACAATCCATCTGTGTTTTCGATAGCGTAACGGGGAATCAGGATGGAGACACATGCGATGATCGAGACCCCATATCTCTTGTTCCTTGGCGACGCCCCCGATCAATTGGCGGCCAAGGTGGCGCAAGGTATCAAGGACTGGCGTCCGGAGAATGCCGTGGGCCAGTTCCGCATGGACGGCTGCAAGGCTGATCTGGGCCTGACCGACATGACCTTGGCCGAAGCCAAGGCTGCCGGCGCCAAGACGCTGGTGATCGGTGTTGCCAACCGTGGTGGCCTGATCAGCCAGGAATGGAAAAAGGTTCTGGTGGCGGCGCTGGAAGAGGGCTTCGATCTGGCCTCTGGCCTGCACAACCTGCTGCGCGACGAGGCTGACCTGGTCGCCGTGGCCGAAGCTACCGGCCGCACCCTGCACGATGTGCGGATCCCGTCGGTGCAATATCCGATCGCCAATGGCGTGAAACGGACCGGCAAGCGCTGTCTGGCGGTGGGGACCGACTGTTCGGTGGGCAAGATGTACACCGCCCTGGCGATGGACGCCGAGATGCGCGCGCGCGGCATGCAGTCGACCTTCCGCGCCACCGGTCAGACCGGTATTCTGATCACCGGCAACGGCGTGCCGCTGGATGCGGTCATCGCCGATTTCATGGCCGGGTCGATCGAATATCTGACCCCGAATAACGATGCCGATCACTGGGACCTGATCGAAGGCCAGGGCTCGTTGTTCCACGTGTCCTATTCCGGCGTCACCATGGCGCTGGTGCATGGCGGTCAGCCCGATGCGCTGATCCTGTGCCACGAACCGACCCGCCCGCATATGCGCGGCTTGCCGGGCTATACCCTGCCGTCGCTGGAAGATCTGCGCGACGTGGCGCTGAAACTGGCGCAGGTCGGCAACCCCGCTTGCGTCGTGGCCGGGATTTCGGTCAACACCCAGCACATGGGGGAAGACGAGGCGCAGGCCTACCTGGCCAAGCTGGAAACCGAAATGGGCCTGCCGGCAACCGATCCGTTCCGCTATGGTGCGGGCAAGTTGGTGGACGCGCTGGCGGCGATCTGAGCTCTCGGGGAACGGTCTGATCCTGCCGGGGGCGTCTCTGGCAGGGTCTTCTGGCCCAGAAGAAGGCAAAGGCGGCGTGCCGCGATCGGTGGCGCGCCAGCATCCCTTCGGGGGATTGAATTCCAAGTAAAGAGGGGGCGCCTGCAGGTGCCCCGACAGGGGGACCGGATGACCATTGATGTGACGCGCGACGTCTTCAAGCTGGCGCAGGTATTCACCATCAGCCGCGGCTCGCGCACCGAAGCCAAGGTGCTGACGGTGCGGGTGACCCGGAACGGCGTCACCGGCTGGGGGGAATGCGTGCCCTATGCCCGTTACGACGAGACGCTGGAAAGCGTCGAGGCGGAAATCCGCGGTCTGCCGACGGACGTGACCCGCGCGGCGCTCTATGATCTGTTGCCGGCAGGTGCTGCGCGCAACGCGGTCGATTGCGCGCTGTGGGACTGGGAAGCCAAGAGCGCCGGCAAGCGGGTCTGGGACCTTGCCGGGCTGGCCGCGCCGGGGCCTGAGATCACCGCCTATACGCTGTCGCTGGATACGCCTGAGGCGATGCAGGCGCAGGCCGCAAAAAACGCGTTTCGTCCGTTGTTGAAGATCAAGCTCGGCACGCCGGACGACATGCCGCGGCTTGAGGCAGTGCGCGCCGGCGCGCCGAAATCGCGGATCATCGTTGACGCCAACGAAGGCTGGTCAGCCGAGGTCTATGCCGATCTGGCGCCGCATCTGGTGCGGCTGGGGGTGCAGCTTGTCGAACAGCCACTGCCGGCGTCGCAGGACGAGGCTTTGATCGGGATGGAGCGTCCGGTGCCGGTCTGTGCGGATGAGAGCTGCCATGACCGTGCCTCGCTGCCCGGGTTGAAGGGCAAGTACGATGTAATCAACATCAAGCTGGATAAGACCGGCGGGTTGACCGAGGCCCTGGCGCTGCGCCAGGCGGCATTGGCCGAGGGCTATGACATCATGGTCGGCTGCATGGTGGGCAGCTCGCTCGCCATGGCGCCGGCGACGCTGGTGGCGCAGGGCGCGACGGTGGTGGATCTTGACGGGCCGCTCCTGTTGGCAGAAGACCGCGATCATGCGCTGTGTTTCGACGACAAGGGTGTGCATCCGCCGGATGCAGCGCTTTGGGGCTGAGAGCAGCCTCATTCGGGATTTTAAACAGCCCCCGCCTTGACCCTTCTCCTGTCAGGGAGAGGGGAGAGCGAAGGACCAAAGGTTAGGAACGCGAAATGAGCCGGACCATCTATCTGAACGGAACCTATATGCCCGAGGAAGAGGCCACCGTGTCGATCTTCGATCGGGGCTTTGTCATGGGCGATGCGGTCTATGAGGTCACCTGTGTGCTCGACGGCAAGCTGACCGAATTCGACGGCCATATGGCGCGTCTGGAGCGGTCGCTGAAAGAGCTGGAGATCGTCTGTGACATCACCCGCGAGGAATGGCTGGAAATCCACCGCAAGCTGATCGAGCTGAACGGGGTCGAAGAGGGCGGCGTTTATCTGCAGGTGTCGCGGGGAACCGCCGGCGATCGCGATTTCCACTATCCGCCCGCCGGCACGCCGCCGACCGTGGTGCTTTATACCCAGTCTAAGCCGGGGCTGGTCAACGACCCCAAGGCCGACAAGGGCATCAAGGTGATCTCGGTTCCCGATCTGCGCTGGCACCGTCGCGACATCAAGACCGTGCAACTGCTTTATGCGTCGATGGCGAAGATGGCCGCCGAAAAGGCAGGCAAGGACGACGCATGGTTCGTCGAGGACGGCTATGTCACAGAAGGCTCGTCGAACAACTGCTATATCGTCAAGGGTGGCAAGATCATCACCCGAGATCTGTCGCATGACATTCTGCACGGCATCACCCGCGGATCGGTCCTGAAGATGGCCAAGGAAGCACAGATGGAGATCGAGGAACGCCCCTTCACCATCGACGAGGCGCAGGCCGCGGATGAGGCTTTCTATACCTCCGCCTCGGCCTTCGTGATGCCGATCGTCGAAGTCGATGGCGTGGTTCTGGGCGATGGCAAGCCGGGCCCTGTCTCCAAGCGGCTGCGCGAGATCTACATTGACGAAAGCCGCAAGTCGGCGATCTGATCCGATCCGGTCTGAACGCGGAAAGGGCAGGCGGTTCGCCTGCCCTTTTGCATGTCTGGCGGTCAGCCTGTCAGGTCGATGCTCCGGTGGAGGCCGAGGCTTTGCAGAAACGCCGTGTCGTGACTGACCGCCAGCACCGCCCCGTCATAGGCCGAAAGCGCGGTCTCGAGGGCGGCGATACCGTCCAGGTCAAGGTGGTTGGTGGGTTCGTCCAGGATCAGCAGCATCGGCGGCGGGGCCGCGCCGAGAGTGCAGGCGAGGCCGGCGCGCAGGCGTTCGCCGCCGCTCAGATCGGCCGCCCGGCGCAGGGCGTCACCGGCGCGAAAGCCGAAGCGGGCAAGCGCGGCATGGGCGGCTCTGGTCTCGGCCGCAGGATGCAGCCGGCGGAAATTCTCGTGCAGCGACTGGGCGGGGTCGAGCAACCCCACGTGTTGATCCAGAAATGCCGTGGGAACCCGCCGCTCCACCTGACCCCGTTGCGGCGCCATCTCTCCGGCGATCATCTTGAGAAGCGTTGTCTTGCCGCTGCCGTTGGGGCCGGCGATGACGAGACGCTCGGGGCCGGTGACGATCAGTGACAGCCCCTTGATCACAGGGGCCTCGGCATCGTGGCCGCCAGTTACATCGTCTAGCCGCAGCACCAGCTTGCCGGGCGGCAGACCGGTGGGGGAGATATCCATCTGGATCGGGGTCAGAACCTCGATTCGGTCGCGGGCAGCGCCATGGGCGGTTTCGGCAGCCTCGTGCCGGGCCGCGCGCAGGCGGGCGTTGCCGGCGTCCGAGGCCTGGGCCCGGTCCTTTGCCGCATCCATCACGATCTTCGGTTGATCGCCCTTGGTGCGCGTCTTCTGCCCGGCGCGATCCTTGCGTGCCTTACGTTCGGCAGCCTGCTGGGCGCGGCGGGCGGTCTCGGTCCGGGTCTTCTCCGCTTGGGCCAGATCTCGGTGGGCTGCCTCCAGCTCGATCGCCTTCTGCTGGCGGAAGGCGCTGTAGGGGCCGCCGTATCGCGTCACGCCAAGCGCGGTCAGCTCGACGATGGCGTCCATCTCCTCCAGCAATTCGCGATCATGGCTGACGACGATGGCGCCGCCCGTCCAGCCCTGGATGAGGTCGATCACCGCCTGGCGCCCGGCGCGGTCGAGGGTGTTGGTGGGTTCGTCGAGCAGCAGAAGTTTCGGCTGGGAAAGAAGGGCCGCGGCAAGGCCCGCGCGGGTGCGCTGCCCGCCGGAGAGCTGCGCCAGTGGTGTCTCCGGGGGCAGCGACAGGCCTGCACGCAGCAAGGCGGCCTCGATCCGGGCAGGTAGCGTCCAGTCCGCCCTGGTCAGCTCCTCGACATCGGCAAGGCCCGCCTCCGCCCGGTCGAGCAGGTCAAGTGCGGATCGCAGGCCGAAGAGATCGGCGAGGGTGTCATCGGGGTGGCCGGCCACATCCTGCCGCAGCATGGCGACCGAGGCGGGGGCGATGATCCGGCCGGTCACTGGCCGCAGCTCCCCCGCGATCAGCTTCAGAAGGGTGGATTTGCCGGTTCCGTTGCGCCCGACGATGCCGGTGCGCTCGGCGCCGAAACTCAGGGTCAGGTCGTGGAAAAGCGGGCTGCCGTCAGGCTTGGTCCAGGTGAGGTTGGAAAGGCAAACAGATGCAGGCATGGGTCAGAACGTCTCGCAGCGATACCGAAGGGGTGAGGGCGGCGAGGGTCTGGTCCATGTCGAAATGTCTCCTTGGTAAGTCTCCGTCGGAACATAGGGGGCGCCAGCCGAGTTGCAAGTGGAGCGCCGGTGTCGCGGTCCGGCCGTGTCAGCCGGGAAGGTCGATCCTGATCTGTTCCAGAAGCCACCGCAGCGCCGGGTCGGCGCGACGCCGACGGTGGTGGATCGCCACGAAGGAGATCGGGGGGAGCGTGAAGGGCGGCGGCAGCAGCGCCAGATCATCAGCGGCGGCCTCGAGGCTGCTGCGGGCCGCAGTCAGGATCAGATCGGTGCCGGCAATGACCCGCGGTGCGACGCTCCAATGCGGCAGGATCAGGGCGATGCGCCGGGCCCGGCGGTGGTGGCGCAGATGCAGGTCGATCTCGGTCGCGGCCTCGCCATGGACGGCGACCAGCACATGTGGAGCCGACCAGTAGAGATCCTGGGTCAGGCCCCGGAAGGGATGCGGCTGGCTTCCGGGGTCGAGCAGGCAGGCATAGCTGTCTTGGAACAGGGGATGGCTTTGGATTTGCGGCGGAAGGGAGGGGAATACGCCAAGCGCCAGGTCGATCGCGCCATCCACGACTGCAGCGATCATCGCCTCGCGGCTGTGCTGCGTCACCGTCAGGTCGATCCCCGGCGCGATGCGCCGCAGCCGGGGCATGAGCTTTGGCAACAACAAGGTGGTGCCATAGTCCGAGGCCGCAATCCAGAACTGGTGACGCGCCGTCGGATCGAACTGGTCCGGCGTCAGAACCGTCCTGATCTGGCTGAGCGCTTCTGTCAGCGGCACGGTCAGTTCCAGCGCCCTCAGCGTCGGCTGCAGGCGCCCGCCCTCGCGGGTGAACAGAGGATCATCCAGCGTGCGCCGCAGCCGCGCCAGCGCATGGCTGACGGCGGGCTGGCTCATGTTCAGCCGTTCGGCCGCGCGGGACAGGTGCTGTTCGGCCAAAAGCGCGTCCAGAACCACCAGCAGATTCAGATCGACGGATCGAAGATTATTCATATCGTGCATGTTAGGCGATGAAATATGAATTTCAAATGCACAAGTCGGAAGCTTAGCAGGGCGGAAAACGAGAAAGGAAAGATCATGCAACTTTCGGTCGTTCTGCTGTTGTCTGCCGTTCTGGCTGGTGCCGTCGTTCCCTTTCAGGGCGGGGCGAATGCGGCGCTGGGGCGTGCGCTGGGCCATCCGCTGTGGGCGACGCTGGCGTCGCTGGCGATCAGCCTGCTCTGTGTCATTCCGGCCTTGATCGCGCTGCGGGTTCCGCTGCCGAACCTCAGTGCCCTGGCCGGGCAGCCCAAGTGGATCTGGTTTGGCGGTGTCGCGGGGGTGATCTATGTTACCGCCGCAATTTTGTTGGTGCCGCGGCTGGGGGCGGCGGGCTTCATGATGGCCGTGATCGCCGGGCAGGTCATCGCCTCGGTCGCCATCGACCATTTCGGAGCGGTCGGCCTGCCTGTTCGTCCGGTCGAGCCGGCGCGGCTGGTCGGGGTTGCTCTGGTGAGTCTTGGCGTGGTGCTGGTGCAGTGGCCGGCGCTGGCCCGGCTGTCTGGCGGCTGAGGTACGCTTGGGGCAAAATGGGGCGCGGTCTTGGCCCCGGTTTTTACCCCGGTGGCGCCCGTGGCGCCTGGCCCGGGGCCGCCCTAACGGCCCCGGGCAGTTTGCTCTCTCAGCCGAACCGGAAGCTCGACGCGGTGACGCCGCCGAAGATATTGGTCTGGTGATAGGTCCGGGTGACCGGCGCATCCTCCGCCGCACCGAGCGCGGTGAAGAGCGGCACCAGATGATCCTCCTGGGCGTGACACCTGCGGGCCGAGGGGGCCTGTTCCCAATTCAAGATGGCTTTGGTCCGCTCTTCCGGGGCCAGCGCCAGGGCCTGGTTCAGCCAGCTATCGAACTCGGCCGAGGGGATGCGGGCGCGGGGGCCGAACTCCCGCAGGTTATGATAGCTGAGGCCGGAGCCGACAATCAGCACGCCTTCCTCGCGCAGCGGTGCCAGGGCACGGCCCAGGGCCATATGCTGCGCCGGGTCGTAATTGTGCCGGATCGACACCTGAAACAGCGGCATATCCGCTTCGGGGTACATCAACGCCATTGGCACGAAGGTGCCGTGGTCATACCCCATTTCATTGTCCAGATGCGTGGGCAGACCGGCGCCGGCGATCAGATCGGCCGTCTTCTCCGCCAGTCCCGAGGCGCCGGGGGCAGAATACTTGATCTCGTAGGTATGCGGCGGGAAGTTGTAGTAATCATAGACCATCGGCGGATGGGCCGCATGCATCACCGCGAAATCGTCGGCCTCCCAATGGCCCGACACCATGAGCACCGCAGTGGGTTTGCGGGGCAGCTCGGCGGGGATATGGGCAAGCGATTTCGCCAGCGGGGCCAGATGTTCGGCCATATCCGGGATCCAGGGCCAGGGGCCGCCGCCGTGCGAGATGAAATAGGTGGGCATCAGGTTGGTCATGTCAGGCACTCCTCAGGGGGTTGCGTTGCATGGAATGTAGCGAGTGCCGACCGGGGGGATAAGGCGCTTGCGCGAACAGACCCTGTGCGGATCGCCGCAGAATACGCCCGGGGCGTGGCGGCGGCGCCTGACGGGCGGGTCATGGCACCAGCACGGCGGCGCCCTGCAGCCGGCCCGCGCGCAGATCGTCCAGCGCTTGGTTCGCCTGGTCCAGCGGATAGGGGACCGTTTCTGTTTTCACCTGAGCGGCTGCCGCCAGTGGAAAGAATTCCTCACCGTCCTGGCGGGTCAGATTGGCGACAGAACGGATCTCACGTTCCTCCCAGAGATCGGCGTAGGGAAAGCTTGGAATGTCGCTCATGTGGATGCCGCCGCAGATCACGCGACCGCCCTTGCGCACTGCCTTCAGTGCCAGCGGAACCAGCGCGCCGACCGGGGCGAAGAGGATCGCGGCATCCAGCGGCTCGGGCGAGGGGGCCGAGGAATTGCCGGCCCAGACCGCGCCCAGACGGCGTGCGAAGTCCTGTGCCGCGATATCGCCGTCGCGGGTGAAGGCCAGTACTCGGCGGCCCTGGTGAAGGGCGATCTGGCACAGGATATGCGCCGCAGCGCCGAAGCCGTAGAGACCCAGCACCTCGGCGTCGCCCGCCATCGACAGGCTGCGATAGCCGATCAACCCGGCGCAGAGCAGCGGGGCGAGTGCCACCGGGTCAGCCTCGTCGGGCAGGGGAAAGGTGAAATCGGTATGCGCCAGACAATATTCCGCATAGCCACCGTCAAAGGTGTAGCCGGTGAAGAGCGGCTCGTCGCAGAGGTTTTCCCGCCCCATGTCGCAATAGGGGCAATGGCCGCAGGCATGGCCCAGCCAGGGCACGCCGACGCGCTGGCCTTCGGTGAGCCCGACGACCCCGGGCCCGAGCGCGGCGATGCGGCCGACGACCTCATGTCCCGGCACCAGCGGCAGCTTGGGCTGGGTCAATTCGCCATCGACGATATGCAGATCGGTGCGGCAGACACCGCAGGCCTCGACCTTCAGCAGGATTTGCCCCGGCCCTGGTGTCGGGCGTGGCAGGTCCCGCAGCTCCAGAGGTGTACCGACCTGTTCGAAAACCATCGCGCGCATGATGTTGTCCCTGTTTCTGCCCCGGTTATGGTCAGCCTATCACGACTGCACGCGGGGCGTTTGAGATGAATCAAAGCTGCCGGGTGTCATCGCCTCCGGAGCGGCTGCGGCGCAATGTTCCGGCGATCCAGCGCAGCTTGGGGATGCAGGACCCGTCGTTGATCGGCAGGCAGGCTGATCACGATCGGCGTCGTGCCGGCAGCGGCGCGGGTTGGCTGGCCGTTTTCGGACCTCATACTCCGGGCGATATCGTCTTGAGGCAGCGGGTTTGCTAAATTGGCATCATGCTTGATTTCGACACATGCAATGCGGCGCGGCTGCGACGCGATCCCGAGTTCGATGGCAGGTTCTTCACTGCCGTCCGGACGACGATGATCTATTGCCGGCCGGTTTGTCCGGTCAAACAGCCGTTGACGAAGAACGTCAGCTATTTCCCGACCGCGGCGGCGGCGGAACGGGCCGGTTATCGCCCCTGCCTGCGCTGCCGGCCAGAGACCGCGCCCTTCTGTGCCGCCTGGAATGGCACCCGGACCACAGTGGAACGGGCGTTGCGGTTGATCGAGGCCGGCGCGCTCGATACCGGAACGGTGGAGGACCTCTCCGGGCGGCTTGGTGTCGGGGTGCGGCATCTGTCGCGGCTCTTTGCGAAACACGTCGGGGCATCGCCACTGCAGGTGGCGCAGACGCTGCGGATCGGGCGGGCCAAGCGGTTGCTGGACGAGACGGCGCTACCGATCTCCGAGGTCGCCTTTCGGGCCGGTTTCGGCAGTGTCAGGCGGTTCAACGCGGCCTTTTCCAAGCTTTACGATCGGTCGCCCTCGTCGATCCGCAGGGCGGTGCGGGGATGAGGCTCTGTTATACTCATATCGACAGTCCGATCGGGCGGCTTCTGGTCGCAGGCGACGGGCGCGCGCTGCATTTCCTGAGTTTTCCGTCGGGTAGCAAGGCCTTTGGTCCGCGCGCGGACTGGCGTCAGTCGGACAGCCCCTTTGCCGAGGTGCGGCGTCAGTTGATCGCCTATTTCGCCGGGGAGCTGCGCCGTTTCGATCTGCCGTTGCATCTGGCGGGCACTACGTTTCAGAATGATGTCTGGCGATATCTTGCGGATATCCCTTTCGGGGAAACGCGCACCTATGGCCAGATTGCCAACGCGCTCGGTCGCCCGAAGGCGAGCCGGGCGGTGGGAGCGGCGAATGGCAGCAACCCTTTGCCGATCATCCTGCCGTGTCATCGGGTCATCGGATCGAACGGGGCGCTGACCGGGTTCGGCGGTGGGGTGCCGGTCAAGGCCGGTCTTCTGCGTCTGGAAGGCGTGCTGCCCGCCGGGGTCGCGGCAGGCGGACAGGGCTGATCCGGCGGTCGGGGGCCGGAAGGCGCCTCAGCTCTTGCCCACGTTCTCGGCAAAGGCGGTCTTGAAGGCCTCTTGTTTCTCGGTGCTGGCCTCGGTCTGGTTGAGGGTCTTCCAGTCGTCATATGGCATGCCGTAGAAGGCTTCGCGCGCCTCTTCCTTGGTCATCTCGATGCCGCGCGCATTTGCGGCTTCCTGATACCAGCGGCTCAAACAGTTGCGGCAGAAACCGGCGAGGTTCATCAAGTCGATGTTCTGTACATCGGGCCGCTTTTCCATCAGGTGATCGCGCAACGCGCGGAAGGCGGCGGCCTCAAGTTCGGTTTCGGTCTGCTTGTCCATGACGAAGGAGCCTCCTGTTGCTGAAACAGATCTAGGGCGTACCGGTGGGTTTGTCACCGGCCGGTACTTTTGAAAAATTCCGGTCGGTGCAGGGTCAGAGACCGGAAATTTCCAGGGCGCGGGTCAGGATCGGGGCGAGCCGTCTGGCCCAGTCCTGCTGTCCCGTCTCTTCGGCAATCAGATCGTTGCGGATTTCGATCAGGACGTTGGGACGGCCCTGTTTCAGGGCATGTTGGTCGATCGAATCGCCAGGCAGATGGCCGCCATAGGGTTCATTCTCGCCCACCACCAGATCGGGCTCGGCGCGCAGCAGTTCCAGCAGCGGCGCGGCCAGCCGGGTATCGCCCGCATGCAGGACGCCGATATGCCAGGGCCGGGGATCGCGGCCACGCAATTGCCGGGTGAAGGAATGCATGGCCAGGATAGCCGTATGGGGCAGGGCGGCAAATCGTGCCAGTTCCCGGTGATAGGGCCGGTAGCAAAGCTCAAGCCGGCGCTCGACTTCGGTGGCGTCGGCGTCGCGGTTGGCCGGGATCACCGAGCCGTCGTAAAGCTTCATCACCAGCGTCGGGTCGTCCTCGCCCCGGTTGGGGTCGATCACCAGACGCGAGAAATTGCTGGCGATCACCGGACCGTCCAGCAGCGTGCCCAGATGGCGCGACACCCCCCAGGCGCCGACGTCATAGGCGATATGGCGTTCCATATCCGTGCGCGGCAGCCCCAGGTCGCCATTGCCCACCTGGGGAGGGACCGTATTGGTCGCATGGTCGCAGGTGATCAGCCAGCGGCCGGTGCGGGTTTCGCCTTCGAGGAAATACGGGATATATGTCATTGGCCTGTCATCGCTTTGCCCCCACATTTAGGGGAGTTGTGCCGGAATGGGAATTGGGCAAAGACAGTGGGGCCCGGAACATGCGCTCTTTGCCGCCGGATGCGGCAGGGCGGCGCGGAAGACTGCAAGGAGAGGCCGATGAGACGGCAGCGTAACGTGAAGATTGTCGCAACCCTGGGGCCGGCGTCTGAGACCTATGACACCATCCGCGCGCTGCACGAGGCCGGCGCCGATGTGTTCCGGTTGAACATGAGCCATGGAAGCCACGACGATATCCGCGCCAAGCACCATGTCATCCGCGAGGTGGAGCGCGATCTGGGCAGTCCGATCGCCATCCTGGCTGATCTTCAGGGGCCCAAGCTGCGCGTCGGCACCTTTGCCGATGGTCCCCACGCGCTGCAGGACGGGGCTGCCTTCCGCTTCGATCTCGACCCGACCGAGGGCGACATCAACCGCGTCTGCCTGCCGCATCCGGAAATCTTTCAGGCGCTGGAACCCGGTGCCACGCTGCTGGTCAATGACGGCAAGATCCGCCTGATGGTCGAGGCCTGCGGTGACGACTTCGCCGATTGCGCGGTGATCGCGGGCGGAGAGATTTCTAACCGCAAGGGGGTGAACGTTCCGGACGTGGTGTTGCCGTTGGCGGCGCTTTCGGAAAAGGACCGGGCCGATCTCGAATTCGTTTGCGCGCTGGGCGTCGATTGGTTGGCGCTGTCCTTCGTGCAGCGGGCCGAAGATGTGGCCGAGGCGCGCGCGCTTGCCAAGGGGCGCGCCGCAATCCTCGCCAAGATCGAAAAACCGGCGGCGGTCGAACATTTCAACGATATCCTTGCGGTCTCGGACGGGATCATGGTGGCGCGTGGCGATCTGGGGGTGGAGCTGCCGGTGCAGAAAGTGCCGCCGATCCAGAAACGGCTGATCCGCCAATGTCGCGCCGCCGCCAAGCCGGTGATCGTGGCGACCCAGATGCTGGAAAGCATGATCGAAAGCCCGATGCCGACCCGGGCCGAGGTCTCGGACGTGGCCGCTGCCATCTATGAGGGCACTGATGCGATCATGCTCAGCGCCGAATCCGCCGCGGGCCATTATCCGGTGGAGGCGGTGAGGACGATGGACAACGTCGCCATCGAGGTCGAGGCCGATCCGAATTACCCCACGATCCTGGCGGCCTCGCGCCGGGCAGACGGGCATTCGGTGGCCGATGCCATCGTCGCCGCCGCCCGTGAGATCGCCGAAACCACCGATATCAAGGCGATCTGCTGTTTCACCCAGTCGGGGACGACGGCGCTTTTGACTGCGCGAGAACGCCCCGGCGTGCCGATTTTCGCCATGACCAGCCTTCTGGGCACCGCCCGGCGGCTGTGTCTGAGCTGGGGGTGTAACTGTGTGATGACCGGAGAACTGGAGCGGTTCCGGGGGGCGGTGGTCAGCGCGGTGCGCGCGGCGCGCGATGGTGGCTTTGCCGCGCCCACGGATCAGATCGTGGTGATCGCCGGGGTGCCCTTCAATATGCCGGGCACCACCAATATCCTGCGGATCGCGCCCTGTGACGAACGGTTGATCTATACCACGGATCCCGGCTAGGCCTAGGGCAGCAGGGAGCGCGGCATGGATACCGATCTTATTCTGGTTCTGGGGCTGATCGTGGTCTTCTTCGCGATCCCGGCCCTGGTTTCGGCCTTTAGCGACAACCGCCGGCTGACCGCGCCGGCGATCAGCCTGCTGATCGGAGTGTGCATTGCGGCCTATGCCTATGTCTCGCATCCTGGCGGCTATGCGCTGGCGCAGATACCGGATGTCCTTTTCGGGGTGGTGGGGCGCTATTTGCCTTGAAAGGGCGGCTCGGGGCGGGGAAATGGCCAAAAATCCGAAAAACCCGGCCTGAGGCTCTTGCCAGATTTATCGCTTTTGCCTAAACGGCTCTCCTGATCGCGCGACCGGCCGGAGTGGCATGCCGAGTCGCGTTTGTAACCGACCCGTAAGACAGGAGACGGAAATGCCCAAGATGAAGACCAAGTCGAGCGCTAAAAAGCGCTTCAAGGTGAGCGCGACCGGAAAGGTCATCACCGCCCAGGCCGGCAAGCGCCACGGCATGATCAAGCGCCACAAGAAATTCATCCGCAACGCCCGCGGCACCACCACCATGTCCGCCCCCGACGCCAAGATCGTCAAGGGCTTCATGCCCTACGACCGCTAATAGGAGGTTCGAGAGATGTCCCGCGTTAAAGGTGGTACCACGACCCACGCCCGCCACAAGAAAGTCATCAAGGCCGCAAAAGGCTATTACGGCCGTCGCAAGAACACCTTTAAGGTGGCGCGTCAGGCTGTTGACAAGGCGAACCAATATGCAACCCGCGACCGGAAGGCGCGTAAGCGCAATTTCCGCGCTCTGTGGATCCAGCGCATCAATGCCGCCGTGCGTGCGCATGACGAATCGCTGACCTATTCGAGCTTTATCAACGGTCTGTCGAAAGCCGGGATCGAAGTGGACCGTAAGGTTCTGGCCGATCTGGCCGTGCACGAGCCGGCCGCTTTCGCCGCGATCGTCGATCAGGCCAAGGGCGCTCTGGCTGCCTGAGCCAGCGTCTGAGAGGTTACGGAAAGGCCGCCCTGAGGGCGGCCTTTTTGTTTTATGGTGGCCTGCGGGGTCAGAGCAAATCCCCGCCGATCCGCCGCTGTGCCAGCGCAACAAACGCGCCCGCGCTGAGGATACCGGCGGCGCCGAGCAGCCCGTTGCCAATGTTTCCAGTCGCATCCCCAAGCCAGCCGGCGGCCACCGGCCCCACGGTCTGCGTGATGGCGAAGACCACGGTATAAAGGCTGATCGCGGCGCCCCAGCTTTCCGGTGTCAGGTTCTGGCGGGTGAAATTGGTCACCGCCCCTGGCGCCATGAAAACCGACAAACCGAAGATCACCGCCGAAACGGCGAGCCCCGGGCCGGCCGGAAACACCACCGCCAGGGCCGACCCCGCAGCGATGCAGATCAGGATCAGCGCCAGCGGCAGGCCGGTGGCGAAACGGGCGAAGACGGGGCGCCAGACGAAGGGTGACAGGCACAGGCAAGCCCCCAGCAGCGCCCAGACCGAGGCGATCAGCCCGGCGCCCGATCCCTGTTCGGTCATCCAGGCGCTGAGGAAGGTCAGATAGACGATATAGCCCATGCCGAATGAGGCATAGCCGGCGATTTCGGGCAGCATGCGCCCGACCGGTAGTGGTGTCCTTGCCGGTCGGGCGGCGGTTCTGGGTGGTCGCAGGCTTTCGCCCGCCCAGAGTGACAGCGGCGCGAATGCGGTGCAGGTGAGCCCCACGAGGACCCAGCCCATCGGCCAGCTTCCCGGGCCGTAGTGATCCAGCATCAGCGGCAGCACGCCGCCAGCCAGCATGATCCCGAAGCCGCCGCCGAAGCCGAACAGAAAGGCGATCGCCAGCGCGTTCTTTCTGGGGCTCTCGGGGAAGAGCTGCGCCGCCAGTGCCCCACCTGAGGAGAAAGACAGCGCCCCGAAGGCTCCGGCCAGAACCCGCCACAGTGTTTGCCACCAAAGCGCTGGTTCCAGCCCCGTGGCTAGCAGGGCCAGCGTGGTGGTGACAAGGCCGATGCTGAACAGCCGGGCGGCGCTGATCCGGCCGATCAGGATCATCGTCGCCACCGCGCCGGCCAGATACCCCAGCGCGTTGGCGGTGTTGAGCCAGCCCGCCTGGGCATAGCTCCAGCCCATTTCGGCCTTCATCGCCGGCAGCAGCAGGCCATAGGAAAAGCGCGCGAAGCCGTTGGTGATGCAAAGCCCCAGCGCCAGCCCCAGCAGAACCAGCCAGGGGTGACGCTCTGCCGCGCTGCCGCGCCACTCAATGCCCGGCATAGACCGCCCGTTCGAAGGCCTCATAAGTCGCGGCCATCGCCGGATCGAGGAAGGGCAGGGATTGCGTCATCAGCACGGCGCAGAGGTCGCGCGCCGGGTCGATCCAGTAATGGGTGTTGCAGACCCCCGCCCAGCCAAGCGATCCGGCACTGCGGCGACCGGGAATATCGGCCTCGTTGCGCAGGAAGGCCATCGAATGGGTGACCCGGTTGCCGGGGAAAAGATCGACATCGGCGCTGACCGACGGCGCCGCCGTGATCATCTTCTGAAACGCCAGTCCCTGCATCTGGTCCTGCATCATCAGCGCCATGGCCTCGGGCGAGAGGATGCGGGTGCCGTCCAACTCGCCACCGTTCAGCACCATGCGCAGGAACCGCATGTAATCAGGCGCGGTGGAATAGAGCGCATGACCCATACCATAGGCTTCCGGCTGTGCCGGCGGCGACAGGCGGGTGGGGCGGAAGGTGCCGTCTTCCGTGCGCATCTTGACATCGGCCAGCCGGTGTTCGCGGCCCTCGGGTTCGAACACCGTGTCTGTCATGCCGAGCGGTTCGAAGATCTCTTCGCGGCAGAACCTGTCGATCCTCCGACCGTCGGCGGCCTCGACCATGCGGCCCAGCCAGTCGATCGACAGCCCATAGCCCCAGCGGGTGCCGGGATCGGAGGTCAGCGGATAGCGCAGCCCCTCCAGTTGGCCCGACAGCGCCGGCGGCCGGGTCTGGCTGGCCAGGTATTTCGCCACATCGGCATTCCAGAATTCGTATTCGATGCCGCTGGTGTGGGTCACTAGATGCCTGAGCGTCGCGACGCCGCGTTGCGGGCGCAGGATCGGCTCATCTCCGTTCCAGCCGTCAAGCACCGGAAGATCGGCCCAGTCGGGCAGCAGGTCGGCCACCGGGGTCTCAGGGGTCAGGGTGCCGCGGTCGATTAGGATCAGCGCGGCGAGCGAGCCGATCGCCTTCGTCATCGAAAAGATGCGAAACAGCGTATCCTCTGCCGCCGGTTGCCCATCGGCGGCCTCGCCGATGCTGGCACTGAAGTTGATCCCCTTGGAGCCTCCCACCATGGCCACCGCAAAGGGCAACGCAGCCGTCTCCACCGCGTGACACAGCACGCGTTTTGCCTCTTCCATGCGCTCCTCCCTCGCATTTCGTTGCGTCGAAGCCTAGGTGCGGTCCCGGGGGCTGTCCATCGCGCCGTCGCGTGACTTGCATTCGCGGAGCAGCGGGGCTAGCAGGACCTGAGCAAGCAGCAGAGGGCCGTCATGGACGATCTTAAGGCAAAATATCTGACGCAGATCGCAGATGCCGGCGACGAGGCCGCGCTTGAGGCGATCCGTCTGGCCGCAGTGGGCAAAAAGGGCGAAGTCAGCCTGAAGATGCGCGAACTGGGCAAGATGTCGCCAGAAGAGCGCCAGGTCGCGGGCCCGGCGCTGAATGCGTTGAAAGACGAAATCAACAGCGCGCTGTCCGCGAAGAAATCGGCGCTGGCCGACAAGGCGCTGGACGAGCGGCTGCGCAGCGAGTGGCTGGATGTCACCCTGCCGTCGCGTCCCGCGCGTCATGGTACGCTTCATCCGGTCAATCAGGTCACCGAAGAGGTCACCGCGATCTTCGCCGAGATGGGCTTTTCCGTCGCCGAAGGCCCGCGGGTGGAAACCGATTGGCACAACTTCGATGCGTTGAACATTCCCGGCCATCACCCCGCCCGGGCCGAGATGGACACGTTCTACATGCATCGCGCGCCGGGCGATACCCGACCGGCACATGTGCTGCGCACCCATACGTCGCCGGTGCAGATCCGGTCGATGGAGGCGCAGGGTGCGCCGTTGCGCATCATTTGCCCGGGCGGCGTCTATCGCGCCGACTACGACCAGACCCATACGCCGATGTTCCATCAGGTCGAGGGGCTGGCGATCGACACCGATATCTCCATGGCCAACCTCAAGTGGGTGCTGGAAGAGTTCGTGAAGGCCTTCTTCGAGGTCGACGATGTGGAGTTGCGCTTCCGCGCCTCGCACTTCCCCTTCACCGAACCTTCGGCCGAGGTCGACATTCGCTGTTCCTGGGAAGGCGGTACGCTGAAGGTGGGCGAGGGCGACGACTGGCTGGAAATCCTCGGTTCCGGCATGGTGCACCCGAAGGTCCTGCAGGCCGGAGGCATCGACCCCGATCGCTATCAGGGCTTCGCCTTCGGCATGGGGATCGACCGCATCGCGATGCTGAAATACGGCATCCCCGACCTGCGCGCCTTCTTCGACAGTGATCTGCGCTGGTTGCGGCACTATGGCTTTGCCAGCCTCGATGTGCCGACACTGCACGGTGGTCTCAGCCGCTGAGGGGATGGCCGCCCGACACGTCGGGCGTGTGGGGCACAGACGAATGAATTCTGAGGGGCGCTTGGTGGCGCCCCTTGTTCTTCGTTGCGGGGCTGCATTTCGGGCTTGGGCACTGTCATGCCCGCGGGCAAAAGAAAACCCCCTCCCAGCAAGCCGGAAGGGGGCGAAATCTCGGGGTCGGGCGCGTGGCCCTGTGGCTTATGCCAGTGCCAGGTTGATCGCCGATTCACGACCGTCACGGCCGGATTGCAGATCGTAGGTCACTTTTTGGTTGTCGGCCAAGCCGGTCAGGCCCGAGCGCTCGACAGCGGAAATGTGCACGAACACATCTTTGCCGCCATCTTCGGGCGCAATGAAGCCGTAGCCTTTGGTGGAATTGAACCATTTGACGGTGCCGTTGGCCATCGTCGTTTCTCCTGTTTTACATCTCTGCCCGCGGAATGCGGCAGATAGGCTCGGTCGTAGCAAGATCGAAGGCTGAGCCTGTTTGTAGAAGCAGCAGAGTCGATAGCGTAACGTTGCGGGGAATAGATAGGAGTGGCGCAGGCCACTTGGCAAGGGGGCAAAATATTGAATTTTTGTGTCGTGGTCATTCCGACCCACCCCGGCGCATGTGCCGGGGCCCTGCCCTGGAAGGGCGGGCAGGGGATGCGGGGGGAGAAACCGGAGCGGTCAGGCGTTGTCAGAGCACGGTGACCACGGTGCCCAGGGGCACCCGCTGATAGAGGTCGATCACATGGTCGTTCAGCATCCGGATGCAGCCATTCGACCAGCTTTGACCGATGCTGTCGGGCTGATTGGTGCCATGGATGCGGAAATAGGTGTCGACCCCGTTCTGGAACAGATAGAGCGCCCGTGCCCCGAGCGGATTGTCCGGTCCGCCGGGTTGGACGTATTTGTTGCCGGCGAACCGGGCATAGGTGTGGGGCGCGCGTTCGATCATCTCGTCGGTCGGGCGCCAGGTGGGCCATTCCCGTTTGGCGTCTATGGTGGCGGTGCCGGTGAATTCCAGCCCGGCCTTGCCGACGCCAACACCATAGCGGATTGCCTGTTTCGGTTCGGTCACCCAATACAGATAGTAAGAACGCGGCAGGATCAGCATCTGGCCAGGCAGGAACTCTTTCCGGATGCGCACATATTGCGGGGTCGGGTCGAAATCCTGGGGTTGCGCCGGGCTGACCTCGGGCCAGATCAGCGGCAGGCCAGCAGCGGCGGCGGTGGTGAGAAAGGAGCGGCGTGTCAGCATGGAGCTCATCGCAGGTTGAGGGGTGAGCCCCATTTTGACCGCTTGTCGGAAGAGGTCAATGATGGGCTGGGCAGAGTGGCTCACAATCCTGCGGAGCTGTCTTCTGGATGGCTTGTGGTGCCGCAATGGCTTCCTATATGATTTGTTGAATGTGATGCTTTGCGAAAGGAACCGAGCATGGCGGGCAAGAAACTGACCTGTCTGGACTGCGGTCAACTCAACCGGGTGCCAGAGGAAAAACTGCTGGCGGGCGCAAAATGCGGCACCTGTGGGGCGCCGCTGCTGCCGGCGAAGGCGGTCGAGGTTGATCCCGAGACCTTGGCGAAGGCGGCGAAGAACGACGATCTGCCGCTGGTGGCGGATTTCTGGGCGCCTTGGTGCGGGCCGTGCCGTATGATGGCGCCAGAGTTCACCAAGGCGGCGGCGAGCCTGCAGGGCAAGGCGCGTCTGGTGAAACTGAATACCGAGGATCATCAGGCCGCTGGCATGAAGTACGGCATCCGCGGTATTCCGACGATGGTGGAATTCGCAGGTGGGCGCGAGGTGAAGCGCCAGTCGGGCGCCATGCAGGAACGCCAGATCCTGAGCTGGATCGGGGTGTAGGCACCTGCTGCATCCTGACACGTCCCCAACCTTCTTCTGACAGGGGGGGCGGGGGTCAGAAGCTGAGGGTGGTGATGATCCGCGCGGGCGCCAGTGGTGCACCCTTGGCGTCGGTCATTGCCCGCAGCTTGCGTTGGCCGGCGCCTGGGATCGCGGCCTCGACCTGGGCGCGATGCACATCGCTGACCCGGTCGGCGGCGCAGGCCCCTTCCGCCCGCCAGCGACTGTAGGAGATCGGCCCGGCCACGGCGCCGGCGATCACATGCGGCGCCACATCGTTCGCCGAGACCTGGCCCGAGGCGATCAGGGCCTTGATCGCCTCGCCGATGATCTCGGCGCTTTCGTGAAATTCCATCTTGGCTATGACGCGCTCGGTTTCGGTCGGGGTGTCGTCGGTCAGGCAATGGCGCGCCACGAACAGCCAGTCGTGGATCATATAGGCCGGCGCATAGCCCCAGGGTGAGAACCCCTTGAACATCTGCGCCGGTTTCGGGATCGAACCTCCATCGGTATAGATCATCTCGGGCCGGATTTCCGTCGGGGACGCCCCGCCGCCCCGGATCAGCCGCAGCGGATCGCGCGGATTGGGGACATAGACGAATTTCCCGTCCCCCTCGGTGGCCGATCCTTCCCCCACCCACATGACGAAGACGGTGCCCTTGATCCGGCCTTCGGGCAGCGCGTCGTAGTCCACCCAGCCGCAGGCGGCGAGGAGGAAGGGGAGAAGGAGGGCAAGGCGTGGCATTCGGGGGCTCCGGTGATTGGTGGAACTGTGCCGGAGTTGGGAAAGCTTGGGAAGGTTTTTCGCGTATGGGTTGAAACGAGGGGGGCTGTGCCTGGTCCAGGCGAACAAGGGTCAATTGCTCGAGACGATCAAAGCTCGCCTGCTGCGATCCCTGCGAAGGCGCTGGTTCAGGCGGTGAAGGGGGATTTCATGATTTCCCGAACCGCGTTCGAGTTATGATGTCGCGCGTGCAAACTGACGGCTCCGTTCTCCCTCGAGCGGATAAGATGATCCATCCAATAGGCGACAATCGCTCGCCTGACATCCTCTTGTGCCAAATAGTTGGCGGCCCTCTCGGTTGAGGACCTGAAACTAATCATCTTCAATCTCTCCGAGGCGCTGGTGTAGAGAAGCCCCGATGGAATGAGGTCAGCCCAATGCCTTGGCAACCGCAGGCCGATCAGCTTGTCGACACCCAAAACGAAGGTCGTTTTCTCTTCGCCCCTAGGATCGACGGCATAGGCGACTTCATGTTTTCCGATGTTCAATGTGAACAGGCGCCCTCCGGCAGTGGAGGGGTAGAGTGAAAGTGTCCAGTATCCCTGCAAGTCCAGCATCAGATCCAGGCCGGATACATGGAAGAGACGGCGGAGATAAGCCTTCAGACCAAGGTCGAGCGACAGCCTTTGCAGTTTGGCGGCCCCGACGAAAAACTCCGATGGGCTATCTTCAAACAGTTGAGTTGCCTGCGACGCGGTGATGCGAAACAGTTCCTTGGTGTTGGGAATATCCCGCACCAGAAACTCACGAAGGCTGCGATGAAAATACGTCTCCGAGGTGCGGATATCGTTGACGTGAATAAAGTCGTGAATGTGCCAAGGCGCGAATTGGCCGTAGGCGATGCTTTTGTTTATTTCTGACAGTCTGAGCGGTGGGAGCCGCTCAGACATGCCGATCTTGATATGTGGCGTCTTGGGGGAAGTCAGAGCATAGATATAGCCCTTCGTCACCTGGTAAACTTCTTGTATTTCAGCCGTTTGGGCTCCAGCGCGTCCGGTCCCAGCCGGCGCTTCTTGTCCTCTTCATAGGCACTGAAGTCACCTTCGAACCATTCCACATGGGCCTCGCCCTCGAAGGCGAGGATATGGGTACAGATGCGGTCGAGGAAGAAACGATCGTGCGAGATCACCACGGCGCAGCCGGCGAAATCGACCAGCGCGTCTTCCAGCGCCCGCAGGGTTTCCACGTCGAGGTCGTTGGTCGGTTCGTCGAGGAGGATGACGTTGCCGCCTTCCTTCAGCAGCCGCGCCATATGGACCCGGTTGCGTTCCCCACCCGACAGCAGACCGACCTTCTTCTGTTGATCTCCGCCCTTGAAGTTGAAGGCCGAGCAATAGGCGCGGGAGTTCATCTGCGCATCGCCCAGCTCGATCAGCTCGGCGCCGCCAGAGATGGCTTCCCACACGGTGTCGTCGGCGTTCAGGTCGTCACGGGATTGATCGACATAGGCCAGTTTCACGGTATCGCCGCATTCGACGGTGCCGGCATCGGGCTGTTCCTGCCCGGTCAGCATCTTGAACAGGGTCGATTTACCGGCACCGTTGGGGCCGATGACACCGACGATGCCACCTGGCGGCAGGCTGAAGGACAGATCCTCGATCAGCTGCTTGTCACCCATGTGTTTGGACAGGTGTTCGACCTCGATCACCTTGTTGCCCAGGCGCGGGCCGTTGGGGATGACGATCTGGGCGCGGGAGATCTTTTCGCGTTCGGACTGGCTGGCCAGATCGTTATAGGCGTTGATCCGCGCCTTCTGCTTGGCCTGACGCGCCTTGGCGCCCTGCCGCATCCAGTCGAGTTCACGTTCCAGCGTCTTCTGGCGGGCCTTGTCTTCCTTGGCCTCATGCTCCAGCCGTTTGGCCTTCTGTTCCAGCCAGGCGGAATAGTTGCCCTCATAGGGGATGCCGCGGCCACGATCGAGTTCGAGGATCCAGGAGGTGATGTCATCCAGGAAGTAGCGGTCGTGGGTGACGATCAGAATGGTGCCCTTGTACTCGATCAGGTGCTGTTGCAGCCAGGCGATGGTCTCGGCGTCGAGGTGGTTGGTCGGTTCGTCGAGCAGCAGCATGTCGGGCGCTTCGAGCAGCAGCTTGCACAGCGCCACCCGGCGGCGCTCGCCGCCCGAGAGAGTGGCTACATCGGCGTCGTCCGGCGGGCAGCGCAGCGCCTCCATCGACACGTCGACCTGGCTGTCCAGATCCCAGAGGTTCTGGCTGTCGATCTCGTCCTGAAGCCGCGCCATTTCGTCCGCGGTCTCGTCCGAGTAGTTCATGGCGAGTTCGTTATAGCGGTCGAGGATGTCTTTCTTGGCCTTGACCCCCAGCATGACGTTTTCACGCACGCTCAGGTTTTCGTCGAGCTGCGGCTCCTGCGGCAGATAGCCGACCTTGGCGCCTTCGGCCGCCCATGCCTCGCCCGAGAAATCCTTGTCGATCCCGGCCATGATGCGCATCAGGGTGGATTTACCGGCGCCGTTGACGCCGACCACACCGATCTTCACCCCGGGCAGGAAGTTCAGGTGAATGTTCTCAAAGCATTTCTTGCCACCTGGGTAGGTCTTGGAGACACCCTGCATGTGGTAGACGTATTGATAGGCGGCCATCTGGTCAGCTCCGGCTTTGGGACATGGGCGTTGGTTGGCCTTGGTGTCTAGCCAAGCTGGGGGGCAAGGGCAATATCGCAAGGGCAATATCGGTGGATGCCGGTCGGGCGGGGAGGCGGCAGAAGCGATGCCTCTTGTATCTTGAGTGAAATTATCGGAAATAAGGGCGTCGCGCCTTGCCGCGCAAAAGGAGAGATGTCATGCCCGCAACGCCCCCGCCTGTCCCCGATCTGAAACGCCCAGCCCAGAAGCGCCCTGGCGCGCGCGTGGTCACGGTGCTGGCTCGGCGGCGGCTGACGCCCAACATGATCCGGCTGACCGTGACCGCGCCGGAGTTGGCCAATGTGGCACCGGGGTGCGAGGGGGCGAATTGCAAGATCCTGCTGCCCGAGGTGGGGGAAAGCAGGGAAGCCTTTTCCGGGCGGCTGACCGAGGGGCAGCGGCCGGTGACACGGACCTATACCGTGCGCCATTGGCGGCCCGAGGTGCTGGAGATGGACATCGACTTTGTCGATCATGGCGACGGCGGCCCGGCCAGTGCTTTCGCGTTGCGGGCGCAGCCGGGGGATTTCTTTGGTCTGGCCGGCCCCGGCCCGGTGAAGATGAGCGATTTTTACGCCGATTGGTATCTGATCGCTGCCGATATGTCGGCCCTACCGGTGGCCGCCGCCGCGCTGGAGGCAATGCCGCGTGATGCCAAAGGCGTGGCTGTCTTTGAGATCACCGTACCGGAGGACCGGCAGGAGATCGACGCGCCCGAGGGAATCGAACAGCATTGGCTGATCCAGTCAGATCCGCATGAGCCGTCGACCGCGCAGGAAGAATTGATCCGGGCGCTGCCCTGGCCTGAAGGGCGGGTGCAGACCTGTATTGCCGGCGAAAGCGGGGTCATCAAGGCATTGCGCGGGTTCCTGCATCAGGAAAAGGCGTTGGATCGCAAGGACACCTATATCTCCGGCTATTGGAAGATCGGGCTGGTCGAGGACGAGCATCAGAAGATGAAGCGGGCCGAACAGAGCTGATCGGGGAACGAGGGTTTCGGCTGGATCCTCTGGCGTGCCCGCCTTAGGGTCGCGCGCCAGAGGAGACGGGGCATGAGATGTGGTTACCCCCCCGCCGGGTGCGGGCAGTCTGTTGGCTTGCTGGGGGGATCCTTCGATCCGCCCCATGAAGGTCACGTGCATATCACGCTTGAGGCGTTGAAGCGGTTCGGGCTGGATCGGGTCTGGTGGCTGGTCAGCCCCGGCAATCCATTGAAAACACGCGGTCCCGCGCCCTTGTCCGAGCGGTTGGAACGGGCCCGGGCGATTATGCGCCATCCCCGCGTCAGCGTCACCGATATCGAGGCACGGCTGGGCACCCGGGCGACGGCGGATACTCTGGCGGCGCTTCGGGCGTGCTATCCGGGGGTGCGGTTCGTCTGGCTGATGGGGGCCGACAATCTGGCGCAATTGCACCGCTGGCAAAATTGGCGCGACATTGCCGATAGCGTTCCGGTGGGGGTCCTGGCGCGACCGGGTGACAGGATTTCGGCGCGGATGTCGCCGGCGGCGCGGATTTATGGCGCCAGCCGGATCGCCGGCGGGGC
The DNA here is from genome assembly GCF_000429365.1 of Pseudodonghicola xiamenensis DSM 18339. GTDB lineage: Bacteria > Pseudomonadota > Alphaproteobacteria > Rhodobacterales > Rhodobacteraceae > Pseudodonghicola > Pseudodonghicola xiamenensis. The sequence continues at coordinate 24,905 of NZ_AUBS01000027.1, read as the reverse complement.
GAGCCATCTTCTGGGGCGGGCCGGGGCTCCGGCCTGGTGTTTCGTCAATGTGCCGATGCTGGATATCAGCTCGACCCAGATCCGCGAGGGAGCTGGTTGATCCTTCTGCTACAGACAGGCGGTGTGGTGCGAATTTTGCGATCTTCGTCTTGTTCGGCGCGGAAAGCTGCGATTTTATGGACACGTTGGAAACCGGATTTTACAGCGTGATCTTGCAATGAATGATGGGGTTTCGCGGCGCCGGGCGCTGGGATTGCTGGCAGCGGCGATGACCGCGCCGGGCGCGGCCATGGCGGGGGCGCCGGCAGTGTCGGTACGGCCGCATTTGCGCGGTGGCGAAATTGCCACCCGGGCGGTCGGTGGCGCAAAAGGCGTGATCGCCCGTTTCGGGTTGCCGGGCGAGGTGGTCTGTGCGGTGGCCGATGTGAGATCGGGGCGCCCGCTGGAGGCCGTGCAGGATCAGGACGCCTTGCCGCCGGCGAGTGTGGCGAAAATTCTGACGACGCTTTACGCGCTGGACCGGCTGGGGCCGGGCTATCGGTTCCGGACCCGGCTGATCGGCACGGGGCCGGTGGAGGGCGGGGTTCTGAAAGGCGACCTGGTGCTGGCGGGGGGAGGAGACCCGACGCTCGACACCAATGACCTTGCGGCCCTGGCGGCAGAGCTGAAACAGAAAGGTTTGCGCGAGGTGCGCGGGCGGTTTCTCGTCTATGACGGTGCCTTGCCCTATGTCCACAGCATCGACGAAACTCAGCACGAACATCTGGGCTATAGTCCCGCAGTGTCGGGCATCGCGCTGAATTTCAACCGGGTGCATTTCCAGTGGGCACAGGGCGCCAAGGGTTATGCGGTGGCGATGGATGCGCGCAGCGATCGCTATCGCCCCGAGGTGGCCATGGCCCGGATGCGGGTCGTGAACCGGGCGGTGCCGATCTATACCTATGCCGATCGCAAGGGGATCGACGATTGGACCGTGGCGAGCGGCGCCTTGGGGAAGGAGGGGTCGCGCTGGTTGCCGGTGCGGCGGCCGGCCGAATATGCTGGTGATGTCTTCCGCACCATGGCCGCCGCATATGGGATCACCTTGAAACCGGCCGATGTTACCCGCAACCTGCCCGGCGGTACGGTTCTGGTCAGCCATGACAGCGAGCCGCTGCACGAGATTCTGCACGACATGCTGAAGTATTCGAACAATCTGACCGCCGAGATGGTGGGCATGACCGCCAGCGCGAGCAGCGGGCAGAGGCCGGAAAATCTGAGGGATTCGGCGGCGGCGATGAATGGTTGGGCGGCGGCCAATCTGGGAATGCGCCACACCCGGATGGTGGATCATTCGGGCTTGGGCGATGCCTCTCGCATGACGGCAGGGGATCTTGTTACCGCGTTGGTGCAAGTGCGCCGGACTGGCACGCTGCGCCCGTTGTTGAAGCCCTTTCCGATGCGCGACGCCAAGGGGCGCGTGGTCAAGAAACATCCGATCAAGGTGGATGCAAAGACCGGGACGCTGAATTTCGTGTCCGGGTTGGGCGGGTTTCTGACTGCGCCCAACGGCACTGAACTGGCCTTTGCCATCTTCGCCTCCGACCCTGGGAAACGGGCGCGCTCAAAGGGAGCTGAGGGGGATATCCCGAAGGGAGCCCGCGCCTGGAACCGCAAGGCCAAGCAATTGCAGCAAAGGCTGATAGAGCATTGGAGCGCGGCCTATAGCTGAGGCCGCGCCGGGGCTTTGATCAGGTCAGGTGACGGGCGCGGGCGCCGCGTTCGATGGCGGCGGCATGAAGCCGGTCGATATTCAGCTCATAGCGGATTTCTTCCAGCAAGCGCAGCTCGGGTTCGGCTAGGGTGCCGTCAGCGGCGGCCACATCGCAGGCCAGCGCATAGGCGGTTTCGAACAGCCGTTCCGGCAGGTCGCCGCGAATCAGGCCGAATAGCGCATCCAGCCCGTCCTCTTGTTCGAGCAGGTCGAACACGGTTTGCGAGATCTGCTTGATCCGGTCGATGTCGTAATCGGCGAAGACTGGCAGATGGTTTACGGCGGATTGGATCTTGACCAGTTCCGCGGTTCGGATGTTTTCGTCAGAGGCGGAAACGGCGACCATCAGCGCGATAAGGCAGTCCTGGGCGCTGAGCACATGCTGTTCGGGGTTCGACACGGGGGTGTTCCTCAGGTTTTTAAGGCGTCGCAGCTCAAAATATTGACGCCGCAGCGCCAGCACAATAGGTAGCGGCCTCAGGTCGCGCGGGGTGCGCGGCCCTTCTTTTTCGGAGTTTGAAATGTCCCATCTGCGCGAAGCCGCCCTGGAGTCGAAAGCCTGGCCTTTTGAAGAAGCGCGCCGGGTCCTCAAACGCTATGAAAAGAAGCCGCCCGAGAAGGGCTATGTGCTGTTCGAAACCGGCTATGGCCCCTCGGGTCTGCCGCATATCGGCACCTTCGGCGAAGTTCTGCGCACCACGATGATCCGCCGCGCCTTTGAGGTGATTTCCGACATTCCCACCCGGTTGATCTGCTTTTCCGACGACATGGACGGGATGCGCAAGGTTCCGGGTAATGTGCCCAATCAGGAAATGCTGCGCGAGCATCTGCAAAAGCCGCTGACCAGCGTGCCCGATCCTTTCGGCGAATTCGAGAGCTTCGGTCATCACAACAACGCCATGCTGCGCCGGTTCCTCGATACCTTCGGGTTCGAGTATGAATTCTATTCGGCCACCGAGTTCTACAAGTCCGGCCAGTTCGATCAGACGCTGTTGCTGGCCGCCGAACGGTATGACGACATCATGAAGATCATGCTGAAGTCGCTGCGCGAGGAACGGCGCCAGACCTATTCGATCTTCCTGCCGATCCATCCGGAGACCGGACGGGTGCTCTATGTCCCGATGAAGGAGGTGAATGCCAAGGACGGCACCATCACCTTCGACGATGACGAGGGTAAGGAATGGACGCTGCCGATTACCGGCGGTCAGGTCAAGCTGCAGTGGAAACCCGACTTCGGTGCCCGCTGGGCGGCGTTGGGTGTCGATTTCGAGATGTACGGCAAGGACCACTCGACCAATACCCCGATCTATGACGGCATCTGCCGCGCGCTCAGCGCGCCGGCGCCGGAGCATTTCACCTATGAGCTGTTCCTGGACGACAAGGGACAGAAGATCTCGAAGAGTTCGGGCAACGGGATTTCGATCGACGAATGGCTGACCTATGCCTCGACCGAATCGCTGTCCTACTTCATGTATCTCAAGCCGAAGACCGCCAAGCGGCTGTATTTCGATGTGATCCCGAAGGCGGTGGACGAATATCACCAGCAACTGCGCGCCTATCCGGGGCAGGACGTCAAGGCGCAATTGAACAACCCGGTCTATCACATCCACAACGGGAATGTTCCGGCGTCGACCTTGGTGGTGCCGTTCGGGATGCTCTTGAACCTGGCTTCGGTCTCCGGGGCCGAGGACAAGGCCCAGCTTTGGGGGTTCATCAACCGCTATGCGCCGGAAGCTTCGGCCGAAACCCATCCCGATCTGGATCAGGCGGCGGGCTTCGCGGTGCGCTACTTCAACGATTTCGTCAAGCCGCACCGGGTCTATCGCGCCCCGACCGAGGCCGAGCGCGAGGCGCTGGTGCTGCTGCGCGACGCATTGGCAGGCTATGACGGCGCGGTCGAGGACGAGGCGCTGCAAGCGGTGGTCTATGACGTGGGCCGCGACCGTTTCGATCCGCTGCGCGACTGGTTCAAGGCGCTGTACGAGGTGCTGCTGGGCGCCAGCCAAGGGCCGCGCTTCGGGGGCTTCATCGCGCTTTACGGCGTGCAGGAGACCATCGCGCTGATCGACAAGGCACTGGCGGGCGAATTGGCCTGAGGCCAGCGAAATCCCTGAGAGTTAGACGCGCGTCGGCTGAAGGGCCGGCGCGCTTTTCTTTTTTTGCTACGCTCGTTGTTAACCCGGGCGCGCGCAGGTCTGAGCCGCTGTTAACCCGGCCTGCCTATCCCTTTCGCCGGCGTTCGGGCGGCGATCCCGGACATTGGCGGATCTGGGAAAGGGATTTCGATGAACGTGGCAATCACCGAGGGTCTGGTCCTGATGCCGACCCCTTTCGCCGACGGGCTGGATGTCTGGTCGAGTGGGGACGGAACCTCTGGCTCGGATACCTATGACGGGGCGCTCAATGCGGCCTATGTGGCGGCGGATCAGGATTTCGGCGGTTGTTTTGAGCTGCAAAAGACCGATGCCACCCAGAAGCTGCGCTATATGGGGCGAACCCCGATAGAGCCCGGCGTCTATCTGCAGATCTCCGTGCGGCTCAAGGCGATCAGTGGCAACCTGCCTTCGGTCCGGATCGCCGGCTGGGCGGGCTATGGCAGTGATGTCCATGTCGGCGGGCTGACCGAGGCGGCGGCGGAGGTCACGCTGACCACCTATGGAGAGATTGTCGAACTGAGCGCGATTGTCGGCACCGGCAATCGTGGTGGGGTCGATATGGTTTGGGGGATGCAGCCGGAATTCGGCCATTTCGGTCTGGATCTGACCGGGGCCAATGGCGGCATTGTGCGCATCGACGATATCGAGATCGTCGATATCACCAACGTCTTTCTGCGCGACATGTTGGGGCAGGTGGATGTGCGCGACTTCGGCGCGTTGGGGGATGGCACCACTGACGACAGTGCCGCCTTCGATGCGGCGGATGCCATTGCCGATGGTCGCCGGGTCTTCGTGCCGGAAGGAAACTATTATCTGGCCGACAGCGTGACGATGGGCGCGGAGGTGCTGTTTGAAGGTACGGTCACCATGCCCGATGACAAGATGCTGCTGCTGACCAAGGGGTTCGATCTGCCGCATTACATCGAGGCTTTCGGGAATGAGGAGCTGGCGTTCAGAAAGGCGTTTCAGGCGCTATTGAACAATGCCGATCACGAAAGTCTGGATCTGGGCGGGCGCAAGATTTCCGTCACCGGACCGATCGACATGGCGGCGGCGGTGCCGAACAAGACCAGCTATTCCACCCGCCGGGTGATCCGCAACGGCCAGTTCGAGGCGGTGGAGGGGGCTGCCTGGGAGACTGAGGTTGTAACCTCTCAGGCGACCTATAGTCCGGGGGTGGCCAAGAAGCTGACCAATGTCACCAATGTGGCCAATATCCCCATCGGTGCTCTGGTCGAACGCAATGGTGTCGGCCGCGAGGTCTATGTGACCGACAAGAAGATCGGCGCGCAGGAATTGACCCTGAGTGGTGCGCTTTACGGGGCAGCCGGCACCCGGACTTTTACTTTCCGCACCTTCAAGTACATGCTGGATTTCAGCGGTTTCGAGAGCTTCAGCAAGTTCGCGATCTCGGATATCGAGTTCCAGTGCGAGGGGGTCTGCAGCGGCATCCGACTGGCCCCCAGTGGATCGACCTTTCACCTGCGTGACTGTTTCATCACCCGGCCCAAGGACCGCGGCATCACCTCGATCGGCAATGGCTGCCAGGGGATGCTGATCGACCGCTGCCAGTTCCTGTCTTCCGAGGCGTCGAAGAGCGTGGAGGATCGCAGTTCCATCGCCCTGAACGCCAATGCCAACGATGTGAAGCTGCGCAATAACCGGGCCGAGAAATTTCGCCATTTCGCCTTTCTCGCTGGCAACAACAGCATGGTGATCGGCAATCACTTTTTTCAGGGCGACAGCGAAACCGATGGGGTGCGTTCGGCTGGGATCATCTTTGCCCAGACCTATTGCAGCGCGACGGTGACCGGGAATTACATCGACAATTGCCACATCGAATGGACCAATGAGCTGGATCCGGCGCCGGATTACAGCAGCGGGTTCTCGTTCAGCGCGATGAGCATTACCAACAACATCTGTCTGTCGGGCAATGTCGCGGACTGGTTCAGTTATTTCGTGGTGAAACCCTATGGTAGTGGCCATTACCTGAACGCGGTGACGGTGACCGGGAATGTGTTTCGTGCCATCAACGGTGCCATCGACCGGGTGGAACGGGTGGACACCACCTTTGCCGATCTGGATTTCAGCAAGACCAAGAACGTGACATTCCAGGGCAATACTTATCATTCGGTGAGTGCTCAGGTGGCGAACCCGCTCAGGGTGCGGCACGATCAGTCGACCTTCGCGGGCACCTGGACGATTGACCCGGCGGGAGAGCTGCCGTTCGGAGGCCAGGCGCGCGGTGTCGATGGGATCGTGGCGCTGGATCACATCCGGGCCAGCGGCGGGGTGGGGGTTTTCGAGATGCCCTATGTGCTGCTGCAGCAGGGCGGCAATCAGGACAAGGTCAGGCTGCTCTGGTCGCAGGAGGTTCGCGGCGAGGTGGCGGTGAACATCCGCATCGACACCTAGTTCGGCAGGCCCAGGTCGGCGGGTGTCAGGCGGAAGGCCCGGCCGAAGCCGCCATTCAGCAGGCCTTGGCTGACGGAGAAAAGGGCAAAGCTGAAGTCGGAAAAGCCGATGTAGAGCTTGGCCTTGGGGTGGTCGCGCAGGTAATGCGCGGCCATTTTCCCATAGCCGGGGTCCTCATGGGCGATGAAGTTGGCGTGGGCTTGCAGGGTCAGCCGCGGATGGGTCAGCGGATCCCCCTTCGCCCCGGGCTCTCCTATGAGCAGCGAACAGGCGGGGTTGGTCTGGAGTGCTGCGGTATGGGCTGCGAGGCTTGAAACCAGGGTCAGCGGTGCCCCTTCGGGCGAGAGGCCGAAAGCCACCCGCGTTACCATTGGCGCCCCCCCGGGCAGGACCACCGCGAGCGCGGCTGACCGGGCGCCGGTCAGCAGATCGTGGGCGAGCGTGCGGGCTTCGTCATCGGTGGGGCGGATCGGATCGGTTTTTTCGGCCATGGGATCTCTCTAGCGCTGGCGCCGGCGGGGGGCCAGCCCCCCGCCCCCCGGGCTATTTACAGCCAGAAAAAGGCAGGGTGGCGGTTCCAGGCCGGCCTTGGCGGTGAGGGGTGAGAGCCGGGGGAGTCAGAACAGTTGCCAGAGGCCGAATTTGATCCCGAGAGTGTCTTGGCCGGCGGATTTACGTTCGATGCCGACATGCCAGTTGCGGTTGCCCTTGGTTTCGATCAGCAGGCCCGGAATGACTGCCCAGAAGAACGGCTGCCCTGGGCTGTAGGAGGTTTCCACCTGCAGGATCGGGCGAAGCCGCGCGGGCCCCGACAGGCCGATAGTGCCGTCGAGCTTGTAGGCGGGGTCGCTATTGCCGAGCCGGCGTTCATAGCTGGCGTCGAGCGCGATCCAGCCATTCGCCCCCTGGCTGGTGGTGAACCCGCGTCCGGCGGAGAGGGTGATGCGGTACATCGGCGACCAGTCGTCCAGCCAGTGGTGGCCGCCCAGTGCTGTTTCTAGAGCGAAGGTGTTGCGCGCCGCAGGCCGGCTCAGCGGCAGGCGCGCGAAGGCGACCGCATGGCCGGAGTACCCGGGCCGCTCATTGAGATCGAGGCCGAGGGTCAGCCGGGGCGCAATCCCGTATTCACCATAGAGCGAAAGTTCGTGCGCCGCCTGCGGGTCACCGTGTCGCAGGATTGCCCCTGATGACAGAAAGCCGGTTCCCTCGTCGCGCAGCCAGGCCCCGGCGCTGGCGGGGCGCGCCGGACAGGCGATCAACCAGATACTCATCAACCAAATCAGGTAGCGCATCGCGGGCTCCTTCGGTTCGAGCCTGCGGGAGGATGGTTAATGAACTATTTACTTTGATCGTTCCGTGCCGATTTTGCCTCGGGGTCGATTTCCATTGCGCTCCCAAGGGAGCCGATTAAGCTGCGATGCGGCATTATCGCGGGGGTCGGTATGGGATATGTGATTACTGTCGCGCAGCAGAAGGGCGGCTCGGGAAAGACCACTCTGGCGGTCAATCTGGCGGTGGGCTTTGCCAAGGCGGGCAAATCCGTGGCGCTGATGGACACCGATCCGCAGGGCAGCGCCGGGCGCTGGTTCATGGCGCGGCTGGAAGCGCAGGGCGGGGAACCGGATATCGACTTCTCGACCGCCTCGGCCTGGGGGGTCACCTATGAGGTGCGCAAGCTCGCCGATGCCCATGACATCGTGATCATCGACACGCCGCCCAAGGCCGACAGCGATCTGCGCCCGGCGTTGCGGGCGTCCGATCTGGTGCTGGTGCCGGTGGCGACCTCGCATCTCGATCTCTGGGCGGTTGAGGTGGTGCTGTATCTCGCCGGGCGGGAACGCAAGCCGGCGCAGATCGTGATGACGCGCAATCGCCCCGGCACCCGGCTGGCGGCTGAAGTGGCGGAGAAGGCGCGGGAGCTGGAGGCGGAGGTTGCCGAGGCCTCGCTTGCCAACCGGGTGGTTTATGCCGAGACCCTGGGGCAGGGGCGCGCCGCGCTGGAGGCGCCGAAGGGACCGGCCCATGCCGAGGTGACGGCGCTGGTTGCGGAAGTGCAGGCGATCCTCGATCAGTTGTGATACTCTGAAAGCAATCCCGCATCAGGAGGAGGAGCCGATGCCGACGATTGCCACGGAGACCGGTCTGCAGACCGTTTTGACCACCTTCGAGACCACCCCGGGCACCTGCCAGGATCTGCTGGAGGCGCTGACCGAGGCCTATGCTGAGTTCATCTCGAAACAGCCCGGGTTTATCGCGGCGGGGTTGCATGTGAACGATGCGCAGACCCGGATTGCCAATTATTCCCAATGGGCGCGGCGAGAGGATTTCCAGGCGATGTTGCGCACACCGGAGATGCGGCAGCGCAACCGGGCGATCAACGACCTGTGCAAGAGTTTTGAGCCGGTGATGTACGAGGTCGCGGCGACGTTCGGATAGGGGTGCGGGGTGGGGGAGGTGACGCAAGACGCCCTGCCGGGGTGGGGCTTGAAAAAGTCATTCCCTTTTGGGGGGCGCGGGATAAGCTGTGCCTCGGTGGCCTGGCTCTGTGATCCCGTCTCGTGATCACGCCGGGCTGATATGGATCAAGGCCATGGCACCGGCTGTCGCGGCACAGTGGCACGGATCGAAAGAGGAGGGTCCCGATGTATCACAATATTCTAATTCCGATCGCCTTCGACGCGGAGCGCGATATCAGCGCGCCGCTTAAATTGGCGGAGCTTTTGGGGACGCCAGGTGGCAAGGTGACGCTGTTGCATGTGATGGAGCATGTGCCCTCCTATGCGATCTCCTACATGCCGACGGATTATCTGATCGCGGCGCGTCAGGCGCTGCAGGACGAATTGGATGCGATGGCGGCAAAGCTGCCCGATGCGACGGGGGTTGTGATCGAGGGGCATTCCGGGCGGTCGATCCTGGAATGGGCCGAGACCAATGAGCCCGATCTGATCATCATCGCTTCGCACCGGCCGGGGGTGCAGGATTTGCTGCTGGGATCGACCGCGGCGCAGGTGGTGCGCCATGCCCGTTGTGCGGTGCATGTGGTGCGCTGAAGCAAGGCAGAAGGGGCGCGCATCGCGGCGCGCCCCTGATTTCCGAAGCACTTCAGGAGGGGGTTCCGTGCCTCAGAAGAACCCCAGCTTGTTGGGGTTGTAGCTGACCAGCATGTTCTTGGTCTGCTGGTAGTGATCGAGCATCATCTTGTGGGTTTCGCGCCCGATGCCGGACTGCTTGTAGCCGCCGAAGGCCGCATGGGCCGGATAGGCGTGATAGTTGTTCACCCAGACGCGACCGGCCTCGATCTCGCGGCCGAAGCGATAGGCGCGGGTGCCGTCGCGGGTCCAGACCCCGGCGCCCAGCCCGTACATGGTGTCATTGGCGATCGCCAGCGCCTCGGCCTCGTCCTTGAAGGTGGTGACAGAGACAACTGGCCCGAAGATTTCTTCCTGGAAGACGCGCATCTTGTTGTGGCCCTTCAGGATCGTCGGTTGGATGTAGAATCCGTTCGCGATATCGCCATTGAACCGCGCCGCGTCACCGCCGACCAGCACCTCGGCGCCTTCTTCGACACCGATGGTCAGATAGGACATGATCTTGTCCTGCTGTTCCTGGCTGGCCTGGGCGCCGACCATGGTTTCGATGTCGCGCGGGTCACCTTGCTTGATCGCCTTCACCCGGGCGATGCAGCGGGCGATGAACTCTTCATAGATGTCTTCCTGGATCAGAGCGCGCGACGGGCAGGTGCACACTTCGCCCTGGTTGAAGGCGAAAAGAACGAAGCCCTCGACCGCCTTGTCGAGGAAGGCATCATCCTGCGCCATCACGTCCGAGAAGAAGATGTTCGGCGATTTGCCGCCCAGTTCCAGCGTGATCGGGATCAGGTTCACGGTGGCCGCTTCCATGATCTTGCGTCCGGTCGCGGTGGAGCCGGTAAAGGCGATCTTGGCGATGCGGGGCGAGCGGGCCAGCGGCGCGCCGACTTCGGCGCCATAGCCGTTGACGATGTTCAGAACGCCTGCCGGCAGCAGATCGGCGATGCATTCCATCAGCACCATGATCGCCGCCGGGGTCTGTTCGGCGGGCTTCAGCACGATGCAGTTGCCGGCAGCCAGTGCCGGGGCCAGTTTCCAGGCCGCCATCAGGATCGAGAAGTTCCAGGGAATGATCTGGCCGACCACGCCGAGGGGTTCGTGGAAGTGATAGGCGACGGTGTCGGCGTCGATCTCCGACATGGTGCCTTCCTGACTGCGCAGCACGCCGGCGAAATAGCGGAAGTGGTCGACAGCAAGGGGAATGTCGGCGGCCATCGTCTCGCGGATCGGCTTGCCGTTGTCCCAGGTCTCTGCCTGGGCGATCAGTTCGAGGTTTTCCTCGATCCGATCGGCGATCTTCAGCAGGGTGTTCGACCGTTCAGCGGCCGAGGTCTTGCCCCAGGCCTCCTTGGCGGCATGGGCGGCGTCCAGCGCCAGCTCGATATCGGCGGCGTCGGAGCGGGCCACTTCACACACCTTGGCCCCGGTGATCGGGGTGATGTTATCGAAATACTGCCCGTTGACCGGGGCCACGAAGGTGCCTCCGATGAAGTTGTCATAGCGGGTCTTGAAGGGAGAGGCATAGCGGCCTTCCACCTGGGTCATCTCATTCATTGATCGTCCTCCTGTGCGCCCACATCCTCCATGCGGGCGTCAGGGAAAGACTGGGGCGAGCGACGGGGTTTGTCAGCCAGGCCGGAAAGGGCGGTTGCGGTGTCCTGTCTCAGAACTGAGACAGTCGCGTGGGGCTATTCCCCGATGCCGAGCCGCTTCATTCGACGGTAGAGCGTGGCGCGACCGATTCCCAGCGCGCGGGCGGCTTTCGACACGTTGCCCTCGGCCCGGGTCAGCGCCCGCAGCACAGCGGCGCGTTCGGCCTTTTCAAAGCCGGTCGGCCCGTCTTCGCGCCCGAAGAGATCCGAGGCCGGGCGCGGTTTCAGATCGCCGCTCGTCTCCAGCCCGAAGGCGCGGCGGGCGGCCCGGGTGGCGCCGATCACGATGTCATGGGAATCGATTGCCAGCAGCAAGGAGGCATCGCTTTCCTCTGCTTCGGTGACGACGATGCGAGCCTTGGGGAAATGGGCGCGAAACACCTCGGCCTCGATGGCGCGGGCGGTCTGGGCGACGGTGGCGGCAATCAGCCGGTTGAAGCCTTCGGTCTGGTCGGCGCGCGCTGACGAGACGTCGAGCGCACCGATCAGCTCGCCGTCGGGGCCGAAGATTGGCGCATCCATGCAGCTCATGCCGATGTTGCGCAGAAAGAAATGTTCGTCCCTGTGGATGGTGACCTGGCGGCGTTCGGTCAGGCAGGTGCCGATGCCATTGGTGCCCTCGGCGGCCTCGCTCCAGTTGGCACCGGCCCAGAGGCCCCAGTCCTGAAATACCGCCGCATCGGCGGCGGCGCAGCGCTGGTTCAGGATCAGCCCGTTGGCGTCAGTCAGCGCCACGCCGCAGCCCGAGGCGCCGACAAGGCCGAACAACTGGTCGATCTTGGGTTCGGCGATGCGCAAAAACGCCTCCAGCGCGCCACGCTGCTGACCCAGCGCGACCTGATCCAGCCGTTCGACCGGGCGGGCTTCGGCGGGATCGAGCCCGTGCCGCTCCATTGACCGGCGCCAAGAGGCTGCCAGCGGCGAACGTGCCGCTGCTGAGCGCGACTGTGCCGCCTCGATCACGCGGTCGATATGCTGGTGCCTGTGAATGTTCGGTCCTCCCGGAGGCAGAGTTTAGTCGGGCAGGGCGGTTGTGGCAAATCAAGATTACGCTGCGGAAGAACGGTCAGTCCGGCCCTGCGCGCGACAATGGCGTGGGACGGTCTTTCGAGGGAGACCGAGGCGCAAGGGACGACAGGATTTCTGGATGGCAAAGGGCGGATTGCTTTGCCTCCCATCGGCACCGCTTCGCTCGCCGACACCCGAAGCAGCCCTTCAGACAGGGCGCAGCTAAGGTCCGGTTCGAGCCCAAACTGTCGAATGCTGCGCTTGGCCCGCAAAGGCAGCGATGCGAAGGTGGCGGACGGTCGAGTTGGCGCCCGGGCCAGCCGCAAGGCACAGCGAAAAGACAAGACAACGAACTCTGATAGCAAGGCTCGACATGGGTCCTGACCGCCATGCGATGCGCATGGCGGTCCAGGTTGATCAGTTGACAGGCTCGAACTGGAAGGGGGCCGCAGGAGTAAACTCAGCGGAAACCTCACCCGACCTCAGCTTGTAAGCGTTGCATCTGACCCCCTGATTGCCCTCTAAACCTGACCACCTCTCGTCCGCTAGTCTGCGTCCGAACTACGATCGGAGGCGACTATGGCGGAACGTGAAGTCTGGGGGTTCAAGATCCGGACCTCCCCGTCGGGCAAAAGGATTTGGCCGAGCGAGCTCAAACGCGAGGCGACAAGGCGCCTTCGGGAAGATGGCATGTCACCTGGAGATGTCGCCGCCGAGCTGGATGCCCACGAATGCCTGGTGAGAAAGTGGTGGGTCGCTGATCGGCGAGAGCGAGGCGAAAAGATCTCCGTCGATGAGCCAGCCTTCGCGCAGATATCAGTCGAACCGGCTGTCGCGCCGGCGGCGCCCCAAACGACCACTGCAGGTAATGGCTCAGCCGACTCTGCTCATCTGTACGTGGGCGGGATCTGCCTACAATTTCCTTTGTCCATCGACGAAGCAGACCTTCTGAAGCTGATCCGTGTTGCGGGGCAGTGTCAGTGATCGCGCCGTCCAGCAGCTATCGTATCTATCTGGCAACTCACCCTGTCGACTTCCGGAAGGGGATGGATGGGTTGGCCAATTACGTCATGACCAATTTCGAACTCGATCCCTTCTCCGGTGCGTTCTTCGTGTTCCGCTCGAAGGGTCGTGACAAGATCAAGGTTCTGATGTGGGACGGCACCGGCCTCGTACTGATCTACAAGCGTATCGAAGGCGCAGGCTTCGTCTGGCCCAAACTTTCCGACGGGACGATGACCCTGACGAAGGCACAGTTTGAAGCGCTCTTTGAAGGGATCGATTGGCGCCGCGTCGTTTCGGCCGCCTATCACCACCCATCCATTTTCAACAAAACAAGAGCGGAGGTCGAGTGAGATGGCGACGATCCCATTCATTCAGTGCAAGATCTTTCCCGTCGAGCAGACCGCGGACTACCTCGAAAAGCGCTTCATCAAGCACCTACGGCTATTGCGAAGTGGCCCGGTCGGCCAGCCGGCGCATGAAGTCGAACTGCTTGGAGTCGACAATCAGGAACTGCATGAGGTGAGGATAACCCATCTCGAGAAGAGCAGGATCCAGAAACGCGTCAAGAAGCTTATTGCACGCCGCCAGGAAGCGTCAGGGATGGGCCATTTGCAGAGGGATGAACGGGAGCGATTGACCGCCTTGGCAGGCGGCGTTCGGCTTGCGACGGTGAAGACCGAACACCAAGCGGACGAAATCGCGGCGGCCCTTCACGATGAAATGCCCTGGATGGGGCCCGCGACCGAACAGATCTGGAAGGCCATGCGCAGGTCGGTGAGAGAAGGTTCCGTAGGTCTTCGCCTGCCGCCCATCCTGCTCGATGGCCCTCCCGGGATTGGCAAGAGCTTTTGGGCGCGGCGCCTTGGCCGCCTCTTGACCGTACCCACGACCGTCATCGAGGCAACGAATGAAAATGCTTCATTCGGTGTCGTCGGGTCCCAGCGTGGATGGGGTAGCGCCGGCCCCGGGCGTCTCATTTCCACGATCCTTATGGAACATGTCGGCAATCCGGTCATGGTCGTTGATGAGGTCGAGAAGTCTGGGACTGCGACCTCCATGTCAGGCCGCGCATTCGGACTGTCGGAGGCGCTGCTACCCCTGTTGGAGCCCTTGACCGCAAGAAGCTGGAGTTGCCCATTCTATCAGGTCAAGTTCGACATGAGCTGGGTCATCTGGGTCCTGACATCCAACAACTACCACGCGTTGCCCGAGCCGCTCTTGAGCAGATGCCCACCGATATCCCTACGAGCGTTAACGACTGACGAACTGGTCATGTTCATCTGGCGCGAAGGGCGCAGGCAGGGCACCAGCGACGTGGCCCTGGACGCCGCTGTCGAAGCTTTCAAGCGTGCCGGCCAGGCAAGCCAACCGAGTCTGAGAACTGCGGCACGGGTGCTGCAAAGGGCAGCTGATCTCGAATGTCACCCCACGTTGCATTGAACCGATTTCACGCGCTCATCACATCAGGGAGGCGGCTTCGTGACTGAATTCGAGATCATCTTCGTCGTGTTTGGTATCGGCGCATGCATCGTTGGCGCCATCCAGGTCACCATCGCCTACCGCTCTTCGATACGAGATGTCGAACCAGATCCGGAACGTGTTCGGCGATTTGTGGAACGGGGAATGGAGCTGCGGCGGCAGGCCCTGGAAAAATCGCGCGTAACCGACAGGCCGAGCGACGACGTCACCGAGCCAAAGTCTGCAGATCTTCCCACGCAGCAAGCGGATACTGATTGAGCTCGTCGCGTATGCTGCGCCACTTCGGCATATTGTCGTCAAGGACCTTGATGAAACGCTCATCATGGCGCGGCGATATCAGGTGGGCGAGCTCATGCAGCAGTACGTACTCAATCGCCCCAACGGGTTTCTTGGCGAGCTCGAGATTAAGCCAGACGATTTTCTTGTCCGGATTGCAGCTGCCCCATTTCGTTTTCATGGGCCGGATGCCCCAGGTTTCGGTGGCAACGCCTAAATGCGATGACCAATGCTCGAGCCGTGGAGCCACGTGCTCCCTCAGGCGAGCCTTGTACCAATTCTCCAGCCAACGCCTGCGTACTGCAGGCGTTGTGTCTACAGGCACCGAATAGCGGAGCCGGTCACTGCCGATGAGTTCGATCCGGTGGACCTTCTTGTCCCAATGGATCACATCCAGTCGAAGAGGCCGGCCAAAAACGAAGTGTGTCTCGCCGGAGACGTACTGCCGTTGCGTCTGGCGCTCCTGAGCGAGGAAACGGGCTTGCTTGCGACGAACCCAATCCATTCTCGTGAGGACAGCCAGCTTGACGGCATCGAGACTGATGCTCAGCGGGGCGGCAACTCTGACTTGGCCGTCAGGCGGATAGACACCGACATGGAGGTTCTTGATCGCCTTCCAGCGGACCTCGACCGGCGTTCCTCCGATGATGTGGTGTTCAGTATTCACCATGGTTCTTCAGTATCTGCAGTAGCGTATCCACAGTGTCGGGATCCGAAATCTCAGCTTCCAGGCAGCGTCTGACTTTCTTTTCTTTCATCGTATGACCGCGCCACCCGTGGGGGGCGGTCGCCCGTACAGCCTGGTCGACCCGGCGCGCCAGGGCCTCATCTTGTCCCAGGTTGTCGAACAACGCCTTCTGCCCGGGCGATTTCATGCTCTCAGGATAGGTATTGCCATGCCCGGATTTCGCGGCCCTTACCAGCTCCGCGATCTTCTCCAAATACTCGGCGTACTCGATCGCGCCGCTCCGGCGCTGCGCCACCAAGTCAGTCAGCAGCTCCGACATCTTCTCGTAGAACTTAGGGTTCACGGGTGTCTCGTCGATGATCAGCTTCCTGACGTTGTTCTCGATCGCCTCGGCAACATTCTCACGCTTCCCCTTGGACGGCGCCGGAAGATCATCCTCGGCTTTGGCCCCTTTGCTCTCGACCAGGTCAATCAGGCTGATGTCATCCAGGTGAGAGATGACCTGAGAGTCGTCGGCCCTGATGTAATTGTCGATCAGGTGGCGCATGGCCGGCTCGTAGAGCTTCATGTCAACGGCATCGCCGCTGTGGAGCCGCACGGCATCGCGGATGCCGATGGCATGCTCGACCTCCTTGCGCATTTCCGCCAGCTCCAGCTCATTGAAATCCGATTCATCCGGCTCGGCGGCGACGTTCGTGTAGGCACGCGCATAGTGTCCCGCCAACTTGTAAAGCGCTTGACGGCGGCGAGCTTTCTCTTCCGCGTCTGGATCGCTTTCGATGCCTTCGGGGCTGGAGAAATACGCGAAGAGCTCATCATCGCCCTTGGGCTGCTCAACCGCATCGAGAAGCCCCAGCCAGGCATCGCGCGCCGTCCGCAGATCCGTGTCGGCCTGCTCGGCGCGGTCCGTGATCAGGCCTTCGACATCCTCCTTGTCAAAGGCATCGAAAGCCTCGGACGTGTAGTCATCCACCGCGCTCTCGATGTTCCGGAACAGGTCCTTGTAGTCGACGATATAGCCGAAATCCTTGTCATCGCCGTCCAGGCGGTTCACCCGGCAGATCGCCTGGAACAGCCCATGATCCTGCATTTTCTTGTCGATGTAGATATAGGTCGCCGTCGGCGCGTCAAAGCCGGTCAGGAGGCGGCTGACCACGATCAGCAGCTTCATCCGCCCCGGTTCTTTCCTGAACAGCCGCAGCGCCTCTTCTTCGTAGTCTTCCTCCGAAGTGTCACCCAGGAGGTCGGTATAGACCCGGTGGACGTACTGCTTTTCCGTCTCGCCCATCCCGGTCTCTTCACCGGTGATCTCGGGGGCGGCACGCTTGTAGGAGGTCACAATCGCGCACTTATCAGCCAGGACTGACCCGGACTTGCGGAAGATTTCGAAGAACTTGCACGCCTCGGGGATCGAGCCCGCGACCAGCATGGCGTTCCCCATGCCCGCGTTCAGGCGCGGCTTCATCTCCATGTCCAGGATGATATCGTTGGCGATCTGCTCCAGCCGGTCACGGCTCGACAGCACTCGTTGAAGCGTACCCCATCGTTGCTTGAGCGTCGCCTTCGCGATCGGGGTCAGCCCCTTCGTCTTGGCCTCGAACCAGGCGTCGATTTTGTCCGGCGCACTGATCCTCTGGTCGATGTCGCGGGCTTCATAGCGCAGGTCTAGCACCACGCCGTCCTCGACGGCCTCATCAAATCGGTAAGGCTTGCCGATGTAGGGGCCGAAGGTTTCGAGCGATGTCCCCTTGTCCGACCGCAGCAGGGGTGTGCCAGTAAAGCCGATGAACATGGCCTTCGGCAGCACCTTGCGCATCGCCTTGGCCAGCTTGCCGGACTGGGTGCGGTGTGCCTCATCGATGAAGACGAAGAACTCCCCCTTGGGCGCACCGATGTTGGCGTTCTGGATATCAGAAATCAGGCTTTCCAGTTCCCCATCTTCCTTCTTGCCGAACTTGTGGACGAGGGAGCAGATGATGCGATCTGTCGGATCGGCGAGTGCGGCCATCAGATCGTTGCCCGATCGCGCGCGCCGCACCTTGTCGCCGGTATTGCCGAAAACGTCTTCGATCTGGCTGTCCAGCTCCTTGCGGTCGGTGACCACCAGGATGCGGCCGTCCGGGAACGCCTCCCGGATCCAGCGCGCCAGCATCACCATGATGAGACTCTTGCCCGAGCCCTGGGTCTGCCAGATGATCCCGCCCTCGCGCGTGCCGACGCGCTCTTGTGCCGCCTTCACGGCGAAATACTGGTTCGGGCGGGCGATCTTCTTGATGCCCGCGTCGAACAGGGTGAAGTCGTGGATCAGTTCCAGGAACCGATCCGGCGCCATCATCTGGGCCACGTCGCGGTCGAGCCGGGCCGAGATCTCGCTCTCTTCCTTCCAGGCCAGCCAATAGGGCTGCGGCGTCTTGATCGGTGCATAACGCAGACCCTCGCTGTCATTGCCCGCAAAGGTGATCTGCACCGTGGTGAAGAAGTGCTGGATGAACTCGGGCCGCTGGTTGTCGAGCGTCTGACGGATGCCGGTCCCCACGCCCACGGTGGATTTCTTCAGCTCCACTACGCCAAGCGCGATACCGTTGACATAGAGCACCAGGTCGGGCCGCTTGTTCCACGCCTTGGCATCGCGGCCCTTGATCGAGACCTCTTCGGCCACGCCGAGGTCATTGGCGCCCGCATCGCCCCAGTCGACGAAGCGCACGGTGACGGGGGCCTCGCCCGGGCCGGGGGCGACGGCCACGCCGTAGCGGAGCATGTCGTAGAAGGTCTGGTTGGCGTCGTAGAGCTTGGTGCCCTCCATCCGCGCCTCTCGCTCAAGACGGGTGATGGCTTGGGTAATGACCTCGGGCGCATAGCCGCGCGCCTCCAGCCAGGGGCGTAGCAGCGAGGGCTCGATATTGGCGTTGCCCTCACGCTTTTGCCAGTCGCCAAGGTAGCGCCAGCCGAGGCCGCCCGGGGTGCCGGAGGTGTCCCCACAGAGCAGGTCGATGACCCGGTTCTGGGCCTTGCGTTCCGCCTCGCCGATCTTGCTCATGGGGCCCTCTCCGTTCTGGAAATCACTCGTTGAAAACGTCGTCAGACCAGCCTGATCCGTCCGGTCAAAAGGTTCTGCATCATGCCTTCCTTCACTTGCCGCGCCTTTTCGAGGCGGGTTTCGAGGGCCTGGATTTCGGCGTCCATGTCCTCCAGGACTGTGGCAATTTCAGCCTGCTCCTCCTGACTTGGAAGCTCCAGATCAAGATCGCCGAGTGCCGTCGCGCTTATGTGGACCACGGCATCACCTTGGCCTTTGCGCGCCTTTTGCTTTTGTGCTCCGGGAGAATTGAGCAGGTAGGAAAGGAAAACCGGATCATCGCCTGAAGGACGGAATGCAATAATGTCGCCCCCAGCATACATCTCGCCTTCGAATGTCACGACCGCGCATTTCCCGATCTCTTCCTTGGTCTCGCCTGAACCTGCAAAGAGAATGTCGCCGGACTTGATGGACCGAGCGGTCTTGGCGACGCCTGCAGAGATGAAGCTGTCGAAATGACGAACAACGTCATGGTGCAGGGTGTAGAGCTCGCCGTATCGCACACAGGGCAGTAAGCCGGACTTTGCTTCGTCTTTGCGGACGCCAGAACCTTTGAAGAACTGTCCGCGCTCACCCAGCTTGTAGGGCATCCACTCCCCCGAGAACCCTGGAAGGCGACGCTTGGCGGTCAGGAGGTCCTGCATCGCGCCCTGCTTGATGAGCCGCTTCTTGGCGATCAGCCGCTCCAGCCCCTCGATCAGCGAATCCGCACCCGAGAGCGCCTCGGCGATGGCCTCCTGTTCGGGCTTGTCCGGAAGCGCAATCTTTATCTGTGAAAGGCTTTTCTGGCCAATGTTGGCCCGAATGCCACCTTGGCCCGCCGCCATGATCTGTTGGCGGACGATCTTCGAACGAAGTCCATATCCCGCGAAAACAGGATCTATGGCATCAGAGATGGGTTTCCCGCGAAGAACGAAGCCGCCAAATAGAATTGGCTCGTCATCAAGATAGACCGACGCCAAGCCGACCTCTTCTTGGGTTTCAGAGGTTCGGTTGAACAGCACATCTCCCCGTTGCACGAGGTAACGAGCGCTTTCTGCCGCTGAGGTGGCCACGCGGCCTGGGATCATTTGGGCAGAAAGATGGGTGTTTGTAATGACTTCCAGCACATTCGCGAACCGCAAGCCCCGTCCATATGCGGTCTTGTCCGTATTGAACCCATTTTGGAACTTCATCAACTGGCCCAGCGAAACAAGGGACCAGCCTTCTGGAACTCTCGCAATATCGTTCATTGCTCAAATCCCATAGCCACGAGATGCTTTGATACCCTCAGGGAAAGCTCTTCAATGGTGCCGACCATCTCCAACAGAGTGTGTCCATAGCGCTCCGTCAGCACCCGCACCCGGGCTGTCATCTGCTCGGTCCGGGCCTCGATCTCGGCCTCGATCAGATTGGCGATGTCGGTCAGCCATTTGTCGTCCACCACCAAGGATCGGATCTCTTCCTCGGTCAGCTCGGGGTATTTCTTCAGCGTGGCCTCGGTCAGCACCTCCTCGGCTTCCTTGGCAGCCTTCTTAGCCGCCGCCTCGGCCGTCATCAGCTTGGCCACCTGCTTCAGCAGCTTGGCCTCTTCCGGCTCGGCCTCGCCGGATTTCTGGCGTGCCTTGACGGAGGCCGCGGTCAGCTTGCCCGTCTCGGTCAGCGCATCGGCCAGCAGGCCGCCCTCGGCCCCGTGTTCCTCGACCAGCTCCTCGATCTCGCGGCCCAGTTCCTCGGCCTTGGCCTGCGCGTCATCGACGGCCTGCTGCAATTCAGGGAAGAAGCGCGCGACGATCAGCCGGGGCGGAATGACATCGGCCACAAGGCGCACCTTGTTCACGGTGAGGTCGGCTTCTTCCAGCCATTTGATGTTATCTTTCTTGCCGTCTTTTGACTTTACGTACTCATGCCGTGCAGTGCGAAGTTCTTTCGCCGCCTCCCAGCCGTCATGAGCGATGATGAAGACATCGTCCTGCATGGTCTCGGCCCAGTAGGACATGAGCCGCTGATACGCCTCGTAGCGGTCGATCAGGGGCGCCTCGGCAAAGCGGTCGAGCATGTCCTCGGCGATGGAATGGATCAGCTCCTTGGGCTTGTCGCCCACCTGGATGCCATCCATCGGCGACGCATTCTGCCCGGCCCAGCCGTCGAGGATGGCATGAACGCGATCCCGGAAGGCGCTGAATTCGGGGTGGTTGCGGATCGTGCTGCGCACCTCCTCCGGCTCGACCAGCGGATCGGAATAGCCCGGGCGCGGGTTCGGCCCGAAGAGCGTGGCGCGGATGCCGGGCATGACCTCCCAGAACGCGGCCAGCCCGTCGATGTCGCGGTTCGGCACGCCGCCCTTCAGGTGCGCCTCGATGTCCTGCAGGTCCTCGGGGTCGGAGCCGTCGATGTAGCGCGGGATGTTCAGGTTGAAGTCATTGCGCGTGATCTCGGCGTAGGGGACGAGGCGGGAGTAGCCCGCGATCTCGGCCTGGCGGGTATAGGCGTCGGTGATCTTGTGGATGTCCCGCTCGCGCAGGCGGTTCTTGTTGCCGTCCTTGATGAAGCCGCGCGAGGCGTCGATCATGAAGACGGGGCGCTCGGCCTGGGCCTGGGATTTGTCGAGCACGATGATCGAGGCCGGGATGCCGGTGCCGTAAAATAGGTTCGCGGGCAGGCCGATGATCGCCTTGATGTAGCCGCGCTTGAGGATCTTTTCGCGCAGCTCGGCTTCCTTGTTTCCGCGGAAGAGCACGCCATGGGGCAGGATGACTGCGCCGGAGCCGGTGGCCTTCATCGAACCCAAGATGTGCAGCAGGAAGGCGAAGTCGCCGTTCTTGTCGGGCGGCATACCGAGGTCAAAGCGGCCAAAACGGGTTTCGCTGGTCAGGCCAGAGCCCCAGGCCTTGGCCGAAAACGGCGGGTTGGCGACGACGAAGTCGAAGGTGAGAAGTTCGGTCTCAGACGCCTTGAACTGGGGCTCCGCGATGACATCGCCTTGGGCGACATCTGCATCCTCGCGCCCATGCATGATCATGTTCATCTTGGCCAGGCCGCGGGTGGTGATGTCGAATTCCTGCCCATAGATGGTGAGCGGGACGTCGGCGGCGTCAGCGGCCTTCAAGAGCAGCGATCCGGAGCCACAGGTGGGGTCATAAACGGTCTGCTTCGGGCTCGTGGCGCGACTGACGCCCGCAACGGCGGCGACGACACGCGAAACCTCCGCTGGCGTATAGAACTGTCCTTTGCTCTTGCCGGACTCGGTGGCGAAGTTGCGCATCAGGTATTCGTAGGCGTCGCCCAGGATGTCGTCGCCATCGGCCCGGTTGCGGCTGAAATTCAGCTCTTCCCGGCTGAAGATGTTGATGAGCGCGGTCAGCGTCGTGACCATCTTGGCGCCACGCCCGAACTTCTCGGAATCGTTGAAGTAGGCACGGTCGATGACGTTCTTGAGGTCGTTGGCTTCGGCAATCCCCGCGATGGCCGTGTCGATACCTTCGCCAATGTCCTTGGTGCCGCGGAGCTTCTTAAGGTCCTCGAAAGAGCAGCCCTCGGGAACCTCGATCAACGCGTCGGGCTTGCCCACGCGGTCAGAGACGTACTTCACGAACAGAAGCGTGAGGATGTAGTCCTTGTAAAGGGAAGCATCCATGCCACCCCGCAGCTGGTCACAGCTGTCCCACAGGGATCTGTAGATATCGCTCTTCTTGATAGCCATCGTGTTCTGCCCTTCGCCAAGTCGCCCGCGTTCTCTTCGCGCGAGTTGATTTCAGGTCTAGCGCCTCTTGGCCCCGAGGAACAGATACACCTTGCCTGACCAGGTCGATCCAAGACCTTGAAACTGCCGACCCTGAATGGGCTACAGGCCGGCAACGTCAAAAAAGGTGCAGAAAAAAAATTACGCCAAGCAGGCATGCGCAAGACTTGCGAAAAAAGGAATTAAGGCCTTGCGAAAAATAACTCCATTTCAGAGCGAAGCGCTTATGAATAACCAACTTCAGCCGGGATGACAGTTTGCGAAAAAATCTATATTGCCTCTGCGAAAAATTCCGATTAGGAGATTATTAGCGGCGTTTGGAAAACAGCCGTCAATCACTCATGTCAACTTCACTGTTGATCTTCACCATTCAGTGCATCATTTCTTTCTTGAAGTGATTCGCAAAGGTGAAAGGCGATCCATTGGATTTGGTCATAGATAGAGAAAGACATGCTCGGATCCGATACGAGCTTTCCCTGCGCGGCCTGACCTTTGCGGAGATCGCGAGACGCGCTGAGGTTAGCGTTTCTTCCGTCAGTGCGGTTTCACTTGGAAAAAGCAGATCCTCGCGCATAGAGCTGATCTTGGCGCAGGCATTGGCTACTCGCCCGGAAACTCTTTTCCCGGACCGCTACCCTGCTAACAGCGGAGAAGGCACATGAGCTAGAATTCAAGGGCTCTGGAAGAGTTGAGGCCCCGGGACTGCAATCCCAAGGGCCTCGGAAAATCGCTCGGCGCGACACCTCATCTATCCCCGACACGAACGAAGAAGTCAAGCCTCATGCCCGTCACCCCACGGGCATGCACACTCGGGTCTTGCTTGCGTTTTGGAGCCAAAACCCTGTTTGGCCACTGGGATGATGGGATGGATACTATACAAGCGGCCTGCGCCCAACTCGCAGGCCACCAGGACAGGTATGTTCAAAAACTCTCGGAAGTGATTGAGCAAGCAGACCGTCAGCGCGACATCGAATGCGGAAAAATCCAAGCAAGGCTTTCCAAGGCAACTTCGGAAATCAAGACATTGCGCTCAGAGCTCAAGCGCACAAGACGTCAAGTTGAAGACTTGAAGGCTGAAGTGGCGGAACAAACGGCGCGCACTGCAGAATTGCTGCATGAACAGTACAGCCCGAAATCTGAAACGGCAAAAGCAAAAAGACGTCAAGGGGCTATGCGCGCTGATGATCAACGAGAGGGAAGCGACCCCGCCTTGTCCAGGCAATTCAAGAGTTATGCCGCCGTTCTGCCGCCGAGGCCACGCAACAGAAACGGTCGTGGCGCGAAGAATTGGGATAGCCTGGAGCGCATCGAAGTCCCGATGGAGTTTCCTGAGACGTGCCCATGCGGCTGCGGCGGCACAATTAGAAATTACGATATTGACGAAAAACGTGAGGTAATACCCGCAAAGTTCTATATCGCAGTTCGCAAGTATCCTCGCTATCGCTGCCGAAAAGACGATGTCACTGTCGGAACTCTGTTCAAGCCCACGCTAATGCCAGGAGTGACCAGCGGAACAAGTATGCTGGCTTACTTGGTGACCATGCGCTACGGGTGGGGGATGCCCATGTATAGGATTGAAAACATGCTCAATCATAGTGGCATCACCTATCATCGCGCGACCATGTGCAAGCAGATAGGCCGACTTGCCGCCGAGCTTTGGCATGTAACATCTGAACTCCAACGCCACACTTTGGATGATGCCTCCCGCATCTTCTTCGACGAGACGGTGCTAAAAATACTGCGCCCGGGTGAAGGAAAGACCGGGCATTCCTATATGTATGCGGCGCATCGCGACGATAGCTCCTTTGGCGGCAATGCCCCGCGCTCAACGATGTTCTTCCATCGAACCTCTCGGTCGATGGCACATATACACGGGATCCTTGGCGGCAAGTCGTTGATCGTACAGCACGACGGCTATGCGGGTTATGGTCGCTTGGGTCAACTGGGCACTGAAGTCGAGAACATTGTGTCAGTTGAATGTTGGGTGCATGCCCGGCGTAATTTCATAAAGGCAGCGCAAAGGATGAAATCGATCCTGCCAAATGAAGTGGTAGAGATAATGTCTCAGATCTTTGAAATTGAAAGTGTGCTTAGAGGCCGAACGCCGGATGCGAGACTAGCATACCGAAAAGAACGATCTGAGGAAGTTATTCAAAGGTTGTATTTCAGATTGAGGGAGCTTTCTTCTAGTACTCTGAAACAGGACAGGCTTCGCAAGGCCATTAATTACACACTTGAGCGATGGGATTCTCTAACCCTGAGACTGTGCCGAATTTTGTGCCTGACGCGTTTTTTTACGCCATTGGGAAGCGGTCTTCGAACATGATGGCAAGCTGACTTCTGACAGCGTGCCATTCGCGCACCGAACGCTTCCATTCGGTGGATGTAGCATTGAGCGCCAGATAGATCAATTTCGCTGCTGCCTCATCGCTTGGGAAGTGACCGCGGGTTCGGACGGCGCGCCGGATCTTCGAATTCAATGCCTCAATGGAATTCGTGGTGTAGATCAGCCTGCGCACCTCGGGCGGGTAGTCGAGGAACGGGATCACCTCGTTCCAGGCCCGGCGCCAGCTCGGTGCGATGGCCG
>NZ_AUBS01000026.1 GCF_000429365.1 Pseudodonghicola xiamenensis DSM 18339 | reverse complement strand
TCCGTTCGCCGAAGAGCTTGAGGCGGTTCATCTGCGCCTCGACGCGGCTTCGGGCATGATAGCCTGTCCATTTCTTCCAGAGAGCCCGGCCCAGACATCGGGTCGCTCGCAGGCTCTCATTGCGCGAGATCGCGGCGGGGCAATCGGGTTTCCACCCGCGGCCGTTCCGTCGGATCGGGATGATCGGCTCCACGTCGCGCTCAAGGATCGCAGCATGGCAGCGGCGCGTACGTAGGCTCCGTCCGCAGTGACCGTCTCGATATCCTCTGTGGCCGGGATCTGCGACAGCAACTCCGGCAGGATCGGGCTGTCGCCTTGTCGGCTGGAGGTAAACTCGACAGCACGGATATCACCTGTCGTGGTGTCCATCGCCAGGTGAACCTTGCGCCACTCCCGCCTGCGCGTCGCATCGTGCTTGCGGGCCAGCTATTCGCCATCACCGCGGAAACGGATGCCGGTGCTGTCGATCAGCAGGTTCAGGGGATGGCCGGAGCATCGATAAGGGATCTGAACCGCGATCCGCGCCTGACCGCGGCACAGGGCCGAATAGTCCGGCACCGACCAGTCGAGACCGGCCATCTCGAATAGGCTCGCGACTAGACCGACGGTTTGGCGGAGCGGTAGGCCGAAGAGGACCTTCAGCGTCAGGCCAATCGTCGGGGAAACAGTCCACCGGACTGTTTTCTGACCCTCCTCATATCTGAATGGCGCTGTCGGAGAAGGTCTCGGGATGGCCGCGCCTGCCGGTCCTGACCGCGTACCACTCCATCTCTGGATCGAACCAGATCGACAGGGAGCCGCGTCGCTTGAGCGAGGCGTTGTAGCTGGACCAGTTCGTCGTGCGATAGCGGGAGGTGTCAGGCTTCGGCATGCGACTGACCTAACCCTACGGATTCCCGAACTGAATCCCTCTCTCCGATATGTGCAACAAACCCGGCTGACCCTGATGCCGGCTTTCATGGTATCGGATCATGTGAAATCGGGGGCGCTGGTGGCACTGCTGCCGGACTGGCAAGCCCCCGGAATCTGGCTGACCGCCTATTATCCCCCCCTATGAGGCCCTGCCGGCAAAAGTCGCGGCCTTCACCAGCTTCGTCGAGGAACGCGTCCTGAGCGACCCGACGCTCCTGTCACAGACCGGACGGCCATGATGAGGCAGTGCGAAACCTGCGTTCGCCTCTCAAATGACGGTTTCGGCCAAGCCGGGTGACCGCGACGCAGACCCGCGCAAGCCGGGCCCTCCCACGCCCCTGCCCCGTGCAACTTCGCCGATCTGTGAAATAGCGTCACAAGTGATGTGCCAACCCTATCGGTTATCACGAGGCCGCGGTGGTCGTATCTCGCGGACCACATCAGTGAAAGACCATGCCCCGTCCGCCCCGTATCGGCTCAGCCGGATCGGTCCCCAGGGCCACATTCAAGGACACGCAATGACTCACCCTCAAGAAGCAGGCGGCCCCAACTGGCCGCTTCTGGCGCTGGCGACCGGCGCTTTCGGCATCGGCGTGACGGAATTCTCGCCCATGGGGCTGCTGCCGGTGATTGCCGAAGGCGTCGATGTCACGATCCCCACGGCGGGCCTTCTGGTCAGCGCCTATGCCATTGGCGTCATGATCGGCGCCCCGGTCATGACCCTGCTGTTCAGCCGGTTCGGCAAGCGCGGGGCCCTGATGGCGCTGATGGGGCTTTTCACCCTCGGTAACATCCTGTCGGCGCTGTCGCCGGATTACTGGAGCCTTTTGCTGGCACGACTGGTCACCAGCCTGAATCACGGCGCCTTCTTCGGGCTCGGCTCGGTGGTGGCCGCCAGCGTGGTACGCCCCGACAGGCAGGCCAGCGCAGTCGCCACCATGTTCATGGGGTTGACCATCGCTAATATCGGCGGCGTGCCCTTGGCCACCTGGATCGGCCAGCAGGTCGGTTGGCGTGTCTCCTTTGCCGGCACCGCCGTTCTGGGGTTGATCGCCATCACCGCATTGGCGCTGGCGCTGCCCAAGGGCCAGCCCGGCCAGCGCCCCGAGGTGCGCCGAGAACTGAAGGTGCTGGCGCGGCCGCAGGTGCTGATCGCGCTGCTGACCACGGTTCTGGGGGCCAGCGCCATGTTCTCGCTCTATACATATGTGACGCCGATCCTCGAGACGCTGACCGGCGCGTCCGGCAGCTTCGTGACGCTGGCACTGGTTCTGATCGGTCTCGGCTTCAGCCTGGGCAACTGGCTGGGCGGGCGCGTGGCCGACTGGTCGCTGGACGGGGCGACGGCGATCTTTCTCGCCGCGCTGGCGGCGATCATGCTGGCCGTACCGCTGGTGATCGGCAGCCAAAGCGGGACCGCGATCACCTTGCTGATCTGGGGCGCTGCCGCCTTCGCCATCGTGCCGCCGGTGCAGCTCCGGGTGATGCAAGCGGCAGCAGAAGCCCCCGGGCTGGCCTCTTCGATCAATATAGGCGCGTTCAACCTGGGCAATGCCATCGGGGCCGCCGCCGGGGCCGCGGTGGTCAGCCTCGGGCTGGGCTACGCGGCCGTGCCGGTGACCGGTGGGCTGCTGGCGGCTGCCGGTCTCGGGCTGGTCTGGCTGAGCCGGCGCCAGCGCATCATCGCAGCCGCCCTCTGAGCGCAACGGCGCCCCAGCCCATGGACAGGCCCTCCGGTTTCCTGCAAGTTTTCCATCGGGACGACAGAGGCTCCGGCCTCTGCCACCACGATCAGAACAGCCACTCCGGAGCGGCCCCAGGCCGGAAAGGACATATCCAGATGAAGCTTGCACGTGTTGGAGAGATCGGCCGGGAACGCCCCGCGATCGTCGATGCACAGGGGCACCTGCGCGATCTGTCGGACCATATCGCCGACATCGACGGCCAGACACTTTCGGGCGATCAGCTTGCCCGGCTCGCTGCGCTCGATCCCGCGACCCTGCCGATGATCGAAAACACCGTGCGGATCGGGTCCCCGATCGCCCCCCGGGGCAGGATCATCTGCATCGGTCTCAACTACACCGATCACGCCGCCGAAGTCGGCCTGCCGGTGCCCGAGGAACCGACGATCTTCCTGAAGGGCTGCCACCCCACCGGCCCCAACGATCCGCTTCGCCTGCCCCGCGACGCCGGCAAGACCGACTGGGAGGTCGAGCTTGGCATCGTCATCGGCCATGGCGGTCTTTACATCGCGCCAGAGACCGCGCCGGATCACATCGCCGGCTATTGCCTGCTCAACGATGTAAGCGAACGGTCCTATCAGATGGATCGGGGCGGCCAGTGGACCAAGGGGAAAAGCTTTCCGGGATTTGCCCCGGTGGGCCCCTGGCTTGTCACCCCGGACGAGATCCCCGATCCCGGCGCACTTTCCATCTGGCTCGAGGTCAATGGCCGGCGTTATCAGGACGGCAACACCCGAAATCTCGTTCACGGCGTTGCCGAGATCGTCAGCTATGTCTCACAATTCTACGCGCTCGAGCCCGGTGACCTGATCGCCACCGGCACCCCCGCCGGAGTCGGCCTGGGCCAGACCCCGCCGGTATTCCTGAAACCCGGCGATGTAGTGACGTTCGGCATCGACGGGCTCGGCAGCCAGAAGATTCCCGTCCACGCCTGGGACGATGTGATCGGCTGACAATAGGAGCAGGGCAACAAGATCACCGATTTCGGCGGTGCCGAGGGTGAGCTGTGCGACCTTGGGGAAATTGACGCCAACACCGGCCTCTGCGGCGATCAGGCCTTCGATCTGATCGCCCTGGCCGAACTTGCCCGGCACCGTAGAAGGATCGCGCGCCTGGTCCCGGAAGGGAAACGCCTTCATCGCCGGCGATGTGGATGGTGACGGGACGGCGGATTTCCAGATCAGACCGGAAGGGGCATCCGAGTTGCAGGACAGCGCCTTCCTGCTCTGACCACGACCTCCGGCATGCGTGACGCGGCGATCATTGCCATGCGCCCCTCTTCCCCGGGGGGGCCGCCCTATGGCGACATCAGGGGCAGACAGCTTGCCGCCGCGCGGGCCAATTGCGCCGAAGCCGCGACGCCGTCGATCACCATCAACCCGGTGCGGGCCGACAGCGTCTCTCTGAGCGGTGCCATCCCGGCACAGCCGAGCACCGCGCAACTGGCGCCGTCTTCACACCGCGCCGCCTCGATCTCGGCCGCGATCCGGTCGATGGTCTCCGGCGCGGCCTCGTCAATGGTCAGGACAGACAGGCCGCTGGCCCGGACCGAGGCGCGCAGCCCGGCAAAGCCCTGCCGTTCGATGTTGCCTTCGATCACCGGGATCGAGACCGGCAGAGAGGTGACCACCGAGAACCTGAGCCCGAGCAACCGCGCCATCAGATAGGAGGCCTGCCCGATCCCCAGCACCGGGCAGCCGGCCTGCTGCTGCGCCTCGGCCAGACCGGTATCGTCGAAACAGGCGATGACGATGGCCGCCGCCCCTTGGGCCCTGGCCACCGGCAACAGGGCCAAAACCCCGGGCACCGCGGCATCGCCATCCTCGGGCCCCTCGATCGCGGGCGGACCGCCGACGTTGGTCAGGCCGAAGATCTCCGCTTCGGGCAGCGCCTTCTGGGCGGCGGCGACGATATGGGCGGTCATCGCCTCGGTCGAGTTCGGGTTGATATAGGCGATCTTCATAGGCCCTTGCCCGCATCCGATCCGAGCCGCGCGCGGCGTTTTCCCATGATCCAGGCCCCCAGCAGAAAGGCCGCGATGATGGCAAAGGAAAACGCGGTCGTCAGAGTGCCGAGCGCATAGATCACCGGGGTGGTGACATTGGTGGTCATGCCGAATATCTCCAGCGGCAGGGTGTTATAGCTGCCCGATGTCAGCAGGGTCCGGGCGAATTCATCATAGCTGAGCGTGAAACCGAACAGCCCGACCCCGATCAGCGAGGGCGCAATGATCGGCAGCACCACATGGCGCAGGGTCTGCCAGGCCGTCGCCCCCTGATCGCGCGCGGCTTCCTCATAGCTTTTGTCGAAGCGGTTGAAGACGGCGAACATGATCAGAAGGCCGAAGGGTAGCGTCCAGGTCAGTTGCGCGCCGAAACCAGAGGTCGCCCAATGGATCTTGAGCCCGAGCTGGTTGAAGATCAGCCCGACCCCCAGCGAGATCAGGATCGACGGGATCACCAGCGAGGTGATGGCGGCATAGAACAGCACCCCCGATCCGGCGAACCGCTTGCGGAAGGCGAGCCCGGCCATCACCGAGACCACCACGGTGGTGATCATCACCATGAGGCCGAGCATGGTGCTGCGGCGGAAGGCGCCCCAGATATCGCCCACCGCCTGCTCCTGGAACAGGTCGCGGAACCAATAGGTCGAAACCCCGTTCATCGGGAAGGTCAGCCCGCCCTGCGGCCCCTGGAAGCTGAGAATGCCGATGGTCAGGATCGGCCCGTAGAGAAACAACACGAAGAGACCGAAGAAGGCGGCCAGAACGTAGAATCCACGCGAACGTTTTTCCATGGATCACAGCTCCTTGCGGATGTTGACGAAGCGCAGCAGGATCGCGATCACGATCAAGACGGTGCACAGGAGCACCACGGCGGTCGCCGCGGCCGAAGGGTATTGCAGCAGGCCGATGTCGTTCGAGATCAGCCGCCCGACGTTGGCGCGTTGCGAGCCGGACATGAAGCGCACGGTGATGAAATCCCCCATCACCAGCGTCACCACGAAGATGGTGCCGATCATGATCCCGGGCTTGGTCAGTGGCAGGATCACATGCAGCAGGGTCTGCAAACCGCTGGCACCATTGTCCCGCGCAGCCTCCAGAAGTGATTTGTCGATCCGCATCATGGTGTTGAAGATCGGCACCACCATGAACAGCGTATAAAGGTGGACGAAGGCCAGGATCACCGAGAAATCGGAATACAGAAGCCACTCCAGCGGCTGGTCGATCACCCCCCAGGAAATCAACGTCTGGTTGGCGATGCCATTGCGCCCCAGGAAGGGGATCCAGGAAATCATCCGGATGATGTTCGAGGTCCAGAACGGGATGGTGCAGACCAGGAACAAGGCGATCTGCACCGTCTGGCTGCGCACGTGAAAGGCCATGAAATAGGCCACGGTAAACCCGATCGCCAGCGTCAACGCCCAGGTGATGAACGCGTATTTCAGTGTCGCGCCGAAGACCTTGTAGGTCACCGGGGACGAAAACAGGAATTCGTAATTGTCGAGCTGGAACGCCGGATAGATCGAGAATTCGGTCGCCCCCCAGAAGCTGACGATCACGATCATCACGATTGGCGCGATCAGAAAGGCCAGCAAGACCAGCGTCAGCGGCGCCGCCTCCAGCCATCCGATTACTTGCCGATTGGTCAGCCGCATGCCGTTACCCCCGTCAGGACCGCTCAGAACCGGCCCGCTTCCTCAGTCGCCAGAAATGATCTTTGATGATCGGGGGGCCTGCGCCCCCCGACCGGGTGCCGCCGTCAGCCGGCGGCACCAATGGTCAAGACGCGATAAACTCGTTCCACTTGCGTACCATGTACTGGTTCTCGTCCATGACCGAATTCCAACAGGCCACATGGCCCATGCGTTCGTAGAAGGATCCGCCGTCGCGCACATCGCCGGCATCGGCCAGCTTGTCGCCGGTCGGGCTGGTGATCACGCCGGTGGCGGGCTTGCCCTCGAACCAATAGCCCCACTCGTTTTCCGACATGAACTCTTTCGAAGTTTCCGGAACCGCCGAGTAATAGCCCTGGCGCATCAGATATCCGCCGACCCAGCCGGACAGATACCAGTTGATGTAATCATAGGCCGCATCCAGCTCCATGCCGGTCAGCGATTTCGACAGGCCGATGCCACCCCCCCACGACCGATAGCCTTCCTTCAACGGCTGATACACGCAGGGAATACCGCGCGATTTCACTGCGGTGATCGCCGGCGACCACATCGACTGGATCACCACCTCGCCGGAGGCCATCAGGTTGACGCTTTCATCGAAGGTCTTCCAGAAGGCGCGGAACTGGCCGTTCTTCTTGGCCTCGGTGAAGATCGCCATGGTCTTGTCGATCTCTTCCCGCGTCATGTTGCCCTTGTCACCGTATTTGATTTCCCCCATCGCCTCGCAGACCATGGCCATGTCCATGATCCCGATCGAAGAGATATCAAGGATCGAGGCCTTGCCCTTGAACTCGGGGTTCAGCAGTTCGGTCCAGGATTCGATCGGACGGCCAATCAGATCGGGACGGATACCCAGCGTATCGGCGTTGTAGATCGTCGGGATCAGCGTCATCCAGCCGGTTTCTTCCTTGGCGAAGGTCCTGCCGTCCGGACCGTCGACAAAGCCGACCGTGCTGGGCGCGGTACCCTGCGCGATCTCGCTGTCCGGGGTCAGCTTGCCGGATTTGAAGATGCCGACGATCTTGTCGTAGTTGGCAATCTTCGAGGTATCCATCGCCTGCAGGTTGCCGGTGGGCCAGACCTTCTTGCAGATCCAATATTCGATATCGGCGATATCGAAACTATCGGGCTGGGTCGCGGCGCGCTGGGTCACGCTGTCCGAATCGAGCGCCGTCATCTCAAGTTTGAAGCCGAGGTCTTCCTTCACCTTCTTGGCCACGTCGTT
Organism: Pseudodonghicola xiamenensis DSM 18339; assembly: GCF_000429365.1. GTDB lineage: Bacteria > Pseudomonadota > Alphaproteobacteria > Rhodobacterales > Rhodobacteraceae > Pseudodonghicola > Pseudodonghicola xiamenensis. The sequence goes on along the minus strand of NZ_AUBS01000026.1, from coordinate 53,227 downwards.
CAAGTTCGAAACGCCAGTGCCGAACTGGCGCAGGGTGATGTCCTTGGTCTCCTGCGCCCAGAGCATCGGCGCCGGAAAGGCAGCGGCGGCAACGGCTGCCCCCCCGGCCCTGAGCAGCGAACGTCGGGAATATCCAACCTTGGGTTTAGCCATGTCTTGTACCTCTCTGTTCAGTCATCTGACCGTGGTTTTCGCATCTTGGCGTTACGTCTTGTCTGTTCAGGAGCGGAGACGATGGAGCCCGCTCTCGTCCCAGCTCAGCCGAACGGCCTCGCCTGGGGTCATCGGCGCTGCGAAGAATTGTTCCTCGGGCAGCAGGGCCAGCACCTCGTCCCCTGCCTCCGTCCTGGTGGTGACGGCAACTGCGGCGCCCTGATATTCGACCGCGACAACCGTAGCCGGCAGCCCCTCGCCCGCGATCCGGATGGCATCGGCCCGCACCGTCGCCTTGCCATCCGCCAGCGCGATGACGTTATGCCCACCGATAAAGCGCGCTACGAATTCAGTCTTGGGGCGCGCCCAGACCTCGCGCGCGGGGCCGGCCTGTTCGATCACCGCGTTGTTCATCACCACGATCTCGTCGGCCAGCGCCAGCGCCTCGTCCTGGCCATGGGTGACGTGAATGAAGGTGATGCCCAATTCGCGCTGAAGCTTCTTCAACTCCGACCGCATGCGGATCCGCAGGAAGGGATCGAGCGCCGACAGCGGCTCATCCAGCAGCAGAACCTTGGGTTCGGTCACCAAGGCCCGGGCCAGGGCCACACGCTGTTGCTGACCGCCTGAAAGCTGCGCTGGCAGCCGGTCCGCCAGATGGGTCATATCCACCAGCTCGAGAAGCTCATTGGCCTTGCCGTGCCGCGTGCTCTTGTCGACGCCCTTCATCCGCAGCGAGAAAGCGACGTTGTCACGCACCGAGAGATGCGGGAACAAAGCATAGTTCTGGAACATCATCGCAGTGCCACGCTGTGCCGGCGCCAATCGCGATACATCCTGCCCGTCCAGCAGGATAGAGCCCTCGCTCACGTCCTCATGTCCGGCGATCATCCGCAGGGTCGAGGATTTCCCGCACCCCGAAGGCCCCAGAAAACAGACATAGCTGCCCGGTGAGAACACATGGTTCAGGTCGCGCACGGCAACGGTGTCGCCATACCGCTTGGTCAGGTGAACCAGTTCCAGATCATATCCTGTGCGCATCGGCCCCTCGTTCCGCTGTTCATCGACAGACTGGATGCAGGAAGGCACCGAACGGCAGGCTTTTCTGTGCGCAGTCTCTCCCGAAACGCGATTTGAACGAAAAATGTGCAAAGTCGACATTATTGCGCACAAAAAACGGAACAGAATTGTATACAATATCTGCAACAAATCCGAATGCAGTGTCGCTCTTGTCCATTCCCTCCCGAATCGCGAAAACGGGGGAAGAAGATTGCCAAGCCGGTGCCTCCAAGGATGACTATGACCGACCCCAAGCTCTGGACCAGCGAGACCGTTGCCGCGGATCTCGAACGCGCTGTTCACGAGCACCGTCTGCCGCCTGGGACCAAGTTGGGCGAAGACGACTTGGCAGAGGCATATGGGATCAGCCGGACCATCGTTCGCGCCGCCCTGCTGGCGCTGTCGCATCGCCACCTCGTCGAGCTGAAGCGCAACCGGGGCGCCTTTGTCGCCCAGCCTTCGGTCCGCGAGGCGCGCGAGGTCTTCGAGGCCCGCTCCCTGCTGGAACCGCGCACCGCGCGTTCTGCCGCCGAGCGGATGACCGACGAAGAGCTCGACCTGCTGCGCGCGAACATCCGGGACGAACATGCTGCACTGGATGCCGGAGAATATGGCCGAGCACTGTTTCTCTCCGGCCAGTTCCATGTCGAGATCGCCCGCATCGCCGATCAGACGACGGTGGAAGCCTTCATTTCGGAACTGATTTCCCGATCGTCCCTGATCATCGCGCTCTACTGGCGCCGGCGCGCTGCACTGTGTGAAACCCAGGCGCATCACGCCTTGCTCGATGCCTTCGCCAGCCGTAACGGCGCCCTGGCCGAACAGCTGATGAAAAGCCACCTGCTGGATCTGGTGGCCTCCCTGGACCTGCGGAACGTGTCACAGCCCCCGACCTCGTTGCGAGAGGCGTTGAACCGGTAAGCGCCCGCACGACCGGCCCGCCGGTTCCCCGGGGTGCCCACGCGCCACCTGGCCCCGACACACCCCGGCCATACCCCGGACAAGCGAAGGGTCGCGGCCCGTTCTGCTGGCGAATATGCTGAAAATTGACGCAATGCGCACAGGCTCACGGCAGCCTGCGACCGCGCCTGTGCACGCCCTGCCCGACAGGCCGTTTTTGCGGCATCGCGCCCAAATTCCCCTTGAATAGCGGGAGATCGCCTATCAGTTGAGAGGCGTGGTGACCATAATCACAAACCACAGCTACAACAGACAGGTCACGAAAACACTGCATGCGGATCACGACCGCGACAAACAGGACATCGTCCGGACAGAGGCGATGCGCAAAATCTACAGGGAAGCGGGGTTCTGATCCCCGCTAAAAGGCGTCAGAATGACTCGCGACCATAGAGAGACCAGGATATTCGTCCGCACGATCAACCTTGCCACGGGCGTGCAGGAAGGTGAGGAGATCATGGACCACGACAATGATCACCACCGCGCCACGCTGGAACAACGGCTGCATTGGGCCGTTCGCAACGGTCGCGCGCTGACCATCGGCCCGACCAAACTGCCGGACTGACCAGCCTGCCCGGCCGAAGCCCCCCACGGCTCGACGACCTGCCCGTCACGCAAGCCAGCCATGGGTGCAGCCTGCCTGACGATCTCAGCCGCGCCTGTCAGACACCATCGACCGCACACAGCGCGAGGGGTCGCAGTCGCAGGGCCGGCAGTGGTTGTCTCTGTCCCCGCTTGGCACCCTATGTCCGGCTTGACCTGTTCAGGGCATGCCCCGGTATTCAAGCCCAAAGGCCCGACCTGGAGGGTGGGTGCGCCTGCGGCGTGCTTTCTCAGCTATCTTTGTACTTTTCTGCGGTCACTCGAAGGCGGCCCGCATATCGGAACATGTCGTTCAGATCAGCAATAGCGACCCGCTCCTCATGATCTTGATCGAATAGCCCCAGATACCACTGCTTACGATTAAAATGAAGCCGGGCCAGAGGCTTACGGTTGTTGTCATCGACAAGGACAGCACAATAGGATTTGGCATCCCGCAAATCTATGCGATGTGCGTCAATCACATCCCGAACGATAGCGCGGATCGTCAACATCCCCTCAATCTCATCCCGCGTTGTCTCGATCGCCTCCTCGACTGATGGTGCCTCCTCGACCGTTTCGTGCTCGGCATCTCGCTCCAGAGCCGACGAAAGGCGTGCCTGCACTGCATCCCTGATCACATCCCTGAATGCGACCTGAATTCCCTCCTGAACCATTTCCCGCACGTGCGATGTAACCCGTCCGTCATAGACCTCTGAAGCCACAAGTTTGACCAAGGCCTCCCCGGGTTGCTCCATTTGCTGCGACAGGAATGTCTTGATCGCAGAAGTGTATTTCAGGCGTTCCGCCGTCGCCAAAATCTTGCTTTCGTCGAAAGCTGACTTTTGAAATTTCTTCAACTCTGCCAGCGAACTTGCGCGCTGATCCATCAAGTCAAAGGAAAAAAAGGGCTTCACGTCCAGTTTATTCGGCTCCTCTAGATCCGAATAAAATTCGTACACCCGACCATTTGTCAAAATGGCAAACTTCGCCTTGGTGACACTGAAGTATCTATATAGCTGTGAGAGGTGTTTTCGGTCGAGCGCAGTGTTCAGCCCCTTGCATTCGATCAACACCTTGATTTCACCATCCAGCTTGACGGCGTAATCAACCTTTTCCCCCTTCTTGCCAACGGTATCTGCTGTGAACTCTGGCACGACCTCGCTGGGATTAAACACATCATATCCCAGCGCTTGCAGAAACGGGAGCACGACAGAGGTTTTTGCAGCCTCCTCTGTCGCTATTGTTTCCGAATGATTTTGAAGTCTGACCGCTAGAGTCTGAAGTACATTCTCAAGTGATGACATTTCTCCCCCATGTGGGGAAAATCACCCCACCACTTGCATGAACTCCCGCCATTCCCCTTTGGACATGCCCGAGGTTTCCTGCGTCACCTCTTCACCCTTCACCATCCGGCGAATGCAATCAAGGGCTGTGGCGGAGAGCGTCGCGCCACCCATGCGGTAATCCTCGAAGGCCTTGTAGGCAAACGGCACCCAATCGGCGACCAGCTTGCAGATCTCCTCGGCATAGACGCGGATTTCGTATTGGGCGTGAGCGTCGGCGCGCAGGCGCAGGAAATGGAACAGGTTGTGCAGATCGACTTTCCAATACCATTGGGTATAGATATTGGCAGGCAGGTTCATCCGGGCGAGTTCGCGCGCCAGTCCCTGCTGGCCGTCTTGGGAAATCATCGCCTCGTAATTGTCATAGGCGCGCGCGCTGTCGGCCTTCAGGATTTCGAGGACACGGGCGGCCTCGCCCCCTTCCAGCAGCTCGCCGCGGCCCTGGTTGTTCACCGTCGATTGCGCCGCCACATGTTCCGGCGCGGGAATATAGAATTCGCGGTCCAGGATCGAATAGCGCGCCGAATATTCGTTCACATTGGCGGTGCGATGGCGGATCCACTGGCGCGCCACGAAGACCGGTAGCTTGACGTGCAGCTTGATCTCGCACATCTCGAAGGGGGTCGAATGCCAGTGCCTCATCAGATAGCGGATCAGCCCTTCGTCATTCGATACCGACTTGGTGCCGCGACCATAGGAGACGCGGGCCGCCTGGCAGATCGCCGCGTCATCGCCCATATAGTCGATGACCCGCACGAAGCCGTGGTCAAGCACCGGATAGGCGGTATAGAGATGGCCCTCCATCCCCGCTGCGGTGCTGCGCAGGGTAGACTGCGGCCGGGCGCGCAATTCGTCGATCTCAGCCTGATGCTCGGGCGACAGCGGCATGGCGGGGTCCTTTCACAATATGAGTCGGGGGCCACTATATCTTGGCTGACGGCGCCGGTAAAACCGCTAGATCGGGTATGGCATTTCCGCCATCCTCACCAGACTTCCCTACCCCTTCGCCTGTTCAAGATTGACTTTTCGCCCATTTCCCAGAAGCCTGATCGAAAACATGTTGCAGACCTTCGAACAGGGCAAGTATTACGCCATCGTCTCTGGCGACAAGGCCAATCAGGTGGTCGGCGTGGTGGTGCTGGAGACCTCCGTCGACCCGGCGGCAGAGACGGTGCGCGACACCAGCGGCTTCGTCGTCTACCGCGACTGAGGCGCCCGATGATCCGCCGGCGCCCCCGCATCCGACTGCGTCCCGGCCCCCTGCCCCGAGCGCTGGCCCTGGTGATGGGGCTGGGGCTGCCCGTGACGATGGCACAGGCAGAGGACATCGAACTAACCCCTGATCAGATGCGCGCAGCCGCCTGGATGGCCCTGCGTGCCGGTGAAAGCGCCAAGGCGCTGCAGTTCTCCGATGCGCTGATCCACCGCGACCCGCAGGACCGGGCCGCGCTGTTGATCCACGCCCGTGCCGCGCGTGACCTGGGGCAATATGATCAGGCCAAGCAATCGGCCCGGCAGGCCTGGCGATTGTCCGAGGACGACGGATCGAAATACGCCAGTTCCGTGGTCATGGCGCAGGCGCTATCATCGAATGGCCAGCGTACCCAGGCGCAATGGTGGCTGCGCCGCGCCGTCCAACACGCCCCGAACGAGGCGCTCAGCCGCAAGGCGGTGCAGGATTTCCGCTATGTCCGGCTGCGCAATCCCTGGGCGGCGCAATTGTCATTTTCGGTGACACCGGATTCGAACATCAACAACGGATCGTCGGCACGATACTTTTCCATCGACGACATTCCGGTCGAATTCGCGCTCAAGGGCACCTCGCGGGCGCTGTCGGGGATGGAATATGCGCTGGGGCTCAATACCCGATACCGCTTTGCCGAAACCGAGACCCGGGCGCATGACATCGTCTTTTCCGCCGATGTCCGCCATTATACCCTGTCGAGCAAGGCCAAGGCGATCGCCCCGGATGCCACCGGCAGCGATTTCGATTATGCCAGCTATTCGCTGGGCTACAGCTATCGCGGCCTGAACTGGGACGATCGCGGAGAGTACCGGCTGTTCACCGACCTGGGACAGGTCTGGTACGGCGGAGAAGAATATCTGCGGCTTTACCGGATCGGCGGCGGGCAGAGCTATCGCCTCGCCTCGGGCGACAAGGTCGGTCTCAGGATTGCGGGCGAACATCAGGACGGCGTCACCACCAGCGACAGCGATATCCTCAGGGCCGACCTGTCCTATACCACGCGGGTGCTGAGCGGCGCGACGCTCTGGACCAACGCGACGCTGGCCCGGGCATCTTCCTCCTACGCGCCGGACGAATTCGACGAAATCGGCCTCCGGGCCCAGCTCACCCTGGCCAGGCCGGTGATGGGGGCGACGGTGCAGTTCGGTCTCTGGGCGCGCAACCGCTCTTACGACGTCTCGCCACACAGCCGGGACGGGCACAACGACGATCGGGTGCAGGCAGATTTCACCATGATCTTCCGCAAGGTCGATTATTACGGCTTCAACCCGACCATGCAGATCAGTGCCTCGCGCACCTATAGCAACATCGCGCTTTACGATGCCGATCGTCTGGGCATCAACTTCGGTATTCAATCCGCCTTCTGACCTCCCGCGCTCGACACCGGAGCGCAAGACGTTAAGCTGCACCGAGGTCAACCACTCAATCAAGAACGGAGCAGCCCGATGGCGCTGAAATACCTGCACACGATGGTGCGCGTGAAGGATCTGGAAAAATCCATGGCCTTCTATGAATTGCTGGGGCTGAAGAAGCTCCGTCAGGTCGACAGCGAAAGCGGGCGGTTCTCGCTGATCTTCATGGCACCTCCGGGACAGGAGGAATGCCCGATCGAACTGACCTACAACTGGGACGGCGACGAGGGGCTGCCGAGCGACAGCCGGCACTTCGGTCACCTCGCCTATGGCGTCGATGATATCTATGCCACCTGCCAGACCCTGATGGACGCCGGCATCACCATCAACCGGCCGCCGCGCGATGGCCATATGGCCTTTGTCCGTTCACCCGATAACATCTCGATCGAGCTGCTGCAGAATGGCGGTGCGCTGGAGCCTGCCGAACCCTGGTCCAGCATGGAGAACACCGGCCATTGGTAAGCTGAGCGCCCTTGTTTTCGCCGGCGTCCTGACCCTGGGCGCCGGCAGCACGAACGCCGCCGATTGCCGGCAGGCGCTGGTTCTGGCCATGGATGTCTCAAGCTCGGTAGACAACCGCGAGGATTCGCTGCAACGTCAGGGCCTGGCCAATGCCCTTTTGTCCCCGGACGTGGAGGCGGCGATTTTCGCCTCTTCGCTTCCGGTCGCCATCGCAGCCTATGAGTGGAGCGGTCGCGACAAGCACACCCTGCTGTCCGACTGGCGGCTGATCGCCACCCGCGGCGACTTGCTCGATCTGGCCGAGACGATCCGCGGATCGCAACGCAGCGAAACCGAATTCCCCACCGCAATGGGCTATGCCCTGGGATATGGCGCCGGGCTTCTGGCCCGCGGCCCCGACTGCCTGTTTCGCACCCTGGACTTGGCCGGCGATGGCATCAACAATGAGGGGTTCGGTCCGGAAGAGGCCTATGCCGCCTTTCCCTTCGACGAAATCGTGGTCAATGGCCTGGTCGTCGCGCCGCTCGACGGCCCGGATCAGGCCGACGTGGAAAATTTCTATCGCGACAGGGTGATCCGTGGCCCCGGCGCCTTCCTCGAAGTCGCCCGGGGTTTTGCCGATTACGAACGCGCCATGCGTCGCAAGCTTTTGCGCGAATTGCGCCCGCGCGCCGTCGGCCTGCTGAGCGCGCCTGAGCAGCGGCAACACCCAAGCTGATCAACCGACACTGCGGGACCCGGCCGCCGCGTCGGTTCCGCCCCTCATCCGCCCATCAGTAGATATAGCGGATCTGATCCGACCAATAGCGCTCCATCCGCTTCAGCGCGCCGGTAATATCCTCGATCCCCGCGGCGGTGATCACGCCTTTCTGCTCCAGCCCCTCGGCGTGACGCGTAAAGAGCTGTGCCACCACATCGCGAATCTCGCGCCCTTCCTGGGTCAGTCGCACCCGCACCGACCTGCGGTCGACCTCGCAGCGCTGATGGTGCATATAGCCCATGTCGACCAGTTTCTTCAGGTTATAGCTGACGTTGCTGCCCTGATAGTAGCCGCGGCTTTTCAATTCGCCCGCGGTCACCTCGTTGTCGCCGATATTGAACAGCAACAGGCCCTGAACGGCGTTGATCTCAAGGACCCCGACCCGTTCGAATTCATCCTTGATGACATCCAGCAGCAGCCTGTGCAGCCGCTCGACCAGCGCCAGCGATTCCAGATACCCCGTCATGAAGCCCTTGCGCGAGGCAAGGCTCACCTTCATCTCCATACTCATCCGTCTCTCCACATCTAACTGCTTGAAGACGAGGGTGAGGTGAAATCCCGAAAATTCGGTTAAATCTCATCACACCATGAAAGTCCCCCGCCGAAAACCGCCGTCAGGGTTGGAAAGTCAGGGAAATTTCCTGGATCAACCCGGCCAGCGCCGCCGGCGGAAGGGCCTGACCGGTAACCCATTGGTAGAGATCCTGGTCATTCTCATCCAGCAGCGCCTCATAGAGATCCAGCTCCCCCGGCGTCATCGCCTCCAGCCGGCGCGCGGCGAAGGCCTGAAGAATCAGATCCATTTCCTTGATGCCGCGCCGCATCGACCGCATCTTCAGCCGCTTGATGCGGATTTCCCGTGTTTCGCTCATGCCTGTTCCCGTTCCATCAGGGCGCGCAGCCGTTTCTCCAGCCGCCCCGCCCGTTCGGCCATGACGCGCATATCGCTTTGCAACGCGCGCATTTCAGCCACCAAGGGCTTCAGTTCCTGGCCATCCTCGGCCAATTCATCCGCCGGCGCCGTCATGCCATCGCCTTCGCCGGTCAGCAACCACATGATCGACACATTCAGAAGCCCGGCCATCATCGACAGCTTGTTGGCACGCGGTTCGGATACATCCTCTTCCCAGGCGCACACCGTACTGCGCTTGACCCCCAGCCGCCGGGCAAGCTGCGCCTGGGTCATCCCGGCCGCCTCGCGCGCGCCCGCCACCCGGTCACCGAATGTGGCCGCCTCCGGCCCGAACCAGTCGTTCTCCACATCGCTCATCTGCATCTCCCTCTGATCGCATTCCGGTTCCGTCGGTTGCCTGGCCCTCTACCAGACCCGGCCCACTACCCGCCCCGGCGCCAGTGCGCCCGACCCTCAGTGCAACCCCGCTTGCCACCCGGATCAGAGCGGCGCGGGTTGATCGCCTTCCTGCCTCACCCTATGACAGACACGCGAAACATACAAACCGAGGCCCTCTCATGAGTTTCCTGTCCACGACCCTCTCCCGTGTCAAACCGTCGCCCACCGTTGCGGTCACTACCCTCGCGGCAGAGCTCAAGGCCGCCGGTCGCGATGTGATCGGCCTGGGCGCGGGTGAACCGGATTTCGATACGCCCGACAACATCAAGGCCGCTGCCATTGCCGCCATTCAGGCCGGCAAGACGAAATACACCGCACCCGACGGAGCCATTGAGCTGAAACAGGCGATCTGCGCCAAATTCGAACGCGAGAACGGCCTGAGCTACACCCCCAAGCAAATCAGCGTCGGCACCGGCGGCAAGCAAATCCTCTATAATGCGCTGATGGCCACGCTGAACCCCGGCGACGAAGTGTTGATCCCCGCCCCCTATTGGGTCAGCTACCCCGACATGGTGCTCTTGGCCGGCGGCACCCCCGTCGCGATCGAGACCACGCTGGAAAACGCCTTCAAGCTGACCCCCGATCAGCTCGAGGCGGCGATCACGCCGAAAACCAAATGGTTCATCTTCAACTCGCCCTCGAACCCGACCGGCGCCGCCTACAGCAAGGACGAGCTGAAGGCGCTGACCGATGTGCTGTTGAAGCATCCGCATGTCTGGATCATGTCGGACGATATGTATGAACATCTGGTCTACGACGATTTCGAATTCGTCTCTCCGGCGCAGATCGAACCGGCGCTCTACGACCGCACGCTCACCTGCAACGGTGTCTCCAAGGCCTATGCGATGACCGGCTGGCGGATCGGCTATGCCGGTGGCCCGGAGCATCTGATCGCGGCCATGCGCAAGATCCAGTCGCAATCGACCTCGAACCCCTGCACCATCAGCCAATGGGCGGCGATCGAGGCGCTGAACGGCACCCAGGAGTTCCTGGCGCCCAATAACGCCATCTTCAAACGCCGCCGCGATCTGGTCGTCACCGCAATGAACGCGATCGAGGGCATCACCTGCCCGACGCCCGAAGGCGCTTTCTACGTCTACCCCTCGATCTCCGGGCTGATCGGCAAGACCACCCCCTCCGGCATCAAGATCGAGAATGACGAAGCCTTCTCAAAGGCGCTGCTGGAAGAAAAGGGCGTCGCGGTGGTGTTCGGTGCCGCCTTCGGGCTCAGCCCGAACTTCCGCATCAGCTACGCAACCTCGGATGACAATCTGAAAGAGGCCTGCGCCCGCATCGCCGATTTCTGCGCCAGCCTGAGCTGAGCTAGACCCCCGGAGGGCGGCCCACCGCCGCCCTCCGCCCTCCTCTGAAGGCCCCCGCCCGAAAGGCCTGCCAGAAAGGACTGCCAGAAAGGACTGCGCGACATGACCGGCGATCTGCCTGAGTATTATTTCCGCACCCGTGAAAACGGCGCCCTCGTCTTCCGGGTCGACACCGCCACCCGCGACCGGCGGATCGAAATGGATCAGATCGCCACGCTCAATCTGCGCAATGGCGAAATTCGCCCCAATGGCGACCGCACCCTCTCCGAACGGGATCTCGATCACATCCACACCTGGATGGACGAGCGCGCCAATCTTCTCGCCCAGCGCGAGATCGACGATATCCTGCGCACGGTGGATCATCTGAATCTGACAGCCCAATGGGCCCAGTCCCGCGCCACGCCGGAGCAGCTCGATGCGGTGACCGAAACGCTGCTTCTGGCGATGCACGACCTGCGCGCCGTGCTGGTGCGCAAAAAGGCCGACCGGCTGATAAAGTCGAAGGCGGACTGAGCCTGCCCCGCACCGGCCCCGGCTCTCTTCCGTCTTTTCAGGACTTGAGATGGGCTTTTTCTGGCGGAAAATATCCTCGGGGGTGAATTGCCCCACAGGGGCAAGAGGGGGCAGACAGCCCCCTTCCGCGACAGATGGCAATCGCTGACCGTCGGAAAATCCCCCGGCGGTCAGAAGACCTTATAGGTCATCGTGGTCATCGACCGTTCGATTCCCTCGATATCCAGAAGATGATCGTTGATGTATTTGCCGACATCCTCGCTCTCGGGGATATAGACCTTCATCAGCAGATCGTATTCGCCGCTGGTCGAATAGAGCTCGGAGTGAATCTCGCGCAGCGCGATCTTTTCGGCCACCCGATAGGTGGTTCCGGGTTTGCAGCGTAGCTGGATGAAGACGCAGGTGGACATGACGGGCCTCGAACTTATTCGCGGCTCAGACAATCACGGCCCGCGCCGGGGTTCAATCCCCTGGCCGCCCATCTCTCCCGCCCGCCTTTGCCGCGCCGCCAGCCTGCCGTTCAGCTGCCAGGCAACATAGGCGATCGCGATGGCGATCAGCCCGGCGATGACAACAGTCCCCGGCGTAGTATCAATCCGCATAAAATACTGGCTGTATAAATGCAATGTCGCGAAGGTCAGGACGGTGTTGAACACCATCCGCCGGGCGCCCATTGCAGACCAGAGCCCGGCAGCGCTCAGGACCAGCGCCCAGACAGCCGCGAACAGCCCGGCGGAAAGGTGCAAGGCCCCCGCCTCGAAAACCGCCTGGGCATCGCGAAAGCTCTGCCGCGGGCTATCCGGCGCGAGAGAGTAGGATTGCGCCGCGAAATCCGGCCATTGCGGCCCCCAGAGCGTCGCCCCCACCACATCGCCCCAGACCGAGCCGACCCAGAAGGCGACATTCATCCAGACGAAGGCGAGGCTGCCCAGCCCCCCGGCGTGTCGCCCTACCCGACCACCGCAATGGCGCATCGCCCACAGGCAAAGCCCGACCAGGCTCGCCATCTGCACGATGGTCAACGCGCTTTCATGGATCGCCATAGCCCCGGCGCTGCTTTCGGCAAAGCTGCGGGCCGACAGGGCAGCCCCAAGTGGCAGAATGGCCAGCGCGCTCACCACCCGGATATCCAGCGCCACGCCGCAAAGGATCAGCATCCCCCCGGCATAGTGATAAAGCAGCCATTGCGGCACCCCGCTGTCCGATGCCAGCAAGAGCCCGCCCAGATGCACCACCAGCCCGAGGACACAGAGCCATCCCGCCAGCAGCCGCAGCCGCGTGGCCCCCCAGCGCCAGAGCGCATAGCCCGCCAGCGCCACCGCCCCCCCGGCGACCGCCGCGCGCAGCTCACCACCGTTGTCGCCCACCAGCCAGACCGCACCGCCCCCCACCAGCATCACCGCCCCGATCACCGCCGTGGCATTTGCCAGAAGCCGGGTATTCTCCCGCCCCCAGAACAGAGCCAGGCCCGCCACCACCGTCACACCGCCGCCCAGCACCGAAAGCTGGCCCGCGTCAGAGACATAGGCGGCCATCCCCGCGATCACCGCGAGAATGCCGCAGAACAGAAGGAAATTGATCGCCGAGGCGATCATCCCCTCGCGCGCCCGGCGCGCGATCTCCCGGCCCTGATCGGCGGCGATCACCCCGTCGGCCAGCAGTTCGTCGATGTCGATCACATATTTCATCGCCGCATCATGCCGCCCACGCGCGCCGGGCGAAAGTGCAATCACCGCGCCACGCCATCTTGGCCTTGAGCGCCCATCCGCCTATAAGGGGCGCGCTATCAAAGGATTACTCCCATGCGACAGGCCCGGATCGCCCGCAAGACGGCAGAGACCGACATCACCGTCGAGATCAACCTCGATGGAAGCGGCAGCTATGACAACCAGACCGGCGTGGGCTTCTTCGACCACATGCTGGACCAGTTGTCGCGCCATTCGCTGATCGACATGACGGTGCGCGCCAAGGGCGATTATCACATCGACGATCACCACACGGTCGAGGATGTGGGCATCGCGCTGGGTCAGGCGCTGGCGCAGGCGCTTGGCGACAAGAAGGGCATCCGGCGCTATGGCGAATGCCATCTGCCGATGGACGATACTCAGGTGCGCGCGGCGCTCGATCTCTCGGGCCGGCCCTATCTGGTCTGGAACGTCACCCTGCCGACGCCCAAGATCGGCACCTTCGACACCGAACTGGTGCGCGAATTCTTCCAGGCGCTCAGCACCCATGGCGGCATCACCCTGCACGTCGATCAGCTCCATGGTTTCAACAGCCACCATATCGCCGAAGCCGCCTTCAAGGCCGTCGCCCGCGCGCTGCGGATGGCGGTCGAGACCGACCCGCGCAAGGCCGATGCGATCCCCTCGACCAAAGGGGCACTGTGAGCGCCACTATTGCCCGGGTTTGGTAATAGGCACACCATAGGATCGCGCCAGCCCTGGGGGACCGAGCCGGGCGCAATCCGGGACGCAAAGCGCCCCGGAAGATTGAATTAACCCAGAGCCGCATCCCACCCCGAAGATGCGCAGCTGACATTCGGAGGCTTACATGCTGACCGCCATCATCGACTACGAAAGCGGCAACCTCCATTCCGCCGAAAAGGCCTTTCAGCGCATGGCGCATGAGGTCGGCGGCGGCACCGTGGTGGTCACCGCCGATGCCGATGTCGTCGCCCGCGCAGATCGCGTCGTGTTGCCCGGCGACGGCGCCTTTCCCGCCTGCGCCGCTGCCCTGCGCGGCCAATCCGGCCTGTTCGACGCCATGGTCGAAGCGGTGGAGCATCGCGGCCGCCCCTTCCTGGGCATCTGCGTCGGCATGCAGCTGATGGCGACCTGGGGCCGCGAATACGAGGACACCAGGGGGCTCGACTGGATCGGCGGCGAGGTGGTGAAGATCACCCCCTCAGACCCCGCGCTCAAGGTGCCGCACATGGGCTGGAACGATCTGGTGATCGACAACCCCCACCCGGTGCTCGAGGGGATCAAGACCGGCGATCACGCCTATTTCGTCCACTCCTACCACTTCTGCGTCACCGATCCGACCGAGCGTCTCGCGCATGTGGACTACGGCGGCGAGGTCACCGCCATCATCGGCCGGGGCACCATGCTGGGGATGCAGTTCCACCCGGAGAAAAGCCAGAAGACCGGCCTGACCCTGATCGGCAACTTCCTGCGCTGGCGGCCCTGACCGGGGCCGCCTCCCCCTCGCCGAAGCGCCCGACGCCCCAGAAATCGTTGGTCTCCTTCTCCGCATAGAAGCCCTCGAAGAAATCCTCTGGCCGCGCCCGCGTCAATCCCGCCTCGGTCTGGCAAATCAGGTAATAGTGGTAATCGGTGTCGATCGTGCAATTGAGCGATCTGTCGGTGGCGCAAAACTCGACAAACTCTTGCTCTTTGTCCCGGTTGAGCAGCTCCGCCACCGGCCGTAGCCGAGGCCCGTGCCCGAAGTGACCTGCCGCAAGCACCTCCCCATGGCCCAACGCCTGCAGGAACCGCCCCAGCGCCAGCTCCATCAACGGCGACGGCCTCCCCCTCATCCGGCAGATAGATGCTCCGCTCGGCGCAGATGCGCCGCATCTTCGCGGTATCCTCGGGGCTGGCGAACTCTTCGCTGATCCTCTTCGACCCGGTCAACCTCAGGGCGCGGTTCACATGGCGGATCGACGGGAACCCGCAAATCTCGGCAATCTTGACCCAGGACGCCCCGCAGGCTGGCCCGCAGCGTTTCGCCTTCTCCGCAACCGCATCCAACATCCAATCGCCATTTTTTGCAGGCTCACCCCGCGCATGCACAGGAACGGGTTCAGCGCCAAGAAGACGGAGGCGGAATCCTTGACAAACCAAGACCGATAAGGCGTCTCGTCTTCGTCGGAATAAAAAACAGGAGTTTCTCCAAGACCTACGCCCCTGCCTGCCCACCAAAGCCTGGAGACAGGCTGCAAGGGGCACAAGGTCAAGGCAGCGCGGTCCAACCAACGCGGCGCGCGTTGCATTTCCCCCCGCCCCGGTGCAATACCGCGCCAACCCCTCAGCGAAAGGCCGAAGCCATGATCCTCTACCCCGCCATCGACCTCAAGGACGGTCAGGCCGTTCGCCTGCTGCGCGGCGAGATGGAGAAAGCCACCGTCTTCAACGACGATCCCGCCGCCCAGGCCCGCGCCTTTGTCGAGGCGGGCTGCGACTGGCTGCATCTGGTGGACCTGAACGGGGCCTTCGCCGGTGAGCCGGTGAATGCCGCCGCGGTCGAGGCGATCCTGGCCGCCTGCCCCGGCACTCCCGCCCAGCTCGGCGGCGGCATCCGCGACATGGCGACGATCGAGGCCTGGATTTCCAAGGGGCTGGCGCGCGTCATCCTCGGCACGGTGGCGGTGGAAAACCCCGATCTGGTGCGCGAGGCCGCCCGAGCCTTCCCCGGCAAGGTCGCGGTGGGCATCGACGCCCGGGGCGGCATGGTCGCGACCAAGGGCTGGGCCGAGGAAACCAATGTCGACGCCACCGATCTGGCACGCTCCTTCGAGGACGCGGGCGTCGCCGCCATCATCTATACCGACATCAACCGCGATGGCGCCATGCAGGGCCCGAATATCGACGCCACGGCGGCGCTGGCCCGCGCGGTGTCGATCCCGGTGATCGCCTCGGGCGGCGTCAGCTCGATCGCCGATCTGGTTGCTCTGCGCGACTGCGGTGCCCAGCTCAACGGTGCAATCTCCGGTCGCGCGCTCTATGACGGTGCCATCGACCTGAAAGAGGCGCTGGCCACTCTCAAGGGCTGATCCTTCCAACGCCGAGGGGCGCGCCAGGCCGGCCCCTCGCCCTGCCCCCTCGGTGTCATGCGCCTGCTCTCCCGCCTTCTGGCCTGCGCCACCCTCGCACCGATCCTGGTCTGGCTGGGCACCCTCGGCCTCACCCTGATCCTCGCCGGCCCGATGGGCTGCCGGATCGACGAGGGCAGCAGCCATCCCTGCATCATCCTTGGCCACGATCTCGGCGACACCGCCTATAGCCTCGGCATGATCTCGGCCTGGGGGCTGTTCTTCCTCGCCCCCCTCTCCTTCACCGCCGGGCTGCTCTGGGGTCTCACAACTATGCTGCGCCGCCTGCGGCGCCCGCGCGGCTGATCCCGCACCCGAGACGATCTGCCGCCTTCTCCGATCATCCTTCCCATGCTCAGCTCAAGCCACCCCATGGCCCAAGGAGATGGTAGATGACCACCACCAGCCTGCCCCGACATGCCCATATCTGGCCGCGCGTCGCCCCTGGCGACTTTCTCGACACCTACAGCATCGCCACCCCGCTCAGCGCGCGCCAGGCACTGGAACTGGCACTGCGTTCTCCCAACTGGGCGCAATCGCTGCTCAGGCTGCGCGATGCGCTGGTCCGCCCACTCGGCCTGAAGACCGCCAGCAGCAACGGCCAGTTGGGCTTTCCCGTGGAGTATGAGACCGAAGAGGAGGTTCTGATCGGCATGGACGACCGCCATCTGGATTTCCGCATCACCGTGCTCAAGCAGGACGGCATCGTGCATATCGCCACCTGGGTACATCGCAACAATGCGCTCGGCCGGGTCTATCTGGCTCTGGTGATGCCGTTTCACAAGCTGATCCTGCAAAGCGCCGTCAAGCGCATCGCCGCCGCCGGCTGAACTCACCCTCCGCCGCGCCCTTTTTCTGGCCGAAAATATCCCCGCCGGAGGCCGCGCCCGGCAGGGCGCGTCTCTGTCGCCCGCCACAGGCCCCACCCTCGCCTCCCTTCGACCCCCATCCCCCCTTTCCCCTCTGCCCCCCCGGCGCTATGAAAGCGACAAAGGAGCGGCCCCATGCTGAAAACCCGCATCATCCCCTGCCTCGACGTGGCCGACGGTCGCGTGGTCAAGGGTGTCAACTTCGTCGATCTGGTCGATGCCGGCGATCCGGTCGAGGCCGCCAAGGCCTATGACGCCGCCGGCGCGGACGAGCTTTGCTTTCTCGACATCCACGCCACTCACGAAAACCGCGGCACCATGTACGATCTGGTGCAGCGCACGGCAGAGCAATGCTATATCCCGCTGACCGTGGGCGGCGGGGTCCGCACCCGGGACGACGTGCGCAAACTGCTCCTTGCCGGGGCCGACAAGGTCAGTTTCAACTCCGCCGCCGTCGCCGACCCCGATGTGGTGGCCGAGGCCGCCGATCACTTCGGCAGCCAGTGCATCGTCTGCGCCATCGACGCCAAGACCATCGAAACGGATGAAAACGGCATCGGCACCCGCTGGGGCATCTTCACCCATGGCGGGCGCAAGGCGGCGCTCGATGCCGATGGCAATCCGATCGACGCGGTGGAATTCGCCCGCACCGTGGTGGCCAAGGGCGCGGGCGAAATCCTGCTGACCTCGATGGACCGAGACGGCACCCGCGCGGGCTTCAACCTGCCCCTCACCCGCGCCATCGCCGATGCGGTCGAGGTGCCGGTGATCGCAAGCGGAGGCGTCGGCAATCTGCAACATCTGGTCGAGGGCGTCACCGAAGGCCACGCCAGCGCGGTTCTCGCCGCCTCGATCTTCCATTTCGGGGATTACACCATCCGCGAGGCCAAGGACTACATGGCCGCCGCCGGTATCCCCATGCGGCTGGAGTTCTCCTGATGCACATTCTCGATCAACTGGCCCAGACCGTGGCCGAACGCGCCTCGGCTGATCCCGAGTCGAGCTGGACCGCCAAGCTGCTCGCCAAGGGCCCGGAGAAATGCGCCGAGAAATTCGGTGAGGAGGCCGTCGAGGCGATTATCGAAGCGGTCCGGGGCGACAAGGAGCGACTGGCCTCCGAGGCCGCCGATACGCTCTATCACATGCTGGTCATGCTGCAGGCGCGCGATGTCCCGTTTCAGGCGGTGCTAGATGAGCTCGCCCGTCGTCAGGGTATGAGCGGCATCGCCGAAAAGGCCGCCCGCAAGAGCTGAGCCCTGCCCTTCGGGCTGGACCGCGCCCCGGGGATCGGGGCGCGCGGGTCTCGCCACCGAAGTGATCTCCTCCCCCCACCAATCTGCATGCCCGATCGGGGCGCCGAAGGCTGTCTGCCCCGGCGCATCGCGGCTGTGGCCGGGTCCGCGACCTGCGTCCGTTCATCGGGATCGGCTGAAAATTGCCGCAGGCCGGCAAGGCGGCGCCGTCGGATGAAATCCCCTGTTTTCAAAAAGCGTTAACTCTGTTTTCCACCACGTTTGTTAATGAGTGAAAGGTATGAAATGCAAAAGCAACTTACGGCCGAGTTCTTCGGCACGTTCTGGCTGGTGTTCGGGGGCTGTGGTAGCGCCGTTTTCGCCGCCACCTTCCCCGAACTGGGCATCGGTTTTGCCGGCGTGGCACTGGCCTTTGGACTGACCGTTCTGACTATGGCCTATGCGGTCGGTGGCATCTCGGGGGGGCATTTCAATCCGGCTGTTTCGATCGGACTTGCCGTAGCCGGGCGTTTCCCGGTGGCGAAGCTGTTGCCCTATGTCATCGTGCAGGTGCTGGGTGCCATCACCGCTGCGGCGCTGCTCTATATCATCGCCTCGGGCAAGGCGGGCGCCGAGCTGGGCGGTTTTGCCGCCAATGGCTATGGTGAGCATTCGCCGGGCAGCTATTCCCTGATATCGGCGGCGCTGATCGAGACTGTGCTGACCGGCTTCTTCATCCTGATCATCCTAGGCTCGACCCACGGCCGGGCGCCCACCGGCTTCGCTCCGATCGCCATCGGTCTGGCGCTGACCCTGATCCACCTGATCTCGATTCCAGTGACCAACACCTCGGTCAACCCCGCGCGCTCGACCAGTCAGGCGCTCTTTGTGGGCGACTGGGCGTTGGGACAGCTCTGGCTGTTCTGGGTGGCGCCGATCGCCGGGGCCGTCCTGGGGGCCCTGATCTGGACGATCTTCGGCGAAGAAAAGTAATCGCCCTGGCATGGCCCCGCCGAAGCAGGCGGGGCCTTCCTTATGAGAGGCAGGGCCAAGGCCCGGCTCAACTCTTCCGGTCAGGAAGGCCGACCGGACAACGGCGCCCGATCAATAGGCGCCCTCGGGGATCGGGAAGCCATTGCGCCCCGGGAACTCCGGCGCCAGTTCGCGCGCGTTGGGCATCTTCACCCAGAGCCGCAGCAGCTTCCGCATCTGTTCGGGATCGTCGGAATCCTCGAACGAATTGCGCGAATGCAGCACCGCGTAATTGTTGGCGAATTGCAGATCGCCCGGCTCCAGCATCATATCCAGCCGCAGCCGGTTCGACATGATGATCTCGTCGAAGAGATCGAGGGCCTCGATCTCGACCTTCGACAGCGGCGCCTGCATGATCTCATGCCCCAGTTCCAGATATTGCCGCAGATAGCGGCAGCTCAGCTTGCCCTTGTTGAAGCTGAAGATCGGCGACAGGCTCGGCATGTCTTCGCACAGATGCGAGAAATACCAGGGCCGGTAATAGAGCCCCAGGTATTCGCGGTGGTTTTCCAGGATCTCGTTATAGATTGCGGCGACGCTGATCAGGCTGCTCAGCCCGCCCTGCTTCGCCTTGCGGATCGACAGCAGCCCCACCATGTCCGACGGATCCGAGTGATAAGGCAGATAGAGGTTGGTCTCGTAGACGCGGGTTTCCTTCTTCTTCGCGTCGCCCACCGCCATGACCTTGCCGATCAGATCGCCGCGCGGGTTCTGCCCCACCGGCTGCCCCATGTGCAGGCCGATCGCGTAATAAAGCGTGTTGATCTGCTCTTCGCTGTACCGCTCGACCGGCAGGCCGCGCAGCACGCAGAAACCGCGGCCATTCTCCAACTCGTCCGAACATTGGGCCAATAGCGCCTCGAGCCCGCCCAGCGGGAAATCTGCCTTGGTGAAATGCGGGAACCGCAGCCCCTTCGCCTCAAGCCCGGCCAGAGCGGCATCAATGGCCGCGATATCCTCGGCGGACAACGGATGGATCCAACTGTCGTCATTGGCGAAATCCCCGCCCACCCAGGCCGCCGGCGTGGTGATCTTCTCGGTCAGAACGATGCTCATCTCGTCTCCTTTCGAACGTCCGGAACGCGGCAGGAGCCGGTCGCGCGCCCTCCGCGCGATGCGCGGCGACTCTGCCGAGAATCTCCATACCATTCGGTATAGACTTCGGGGCTTGATGCCCTCCGGTCAATCCACTTTCGCAAGATGCGCGCGAAATGCCGCCCTAAGGGGTGACGCCCGCCTGCCGCTCCGGTTAGGAAGGATGCAGTCCATGATCTTTATCAAACGACCCCGGACAGGCGGCAGCAGATGACTCAGGCAAAAAACACCGAGGCCCTCGGCACCGGCCGGCTGAAGGAGGATCGCCTGTCCCAACAGGACTGGCTGGATGCCGGGCTCACGCTTCTCGGCCAGACCGGGCCCGGCGGGCTCAGGATCGACCAGCTCTGCAAGGCTCTGAAGGTTACGAAGGGCAGCTTCTACTGGCACTTCCGTGATCGGCACGATTTCCTGGGGCATCTGTTCGACCACTGGCGCCGGCGCGAAACCACCGGGCTGATCCGCCATGTCGAGACCACCTATAACGCAGCGCCAGATCGCATCTGGCATGTGGTCGAATTCGTCACCCTCGGCACCTATGACGTCGGCACCGAGGTGGCGATGCGTCAATGGGGCCAGAGCGATCCCGAGGTGCGCGAGGGGCTGACGCGGGTCGATGCCGAACGCCTGGAGTTCTTCACCCGCCAGTTCGAAGCCTGCGGGTTCGATCCCGAAGCTGCGCGGCTGCGCGCCATCTCGGTCTATTCCTTCACGCTGAGCTGCGGCTACATGCTGACCGGCGAGACGCGAAACCAACTGCGCCTGCGGCTGCGCCAAAGTGTCGATCTTCTGCTGGTCCGCGACTAACCGCGCCCGTCGGCCCCGATCAGCCGATCAAGCGGGAATATTCGATCTTGGGGCAATGATTCTGGATCACGGTGACACCGCGATCCTCGGCCTTTGCGGCGGCCGCAGCGTTTTCGACCCCGAGCTGCATCCAGATCACCTTGAGACCGGGAAATGCGGCAAGCGCCTCATCGACCACCGGCGGCACCGCTTCGGAGCGGCGAAAGATATCGACCATGTCGACCGGCATGTCGATATCGGCCAGTTGCGCCACGACCTGCTGGCCCCAAAGCGTCTGACCGGCAAGACCGGGGTTGACCGGGATCACCCTATATCCCTTTTCGGTCAGGAACTGACCGACCTGAAAGCTGGGGCGTTCGGGGTTGGTCGAGGCCCCCACCAGCGCAATGGTGCGGGTTTGGCGCAGTATATCGGCAAGCAGGGTATCGGAATAATCTGTCATCAGGGCACCTTAGACGGATCGCGTGGCAGAAAAAAGCGCCCAAAGCGGGGAAGCTTCGGGCGCCAGTCTTGGAACGAGGGACAGTGAAATGACCTGCGGCAGTTCCGGTCCGCGGTCACTGTGTGATTTAGGCATCGTCTTGCGAAAAAGAAGACTCAGTCGCGATTTCGTGAAATGACATCACCGGAAAAGCGCGGCCGGCCAGTTCTTATCGCCACGCGCGACGAAACCCGCGGGATCTGTCGCCCAAAGATTGAACCGGCGAGCGTCGTGAATCAGATAGAGCTTGCCGCCGACGATCCGCCAAAAGCGCGGATCGCTGCCAGAGACAGAGCCCGAAGCCATGGCATAGGCGCAATAGCCACCATATTGCGGCGCATAGGCATGGGGATCGGCCTCGAACCGTTCACGATTGCCGTGGTCGACGAACCGCCAGATGGCCCCGCGCCATTTCACCGCGATCTCCGGACGGCCGCGCAGCGGCTCCCCCTCGACAAAATAGGCGACCACGTCATAACCCGACACCGCCACCCCGTCATGCGTATAGAAAAGG
This sequence comes from Pseudodonghicola xiamenensis DSM 18339, assembly GCF_000429365.1. GTDB lineage: Bacteria > Pseudomonadota > Alphaproteobacteria > Rhodobacterales > Rhodobacteraceae > Pseudodonghicola > Pseudodonghicola xiamenensis. The sequence continues at coordinate 31,221 of NZ_AUBS01000026.1, read as the reverse complement.
GCCTTGCCACCCGCCCGCGCCACTCCAGCGAAAAGCAGGAGAAACAGACAGGCGGACAAGATCGGGCGAAAACGCATGATAACAGGACTGAAGCTCTGGACAGGAGAGGTGTGCCATAAAATGCCGTTCGGGGACATCTGTGCAAGACCCCGATGACACGCTTGTGAAACCGCCCCCCCCCCCAAGATCGGCCGAAAAGCTCTCGACCGGATCGGCACCCTCCGCCCGGCAGAGACCCGCACGGCGTCTGGCCCCGCGCGGGTGTCATCTGTACAGAAAGTGCCGATTTTCACGGCCCGTGGCGCGCGCCCTCTCCTCTCAATCAGTGGGCTTGAGAGGCATAGAGGGCAATCGCCGCCGCGTTGGACACATTGAGCGATCCGAAACCGCCGGCTGCGTCGATCTTGACCAGCTTGTCGACCGTCTCCTTGGTCTTTTCGCGCAAGCCCGGGCCCTCAGCCCCCAGCACCAGTGCCACCGCATCGCCGCGCCGCCCCTCCATCGCCTGTTCGATGGTTTCCTCCGCCTCACCATCGAGACCGAGGACATAAAAACCCATGCGCTGCAATTCCTCGATGGTTTCCGCCAGGTTGCGCACCCTGAGATAGGGCTGGCGCTCCAATGCGCCGCTCGCCGTCTTGGCCAGCGCCCCAGTCTCGGGCGCCGAATGATGTCGCGTGCCGATCACCGCCGAGGCGCCCAGCACCTCGGCGCTGCGCAGGATGGCGCCGACGTTGTGCGGATCGGTCACCCGATCGAGCAGAATCACCCGCGGCGCCTCACGGCCAATACAGTTTTCGGCCAATCCGCCCCAGGCCAGCGGCTTGACCTCAAGCACCGCGCCCTGATGCACAGACCCCGGGTCGATCGGCGCTGAGAATTTGCGGGCATCGATCACCTCGGGGGTGATTCCGGCCTCGGCAATCGCATCCGCCAGCTTGTCTTGGGCATTCAGCGTCACGATCAGCTTCAGCTTCTCCCGGCGCGGGTTCAGCAGCGCGTCGCGCACTGCGTGCAGACCGAAAAGCCAAACGGTTTCCGCCCCCGAGGCCTTGCGCGCCTGTTCCTTTTCGATAACCCACTTCGGTTTTTTCATGGTCTTCCCCGGCTCTCTCCGCAAAGGCTGAAAAATTGCGGTTTTTCCTGTTGACGCCCTTCGGCCACGCTAGTAATCACGCCTCCACAGCGGGCGCAACAGCGCACGTGGATGGGCGACAGGCCGCAAGGTGTGGCAGGGGACTGTAACTCCCTCGCGGAGACGCACGCCTGGTTCGATTCCAGGGTCGCCCACCATCCTCTCCCGCTGGACAAAGGTTTTTCCGATAAAATTCAAGACAATAAAGCTGCATGCCGCGTTTGCTGAGGTGCCGGCTTGTCTTCTGCTGGGCTCTCTGAATCAAATGAAGCCCAAGCATACATATTAGTATTTATGTAAGATCCCTTTACCGTAAATTAGCGATTTTACGGCCCAATCCCCAAACGCACCGAAGGGAGAGGCCGATGTTCGAAGGCAGGCTGAAAATTTGGATCTGGTCGGCTCTGGTTCTGGCCATGGTCGTTTTCATCGCAGGCCGGCTCATCGAGAACGCCCGCCTCAGCGTCACCGAATCCACCCTGAGTTCGACCGCCTCCTCGCATGCGCAAAGCTGGTATACGCACTATATCCTGCATGAACATGTGGTCGCGGGGTTGCTGGATCAGAGGAGCGGCGCTCCGGTCCATCCGCGAGTCCAGCGGGACGCCGACGCCTTCGGCGATGTCCTGGCCTATCGCATCTACGATCGTCTGGGCCGGCTGGTACTGACCTCAACCCGCCTTCCGGAAGAGGACAAGACACCCGAACCCCTGTCCTTTCCTGACGGCCTTGGCAACAAGGCCGTCGACGCGGTTCTGGCCGGCGCGCCCCAAATCACCGAAATCAACGGCGCCCCCGGCAAGGCCTCGGCGCCGCGCTACTCCCGCAGCGTTCTGCCGATCGTGCTGGACGGGGAGATTGCCGGTGCCGCCGAGGTCTTCGTCAACATCAGCGACGCACGAACGACCATTTCCTCGGCGTTTCGCAGTTTCAGCATCATGCTGGTGACCATCCTGACCCTCGCCAGCCTGATTCCGATCTCCGCGCTCACCTATACCGGCTGGCGCATGGCAATCATGAACCGCGATCTGACCCGCGCCCGCGACGCTGCGCGCCACGCCGAAGATGTCAAGTCGCGGTTCCTCGCCAACATGAGCCATGAGATTCGCACACCGATGAACGGCATCATGGGCATGGCGGAGCTTTTGAACGAGACCAAGCTGAACGACGAACAACGCAGCTATGCCTCGACCATCCTGGGTTCTTCCTCGGCGCTGCTGACGATCATCAACGACATTCTCGACTTCTCAAAGATCGAGGCCGGCAAGGTCAACATCATGCAGGCCCCTTTCGATCTGCATAATTGTGTCCAGGATGCTGCCGATCTGCTGTTCCCGGCGGGGTACAGCAAGGGGGTGGAGCTTTGCGTCGACTTCCAGAAGCAACTGCCCGCCTGGGTGGTCGGCGACGAATCGCGGCTCAGGCAGTGTCTGCTGAATGTCGCCGGCAACGCGGTAAAATTCACCGAAGAAGGCCATGTCACCATCCATGTCATCGAACTGCCGGGCGAACGGTTCGAAATCTCGGTCAGCGACACCGGGATCGGCATTCCGGAGGACAAGCTGGACGCGATTTTCCGCGACTTCGAACAGGTGGATGAAGATGACACCCGGTCGCGCGCAGGCACCGGGCTGGGCCTGGCGATCACCCGGCGCCTGCTCCGCCTGATGGGCGGGGACATCACGGTGGAAAGCACCCCCGGCCAGGGGTCCTGTTTCCGCATGGTGCTGCCGCTCAGCGAAACCGAACCGCCGCAACATCAAGAGGAGCGTGTGTCGGCCCTGTTCTTCGATCCCGACACCCTGCGCGGCAAGCGCGCCGTGGTGGTCGACGATCTGGAGGTCAACCGCCGGATCCTGACGGCACGGCTGAACGGCTTCGGCATGGAAAGCGTTGCCTTCGACAGCGCCCACGCCGCGCTTGACGCCTTTCGCGCCAACCGCATGCCGATGCCCGACATCCTGATCTCGGACCACCACATGCCCGGCATGAACGGCGCCGACCTGCTGCATGCCCTGCGCGATCTGCCGCAAACCCGAAAGCTGCCCTTCATCATCCTGTCCTCGGGCGATCTGGAAGTCTTGCGTCAGGAGCTGACAAAGGATGATGTGGAGCTCTGCCTGAACAAGCCGGTGCGGACCGACCTGCTGTTCCGCAGCCTATGCCATGCAATCCTGCATGACGATCCGACAGCCCGGACCAGCACCACCGCCCCGGCGCTGCACACCCCGGAACCGCGTTTGCCGCTGCGCGTCGGCGTTGCCGAAGACAACAAGACCAATCAGTTGATCATCCAGAAAATGATCGGTCGCCGGGTCGACAAGATCACCAGTTGGGCGAACGGACAGGAGGCAATCGACGGCTACCTGGAAACACGCCCCGATCTGATCCTGATGGATGTGTCGATGCCGGTCAGGGGCGGATTGTCCGCCTCGGAAGAAATTCGGGCGCTGGAACGGGCCCAGGGCCTGCCGCCCGCGATCATCGTCGCGCTGACCGCCCATGCGATGCCCGAGGATCGGGCCCGCAGCGAGGCCGCCGGGATGGATGGCTTCCTGACCAAACCGGTGTCGAAAAAGGACCTTATCAATATCCTGGAAGACACCACGCGGCGGCTCCAGCGCCGGCATACGGCCGATGCGGATGACCACCCGCTGCGTCAGACCGGAGCTGTCTGATCCCTCTCCTCCCCGGCCGGCTCCTTCGGTCCGGCCGAACCGCCTAAGTGAGGGTCACCATCCGCGCGATACGCTGCCCGGTCATCGACCCACCGGGGGCCAGTTCGTCCAGAATATCGAAATGATCGCGCCCCGGGAAACGCTCCATGCTGATCCGGGTCAGATCCCGCCCCCAAAGCGCGGCCAGCGCATCGCTTTGGCGCCGGAACGCCTCTGGTTCGTCAGCGCCGATCATCAGATGCACCGGCCGGTCCGCCGCCGGCAGATACAGAAGCGGAGACAACGCCTCGACATCCGCCGGGGTCATCCTCATCGCGTCATTGACATAAGAGGCTGCCACCGGCGCCAGATCATAGACCCCGCTGATCAGCACATACCCTGCCAGAGCCGCCGGCAAATCCTCTCCCGCAAGACCGGCCAGCACACAGGCGGCCAGATGCGCCCCCGCCGAATGCCCCGCCAGAACGATCCTGTCCGGATCAATGCCATAGAGGCCAGCATGGGCGCGCAGGTGGCGCAGTGCTGTGCCGAGCTCCTGCAGGATCTCTGCCAGCGTCGCCTCTGGGGCAAGCGTGTAACCCATCCCCACATGCGCCCAGCCCGCCGCCGCGAAAGCCCGCGCCGCGAAGCCCGATCCGGCCTTGGACCCCTCTTGCCAGAAGCCGCCATGCACGAAGACCAGACAGGGCGTACCTGTCCCCGCGCCGGGCGCCGTCACATCATAGGCCTGCCGCGCCCCGTCGCCATAGGCCACATCCCGCCAGCACCGCAGCCCCTCTGCCGTGCCCAAATCGGCAGTCGTTTCCTCATGTCGGGTCAGAACACCGATGGCATCCTTGGCCGACAGGCTCGGCGACAATTGCCGATCCAGCTCGTCCCGGCTCAGACGGGTATAGGGCACACGCACGAACGATCCTCCGGCCGCCTGATGCGACGGGCCGAGCGTTACGCGATGTCGCCGCCCGGATAAAGTCGTAAGCAGGGCCCGAGGTCAGGCCGCCGTCGCATCGGCGCTGTGAACGCGCGCGAACCAGGCATCAAGCGCAGCGGGATCATGCTCCAGCTCCTCGGCCAGATCGCCGGCGAAGGCCAGAAACCCCGGCAGGTTGCTGTCATTCACCCCCAAGAGCACCGGAATGCCACGCCCCAGTGCCTCACCGATCAGCGGGCGGAACCCCCGCCCCTCGGCCTCGTGCTTGCCGAATTTGTTGATCATCAGCAGCGCCGGCGCCCGATCCAGCAGCGGTTCCACCGCGCCCACCGCCCCTTCCAGGGCCGAGGTATCGAGCCGGCAACCACTGGACCCCGCTCCCAGCGATTGAGAAATCCGGATCACGCCACCTTCGGGCAACAGCCGCAGATCCATGTCGCAGACGCAGCCCTCCGCCGCGCCACCGCTGTTGTATTGCACCACACCGGCCAGCGGCACCCCCGCCCCGAGCAGCCGGTCGGCGAACCCCGCCAGCAACAGATCGGCAGCCCCCCGTTCGGGATTGAGAACATAGGCCAGATACATCGGCAGCCCCTCCATCATCGGCGAAGGCTAGCAGTTTCCTCCCCCGGCCACCAGCGTGGCCGGATCGCCGAATCCCCTCGACGCGCCCGGCGCCCCGAGGATAGGCTCCGGCCGAGCACGCAGGGGAAAGGCCCGCCATGACACCGCAGATCGCCCAGACCATCTTTGCCGAAAACTTCGCCGACTGGGTTCAGGCGCTCGATCTGAAGGTGATCGAGATCGACGCAGAACACGCCCTGATCCGCATGCCCTTGGGCGATCATCTGTCCCGCGTCGGAGGCATCGTCTCGGGGCAGGCGCTGGCCGCGCTGGCCGATACCACCATGGCGCTGGCGGTGATCGCGCATTTCCCCGAACCGCGGCCCTTTGCCACCACCGATCTGCACACCCAGTTCCTGCGCCCCGGGGTCGGCACAGCGATCCTGTGCCGGGCCGAGGTGGTACGTGCCGGCAAATCCCTGGTCTTCGCCCGCGCAGAAATGACCGAAGAGACCAGCGGCAAGGCCGTCGCCACCGCCACGGCCACCTTCTTTGCCGGTTGAGCTCATGCGCAGCTTCGATGAAATCTTCGCCATCGCAGCCGATCGCCACGGCGGCCCCCAGGCGCTGGAGGCGCAGCTTCCCCGCCCGCTGCCGCCCGAGGCGCTGGCCCGCCTGCCCGACGACCGCTGGCTATCGGTGATGACGAAATGCATTTTCCAGGCCGGATTCAACTGGAAGGTGATCGAGGCGAAATGGGACGGGTTCGAGACCGCCTTCGACCACTTCGACCCTGCCGCCTGCGCCTTCATGGACGATGACCGCTTTGACGCCATCCTGCGCAACCCCGATGTGGTGCGCAATGGCGCCAAGCTCGCCACCGTGCGGGAAAACGCCGCCTTCCTGCTGCGGCTGCGTGCCCAGGGCGGCGCCGGCACGATCCTCGGCGGCTGGCCCTCGACCGATTACATCGGGCTTCTCGACCTGCTGCGCAGCGAAGGCGCCCGGCTTGGCGGCATGACCGGGCAATACGCGATGCGTTTTGCCGGCCGTGACAGTTTCATCCTGTCGCGCGATGTCAGCGCCCGGCTGATCGCCGAAGGGGTGATCGACAAGCCCGCGACCTCGAAAACCGCGCTGCGCCAAGTGCAGGCCGCTTTCAACAGCTGGATGGACCAGTCCAGCCGTTCGCTGACCGAAATCAGCCGCACCCTGGCGATGAGCCTGTGACCCCATGCTCCGTGCGCCCCTCGCCCTCCTGCTGATCGCCCTGCTGCTGGTCTCCGGCTGCGGTCGCCGCCTCTCCCCGCAAGAGATCGCCTTCGCCCGAACCCTGCAGGGCGATGCCACCGATTACGCCCGCGTTCGGCTGGTCAAGGGCGCCCCCCTCGCCCCGATCACCTTCCAGCGCAAGCCGCGGCCACGGCTGACCTGCCGCGAACGCATCATGCCGCCCGAAACCGGCGAGATCGTCACCGCCAAACCCGCGGCGGTAACGCTCTTCAACCATATCCTGTTCACCCGTGACTGGTATCTGCCCGATTACCTGCCGCGTTATCCGCGCCTGCTCTACCTCAGCGAGGCCATGCTCTTCGCCCATGAGATGACGCATGTCTGGCAATGGCAGAACCGGACCGAAACCGGCTACAGCCCCCTCGGCGCCGCCGCCGAACACCGTGGCACCGATGACCCCTACCTCTTCGATCTGACCGGCGCCCCCGATTTCCTCAGCTTCGGCTACGAACAACAGGGCGCGATCATGGAGGAATACGTCTGCTGCCGCGCCCTCGCCCCCCAGGCGCCGCGTACCAAACGCCTGCATGCGATGCTGGCCGGCGCCATGCCGGTGGCGCCACTGCCGCAAAGCCGCCAGAGCGATGTGATATTGCCCTGGCGCGGGGTGGAACTGACGGGCATCTGCAGCTGATCCTCCGCCCCCCTCGAGAAAATGGGATGGGCCCGGCAGCCCCTTCTCGCCGTTCCTGGCGAGCGCACCAGATATTATGGCCCCTTATGGCTCCGCCGATTCACGCCTGTAGTCGAGTGACGCAGAAGGCGCCCGCGGGATCGTCTGCCCCACCTGTCCCCGAGCCTCCCCACATTCGTCGCTGAAGCAGGGCCGGACAGAAAACCCTCCAAGGGGCACTTTCCGCATGGCCTCCCCTGGGCTACGCCCGCTCACGGCTGGAAACAGTCCACAGGACTGTTTTCCTGGCGCCGCTCGCTCCACCCTCTTTTTCTGGCTGCAAATATCCCGGGGGGGGGGCCGCAGGCCCTGGGGGGCAGAGCCCCCCGCCTCGACCGCCCGACAACCTGCGCTCAATCCTTGGCCTGGATGCTTTCCAGATAGGCCAGAAGTGCCGCCAGGGGCCGCGGCGTCGGCGTCATCGTACCGTCGACCTCGACCGGCACCAACTCCCCTTCCAGCAGCGCGCCGTACTCGGGCATCACATCCGCCGCCTTGCCCCGGCCATAGCCGTCGATCTGAGACAACACCCTGGCACGCGGGAATTCGCCACCGTTGCGCAGGGCGATCCGCGTCAGATCCGGCGCCTCCACCCCGGAGGACAACATCCCGCCCTCGCCGCGATAATCATGACAGACCGTGCAATTGTCGGCAAAAAGCGCAGCGCCCTCCTCCGGCCCGGGCATGAGATCCTGCCCGGCAATACAGGCGGCCAATACGGCCAGAGCGGGAAGAACGATCAGAAAACGGTCGATGGTCATCGAAAAGCCTGTCACTTGCTTTGAAGAGTTTCGAGATAAGCCAGCAGATCCACGATCGGCTGGGTGGTCATGATCTGCCCCCCATCGGGCAGGCGCAACATGCGTCCGGCACCTTCGAAGAACGGCCCATAGACCGGCATGGCGCTGCCATGGGCGACCAGAGGATCGGTGCCATCGATTCGCCGCACCACCCGCTGCACCGGGAACACGCCCCCCTCCGCCAGCGCCAACGCCGTCAGATCGCTCGGACGGATCGACAACGCCCCTGCCATCGGCCCCTCACCTGTCGCCTCGCTGCCGTGGCAGGTGGCGCAATGGACGGCATACAGATCAGCACCACGTCGGGCGGCCGCTCCGCCTTCCTGCGCCTGTGCCAGACCGGCAGTCAGGCACAGAACCACCCCCGAGACCGAACTCGGGGCCACTCGCCCCGCAAGGGAGAGGATGCGATGAGTGACGCGCATGGGGGCTCTCCTGGTTTCCCGAAGGATTTCACGCTGCTACCGGACAGAACCATAACCCAGCGCCGCCCCGAAGGCCACGCCGCAGCGCGGCCACGGCGCTCACGCCGGGCGCACCAGCCCCGCCTCGAGCCGCACCACACGATCCATTCGACTGGCGAGCTCCATGTTATGGGTCGCGATCAACGCGGCGAGCCCGGTTTCCGCCACCAGCGCCATCAACACCTCGAACACCCGGTCCGAGGTCTCGGGATCGAGGTTGCCAGTGGGTTCGTCGGCCAGCAACAGTTTCGGCCCGTTGGCCATCGCCCGGCAGAAGGCCACCCGCTGCTGCTCGCCGCCCGACAGCTCGGCCGGCCGGTGATCGGCCCGCGCGCTCAACCCCACGCGTGCCAGCAAATCCGCCGCCCGCGCCGCCGCCGCCCGGCGCCCGGCGCCATTGGCCAACTGGGGCAGAATCACATTCTCGGCTGCAGAGAATTCCGGCAGCAGGTGATGGAACTGATAGATAAAGCCGACATCGCGGCGCCGTACCGCCGTGCGCGCCCGGTCCGACCGACCGGCCATATCCTGCCCCGCGATCTCCACCCGGCCCACGTCCGGGGTGTCGAGAAGCCCGGCGATATGCAGAAGGGTCGACTTCCCCGCCCCCGAGGGCGCCACCAGCGCCACCGTCTCGCCCGCGGTCAGCGCCAGATCGACGCCGCGCAGCACCTCGACCGCGCCCGGCGTTCCCTGCAGATACCCCTTGGCCAGCCCGTCAAGCCGCAGCACCGGATCATTCATAGCGCAACGCCTCCACCGGGTTCATCCGCGCCGCCCGACGGGCGGGAAAGATCGTGACGATGAAGGACAGACCCAGCGACAGGATCACCGCCTTCATCACATCCCAAAGATGCAATTCCGCCGGCAGCGAATAGATGCCGCGGATCGCCGGATCCCAGACGCCGCCGCCGGCCACATAGTTCACGAAGGAAAAGATCGGGTCGATATAGATGGCAAAGAGGCAGCCCAGCAGCACCCCCATGGCGGTGCCGATCAGCCCGGTGAAAGCGCCGCAGATGAAGAACACCCGCATCACCGATCCCTCGCTCAGCCCGATGGTGCGCAGGATGCCGATGTCGCGGCCCTTGTTCTTGACCAGCATGATCAACCCGGAGACGATGTTCATCGTCGCGATCAGCACCAGGATCGACAGGATCACGAACATCACGTTGTCCTCGACCTGCAGCGCCCGCAGAAACCCGCCCGAGGCATCGCGCCAGGTCCAGACCTGAACCGCCTCGCCCGCCGCCTGACGCAAGGGCGGGATCATCGCCTCGACACGCTCGGGCTCGGCGATCATCACCTCGATCTCGTCCGCCACGCCTTCGCGGTTGAAATATGATTGCGCCTCGGCCAGTGGCAGATAGGCCCGCGTCCGGTCGATATCCCAGCGTCCGGCGCTGAAGATATAGGTGACGGTATAGACATTGACGCGCGGGCTGGTGCCCATCGGGGTCCGCACCCCATCGGGCGAGATCAGCTTGATCCGGTCGCCCACCATCACCCCCAGCTCCTGCGCCACGCCCGAGCCGATGGCGATGCCGGCCGGGAAATCCGCCAGATCGCCCCGCGCGTGTTCTCCATCCGCGATTGCCGGCAGGCTGGCCAGATCAGCCGGGGTGATGCCATAGACCTCCACCCCCGAATTGCGCCCGCGATAGGAAATCATAACTTGCCCGCGCACCGTCGGCGCCGCCCGGGTGACGCCCGGCACACTCGCCAGCCGCCCGGCCATCGCCTGATAATCGGCGATGGTGCGATCAAAGGCGCCCTGTTCGGTTACCCGCCCCGGCCCATAGATGGTGACATGGGCATTGGCGCCCAGGATGGTGCCGACGAATTCCGACCGGAAGCCCGAGCGGACCGCAAGCGTCGCGATCAGCGCGAAGACCGCAAGGGTGATGCCGATCAGGCTGATCCAGGTCATCACGCTGACGCCCCCCTCGGCGCGGCGCGCCCTGAGATAGCGCCAGGCGATCATCCATTCGAAAGGGGCGAAAGGGGCGGTATGGCCGGCCATGATCTCCATCCTGCTGATGCCGGCGCGACCCTGCTTGAGCAGCCCGCGACGGTCAAGGCCGGATCCTCAGGCGCTGCCCTGGCGGCGATCCGGCGGGCGCTTTCCCGCTGGTTTCCGATCTGTGGACAAAAAATGATACACCGCCTGACTAACGCCGGATTTCGCCACAATTCCCCCTCTCAATCGCCTCACTTTGAATTAAAATTTTCCTTGCAGCCAAAACCGTCCCAGACTTGTCCGATCAAGACAAGGAGGGGAGATTGGCATGGAGGAGACAATGCGTTCCACTCTACACCCCGCCCCCCAGGGCGGCCTGCCGGTTCCGGCACTGCCGGATCCCGACCATCCGGCAATCGACAGTGAATCGGCGGCACTTCTGCGCGGCTGGCTGCAGCCGCTGATCGCCGACAGCCCAAGCTGGCCCGCGCTGGAACAGGCGCTGGCGGCCCATGGCTATGGGCTTGCCTTCCGCAATGGCAGGCTGTGCCTGATGCGCGATGACGTCTGCCTGTGCTCGATGCGCTTCGTCGGTGTCGGGCTACGCGATCTGGCGCCCCGCCTCGGGCGCCCGACAGTGCGGCCACAGCCCGGCGCTGCCTGCGGCATGCTCTGCCCGCGCCCCTGATCAGGCCGGAGGCCGGCCCATGCCGGGCCGGCCTCCGCGTCTCTTCCCTCAGATACTCAAGCTCCGGGCCCGGTGATCGCCGCCGCCCGCCAGCATCAGAGCCAGGTGTGGAACGACCGTTCCGCCATCGGCTGCCAATGCGGCGAAGCCTCCTGATGAGGGCGGTAAATCTCGGCCACTTTCTTGACCGCCTCTTCCGGGCTCAGCTCGACGCTTTCGCCGCTGCGGCGGCTGGTCAGCTCGACCACGCCGTTCTTCAGCCCGCGCGGCCCGACGGTGATCCGCCAGGGCAGACCGATCAGATCCATGGTGGCGAACTTGCCCCCTGCCCGCTCCTGCGTGTCGTCATAAAGCGGGTCCAGACCCACGGCGGTCAGCGCCGCATAAATCTTGTCGCAGGCCGCGTCCGCCGCCTCGTCGCCCTGCTTGAGGTTGACGATACCGCAATGGAAGGGCGTCACCCCTTCCGGCCAGATGATACCCTTGTCGTCATGGCTGGCCTCGATGATGGCACCGACCAAGCGGCTCACCCCAATGCCGTGGCTGCCCATATGCACGGGAACCTGCTTGCCGTCCGGTCCCTGCACCGTGGCACCCATCGGCTCGGAATACTTGGTGCCGAAATAGAAGATCTGGCCGACCTCGATGCCGCGGGCACTGCGGCGGCGCTCTTCCGGGATCTGGTTGAACAGCGCCTCGTCATGGGTCTCATCCGTGCGGGCGTAGAGCGCGGTAAACTCTTCCATGATCGCCTGGCATTGTGCCTTGTCGTCATAGTTGATGTCGCGAGCGCCCAGCCGGATATCGGTCACCGCGCTGTCATAGAAGACTTCCGACTCGCCAGTATCGGCCAGCACCAGGAATTCATGAGTATCGTCGCCGCCGATCGGGCCGGAATCCGCCCGCATCGGGATCGCCTGCATGCCCATGCGCTCGTAGGTGCGCAGGTAGCTGACCAGGTGGCGGTTATAGGCGTGCAGCGCGTCTTCCTTGGTGAGATCGAAGTTATAGCCGTCCTTCATGAAGAACTCGCGCCCGCGCATCACCCCGAAGCGCGGCCGGATCTCGTCGCGGAACTTCCACTGGATATGATAAAGCGTCAGCGGCAGATCCTTGTAGCTCGACACGTTGGCGCGGAAGATGTCGGTAATCATTTCCTCGTTGGTCGGCCCATAGAGCATATCGCGCCCGTGGCGATCCTTGATGCGCAGCATCTCTTCGCCGTAGTCGTCATAACGCCCCGACTCGCGCCACAGATCGGCCGATTGCAGCGTTGGCATCAGCAACGGGATATGGCCGGCGCGCTGCTGTTCCTCATGGACGATGTTTTCCAGCTTGCGCAGCACCTTGAAGCCCAGCGGCAGCCAGGAATAGATGCCGGCGGCCTGCTGCTTGATCATGCCGGCCCGCAGCATGTAGCGGTGGCTGACGATTTGGGCCTCGGCGGGATTTTCTTTCAGAACGGGCAGGAAATAGCGGCTCAGGCGCATGGGAGTTCCTTAGGATAGAGCTTTTTCCCGGGTCTAAGCCAATCCGCGCGGTCAGGCAATCGGCAAGGCTGTGACAGCGTGGATCCGCAGGGTTGCAACGGCCCGCCCGATGGGCGATGGAAATAGAGACGCAGACGAGGAGTGCGCATGGCCCTGCCGGTTCGGGATCAGCTCAGATACTGGGGCATTGCCCTGGCAGCATTCGCGCTGGTGCTATGGTTTCTTGGCGACGTATTGTTGCCCTTCGTGCTGGGCGGTGCCATCGCCTATTCCATCGACCCGATTGCCGACCGGCTGGAGCGGATGGGACTGTCGCGGCTGGCCGCGACGGGGGTGATCTCCATCGGCGCAGTGGTGATCTTCGTGGTGCTGATCGTGCTGGTGGTGCCGATGCTGGTCGGGCAGATGATCGACCTGGTGCAGATCCTGCCGCAGCTCTTCCAGAACCTGCGCGATTTCATCAACACGCATTTCCCGACGTTGCTGGACAGCGGTTCGCAGGCGCACCAGACGCTGGCCTCGCTGGGCGAAACGTTGAAATCCCGTGCGCTGGAAGTGGTTCAGACCCTGCTTGGGTCAGCCAAATCGGCGCTGAGCATGGTGATGCTTCTGGTCATCGTGCCGGTGGTCTCGGTCTATCTGCTGCTGGACTGGGACCGTATGATCGCCGAGGTCGACAGCCTGCTGCCGCGCGACCATGCCCCGGTGATCCGCCGCCTTGCCCGAGAGATCGACGCGACGCTGTCCTCTTTCGTGCGCGGCATGGGCACGGTCTGCCTGATCCTGGGCACCTATTATGCCATCGCGCTGATGCTGGTGGGCCTGCAATTCGGGCTGGTGGTGGGGGCCATCGCCGGGCTGATCACCTTCATCCCCTATCTCGGTGCGATCATCGGCGGCGCCCTGGCGATCGGCCTGGCGCTGTTCCAGTTCTGGGGGGACTGGATGTCGATCGGGTTGGTTGCCGGCATCTTCGTGTTGGGCCAGGTGGCCGAGGGCAATTTCCTGACCCCAAAGCTGGTGGGCGGATCGGTCGGGCTGCATCCGGTCTGGCTGCTGCTGGCGCTGTCGGTTTTCGGCACGCTGTTCGGCTTTGTCGGCATGCTGGTGGCGGTTCCGGTCTCGGCCGCGCTTGGCGTTCTGGCGCGCTTCGCGGTACAGCAATACCGTCACAGCCTGCTCTACCGCGGTCTGACACATCAGGATCAGGACCCCGAATAAGATGGCCGAACAGCTCAGTTTCGAACTGCCGATCCGGCAGGCCTTGGGTCGCGAGGATTTCTTCGTCTCGCCCTCCAACGCGCTGGCCGTGGTCATGGTCGAAAGCCCCACGCCCTGGCCTGGTGGTCGGCTGGTGCTGTCGGGCCCCGAGGGGTCCGGAAAGACCCATCTGACCCACGTCTGGGCCACCCGCGCCGGCGCCCGCATCGTCCAGGCCCGCGACCTGAGGGACGAGAACGTCCCCGAGCTGGCACAGGGCCCCGTCGCTGTCGAGGACGTGCCCGAGATCGCCCAGGACATGCCAGCGCAAAAGGCGCTCTTTCACCTTTATAACCTGATGCTGAGCGAAGGCCGGCCGCTGCTGCTGACCGGGCGGCGCGATCCGGCGCTCTGGGGGCTGTCGCTGCCCGATCTGCAAAGCCGGATGCAATCGGCCCAGTACATCGGCTTGACCCCGCCGGACGATGCCTTGCTCGCCGCGGTACTGACCAAGCTGTTCGCCGACCGCCAGCTTGCGCCGAAACCCGATGTGATCCCCTATCTGGTTCAACGTCTCGACCGCACCTTCGCTGCCGCCGCCGAAATGGTCGAGCGCATGGACCGCGCCGCCCTGGCCGAAGGACGCACCCTGACCCGGGCGCTGGCGGCCCGGTTGCTGGGCACCCCGACGCTGGAGCTTGACGAGCCCGAACAGCCACATCGCGAAAGGCAAGGCGATTGACGCCAATGCCCCGATCCCGCATCCTCACGACAAGAAACCAGGCAACGCCATGACCCTAAGTCCGGACATCGAACACCCCGAATGGGGGCCGTTCGGTCGCCCCCTGTTCAATGATCCCAGTTCGCGCGCGTTATCGCGGGTCGGAGTGGTCGATGTCGGATCGAACTCGGTCCGGCTGGTGGTCTTCGACGGCGCCGCCCGGTCACCTGCCTATTTCTATAACGAAAAGATCATGTGTGCGCTTGGCGCCGGCCTGTCGGACACCGGACGGCTGAACCCCGAAGGGCGCATCCGCGCCCTGAACGCGCTGCGCCGCTTCCGCCATCTGGCGGACGGAATGGATTTGCCGCCGCTGACTGTCGTGGCCACCGCCGCCGTGCGCGATGCCGAGGATGGCCCGGAATTCTGCGCCGAGGTGCTGCGCGAGACCGGGCTGAAGATATGGGTCATCGACGGCGAGGAAGAGGCACGGCTGTCGGCGCAGGGCGTGCTGCTGGGCTGGCCCGGCGCCTATGGGCTGATCTGCGATATCGGCGGCTCCTCGATGGAGCTGGCCGAGATTTCCGGCGGCACCGTCGGGCGCCGCGTTACCTCCCCGCTCGGGCCGTTGAAGCTGCAGGACGTCAAGGGCGGCCGGCGCGGTCGCAAGGCCCATATCAAGACGGTGGTCGAGGACCTGGCCACCCAGATGGGGCCGCAACGCGACCGGCTGTTCCTGGTCGGCGGCAGCTGGCGGGCGATCGCCCGGATCGACATGACCCGGCGCGGCTATCCGCTGAAGGTGCTGCACGAATACCGCATGACCTCGGCATCTGTCCGCGAGACCGCCGCCTTCATCGAAGGCGCCGATCTGAACGCACTGCGAGGCGAGGCCGGCATTTCCTCGACCCGGATGGCGCTGGTGCCCTATGCCATCGACGTGCTCAGCCGGCTGGTGCGCAGCTTCAAGCCCAAGGATATCGCGATTTCCAGCTATGGCATCCGCGAGGGGCTGCTGTACGAACAGATGCCCCAGCGCCTGCGCGACCGCGACCCGCTGATCGAGGCCTGCTACTTCGCCGAAGCCAAGGATGCCCGCCTGCCCGGCTTCGGCAAGACGCTGTTCCGCTTCGTGCTGCCGCTGTTTCCGCAGGCGCAGCAACCGCAGCTCAGGCTGATCAAGGCGGCCTGCCTGCTGCACGATGTCAGCTGGCGCGCCCACCCCGACTATCGTGCCGACGTCTGCTTCGACCTGGCCACCCGGGCCAATATGGGCGGCATGAAGCATTCCGAAAGGGTGTTCCTTGGGCTGGCGCTGCAACACCGTTATCGCAACAAGCGCGACGATACCCGTTTTGGCGACATGTACGGGCTGCTCGACGAAAAGCTGCAGAAACAGGCCGAGATCCTCGGCAAGGCGATGCGCTTCGGCGCCATGTTCCTGATGAAGCCCGATGCCGACATGGGCACGCTGAACTGGCAACCCAAGAAAGGCCGGCTGGAACTTTTGCTGCCGCGCGAGAACCTGCCGCTTTATGGCGAGGTGGCGCAGGCGCGGCTGATGTCGCTGGCGCAATCGCTTGGCGCAGAAGGCGCGGTCATCGTCCGGAACTGACCGGCACCCAGCGGCTCAGATATCGGTGCTGCCATCCGGCGCCGGCGCCGCTTCGGGGGCACCATCGGGCGCGGGCGTATCGGGTGCAGGCTCCTGCCCCGGCGCCTCAGGGCGCCGCCGCATGATGATATCGCCGTTCGGCAGCATCTCTGGCGGATAATACCGGGTCCAATCCTTAACCTTGTCCATCATCTCGGCCAGCGCCGGGCCCATCTCCTGCAGGAACGACCGCATCGAGGGTCCAACCTGACCGGCCATGTCCTTGAGATCATCCATCGCCGGCGCCATTTCCTGACGCAGCCCGTCCATGAACAACTCAAACCCGCGATTCATCAGGGATTTTCCGCTTTCTTCCGCCGGTTCCTCGGCAAAACTCGCAGAGGCGGCAAGGCTCGCGGCCAGAATAAGGGGGATCATCCGTTTCATCCCCCCAATATAGGCGGAACCGGCATAAACGGTAGGGGTCAAATCTCGATCTCCAGCGTCACCGGAAAATGATCCGAGGCGATCAGCAGCGCCTCGCGCAGCTCAGGCATCTGGTAACAGGTCTTGTCCTCGAAGGGATGCCAGATGCGCCATGCCGGTCGGCGCGACATCAGATCCTGCGACACCATGATATAATCCAGCAAAGCATGCAGATAGCGCCCCTTTTCCGGCAGGAAGAACCGCGTCGTCGTCGGAAAGGCCCGGGCATGCCCCTGCAGCGCGGTCTGAGCGTTGGGGTCGATCAGGTCATCGCCCATCACGATCTCGACCGAGGACCGCCCGAACAGATCCTCGAATTCATCCAGGCCGGGACCATCATTCAGATCGCCCAGCAGGATCACCGGCTGGCCCGCGGCGCGACAGGTATCAACCCGGCGGCGCACCCAGATCGCCTGCGCCAACTGCTTGCGCCGGTTCGCGATCGAGGCCCGCATCACCCCTTCGGGCGTATGTTCCCCATGCGGCGCCTTGGATTTCAGATGCACCCCGATGAGCCGCAAGTCTGTGCCCCCCGCGGTCCGCGCCGCGATTTCGAGCGGCGGCTTCGAGAAGGTAACCAGATCCTCGGTGCCATCATTATCGAGGTCGATCCGGAACACCCCGTCGAAACGCGGCGCCCCGTCGCTGCCCTTTTTGCCGGTCTCCTCGCCCTGTGGATCGTGACGCACGCTGAGCACATCGGGATCGTAGAGCAGCGCGATTTCCTGATGGGTCTCATTGGCAAAGCCGATCAGTGCCCGGCGCTGGCGCAAATCGAAGGCCTTGGCGAACCGCTCCAGTGCGCGCATGCCATCCTGACGCCGGCCCGTGTTGGGCGCCTCGATCACCATGATCGCATCGGCATCGAGCGCGGTGAAGACCTTGCCCAACGCCTCGATCTGGTCGGCTCGGCTCACCCCTTGGCGGCCGGAGGGGCCGTCATCCATGATCAGATGATCAGACTGGTCGAACAGATTGGCGAACCATTCGACATTATAGGTGGCGAGCCGCATCGTGCTCTCCGCTGATCTCGGCCCAGGCTCGGTTGATCTCGGCCATGCGTTTCTCGGCCAGCCGGATCGCCTCGGGCGGAACACCCCGGGCCATCATCCTGTCGGGATGCGTCTCGCGCACCAGTTTGCGATAAGCGCGGCGCACCTCGGTCAACGGCGTATCGGCCGCGACCCCCAGAAGCATATAGGGATCAGGCTCGGCATCAGGGACGTAACGCGCGCGAATCGCCTGGAACTGTGCCGGCGTCAGACCGAAAATCCCGGCGACATCGGACAGGAATTCGTTCTCTCCGGGGTGATAGAACCCATCCGCCATGGCGATGTGAAACAGCCCCTCCATCAGGTAACACAGCGTTTCGGGATCGTTCTCGAACATCTTGGCGATGCGACGGGCATAGTCCTGATAGCCCGCCACATCGGTTCGTGCCAGATTGAAGACCTTGGCCGCCCCGGCCTCGTCTTTCTGGGCGATCTGGAACACCTCGCGAAAGGCGGTCACCTCGTCACGGGTCACGTGACCGTCGGCCTTGGCCATCTTCGCCCCCAGCGCAATCACCGCGATGGCAAAGCCGACGCTGCGCTGCGGCGGCGTGCGCAGACGGTCGAAGACCTGCGCCAGACTTTCACCATGACGGAGCGCCGTAAGCGCATCGGATATGCGGGACCAGAGGGACATGGGAACGAGACTAGCCCGCCTGACAGGCGCTGTCAGGGGCGCTTACGACGCAGGGGGGATAATTTTCTGCATCAGCACCAGATCGAGCCATCGGCCGAATTTATATCCTACCTCGGACATCCGACCGACCTCGATGAACCCCAAGGCAGCGTGAAACCCCAGCCCCATCGGATTGTCGGCGCTGACACCTGCGACCAGAACATGCACACCGTTCTGCCGACCGATTTCCTCAAGCGCGGCGATCAGCGCGCGCCCGGCCCCATGACCGCGCGCCTCCGGAGCGAGCTGGATGCTGTGTTCCATGCTGTGCACATAGCCGGAGCCACTGCGGAACTGGGTATAGCTGGCAAAACCCAGCACCCTGCCCTCGAGTTCGGCCACAACATAGGCCGGAGCGCGGGCGGCGATCTCTTCCACCACGCTTTCGGGCGTCTTTTCGGTCGAGCTGAAGGTGATCACCGTATCGCGGATGATCGGGTTGCTGATCGCGCAAAGGGCTTCGGCATCCGCCGCGGTCGCCGGACGGATAATCATGCCAGCACCCGCAGGCCGTGGGGCGTTTCGATCTCAGCGCGGAGCGCCGGGGTGCCCGATTCAAAGATAACGCGGGCATCGGACAGATGCGGTGCCAAGATATCGCGCATCGCCATGGCCTCTGGGTGGGTGACGATCATCCGCTTCAGCGCACAGCCGGACTCCGGCAGAGCCGATGCGGGATGCACATCGCAATTCCATTCGATCAGCGAGGGAAAGAGGTTGTCGAACGGCAGCTTGCCATCCGCCGGCACCGCCTTGCGCCAACGCAGATCTCCCCGCGTCAGAGACACCGGTTCCCCCACCTCGACCGGCAGCGCCCCCAGCAGCGCGTCCAGATCGTCCGTGGCGCAAATCCAGTTGGTGGGACGGGCGCGACCCGAGAAGTTATCCAGATCGAACCAGCGCGGTCGGGACGGTGCCTGGCGTGTGGGATCAGCGGCAATCGCTTCGAGATAGAGCCCGTCGGCCAAACCCAACAGCTTGTTATGCGTCATGAAAACATCATGCTGCCCACCTGGCAACATGGCTATTCCCAGTGCCTCTTCCACCGCCACAGCGGCCTCTTCCAGAGTGGTGCCGGCAACGGCAAGGTGATCAAGCTCCATGGAGGCTCCTATTCCGGATCTTTGAATTTCGCCGCGAGACCGACCCGTGGCGGGTCAGCTAAACCCTCGTGCGGCTTTGTAACATCCCGGCGGTTGACCTCAAGTGCACTTGAGAATCCATGCTGCGAATCGGGATCAGGTGATCCTGCGAGAGATTTGGAGGGAACATGACACAAACACAGATCGCCGAAGGGATTCTGGGTATTTACGAAACACATCTCACGGTGCGAAATCTGGACCGCGCACTTGAATTTTATCAAGATAAACTGGGGCTGAAGCTGGCCCGGCGGCTCCCCGAGCGCGATGTGGCATTCTTGTGGGCGGGACCGAAGGAGGTTGGAATGCTGGGGCTTTGGGGCGTCGGTAGCGCGCCCATGGGAATGCAGCTGCATTTTGCCTTTCGCGCCACCAAACAGACGGTTCTGGACAGTTGCCAGAGCCTGCCGGCGCGCGGCATCACCCCACTTGGTTTCAACGGCGAGCAGGAGGTTTCGGAGCCGGTGGTGCTGGGCTGGATGCCGGCGCTATCGATCTACTTCAAGGACCCCGACGGCCATTCCATCGAGATGCTGCATATGCTCGACGAGAAACCCGATGCGGGTTTCGGCGTACAGAGCTATTCCGCCTGGCAGCAGCGTTCGGGCGCGTAACCTGCGCCCTGCAGTCTGGCCGGGGAAACCTTCTCGCCGGCCAGACTCGCCTGAGGCGACCTCTCGCGCCGAAGAAAACAGCGTGGAATTGAGGCGGCAGGCCGCTCGAATACGGCGCGGCCCGCTCTGTCAGCCGAAAGGCAAACAGCCCCTTACGGACCTGAACTAAATCGGCCTCAAACTGCCCAGAACAGCAATGCCCAGACGCCGGCCAGAACGGTCGGATAGAAGGTCGCGGCAAAGCCGAAGGCGCGCAGCGGCGGCGACCAGCGATAGCCGATCCAGAACAGAAGCCGCATCGCCGCAAAGGACAGCCCCAGCGCGATTGCCACCGCACCGCCCAGCGTTAGCGCGGCGAAAGGCCAGATCGCCAGCGCCAGAACAAGCTGCTCGGCCGTGTTGCGCAGCACCCTCTGGTCAATCTCGGCGGCGGAGCCCAGGGCCGCCTCCGCCCCGTCGATCAAGGCATCGTCGAAAAACCGCCGGGCGGCGATCCGCCCGATCACCAGCGCCAGCACCAGTCCCGGCGCCAGAAAGGCACCGGGCAGCGTCACCGGAGCCGGCAGATAAGGCAGCCCCATCAGCGCCGGAGCGAACACCACCGCCGGCGCCCAGAGGGCCCCGGCGATCATGCCGATCAGAATGCTCCGGCGTTTGGCTGTCACCCCCGCGCCTCGCGGATCAGCTTCAGGATGTCCTGCGCCGCATGCGGGATGTTGGTCCCCGGGCCAAAGATCGCCTTGACGCCGTGGTCGTAGAGGTACTGGTAATCCTGCTGCGGGATCACCCCGCCGCAGATCACGATGATATCCTCGGCGCCCTTCGCTTTCAGCGCTTCGACCAGTTGCGGCGCCAGCGTCTTGTGCCCCGCGGCCTGGGACGAAATGCCAACGACATGCACATCGTTGTCGATGGCGTCCTGTGCCGCCTCGTCCGGGGTCTGGAACAGCGGGCCCACATCGACGTCAAAGCCGATATCGGCAAAGGCGGTGGCGATTACCTTGGCGCCGCGGTCGTGACCGTCCTGTCCCATCTTGACCACCAGCATCCGCGGGCGACGGCCTTCGTCCTCGGCGAATTGCTCGACATCCTTCTGGATCGCGGCAAAGCCTTCGTCGCCCTCATAGGCGGCACCATAGACACCGGCCAGCGTCTTGACCTCGGCGCGGTGACGGCCGAACACCTTTTCCATAGCCATGCTGATTTCCCCAACAGATGCGCGCGCGCGCGCGGCTTCCACAGCCGCCTCCAGCAGATTGCCCCCCTCTTCGGCGCGCCGGGCCAGTTCAGCCAGCGCCGCATCACAGGCGGCCTGATCGCGGGTGGCGCGGATGCTCTCCAGCCGGGCGATCTGGCTTTCGCGGACCTTGACGTTGTCGACGTCGAGGATTTCGATCGGCTCTTCCTTGTCCTTGCGGTACTTGTTGACGCCGACGATCACCTCTTCGCCGCGGTCGATCATCGCCTGCCGCTTGGCCGCCGATTCCTCGATCCGGAGCTTCGGCATGCCGGAGGCGACGGCCTTGGTCATGCCGCCCATCTCCTCGACTTCCTGCATCAGCGCCCAGGCCTTTTCGATCAGGTCACCGGTCAGGCTCTCGACATAGTAGGAGCCGGCCAGCGGATCGACCACATGGGTAACCCCGGTCTCTTCCTGCAGGATGAGCTGGGTATTCCGCGCGATCCGGGCCGAAAAGTCAGTCGGCAGCGCGATCGCCTCGTCCAGCGCGTTGGTGTGCAGCGACTGGGTGCCGCCAAGCACGGCAGACATCGCCTCGTATGCGGTGCGGACGACGTTGTTATAGGGGTCCTGCTCCTGCAGCGACACGCCGGAGGTCTGGCAGTGCGTCCGCAGCATCTTGGAGCGTTCCGCCTTGGCGCCGAATTCGGTCATCACCCGATGCCACAGCGTCCGCGCGGCGCGCAGCTTGGCGGCTTCCATGAAGAAGTTCATGCCGATGGCGAAGAAGAACGACAGACGACCGGCGAATTTATCGACATCCATGCCGGCATTCATCGCCGCACGAACGTATTCGCGCCCGTCGGCCAGGGTATAGGCCAGCTCCTGCACCAGGTTCGCGCCGGCCTCCTGCATGTGGTAGCCGGAGATCGAGATCGAGTTGAACTTGGGCATCTCGTTCGAGGTGTACTCGATGATGTCCGAGATGATCCGCATCGAGGGTTCGGGCGGATAGATATAGGTATTACGGACCATGAACTCCTTCAGAATGTCATTCTGAATGGTGCCCGCCAGCAGCGCCTTGTCATGGCCCTGCTCCTCACCGGTGACGATGAAACTTGCCAGGATTGGGATCACCGCGCCGTTCATCGTCATCGACACCGAGACCTTGTCCAGCGGAATACCGTCGAACAGGATCTTCATGTCCTCGACCGAGTCGATGGCCACGCCGGCCTTGCCGACGTCACCCACGACGCGCGGGTGGTCGCTGTCGTAACCGCGGTGGGTGGCCAGGTCGAAGGCGACCGAGACGCCCTGCTGACCGGCAGCCAGGTTGCGGCGATAAAAGGCGTTGGATTCCTCCGCCGTGGAAAAGCCCGCATATTGCCGGATGGTCCAGGGCCGGCCAGCGTACATGGTGGCCTTCACCCCGCGCGTGAAGGGGGCAAAACCCGGCAGCGTCCCCATATGCGGCAGGCTGTCGGTATCCTCCTCGGTGTAAAGCGGCTTGACCTTGATGCCTTCCAGCGTGGTCCAGTCCAGATCTTCCAACGAGCGACCGCGCAGCTCTTTCTCAGCCAGCGCCCGCCAGTCGTCCAATTTCTTCGTCATCACGTCTTCCTCTTGTCAGCCCCTGGGACGCCGAGTTTTCCCCCGTCGCCCGCATTCTATCCCTATCCTCGGCCAGACGGGCCATCCCGCCGGCCCCGCCGACCATCCACATCATGTCGTCGGCGTAAACTTCCCTGAGCCGCCCGGCCTGCGCCTGGCTGAAGGGGTGCCAGATATCATTCCCCTTCGGCAACGCCTGCGCCTCGTCTGCCGGCAGCCAGGCGCGCAACTCGGCCAGCCGAGGTGTCGCGTTCAGCCACCCCCGCGCATGGGTGCGCGGCGCCGGCAGCCCGGTCAGCACCTCGAGCTGCGCCTCGGGGCGGCCACCGAAAACCTCATAGGGCAGCACGACCAGATCGGCCCCCGGGATGGCACAGGAGATCTCCTCGATCACATCACGCCAACCGCGCCGGTTATCGGCCAGCCGCGCCAGCGCCCCTTCGGTCGGCAGGCCCGCGCCCCGAGTCACCGCCTGCGACAGCGCCGACGACCAATAGGCATCCAGCGCCCGGACATTCAGCGCGAGCGTCAGAGAATAGCCCTCAAAGGCCTGAGACAACCGCGCCAGCCGTTCCCCCAGCCCGCAATACAGCTCCCCCATGCGCAGATTGGCCCGCAGCGACCCCATGATCGCCGCATCGCTGACGATCAGCCGGTCGACACCGGCCTCCTCGCATTGCTGCAGGTTCATGCGGATCCGACCGATCCCGCGCTGAACCGCCTCTGCCCTGCTCCGTCCCGAAAACGCCGGCAACACCCCCCAGAACAGCCCGTTGCGGGTGCGGCGTGGCCCCCAGACCTGAATTCCGTCCCGTTTCAGCCGGGTGGAATTGCACCACATGTAATCCTGAAAGCTGGTCGTCGCGCAGAGATGCGCCCCGATGTGCAGAATAACGTCCATCGCCTTGTCCGTCCTTCGATTGGCGGCCGCCCCAGCCGACCGTCTTGCGGGGAATGGGATCACTGTCACATCCAACCCCTGACGAAGCGATTAACGTAAAACTTTTTATGGCCCGCCCGGCATTCGCCGGTCGCAATCGCCAAAGACAGGTCTATATTCTCCCCGACAGGAGACCGCATGACCCGCATTCTTGCCTTTGTTCTTTCAGCACTAATTCCGCTTTCTGCCATGGCGCAGGACACCGGAGCGACCGATGCCGCGCCGCCGCTGATCCAGCCCGCCACAGACATGACGCTTTCCGGTTTCCTGTGGCTGAACCGTCCGGTGGTGGTCTTTGCAGACACTCCGAATGATCCGCGATACATCGACCAGATCGCCATGCTGCGCGCCGAGGCCGCGCGGCTGACAGAGCGCGATGTCCTGGTGCTGACCGATACCGATCCCGGTGCCCGCAGCCCGGTGCGGCAAAAGCTGCGCCCGCGCGGCTTCCAGATCGTGCTGATCGACAAGGACGGCACCGTGGCCCTGCGCCGTCCATCGCCGCAAAGCGTGCGGGAAATCACCCGGTCGATCGACAAGACACCGCTGCGCCAGCGCGAGGTCGAGGAACGGCGCGCCGCCCCTTCTGAGTAGCGCGCAAATCGCAGACCCGGGCGACACGCCTGCTTGCCTCCGATGCAAGACTGCACCGGAGGCAGGAGACATTGATATATCGCCCGGACCGACATGGAGTTATTCGAACTCCATGATCACTTCGTCGACCGCCAGGCTGTCGCCCGGGACGGCGTTGATCTTGGCGACCACGCCCTTGCGTTCGGCGCGCAGGATGTTTTCCATCTTCATCGCCTCGACCGTGCAGAGCGCCTGCCCTTCCTCCACCTCTTCGCCGACCTCGACATTGACCTTCACGATCAGGCCGGGCATCGGGCAGAGCAACAGTTTCGAGGTATCGGGCGCCACTTTTTCCGGCATCAGCTTGACCAGCTCGGCCTGACGGGGCGTGCGCACATGCACCTTCAGATCGGCGCCACGGCTGCGGATGCGGAAGCCCTGGGTGATCTGCCCGACCTTCAGCACCAGCTTGCTGCCGTCGACGGTGATCTCGGCCAGTTGATCGCCCGGCGTCCAATCGCTGGACACCCGGTGAGACGAGCCATCGGCGAAGCGCACGGTGGACCCTTCATGATCGGCAGAGATCGTCACCGGGAAATCCTCACCCTGCAGGCTGACGACCCAGTCTTCGCCGACGTGGCGCTCGTGGTTGTCCATCCGCCCCGACACACGGGTACGGCGGATTTCATCCACCCGGTGCATCGCCGCCGCGCTGGCCGCGATCCGGCGCAGCGCCAGTTCAGACAGAGCCACACCTTCGAAGCCTTCGGGATATTCCTCGGCAATGAAGGCGGTGGTCATGTCGCCGGCCACGAATTTCGGGTGATCCATCACCGCCGACAGGAACGGCAGGTTATGGCCGATCCCTTCCACCTCGAAGGCGTCGAGCGCGTCGCGCATCGCCTCGATCGCTTCGGCCCGGGTCGGTGCCCAGGTGCAGAGCTTGGCGATCATCGGGTCATAGTACATCGAGATCTCGCCGCCTTCGAAGACGCCGGTATCGTTGCGCACGGCGGTCATGCCCTCCGGGGCATCTCCCTGCCACTTGCCGTTCTTCAGCAGCGGACCCGCAGCCAGTTCCAGCGGCGGACGATAGCGCGACAGCCGACCGATCGAAGGCAGGAAGTTGCGATAAGGATCCTCGGCATAAAGCCGGTTCTCGATCGCCCAGCCGGTCAGCTTGACGTCGTCCTGAGTGATGGAAAGCGGTTCGCCGTTGGCAACCCGGAGCATCTGTTCGACCAGGTCGATGCCGGTGATCAGCTCGGTCACCGGGTGCTCAACCTGCAGGCGGGTGTTCATTTCCAGGAAGTAGAAGTTCTTCGACCCGTCGACGATGAATTCCACTGTGCCGGCGCTGGCATAGCCCACCGCCTTGGCCAGGGCGACGGCCTGTTCGCCCATCGCCTTGCGGGTGGCTTCGTCCAGGAACGGACTCGGCGCCTCTTCGACGACCTTCTGGTTACGGCGCTGGATCGAACATTCGCGTTCCCCCAGATAGATGCCGTTGCCATGGGCATCGCACAGCACCTGGATTTCGATGTGGCGCGGTTGCGTCACGAATTTCTCGATGAAGATCCGATCGTCGCCGAAGGAGTTCGCCGCCTCGTTCTTCGAGCTTTCGAAACCTTCGCGGGCCTCCTGATCGTTCCAGGCGATCCGCATGCCCTTGCCGCCGCCGCCCGCAGAGGCCTTGATCATCACCGGATAGCCGATCTCGCCCGAGATCTTGACGGCCTCGTCAGCGTCTTCGATCAGCCCCATGTAACCGGGAACGGTCGAAACCCCGGCCTCCTGCGCGATCTTCTTCGAGGTGATCTTGTCGCCCATCGCCTCGATCGCCTTGACCGGGGGGCCGACGAAAGCCACGCCCTCGGCCTCCAGCGCCTGGGCGAATTTCGGGTTTTCCGACAGGAAGCCATAGCCCGGGTGCACCGCCTGGGCGCCAGTTTCCCTGATCGCCGCCATGATCTTGTCGATCACGATATAGGACTGGTTCGCCGGCGGCGGACCGATGTGCACCGCCTCGTCCGCCATCTTCACATGCAGCGCATGCTTGTCGGCGTCGGAATAGACGGCGACCGTCTTGATCCCCATCTTGCGGGCGGTCTTGATGACCCGGCAGGCGATCTCGCCCCGGTTTGCGATCAGGATTTTATTGAACATTCCAGTCCCTTCCAGTGCAGGGCCGACAGCCATGCGGCCGGCCCGAAACAAAACAAAGGCCACCGGAGCGGCGACCCGCCCCGATGGCCTCGGATAGTTGTGCGACAGGCTTCACAGCCCGCGCGGTATTCAGATCAGTTGCAAAGCCCGACGTCGTTGCACAACGCCCCGCCGGCCGCGCCGATTGCAGCACCGGTGAGAACGTTGTTGTTCGTGGCATCCGCCGCCACGGCACCGACGGCCGCGCCCGCAAGCGCGCGTTCGCCATCGTTGTCGAGACATCCCGCCAACGCGAAAAGCGCGCCGGGCACGACCAGAAACTTGAGTTTTCGCATGCTGCTCTACCTGTCTTGTGGTTTTCGTGGCCGAGACTATCCGCCAGAGCGCCGGGCCAAACAATCACCGAGGATCGCGAGACCGTGATCTCGGCAAACACCCGCCGAGAGACGGCGCCTGGCAAAGCATGAGAAAAAACGGACAGAGCCGGGGAAAACGCCCGGGTCTGCCCGTGCAAAGGTAGGGTTCGGAACAGATGGAACGGCGCACCATGGCACACCGTCTCCGGCAGGCTGCCGCAAGCTTCGGACAACGCCAAGAGCGTGGCATCCCCCCGCCCCTTTTGGGCCGGTTCCTGCCGGTTTGCCCCCTGAGCTTGCGAAAACCCGCCGAGACTCATCCGAAGATCTCCGGAAAGCTCTGCCCGGCCACTTCTGCGTCGATCCGCAAAAGCGCCTCATAACTGGCCGGATCGAACGGCTCCTCGGCGGCGACGACCTCACGACCGAACAGCCAGCTCAGCCGGCCCGCGTCCAGGTTGCCGCGTTCGAAAGGCTCTTCGCCGAACTGCTCCCACAGCGCCTGCATGAACGCGGCATCGGCACGGCGGTCGGCCGGCTTGCGATCCGCGAATCGTTCGCGACGGGTCAGTGGCGTCACCCCCTTGGGGTTGGCACGACGAATGGTGAATTGGAAATCCGTACCGGGCTGACGGCCCGGAAAGCCGCGATGCTTCAGCATGGCCGCTCCTCCTGCATGAGACGCGCGGCCGGGGTCGGGACCGGCCCGAGGGCCGGCCCCGCGCAAGTATCAGTATTTGCTGTTGAAAGTCGGCTCGACCGTGACCGGTGCGGGCTGGGCCAGGACGTAATCTTCTTCCGGGGCCTTGTTGCAAGCCGCAACGCTGGCGACGAAGCCGACCAGGGCGATGAATTGGATGCTTTTCGACATCTGGTTCTCCTGTTTGCGATCGCCACGTCCTCCGCCGGACAGAGCTGCCCGGGCTGCCTCTGGCACGTGACGAAGGTCACTGTCCCGTGACCTGCCGGCATCCTACCGCAAAGCCACGGCAGAGAACATCCGCGCCCAGCAGCACCAGCCAGGAAGATCGGCGGAACCGCGCCGGTGAGAGAACTTAAGCTTTGAAACGCAACATCCTGAAACATTGTCAAAACCCTTCCCAGACACAACCGGTCTTTTCGAGCCGGTAAGCCTCGAACACCTGTGTCGCCTCAGGATCGCTTTCGCCAAAGGGCACCGCGCGATCTGCCAGGGAAACCACCACCCGTGCCGGGCTCAGATCATGGCTGCTCAGATAGGGCAGTGCGACCTCCCGGCAGAGCACATCCAGATCCTCGCCCGCCCGCGCCGGCGCCGCGGCCAGATCCGGCGCCAAGAACCGGAACCGCGCCCAAAGGGCACCGGGCGTGTCATCCAGCAAGACCTCTTGCAGGGCAATCTGGCGCCCAGACGGAACCGCCACCTGCACCGCCGCCGGGGCAGCAGCAGCAAGCGACGCTACCGCAAACATCAAAACAGATCCTGTCAGAGTGACCAGCGTGAATCCGCAGCCCCGGCCTCGCCATTGCTGGCAAGCTCCTCCTGCCGGGGCTGCGTGCGCAACGCGGAACCCCCGTCGCGCTGTCCGGTATCCGCTGAGCGGGATCATGACGTAGCTTCCCCCTGATTGTCAAACGGCGAAATCGTCCGACACGACATAAAATGTCTATTTACCAGACCCTGAAGACAAATCCTTCCAGCGCCCTGACAGGCACGGTGCATCAAAAGCAGGAAGGGCATCCCCGACAGGGCCATCTCTGATCGTCCCGGAAATTCAACCCCTCGCCGGACGCTGACAGTCGCGGCCTCCGGCGAGGGCAGTTCAAGCCTGATAATACACCCGTTTAGAGCGGGATATTATCGTGCTTTTTCCAAGGGTTGCTGAGCTTCTTATTGCGCAGCGACGCAAAGGCGCGAGACACCCGGCGACGGGTCGAACGGGGCTGGATCACCTCGTCGATAAAGCCGCGCTCGGCCGCCACGAAGGGGTTAGCGAAGCGGTCTTCGTAATCCTTGGTCCGCGCCGCGATCTTCTCGGCATCGCCCAGTTCCGAACGATAGAGGATCTCGGTCGCGCCCTTGGCGCCCATCACCGCGATCTCGGCGGTGGGCCAGGCATAATTGAAATCGCCGCGCAGGTGCTTGGACGCCATAACGTCATAGGCGCCGCCATAGGCCTTGCGGGTGATCACGGTAACCTTCGGCACGGTGGCTTCGCCATAGGCGAACAGCAGCTTGGCGCCGTGCTTGATGACGCCGCCGTATTCCTGACTGGTCCCCGGCAGGAAGCCCGGCACGTCGACGAAGGTCAGGATCGGGATTTCGAAACAGTCGCAGAAACGCACGAACCGCGCCGCCTTGCGGCTGGAATCGATATCCAGACAGCCGGCCAGCACCATCGGCTGGTTCGCCACCACACCCACGGTCTGGCCTTCCAGGCGGATGAAGCCGGTGATGATGTTCTTGGCGTAATCGGCCTGGATTTCATAGAAATCAGCCTCGTCCGCGACCTTCAGGATCAGTTCCTTCATGTCGTAGGGGGTGTTCGGATTTTCCGGCACCAGCGTGTCGAGGCTCAGCTCCACCCGGCCCGGTTCATCGAAGAACGGGCGAACCGGGGGCTTTTCGCGGTTGTTCAGCGGCAGGAAATCGACCAGACGGCGGATTTCCGTCAACGCTTCCACGTCGTTCTCGAAGGCGCCGTCAGCGACCGAGGATTTCTTGGTGTGGGTCGAGGCACCACCCAGCTCCTCGGCGGTGACCACCTCGTTCGTCACGGTCTTCACCACATCGGGGCCGGTCACGAACATATAGGAGGTGTCTTTCACCATGAAGATGAAGTCGGTCATCGCCGGGCTATAGACCGCGCCGCCGGCGCAGGGGCCCATGATGACAGAGATCTGCGGCACCACACCCGAGGCCATGATATTGCGCTGGAACACATCGGCATAACCGGCCAGCGAGGCGACGCCTTCCTGGATCCGGGCACCGCCGGAATCGTTGATGCCGATCACCGGGGCGCCATTCTGCACCGCCATATCCATGATCTTGCAAATCTTCTGGGCGTGGGTTTCGCTGAGCGAGCCGCCAAAGACGGTGAAGTCCTGACTGAAGACATAGACCATGCGGCCATTGATGGTCCCCCAACCGGTCACCACCCCGTCGCCGTAGGGCCGTTGCTCTTGCATGTCGAAATCGGTGCAACGATGCGACACGAACATGTCGAATTCTTCAAAGCTGCCCTCGTCCAGCAGCAGGTCGATCCGCTCGCGCGCGGTCAGCTTGCCGCGGCCGTGCTGCGCGTCGATCCGCCTTTGTCCACCGCCCAGGCGGGCGGCTTCGCGACGCTCTTCCAGCTCGGAAAGAATGTCCTTCATGATGCGATCCCCTATAAGATTTCGTCGAACCATATATCCGCCCGACCTGACTCCAAAGCGAAATTGCGCAAATTTGCAAATTTTTGAAAATTTCGAAAAGCTAACATGAAAATCAGCAAATTTTCGCGATCCTTCTGCTTTTCTCAGCGTAAAAGCATCAGCTTTCTTGTCAGAGGCGTCAATTGCAGCCCGAGACGGCGATCCTGGCCCCACCGGGAGTTTCCTTTAAACAAAATTAATAAATAATATCAATATGTTAAACTTTAGTCCAGCGCTGATGATCACAGCCTTCCGCCCATTGCCTCCACTTCTCTCGCCGCTGAAGACAGGCGACCGCCCCAATACTTCGCCCATCGACCCGGCCCCGGACCTGAGACGCCCGTGTCTTCATGAGACTCACGGCGCAGGCCGTCACTGACCGGCGAAGAAATTTCCATGCTCGGCTTCCGCGCCCTCTTCACCAGCGCTCCCGAAACGAAGCGCGGCATCCGCACCAGTTCGCCCAGCGAAGGCGCACGATGCCAAACGTCAGCCCCGACCGACTGAACCCTAGGCTCAGGACTCATAACCAGAACATCACAGTTGCGGCGAGAGCGACGGCGGAGAGGAAGACCTTCGGGCATCTGTCGTAGCGGGTCGCCACGCGTCGCCAGTCCTTGAGCCTGCCGAACATGATCTCGTATCGCTGCCCGGCAGTGCATTGCGGAGCAATGTCACGAGAGGGGCGGTTGCGGCGTTTGTAGCGACGCTTGTCGTATTTGATGGGGCTCCTGCGCGCCTTGCGGCCAGGAATACAGGCCCTGATCCCCTTGTCCTGCAAGGCTTCGCGGAACCAATCGGCATCATAGCCTCGGTCAGCAAGTAGCCACTGCGCAGCTGG
>NZ_AUBS01000025.1 GCF_000429365.1 Pseudodonghicola xiamenensis DSM 18339 | reverse complement strand
GTCACGGTGATGTCGACCGTCACCGTATCGGTGCCGCCATTGCCGTCATCGACGGTCACCTCGAAGCTGTCGGGCCCGTTGTAATCGGCATCCGGCGTATAGGTGTAGGCGCCGGTCTCCGGTTCCAGCACCACCGTGCCATGGCTCGGATCGCTGCTGACCGCATAGGCCAGATCATCGCCATCGACATCCGAGGCATCGACCTGGCCCGCCACCGGCGTGTCCTCCGGCGTGATGCGGCTGTCCGGTTCCGCCACCGGCGCGCCGTTCACCGGACCGCCTTCGTCATCGCCTGTGCTGTCACTGCCACCGCCACCGACGCCAACAGCCACAGCTCCCAGGCCCGCCAGAAGCGCAAGGGGAAGAGGGGCGAGAACCAAGCCTTCATTGATTTCGGCAATATCGAAACCAGTCCATTCCTCGCCATATTGCGCCCACCAGGTAACGTCATTGGCATCTTCGAATACCAGATCGTTACGGCCTTCCGGCATCGTCACGAAGAAATTCTCGATGATCAGAACCGTGCCGTCATCCAATACCAAAACCAGGTTGTTTCCGTCGCGATCGAAACGGGCAACCTGCTCCGGTCCAATTTCCAGACGAACGACACTCGGCGCATCCAGCGCAATTCGGTCGCTTTCAAAGACCTGAGAAGCCCCGTTTTCAGCCTTCAGAAATACCGTTGCTTTCATATCTGACACCCAATTCTGTAACCTGGTCTTTTGCGCTCAAGGGTCAAAGTCTCGCCTCTGACCCCAACATAACGATTGCGCACGGTTCACTGTCTTTTGCGCACTGATCTTTCATTCATCATGGGCGTCCACACCCCCTCAACTGGTAGAACTACCAGTTGCAATCTGGTGGATGAGCGTCGTACGGACAGCTCGCTTCGACTGGGGAAACC
The DNA here is from genome assembly GCF_000429365.1 of Pseudodonghicola xiamenensis DSM 18339. GTDB lineage: Bacteria > Pseudomonadota > Alphaproteobacteria > Rhodobacterales > Rhodobacteraceae > Pseudodonghicola > Pseudodonghicola xiamenensis. The sequence continues at coordinate 60,491 of NZ_AUBS01000025.1, read as the reverse complement.
CCCGGAAAGAAAGAGAAAATATTAACACTATCGGCTCCCCGATCGTCCCCGCCGCCGGACCCGGTCTCCCTTGTGCTCCCCAGCCCCAGACATCGACACAACGGCCAGCAGTGACGGGCAAAACCCGTCGTTCTGGGGAGCTGACGACATTGACGAAGCGGCGAGATGCGGCGCGTCCTTGGTGATGCGGGATCATGACATCTCGCAGCGCAGAGCCTGCAAGCTGGTTGGTGTCGATCCAAAGACAGTCCGACGAGAACCCCCGCTGGACTGTGCCGAGATCCGCAAGGAGATGCAGGATATCGCCGGCACGCGGCGCAGGTTCGGCTATCGCCGGATCGGCGTCCTGTTGGAGCGCAAAGGCATGAGAATGAACCACAAGAAGCTCTACCGGATCTACCGCGAGGAAGGGCTGTCCGTGAAAAGGCGGCGCGGTCGCAAGCGAGCGCGTGGCACAAGGGCCCCGATGCCATCGGTCGCGCGCGTCAACGCGCGCTGGTCTTTGGACTTCGTGAGCGACAGCTTCGGCGCGTCGCGAAAGTTCCGGATCTTGGCGGTGATCGACGACTGCACGCGCGAGTGTTTGTGTCTTGTGGCAGACACGAGCCTGTCCGGCGCACGGGTCGCCCGGGAGCTCAGCGCCCTGCTTCGCCTCTACGGCAAGCCCGGCTGCATTGTCAGCGACAACGTCCTATATCGGGAAGATTTGGCTACTTAGGTCAGCAGGTCATAGGGCATCCGGGATACCCTGCTATGATTGCCCAGGCGGTCTCCGCCGTCAAGAAGCGGTATCTCCCATAGCAAACACAGGGTACGCGCTACGGCGGCCCTCACCGTCCTTAAGACGAGATCCAAAATCCCAAGCGGAAGACCTGAACATTATCTACGAGGTCAGCGAACTGCCTCCACGGCTCTTGTCAGACAAGGGTCCTTCCGCCTGGGCTCACTGAACCGCTCCGGGTTTGCCGGCAACTGTATTCAGGTTGACTGAACCTCCCGGAAGTAGGAACCGTCTGCAACCATGCTGTTGAGCACGCAGAGCAGCTTTCTGGCCGTCGCAGTCAAGGCGGCTTTCACCGGTTTTCCTGCCGCTTGGAGCTTCTGCCGAAACGCCCTGAACATGGTCGAGTGACGGGAGGCATGCAGAGCGGCGAGATAGAGGACGGTCCTGACGGTTGCCCTTCCGCCACCGATGACCCGTCTTCCGTTGCGCTGGCCGCTATCCCGGGCAATCGGCGCAAGGCCGGCGAGAGCCGCAATTTTCCGGCGATCGGTTGTGCCGATTTCCGGCAGCTCGGCCATGATCGTGGCAGCGACGATTGTGCCCACACCAGGCACCGACTGTAGCCGGCGATCGGTTTCAGCCAGTTCGGGCGAAGAGCGAATGATCTCCGCGATCCTTGTCCCTACCTTCTCGATCCGCCGCTCAAGGAGCAGGAACAAGCTCTTGATGTCGGACCGGGAATCGCGGTCTGTCGTCTGCTGAAGTCTGGTGATCTCCTGCTTTCGCATCTCAACCAACTGACGGCGCCGGGTAATCTGCGCGAGAAGCACCTGTCGCGTCGGGGAAACGGGAGGGGTTTGCGGTGGTTGCAACCTCTGACCGAAGGTCGCGAGCATCCGGGCGTCGACACGGTCGGTCTTGCCGATAACGCCCATGGCTCGCGCAAAATCGCGTGCCTGACGAGGATTGACGCGGCTGAAGCTGGCCCGGGCAACCTCAAGGCCATCGCGCAGCACCCGGTCATAGCCGCCACTGGCCTCGAAGATCACCCAGGCACCCTCGCGCGCCGCGGCCCGGGCGAAGCTGCGGGCGTCACCAGGGGTGTTCTCTATCCGCCGGGCACCCCGGGCTGGATGGTAGATGTCGAGCCACGACTTCGCGATATCGACGCCGATATAGATCTGGTCCATCATGTCTCCTGTTCCTGTTCTGCGGGGTCTGCGCCAACAGCCCCAATCAACTGTTCAGGATGAATACGAAGAAACGGGCGGCTCCCTTGCCGGCAAACGGGCTTTGTCTATGACCCCGGAGGCTCGCGGGATGCCGCCCGCACCATCCTTGAGAGCGGATTCTGCAAAGACAGGAGGCTCCAACTCCTGAGTAGGATGGAGCACCATGAGCAAGACCACGAACAAATTTTCCCCTGAAGTCCGCGAGCGCGCGGTGCGGATGGTTCTCGGCAACGAGGGCGAGCAGGGCTCTCGCTGGCAGGCGATCACGTTGATCGCAGCGAAGATCGGGTGTTCGGCGAACACGCTGAACGACTGGGTCAAGAAGGCCGAGGTCGATGGCGGCAAGCGGGCCGGAGTTCCCAGCGATATGGCCGAGAAGATGAAGGCGCTCGAACGGGAGAACCGGGAGCTGCGCCAAGCCAACGAGATCCTGCGTAAGGCGAGCGCATATTTTGCGCTGGCGGAGCTCGACCGCCGGTCGAAGTGATGGTCGGGTTCATCGACGATCAGCGAGGGAAGCACGGGGTCGAGCCAATCTGCAGGGTTCTGCCGATCGCCCCGTCCACCTACTACGATCACCTGGCGAAGCGGGCCGATCCGGCCCGCCTGTCGGATCGTGCCCGTCGTGATGCCACCCTGCGGCGCGAGATCGAACGCGTCTGGGAGGAGAACTACAAGGTCTACGGCGTCCGCAAGGTATGGCGCCAGCTTGTCCGGGAAGGTTTCTCTGTCGCGCGTTGCACGGTGGCACGGCTCATGCGGGACATGGACATCCGGGGCATTATCCGCGGCAAGCCGCACCGGACGACGATCCCCGACAAGAAAGCACCATGCCCCCTGGACAAGGTGAACCGTGAGTTCCGGGTTCCCGCGCCCAACATGCTGTGGGTGAGCGATTTCACCTACGTCGCCACCTGGACGGGCTTCGTCTATGTCGCCTTCGTCATTGATGCCTATGCGCGCAAGATCGTCGGCTGGCGGGTCAGCACCTCGGCACAGACCGGCTTCGTCCTGGATGCCCTCGAGCAGGCGGTCCATGACCGACGGCCGACGAAAGCGATGGGGCTGGTCCATCACAGCGATCGCGGGTCGCAAGGCGGAAACAACCGGTCGTCGCAACACCGTCGATCATATCCTGTTTGAGCAGCCGGTCGAGAGCCTCAGCCGGTGTTTGCCAATCCAGCGTTTTCCGGGGGCGCGTGTTCAGGGCATGGGCTACGGCGCTCAACTCTTCAGCGCCGTGTTGGCTTAGGTCCGTACCCTTGGGGAAGTATTGGCGGAGCAGACCATTGGTGTTTTCATTGCTGCCGCGTTGCCAAGGGCTCTGAGGGTCGCAGAAGTAGATCTCAAGACCGGTATCTATCCGCAGCTGCGCGTGTTGAGCCATCTCGGCCCCCTGGTCCCAGGTCAACGAGCGGCGTAGGTGGGCAGGCAGGCTGCTGATCGTCTCTGCGATGGCATCCCGGACGGCCTCGGCGCCGTGGCCGGCAAGGGCTGGCCCATTCTTGACAGACTTGGTCGTCCCGTGCCCCTCCATGCGCGGCAAGTGCAGGAGCATGGTGAAGCGGGTCGTGCGTTCGACCAGCGTGCCGATCGCCGAGCTGCCGAGACCGAGAATGAGGTCGCCTTCCCAATGACCAGGAACGGCCCTATCACCGATCTCCGCCGGGCAGTCGCTGATCATCAACGCGTCGGCAATGAAGGCCTTGCCACGGTTCCGGGCTCGTTCGCGAGGCAACCTGAGAGCGCGGCCAGAGCGGAGACAGGCTGAGAGCTCTCGCCTCAGTGCCCCACGTCCTTGAATGTATAGCGCCTGATAGATGGCTTCATGGCTGATGCGCATGGTCGGATCCCCGGGGAAGTCCACCTTCAGGCGCTGCGAGATCTGCTCCGGACTCCAAGCAGATGACCAGCGTCGGCTTTGCCGGAGAACGGCCCGCCGTCCTTTCCATACCACGACGGGTCCTTCGAAGGCGATGCCGTCCGGTGTGGCAATGAGGCCGGAGAGCCGATCCTGCACGTAGTCGCGTAGGACCGGGTTGACTGCGAGCTTGCTGATCTTTGGACGCTTGGCCGCACGATCCGCATGCCACTGCGCGGCAGTGGCCCGATAGTCGAACTCTCCGCTGCGCGTCGCCGAGTTGCGCCTGATCTCACGTGAGATCGTGCTGGGTGATCGGTCCAGCTTGCGCGCGATTGCCCGCACGCCGGTGCCCCGAGCGCATTCGAGGGCTATCTCCTCGCGTTCCACGAACGAAAGGCTACGGTGCTTCGGCACAGGAGCCGATGGCGCAAGATGTGTAGGAGGCATTCCGCCTGAACTCCGAAACCATCGAGTTCCGACCGGAGCGGAAACTCCCGCTGCAACAGCGGCTTCTTCGCTGGACGGCCCCGCTGCAATCTCCCGCCAGAACCGGCACAGATGCTCACGCTGCCAGACTGGCGGCCGACCTGGCGAGGATAATTTGCGTCGCGTCGAACGCTCCGACTTCCGTCTTCCTGACATCAACAACACCTCCAATAGCGGGGTGTTGCGACGACCGGTTGAATCCGCCCAATATACCAGCGAACCGTTCCAGAGGCTGATGGCCGATCACGGCATCACCTGTTCGATGAGCCGATCCGGAAATGTCTGGGACAACGCTGCGATGGAGAGCTTCTTCTCTTCGCTAAAAACCGAACGGGTTAGGCGGAAAACCTACCGCATCAGGATGCAGGCGCGCGCAGATGTCTTCGATTACATCGAACGGTTTTACAATCCAAAGCGTCGGCACTCGACCATCGGGTATCTAAGCCCTATCACGTTCGAGGAGAGAGCTATGAAAGCTTAAACTGCCGTCCACGAAACCGGCAGCAGGCCAGTACGCTTGTTGTGGCAGCCGGCTCTCCGGAAGGTCAAGGAACAGGGTGCCAACCTGCACTGGCACCCGCGGTCTCGGCAGGACCGATGGCCACTTGATCCGGCTTGCGGGCCTCACCCACGGAGGCCTCGGCGACCACCATGGCCCTACGGGCCGTCTCCCTGAGCCGGAGGCTCACCATGGCAGCAGCCCGTCCCGCGCTGCCGCTCTCCCTGAAGAAGAGAATGTATATTTAAGTAAGAGGAGGTAACGAAGAGGAGGGCGTCGTTACGCGGCCCGTAACGCCTTAGGTATTGATTTATATATATTATATTTAGTTCGTTACAGCGTAACTGGTGTAATGTCGATCATGTATGGAGGTGGCTGAGTTTTCCAACCAGTCTACCATTCCTGTCCATTGGACAGTTGGACAGCATTGATATTCCTTCCTTTTTCGGCGCTCACCCCCATGTGCAGCCAACGCTGCCCTGCCGGACATGGTTCGTCCGGGCCGGAATATGTGGACAACCGACAACCTTCGGTTGAGACTTGGGGGCCCATGCCCGACATTCAGGTCAGGAGAATGATCAGATGCCCCATGACCCAGACCCTCTCCTTACAATCGACCGCCGCCCGCGTGTCGCAGGCAGAGCTCTCCCCCGCCGACCGCTTCCTCCACGAACTGCGCACGCAGATGCCGCGCAACTATGTGCTGGCAAATGGAGATATTCATCTCTGCGACCGCAGCGGCAAACCGGGCATGCCGGTCTGCTCGGCCCTGCAAGTGAGCGCGCTGGTCCGCGATGACAACGGTCAAGGCTGGTCTCGCCTGGTTCAGGTGTTGACACCTGACCGGCGCGTGATCGGCTGCGTTGTGCCCCACACGGAGGTGGAAGCCAGACCAAATGATGCGATCGCACGGCTCGCGGATTGCGGGCTGCAGATTCAGGGCGACCGCTACCTGTTCCTCCAGTTTCTCAAGTCCTGGCGGCCCACGCGCTATGCCCTGCGCCTCCGGCAGGTCGGGTGGACCCCGGACAGGACAGCCTTCGCACTTGCCGACGGGCGCGTCATCGCGCCGGTGCCGAGGGGCGAGACGGTTATCTACACAGGCACAGCCGACCGAACCACCACCGGTTGCTTCGAAGATTGGCAGTCAGGCATGGCGGCACTTGCCCTGGGCAACCCCTACCTGATCTTCGGCATCAGCCTCGCGCTCAGCGGCCCCTTCCTGGGCCTGACCAATCGGACCGGAGCGATTTTTCATTTTTTTGGCGAAAACTCGGTTGGCAAAACGAAGGCGCTCCTGGCCGGCAATACGGTCTGACCCTCTGCTGGAACGGCGGTGACATGGCGCACGACGAGCGCGGGCCTGGAGGGGCAGCTGGCCCAGGCGAACGACACTTTCCTGGGGCTAGATGAATTGCCCGGCGAGCCACATCCCGGCTTCGGAGATGACATCTATGCCGCTGCGAATGGGGCTGGCAAGAACCGCGCCACGGTGACAGGCCGGTCGCAGGTCCGCCAGCAATGGCGGGCATCGGTCCTGTCGACCGATGAGGCCCCTGTGCGCCAGGTTCTGCAGGATCTGGGTCTGCCCCTGCGAGGCGGCCAGGCCGTCCGGATGATCGACATCCCCGTCATGGGCATGGCGCATGGTGCCTTCAACGACCTCCACGGGCACGCAACGTCAAAGGACTTCTCTCGCAAGATCGAAAGCATCGCGCCAAGGGACTGCGGTCATGCCGGGGCCAAGAGCTGATGGCGCAGCTTGGTCTCGCCCCCCAGACCGCCCGCAACGAAACCCTGCGCGTGTTGGACCGGTTCGCACTCGTTGCAGTGGCGGGTGAGTTCGCCAGCCAGCGTCAGATCACGGGCTGGCCAGCAGGAACGGCGGCTGAGGCGGTCATGTACATGGCCGTCAAATGGTTCGAACATAGCGGCGCAGACAAGCCGACAGAGCAGAGCTCAGCGGTCGAGCGCACGAGGGACTATCTGCTGCAGTACGGAGACAGCCGCTTCGGCCTGCTCCGTCAGGCCGCAGATGACCCCGTCGAAGCCCCTGCGGCGCGGAGCCATGAAGCGGCAGGATACCGTGATGATGATTACTTCTACATGCTCAAGCCGACATTCGACACAATTCACCGGGGGTCAAGACGCCTCGCGCGCAGCGGAAAAGCTGGAAGCTGCCGGCTACCTGGAGCCCGGTGGAGAGCGAAACAGCCGCCAGTTCGCGCTCTCCGGCGTGCGCAAGCAACGTATCCGTGTCTATCGGATCCGTGCCGAGATCCTCAGCGCCTGAACGGCGGCCGCGGAGGATCGGTTTTATTCCACTGCGATCCGAGCCTGCGCAGACCTCCAGCAAGGCTCGATAATATGGATCAAACTGGCTGATCCCATATTATCGAGCCTGATAAACCCGGAAAGGGCCGTTCCGGGGCCGCTATAGGGCCAGAATGATCGCGACCGCCCCGGCGCGATCACGATCAACAGGATAACGTTGCTGATCAGCAGGAGAGAGAGCTCCTGCAGCCCCATCCCCCCCGGTTCCGACCACGAGCAGTGACAGGAGAAGTGTCGCGCCCTGGAGGGCGGGCAACACCAGCACGTTGACCATTTGCAGGCACATCGAAATCGCCATGGCAAACAGGGCGAGGTCAGACCGATGCCCCGGTTTTTCCGCCAGCATCAGAACCAGGCCACACCACAGGAGCGCAAAGAGGATCCCGGCGATCGACCAGATCAGGCTTGGTTCTCTACCGTTCAGCCGGGGCAGCACGAACAGGGCGCCGGCCGTGCCAACGGTTGTCATGCCGGCAGTGCCGAGCAGGGCGAGGCACAGAGCAAGGGTCAGGGTCACTAGTCGGTTCATCTCGGACGTCCTCAGTGCAGCACGGCGCGCGCGCAGGGCCGCGATCTCCGCAGCAAGACGGCCGAGCCCACGCAGGTTCATCCGCCCACTTTCGATCTGACGGACTGCCTCCTGGATGATCTTCTCCTCTGTCCCGGTCGGACCCAGCGCGCGGCGCACAACCTGCCTGGGCCTGCCTGGGGTTCGGCGTTCGCACGGATGCCACACTCACGACGACGGCTCGTGTCGAGCCGATCAGCGTATCGTGGTCGTGGGGGCAAACGTCCTGATCATCATGCTGGCATCATCGCCGAGGCGTGAATGAAGGTAAATTATAAATGCATGCATGTATCTGACCGTCTCCGGCGAGGTGCATCTCTTGCGGTCCTCAAGACCCGTCAGTCGTCCGTGCTCTCGAAATAGCGGCCCAGAGCGCTCTGGTCCGTCCGCGCAGCCCCGGGCGCCAGTTCAATCACGAACCCCGCGCAGGCATCATCATCGTTTTGCGGGTCCCAGGCCGAGAGGATAAAGCGCGCGACGTCCTCATTGCTCATGCGCAAGGTATCCAATGCGCGATCGAGCGAGATCATGGGGTCCGTGTACCCGCCACAGAACTCGACGCGCCAAGAGATACCACCCGCTTCATCGAGGTGGCGCATCGCGGAGACGTCCGTCAAGCAATCCTCCGGAATTTTCCACCGTCTCGCCTCGGCGATCGTCGCCATGAGCGCGTCACGGTCCGCCCTCTGGTGCAGCAGTTCGATGGCATTGGCGTCGATTGACCTTGGCACAGCCACTTCTGCCGGATCCGTCCAAGCGTTCCGTCAATAGATCCGGTAGGTGCCGCCCTCCCCATCCATGACCTGCGCGGATCACTGTCCGTTCATGTAGCCCTGCTCGTCCGGCCCGTCGATCGCGAGGGCAACGGGGCTGGCAGATTTGAGGGCCAAGGGGTGGTTCAAGTCATCGGCCGCTAGGGCCTGCTCAACGGCGAAGATCTTCGTCGTAGCCTTCGTCGAGACGAAGGCGCTGGTGTGGCGCATGGTCTTGTCCTTGTCCATGGTCCGGACGCCTATCGCCCGGGATCAGGTCAATTATATAAACATGCATGCTTTAATTATATCGTCCATGCTGGAGTAGGGTGGGGTTTTCCACATGTTTCCAATGTCAGGCGACCCGTTCAGCGAGCGGTCTAAGCCAAGAACAGGCCGGTCCCGCTGGGTGCCATGACGTGCCGCGGCATCTCGGGACGAAGAGCGTCAAGCGCATTGCGTCCGCTCAGGGTTTGAACTGCAGCCCCGCCTGTTCAACGACTTCGGCGATCGGAACACCGAGGGCGTCCGCCAGTTTTTCTATCTGCTCACGGGTCGCCGGCTTCATGCGGATCGACATCTGGTCTGACCGCCGCTCGGCCTGCGGCTTTCGCGGCCGGCCGGGGCGACGACGAGGTCCAGTGTCCTGACCCTGTTGAGGCTGGTCCGCTTGGCTCTCTTGCTCGGTCATTGCGTGCTTTCCTCTGCCATGTGCCCCTCCTCGCAGAGGGGCCACATGGCAAGCTATCGCAAAGCCCGGCAGGGCGCATCAATGCATGCATTGAATTGCGGACGATGCCCAGGCGGAACATTCTTCTGCAGGGCAGAACAAGCGCCCGAAGACGGAGATCAGTTCAGGCCGAGCCGCGTCACGGGCGCGACGGGCGTCCCCTCAAACTCCAGGTCCACCTCGCCGTCGATCATCGCCACGGTGCGCTCCAGAGCGTTTCTCAGCAGCGCGTTCAGAAGCTGCTGCGCCTCTTCACGCGGACGCTCCAACGCGGTTTCGGTCAGTGCCTCTTCGATGGCAGCTGTCCATCCGGACAGGTCATCCATTAGCCATTCCAACTGATAAGATGGCACGCCCGTGATGCGTTCGATCTCCTCCAGAACCTCCTCCCCCTCTGCCGCCAGCACATGCGGGCTGACAAGGCTGTGCCGGAGACACTCGATGTCGCAGTCGTCGATCTCTTCTCCCTGCGGGCCAGGGCTCTTGAGCCAACCAGCAATGGTCTCGCGCGACTGCCAGCGGGCCGTCCATGCCTTCTCGCGCGGGCACCACTGCACGGAGGTGAAGATCGACTTCTCGCTGTCCTCGAAACACACATGGAGCGCGACGGAACGGTCGGCGGCCTCACGGACCTGGAACTGGGGCATGGGAGCATCCTTCTATGATCATTGCCTGTAACAGCAAGTCTGACCGAGACGCTGGATGAGGGCGATACCAACACGGATCTCCGGTGCATCGGGCGGCGGGGTTATCCACATTATTCCGACATCGCCGGGCCATCGGCCCCACCTGGAAGCGTAGCTTCGGCGAAACCGGACGTGCTCGCGCTGGGGATTGCCATAAAATCCGGATTTTTCCAGACGACTGCAACCCGGCACTTGGCTGCCCGTCAGCTTCCTGCCCGTTTTGGGTCACCGGAGGCTCTGTTGCGCAAATCCCTGCAGGGATTCATCTCGTGAATCCAGTATGGTAGCTGGGCGTCATGAGCAGCTCCACACCCCCAACCTACAAGACCAAGAACTGGCCGGCCTACAATGAAGCGCTCAAGCGCCGGGGCTCGCTGACGATCTGGCTTGACCCTGAGATGACCTGGGATGCCGCGCCGACAGGCCGTCGTGGCGGCCAGCAAACCTACAGCGACGCCGCCATCCAGACGTGCCTTTCCATGAAGGTCTTGTTCGGCATGGCGCTTCGGCAGACGACCGGGTTAGTCGAGAGCCTGCTGAAGCTGATCGGCTTGAACTGGGCGGTGCCCGACTTCAGCGCGCTGTCCCGCCGCCAAAAGACCCTAGCCGTGAACATCCCCTATCACGGCTCCAAGGGGCCCTTGCATCTGCTGATCCCCTCTCGTGACATTGCTTCGCAATGCACTGCCGCGCAGTGGACAGCACTGGCATCAAGGTCGAGGGTGAAGGCGAGTGGAATGCGCGCAAGCATCCCGGTCCCAAACCGCGGGTTTGGCGCAAAATCCTCCTCGGGATCGACGAGCAAACGCTGGAGGTCCGAGCTGTCGAGTTCACCAGCAGTGGCATCGGCGGTGCCCCCATGCTGCCGGAATTGCTCGATCAGATCCCACCCGGACAGGAGATCGGTAGCGTCACCGCAGACGGCGCCTGCGACACGCGCAAGTGCCATGATGCCATTGCGGATCGAGGCGCTGCCGCCGTCATTCCCCCAGGGCTCCGCCCGTTCAGAGCTGAATTGATCCACCGGATCAATTCCAGGCCGCCCTTCACCCCCGCAAGAACGCAAAACCATGGAAGCCGAACACCCTCGGAGCGGTCGCACGAAACGAAGCCTTGCGGGCGTCGAAGTATCTCGGTCGGCGCTCTGGCGAAACTGGAGCGGTTATCACTGCCGAAGCCACGTCGAAACGAAACCTCTCGGGACACTTCCTTCGGAAATACCCTGCCGGTCAGTGGATGCACTGTGTGAAACTGCTGGGGCAGCGCCTCATGGCGCGGGACTTCGACCGTCAGGTCGCTGAACTCCAGATCCGCATAGCCGTCCTGAATGGCTACACCGCGCTCGGCATACCTGTCACTGAGGTCGTGGGATAAGTCTGTCCGGGGATAGGGGAACCTCGCCGAACAGCCGATTTGCGCAACAGAGTCGCGTTCCCCGGAACTGCCGACGCGGCGCCCCCGGAGATCGCAGGTGCAGCGTCGATTTGCCGACCGCGCTCAGGTCGTTGCCGACATCGCATAGCCCGGATGGAAGGCCAGCCGCACCGCGGTGATCGGGCCGATATCGTTCCATGTGGTGCGGTTCAGGATCAAGAGCGCCTGTTCCGGTTCCGTGTCGAGAAGGCGGGCATCGCGCACCCCGGCGTTGCTGGCCGAAAAGGTCAGTTCGGCCCGAAGATAGGGGGCGTTGCGAACCAGCCATTCATTGGCATTGAGGTGGTGGAAATCCACCTCTTCGATCCCTGGAACGGCGCGGGGGTTGATCCAGCGATCCTCCAGCTGAAACGGCTGGCGGTCTCCGTAGTGGACCGCGCGCAGGTGGATCAGCACCTCGCCCGGCGACAGGCCCAGCTGCTCGGCGCGCCGTGCGGGCAGCGGGCTGCGGCTTTGCGAAATCAGCCGATGGCTGTAACTCTTGCCTGCCGCTTCGATCTGTTCGCGTACGATGGGGATCGAGAAGGTCGCCTTGCGCACCGGGTTGACCGCCACGCGGGTGCCGGCGCGGCGACGGCGGTCAAGCAAGCCCTCGTCAGCGAGGAGTTGCAACGCTTTGTTCACCGTGGCCCGCGCAACGCCGAATTCGGCTGCCAGCGCCGCCTCGTCGGGAATGCGGTCGCCTTGCCGCCATTCCTTCTCAATGATCCGGCGGCGCACCTCTTCGGTGATATAGGCGGCCTTGCCGCTGGCCGGAATGGTGTCGCGCTCTGTCACAGTCTCTCCTGCAGCTTGCCGATACAGGCCAGATAATCCGATACAATACGATCATGGTCCATATGCCGCCCGCCCTGCACGACATGGCGTCCAGCAGACCATACATCGCTGACCAATCCGTCACCACCCGCGAAAATCAAACTGTCGAGCAGGGCGTCCCCCTCGCGCCCGACCATCACCGGGTTGCGGCAGGAGATCGCGCAGAGATCGGCGTACATGCCTTCGGCGATGGCCCCGGTGTCGCGCCCGGCGGCGGTTGCCCCGCCGGTCAGCGCGGCCTCATAAAGCACCCGCCCCGTTGAGCGGTCGGGCGTGGCATAGATGGCGCGAGCGTGCTCACGCAGGCGCTGACTGTATTCCAGCGTGCGCAGCTCTTCGAACAGCGAGATGCGGATATTGCTGTCCGAGCCAAAGCCGATCCGCCCGCCGGCCTGCTGCCAAGTGACACCGTGGAAGATGCCGTCACCCAGGCTTGATTCCGTGATCGGGCAAAGCCCGGCCAGCGCCCCGGTTGCGGCCAGGGCGCGGGTCTCGTCCTCGGTCATGTGGGTCAGGTGGATCAGCGTCCAGCATTGATCCGGCGTGAAGTGTTCCAGCAGCCATTCGACCGGACGGCGCCCATAGGCGGCCTGCACCTCTTCGACCTCGGGGAGTTGTTCGGCCAGATGAAGGTGGAGCGGACGATCCGGGCGCAGTTTTGTACAAAGCTCCAGCGCCTCCGGCGAAACGGCGCGCAGGGAATGCGGTGCCACGCCGATCCCGGCATCCGGCGGCAACCCCTTCAACGCGACTTCTGCGCCGTCGAGCAGCAGCACGAAGGCCTCGGGGGTGGTGCCGAACCTCTGTTGGCCGGGCCCGAGTGGACGGTGATCACATCCGCCGAACTGGTAGTGGACCGGCAACAGCGTCAGGCCGATCCCGCTGCGCGCGGCGGCCGCCGCAATGCGCTCGGACATCTCGGCGGGGTTGGTATAGGGCGTCCCGCCCGGCTGATGGTGCAAATAATGGAATTCGACATTGGTGGCATAGCCGGCCTCCAGCATCTCCATCTGCACCAGCGCAGCGATCACCTCCACGTCGTCCGGTGTCAGGTGGTCAAGAAACCGATACATGATTTGCCGCCACGTCCAGAAGGTATCGCGCGGCTGCGGTCCACGCGCCTCGGACAGGCCGGCCATCGCGCGTTGAAAGATATGCGAATGCACGTTCGCCACCGCCGGCAACAGCAGGTCGAGTCGCTGCCCTTCCGGCACGGCGCCCGGGGTGATCGCGGCGATCCGCCCGGTGCCATCCAGCCCGATCCGTACATTTTCCGCCCAACCGTTGGACAACAACGCCCGTTCTGCCCAAAGCACCGTCATTTTTCACGTTCTCCCGGTTCACAGCCCCGGATTCAGCTTTCGAGGGCCAAAATACATTTAGACATTGTTTTCAAATAAGACTAGACATATCCGCAAAAAATGCAATCGGGAGATGGCGTGCCATGCAGATTTTCAGCAATTCCAGAATCGCAAAGATGGACGAAAAATCCATGGGTTACGGGCTTGTGGAAGCGGGCTGCCTGGTCGTCGACAAGGGACGAATCGCGTGGGTCGGGCCTGAAGCGGATCTGCCCGTGTCCTACGCGGCGGCCCCGCGCCATGACCTTGGCGGGCGGCTGGTAACGCCGGGGTTGATCGACTGCCATACCCATGTGGTCTTTGGTGGCGATCGGGCACGCGAGTTCGAGATGCGGCTCGAAGGGGCCGATTACGAAGAAATTGCGCGCGCCGGGGGCGGCATCCTGTCGACCGTGCGCGCCACCCGGGCGGCAAGCGAGGATGACCTGGACGAGACTGCGCTGCCTCGGGTCGATGCGCTGTTGGCCGAAGGGGTCACCACGCTTGAAATCAAGTCCGGCTATGGGCTGGAACTGGAAACCGAACTGCGGATGCTGCGCGCGGCGCGCCGGATCGGGCGCGAGCGCAAGGTGAGTGTCGTGACCACCTGGCTTGCCGCCCATGCGCTGCCGCCGGAATACGCCGAGGATCGCGCCGGTTATCTGCGTGATGTGGTGATCGCGGGGATGGAGCGCGCCCATGACGAAGGGCTGATTGATGCAGTCGACGGGTTCTGTGAAGGCATCGCCTTCAGCCCGGAGGAGATGGCGCAGATCTTTGATCGCGCCGCCGCACTTGGCTTGCCGGTGAAGCTCCATGCCGAACAGCTCTCCGATCTGGGCGGCGCGGTGATGGCGGCGCAGCACCACGCGCTGTCGGTCGATCATCTGGAATATCTTGGCGCGGACGGGATCGCGGCAATGGCGGCCTCGGGGACGGTGGCGGTTCTGTTGCCAGGGGCCTTTTATACCCTGCGCGAAACCCAAGCGCCCCCCGTGGCGGCGCTGCGCGCGGCCGGGGTGCCGATTGCGCTGGCAACCGATTGCAATCCCGGAACCTCGCCGCTGACCTCGCTGCTGCTGACGATGAACATGGGCGCAACCCTGTTTCGGATGATGCCGTCGGATTGTCTGAGCGGTATCACCCGCAACGCCGCCCGCGCGCTGGGTCTGGCAGATCGCGGCGTGATCGCGCCGGGCCTGCGCGCCGATCTGGCCATCTGGGATGTCACCCACCCGGCCGAGCTGTCCTATCGGATCGGCTTCAACCCCCTTCATGCCCGAATTTACGGAGGCGAAATTGTCTGAACGCGTTCTGACACCCGGCCAGTGTACCCTGGCCGATCTCGAACAGATCTGGCGCGAGGGGCTTGCCGTGCGCCTCGACGACAGCGCCCGTCCTGCCATCATCAAGGCCGCCGCGCGCATTGCCGCCGCGGCCCAGGGGGAGGCGCCGGTCTATGGCGTCAATACCGGCTTTGGCAAACTGGCCTCGATCAAGATCCGCCCCGAGGACACTGCCACGCTGCAACGCAACCTGATCCTGTCGCATTGCTGCGGCGTTGGTGAGCCGATCGAGCCCGAGACCGTGCGCCTGATCATGGTGCTGAAACTTCTGTCGCTGGGGCGCGGGGCGTCGGGCGTGCGCCCTGAGGTCGTCGCGCTGATCGAAGGGATGCTGACCAAGGGCGTGATGCCGGTGATCCCCTCGCAGGGGTCGGTCGGGGCCTCGGGCGATCTTGCGCCGCTGGCCCATATGGCTGCCGTGATGCTGGGTGAAAGCCGGGCGCTGTTTCAAGGCCAAGAGGTGGCCGGAGCCGCCGCGCTGGCTGCTGCCGGGCTGGCGCCGATCAGCCTGTCTGCGAAAGAGGGTCTGGCGCTGATCAACGGCACCCAGGTCTCCACCGCCTTTGCGCTGACAGGGTTGTTCGAGGCCTTCCGTCTGGCGCGCAACGCGCTGGTGACATCGGCTTTGGCCACAGACGCGATCATGGGTTCGACCGCGCCTTTCCTCGACGAGGTGCATCAGTTGCGCGGCCATCGCGGCCAGATCGTCGCGGCGCGCGCGATCCGCAGGTTGATGGCCGGATCGGAGATCCGCGAAAGCCACCGCGAGGGGGATCAACGGGTGCAGGACCCCTATTGCATCCGGTGCCAGCCACAGGTGACCGGCGCCTGTATCGACCTGTTGACGCAGGCGGCGCGCACGCTGGAGATCGAGGCCAACGCCGCGACCGACAACCCGCTGGTGCTGATCGACGAGGACCGGATCGTTTCGGGTGGGAATTTCCATGCTGAACCGGTCGCCTTTGCCGCCGATCAGATCGCCTTGGCCATCGCCGAGATCGGCGCAATCGGGCAGCGGCGCATCGCGCTGATGGTCGATCCCACCATGAACCATGATCTGCCGGCCTTCCTGACGCCGGCGCCGGGACTGAACAGCGGGTTGATGATTGCCGAGGTCACCTCGGCGGCACTGATGAGCGAGAACAAGCATCTCGCCAACCCCTGTTCCACCGATTCCACACCGACCTCGGCCAATCAGGAGGATCACGTCTCGATGGCGGCGCATGGGGCGCGGCGGCTCAAACGGATGAATGCGAACCTGACCCATATCCTCGGGATCGAGGCGCTGTGCGCCAGCGCCGGGATCGAATTTCGCGCGCCGCTGAAAACCTCTGCCCCGCTGGCAGCGGTGATCGAACGGTTGCGCCAATCGGTGCCGCCGCTGGATCAGGATCGTTTCCTTGCCCCCGATCTCGAGCAGGCGGCAGAGCTGGTCCGCTCCGGCGTGCTGCTTGACACGCTGCCTGAGCGGCTGCTCGAGGAGGTGCGCCCATGACTCCCGTCACGATTCACCAAGGCGACAGCCCTGTCATCCTTGGCCTACCGCATACCGGCGCCTTTGTTCCTGACGAGATCTTTGCTCGGCTGACCCCTCGCGGGCAGACCCTTGCCGATACCGACTGGCATGTGGATCGGCTGTATGATGGGCTGTTGCCGGGGGCGACCACGGTGCGCGCGATGTTTCATCGCTATGTGATCGACGCTAACCGGGGGCCGGAGAACGAAAGCCTGTACCCCGGTCAGAACACCACCGGGCTCGTTCCGATGACCGATTTCGATGGCGAACCGCTTTGGACCACGGCCCCCGATGATGCCGAGATCGCGCAGCGTCTGGCCGATTGGCACACGCCCTATCACTCCGCGCTGGCCGCCGAGATCGCACGGGTAAAAGCGATCCACGGGGTTGCGATCCTGTATGATTGCCACTCGATCCGCAGCCATATTCCGTTCCTGTTTGACGGAACGCTGCCCGATTTCAACATCGGCACCAATTTGGGCGTCACCTGCGATCCGCGTCTTGAGGCCGCCGCGCAAAAGGTTTGCTCAGGTACCGCTCGGACGATGGCGGTGAATGGGCGGTTCAAAGGCGGCTGGACCACGCGCCACTATGGCCAGCCCGGCGAAGGTGTGCATGCGATCCAGATGGAGCTTGCGCAATCGACCCATCTGAAGGCCGAGGCACTGCCCTTTGCCTATGACCCGGCCAAGGCCGAGGCGCTGGGCGTCCCCCTTGGCGCGATCCTGCATGCGCTGGCCGATCTGGCGCCGGAATTGGGGGCAGAGGCATGAGCAAACCGCTTGACGGGATCCGGGTACTGGATCTGACACGGGTACTTTCCGGCCCCTATTGTACAGCCCTGCTGGCCGATCTGGGCGCCGAGGTCATCAAGCTGGAATCCCCGGCTGGCGACGAATACCGCCATATCGGCCCGTTCAAACAGGGCGAGAGTGCGCTGTTCACGCTGAACAACCGTGGCAAACGGTCGATGACGCTGGATCTCAAGGCACCTGCCGATCTGGCGTTGGCGCGGGCCATCGCGGGCCGGGTCGATGTTGTGGTGGAGAATTTCCGCCCCGGCGTGGCGGAACGGCTGGGACTGGGGGCTGCGGCCCTGCGTGCGAAAAATCCGCGGCTGATCTATTGCTCGATCTCGGGCTTTGGTCAGGAGGGTCCGTTTCGCGAGCTGCCCGCCTATGACGTCGTGGTTCAGGCAATGTCCGGGTTGATGGCGGCCACCGGGGAAGAGGGCGGCGCGCCGCTGCAGACCGGGGAAGCCTTGGGTGATCTGATCGCCGGGCTGTTCGCAAGCTGGTCGATCATGGCCGCGCTGGTGCAGCGGGACCGGACCGGGAAGGGCGCGGCGCTGGATGTGGCGATGTATGACGCGCTGTTCTCGATGTTGACCACCAGCCACGCGCTGAATCTTTATGCCGGGGTTCTGCCGGAACGGGTCGGCAACCGGCATCCGCTGTCGACCCCGTTCGGTTGTTTCGCGACCCGTGATGGGCAGGTGGTGATCGCGGTGCTCAACAACAGGCAATTCGCCAGGTTGACCGACCTGATCGGACATCCCGAGGCGGTCAAGGACCCACGCTTTGCCAGCGACGAGAGCCGCACCGAACATGAACCAACCGTGCGCGCGCTGGTCGAGGGCTGGTCGAGCCAGTTGAGTACGGAAGAGGCGGTCGCGGCGCTGAGTTCGGTGAACCTGCCGACCGCCCCGATCTGGGACATTGCGCAGGCCCGAACCAGTGAACACGCCATTGCGCGCGGTCTGGTCAGCGAATTGCCGCATCCGGTTCTGGGCCATGCGCCGGTGGTGGGCCAGCCGGTGCGCTTTGATGGTGAAAAACCCCTCGCTGCGAGTTCTGCCCCGCGTCTGGGCGGCGATCTTGAGGCGATCCTCGAAGACTTCGGACTGGAGAAGACAGAATGAGCGCGCTCGATAATCCCTGGCATATGCTTTCGACAGAAGAATCGCTGTTCTGCGACGTGTTGGAACGGCTGTGCGCCGACAAGATCGCACCGCTGGCCGCACGCACCGACGCCGAGGGGATATTTGCCCACGACCAGCTCGCCACGTTGGCCGAGGCGGGGATGATGGGGGCCAACCTGCCCGAGGACTACGAGGGCAGCGCCGTGTCCGCGCCGGGGTTGTTGCGGGCGGTGTCGATCGTGGCGGGGGCCTGCGGCTCGACCGCCTCGGCGTTGACAGCGCATTATCTCGCCACCGACTCGATCCTGCTGGGCGGCACCGAGGCGCAGAAACGCGCGTGGCTGCCCAAGGCCGCAAGCGGCGCCGCCCTTGGTGCCTTTGCCCTGACCGAACCGACCGCGGGCTCTGACCCGGCCGATATGAAAACCCGCGCCCGACGCACCGACACCGGCTGGCATATCAAGGGTACGAAATGCTTTATCTCGAACGGCGGGGTGGCCGATTTCGTCGTCCTTTATGCCGTGACCGATCCTGACAAGGGGCATCGCGGCATCTCGGCGTTCCTGCTGCCGAAAGGCACCGCCGGGTTCGAGGCCAGCCCGCCAGAGCGCACGATGGGATTGCGCGGCGGCCATGTCTTTACCCTCAACATCGACGTCGATCTGCCCGAAGATGCCCTTCTGGGCGCTGAGGGGGCCGGATTCAAAACGGCGATGCAGGTGCTCGACAATGGCCGCATCGAAGTCGCGGCGCAATGTCTCGGGCTGGCCGACGCGGCGATGAAGGCCGCGATTGCCTATGCCAAGGACCGCGTCATCGGGGGCGAGCCGCTGACCGAACGGCAGGGCATCCGCTGGATGATTGCCGATATGGGGGTGGCATGGCGTTCGGCACTGTTGCTGTCGCTGGATGCCGCCCGCCAGCGCGACATTGCCCATGCCACCGGCGGGCGGTTCTCGCTGGCGGCGGCGACGGCCAAGCTGGCGGCCTCGGAAGCCGCCGGCAAGATCGCCGATACCGCCCTGCAACTGCACGGCGGCTATGGCTATACCGCCGATTTCCCGGTCGAGCGGATCACCCGCGATCTGCGCATCATGCGCATTTACGAGGGCTCCAGCGAAGTTCAACGCATCATCATTTCCGGCCAGATGCTGGCCAGTGCATAGAGAGAAACACATGACCAATCCCCGTCATAACACCCGCGACATTTTTCCGAGGACCGGCACCGAGCTGAACGCCAAGAGCTGGCTGACCGAGGCGCCGCTGCGGATGTTGATGAACAACCTGCACCCGGACGTGGCCGAGAACCCGCATGAGCTGGTCGTCTATGGCGGCATCGGGCGCGCGGCCCGGACCTGGAAGGATTTCGACCTGATCGTCGAGACCCTGAAAAATCTTGAAGATACCGAAACCCTGCTGGTCCAGTCGGGCAAGCCCGTGGGCGTGTTTCGCACCCACAAGGATGCGCCGCGCGTGCTGATCGCGAACTCTAACCTTGTGCCGCACTGGGCCAACTGGGATCATTTCAACGAGCTCGATAAGAAGGGCCTGATGATGTACGGCCAAATGACCGCTGGCTCGTGGATCTATATCGGCGCGCAGGGCATCGTGCAGGGCACCTACGAGACCTTTGTAGAGGCCGGGCGCCAGCACTACGGCGGCAATCTCAAGGGCAAATGGATCCTGACCGGCGGTCTGGGCGGGATGGGCGGCGCACAGCCGCTGGCCGCGGTGATGGCCGGGGCCTGTTGCCTGGCGGTTGAGTGCGACGAGACCCGCGCCGATTTCCGCATTCGCACCCGCTATTGCGACGAGAAGACCCACGATCTCGACGAGGCGCTGGCGATGATCGAACGCTGGACCGCCGCCGGCGAGGCGAAATCCGTGGCACTGATCGCGAACGCCGCCGACGTGTTCCCCGAACTGCTCAAACGCGGCGTGAAACCCGATATCGTGACCGACCAGACCTCGGCGCATGATCCGGTGCATGGCTATCTGCCGCAGGGCTGGAGTGTGGCCGAATGGCGCGCCCGGCAAGAGAGGGAGCCCAAGGTCGTGGAAGCAGCAGCGCGCGAATCCATGCGCACACATGTCGAGGCGATGGTCGGATTCCACGATGCGGGGATCCCGACGCTTGATTACGGCAACAACATTCGCCAGATGGCGTTCGAAGAGGGGCTGGAGCGGGCCTTTTCCTTCCCCGGTTTCGTGCCGGCCTGCATCCGACCGCTGTTCTGCCGCGGTGTCGGGCCGTTCCGCTGGGCCGCGCTTTCGGGCGATCCCGAGGATATCTACAAGACCGACCAGAAGGTGAAGGAGCTGATCGACGATCCGCATCTGCACAACTGGCTCGACATGGCGCACGAGCGGATCGCGTTCCAAGGCCTGCCGGCGCGGATCTGCTGGGTGGGGCTGGGACAGCGCGACAAGCTGGGTCTTGCCTTTAACGAAATGGTGCGCAACGGCGAGCTGAAAGCGCCGGTGGTGATTGGGCGCGACCACCTTGATTCCGGCTCTGTTGCCTCGCCCAACCGCGAGACGGAATCCATGCGCGACGGGTCAGACGCCGTGTCCGACTGGCCGCTGCTGAACGCGCTGCTTAATACGGCGTCTGGCGCGACTTGGGTGTCGCTTCATCATGGTGGTGGTGTCGGAATGGGCTTTTCGCAGC
Organism: Pseudodonghicola xiamenensis DSM 18339; assembly: GCF_000429365.1. Classification (GTDB taxonomy): domain Bacteria; phylum Pseudomonadota; class Alphaproteobacteria; order Rhodobacterales; family Rhodobacteraceae; genus Pseudodonghicola; species Pseudodonghicola xiamenensis. The sequence goes on along the minus strand of NZ_AUBS01000025.1, from coordinate 39,572 downwards.
ATGCGGGAATGGTAATTTGCTGCGACGGCACCGAAGAGGCTGATGCGCGCATTGCCCGGGTGCTGTGGAATGACCCCGCCACCGGCGTGATGCGCCATGCCGATGCGGGCTACGAGATCGCGATCGACTGCGCCAAGGAGCACAACCTGAACCTGCCCGCGATTCTGTGAGCGAAATCCCCACACCGTTCCGGGGACGGTGTGGGGCCTATACCCCCGGACCCAACAAGGAGAACCGCATGACTATCAAGAACACGCTGAAGGCCGCCCTGTTCGGCCTCACCGCCCTCGGGCTTTCCGCGCCAGCCTTCGCCGACCAGCTTGCCGATATCAAAGCCGCGGGAAAGATCGTGACCGCGACCGATATGCACTATGCCCCGTTCGACATGATCATCGACGGCACCTATCAGGGGATCACCAAGGACATCTTCGACGAGGTGTCGAAGGAACTGGGCGTCGAGCCGGTTTACCAGGATATTCCGTGGACGGCGGAACTGCCCGGCCTCGAGGTCAAGAAATTCGACATCATCATCGCGCCGGTGACGATCACGCCTGAACGGCTGGAACGCTATGCCTTTAGCCTGCCGATTGCCGATGCGACCGTCGGCCTGATCCGCAGCGCCAACGACAGCGAGACCAAGGCGCCCGAAGACATCAAGGGCAAAGCCGTCGGCGTTCAGCAAGGCACCGCCCAGGCGGCCCAGCTTCAGGCGTTCGGCGACAAGATCGGCGGCGTCACGATGAAGGAATACGGCACCACCGACGAAGCCTATGCCGACCTGGCAACCGGGCGTCTTCAGGCCGTGGCCGGCTCGCTTCCCAACCTTGCCTATCTGGTCAAGGCGCGTGGCGAAACCTTTGCCCTGCTAGAGCCCGCCACCTTTGGCAAGCCGAAGTACTTTGCTTGGGCGATGCGCAAGGATGCCGACAGCGCGTCTTTCGTCGAAGCCATCAACGCCGCCTTGCTGAAGATGACCGACGATGGCCGCATGAAGGCGATCCAGGAGAAATGGCTGGGCGTCAATCCCGACCTGCCGCGCGAAGTTCCGCAAGACTGATCCTGACTGCGGGCCGAGAGCGATCCCGGCCCGCACGACCATGAACGGGGGCTGCCGTGTTTTCCTGGACCACCTTTGGGGATAGTTTCATTCCGCTGCTCTGGGCCGCGCGCTTTACAGTGCTTGTCTCGGGCCTCGGGATCTTACTGGGGCTGGTGATCGGTGCGCTGATCTGTGCGGCTGCGCTGTCACCGATGAAACCCTTGCGCCTCTTTGCCGCGCTTTGGGTCAGTTTCCTGCGCGGTGTGCCGCTGCTGGTGCAATTGCTGCTTGTCTACTTCCTGTTGCCGGTGATCGGCATCAACGTGCCGGCGCTGGTGGCCGCCGTGGTGACCGTCGCGATCTGCGCAAGCGCCTATATCTCGGAAATCTGGCGCGGGGCGATCAACGCGCTTCCGCGTGGACAGACCGAGGCGGCCAAGGCCATCGGCATGGCGCCGCTGCCGCAATGGACGCGGATCATCCTGCCGCAGGCGGTCACCATGTCGCTGCCGGCGCTGATCAATGAGCTGATCCTGCTGGTCAAGGCTTCGTCGCTGGTCTCCGTGGTCGGTATCATGGAAATCACCCGCGCCTCGCAGGCGCAGGCGGCGACCACATTCCGCCCACTCGAGGTCTACTTGGCGGCGGCCTGCATCTATCTGGCGATCAACCTTTGCCTCGCCGGGGTGGGACGCTGGCTTGAACACAGGATGGCGGTCTGATGAACGATTTTCTTGCTCACTACGGCCCGTTCCTGCTGAGCGGCTTTGGCATGACGGTGCTGTGTTGGCTGCTGGGAACGATCGGGGGGATGGCGCTTGGCCTTGCGATCGCACTGATCCAGCGTCACAGCATCGCGCCGGTCCGCTGGGTTCTGCGCGCCTATATCGAGGCGATCCGGGGCACGCCCTTTCTCGCGCAACTTTTCCTGCTGTACTACGGCGGGCCGATGTTCGGGCTGCGGCTTGATCCGGTTCCGGCGGGGCTATTGGGGCTGTCGGTTTACAGCAGCCCTTATTTCGCCGAGATCTTCCGCTCGGCCTTTGGCTCGGTCCCGGTTGGCCAGATCGAGGCCGCGCGCGCCATCGGCATGAGCGAATTTTCCATCGTACGCCGGATCCTGCTGCCGCTCGGGCTGGTGTCGGCGCTGCCGGCGATGGTCAATTTCTCGATCGTGCTGACCAAGGAGACGGTGATCCTGTCGATCGTCACCGTGCCGGAACTGATGTACCAGGTTCAGCGCATGTCGGCGGAAACCTTCCGTTATGTCGAGGCCAACCTGGCCCTCGCCCTGTTCTTCTGGGGGCTCGTCGAGCTCATCTCGCGCCTCGGGCGCCGGTTCGAGACCCGCATCACCAAACACCTGATCGAAAGGACGTGACATGGTCCGGGCTTCTTCCGTCGAGATCCGCAAGGTCAACAAATTCTACGGGCCGTTCCACGCGCTCAAGGACATCGACATGTCCATCGAACCGGGCAAGGTCACCTGCCTGATCGGCCCCTCCGGGTCGGGCAAATCCACCCTGTTGCGCTGCGTCAATTTCCTCGAGGAATACAACTCGGGCGAAATCCTGATCGACGGCGAGCTGATCGGATACGAAACCGCCGGTGGCAAGAAGATGTCGTCGCGTCGGCTGCGCGAGATGCGCCGCACCATCGGGATGGTGTTCCAGCAGTTCAACCTCTGGCCGCATATGACCGCGCTGCAGAACGTCGCCGAAGGGTTGATCCGCGTGCGTGGCATGGCCCGGGCCGAGGCCGAGACGCGTGCTGCCGACGCGTTGGAAAAAGTCGGTCTGGGCGACCGGATGGGAAATCACCCGTCGCGGCTGTCCGGGGGGCAGCAACAGCGGGTGGCCATCGCGCGGGCCATCGCGATGGAGCCCCGGTTGATGCTGTTCGACGAGCCGACCTCGGCGCTCGATCCGGAGCTGGTGGGTGAGGTGCTCACCGTGATGAAGGCGCTGGCCGCCGAGGGGATGACGATGGTGGTGGTCACCCACGAGATGGGCTTTGCCGCCCATGTCGCCGACCAGGTCGCTTTCATGGAACAGGGCGAGCTGGTGGCGGTGGATGCGCCGGCCAATATCCTTCACCACCCGGAAGACCCGCGCATCCAGTCCTTTCTGCGCACCTACCACGAGCGCAACAGTTTCTGAGCGAGAAGAGAGTTCCGATGTCCGACCATGCCCCCCTTGCCCTGCGCCCGGAGCTATCCGCGCTTACCCCTTATAATTCCGGTCTGACGCAGGAAGAGGTGGCCGCGCGCCCCGGCGTGACGAAGATCGCTAAGCTAGGGTCGAATGAGAACCCCTATGGCGCGGCCCCCGGCGTGACCACCGCCGTGGCCAAGGCGGCCAGCCAGTTGCATCTCTATCCCGATCCCTCGGGACATGATCTGTGTGTGGCGGTGGCGTCTCTGGCGGGGGTGACGCCGGATCAGGTGGTGCTGGGCGACGGGTCGGAGGATCTGCTCAACGTGCTGGCTCGGGCGCTGTTACAGCCGGGCGACCGGGTGATCACGCTCTATCCCTCGTTTCCGCTGCACGAGGATTACGCCCTGATGATGGGGGCCGCGGTCGAGCGAATCGACCTGACGCCCGAGGGCGAAATCGACCTGCCGGCGCTGTTGGCGGCGGTGGCGCGCCCGGCGCGATTGATCCTGCTGTCGAACCCGATGAACCCGGCGGGGCTGTGGCTTGATCCGGCGGCGCTGGACCAGTTGATGGCGGCGCAACATCCCGAAACGCTGCTGTGCATTGACGAGGCCTATGTCGAATACACCGATCCCGCGCGTTATGTTTCGGCACTGGAACGGATGGCCGAGCATGACAAGCCGCTGCTGGGGTTCTGTCGCAAACTTCGCCTGATGTCGGGGTAATCCGAGCTGAGGACAAAGTTATGCTGCGAGCGCCGCGAAGGTCTGGAATGCGGTTGCGCCATTGGCGGGGATTTGACCCTTGCGGATCATATGCGCGGTCTCAATGCCTGCGATGGTTGCGGTCGCCGAGTGGAAAGCCTTGAACCCCATCATCGGTTGGGTGATCCGCTTGATGAAGCGATGGTCCTGTTCAAGAATGTTATTCAAATATTTGATCTGCCGGATCGTGATCGTGCGGCCGGTACCAGTGAATTTCAGGATCACGTTCACCGCCTGCAGGCCGGCCAGGTTGGCGCCGCTTTTGTCGATGGCAACCCGGTCGGGCACGCCGTTGACGGCAATCGCTCGCTTGAAGAAGCGTCGAGCAGCGGACAGGTTTCGGCGTTCGGAAAGCAGGAAATCAAGGGTTTGGCCGTTGCGATCCATGGCCCGGTAAAGATAGGTCCATTTGCCCTTCACCTTGATGTATGTCTCGTCCATCCGCCAGGAGGTTGCGGTCGGCCGCTTCCTCGCTTGCGCCCGGGCCGCGATCAGCGGCGCGAACTTTACCACCCAACGGTTCAGCGTGGCGTGGTCGACCTTCACCCCGCGCTCGGCCATGATCTCCTCCAAGTCGCGGTAGGAGACGGCGTATCGGAGGTAGAAGAACACCGCGTGCAGGATCACCGACTTCGGATAGTGAACACCTTTGAACTCGATCACGCCAACCGCCTCTCACCAACTCCCTGACAACGTTGAAATATCATGCGCGCTCCGAAAGTCGAAAGTTTGCGACAGTACCCCTGAAGGTCATAGGCTGGGGCTGGCTCTATCTCTCGACGATCCTGGACGACTACAGCCGCTACATCATCGCGTGGAAACTCTGCACGACGATGAAAGCCGGCGACGTGACCGACACGCTGGATTTGGCATTGCAGGCTTCGGGCTGCGATCGGGCGACGGTCACATCTGCAAAGTCTGGACTTCAGAGCCCGACAGTTTCATCGTCGACCCGATCCACCAGATGCCGGGACTGAACACCTAGCACTGATAGGTTTGAGGTCCTTGGCCTCTGTGCCCGACCGAAACCGAGCGGGCGATTTCAAATACGACACGAGCCAGCCGATCAAAACAGAACGGTTGGCTCGGCCGCAAGGGCCGCCATCGCGATGGCACAGAAGAGGGCCGAAAGCTATCGCCCTGGCGTGTCCGGAGAAAATCAAACCGCAGGGCGGGTTTCGGCATTCTCCAGTTGGCAGCCTCTGGCCGGGCGGCGGGGATTGCGACATCCCCGGGCGATCGGAGACGACCGCTTTGTCCCGGGCCCCATTCCGAGACAGAGGCGACAGCGCCCGACGGCAGGGAACCTAGCTGAAAAACGGCACCCCGGGCGCCGGGATGCCGTTCCTGCAAGGAGCTTCCGACAGGAATGGAGGGTCAGACGGGCACCCCCTGCAACCGGGCCACCGCATCCAGAACCGCCTCGGGCGGATGATTGACCGGGACCTTGGCATAGAAGAACTGCGCCGGGCCGGCCTTGGGCAGTTCGTTCCCTGCGAACAGCGCGGTGCTGACATCACGCCCCTGCGGCGTGTCACCCTCGCCGATCACCGCGTCGAACCGCACCGCGCCCTCCGGCGCGACACCGCGACCGACCACCGCCCAGCGGTAATGCCGCGCCGCATTCAACAGCGGCGCATAGCGGTCCGCCGGGCCGGGGTCTTCGCCCTCCTCGATCAGCAGGCCACCGACCGGGCGCTGCGCCACGCAGCGGATGAAATCGGCGATATACATTGCCGCATCCTCTACCGCATCCTCGTCCACCTCCGGATCACGTCCGGCGGCGGCCTGCGCCTCGGCCAGCCAGGCACCCGGTGCCGGCATCGCCAGCACCAGCGGCACCTGTCCCTGAAGATGGGCACCGACGGCTTCGGCCACCTCGTCAAGCAAGGCCCGCGGGCCTTGCTCTTCCAGCATCCGCCGCAACGGATAGGTCGCCCGCCGTTTCGATCCCATCTCGGCGGCCAGATCGGGGTGGCGGGCCAGCCACGACCGGAACAGGTCACCCAGATTCACCACCGCCACATCCGACCGCAGCAGCCCCCGGGCTTGGGTGAAGAAGGACAGGTATTTCGCCGCCCCCTCGGCCCAGGGATCGCCATCGTCGCCCAGCAGCAGCCGCCGGGCATAGCCCGACGACTCCAGCCAGACCCGCAGCGCCTTCGTGCCCGTTGCGTCGGGCAGATCCTCTGCGAGATGGCGGCTCATTGCTTTTCGTCTCCCGGAACGCCGGCAGCGGCCAGACGCGCCTCAAGCTCGGCGATGCGCACGTCTTTCGGGTGCGTCATGTAATTCGGCCTCGGCTCATCGCCGCGGCGGGTGACATCCGGCGAGCCCATGTAAAGCGTGTCGATCTCATCGCCCCAGCAGCCGAAATAGGGCAGATGCGCCGGAGGCTTGGGTTGGTTCCAATCCTTGACGAACTCTGCATAGGGCACCGACCGGTCGATCCGCGCCTGGCGTTCCTCGGCCCGGGCCTGCTCGGTCGCCTCGAAGTCGATGGCCAGGGTCGCCGGATCGAACACCACCTTGTAGAGCCGCGCCGCCACCTCGGGCGACATCAGCCCCTCTTCGATATCCTTGACCACATTCACCGGATCCCGTTCCAGCAGATCGCCATAGCCGGCCCCGGCACCCTGGCTGATCATGAACAGCTCACCGCGCTTCGAGATTTCAAAACCCATACCCATGTGGTGGGTGGTGTATTTGGCGCCGTCGAAGGGCTGTTCGTTCATGATCTCTTCGATCGAGTGGCGGAATTTCTCCGGCTCGTTCAGCAAGATATCATAGACGTCGACATCCTTGACCTTGGACAGGGGATAAGTACCGCAGGCATAGCCGCCGAACAGGCCCTGGATCGGCGGGATCTTGGCGCCCTGAGCCGTGGTCATGAAGCCCCACTGTTCGCTATCCTTGGTCGCCACCATCATGGTGTAGCCCTGGCCGCCGCGGTATTTGCCCGGCGCGATGGCGTCCCGCGTCATCTTCTTCGAGACGAGCTGCAGGAAGGGCACGTCTTCCTCGTTCACCTCCTGCTCGCCGATGTCGGCCATGGTGGCGAAGATCGGCGCCAGCGCATGTTCGCCGTCGCGGTTCGCGGTCGCCCCCGCCCCCATGCCGTTGAGATCGGCACAGAGATTGCCCAGCGTTTCGCCATGCTGGCTGACCCCACCCCAGATGAAGGTGTTGATCATGTTGAAGGCGGGCGCATGGACCTTGGTGTATTTCTCCGGGCAGGAATAGAGGAACTTCGCCACCGCATGCTGTCCGGCGGTGAAGCCGGTGAAGATAGACATCAGCGATTGCGAGTTCGGCGCATCATAGGAACAGTTCAGGATCGAATGAGGATCGGTGATCACCTCGATCGGCGCCATCGCCGCCTGGCCGCGCGGCAGGTCCGGCCAGATGTAGCACAGGAAGAGCTGCGACAGCATCCCCTTGAGCCCGCCCAGGATGGTATTCGTCGCGCGGTTTGTGAACTCCGGGCTCGAGCCGCGGAAATCGAAGATCAGCCGGTCGCCCTTCTTGGTCAGCTTGCAATTCACCTTGACCACACAGTTCTCGCGCAGGGTCGAGTCCTGGATGATATAGGTCTGCACCGACATATCCGGCCATTCCGAGACGCGGCGTTTCACCTCGGTGCGCACATCCTCCATCGTCAGGCGCAGCATGGCGACCAGCGCCTCGGGGCCTTCGGTGTTCAGCGTTTCCTCGATGCGCTGCTTGATGCGCAGACAGGCGAAGAGTTTGACCTTCATGTCCTCGAGTTGCAGCTTCGGCTCACGCACCGAGTTCTGCAGGAAGGTCAGCAGGTCGCGCTTGATCTGGTAATTCTCGACCACCTTGAAGGGCGACATCTTCAGCCCCTCGTCGCTGGGGCTTTCCGCCATCGACGGCATACCCCCCGGTTCGATGGCGCCGTTTTCGCCCTCATGCACGGTCGAGGCGACCCAGCACACCAGCCGGCCCTCGTGGAAGATCGGCAGGATCATCGACTGGTCGGTGTTGTGCACGTTGCCATAGCGGCTGTCGTTGTGGATGAAACCATCGCCTTCGCGCACGCCGACGGTGGGTTCGTTGATCCAGTTCTTGACGATGAACTTGATCGGGTGGTGCACCACCGACGAAAACAGCAGCACGCCGCCTGCCGAGGCCAGCGCCAGATCGCCGCTGGCGGTATAGATGCCGGTGATCACGTCGCCCCATTTCGCGCCCGGGGCGGCGCCCATCTGTTCGACCATCTCATAGCCTTCGTCGCAGCCGGACTGCAGCCGGTCGCGGATACGGGCGATCATGTGGTGATCGAAGTTCTGACCGATGGCGAGCTCCTCGTCGGGGCTGCGCTCCATCAGGTCGTGGTTCTGCATGATCTCGGGATCAGGGCCCAGAAACAGCGTGGTGTCTTCCAGGAACTGCTTGATCAGCTTCATGTCCTCGGCCGAGGGGGCCGGGCCGGTGGTATTCAGGTCTTTCATGGTTTTCTCCTCCTGTCGGATCATGGGCCCCGGCGCTCCACTCGCCGGGGCGCCGTTTTCAGTGCCGGGTCACCGGCGTCTCGTTACGCAGGAACCACGAGGCCCCCTGTTTCGCGGTGACGAAGGTCCAGCCGGGGTTCACCAGGAAGGTGGTGACTTCGGAGGCGACGATGGCCGGCCCCTCGATCTCCACCCCCGGCTCCAGATCCTTGCGGGCCCAGACCGGCGTATCGAAGGCCTGATCGAAACCGACGAAGTGACAGGTGCGCTGTCCCGACGGGGCCGGCGGCGCCTTGCGCTCGGGCTTGTCGACCGGTTTGATATCCTGGAACTGCACCGTCTCGTGCCGCACATAGCTCGACACCCGGATCGTGTTGATGCGGATCCCGGCCTCGGGCGCCTGGCTGCCTTCGCCGAAGCGCTTGCCGTAGTCTTCCGAGAACTGGGTGATCACCTGCAGCACATCGGCCGGGCTGTTCAGCTCGTGGATCGGCACGACGGCGGTGGTCTGCACCAGCTGGTTGCCGTAGCGCATGTCCAGTTCCAGATCGAACAGGATCATGTCGTCAGGCACACCCTGGCGCCGCAGATCCTGCCGGCCGCGCTCCTTCAGTTCGGCGACGATGGCGTTGAACCGCGCGTAATCGTCGAACAGCGCCCGGGTGTTGCTGTCATAGAGCACCATGTAGAGCGATTGTTCGTGGATATGGAGCTGGTGCATATTGCCCGCCCCCACCGCCGAGAACACCGAACTGAGCGGCGGCGCCAGAATCTTGTCGATGCTGAGGTTCTGCGCGATGCCGCAGCAATGCAGCGGGCCGTTACCGCCATAGGCCAGCATGGTGAAGTCCTCGGGGTCATATCCCCGGGCGCGCAGCTCGGTGAACAGCCCGTTGGCCATGTTGCCGTCGACCTTTTCGCGGATCAGCTTCGCCGCCTCGATCACCTCGCAGTCGAGTTCGTCGCAGAGCGCGTCCTCGACCGCCGCCTTGGCCCGGCGCGGGTTCAGCGGGATCGAGCCGCCGGCGTAATGCTCGGGATCGAGATAGCCCAGCAGAAGGTCGGCATCGGTCACCGTCGGTTTCATGCCGCCACGGTCATAGCAGGCCGGCCCCGGATCGGACCCGGCGCTTTCGGGGCCACATTGCACCGTCTTGTACATCCGGTCATAGGAGGCCACGGACCCGCCGCCGGCGCCCAGCGTCACCAGGTGAACCATCGGCACCGACACCAGCCAGCGGTCGATCACCGGGTTGAAGTCATAGTGCTTGATGCCGCCTTCGACGACGATACCGATATCGTAAGAGGTGCCGCCCATGTCGGTGGCCACCACATTGCCCAGCTCTGCCTGCAGCGCCAGATGTTCCGAGGCGCCGATGCCCGACACCGGACCGGAGTGGATGGTCTGCAGCGCGTCTGTCGAGTTGAGCTGCGCCATGCCGCCGGAGTTGTGGATCACCAGCATCGGCTTTTCATAGGTATGGGCGCGCAGATTCTGTTCCAGCTGCGACAGCGCATGATACATGGTCGAATGCAGATAGCCGTCGACGATGGCCGAGGTGGAGCGCACGTATTCGCCCTTCCGCCCGGCCACCTGATGCGACAGGATCACCGGGATCGCGCCCAGCAGATGCGAGGGGTATTCCTCGAGCAGGATTTCCTCGATGCGCTGTTCGTTCACCGGATTCACCACCGAGTTGACCAGCGCCACCACGATGATCTGGGCGCCACGGTCGACCAGCTCGCGCAGCTGGCGGCGGACGTCTTCCTCATCCAGCGGCATCACCACCTTGCCCTGGAAATCCAGCCGCTCACGGATGCCACGGATCATATGCGGCTCGACCAGCGGGTCGGGGCGCTGTGCGTTGGGCAGGTCCTGCTTGCCCAGATCGTCGAGCCCCTCACCATAGCCGCGGGCGCGGCTCAGCGGCACGGTGGCCTCATAGCCGGCGGTGACCAGCATGCCGACCTTCGGCCCCTTGTGTTCGATCAGCGCGTTGGTGCCCAGGGTGGTGGCATAGCGCACGCTGTCCACCTCGGTCAGCACATGTTCCAGCTCCACGTCCAGAACCTGGCAGGCCTTGCCCAGGGCCTCGTTAAAGCCCATGGCCAGATTGTGGTGCGTGGTCAGTGCCTTGGTTTCGATATACTGATCGCCCCAGACGACGAAACAGTCGGTGAAGGTACCACCGATATCAACGGATACGCGTTTCATTCTCGCTCCCTGTGTCTGTCCGGAAGGCCGTCCTCCTCGACGGTCGCTTCCGGTGGATGTCTCTCCGCCCGCACCCGGGGGCGCCGGCGGATACCTGTTTTGAATGATCAGTGGCCATGTGCCCGGCCCGGCACCACGACGGGGCCGGCATCGGGCAACATCGCGGTCCCACGCGCCGCCCATTGCGCTTTCAGCGCCGCGACATCGACCTGCATGTCCCAGACCGGCGGATGGCCGGGGATGGCATATTCGGTCTCAACCTGGGTGCCGCAGCTCGGGCAGCAGAATTCCAGGATGCGCACCCACTCCGGATCCGGGCTGAAGGTATAGCGGTATTTGTCGGGGTCGATCACCGGCGGGTGGATCTCGCGCGGGTTGCGGTTATGCACCAGCAGCCCTTCCTTATAATTGCCCTCGGCCGGCGCGATCACATGGTCGCAGACGCGACATTCCCACTTCTCGCTTTCCAGGTCGATGCGCAGGTATTCAGTCATCGGTATCTTCATCGGTCTCACTCCTCCCGGTCCAGAATGACGTCGCCGGCGTCAGAGACGGCGAGCGTCCAGCCCGCGGGCACGCGGGCGGTAAAGTAATCCTCCTCAAGGATGGCCGGCCCTTGGGCGTAATCGCCCGGAGCCATCGCATTCAGCCGGTAGACCGGCAGGTCGATCCGGCCCTGTTCCGGCACCAGCACCTTGCGGGTGCCCGCCGGCGTGGCCTGGGCCTTGCGGCTGACCGAGACATGGCCGCCGTCGCCCTGACGCAGGCTCTTGGTCGCGTTCAGCTCCAGCTCGACCGCCTCGGCCTCGACCAGCGCCGGCGGGAATGCCGTACTCTCGCCCAGCTCGTGCACCACTTCGCCCTCGGGCGTCTCGGCGACCAGACGGGCGGTGATGGCATAGCTACCAGCCTCGAAACCTTCGGCGAACATGTCGCGCGCGGCCTTCTGCTTTAGTTCGTCGAGTGCTGTGGCCAGCGCCTCACTGCTGTGTTCGTTCAACCCAACGACATAGCGCTGCGACACGTCGCAAGAGCCGATGCCATAGGCCGAGAACACCGCCGCCATCGCCGGGATCGCCACCCGCTTGATGCCGGCCTTGTCCGCCGCACCGCAGGCGTTGAGCGGACCGGCGCCGCCGAAGGCCATCATCACGGTATCGGGCGAAATGGTGGTGAACCGGTGCAATTCGGCTGCGATCTTCGCCTCGAAGGCCTCTGACATCGCCAGCACGGCCGCGTCGAGGTCAAGACCCAGAGGCTCGGCCACATTGGTCCTCACCGCCGCCTCGGCCCGCGCCGCATCCAGCCCCATGCCGCCACCGAAATACGAGGTCGGGTCCAGCAGGCCGGCCAGCAGGCTGGCGTCGGTGATCGTCGCCTCCTTGCCGCCGCGGCCGAAGCAGGCCGGCCCGGGCAGGGCACCGACGCTTTCGGGCCCGATGGCGATCTTGCCATCCTTGCCCTTGAAGACCGAACTGCCACCGGCCCCGGCCGAAGAGATCTCGCACAGCGGAAAGGACACGCTGATCCCCTCGACATTGCCGCGGCGGATCTCGGCCACCTTGCCCTCGGTGCATTGGCCGATATCGGTGGTGGTGCCGCCGACGTCGATCGAAACGGTGTCACGGAAGCCATAGAGCGCAGAGAAGGCCTTGAGCCCCTCCATGCCGCCGCGCGGACCCGAAGAATAGGTCTTGATCGCGACCGTCTTGGCCACGCGCGAGGCATCACCGTCATTGCGGAAGATCAGCAGCGGATTCTTGGTGCGATAGTCGCGCAGCCGGTTCTCGGCCTGGTAAAGGAAGGCCTCCATCGAGGTATGCAGGAAAGAGTTGATCAGCGCCGACCAGGCGCGGCGTTCCGGGTTGCGATCGACCGTCAGGTCCGAAGCATAAAGCACCGGCACCGCCCCCAGCAGGTGGCGCGGGTATTTGCGCAGGACGATCTTCTTGACCAGCTCCTCGGCGGCGTGGAAGTTGGCGCCGCCAAAGCTGACCACCAGCCTATTGGCCCCCTTGGCGGTCAGTTGGTTGATGGTCTTGACCACCTCGACCTCGGCCTCCGGAGTATCGAGCGCAGAAGTTTCCACAAAGGCGACGCGGTCGCCGACCAGCGCATCGTAGACGTCCGGATCATGGGCACGCAGCGCCTGCGGCAGATCGGCGGCGTCCCGGTCAAGGATCAGGCCCAGTTTCGGCCCCTTGCGTTCGCAGATCGCATTGGTGCCCTGGGTGGTGGAGTAGCGGATCAGCTCCACCTCTTCGAGCAGGCGCTTGACGTCTTCGGCGCCATAGAGGGTTTCCGATGCCTTTTGCAGCCCTTCGAAGAAACACTTCGACAGGTCATAGGGCGTGGTCAGAACCTTGGTCTTCTTCACGCCGTCATCCGACATGATGCAGACGTCGGTCAGAGTGCCGCCGTTATCAATATTGATCTGAAATGCCATTGTGCATTTCTCCTCCCGTTTTGTTGCACGGGCCTGCTGGCCCCGACAGCGCGACAGTTGCGCCGGGCCCGTCGGGGACACCGAATGGATCTCCTGTTCCATCCGGGACCGCGCCAGGCCTGCCAAGGGAGAAGCAGGAAACTTTCCACACCGGAGATCGGGGCTAAAAATTTCTCATAACATATTGAATTACATAAATTAAAAACTTCGCGCCTAGATTTTAAATGCGGGCCGTCCGAGCGCCGCGTCCGGATTTCGAACCGCGACAGGACGCGACCGTCCGGTGCCAGAACCGAAGCTGGAGCCTGTACAATATCAATCTCATCGGAACGGATGCGCGATAACGGACACGCCGCCATCGCGGCCCGGGCGGGCCGATGACATCACAGGTGAGAGGGGGCAGTCGGGCACTTCGCCGTCAGAACAGCGCTGTGGGCTTTCCACGTTCGGCGGCGGCAGGATATCCCGCGTCCCGCCGCCGGTTCGCGACGGTGCGCCGCGACACCTCCAGCCCCCGTTCGGCAAGACGCTCTGCGATGGATTGATCGGTCAGCGGCGCGTCCGGATCCTCGCTGGCGATCAACTCGGCGATCAACGCCGACAGCGCCGCGGCTGGCACCCGTTCGCCATCGCCGCGCGTAACCCCGCCACGGGCAAAGAACGCCCGCAGCGGCAGCACCCCGGTCGGCGTCTGCACCAACAAGCCATTGCGGACGCGGTTGACGGTGGTTTCATGCAGGCCGAGCGCCTCGGCCACGTCGGCGCAACTCAGCGGGTGCAGATGTGCGGCGCCCTGCTCCAGAAAACCCCGCTGCAGCGTCAACACATGCGCCGCGACCCTGAGCACCAGCGCGTTGCGCCGGCTCAGCGTCCGTTCGATCCATCGCGCCTCGGCCCGGGCGGCGCGATGTTCGGCCCCGGCCAGCGGCAGCACCGCGACCTGTGGCGCCGTCGCGGTATTGAGCGACACCTGCCATTGCCCCGCGTCATCGCGTTCGGCCACCAGATCAGGGGCACGGCGCAGCGCCGGGGCATCGTCGAAACGGGTGCCGGGCTTGGGATCCAGCCGACGCAGCCGGGTCACCAGCACCGCGAGCGCCTCGGGGCCGATGCCGCATTGCGCCAGCAGCCCGGCACTGTCGCCCCGCGCCAGCAGCGGCAGCACCTCAAGCAGCCGTTCCATCGGACCGCTCAACGCATTCTGGTCCAGCAGTTGCAACCGCAGGCATTCTGCCAGGTTCCGCGCGAACAGGCCGGCGGGTTCCATCTGTTGCAACCGCGCCAGGACCTCCTCGGCCTTGGCCAGGCTGCACCCGGCCTGGCGCGCCACCTCGACCGGCGCGCAGCCCAGCCAGCCGCTTGGCTCCAGCGCGCCGGCAAAAAGCGTGGCGATACGGATATCCTCGGCGCTGCGGAACAGCAGGCCGATCTGCCCCGTCACATGAGGATAAAGCCCGGCGGCCGGCGCGGTCAGCCGGTCGATCTCCTCGCCGCTGCCCAGCAAAGCCAGCCGCCAGCGGCGCGGCGCCGGGCGCGGCGCGGCCTCTGGCTGCGGCAGGCTAACCTGCAGGCAGGGATTGACTGCGGCCTCACCGATCAGAAAACCGGCGAGATCGGCATGATCCATCTGCAACAACCCCATCGCCCGCTGCATCACCTGAGACATGCGCTGCGACGTGGTCTGATGCAGGCGGAGACCGATCATCCCAAGCCTGCCCCTTGGCGCGGATCAGCCATGGCCACGCACCTCGCCCAGAAAGCGCGGCTGGATCACGAAAGCCTCGGACACCAACCCGGCGCGCGGGGTCAGCGGCAACCGTTCGGACAACCAATTGCGCGTCGGCAGCCCCCGGCACCCCGCCAGCCGGCGCAAGGCGTCGCGGTCACCCGGCACCCGCGCCAGCCGGACGCGGATCTCGGCCTCGTCCTCATCGGTCAGATCCTCACCGATGAACACCAGCCGTCCGAAGCCGTCGGCCAGAGGGCCGGTCTTGGGCCAGGCCTCCAGCCGCACCGGCGCATAGGCGACATCCTCGACACATTGCACAGCCATCGGCACATCGAGCCCGGGCAGTGCCATCAGCCCCTTGACCCGCAGCAACTTGCCGGCCCAGTCGGACAGGATCTCTCCCATCGCGACGGAGAAGCCGCGCCAGCCCGGCGCGGTCTCGAAGGTGAGAACAAAGCTGCGGACCCGACCGCTGTGGGGGGAGGCATGGGTGCCGTGCCCGTGGACCGGGGGTGTGTCGGCGGGCAAGACCGGGAACATTGCGCTGGCAACGCCGGTCCGCGCGCCGCCGTTGCCGCGCCATAACGCGCCCCCCAGCCAACCATTCAGATCGCGCGGCGCATCCTCGACCGCATAAAGCCCGCTGGCGAACAGATCCGCCGGCTCCGCCGCGCCGCGATCCAGCGCCAGCCGTGGCGCGGTCGGGTTCAGCGCGGCAAGCATCCGCTCGACCGCGTCGCGTTCCACTTGCCCCGCCAGATCACATTTCGACAACAGCAGCCGGTCGGCCATGCTGATCTGAACCATCGCCTCGCGATGACGGTCGATCTGGTCGCGTGCCCGGGTCACATCCACCACGGTCAGCACCCCGTCGCACCGATAGCGCGCCGAAACCATCCGGTCCTCCATCAGCGCCCGCAGCACCGGGCCGGGATCGGCCAGGCCTGTGGTTTCGATCAACACCCGGGTAACAGGCGGGATCTCGCGCCGCGCCACGCGGTCGTGCAATCGCATCAGCGCCGTCATCAGATCGCCCTGAACGGTGCAGCACAGACAGCCCGAATCAAGAATCACCAGGGCATCATCGATTCGCTCCACCAGGTGGTGATCGATGCCGACATCGCCCAATTCATTGATGAAGACCGCCACCCCGGCCATATCCGGCCGATTGACAAGACTGTTCAGCAGGGTGGTTTTTCCCGCCCCCAGAAACCCCGTCAGCACCGTGACAGGCACCCGTCGGGCAGCCGCAGACCGCCCGATTTCACCCGCGATAAAATTGTTCTGAGCCATGTGTCTCCTCCCTCTCCCCCGAGGGGAAGCAGGTTTCTTACCGTGCACCCCGCGGCATGATGGCTCAAGCCCTTAGCGACGGGCCCGACAATTTCCCCGTCCGGGGGCCGGACGTCATCGTCCGGATTTCGAACGCCGGCGCGGCGATGACCCCAGCCCCCGCCACAATGCCCCGGAGCCAGGATCGCAGCGGCCAGCCCGGCGTTCAAAGGCGGTTCAGCCGAGCCGCCACCGCCCGCCGGGCAGCCCCACCCGAGCGCGGCGACGAGGCCGGTTGCGCAAGGTATTTCGTCCGTAAGAGAAATAATGTTACTTTGCGTCACAGGTGATGGCGCGCCCCGGGAAATGGGGGCGGAGGCGAGGGCGATGTTCCGGGGAGGGAACGCGGCCCACGTCGCGGGAACAACAACCGCCATACTCAAATGGGAGGAAATACCGAATGCCGGGCACGGTTTTGCGGCAAAGATTTTCACGCCCTGAAAACGATCCTCAGATCATGTCATCCTGGGATCGTTTCATGAAGGGGCAGGATACCGGCTCGGACGCGTTGCGCCGGCTGATCGACGATTCCTGGCGGCGCTGCCACGGCGCCGTCGATCCCGGTCGGAACAGCGCCCCGGATCCAGTGATGGGCGATGCACTTTATGATCTGCTGACCGACAATGACGAATTGCTGAAGGCCAGCAGCGGCGTGATCGCCGCAGCCCGCGATTTCCTGTTCGAAACCGGCACGGTGATGGTCCTGACCGATGCCACCGGCGGGGTGCTGAGTGTCGAGGGTGACAATTCGCTGCGCGACCGGACCGAGGCAATCCACCTGATGCCGGGCGCGAACTGGAGCGAACAGGCCTGTGGCACCAATGCCATCGGCACCGCGCTCGAGATCGGTCAGCCGATCCAGATCCATTCGGCCGAACATTATTGCTCGGGGATCAAACGCTGGTCCTGTTCGGCCAGCGTGATCCGCGAACCCTCCAGCGGAGCGATCATCGGCGCGATCGACATCTCGGGGCTGAGCGCCAGCTACAGCCGTCACAGCCTGTCGCTGGCGATCACCGCCGCCGGGCGGATCGAAAACCGTCTGGCCCAGCGGGACCTGAAACTGCGCTATCGGCTGCTGGACCATTGTCTCGATCGGTTGCGGGCGCCGGGCCGCGACGGGATCATCGTCTTTGACCGCACCGGCGCCCCGATCAAAACCAACGAACGCGCAGCGGAGCTCATGGCGGAACTGGCGAAGAGCCACGGTGATCATCACATGGCAATCCGCGATCTGACCATGCCCTGGCGCAAGGGCCGGATCGCCCCGGAGAACATGCCCGGATGGATCGACAGCGACTGGATCGAACCGGTGATGCTGGACGGCCAGCGTCTGGGGGCGGTCCTGGTGCTGCCAGACCGCTCGGCCGTGGTGCGCCGCACAGCGCAGCGCGATCTGCCGGCGGCGGAACAGTGCCGCGATCCTTTCGATCGGCTGATCGGAGGGGCCCCGAGCTATCGCGAGGCGGTGCGGCGGGCGCGGGTGCTGGCCAAGAGCCCGGCGCCAGTGCTGTTGCTGGGGGAAACCGGGGTCGGCAAGGATGCCTTTGCCCAGGCGCTGCACGAAAGCGGACCACAGGCCGACGGGCCGTTCATTGCGGTCAACTGCGGCGGGTTTTCGCGCGAATTGCTCACCTCGGAACTGTTCGGCTATGCCGAGGGCGCCTTTACCGGTGCGCGACGCGGCGGCATGATCGGCAAGATCGAGGCGGCCAATGGTGGCACGCTGTTTCTTGACGAGATCGGAGAGATGCCGCTGGATCTGCAGCCGCATCTGCTGCGGGTGCTGGAATCCAACGAAGTCTATCGGATTGGCGAGAATGCGCCGCGCAAGGTGAAACTGCGGCTGATTGCGGCGACGAACCGCGACCTCAGGACCGCCGCCGCCGAGGGTGCTTTCCGCATGGATCTGTTCTATCGCATCGCGGTGACGACATTGGAACTGCCGCCACTGCGCGATCGGACCGAGGATCTGCCCAAGCTGGCCGCACATCTGCTGAAACAGATCGGCAAGCGCTATGACAGCCCGATCCCCGAAACCTCGCCAGAGCTGCTGGCCCTGCTGGCCCGGCACGATTGGCCGGGCAATATCCGCGAATTGCGCAATGTGCTTGAAGGCATGTTCCTGGAAAGCGGCGGCGGCCCGCTGGGCCCGGAACATCTGCCCGGGGATTTGCGCCAGCCTGCGCCACAGCTGGGCGAGGACGGCGCGCCCTTCACCCCGCTGCAACAGGCCGAACGCGAAACCATCCTGGCCGCCATCGCGCGCAACCGTGGCAATCTGACCTCGGCCGCGCGCGATCTTGGCATCGCCAAGAGCACGCTCTATGTCCGGCTCGAAAAACTGGGGCTGAAGGACGGTCTGGATCAATTGCGGCGCTGAGGCCTGAGCGGCCTCCGGGGTCCGGAGGCCATCGCCGCCACGACTTTCCGGCACGGGAGTCGGTATCAGGCCACCAGCGCCATCACCTCAACCCGAGACCGGCGCCCCCATGCCCAGGGCACGTTCCGCCGCATCGGTCGCTTCCCAACTGGTCCGGATCGCATCACTGATCCCGATCACCTCGGTCGGCGCGGCCTCGTTCGGAACCGAAAACAACGGCGGCGCCAGTGGCCGCGACGACAGCGTGATGATCGGCATCGCCAGAACCATCGGCAGGAAAACCGGGACCAGCCAAACGACCATCCCGGGCAGGAAGACCACAAGCGCCAGCAGCGCCGCCGCCCCGGTCCCGGCGATCCAGCCGCCCGCCGCCCAGGCCTCGTTCCAGGACAACCGCCCCTCACCGCGCTGATTGGCGGGCCAGCCTCCATCCCGGCCAGAGATCACCTGCAGCACTGCGCGGCTCTGATACATCAGCATCAGCGGCGCCGTCAGCGCCGAGAACAGCAGCTCCACCGCAAAGGACCTCAGCGCCTGCCGCGCGCCGCCAAAGCCCTCGGCCCGCCGGTCAAACGCCGCCTGCGCCCAGATCAGCAGCTTGGGCAGCACCAGAAGACCGATGATCCCGATCGCCAGGCCGACCACTTCCTTGGTGCGGTCGTCCGGGAAGACCGGGAACAGCTGATAGGGCAGCGGGAAATAATTCGGCCGGTGCGGCGTCAGCACCGCCAGCACCGACACGATCAGGAACATCCCCCAAAACGGTGCCGAGAGATAGGACAGGATGCCCTGCAAGAACACGAACCGGCTCCAGCCCCGGAGCCCCGGTGCGCGCAGCAGGCGGCTGTGCTGCAAGTTGCCCTGACACCAACGCCGGTCCCGGCGGGCGAAGGCCACCAGATTCTCCGGGCCCTCCTCGTACGAGCCGCGCAGATCGTCGTCGAACCGCACGATCCAGCCCATCCGCGCCAGCAGCGCCGCTTCGACATAATCATGGCTCAGCACGCTGCCCCCGAAGGGGGGTGCCCCGGACAGGGCCGGCAAGCCGCAGCTTTCGGCAAAGGCGCGCATCCGAACGATGGCGTTATGGCCCCAGAACGGCCCCGTCGGGCCCTGCATCCGGGCCAGCCCACGGGCGAAAACCGGGGCGTAGAAGGCGGCCGAGAACTGCATGGCCCGGCCGAAGAAAGACCGCCCCCCGATGATCTGCGGCAGGGTCTGCAACAGGCCGAGCTGCGGTTCCGCCTCCATCCGGCGGATCATCTCGCCGATGGTGGCCCCCTCCATCAGGCTGTCGGCATCGAGGATCACGGCGAAGTCATAGGCCCCGCCCGAGGTGCGGATGAATTCCTCGATATTGCCGGCCTTTCGGCCTTCGTTGCTGTGCCGGCGGCGATAGAAGATGCGCCCCTGCCCCGCCCGGGCCGTCAGCAACCGCGCGAACCAGAATCGTTCCCGCGCCGCCACCCCTTCGTCGCGGCTGTCCGAGAGCACCGCGAAATCCACCCAGGGCATCAGCCCCGCTGCCGCGACCGACTGATCCATCGCGGCAATGCGGGCGAAAGTGGCCACCGGATCCTCGTTACAGATCGGGATCAATACCACTGTCCTGGTCGAGGGCTGCCAATCAGGGGGGCGGACGAACCGCGGGGCCTGGCTAACCAGCCCCAGCAACGCCTGCGCCGCGCCCCATGCCAGCCAGGCGGTGGTGATCAGGATCAGCCCGGCCCGCAGCATATCAACCAGATCGAGCCCGTCCTCATAAGAGGCAAGCAGGATCAGGGCACAGGCCCCCAGGCCCATCAGCGCGGCGAAGACCAAGGCGAATCCCCGCGCCCGGCGTGTAGCCCCATCCGCGGGCAGGCGATCGGGCATCAGGGTTGCCCCTGCATCCGCCGTCCGGATCCAGGCAGCCACCGCCGGCCACGCCCCTCGACCGCCTCGATCTGCTGTTTCGGCATCGCCAGCGGCGCCAACGGTGGAGCGAAATCGACTTCATTGGGCATGATCGCCCGCGCGCCAGCCGGTGCCGTCGCCGGTTGGGCATTGCGATGTTGCATCCGGATATCGCAGTCGATCCCGGATTGCTTTCGGGTCACTTCGATTTTCATGGCCTGATCCATTGAGAAAGCCAGTTTTCAGTCAACTTGCGCCCATAGCCCTCGATCTCGGCAGAAAGCTCGATAACCGTATCCTTGGGCGCGGAGAGGTCGAAGACCAGGCGCCAGCAGGCCTGGCCCGGGATCTTCGACAAGGATTGCTGCACGATCTTGCCCTTCGACACCGTGATCACCGGTGTCAGTTCCGCATCTTCGGGCAGACGCCCCAAAAGGCCATCAGCGAAGTCGATGACGAATTTCTGACTATCGTCTTTCGCCTTCATCCCGGACACGCCACCGTGTCCGACGCGGGTTCCTTTGACCCAGGCCAGCATCGCCCCCGTATCGGGCGGCAACATGCCCCAGCTCAGCCTGTAGCTGTAATTCAGCACATCGCCCGCCCGGGTCGGCTCCGCCGGCACCCAGAAGGCGACGATATTGTCGTTGGTCTCCAGCTCGCTGGGGATTTCGACAAGGCGCACCGCGCCCTTTCCCCAATCGCCCAAAGGTTCGACCTTAAGCGACGGGCGCCGGTGATATTGCGCCTGCGCATCGAGATATCCATTCCAGTCGCGATCGCGCTGATACAGCCCGAAGGACGTCAGGTTGCCGCTGGTGAAATAAGAGCTGGCCAGTTCTGGCGGGTTCCTCAGCGGACGCCAATGCACCCGGCCGCCGGCCTCGGTGAAGGCCAGCGCCTCGCTGTCATGCACCTGCGGGCGATAATCGTCGAACTGGCCCGGGTCGTTGGCACCGAACAGATACATCGAGGTCAGCGGCGCCACCCCGAGCTGTTCGATATCGTCACGCAGGAACAGCCGCGCAGAGACCTCGACGACGGTATTCTCGCCCGGCGTGACCACGAACCGATAAGCCCCGGTCAGGGACGGGCTTTCCAAAGCGGCGAACAGCGTCACATGATCGGCGCCCGCCGCCGGCCGCTCCAGGTAGAATTCGGTAAAACGGGGAAACTCCTCCGCCCCGGAAATCCCGGTGTTCACCGCAAGGCCCCGGGCGCTCAGCCCATAGACGTTGCCCCGCCCCAGCGCGCGGAAATAGCTGGCACCGAGAAAGGCGATCAGTTCGTCAAAGGTATCGGCGCGGTTCAGCGGCGTGGACAGGCGAAAGCCGGCGACCCCCGGCAAGTGCTCATCCGCCGGCACCCGCGCGGCAAGATCACCGTGATAGAGGAAATCCGCCACGTCGAAATTCATCGGGCGCGGCTGTGCGTCGACCACCTCGAACATCTTCACCGGTTCCTGAAACAGCCAGCCCAGATGAAAGGCTTCGGCGCGGAACAGATCGGAAGGCTCCTCCTGCCAGCGGGCGCGGGCGGGGTTGAACTGAATCTGCTGATAATCGTCGTAGCTGAGCCCGGTCAGGAAGCTGTCGGCCACCGGCGTGGTCTTGTCCGGCGTCTCGGCCCGGAGACGCATCCGTTCGGCCAGTGATTCGAAATCGAAGGGTGGCTGCGTCTCCTGCGGCGCGACGGCAGTGTCCGCCGCCTCGGGACCGTCGGCCCCGGGCATGCCTTCCTGCGCCACGGCCCTGATCGGCAAGGCGGCAGCGGTCATAAAAACAGCGCTTGCCGACAGACCGCCGAGCAAGCGGCGTCGATCCGTGCGGCAGGCGGACATCACAGACAGCGGAACAGGGTTCGGCATCGGCATGAGTAACGGTATCTTCCAAAGACCTCGACCAGTCACGCTGTATATAAGCTCTTCTCGGGAAGCGCACGATATTTGCGCTGCAGAAATCTAATTTATCCCTTAAAATCGGGGGGTTCCGATGAATCTGCCACAGTTGACCGGCGGAAATATGCCGCCGCAGCGAAAAACTGTGCAATTCTGCATCAACATACTGAAATCAAGATTGAATTCTGCAAATTTGCGAAGCCGCATAAAGTGGCTCTGCCACATGACCGGGACGGGTCGTGGCGTCATTCCGGCATAACTCCGCCGACGTCGTGCCCCGGGGCGGCCCCGGCCGTCCCCCCGGGCCGATTGCCTCCGCCCCGATAACGTCAGCGCCCTCAAAATAACGTCGCGTGACGGGGCTTGCTCTCCCCCCGGCCGAGCCGTTCTATCGCGCGACAGGATGAGAGGAGAGCCGAAATGCCCGATATCGCCACCGAGGCAGACATTATTAATCTGTCAGCGACCGACCCCGCCACATTGGGTTGGCCTCAGACCAGCTATGATCTGCTGCGCCGCGCCGCCGAACAGCATGGCGCCCGACCGGCGCTGACTTTCCTGCCCGACCCGGCGCATTTCGAGCGCTTCACCCGCTGGAGCTTTGCCGACCTGCTGGCCGAGGTGACCCGCGCCGCCAACCTGTTCCACGGCGATGGAATCGGCCGCGGCGATGTTGTGGCCTATTGCCTGCCCAACCTGCCCGAGACTCACTTCGCGCTATGGGGGGCCGAAACCGCAGGTGTCGCGCTGGCCATCAACCCGGCCCTCGCCGCCCGCCAGATCGCCGCCCTTCTCGGCTCGGGTCAGGCCAGGCTGTTGGTGACCACCGATGCGATCTGGCGCACGCTGGCGGCCGAACCCGGCCTGGCCGAACGGCTTGCCCGCGTCTACCTTGTCGATGGCAGAGAAACCGTCAGCACCGATGCCCGGGTGCGGAATTTCCAAGCTGCCCTGGCAGAACAGCCCGGCGACCGGCTGCTGGCGCCGCCGCCACGAGGAGAGGACGACAGTTCATTCTTCTGCACCGGCGGCACCACCGGCGCGCCCAAGATCGCCCGCCGCCGCCACAGCGGCGAAACCGGCAATTCGATGATGACCGCCGCCGTCCTGGGCGAACATCTGAGCAAAGACAGCGTCTTCCTCTGCGGCCTGCCGATGTTCCATGTCAACGCCATCGCCGTCACCGGCCTGCTGCCCTGGTCCGCCGGCGCCGAAGTGATCCTGGCCAGCCCGGCAGGATATCGCGACCTGGGGCTGATCGACAATTTCTGGCGAATCATCGAACGGTTCCGCGTCAGCTTCTTCAGCGGCGTGCCGACGCTCTACGCGATGCTGCTGGAACGCCCGATCGGAGACGCCGATATCAGCTCTCTCGACAGCGCCATCTGCGGCGCCGCGCCGATGCCGACCGAGCTGTTCCGCCGGTTCGAGGCCGCCACCGGCGTCAATATCCTCGAAGGATATGGCCTGACCGAAAGCGGTTGCGTCGCAGCGCTGAACCCGATCGGCGGCGAACGCCGGATCGGGTCGATCGGGCTGCGACTGCCCTGGCAGGACCTGTTGATCGCCGAAGTCGACAGCGACGGCCACTATATCCGCGACTGTGCCGCCGGAGAGGTCGGCGCGGTGTTGCTGAAGGGGCTGAACGTGTTTCTCGGCTATGTCGACGAGGATCACAACAAGGGGCTCTGGGTGGAACGTGACGGCGCCTTGTGGATGAACACCGGAGATCTGGGCCGGATGGATACCGAAGGCTATGTCTGGCTGACCGGCCGCAAGAAAGAGCTGATCATTCGCGGTGGTCACAACATCGACCCCGCTCTGATCGAAGAGGCGCTGAACGCCCATCCAGACATCGCCATGGCCGCCGCCGTGCCGCGCCCCGATCAGCATTCGGGCGAAGTGCCGGTCGCCTATGTCCAGCTTCGCGATGGCGCCGAGGTCAGTCCCGAGGAGCTGTCCGCCCATGCCGCCCGCGCGGTTCCCGAACGTGCCGCCATCCCCAAGGCGATCCGCGTGGTCGACGCGCTGCCCCAGACCGCTGTCGGCAAGCTGTTCAAGCCCGATCTGGTGATGCGCGAGATCGCCGACGTGATCCGGACCGAGGCGAAGCTGGCCGGCCTTGATCTGAGTGAGATCACGGTGAAACAGGTGCCCGGGCGCGGATATGTCGCTTATCTGAGCGGGGCCGAGAACGAAGACCGCCTGCATGCCTGCCTGTCGGGCTTTGCCTTCGGGGTCGAGATCGCATAGCGCAACCGTCTGTCCGGGGCGACTGGCCACTCACCGACCCCGGGCAGATCATCGAACCCGCCCCGCGCCCGATGACATTCGGGCGCCGCGTGATGCAATTGAGGACAGATATTACCGCCGACGGGAAAAATCCGGCCTGAAGTGACAAGATCGCCATGCCGCCTCTGGCGTCGTTAAAGGCCGCCGGCTAAAGGGGCGCAGCGCCTTTTCGGTGTATCCTGAACCACGAAAGATCCCGTCATGACCGATATCATCCGCAAACATACCAACGACCGCATGAGCCAGCTCGTCATTCATGGCGACACTGTCTATCTGGCCGGCCAAGTCGCCAATCCCGGCGCCAGCGTCACCGAACAGGCCAAGGGCTGCCTGGAGCAGGTCGACGCCCTTCTGGCCGAGGCCGGCACCGACAAGACCCGCATCCTGCAAGCGGTGATCTGGCTGGACGACATGGCCGATTTCGCCGAAATGAATGCCGTCTGGGACGCTTGGGTGCCCGCCGGCTCCGGCCCGGCACGCGCCTGTGGCGAAGCCAAGCTGGCCACCCCGGACTATAAGGTCGAATTCATCATCACCGCTGCGAAATAATCGCGCGCGCCTGTGGCGCAAGTTCTGACGGCCCGGCGCGCTGCCCGCGCGCCGGGTCTTTTCGTCTGCGCCGCGCGGCCTGGTCCGGACCCGCGCAGGTCGAGCCCTGGCCCATTCGCGCAGGAACATCCGATAACACGGCCGGCCTTGCCGTTGCGGCGCGGCGTGTCGGGCCGGTGCTGTCGATGCTGCTGATCGTGGCGCTGCCGGTTACTTTGGTGACCACCTTCTGGCCGGCGCTGTGGCTGACCATCCCGCGCCTGCTGGGGTTGATGTAGGGGCCGGTCCACCCGGCCCCCATCCCGTCAGGCGGCCGTCATGGCGCGTTGCAACAGCAGCTCGACCGGAGCATCGGGGCCCAGCGTGCCGAAGGCCAGCCCATGTTCGCCACCAATGCGCGAACGACAGAATTCGGCGGCAATCGCCGGATCGGCCGATTTCAGCAGGATCGAGGCCTGCAGCATCAGCGCCGCGCGTTCGACCACCTGGCGGCTGCGGAACTCCAGCGTCGCCACATCCTCGAAGGACTGTGCTAGCCGGCCCAGTTCGGCATCGTAATGCGCGTCCTTGCCCTTGGCGCTGAGCAGTTCGGCAAACAGCGCCTCGCGGGTTTCCGGTTCCTTCTTCAATGCGCGGAGCACATCGAGGCACTGCACGTTGCCGCTGCCTTCCCAGATCGAATTGAGCGGCGCCTGACGATAGAGCCGCGGCATCATGGTCTCTTCGACATAGCCGATGCCGCCCAGGCATTCCTGCGCCTCGTTCACCATCGGCGGCGTGCGCTTGCAGATCCAGTATTTGCCGATCGCGGTGGCGATACGGGCAAGCGCCGCCTCGTGATCGTCACGCGGAGCGGAATCGATGGCGCGTGCCACCCGCAGGGTCAAGGCGATGGCGGCCTCGACCTCCAGCGCCAGATCGGCCAGCACGTTGCGCATCAGCGGCTGATCCACCAGCAGCTTGCCGAAGGCCTTGCGGTGGCGAGTGTGGTGCATCGCCTGCACCAGCGCCTGACGCATCTGCGACGACGATCCGATCATGCAGTCGAGCCGGGTCAGCGCCACCATTTCCAGAATGGTGACGATGCCGCGCCCCTCTTCGCCCACCAGCTCGCCCCGGGCGCCCTGAAACTCGACTTCGGAGGAAGCGTTGGACCAATCGCCCAGCTTGTCCTTCAGCCGCTGCACCTCGACCGCATTGCGGCTGCCGTCGGGCAGGATGCGCGGGATCAGGAAACAGCTCAGCCCGCCCTCGGCCTGGGCCAGCACCAGATGCGCGTCGCACATCGGCGCCGAGAAAAACCACTTGTGGCCGACGATGGCATAGCTGCCATCCTCCTGCCGGATGGCGCGGGTGGTATTGGCACGCACGTCCGATCCGCCCTGTTTTTCGGTCATGCCCATGCCGATGGTGCAGCCGGCCTTTTCCTCCATCGGGATCGGGCGCGGATCGTAATCGGGCGAGATCAGCTTGGGGATCCATTTCTCGGCCAATTCGGGGCTGTGACGCAGCGCAGGGATCGCCGCATAGGTCATCGACATCGGGCAACCGGTGCCGGCATCGGCCTGCGAGCCGATATACATCACCGCCGCACGGGCCACATGGGCACCGGCACGGTTGGCATTGCGCCAGGCAAATCCGTTCATGCCGAACTGCATGGAAGCCCGCATCAGATCATGATAGGCTGGATGAAACTCCACCTCGTCAATCCGGCGGCCATAGCGATCGAAGGAACGCAGTTTGGGCTTATTTTCATTCGCGGCATAACCAGCGTCCAGCAGATCGCTGCCGGCGCGGGCACCGTATTCGCTCAGGTGATCGGCGGCCCAGCCCCCGCCTTCGCGTTCCACCGCCTCGCGCAGGGGGGTATCCACCTCCCAGACGTTATAGTCCCTCAGCGGGGTTGGCTGGTTCTGCACATCGTGCGTCATGAACTGTTCGGTGATTGACATGTTTTCCTCCTCTTGCCAGCAGGCGCTCCGGCTTAGATAATCATTACTCATGATATCAGAAAATATCAATTCGTGTAATATGGGTTCCGACAACGAACCGCTGAATGCCCGGCCGCTGATCCTGCGGCTGCTGACGGTGGTTGATGGCGGTATTCTGAGCGTGGCCGAAGCGGTGCGCGCCTGTGCGCTGTTCGACATCTCGGAAAACAATGTGCGGGTGACATTGGCACGGCTGACCCAGTCGGGCCGGACGGAAAGCATCGACCGCGGGCTCTACCGGCTGGGACCGAACGGCCGCCAGCTTGGGGCAGATGTCGCCGCCTGGCGCAGTGCCGAAGACCGCCTGACCGACTGGTCCGGACGGTGGATCGCGACGGCAACCGGCGGGCTGCCCCGCAGCGATCGCAAGGCGCTGCGCGCCCGCGCCCGGGCGCTGTCGATGCTGGGGATGCGCGAGCTGGACCATGGGCTGTATCTGCGGCCCGACAATCTTCTGGGCGGGGTCGCGGCGGTGCGCGACCGGCTGATCGCACTAGGCTTGGGGCCCGAGGCCGCAGTGTTCCGCGCCAGCGGCTTCGATCCGGACCGCGAGGCCCGCGCCCTATCGCTCTGGCATCCCGACACGTCGGAAGAAAGCTATCGCGACGGCGCCGCGCGGCTGACCCGATGGTTGTACCGACAGGCCGAAGGTCTGCCACTGGAGCAAGCCGCGCGGGAAAGCTACCTCCTGGGCGACGCGGCCATCCGGCGGATCGTCTTCGACCCCATGCTGCCCGCACCGCTGGCGGACGAGGCGGCGCGGCACGCCTATATCGACACCGCCAAGCGCTTTGACGATACCGGACGGGCGATCTGGGCAGATTTCCTGGCGGAGGCCCGGGGGTGACCCACGCAACCGGCCCGGTACGGGCAGCACCAAAGCCCACCAAGGTGATGCTCAACATCTTTTCTTTTTGTTGAATACACATTATGCTCAACAATGAATAAAATTGTTGAGCACATTCAATGCAGCGCCACTCCCCGATCGCCCATGCCGCCTATCACGATCTACTGCGCCTGCTGAAGGACGAGGCCGCCAGCACGCTACGGGGCACGCCGACGCCCCTGGTCCGCAACGGCAGGACCTATTGGTACGACAGCTATCGCATCGGCACTGCGGTCAAGAAGACCTATATCGGCGAAGACAGCGATGAGCTGCGGCACCGGCTGGAACAGGCCCGTGCGCTCAGGGCCGAAGCCGCAGAGCGCCGCGCAGCGCGCAGCCGGCTGGTGCGATTGTTACGGGCCGAAGGTTTTCTGAGCACCGATCAGGCCACCGGCAGCTTGCTCTATGCCATGGCCCGCGCCGGGGCCTTCCGGCTGGGCGGCACGGTCGTGGGCACCCATGCCTTCCGGCTGTATGAGGGCGAGCTGGGCGTGCGCTTCGCCTTCGACGACACCGCGCAGACGGGCGATCTGGATATCGCCAGTTTCGAACGGCTGTCACTGGCGCTGGACGACCGGGCCGATCCGCCACTGGCCGAAGTGCTGTCAGAGTTCCGGTTCGACCCGGTGCCGGCGCTGGACAATCGGCAGGCCTGGCGCTGGAGCCAGTCCAAAAGCGGCACCCTGGTCGAATTTCTCACCCCGGCGTTCGGACAGGAGGAACTGCGGCCATTGGCGGCACTGAACGTGCGGGCCCAGGCGCTGCATTACCTGAATTACCTGATCGCCGAACCGATCCCCGCCGCGGCACTCTATCGCTCGGGCGTTCTGGTGCAAATCCCCCGCCCCGAACGGTTTGCCATCCACAAGCTGATTGTCTCGACCCGTCGGCTGGGCGGCGACGCGCTGAAAGCAGAAAAGGACCGCCGCCAGGCGCATTTCCTGATCGACATTCTGGCCGAGGATCGCCCAGATGAGCTGCTGGAGGCCTATGAGGACGCCCGCGCCCGCGGCCCGCGATGGGCCGCCCGGCTGGAACAGGCGCTGACCCGCCAGCCCGATCTGCGCGCCCGGCTGGAGGCGCTTTAGCCCCCTGCCCTGCCCCGCAGCGTCAGGACAATCAAATTCCCCTGCTGTCCTGCGCCCCGTTCACGAAATGGCGGCGATGACGTCGCCCCCGTCGGGGGAAGCAAGCAAACCGGCAAGGCCTGTCCCCGACAGAGGGCTGCCGGCATCACCGCATCACCGGGGGCACAGGCGATCGCGAATGCCGGTTTTCTGACCACCCCGCGCCCTGAGACCCCAAGCAGGCCACCCCCGCCCGGTTCCGATCTGGCCGTCGCCGCCCGTCTTCGGATAGGCTCGGACGCAACAGCAAGAACGGATGGCGGGATGCCCGGATTTCGATACAGCCTTGGCGGAGAAACCTTCCGGTTCGACGACCTCAGAACGCTGCTGGCGCGGGCAACGCCGCTCAGGTCCGGCGATCAGCTTGCCGGTCTCGCTGCCGGGACCGAGGTGGAGCGCGTCGCCGCCCAGGTGGCGCTGGCCGACCTGCCGCTCAGGGTGTTTCTGAGCGAAACCGTGGTGCCTTATGAGAAAGACGAGGTCAGCAGGCTGATCCTCGACAACCACGACGCCGCAGCCTTCGCCCTGGTGGCACATATGACAGTGGGAGATCTGCGCGATTTCCTGCTGTCGGACGCCGCCGACAGCGCCATGCTGACGGCGCTGGCCCCCGGGCTCACCCCCGAAATGGTGGCGGCGCTATCCAAGATCTGCCGGGTGCAGGACCTGATCCTGATCGCCCAGAAATGCCGGGTGGTGACCCGGTTCCGCAATACCATCGGCTTGGAAAAGCGGCTGTCGACCCGGCTGCAACCGAATCATCCGACCGACGATGCCCGCGGCATCGCGGCCTCGATCTTCGACGGTCTGATGTATGGCTCTGGCGATGCGGTGATCGGGATCAACCCCGCCTCGGACAATGTCGCCACGTTGATCGATCTGCTGCACATGCTCGACGCGGTGATCGCCGAAAACGAGATCCCGACGCAATCCTGCGTGCTGGCCCATGTCACCACCACCCTGCAGGCGATCGAGCAGGGCGCACCGGTAGATCTGACCTTTCAGTCGATCGCCGGAACCGAGGCAGCCAACAAATCCTTTGGCATATCGCTGGCCCTGCTGGCCGAGGCGCATCAGGCCACGCTGGCGCTGAACCGCGGCACGCTCGGGCAGAACGTGATGTATTTCGAGACCGGCCAGGGATCGGCGCTGTCGGCGGGGGCACATCACGGCGTCGATCAGCAGACGCTCGAGGCGCGCGCCTATGGGGTGGCCCGGGCCTTTGATCCGCTGCTGGTCAACACGGTGGTGGGCTTCATCGGGCCGGAATACCTGTTCGACGGCCGGCAGATCATCCGCGCCGGGCTTGAGGATCACTTCTGCGGCAAGCTTCTGGGCGTACCGATGGGCTGTGACATCTGTTACACCAACCACGCCGAGGCGGATCAGAACGATATGGACATCCTGCTGACCCTTCTGGGGGCGGCCGGGATCAATTTCATCATGGGGATCCCCGGATCGGACGATGTGATGCTGAACTATCAGACCACCTCTTTCCATGACGCGCTTTATGCCCGGCGAGTACTGGGCCTGCGCCCGGCGCCGGAGTTCGAGGCCTGGCTGGACCGGATCGGCATCATGGCGGCGGACGGGACATTCGCCCCCAATCCGCTGCCGCCGGGGGAGCTGTCGCACACCGTACTGAGGCTGGGCCGGGCATGAGCAAGACCGAGCTTCCCGACGATCGCAGCGCCGACCAATGGGCCGGGCTCAGACGGCTGACCCCGGCGCGGATCGCCCTGGGGCGGGCGGGCGTGTCGGTAACGACGGCACGGCATCTGGACTTCCAGATCGCCCATGCGCAGGCGCGCACGGCGGTGCATTCGGCGCTGGACGTCGACCGGCTGCGCCAGGATCTGGGGACGGAGGGTCAAGACGCCTTGCAGGTCTGCAGCCAGGCGCCGGATCGCGCCACCTATCTGCAACGTCCGGATCTGGGCCGTCTGCTGGCGCCCAGGACCTATGAGATGCTGCAATCGCACCGGCCCGACCATCAGCCGGATGTCGCCATCGTTTTGGCCGACGGGCTATCTGCCCTGGCCACCCAGACCTCGGCGCCGCCCTTCCTTGCGGCGCTCTGGCCGCTCATCAGGGCGGCAGGGCTGTCCCCTGCCCCTCTGGTGATCGCGACCCAGGCACGTGTCGCCATCGGCGACGAGATCGCCCAGGCGCTTGGCGCCAGAATGGCGCTGGTGCTGATCGGCGAACGACCCGGCCTGTCGGCGGCTGACAGCCTGGGGCTCTATCTGACCTGGGCGCCGCGCGTCGGCAGCACCGATGCCGACCGCAATTGCATTTCGAATATCCGCCCCGGCGGGCTGGGCGCCGATGACGCGGCGCATCGGGCGATCTACCTATTGCGCGAGGCAGCGCGGCTGAAACTCTCCGGTGTCGACCTGAAGGACCGGACCGAAACCATCGCCGCCCCTCCAGCGCCCGGGGCGCTGAGCTGACCCGGAAGGTTCAGAGCATTTCCGAAATCTGCCGGGCGGTCTGGCGCACCTTTTCAATCAACGCGGCATCCGGTTGCAGTTGCAATTCGTGCCCGGAAAGGTTGATCGCAGCGACATAATCGCCATGACGCGACACCAGCGGCGCCGCGATGGAAAACGTGCCGGTCGCCAGATGCGAACGTTGCGCAACATAGCCACGCTTGCGATCCTCGACCAGCAAAGCCTTGAGTGCCGACAATGTCGCCGGCGCCGCCTCGGTCATCGGGGCGAAGCGATATCCGGCAAACCGGCGATCCAGCTCCGCCTCGTCCAGATCGCTCAGCAGCACCCGGCCCATGGTGGTCGAAACCGCCGGCAGGCGCGACCCCACCGGCACATTCGACACCATCGAACGATCCGACAGCGCGCGATAGACATAGACGATCTCGGTCCCCTCCAGGACCGAGACATGCACGGTAAAGCCGGTTTCGTTCCTGAGCCGATCCGCCAAGGGCCGCGCGATGTCATAGACATCGAGCGATTTGACATAGCCATAGCCCAGATCCATCACCCGCGGCGCCAGCCGATAGCTGTTCTCGTGCCGCGCCAGATAGCCTTCCCGTTCCAGCGTGATGACGAAACGATAGGCGGCGGAACTGGTGACGCCAATAGCCTCGGCAATCTCGCTCAGCGTCATCTCGGGATGACGAGGGTCGAAGCATTCGAGAATGCGCAGACCGCGCACCAGAGAGTTTGAGCGATACGCGGGGTCCTTGGCCATTCAGCTTGTCTTGTCCCTTCAGGTCGCGCGATTGGCCAGCCGCTCGGCAACCCGCGCCATGGCATCGGCATAATCGCGGAGAATACGCACCTCTTCCGGGTGCTGGCCGGCGGTAACCACGCGGCGGCCCCGCACGCAGACGTCGCCGACATGGAAGCCCCGGCCAGCAAAGACGTGGAAGTCGAGCGCTGCTTCCGGGTCAATCGGGGCCATTGCCCCCGGCTCGGGGCTGGTCAGCTCAACGAAATTGGCAGCACCGCCCACGGTCAACGCACCTTCGGGCCGGCCCGCGGCCCGCGCCCCGCCAAGCGCCGCGCGCGTCCAAAGGTTCGCGGCCACATGCGGCTGATCCGGTGCGGCCAGAACGTTCCGCTGCCGGTCGCGCAGGCGCTGGCTGTATTCCAGTTGCTGCAACTCGGTTGCGGCGGACACGGCGATGTTGGAATCCGATCCGATGCCGAACTGCCCACCCTGCGCCAGATAATCCGCAGCCCGGAAGATGCCATCGCCCAGGTTGGCCTCGGTCATCGGGCAAAGCCCGACGGTGGCGCCCGAAGCGGCGATCTGCGTGACCTCCGCATCAGTCAGATGCGTGGCGTGGATCAGGCACCATTTGTCATCGACCGGGGCGATGTCGAACAACTGTTCCACCGGCCGGCGACCGTTATAGGCCAGCGAATCCTCGATCTCTTTCATCTGTTCGGCGACATGGATATGCACCGGACAGCCGGGCAGCAGATCGTCGCGCAGCGCCATCAGCGCGGTCATCTCGGCCTCGGTTACCGCGCGCAGCGAATGCGGCGCGATGCCCAGCCGATGCCCCTTGGCCTCGGCCACCGGCTTCAGCGCCCGCAGCATCTGGGCATAGCCGTCCAGATCCTGAATGAACCGCCGTTGCCCATCTGTCGGGGCCAGACCGCCAAAGTTCGAATGAGCATAGAAGACCGGCAGATGGGTCAGGCTGATGCCGGTCGCCTCTGCCGCCTCGAAGATCGCCAGCGACAGTTCTTCCCGCCGGGCATAGGCGGAGCCATCCAGATCGTTGTGGACATAGTGGAATTCCACGATACCGGTATAGCCGCCCTTCAGCAGGTCGAGATACAGCCGCGCCGCGATCGCCTGCATGTCCTCGGGGCTGAGGGTGAGGGCGAAGAAATACATGATGTCGCGCCAGGACCAAAAGCTGTCCACCGGGTTGCGGCGCACTTCGGACAGGCCGGCCATTGCATATTGGAACGCATGGCTGTGCAGGTCGGTAATGCCCGGAACCACCGGGTTGTCATAGACGGCAAAGCCCTGCGGATTGTCATCCTCGACCAGCGCGGCGATGGTGCCATCGGCGGCGAAGGTGGCCGAGAGATTGCGCCGCCAGCCCTCGGGTGTCAGCGCCAGGCGGAAATGCGCGCCATCCAGCGCGCCTTGAGGCAAAGTGGTCATTATCGTTTCCTTACTGCGGGCGATAGGCGGCCATCACCGCCACCAGCGCACTCAGCGCCTGTTTCAGCCGGTCGGCCTTTTCCGGGACATAAGTCCAGGGGCTTTGTTCCAGCATGTAATTGTCCTGCGCGATCTCGATCTGCAGGGCATGAACGTTTTCCGAAGGCTGGCCATAGTGACGGGTGATGAACCCGCCCTTGAACCGGCCATCGCGCACCGCGCTGAAACCGCTGGCCCTGAGCGCCTCGAAAGCCGCATCGCTCAGGTCCTGCGCGGCGCTGGCGCCCGAGTTGGTGCCAAGGTTCAGGTCGGGCAACCGTCCGTCGAACAGGCGCGGCACGTGGCTGCGAATCGAATGGACGTCAAGCAGCAGGCAATAACCATGGGCTGCGCGGATTCGCTCTATTTCACCGGCCAGCGCCGCGTGATAGGGCGTCCAAACTTCGTCAATACGGGCCTGGCGATCGGCCTCGTTGGGCTCCTGGCCCGGGAGGTAGAGCGGGTTGCCGTCGAAGTCGATGGTCGAGATCAGCCCGGTGGTCGCCCCGGCATAAAGCGGCAGGTCATCCGCCGGCCGGTTCAGGTCGGCGACATAGCGCGAGGGCTTGGCGCAAAGCAGGCTGGCGCCCTCGGGCAGGATGTCGCGAGCGATCCGGTCCATGTGCCAATCGGTGTCGCAGAGGTCCAACGCCTCGGGCCGCAACCGGGCGCGAAGCGTGTCGGGCAAAAAGGTGCCGGCATGGGGAACGTTCAACAGCAGCGGCGTGGTGCCGCAGCTCCGATCGAAGAGGGGAATATCGCCGAAATTTCCCATAGACAGCCCTTTCACATTTGAAAACCAATATTGACATGCGAAAACATACCGTCAAGATCGTTTCATCCGACCCTCTGCCCTGTCGCGCCTTCCGGCCCGGCCGGACCGGGGGCGATAACCTTGCAACAAGGAGAAGACCATGACCATTTCTCGGCGCCAGTTTCTGGGCACCACCGCCGCGGCCACGCTGGCGGGGATCGTCTCGGCCCCCGCTTTCGCGGCCAGCCGTACCTTCTTTGGCATCGCCACCGGCGGCACCGGCGGCACCTATTATCCGCTGGGCGGGATGCTGGCTCAGCTGATTTCGAACACCGCGGAACTGCCCGATACCAAGATCTCGGCCACTGCGGAAACCGGCAACGCCTCGGTCGCCAACGCACAGCTCCTGGGCCGTGGCGAGATCGAATCGGCCTTTGCCGCCGCCGATATCCTGGATGCCGCCTATAATGGCAAGAATCAGTTCGACGGCACCGCGCTGACCAACCTGCGGGCCATCGGCGCCCTCTATCCGGAAACCGTGCAACTGGTGGTACGGGCCGACAGCGGCATCAAGGAATTCGCTGATCTGAAGGGCAAGTCGATCTCCTCCGGGTCGCCGGGGTCGGGCCAATGGCAACTGCTGGGCGACCTGCTGGAAGCCCACGGCATGAGCCGCGATGACGTGTCCGAGGATTATTCGTCCTTCGCGCAGTCGGTCGACAAGATCAAGGACGGCAACCTCGATGCCTCGCTGATCACCGCCGGCCTGCCGACCTCTTCGGTCATCGACCTGGCCAACGGCCACGACATCGCCATCGTGCCGCTGCACGGGCCGGCAATTGCCAAGCTGCAGGAAACCCAACCCTATTATGCCAGCGCGGTAATCCCCGCCGGCAGCTACAAGGGTGTCGATTCCGACGTGGAAACCCTGGCCGTGCGCGCCATCTGGGCAACCCATGCCGAAGTGCCGGACGATCTGATCTATGCGGTGACCAAGGCGCTGTACGAAAACACCGAAACGCTCGGCAAAGTGCACCCGATGGGCAAGCAAATCTCGTTGGAAACGGCACTGGAAAGCGTGTCGATCCCGGTGCACCCGGGCGCCGCGAAATACTACGCCGAAAAGGGCATCTCCAAGTAATGACCCTGCGCAGACAACTGCGTCAGGGCGGGATGGCGGCCTTGGTCGCTGTCCCGCTCCTCACCTCTCCGGCACGCGCTGGAGAGGTCTGGCTCTGCCTGACCGAAACCCGGGGCGACGGCCATGAGGTCGCCCGCCTGCCAGCTGGTCCGGACGGCGCCTTTGCCCTCAGCTTCATTCATTCGGTATCCCGCACCCCGGTGACCGATACCTATCACGTCGTCGATGGTCAGATCATCCAGACCTCCGAAGTGTTTCAGGCCCATGGTGCCGGGCTGCCCTCGATCGCCAATGACATGGAGGCGACAGGCTGGCGTCATGAGGAAGGAAAGTTCATAATCGAGCTTGACCGTCCCACCGGCCCGATCCCGCTGCGCATCCAGGCGCAATTCAAGAATACACTGCATACCGCTGATACAGACTTGCCCTTGGCGCGCTTGGGTTATAACGCCCTGACCCTTGCCCCCTGTGACGAGGAGAGACCCTATTGACCAATACCCCACCGCGCGATCATACCGCCGCACAGCCTGACCACGACTATTCCGCAGACGAACTGGAGGCCCTGGTCCGGGAATATGACTCCGAGTCGAATTTCCGCCGGCTGGTCGGGCCGACGGCGATCTTCGTCACCATCGCCTCGGTCATCCTGTCGCTGTTTCACGTCTATACAGCCGGCTTCGGGCTGCTGAACGAGGTGATGCACCGCACCATCCACCTGACGTTCGTGATGGGGCTGATCTTTCTGGTGTTCCCGCGCAAACGGGCGCAGCCGACCCCACGGCTCTGGGTCGACTCGCTGCTTTTCGCGGCCTTCTACCTCTACATCCTCTACGATCTTGTGCAGGCGCTGCCGCCCAGCGGGTTGAAGACCGGCTTCACCGTGG
This sequence comes from Pseudodonghicola xiamenensis DSM 18339, assembly GCF_000429365.1. Lineage (GTDB taxonomy): Bacteria > Pseudomonadota > Alphaproteobacteria > Rhodobacterales > Rhodobacteraceae > Pseudodonghicola > Pseudodonghicola xiamenensis. The sequence goes on along the minus strand of NZ_AUBS01000025.1, from coordinate 2,927 downwards.
TGATGCTGATCCTGATCGCCCTGACCCTGCCGTTCAACCGCAAGGGCGCCAACCCCGAAAAGGTGGCCCTGCGCGACTGGATCTTCGCCGCCTTCGGTGCCGGCTTCTCGGCCTATCTGGCGATCTTCTTCAAACACATTTTCATCGACAATGTCGGAAACCCGCCTGAGCCGGTCTATATGATGGGTCTCGTCGCCATCATCATGACGCTCGAGGCCACGCGGCGCACCATGGGCTCGACGCTTGCCTATATCGGCGTCGCCTGTCTGCTCTATGCGCTGGTCGGCCCCTATCTGCCAGGTATCCTGGCGCATCGCGGCTATTCGATCACCCGCATCGTCAACCACCTGTTCGTCGGCACAGAAGGCATCTATGGCGTCGCTGTCGGCGTGGTCGCCACCTATGTGTTCCACTTCGTGCTGTTCGGCATCCTCGCGCAGATGAGCGGTCTGGGCCAGCTCTTCATCGACCTGGCCACTATCATCGCCGGCCGCGCTTCGGGCGGTTCGGCCAAGGTTTCGGTGGTCTCCTCCGGTTTCTTCGGGATGATCTCCGGCTCGCCCATCGCCAACACGGTGACCACCGGCGCCTTCACCATTCCCTTGATGAAGAAATCCGGATTTTCCGGGCGTTTCGCCGGCGCTGTCGAGGCCTCGGCCTCCTGCGGTGGCCAGGTGACACCGCCGATCATGGGCGCTTCGGCCTTCGTGATGACCGAGATGCTGGGCATCCCCTATAACGAGCTGATCCTGATCGCCATCGTGCCTGCGGCCTTCCACTATATCGCCATCCTGCTGATGGTGCATCTGGAAGCCAAGAAGCTGGGGCTGAAGGGGCTGTCCAAGGACAAGATCCCGCAGTTCGGTGCGGTGCTGGCGAAATCCTGGCACCTGTTCATCCCGTTGGGGGTCATGGTGGCGATGCTGTTGATGCAATACACGCCCTTCCTCGCCGCCTTCTGGGGCATCATCCTGACCATCGTCTTCTCCTATGTGCCGCTCCTTATGCGGATGCTGGGCAATACAACGATGGACACCTCCACCGTGTTGACGCCGCCGCGTCTGGTGCAGGGGTTCGAGGATGGCGCCAAATTCGCGCTGGCCATCGGCGCCGCCTGTGCCTGCGTCGGCTTCCTTCTTGGGATGACCACGCTGACCGGCCTGGGCTTCAAGTTCTCCGCCGCAGTGGTGCAACTGGCGCATGACCTCGCCACCTTCGTGATCGGCATGGATTTCACCGGCATGCTGTCGGAAAACGGCCTGGCGCTGTTCTTCGGGCTGATCTTCGTCGCCATCGCCTGCATCGTGATGGGCGCCGGCATCCCCACCACGCCGACCTATATCATCCTGGCCTCGATCGCAGCGCCGGCGCTGATGGAATTCGGCGTACCGCTGATCGCCACGCACTTCTTCGTCTTCTACTTCGGGGTGCTGGCCGATGTGACGCCACCGGTGGCATTGGCCGCCTATGCCGCCGCCGGCCTGGCGCGCAGCGAACCGATGACAACGGGGACGACGGCATTCCGCCTGTCGATGGGCAAGGCACTGGTGCCCTTCATGTTCGTCTATGCACCAAGCCTGCTGTTCGTCGATTTCACCCCGGTTGAATTCGTCACCGCGCTGCTGTCCGGGTTGCTGGGTGTTCTGGCGCTGTCCTCGGCCTATATCGGCTGGTTCCGCCAGAACCTGTTTCTGTGGCACAAGATCGCTCTGACGGTGGGCGGGTTGTTCCTGATCTCGACCAACTGGATCGCCATCACCATCGGGGCCGTCCTGGTGCTGGCGGTGCTGGCCCGGCCGATGCCGCGGGCAACCCCGGCCTGATTGCCCGGGCACAGGACACCGAACAGGACCTGAAACCAAAAGCGGCCTGCCGGGACACCGGCAGGCCGCTTGCTTGTCAAATGCGCCCGGCCTGTCGGCCGGGCGCGGCTGTGATCAATATTCGACGACGGCGCGGATCGACTTGCCTTCATGCATCAGTTCGAACCCGTGGTTGATCTCCTCAAGCTTCAGCTTGTGGGTGATCATCGGGTCGATCTCGATCTTGCCGTCCATGTACCAATCGACGAATTTCGGCACATCGGTACGGCCCTTGGCGCCGCCGAAGGCGGTGCCCTTCCAGACCCGGCCGGTGACCAGCTGGAACGGGCGGGTCGAGATCTCGGCCCCCGAAGGCGCAACCCCGATCACCACCGACACCCCCCAGCCCCGGTGCGAACATTCCAGCGCATCCCGCATCACCTGCACGTTGCCGGTGGCGTCGAAGGAATAATCCACCCCGCCGATCTGATCGGCGCCGCGCTTGGTCAGATCGACGATCTGCTGCACCACCGGCACGTCCGATTTCGACGGGTTGACGAAATGCGTCATGCCGAACTTCTTCGCCATCTCGGCCTTGTCGTCGTTCAGATCGACACCGATGATCATGTCGCAGCCGGCCATCCGCAGCCCCTGGATCACATTGAGCCCGATGCCGCCCAGACCGAACACCGCCGCGGTCGAGCCGATCTCGACGCCCGCGGTATTGATCACCGCGCCGATGCCGGTGGTCACGCCACAGCCGATATAACAAATCTTGTCGAAGGGCGCGTCCTCGCGCACCTTGGCCAGCGCGATCTCCGGCATCACCGTGTGATTGGCGAAGGTCGAACAGCCCATGTAGTGATAGATCGGCGTGCCATCGAGCATCGAGAACCGCGTCGTGCCGTCGGGCATCAGCCCCTGGCCCTGGGTGTTGCGGATCGCGGTGCACAGGTTGGTCTTGCCACTGAGGCAGGACGGGCATTCACGGCATTCCGGCGTATAAAGCGGGATCACGTGATCGCCGGGCTTCAGCGTGGTCACGCCCTCGCCCACCTCGATCACCACGCCGGCGCCCTCATGGCCGAGGATGCAGGGGAAGATGCCTTCCGGGTCGGCGCCCGA